>QFXE01000001.1 GCA_003349915.1 endosymbiont of Escarpia spicata
TAATCCTAAAGTAAGTGCCATTCGTCCTTGAGATGTTTTTCAAGCGCCTCGTCTTTCGTATAGCCAAACAGTGATTCAGCACTGGGATTCCACTGTGTAATAATCCCATCCTGTGTCCACTCAATGGCGGCAAGCGGTGTTTCATGAATGTGATGAGAAAGCTTTTTCTCTGATTTTTTCCACTGTTCCTCTCTGTTTGCGCTTTCAAATCTAAGTGTAATATTTTGTAAGATAACTTTATTAATATGCTTGGAGAGACTGAGAAGCAGAATCAACAATAGCCCAACCAATAGTCCAGGTGACCAACCAGTTTGTTCGGCATTTATGATGAAACGAAAACTAATCGGTGCAAGAGTCAGGAACAGGAAACCGCTGGCGATTGAATTTATTGCAGATTGCGAAGATATACCAACTGCTGCAATACCAATAAGAAGAAAACCTATCATGGATTGATAGGCGAAATTTTCTTCTGGAAATAGAAATATTGCAATGCTTCCCCATGCAAATGCCGCCATAAAAGTGCTTGCAGCATAACGAAATCTCCAGGTTTTCAGGTTTCCGGAAATTGACAGGGATTTGAAATACCTCTTGTAGATCAGCCACCTGATGAGTACGATGATGTTCATCGAACATACCCACGCTACTACTGTCGCTCTATTGCTGAAATCCCATAAAAGAAACGCTGTTAGAATAGTGGCGACGATAGTCGCAAGCAATGAATTAGGCAGACTTTCAAAGAGGATCTTTAATTGCTCTTGCGCGATCAGATCTCTGCTGTTTTCAGCATATTCAGGCTCATGTTTATAGGGCTTTGTATTGTTCATTCATTCTTGCCATACATAGATGACTTCAGCCTTGTTTCCAGGTTTTTCATAATTGATTGATTCGCAAAGGCCTTGAACAAGCTGGATTCCCCGGCCACTAAGTTTTAACGATGCAGACTCATCTGTAGATTGCTTGTTTAAAAAGTCGAAACCAATACCGCTATCTTCAATTTGTATTAACATCTTTCCACCCTGTTCAAACGGGTGAATGCGCAAGCCTATTTTGATGAAGCCGTCTTTGAGTTTGTTTAAAAGTCGTTCTCTCTCTTCGAAGTAGCGGGTAAATCCTTCTGGTCCGGTTTTTATATTCGAGTCCAGGCCAAGCACGCCATGGTCCAGAGCATTGACAAAAAGCTCTGTCAGGATAGTGAAGAGTGGGCGTCTATGTTCGTGAAGACCAACCATCTCCTGTATGTAGTTTATAAGCATTGGGACTGGGTCTGCCTGCCTCAGTTGACTACCACGAAGCGTGATATGAAATTCCACGCTGTCTGATCCATGTTCCTGAGAAGATTCGTCAGACGGCTGTTTTTTATTGTCGTTATGTAGACTGTTGAGATCCCATGCCGGAAGCAGTTCCGGTATAAGAGGTATCTCGGCAAGGCTTATGTCGTCATCCTGAGGAGCATCCAGGCAAAAATCTTCCAGGATGCGGGAAACGGTATTTAGAATGTAGTCGTCGTCATAACTATGGGTAATGGAATTTTCCAGTCTTTCTATTCCAAAATATTCACCATCAGGGTTTCTTGCCTCTGAAACGCCGTCAGTTGCCAAAAGCACATGGTCATTATATTGGGTTCTTATGTGCACCGCCGCATCGTGAAAACTGATTTCGGATGTGATCCCCAGTGGAAGACTGCGAGAGGAAATGCGATGTTTGATTACCCTGGTCTTTCCGTCGAGTAGAAAAAAATCCGGCATGCCGCAATTGAAGGCGGTGATATGGTCCAGGGTATTGCTTATTTTGACGAACTGGGCAGCCAGAAACATTCCGGTCGGCAGAAGAGTGTTGAGTTTATTGTTAATGCCTTGAAGGATTTGTTGTGGAGAAAAACCTTTTGCCGTCATCGAACGGAAAACTTCCGATGCTGGCAGTGCGCCAAGGGCAGCGGCCAGACCATGGCCAGTAAAATCGCCCATGAGTACGTGCAGGTCATGGGATGGAGCATAGGCAGTCAGCAGGATATCACCACTGAAAATGCTAGCTGGGCGTACGAGTTGACGTATGTGGTCGAGTGCTACGTTTCCGGCAATAACAGCACCGCTGAAGACTTCTTCAGCAATCTCTTCATCCCGATGCATTCGGCTGTAAAGACTGATGACATCGTGATGAAGCTCTTGAATTCGCTCCATAGCTTTGATTTTGGCTGCGAGTACCGTATGGCTGAATGGTTTCGTCAGAAAATCATCCCCGCCGACCTCGATACAACGCGAGAGTGCTGATTCGTCAGTCATGGCAGTAAGGAATATTACCGGAATGAACTTTTCACCAGCAGACTCTTTAATCCGTTCAGTGGCGATATAGCCGTCCATAATCGGCATCATGATATCCATGAACACCATATCGATCGACTCTCTCTCGAAAAGCTCAACGGCCTCTGCCCCATTCTCAGCCATAGATACTTCGTAGCCGAGTTTTTTCAACAAAGCCTTCAGAATTACCCTATTAGATAGTTCATCGTCCGCGATTAAGGCCCGGCCGATGATTTTGCTTGTCCGAAGTTTTGTTTGTGTTGCTGACATGGTTTTTTGAAATCTGCCAATTTGTAGTGTTGTGGTTGTTCTCAAAACTGTAGCGGCAGCGTAAAGGGAAACTTAATCCTTGACGGAAAACTATTTGAACAGGATGATCCTGTCATCAGAAGTTGCTGGGCGACCTGAGATTCAGATGCAAAGCAAGTCTTTAACAATATCTTATCTTACTGATAATTCAGTAGAAATATCATTATTAGGCGACTGGTGCCTGACTTGTGAAGTAGTAACGTGGCAGTCATTCCAGGTGCAGTTTGAACAGTATCCAGAGCCGCCTGAGAAAATAGATTTTGTTAGTTCAGACCTTGAGAGCTGGGACAGCAAACTGTTGCTGTTCCTGGTTAAATTAGACGCTTATGCTCAGTCCCGGCATATACCCGTCAATTGGGACGGTCTGCCGGATGGGGCGAAAGGACTCTTGCGTCTGGCCACGGAGGTGCCTGAGAGAAGCGGTGCCCGCAGACGGACTAGGACCAGATCATTGGTGTATCGCCTGGGAACATGGGCGATGGATGGGGTTGAAGAGCTTACCGGTTTAGCCACATTTCTGGGTGAGTGGCTGCTTTCGATCGGCAGATTCTTTACCGGCAGAGCGAGCTTTAGATGGGTTGATTTCAACCGTTTTCTCCAGTCTGCCGGTGCTGGTGCACTGCCTATCGTTGGCATAATCAGCCTGCTGGTGGGTGCTGTGCTTGGTTTTGTCGGGGCCGTTCAATTGCAGATGTTTGGGGCTCAGATCTACGTTGCAGATCTTGTGGGGCTTGGTGTCGTCAGAGAGATGGGGGCGATGATGACGGCTATCATCATGGCTGGCCGCACCGGATCGGCCTACGCGGCCCAGCTGGGCACCATGCAGGTGAATGAGGAGATAGACGCACTGCGCACCATGGGGATCTCACCGATGGATTTTCTGGTATTGCCCCGCACGCTGGCGCTGATTTTGATGTTGCCGCTGCTCTGCCTCTGGTCGGATGCTCTGGGTATCCTGGGTGGATTGCTGGTAGGTGTTTCGATATTGGATATCGCATTGCTGGAGTATTTACAGCAGACCAAAGCGGCTATCAGCCTCGCTGATATCGCTACCGGTCTCATAAAAAGCCTGATTTTTGCTGTTGTAGTCTCCCTGGCAGGTTGCCTGCGAGGGCTACAGAGTGGACGCAATTCAGCAGCTGTGGGCAATGCGACCACCTCTGCCATGGTCACGGCAATTCTTCTGATCGTCATTTGGGACGCGCTTACAACCATCATTTTCAACCGTCTGGGGATATGAATCATGGCGAAAGGTGCCCAGGTTGAGATAGGAAATCGCTCGGGATTAGCGCATATCGAAGTGCGGGGAATGACCATGGCATATGGTGATTTCCTGATTCAGAAAGATCTGAATTTCACTATAAATCAGGGAGATATATTTATTATTATGGGTGGCAGCGGCTGCGGGAAAAGTACGCTTCTGCGCCATTTGGTCGGCCTGCATCCCCCCGCTGCCGGGGAGGTGCTCTATCAGGGAAGCTCATTCTGGCAGTTGGCGCCGAATGAGCGGAATGCGTTAATGCGAAGGATGGGTGTGCTCTATCAGGGTGGAGCCTTGTGGACCGCCATGACGCTGGCTGAAAATATCGCCCTGCCACTGGAAGAGTACACGTCGCTCACACCCGCGGAGGTCAATGAACTTGTTTCATACAAACTTTCTCTGGTAGGGCTGAAGGGCTTTGAAGACTACTATCCTTCCGAGATCAGCGGTGGTATGCAGAAACGGGCGGCCCTTGCCAGGGCGATGGCACTGGATCCCGAGACCCTGTTTTTCGATGAACCTTCAGCCGGTCTGGATCCGGTGAGTGCGCGCCTGCTGGATGATCTCATCATTGAGCTACGGGATAGCCTGGGTGCGACCATCGTGGTTGTGACCCACGAACTGGCCAGTATCTTTGCCGTCGGCAATAATTCCGTCTTTCTGGATGCGGCGAGCAAAACAATGATCGCGGAGGGGGATCCCAAGCGATTATTGACGGAGACGGAAAACCCTATCGTGAGGAAATTTCTTACCCGTGGCGAAGAGGGATATCCATGAGTGAATTTTCAGTGGGAAAAGCCGATACCCTATATCGAAACGAGTTTGGACAGAGGAACTGCCGCCAATGACCGCAAAAGCCAATCCATCCATTATCGGGATGTTTGTGCTCAGTGCGCTGGCATTGGGTATTCTTGCCATTTTCTATCTTGGCGATACCGGCCTGAATGAAGAGAAGCCCCGGCTTATTCTGTTTTTTGAGGGGGATGTCAAAGGGCTCGATGTAGGTTCGCCTGTGACTTTTCGGGGAGTCCGGATCGGCCAGGTGGAGGATATTGCTGTTGTTTTCGACAGCAAAGACCTCTCATTCGATATACCCGTCATTATCAGTGTCACACGGTCCAAGCTGGGCTTTGGAAAAGGAATGGAGAGTGAAAAAGATGGTTTGCTGCTGGATCGTCTAATCGAACAGGGCCTGAGGGCTCGCATGAATATGCAGAGCCTGGTGACCGGAAAGCTGGAGGTTGAATTGGGATTTCATCCCAATAGCGAGGCAAAAAGACGAGGTTTGAGCAGCGTGTATCCTGAGATACCGACTATACCCTCAAATATGGAGAAGATTGCCAGGGTCCTGGAGGATCTTCCGCTCGAACGAATCGCCAAACGAACAGAAGAGATCTTGGCTGGAATCGATAAACTTGTTAACGATCCGGATTTGCCGGAGATGCTTGTCCATCTTGCTTCCGCCATAAAAAGATTCGATAGTCTCGCCCGGAAACTCGAAACCTCTGCTCTGGAGCTAACCAGCCGATCTGTGATCATGATCGACGAGGCCCGCAAACTCGTGGAACAGTTGCAGACGCAGTTTGAACCTCTTATTGGGGAGTGGACTCGCGTGGCCCGGGATTCCCGAACCATGATCGATAGGATGGACAAAAAAGTTGACCATGCGGTGGAGAGTTGGGACGAGACACTTCTCAGTGGGGAGCAGGCCTTCTCCCAGTTCAGCAAGACCCTGTCATCCGCTGAATCGATAGTGGCGGAGGATTCGCCTGTTTTGCGGGATGTCAGCGTTGCGTTGCGAGAACTGGCGGCTGCCACGCGTTCGATCCGCATCATGGCGGAGTATCTTGAACGCCACCCCGAGGCATTGATCAGAGGAAAGCAGTGATGAAACCCCTATGGAAATACGCAGTGGCGTTGCTGACTATTGCTTCGATCCTTCACCTGACCGGTTGTGCCAGCCCATCTCAGCCAACTCGGTTCTATCGTTTGAATGCGGCGGTGGATTTACCGGCTACGGCTGAAACCGCTCAGGTGCGGTTACCCGAAGTTGGGCTGGGCCCGGTTCATCTCTCCAGCTATCTCGATCGTCCACAGATCGTCAATCGGACAGGATACTACCGATTGCAGTTGAACGAGTTTGATCAATGGGCGGGAACCCTGCAGGAAAATATCATCCAGGTTCTGGTTGACTACCTCTCCGCTTCGTTAGGAGAGAATCGGGTGGTTGCCTACCCATGGCACGGCTCCCTGAAGCCCGATTATGACATTACCATCTATTTTAGCCGATTCGATGCGGTGGACGGTTTGCAGGTGATCCTGCAAGCGCGCTGGATGCTGCTGGATAGGGCAAAGGGCAAGGTACTCGATACACGGCAGGTAACCATTTCTGAGCCGATCGAAGGGGCGGAATCCGAGGCCATTGTTGCGGCAGGAAGTCGCGCACTGGAAAAGCTCTCCAGGCAACTTGAAGCGTTGCTGAGAAAGCAGCTGTAAGGTTGGATTGCCGTGGTGAACGCTGGTAGTCAATCTACTGACTTCTATCTAAATTCCCGCCAGTCTGGCTCCCGCCCCCTACGAGCAATAATCGGATACTGTTAGCTCGACGTACTCACAGGTTCTTGCTTCGGTTGGGATTCGACCTCTCCATCGACAGGTGTCTCGTCTTCGACAGGTTCAGGTTCAGTGGGGAGTTCGTAACGACTTGCCAGAAAAAGCACCCCGATGATGGGGTGGTCGAGATAGTGGACCTCTCCACTGCGCATTCTGCGCTGTGACTGCATTCGAAAGGCACGAAAAGCGGGGCGAAACTCTAAGCTGTCACCCCTTGTTCCATCTTCCGTCTCCCACTGCCGCAGTAGCAGATCTGCCTCAAGGTGTAGATAGCGTTTGACGCCGACCCTGATCGTGCCCTCAAGTCTTAGGGGCTCATCAATGGCCGATTGTGGGTTTGAAGACCTGGGCAACTCCAGGAGCAGTTGTTGGGACTGGTCGGGCTCGATAACCTGCTGACGCCAGGCGACATGCAGCAGAGGTTTGTAATTTCGGGATCTGGAGAGGTGCTGATGCTGTTCACCGAGTTGCCATTCAGACTTGGCAAGTGGTCTAAAAGGGTCAGGTGCTGATGACGCTGCTGTTTCGATCGGCTTCCGCAGCCCGATTTTCTGAGTCTGGGCCTCGGTTAGTGGTATGGCATTCAGCCGCGATGGCGTACCTGGGTCCTCCGGCCAGAATTCAGTGGAGCCGGCACCGGCGCTGATACGTTCAAATATCAGAATCTCAAACTGGTACCAGGGTGGTGCTTCCTCTTCCGGCTGTTCTTCAGCGGTAGCAATCGTTGCTGCCAGGCTCAGGATGAGCGCTACAGGCAACCAATATTTGCGTCTATTCTGCACTTTCCAACTCATGTGTTTTCTTAACTCAAGTTTCGGAGTTCAAGCCATCCTGAAAAGATGGAGGGCGGTATTTAATTAATCTGGTAGGGGGGTGTGCCTTGCGCACCATGATTGCTGCTTATTTTGGCGCGCAGGTTGTACCCTATGTTCGTCACTTTAGAGAAGCCACACCCCATGTCAACTATCACTGCGAACTCCGAAACTTGAGCGCTTAAGACTTGCCAGTCTAGCTTATCAGTCTATCGATCAGGACATCTATTTCGTTCACGCGTTCGATTGGGTCGGGCATATCCTGGATATACCTGAGTTTATCGCCACCATCCATTTTATACATCTGGGGACGGGTTTGGATCAGGCGGATCAGGTTTGCCGGATCGATTTTGGGATCTGAATCAAATAGCATACGCGCCCCTTTGGGTCCCGCTTCGATCTTGCGGATTCCCAGAGGGTGGGCCCGTAGTTTGAGTTCGGTGATTGCAAAAAGATTCTTGGACGTTTGAGGCAGCAGGCCGAAGCGGTCGATCATCTCGACCTGTAGTTCGCGCAGTTCGTCATGGGTCGCAGCACTGGCGATCCGCTTATAGAGCACCAACCGGCTGTGCACATCCGGCAGATAGTCTTCCGGCAGCAGCGCCGCAATGCCCAGCTCAATCTCGGTGCCGTGGTCCAGGGGGCGGTCGAGTGTCGGCTGCTCTCCCGCCTTGAGGGCTTTCACCGCCCGCTCCAGCAGTTCGGAATAGAGGGTGAAGCCGATCTCGTTGATCTGACCGCTCTGTTCGTCGCCGAGCAGCTCTCCGGCGCCGCGGATCTCCATATCATGGGTGGATAGGGTGAAGCCGGCTCCCAGGTCCTCGAGGGATTCGATCGCCTCCAGCCGCTTCTTTGCATCGGCGGTCATCGCCCCGGTGGACGGAGTCAGCAGGTAGGCGTATGCGCGATGGTGGGAGCGCCCGACCCGGCCACGAATCTGATGCAGTTGGGCCAGTCCGAGTTTGTCCGCCCGGTTGATGATCATGGTATTGGCGGTGGGGACGTCGATGCCGCTTTCTATGATGGTGGTGCAGACCAGCAGATTGAAGCGCTGGTGGTAGAAGTCCCGCATGATGCCTTCCAGTTCGCGCTCACGCATCTGGCCGTGAGCCACCTGCAGGCGGACGCCGGGCAGTAGTCCCTCAAGCCGTTCCGCCATATTATCGATGGTGCTGACCTCGTTGTGCAGGAAGTAGATCTGACCGCCGCGCTTCAGCTCGCGCTGACAGGCCTCGGTAATCAAGGTGTCGTTCCACTGACTGACGAAGGTTTTGATCGGATGGCGCAGTGCCGGAGGGGTGGCGATGATCGAGAGATCGCGCATCCCCGCCATCGCCATGTTGAGGGTTCGGGGGATCGGGGTGGCAGTCAGTGTCAGCAGGTCCACCTCACTGCGAAGGGCCTTGAGCTTCTCCTTGTGGCGTACGCCGAAGCGGTGCTCCTCGTCGATGATCACCAGCCCGAGGTCTTTGAACTTGATGCCCTCGGAGAGCAGCTTGTGAGTGCCGACAACGATGTCGAGTGTCCCGTCGGCCAGTCCGTCGATGACCTTCTGCTGCTGTTTTCCGGTGCGGAAGCGGGAGAGACTCTCGACCTTGACGGGCCAGTCGGCAAAACGGTCGGCAAAGTTCTGATAGTGCTGCTGGGCGAGCAGGGTGGTAGGCACCAGCACCACCACCTGCTTGTTGCCTTGGGTGGCCATGAAGGCGGCGCGCATGGCAACCTCGGTCTTGCCGAAGCCCACATCCCCGCAGACGACCCGGTCCATGGGTTGAGGCGAAGCCATATCTTCCAGCACAGAGTCGATGGTTTGCTGTTGGTCCGGTGTCGTCTCGAACTCAAAGGTGGCGCTGAAGCTCTGATATTCGTCAGCAGGTTCAGGGAAGGCAACACCTTGGCGTGCGGCACGGCGGGCATAGATCTCCAGCAACTCTGCCGCCACATCCCGAACTTGTTTTGCGGCCTTGCGTTTGGTCTTCTCCCACTGCTCTCCGCCGAGGCGGTGGAGGGGGGCGTTGTCGGGTGATGCGCCGGCATAACGGCTGATCATATGGAGTGTGGCAACCGGCACATAGAGCTTGTCGCCTTTGGCGTACTCCAGGGTCAGAAACTCGGTCGCGAGACCGCCGACCTCGATGGTCTGCAGTCCCAGATAGCGGCCGACACCGTGATCCTCATGCACCACAGGTGCGCCGATATGGAGTTCCGTCAGGTTGCGTACGATCTGATCCGGGTCGCGGGTCGCCTTCTGCCGCCGTCGTGTCTGCCGCACCTGCTCACCGTAGAGTTGGGTCTCGGTGATCAGGGTGATACCGCCCTCCTGCAACCAAAGCCCCTGTTCAATGGGAGCAACGGTCAGGGCGACAGGGTTTTTTCCATCAATAAATGACTGCCAACTATCCACCACTATGGGTTTGATACCGAAATCCCGCAACGTGCCCAATAACATCTCCCTTCTTCCCGCACTCTCTGCCACGAAGAGCGTGTGGCCGTCGTTGGAAGAGAGGAAGTCCTGCAGCAGTGCTGCCGGGCGTTGGGCTCGCGTCTGTATGCCCAAAGGGGGGGGGAGTTGGGTGGCGAAGTTGGCGAATCCCGCATAACCTTTTTTTCGGCTGGAGATTTCGTGTCTCTGCACCGAAACCCCCGCCGGAGACTTCATGCGGGAGACCAGTTCATCCGTGGAGAGGTAGATTTTTTCCGCTGGCAACAGTGGCCGTTCCAGATCGTGTTTCCTCTCATCGTAACGGCTTTTGACCTGCTCAAAAAAGCTGTCCGCCTGCTCCCGGATGTCCTCGGTCTGGATGAGTAGATGATTCTCCGGCAGGTAATCGAAGAGTGTGTTTGTGGTCTCGAAAAAGAGGGGAAGATAGTATTCAAGACCGCTGGGAACCTGCCCTTCCGAGACATCGCTGTAGATCAGGCTGCGTTGCAGGTCACCATCAAACTGATTGCGGTAGTTGCGGCGAAAGAGAGCGATGCCCGCTTCATCCAGGGGAAACTCCCGGGCCGGTAGCATTCTGATCTGATTAGTCTTTTCAAGTGAACGTTGGGTCTCCGGATCAAAGGTGCGGATGCTGTCCACTTCATCATCGAACAGGTCGATCCTGAAGGGCACGGGGTTGCCCATGGGAAACACATCCAGCAGGGAACCGCGAACTGCAAACTCGCCATGGGCGAGTACCTGAGAGACACATTGATAACCACTTCTCTCCAGGCGCTGGCGTGTCCTATCCAGATTGAGTTGTTGTCCCAGACCCACGATCAGGGAGTGGTGGTCGAGAAATGCCTTCGGGCAGAGACGTTGCATCAGCGTGGCGATCGGCACCAGCAGGATGCATCGCTCCATCTGTGGTAGACGGGAGAGGGAGAGCAGTCGCTGTGAGATCAACTCTGGGAGCGGGGAGAAGAGATCGTAGGGCAGTGTTTCCCAATCGGGGAAACTGAGCACAGGCAGTTTATCGTCTCCAAGGAAAAAAATGAGCTCCGCTTCAAGTTGCGCTGCCCTTTGCACCGTATCCACTGCGACCAGTACTACACCATTAAAAGCCCGTGCGGCGTTGGCGATGGCGAGCGCAGAACTGCCCCCATAGAGCTGCCCCCACTGCAGCTGTTCACCAGGCTTGGCTGGCAGCGTGGGATTAAAGAGGGCATGGCTATTGTCTTGTGCTACGGGCATCTGGAAGGGCGCTGAAAAAAGCAAAATTATCTCATACCCCGGAGGATGGGTCAGGGGAAGTTTTTTCTGCCGCTATTACGGTAAACCCTTAGGATATGGCGGGGAACTTGATTTACGTCAATGATATTTATTAGCATCAATGTGAGGATCGTACCTGCGACAAAGATAAGAAAAAAATACGGATTTCGCGCAGCATGCGAAACCATGTAGTCCCTTGACTGCAGTATCACAAAGGGTTGGATGGGGTAGCAGTTCTCCCTGCCTTATTATTCTAAAAATTCACGGTTGACCGGGATGAGGTGTGTCCAATTACCTCTGACCCTGTTTTTGGATAGCAGTTCCCTCTCTCTGGGAGTTGGGCTGTCACGCTGTTTTTTTAGTTCTGATTCTTTCGCATTCCTGATCAGGTTTCCGGCTACCGGAGTCGGAACTTTAATACCGCAATTGAAGGAGACTACAAATGCGAAAATGGTGGCTAATGGGGATTGGCGCCGCACTGTTGTTAACCCAAGGGTTTGCAATGGCTGCGGTCAAGGCTCCACCAAAACAAATGTCAGAAGAGACCAAAGAGTGCGTTAAGTGCCATAAGAAAAACAACCCCGGGTTGGTTCAGATGTGGGGTTCAAGCAAGCACTATGGCGCCAATGTTGGTTGTTACGAGTGTCATCAAGCTGATGCCAAAGATGTGGATGCTTTCATTCACGATGACAAGAAAGTAAAGAAACATATCTCAATCATCGTTTCTCCGAAAGATTGCGCGAATTGTCATGAAAACGAAGAGAAAGAGATGACAGCGTCTCACCATGCGGAGGCTGGTAAGATCATGGGTTCTCTGGATAACCTGCTCGCAGAGGTTGTTGAGGGTGATATGGGCATGGTTACCGAAGGTTTTCCTGATGGTGTATCTGCAGCCGCAGTCGTTGGTTGCTGGCAGTGTCACGGTTCCCACGTGAAGGTACTCAAAGACGGTGCACTGGATCCGGCGACCTGGCCTAACACTGGTATCGGCCGAATCAATCCTGATGGTTCCAAAGGTACCTGTGCGGCCTGTCACTCACGTCATGCGTTTTCTGTAGCGCAAGCGCGTCAGCCTGAGAACTGCTCCAAGTGTCACATGGGTCCTGACCATCCTCAGAAGGAGATCTATGACGAGTCCAAACACGGCATCGCTTATCGCGCCAACCGTGAGAAGATGAACATGGATAACTCCAAGTGGATCCCGGGCGAAGACTACTATGCAGCTCCAACCTGCGCCACCTGTCACATGAGTGAAACCCGTAAGCAGGGCATCACCCATAACGTAGGTGACCGTATCAGTTGGAACAACCGTCCTCCTGTCTCCAAGAAGCAGGGCTGGATAGAAGGCACCGTAGGCTGGGAAGATCGTCGTGACAAGATGAAAGATGTCTGTAACTCTTGTCATGAAGAGGGTTGGACTGAGAACTTCTATGTTCAGTATGACGGTCTGGTTGAACTCTACAACCGCAAGTATGGTAAGCCTGGTCTGAAACTGATGAAGGCGGCCAAGCCTTTGATCAAAGGTCCCAAGTTCTCCAACAAGATCGACTTTATCTGGTTCGAACTTTGGCACCATGAGGGACGTCGTGCACGTATGGCGGCTTCCATGATGGGTCCGGATATCACTCACTGGGAAGGTACTTACGATCTGGGTAAGAACTTCTATACCGAGTTGGTTCCTGAGCTGAAAGAGCTGATCGAACACGGCATGCATGGTAGCGACGCTGACGTGAAGGCTGCAAAGAACCTTCAAAGGGTTCTGGCCGAGGTGCTGAATCACGATTCGCACAAGTGGTTCCTCGGCAAAATGAGCAAAGCTGATGCTGCAAAGCGTAAGGCCCGTCAGACAGAGTTCAAGAATCGTTACAAAGTTAAGCACTAAGTAACGTTCGACAAACGACTGTCTATTAAGACGAGAAACCCTTCACCCCTTGTGGGGTGGAGGGTTTTTTTATTGGTGCGCCAGACAGGGGCGCAGTGCTGTAGGTCCGGTTAGATGCGCACTGTGCCAAGCTTGAATTACGCTGCCTGATTTTCCGCGCATCGTAACCTGACGCTGTTTTGTCGGATTACGTCGCGCGTAAAATGTTGTACCAAGCTTCAGTTTTGTGCCACTGCGCGTCTAATCCGACCTACGTTGAATAGCAGCCCCCGCCGTGATTTGCCTATCGAGTGTCTGTCCGGAAACCCGTATCTAACCATAAAGAACACGAAGATAAGAGATTAAGTGACAATAAATTATCTTAGTGTGCTTCGTTGAAAAAAACCGTGTTTCCGGACGGACACTCACTCATTCGGTGCCTCCCACCCCAGTACCTTGCCCTCGTCGAACCAGACATAACTGTGGAGTTTGGAGGTTGGATGGTAGTACCAAGTGGTGAAAATCTGTTCCTCGACCCGACCAGGCTTGCCTAACAGTTTCCGGGTGTCGTCGCTGCTCATCTCTTTCTTGATCCGTTGCCAGAGAATGGGATCTTTCCAACGGTTTTTTGAACCTGTCTCTTCCATGATTTGCTCAAGCGCAGTAACCCGGTTTTCCAAATCAGATATGCGCTGCTTCAGTGCCTTCTCATCCGCCAGCACCGGGTTGCAGATCAACACAGAGGCAACGGCTACAATCAGTGTTTTCAATGACTTCATGGGGTGCTCGTTACACATAGGTGAAAATTCATCATGGGAACCCTTGGGTTTTTTAATCAGGAAGATTAGTGCGGGTTCTGAACCCTGCCGAATGCAGGGTTCAGAGGAAAAAGATATGGTGTTTCTGTGCGTACTGGAGATGCCTTGTTAAGGCTTTGCACTATTAGGGGGGTGAGCGGCTTCTCCAGTCAATTGTCCGTGATTTGCTCCCATCACACTCTTTCCGTTATGCGCATCTTCCATATTCAGCGCGTCGATTTTTTTCTGAATAGCTACCTTGTACTCCATCGCAAGTTGCTGCTTGGGATCCAGCGTCAATGCCTGGTCCAGCATTGCCATCGCGTATTCGAGGGCGCCTGAATGTTCATAGAGGAAGGCCAGGGAAATGAACAGTTTTGGATCTTCCGGGGAGAGGGTGATCGCATCCTGCATGGTGCGGATTCCATTACTATAGTCTTGCTTTAACACATAGACTCCCATCAGTTTACGGTGAGCTTCCAGTGATTTGGGATTGTTCGCGATGACTTTTTTCAGGATTGCTGCAGATTGATCCAGCAACTCGGCCTTTTTAGGGGAGTCCATTTCCAATGGAAGTGCCTGGGAATAGAGCTTCACCGCTTCCGAGATTTCTGCATTATTTTTAGGGTCTTCAGCAGAGGCAGTTGCCGCTTGAGAAAGTGTCAGGGTTAGTGCAAATAGTGTGTGCGTAATGATTCCATAGATCGTTTTCATTACTTTCCTCCTATGCGAGCCTCTTTAATAAGGGCTTTGGTTGAATCTGAAAACTGAGTCTATACTAATTGCCGAATGGTGTCCGTTCAAGAATACTGATGTACTGACCAATCCACGAGTTGAGAACCGGGACAGCAGACGGAGATACGGCCCTGAAGCTGATGTTCAGGGCCGTTTTATAAGCTACAGAAGATCGTGATTGATCAATGATCAGAGTTGGATTTACTTTCCTGCTTCAACTGCTGCTGGACATTTGCGGGTACCGCCTCATAGTGGCTGAACTCAATGCTATAGTTGCCTTCTCCGCCGGTGATCGCCTGCAGTTCGGTACCGTAGCTCTGTAGTTCTGCGAGAGGTACCTCGCCCTTAATGATGATTTGATTATTTCTGCCGCTGTCGGTGCCGCTGATATGTCCCCTTTTTCCGGACAGATCACCGGACAGATCACCCATGAATGCACCTGGTGTGGTGATCGAGATATTAACGATCGGCTCCAGAATGACAGGTATGGCCTGTTCAACCGCAGCGATAAAAGCCTTCTTTCCCGCAGTGGAAAAGGCGATCTCTTTGGAATCCACGGCGTGGTATTTTCCATCATAAATGGTTACCCGGATATCCTGCATGGGAAAACCTGCGATGGCGCCTTCACTGATTGCCTGCTGCACCCCTTTTTCAATTGCAGGAATGAACTGTCCTGGGATGGCGCCGCCAACCACTTTGTTGACGAACTCAAACCCACTGTCTCGCTTCATGGGTTCGATACGCAGAAATACCTCACCGAATTGTCCGGCGCCACCGGTCTGCTTTTTGTGCCGATGCTGATCTTCTGCGGGACGGGTGATCGTTTCCCGGTAGGCAATGCTGGGCAGATGAGTTTCAACGTCTACGTGGTATTGATTGTGTAGTCTTTGTAGCAATACCTTCAAATGCAGATCACCGAGGCCCCGCATGATGGTTTCGTTGAGGGCTGTATTGTGCTCGACATGAAAACATGGATCCTCATCCTCCAGTTTGTGCAGGGCGTCACTCAGCTTCTGTTCATCCCCACGCTTGGAGGGGCTGATCGCCAAGCCAAACAGCGGCAGGGGACATTCAATTGAGCGGAGGTGGAAATGGTCCTCGTCGTGCGAGTCATGTATGACTGCATCGAAATGGATATCGTCGATCCTGGCCACAGCGCAGATATCACCGGGAATGGCTCTCTCCATCTCACTCTGTTCTTTACCATGCAGTCGTAACAGATGGTTTGCCTTAAAGGGTTTTCTGGCGTTGCCGACGAATAGCTGGCTGTTGGGTTGCAGGGTACCCTGATGAACCCTGAATATTCCCAGTTTTCCACGATAAGGATCGTTGATTATTTTGAAGACATGGGCCAGTGCATGCTTCTCCTGGTCGGTTGAGACCTCGACCGGGGTCATGTCTGCGCCTTCACCTTTCATGAATTCTGGTGGATTGCCTTCGGTTGGGTCGGGCATCAGTCTTGCAAAGAATTCCAGCAGTGCATCAATCCCGGCCCCATTTTGCGCTGAGACAAAACAGACCGGGATCAGGTGGTCTTCGCGCAGTGCTTTTTCAAAGGGATCGTGTAACTGCTCAGGCGCCAACTCTTCACCCTGTTCGAGATAGAGCTCCATCAGTGCTTCGTCGACCTCAACGACCTGGTCGATGATGCGGCTGTGAGCCTCTGCAACAGACGAGAAGTCCGTGGCTTCTCCGCCCGGCTGAAAGAAGCAGTCGATCACCTTGGAACCTTTCTCGGCAGGCAGATTGATAGGCAGGCAGTTGTCGCCGAATGTCTCTCTGAAACTCGCCATCAAGGCTTCAAAATCGACATCATCCTGATCAATTTTATTGACGATGATGATACGGCAGAGATTGCGTCTTTTAGCGGCTTCCATCATGCGCAGGCTGACTGATTCGATACCGCTGCTGCCGTTGATCACGATGCCGGCAGTCTCCACCGCAGGCAGGATGCTGATGCTGCGCCCGACAAAATCGGTATATCCCGGGGTGTCAATAATATTGACCTGTTTGCCTGCACTGCTTAAATGAGTGATAGCAATGTCAAGAGAGTGCGGAAATGATTGCTCCTGTTCATCATAGTCACAGACGGTGTCCCCCCGTTCGACACTGCCGGCGCTGCTGATGGCACCGGATTTCAGCAGGAGTGATTCGATGAATGTTGTTTTTCCGGATCCTGCATGCCCGACAAAAGCGATATTGCGGATGTCATGGGTGGCGTAGTTGGCCATGGTACCTCCTGTCAAAATATTCAAGGGTCTGATTCGACCCCCTATAATAAAGATTGCAAGAGTATACCAACGGGCCGCATGAGTTGAATTGAGTTCAGGCAGTTAATTGAGAGATATTCCGGGTATGAACAGAGAGAGTCGTGGCTGGAGCGCATGGTAGGCAAACCTGGCAAAACCAGGCAGAGGCGCAACTGGGTAATGCATGTTGATATGGATGCCTTCTTCGCCTCGGTGGAGCAGCGCGATAATCCGGAGTTTCGCCATCGACCGGTGATCGTTGGGGCCTTGCCGGGTGGTCGTGGTGTGGTTGCCACCTGTTCCTACGAGGCCCGTGCTTTCGGCATCCGTTCCGCCATGCCAATCTCGGAGGCCTGGCGCCGCTGTCCCGGTGCGATCTATCTGCGGCCGGATATGCCACGCTACGTGGAGGCGTCCCAAAAGATCATGCAGGTTCTGCAATCCATCTCTCCGGTAGTGGAGCCTGTTTCCATCGATGAGGCCTATCTTGACGCCTCAGGGCTGGAGCGCCTGAACGGAGAGCCGGAGTCGATCGCATCGCTGACCCGGCAGAAGATTCGCGAGACAGTGGGATTGGGGTGCTCGGTCGGCATCGGTCCCAACAGGCTGATTGCCAAACTGGCTTCGGAGTATCGCAAACCCAATGGTCAGACGGTTGTTCGGCATGGGGACGTGCTGGCCTTTCTCGACCCCATGCCGGTCTCGAATCTGCGCGGCGTGGGAAAACAGACCGACAAAATCGTACAGAAACTGGGCATTCAGACGGTCCACCAACTCAGACAATACTCACTGGAGATCCTCAGCGCTCATTTCGGCCGGAAAGGGGGACGCTATCTCTACGATCAGGCGCGTGGGATCGCCTCCAGCCGTGTTGGCGGAACGCAAGTGCGTAAGTCTATCTCCAAGGAGAAGACTTTCAAGCGTGATGTTACCCGTCCGCGGCAGTTGCGGGAGCAGCTGCGGCAACTGTCGGCAGAGGTGGGGCGTAGCGCCCGGCACAAGGGCCTCAAGGGTAGAGTGGTCAACCTGAAGATACGCATTGAGGGCTTTGAGACCCACACCCGTCAGTGCAGGCTGCCCAGTGCGGTAAATGCCGATGGGGAGATCTTCGGGCATGCCTGGAAGCTCTATGAGCAGAGTGGTCTGGCGGGGCGTTCGGTTCGATTGATTGGCGTAGGCATCAGCGATTTTGGCAGTGAGGAGCCAATGTCAGATCTTTTTGAATCGAGCCGGGAGAGAGAAGAAAAGCTCTATTCCACCATGGATGAGATAACAGATAAATATGGTATCAATGTGCTGTCGCGTGGCATACGCAGATAAGTCATGGCAAGGATATGAAACAGCAACCGGGGCCAGCTCTCCCCCAAAATCCGAAGGCTTCTGTTTGAAATATGTCCGATAAATTGGGGCAGGGAGAGGAGATACCTCTGAGAATCGAGGTCTGTGAGCAGATCGATGAGATTGCCGCGCCGCAATGGAATAGGTTCGTCAGGGATAACCACCCTTTTCTGAAGCATGAATTTCTAAGCGCAATGGAGCGCCATAACTGTGTCGGTCCAACCTTTGGTTGGCTGCCTAAACATCTGGTCGCATGGCGTGGGGAAGTTTTAGTGGCAGCCATGCCGCTCTACCTGAAACACAACTCCTATGGGGAGTTCGTTTTCGATCATGCGTGGGCCGATGCCTATCAGCGCCATGGCATGAGCTACTACCCCAAGCTGGTCAGCGCTATCCCCTATACACCCGCAACAGGGGAAAGGGTAATGACAGCGGCCGGGTTATCGCTTGATCAGATATTGCCGCAATTTTACCAGAGGGCAGTGGAACTCACTGCTGAACTTGATGCCTCCTCGTTGCATCTGCTGTTTGTCACGGAAACAGAGAGCCGCCTGATGGGGTCACTCGGCATGATGGAGCGGTTGGGTGTGCAGTTTCACTGGCATAACCGGGAGTACGGCAGTTTTGAGGATTTTCTAGCATCGCTGACGGCTAAACGAAGGAAGAATATTAGGCGGGAACGTCGCCGGGTCAGAGAGGCAGGACTTCGTTTTCGGGTGTTGTCCGGTGGTGAGGTGACCGTCGATGAATGGCGGATTTTCTCCCGTTTTTATGCCAAGACCTTCGAGGAGCGTTTTAGTCTGGCGACCCTCAATGAAGGGTTCTTTATTGAGATTGGCAGGGCCATGGGAAGCCATGTGGTTCTGGTGTTGGCTTATGATGGTGAGCGCTGTGTGGCGGCCTCGTTGATGTATCGCAGCAACACAGTGCTCTACGGACGCCATTGGGGATGTAGTCATGAGTACGACAGCCTCCATTTTGAGGCCTGCTACTACCAGGGCATCGAATACTGCATTAGAGAGGGATTGCAGTTGTTCGAACCCGGGGCTCAGGGAGAACATAAAATCTGGCGTGGCTTTCTTCCCAGTTTCACCCGATCACGCCACTGGATTACCCATATGGGTTTCAGGGAGGCAATCGGCGATTTCCTGGGTCGGGAGGGACCCGCGATCCAGGATTACAGGGCAAATTTGGAACAGAGTTCTCCCTACAGGCAGTAGCATGAATGACGGGGAATTCAGGGGAAAGAGTCGATGGTGCCGCCGAAAATGATTGTTTGATTGTGCTAACTGCTTGTCTTCAATAAACTTTGCCTAGTGCTAACAGGCCCTAACTATACTGGTCAGTTTTCAGGCTGGTATGATCAACTCTGACTTTTTCCAGGATAAGCGATGGAACTCAATGTTACGACTCAGGTGATTCTGCTTGGAGGTGTCGTTGCCTCCATCATGGGCTTTGTGGCGGCCAAAACCAATTTTTGCACCATGGGTGCAGTCTCCGACTGGATCAACATGGGGGATACCAACCGTCTGCGCACCTGGTTTTTGGCCATGGTAGTCGGCATCGTTGGAGTGATGGTGCTTGAAGGCCTCGGTCTGTTCAGCCTCGATTCCACCCGCCCGCCCTATCGCAGCAGCATGTTCCCTCTGGTCGACTACGTACTGGGTGGATTGATGTTTGGTGTCGGTATGACGCTGGCCAGTGGTTGTGGTAACAAAACGCTACTGCGTATCGGGGGCGGTAATCTCAAATCGATTATTGTCTTTTTGATTGCCGGTACTATGGCCTACTTCATGACCCACACGCTCTCTGCCGAGACGGATAAAACGCTCTACTCCATTCTTTTCTTTCCCTGGACCCGCCATTTCACGCTGGATTTGCCTGCCAACCAGGATTTGGGCAGTCTGCTGGCTGTCATTACCGGCGCGGATGCCGGCATGCTGCGTCTGGTGATGGGTGGATTGCTGGCCACGATTATCTCATTTGTCATCTTCCGCTCCGCTGATTTCAGACGCAGCGGGGAGATACTCCTGAGCGGTTTGGTCATAGGCCTCTGTGTTCTGTTTGCCTGGTATATCACCGGCAGTCTGCTGTTTGGGGAAGAGGGTACCTGGCTGGAGGCAACAGAGTGGTTGGAGGGTGATGAGCGCCCGCTGGGGATCGGTGTTCAATCCTTTACTTTTATCAACCCGATGGGAGAGACGCTTGCCTACATGGCTGATCCGGGCAATAGTCTGCTGATCACCTTCGGGGTTGGCGCTTTGGTGGGTGTGTTGCTTGGAAGTTTTGCCTATGCGCTGGTGAGCCGAAGTTTTCGTATCGAGTGGTTTTATGATCTGCGTGATTTCATCAATCACGCCATCGGTGCCGTGTTGATGGGGGTGGGGGGCGTGTTGGCGGTTGGCTGCACTATCGGCCAGGGAATCTCCGGTGTTTCAACGCTTTCCCTTGGATCGATGTTGGCGTTGGCCTCTATTATTCTTGGCAGTGCACTGACCATGAAGGTTCAATACTACAAACTGGTTTATGAAGATGAGGCGACTTTCCCTGCAGCGCTGCTGAGCGGAATGGTTGATCTGAAGTTGCTGCCGGAGCAGTTGAGAAAACTCGAGGCGGTTTGATTGCCGCAGCAGAAATCCTTCAGATGATGAAGATCGTCAGTCGGATCGGGTGATGGGTGATTCGATAAGATGTCAGGAGAGGTTCAACTGCTCACGACACTCCCGAAGCAGATAGCGATAGGTTTCAATCAGGTTGCGCTCAAGCGGTGTCAATGCGGGTGTGAGACGCGTGATCTCATGTTCGTAATAGCGAATTTTATCAACAGGCGCCAGATCCATCGGGTGGACAGGCGTCTCTTCGGCAGTGTATGCCAGTGCTGCTAGCTCCATTGAAGGGCTCATACCTAAATCCCCTGCTACTTCATGTACTGTGCATTGTGAACTGGCTCACAATTTAAGGCAAGAGTCGCAAGCTGGTCATATGAATAAATATCCGGTAATTTTCCCTGAAATTCATGCTGGCGGCTGTAAAAATTTGTGTCGGTGGTTAGGAAGCCGCTGAACAAGTCATGAACTCGTATTTTGCGTACAGACTTACTTCAGTGGCCTCTTAGTTGGCTATTTTCTTGGCAGAGGTGCGAATGTCGGCTTCATTGGAACGCTTGATCGAAATAATGGCCAGGCTTCGCGACCCGGAGAAGGGGTGTCCCTGGGATCGCGAACAGACCTTCGAAACCGTGGTTCCCTATACCATCGAAGAGGCCTATGAGGTTGAGGACGTCATACAGCAGGGAGATATGCCTGGACTCTGTGAAGAGTTGGGGGATCTGCTGTTCCAGGTAGTCTTTCACGCCAGGATGGCCGAAGAGGCAGGCGAATTTGTTTTCGATGACGTTGTCTGTGCGATAAATGACAAAATGGTTCGGCGTCATCCCCATGTCTTTGCAGAAGAGAAGCCAGGGGATTGGCACCAGCAACGCCAGGCTTGGGAGGGCCACAAGTCACAGGAACGTAAGCAAAAAGCCGGATATAGTGGTTCAGGGGCATTACATGGCGTTGCCACAGCCTTGCCGGCGCTGATGCGTGCGGAGAAATTACAAAAACGAGCAGCCAGAACAGGTTTCGACTGGCCGGATATAGCGGGCGCCAGCCAGAAGATTGATGAAGAGCTGGCGGAGTGCCAATCTGCTCTTCAAAACGGTGTGAAACAGGAGATCGAAGAAGAGATAGGCGATCTGCTGTTCAGCTGCGTCAATCTTGCCCGCCATGCAGACGTGGATGCAGAGAGTGCCTTGCGGCAGGCTAACCGCAAGTTTTCCAGCCGTTTCTCCTACATGGAGGGCCGGCTTAGAGAGCAGGCGAAAACCATTCGGCAGCTTTCAATGGAGGAACTCGACCAGCTGTGGGAAGAAGCCAAATTGACAGGCGCAGGACAGAGAGCAACATGAAAAGAGAGATGAAGGAAGCAGAGGGATACCTGCGGCATATCAGGGACTGCAATCACTGGAATCCGGAGAATTTCCGGCCACTCTTTATCGATGACAGGTGTGTCGGTAGGCTGAAGCCGAAGATGGTGAAAGCGCTAGCTCAGTGGCCGAATCTATTTTCTGTAAGTGAAAATCGTGTCAATTTCACAAGCGAAATCAGTGAGGTGGATGATCGTACTCAGGCGCTGGACGAAATAGTGAATGCACTCGTGGAGCAGGGGGTTATCTCCCATAGTCATGGGGAACGATACCCCGTTACTGCGTCTGGCCGGGAGGATGCCTTCGCAACTATTGACCGGACAGCGGCCCCCTATTTTGGTCTCCGTGCCTACGGCCAGCATCTGAATGGTTATGTGCGGAGTGGGGAAGGCATCAAACTCTGGATTGCCCGGCGGGCCTCGGATCGCAAGATCTATCCAGGTAAACTGGACAATATGGTGGCTGGCGGCCTGCCACAGAGCCTGGGTCTTGCGGAGAATCTGCAAAAGGAGTGTTGGGAAGAAGCTGCGGTACCCTGTGAACTGGCTCTCAGCGCGATTCCTGTTGGCGCACTAACCTATTGTCGGGAAACGGAAACAGGATTAAAACCGGATACGCTATACTGCTATGATCTGGAGCTGCCTGAGGATTTCGTGCCGCAAAACACAGACGGTGAGGTTGAGGCTTTCTACCTCATGAGTCTGGAAGAGGTCGCGCGGATCGTGAGGCAAACCGATGAGTTCAAATTGAACTGTAACCTGGTCGTTATCGATTTTATGATCAGGCACGGTTTTTTGTCCCCCGGTGCGCCGGACTATCTGGAGATCGTTGAGGGATTGCATGAGAAGTTGTAACACTTTTCGAAAAGCGTCTTGATTCCTCCTTAGAGTGGCACAAGATTTTATGAAGCCAACAATAGACTCTCAGGAACCTGCACTGCAGGATTGAGGTCGAACGTAAAGTTGAACTGTTTTTTTCAGCGGCCTGCTGAATTTATATCCCATACAGGTGGATGAATGATATTTATTAGGAAGAGTGTCTACACCCTGCTTGCGCTGTTCCTCGCGTCTTCTCAGGCGTGGGGAGAAAGACGTGTCCTGCCACTCGATGAGCTTGAGCCAACTCAGCAACATCGTCAGTCCACCATGATCATTCTGAAGGTGATAGACAAGTATCACTACAAGAAAGCGAAACTGGACGATGAGATGTCGGGGCAGCTTCTGGATCGTTACCTCGATTCGCTCGACCCTAACCGATCATTTTTTACTGCCAAAGATATCGAAGGGATCTCCCTGTATCAGGATAAACTTGATAACTATCTGCTGAATGCCAGGCTGGAACCGGCATTTGCGATATTCCGCATCTACCGGAAGCGGGTCGATGAGGCGGTCGAAACTGCACTCAAACTGGTTGATACCGGCTTCGATTTTTCGATTGATGAGGTCTACCAGTTCGACAGGGAAGATGCGCCATGGGCTCAAACCCGGACCGAATTGGAGGACATATGGCGCAAACGGGTCAAAAACGACTTTCTGAATCTGCGTTTGACCGGAAAGGAAGACGATGAAATTCGTAAAACCCTGAAAGAACGCTATGAAGGGCTTCAGCGCAGGATCAGCCAGTTTGATTCAAACGACATCTACCAGGCTTTCATCAATGCCTACACTTTGAGTCTTGAACCTCATACCAGCTATATGTCGCCCAGCACCTCAGAGAACTTCGATATCAGTATGCGCCTCTCTCTAGAAGGCATAGGTGCCGTATTGCGCATGGATGACGAGTTCACTGTGGTACAGAAAACAGTGGCCGGAGGCCCCGCGAAATTTAGCGGAGATGTGCATGCCGGTGACAGGATTGTCGGTGTTGGCCAGGGGCTTGAGGGCGACATCCTCGACATTATTGGCTGGCGCCTGCAGGATGTGGTGGAGAAGATTCGTGGACCCAAGGGTACGGTCGTACGACTGCGGATTCTGCCTAAAGATGCCGGTTCCGGCGGCAAAACCCAATTGGTGACACTGGTTCGCAACAAGATCAAGCTGGAGGAACAGGCCGCAAAGAGTTCGGTAATCGATGGTTTGGAGGGGATGGGAAAGCTGCGCATAGGCGTGATTGAGGTGCCGACATTCTATCGGGATTTTGCGGCGGAAGGGCGAGGTGATGAGAATTTTCGCAGTACCACGAGAGACGTGCGTAAGCTGATTACCGAGTTGAAAAAAACCGGTGTGGATGGCGTCGTTATCGATCTGCGCCAGAATGGCGGCGGCTCTCTTTCGGAGGCGACCGAACTGACGGGAATCTTTATCGACACAGGCCCCGTGGTTCAGATCAAGGACGCTTTCGGGAAGGTCGAAGTGGAGCGGGACCCAGATACAAGTATTGCATACGATGGTCCGCTGGCGGTTTTGGTGGACCGCAACAGTGCATCAGCCTCTGAAATCTTTGCCGGTGCCATCCAGGACTACCAGCGGGGTATAGTCATTGGCGAACCGACTTTTGGAAAGGGTACAGTGCAGACGCTGGTGGATCTGGGGCGTTTTGTACCGAGCAATGAGGATGACCTCGGTAGACTAAGGTTGACTATGGCGCAATTTTTCCGCATCAACGGCGGCAGTACCCAGCACCGTGGTGTGGTTCCGGATATCCTCTTTCCAATGGCCGGCTACTCGGCTAAACATGGCGAGCGCTCTCTGGATAATGCGCTACCTTGGGCGCAGATCAAGGCAGCCCGCTACGCCACAAAAGGGGTTAACGCAGTCTCCCACCTGTTAGATCGCCATAAGGGCCGAATCTCAAAAGATGCCGGCTTCCAGATGCTGCTTGAGCAGGAGAAGCGTATCCAGGAGATTGAAGACCGTACCGAAATCACCTTGCTGGAGAGTCAGCGCAAACTAGAGTGGGATCAGCGTGAAAAGGCGCGGATGGACCATAAAAACCGTTTCCGTATCGCAAGCGGAATGGAGTCCATCAAAACGGACCGTGACCGGGAAGACCACGATGACGAAGCCGATAAAGTAGAGAGCGAAGCTGCCAGCCAGATCCAACTCAATGAAACCGCAAGAATTTTAGCGGATTCGATTCATTTGCAGGCACCAAGAGCCGTGATGCGCTAAATAGTCGGTGCGGTCCGTTCCCCGGCAACTGCTCTAAAACAGCTGCACCTCACCCTCATCCACTGAACTCTGAGTGATTGCTGTCTCATCCAGGTCGTCGAAATGTCTGTCGGCGGTGGAGAGCAGTGCCTGCAACTGTTGAGCCCGCTGCTGGAAGACCGCTGCATCCAGATCCCCTGACGGGCGTTGAATAGTGATCACGTCGTGCAGATAGCTCTCCATCTTCCGGGAACGGTCTGCTATCTGGATCAGCAGTTGATTGACGATGTCTTCGAACTGCAGGGAGATGATACCCTCGCTAACGAGATGATGTATATTCTCGGAAATTCCCGCTATCGATTGTGATTGATGTGTGGCCTTGTTGTTGAGCCCCTGGATCTCATCCCACATTGACGCAACACTCTCCTGAGATTTGGCAGCAACACTGAGATCGGTGTTGGTCGCTTTTTCCACCGAAGCGTCGACGGTTTTGATCGATCTTTCAATTTCCGACAATAGTGAGCGAATCTGTTCGCTGAATTGACTGGTCCGTTGCGCCAGACTCCGGACTTCATCTGCCACCACCGCGAACCCACGACCTGCCTCGCCCGCCCGGGCTGCCTCGATTGCGGCGTTGAGGGCCAGCAGATCGGTCTGTGCGGTGATGGTATTAACGTCGTTCAGCAGGTTGCCAACCCCCTCAACTTGCTGGTTCATTCTGCCAAACTCGACGGCGATCTGGTCACTGGCGCTCTTGAGGTCAGTCACGGTAGTGACGAAACGGCCGATGAGCTGTTCCGTCTCGATGGTGAATTTCTGTATACCTTCGGTCTGCTCTTTCTGATCATCGCTCGAAACCAGCACCAGGAGTTCATCCACCATCTCCTGTAACTTCTCCCGTTGACCCGTGGATTCGTGCTCCAGTCCGGCCAGACTGCCGGAGAGACGCTGGGTAGCGTTAGTCATGATATTTCCAGCCTGATCAATGGAATCCCGCAATGTATTGAATTGCTGTGAACTTTTCCCCATTACCTGGTTGGAGTTTATTTCATAGTCCCGGATGGCGGCTGTCAGAGACTCGTGGGCCTGTCGTCTCATGCGTTTGTATCGAGCCCTGATGCGTTGTCCCCAGAGGATTGCAAACACAAGCAGAGGCATGCTGATCAATAGCAGCCAGCGTGTTGTAGTCGAATCAGGTGAAAGAAATGCCGTGGCAGTTGCGATAATGAGCAGGGTTATCGCGGCCCAAACCAGTATTCTGTCAATATTATTTTTCATGCTGAAACCATTTTGTCTTATTATCGTAATACCATCGGCCAAAGATATCGGCCAAAGGGGAATAAACTTCAGTTTATTATTTTATTCAGTGTGGTGATGACCGGAAAAAAATATCAGTGTTTGATAATAAACTGCGAGTTATAATCCCCGGTCTTTTAAAACACCCTGAGGCTTGCGCGGGTCTTGTACAAAAAACTGGAACAGCGGCTGTTTCGACTAGTGCGGGACCGATCGACAGATCTCCTGCGTGGGGGGGGCGTTGGCCTGGAAAAGGAGAGTTTGAGGGTTTCCAGTAGCGGGGGCATCTCCCAAGCAGCACATCCACTGAATCTTGGTTCTCCCCTGTGCCATTCTTATATCACCACGGACTATTCTGAGGCGTTGACAGAGTTCATTACGCCGCCTTTTGCCGACAGAAAACAGCCTCTCGCATTTCTTCGTGACGCCCAGAAATTCGTCTACGATCATCTGGATAATGAACTGCTCTGGGCCACCAGCATGCCCTGCGTGGTCGAAGGAGGGGAACGCATTCCGCTGGCCCGCTATGGAACCTCTAATGCGGGCACCATGAAAACGGTCTATCGACGGGGGCTGGGACATCGTTATGGGCGTGTGATGCAGGTTATCGCCGGTGTGCATTTCAACTACTCGTTGCCTGAGCGTTTCTGGCCCCTGTTTCAGGAACAGGAGGGGGATCAGAGGGATCTGCAACGATTTATCACTGAATCCTATTTCGGCATGCTGCGAAACCTGCAGCGTTTCGGCTGGCTGATTCCCTATCTGTTCGGCGCCTCTCCCGCTGTCTGTAAATCGTTTCTGGGCGGCCGGGCGACCAATCTCAAATCCTTCGATAAATACACCTACTACTATCCCTATGCCACCTCCCTGCGTATGGGGGATATCGGTTACCAGAACAGCAAGGAGCAGGGGACGGGTATCAAGGCCTGCTACGATTGCCTGGACGCCTATGTCGAGACCCTGGGACGGGCCACCGAGACAGCCTGCCCAATCTACCGGATGATCGGTGTCAAAGTGGAAGGCCGTTACGAACAGTTAAACGCCAATATTCTGCAGATCGAGAACGAGTATTACAGTACCGTTCGTCCAAAGCAGATTCCAGACGGCCTGGAGAAACCTATTCTCGCCCTGCAGCGCAGAGGGGTGCGATATGTCGAACTCAGGTCTTTGGATGTCAATGCCTTCGACCCACTGGGCATCGATGAGCAGCAGATCTATTTTCTGGAAGCATTCATGCTGTTTTGTCAGTTGCTCGACAGCCCGTCGATCAATGTCTTCGAGCAACGGGAGATCGATCGCAATGAAGGGGCATCTGCTCACCGTGGGAGAGATCCTGAACTTTTTCTGCAGCGGAATGGTCGGGAGATACGCCTGCGTGACTGGGCGCTTGAGATCTGCGAATCGATGCAGGCAGTATGTGAAATCTTGGATCAGGGAACAGGTGCACGAACCTACAGCAGGGCGCTTGAACAGCTTAGTGAGCGGGCGCGGTATCCTGAGTTGACGCCCTCTGCCAGGATGTTGGCAGAGATGCGGGAAAACGGAGAGAGTTTTTTTGAATTTGCCCAGCGAATCTCCCACGACCATCAGAACTATTTTTTAAAGCAACAGCTTTCTGCTGAACGGCAGCGGGCATTCACCGAAGAGGCGGAGCGTTCCTGGGAACAGCAGCGTGTTATCGAGTCGGCGGATAAGATCTCTTTCGATCAATT
The DNA here is from genome assembly GCA_003349915.1 of endosymbiont of Escarpia spicata. Classification (GTDB taxonomy): domain Bacteria; phylum Pseudomonadota; class Gammaproteobacteria; order Chromatiales; family Chromatiaceae; genus QGON01. The sequence goes on from QFXE01000001.1 coordinate 28,031, forward strand.
TCTCGCAGACTACTTCTCCCAGCAGTGATTGACACATATTGATGCCGGGGCTAATCTTGCCAAAGCGCTGATTTTTCTCAAATTGCGGGCGCTTGATAAATACTGCTAAAGCGAGGGTATCTGCTTTAGCCGCCGTTGGGCGGTTTTTTTGTTTAGGTCTCTTAGATCCGGCAGCACCCTTGTTGATCGCACTACGACAGGAGTAAAAGATGCCGATAGATGATCCAACGCTCTGGGAGTTTGCCACCCAGGCAATCCGTACAGGACACGCAAGAACAGCAGAAGGGGAGCATAGCGAACCCATCTTTCCCACCTCCAGCTTTGTTTTCAGTAGTGCCGCGGAGGCGGCGGCAAGATTCAGCGGGGATGAGCCGGGCAATATCTACGCACGCTTTACCAATCCCACAGTGCGCACCTTTGAAGAGCGCTTGGCGGCGCTGGAGGGGGGCGAATCCTGTGTCGCCACCGCTTCCGGTATGGCAGCAATTCTTGCCACCTGCATGGGCCTGCTCGAAGCGGGGGATCATATCGTCTCTTCACGCAGCGTTTTCGGAACCACCACGGTACTTTTCAATAAATACCTGAGCAGGTTCGGCATAAAAACCAGCTTTGTTGAACTCAGTGACTTGGGCGCCTGGGAACAGGCCATTCTTCCGGAGACAAGGCTGCTGTTTCTTGAAACCCCATCAAATCCGCTCACCGAAATCACTGATTTGCAGGCTCTTGCGGCATTGGCGCACGCGCATGACTGTCTGCTCGTGGTGGATAACTGTTTCTGTACCCCCGCGCTGCAACGGCCGTTGGAACTGGGTGCTGATATCGTGGTGCATTCGGCTACCAAGTACCTGGACGGACAGGGTCGTTGCGTTGGCGGTGCGGTAGTTGGTGACAGCAAACTCGTCGGGGAAGAGGTATTTGGCGTGCTGCGTACCGCCGGTCCAACCATGAGTCCTTTCAACGCCTGGGTGTTTCTGAAGGGCCTGGAGACGCTGCAACTGCGTATGCTGGCCCATTCGCAGAGTGCTCAGGTTTTGGCCGAGTGGCTTGAGTTGCATCCGCAGGTCGCCCGGGTTCACTATCCGGGACTGGCTTCCCACCCCCAACATGAGATAGCACTGCAACAACAGCAGGCAGCGGGGGGGATTCTCTCCTTTGAGCTCAAGGGCGGCCAACCGGCGGCCTGGTCTGTGATCGATGCGACGAACATGCTTTCGATCACAGCCAACCTTGGAGACACCAAGACGACTATCACGCATCCTGCCACCACCACCCACGGGCGCCTCTCCGATGAGGAGAAAGCAGCCTCTGGTATTTCTGCCGGGTTGTTGAGGATCGCCGTGGGACTGGAGAGCGTTGCCGATATCCAGGCCGACCTGGCTCGTGGCCTGGATGTCCTCTGATGGAGAAGGCCACAGCCGAACTCAAGATGATGTGGGATCAGCGCCACGCTGATCCCGACAAGCAGCCATCGGCAGCTGAAGTGCTGTTGGAGAACCTTCATCTGCTGCCGGAAACAGGAAATGCGCTGGATCTGGCCTGCGGGTTGGGTGGTAATGCAATGGAACTGGCCAGATGCGGATTGGAGGTTAGCGCATGGGATATCTCCAGCGTTGCGGTCGAACGGTTACAACATCTGGCGGCTTCAGAGGGTTTGGTTCTCAATGCGGAGCAGCGGGATGTGGAACAGGACCTGCTAACAGAGAACGCCTTTGATGTGATTGTGGTGAGCTACTTTCTCAATCGTGACTTGATGCCGGCCCTGATTGCTGCCCTAAAGCCGGGCGGGTTGATCTTCTACCAGACCTTTACCCGCATTGCTGTCTCTGACACCGGCCCGTCAAACCCGGCTTACCGACTTGGCGACAATGAACTAATCGCCCTCCTGTCACCCCTTTCAGTCCGTTTCTACCGGGAGGAAAACCGCTTGGGGGATCTCGGGAAAGGCTTTCGGGATGTTGCCATGATCGTGGCACAGAAGCTGGCTATGAAGCGTTCGTAGCGGTGTCTCCGCTGCGATTGGTCTATCTACGGAGTTTTCGCGGCGGGGCGCCGCTCCTGCAATTTAATACTCCACCCTCTCTTGCTGCAGGGATTATTTCGGTTAAGGCTCGGTTCAGTTTCCAAAGCGTAGTCTGTAATCAAAGGATGAGCCAAAGGTCTCGTCCAAATGGTTAAGACATCGTTTAGGAGAGAACCATGAAAAAGATCGCCATCACACTCGGAACCGTTTTGTTGGCTGCCTCCATGAGTGCAACCGCCGGCCGCGGGCACGGTCACAACTACCGGGACACCGCCAAGGTTGTCGATGTTGACCCTATCTACAAGACCATTGAGATCTCACGTCCCGAAAAGCACTGCTGGGATGAGCAGGTCACGCACTATCAGCCAAGACGTAAATCCTATACCGGCACCGTGCTCGGTGGCATCATCGGCGGCGTGGTTGGAAATCAGTTCGGTCAGGGTCGCGGCCGCGATGCCTCGACCGTCGCCGGTACCCTGCTGGGTGCCTCGATTGGTAATGATATTTCCCGGAACCGGCGCGGAGGACACTACACCACCACCACGGAACGGCAGTGCGAGGTCGAAACTTATACCGAGTATGAAGAACAGTTGGTCGGCTATCGTGTAAAGTATCGTTATAAAGGTAAGGTGTTCACCACTCGCACCAAACACCATCCGGGCAAGCGGATTCGTGTTCGGGTTGGTGTCACACCAGTGGATGATATTTAATTCGTGGCTGGAAGATCGAGACAATGCGCAGGCAGTACGGTTTTCCTCCCATGGCACAGGTTGAACCGAAATGCGTCTGACTCGAAAGCTGAATATTATGTGGCTGCTGTTGATACTGCTTGGGGCTGATGCCTCGCTGGCGGGCAATCGTATCAGCCTGGATCAGGCGGTTGAGAATGCCCGTCTCGACAGTGACGGCAGAGTGATCTCGGCCGAGACCCGCGAGTGGGAAGGCCGGGAGATTTACGATATCCGCATCCTTGATAAACAGGGTCGGGTAAAACGGATGTAGATCGACGGTAGAAGTGGGCAGCAGCTTCCCAGGGGGCGTAAGCGTGCGCCTGCGGGCAATCGCCGCAGATAGAGGGAACAAAATCGTGCGTGTTTTGTTGGTTGAAGATGAAGCGGAGTTGAGAGAGCCGCTGACCGAACGGTTGAGCCGGGAAGGTTTTACCGTGGATGCCGGTGCGGATGGCCGCGAAGGGCTCTTCCTGGGACGGGAATATGCCATTGACGTGGGGATCGTGGATATCGGTCTGCCGGAGATGTCAGGTATCGAGGTGATCCGCGAACTACGGAAAGTGGGTAAACATTTTCCGATCCTGATCCTTACCGCACGGGGCAACTGGCAGGACAAGGTTGAAGGTCTTGAAGCGGGTGCAGACGACTATCTGGTCAAACCCTTTCATGTCGAAGAGTTGCTGGCGCGGTTGAATGCTCTCCTGCGGCGGGCGGCAGGCTGGTCCCAGCCGGTATTGGCGTGCGGTCCGGTGGAGTTGGATACCCGCAGCCAGGGCGTCAAACTCGATGGCGCTCCCGTCGATCTCACCGCATACGAATACAAAGTGCTTGAATATATGATGATGCACGCCGGCGAGGTGATCTCGAAGAGCGAATTGACCGAGCATCTCTACGATCAGGATTGGGATCGTGACAGCAATGTGATCGAGGTCTTTGTCCGTCGGTTGCGTAAAAAACTCGATCCCGAAGAGCACTACAAACCGATCGAGACCCTGCGGGGCAGGGGATACCGTTTTGTACTTGCCAGATCGGGATGAATCTATCGATTCACATCCGTCTGTTGCTGGCTGCAAGCCTGGTGCTGACTGCCTTCCTGGGTTTGACCGGGGTGGCCTTGGACAAGGCCTTTCGATCCAGCGCAGAGAAGGCGCTGAGGGAGAGTTTGCAGGCCAGCGTCTATGCACTGCTGGCAGCGGCGGGTGAGGATGATCAGGGCCGGCTGACGATGCCGGAAATACTCTCTGATCCCCGTTTCAACCTGCCGGATTCCGGATTCTATGCAGAGGTCCATAGTCCCGATATTTCGTTCGACTGGCGTTCTGCATCAGCAGTGGGGCGTCATCTGAATATTGGGGAACCGTCGGTGGAGCCTGGTGAGCGGCGTTTCAGTCAGGTCCGCTCCGGTAATGGCGGCGAAGTGGTTGCCCTGAGCTTCGGTGTGTCCTGGGAGGATTTTGACGGTGTCGAAACCCAATATGTGCTTTCGGTCGTGGAAGACATGCAGCCGCATCAGGTTCAGATTACCACCTTCCGCAATACGCTTTTTTACTGGCTGGGTGGTGCGGCACTGGTGTTGTTACTGGCGCAGGGAGGAGTGCTGCGTTGGGGATTGTTCCCTCTGCGCAAGGTATCCGACGAGCTGAGTGATATTGAATCCGGGGGATCGGATCAACTCAAAGGGGTTTATCCGCAGGAGTTGACCGGGCTGACAGATAACATCAATTCTCTGATTCGCCAGGCTCAGTCCAGACAGCAACGATACCGGGACAGTCTGGGTGATCTGGCTCATAGTCTCAAAACCCCCCTGGCAATCCTGCAAGGCATGGCCGAGCTGCCGGAAACAGGTGATCGGAATGAAAGTCGTCAACTCGCAGAGCAGGTCGACCGCATGAACCAGATTGTCAGTCACCAGTTACAGCGTGCTGCGGCATCCGGACGTTCCACATTGGCCCTCAGTACTCCGGTGGAGGCAGCAGTGGAAAGGATTGCCATAACGCTCAGTAAGGTCTACCTGGAAAAGGGGATCCGCTGGGAGCTGGATCTGCCGGACGATCTTGGGTTTCCAGGTGATGAGGGCGATCTGATGGAGTTTATGGGTAATCTGATGGACAACGCCTGGAAATATGGTAGTCAGCGAGTGCGGATATCCGGCCTTGCTACCGGCGATGGCATTGAATTGCACGTTGAGGATGACGGGGCAGGTATCCCTCAAGCCCAGGCTGAAAGTGTCCTGCAGCGAGGCAGGCGCATGGATGAGCAGCAGCCGGGACAGGGCATAGGGCTGGCGGTGGTGAGCGATATCATCAGTGCCTATGGAGGCGAGTTGATTGTCGGGAAGTCGGTGCTTGGTGGGGCTGATCTGGTTGCTCTGATACCCAATCATTAGTGAAAACCAAGCCGTTTTTTTTACCATTGGCAACAAGCCGAAAATGTGAACTTTGGGACACAAATATGGCAATCGGCTTAAGAGTTCAGTATGTTGGCTGAGCAGAAATCAGGTTACTGCCGTGCTTAAAGCAGCGGGAAGATGAATATGGATTTTGAACAAAATCGGGAGTGGGACAAGTGAAGCGATTGACCAGGATAATGATCATCGGACTGCTGGTTTTTTTCATCCCCAGCGCTTTTGCTGGCCAGGCAGGAGACCCGACAGCGTCTCCCGACTATTTTGGCCAGGGTGATTTTTCGGATGAAGGTGGAGGCGGAATCTACGGTGAGGACAACCGGGCTTTCACCGAGATGTTGATCTCCCCCGACAGCATCGGAAAAGGCAAGGGCGGTGGCACAGGATTTGGTGACGACCCGTCGACCATCCAGGTTATGGATGCCCCAAGTAAGCCCACTGCCGGTCAGAAGTAGCCTCCAGCGCTCAACTCTGTCCGGAAGTGGCGGATTGTGCCAGATGAAGGAAGTTATCCAATCTCTGGGGGGAGACTTCCCCCGCCTCAATTGCCTGCCTGATTGCGCATCCGGGTTCATGCAGATGTGAGCAGTTATTGAAACGGCAGTGGCCGAGAAAAGGGCGGAACTCGGGAAATCCCTGTTCCAGCTGCCCTCTGCTTAACTTGGTCAGTCGAAAACTGCGTACGCCGGGAGAATCGATCAACTCTCCCCCTTCCTGCAGGTTATAGCAGGTTGCAGTCGATGTAGTATGTCGTCCCAATCCTGAAGCTTCCGAGAGTCTGCCGGTTTCGATCTCCAGATTTGGCAGCAGTGCGTTGATCAGAGAGGATTTTCCCACCCCCGATTGCCCCACCAGGATGCTGGTCTCTCCCGCAAGGTGTTGGATGAGGCTATCCAGACCGTGGGCCAGTTTTGCACTCACCTCCACCAACTCATATCCAATCCTGCGATATAGATCGTAAGCAGAGAGAAAGCGCTGTTTGCCCTCATTTTCAAGCAGATCGATCTTGTTGATAGCGATCAATGGCCGAATCCCAATGGTCTCGGCGGCGATCAGGTATTGGTCGAGCAGATAACCGCTGGGTTCAGGACGGGGGGCGAGTACCACGACCAGTTGGGTGATGTTGGCGGCCAGAGGTTTCTCTCGGCCGCTGTAGTCGGGGCGGCTGAGCACGCTCACTCTTGGTTGGAGGGCGGTGACCACACCACGATGATCGTCCACCGGCTGCCAGACTACCCGGTCGCCGCAGACAGGGTGTCCAATGTTCTGGCGGATCAGGCATTGAAAGACCTGGCCATTCTCATCCACGACGCCGAGGGTGGCGCCATGGCGGATTACCACTCTGCCTTCCTGTGATGGGGTTTCACTGGCATCAGAGAGGCTCTTCTCAGCACGTTCAGCGAGCTTTGTTCGTCGCCGTTCCTGGATACTCTCTATCCTGGCCCGTTGCTGCTGGGTGAGGCGGCGTCGGGACACTAGTGGTGCTCCAATAAATAAAATTTGGATTTGTAGGGTGCGCCGTGCGCACCATGAATAGCGTACATACCGTGATTACAGCTTGTTTTGGTGCGCGCAGCGCACCCTACATCTGGCTCCATCAATATAACCTTGTTGGAGTGCTATTTCAGCTTGTAGAACTGTTCGTTGAGATGGGCGGATGCATTGTCGACATCTTCGTCAAACCAGGTCAGTCCCAGCATCTGTTCGCAACGGCGTACCTGCTTGTGCAGACCCGGCAGCGTAGTGACCATTCTGTCTTTCCGTGTGTAGATTTCCGAGCCGTGGCAGCAGGTGCAATTATTGTTGACCAGCTCTTTGCCCGCCTTGACGTCAGCTGCCTGTATGGTAGCGCTGAATGCAGCTGAGATCGAAGCGATTGTTATCAGTATTTTAAGCATCAAGTTATCCTCATGTCCTAAGATTGTTCTGTTATGTGGGCAATGCGTACCGGCGCTGGTGGATGGCTGTCGTGAAACATGGAGTAGAGCGGATCCGGCGTCAGGGTGCTCGCATTATCCTGATAGAGTTTGACAAGCGCCTGCACCAAATATTCCCCTTTGGTTTGTGCGATAGCATAGTCGTCTGCCTCAAACTCATGCCGGCGCGAGATATAGCTGCCGATAGGGGAGAAGAAGAGGGTGAAGACAGGTGCTGCCAGCATGAACAACAGCAGTGCAGCCGCGTTGGAGGGTTGAGTCATACCCAGATTGGTATAGAACCAGGTCTGTTGTGACAACCAACCCAGCAGCGCCAGACCGGCGAGAGAGATCAGCGCCATCATCACCATCTGTTTGAGAATGTGCTTGCGGCGGAAATGGCCCAGTTCGTGGGCCAGTACGGCCTCCATTTCGTCCGGTGTGAGGGTCTCGATCAGGGTATCGAAAAAGACGATCCGCTTGTGCTTGCCGAATCCAGTGAAGTAGGCGTTGCCGTGGCTGGAACGTTTGGAGCCATCCATCACGAAGATGCCGTCACTGGTGAAACCACAGTGTCTGAGCAGACCCTGAATTCGATCGCGCATCTCACCCGCTTCCAACGGGGTGAATTTGTTGAACAGGGGAGCGATGATGCGGGGATAGGCCCAGGTAAGGGTCAGGGTGAAACTGATCCATACTGCCCAGGCCGCCAGCCACCAGTAGATACCCGCCGAGTCCATGAGCCAGAGAATGACCCACAATAAGGGTGCGCCTATCGCCAATCCTATAGCCGCACCCAGCAGGCGGTCTTTGAAAAAACCACCCAGGGTGGAACGGTTGAAGCCAAAAGCGGCCTCGATTTTGAAGGTGCGCCAGAGTGAAAAAGGCAGATCCAGTAAACTGGAGATAAAAAATACCGAAAAGATAAAAGCGACGCCGGTCAGGAGAGCCTCGAAACCCAGGTCATTCCAGAAACGGCTGAACAGATCGAGGCCACCGCCCAGTGTCCAGACCAGCAGAAGCAGAGTGCTGAAGATAACCTCAAGCCGCGCAATACCTGCTTTGGCTCCGGTGTAATCGGCAGCTTTCTGATGATCGTTGAGTTCTACCTTGCCGGAAAACTCCTCGGGCACTTTCTCCCGGTGGTCAACAACATGGCGCGTCTGACGGGCCAGCAGCCAGAGTTGCAGAATCGTGCCTGCGGCCAGGGCGAGCAGGAAGAGTTGAGTGAAAAACGGCATCAAGTAACGGACTCCTTTAGCTTGGAATGGGTCGTTCGGATCAGGTCAATGGGGGAAGAATACAGTCTGCGCCCGCTTCCTGCTAGAATTCGCACCTGGGAGTCTGTCGGGTTTATCCGTTTGATGCGACTAATCCGCAGGAGCGGATTGAGCAGCTCTGCTGCCCCCGAAGGGGTGAAGGGCAGGATGCCCGTAATAAAATCACTGGGGGCGAATCAAATCAGTTTATCGAACGAGGCGAATAGTGGACCTATTTAACGAGTTCGATAAGCTGAGTTGATCGTCATCCAGGGATTTGCAGCCAAACAGCGTTAAATCCGACAGATTCCCGTTATTAACCTGTATTTATTGAGGATTCGTGCATGACTCAAGACCCCAACAACCTGATTTGGCTCGACCTGGAGATGACGGGGCTGGATACAGTCAATGATGAGATCATCGAGATCGCAACCATTGTTACCGATGCCGACCTCAATGTTCTGGCTGAAGGGCCTGCAATCGCGGTACGGCAATCAGAAGCCCTGCTCGATGGCATGGATGAGTGGAATCAGAAACAGCATGGTGGTTCCGGTCTTATCGCAAGGGTCCGTGAAAGCGAACATGATGAAGCGGCGGCGGAAGTGGAGACGCTGGAGTTTCTACAGCAATACGTGCCTGCCGGAGCCTCCCCGATGTGTGGCAACAGTATCTGCCAGGACCGTCGATTCATGTCCCGTACCATGCCGAAACTGGAAGATTATTTTCATTACCGCAATCTTGATGTCAGCACGCTGAAGGAGCTTGCGAAGCGCTGGGCGCCTGATATGGCTGATGGTTTTACGAAAGAGTCGAAGCATCTGGCGATCGATGATATTCGCGACTCTATCGCCGAGCTGAAATTCTACCGTGATAATTTCCTGCGCCTTTCCTGATAGTGATGTAGGCCGGTTCAGGCGCAGCGGAACCGGCAAACACCATTTGTTGACCCGACTCCATTGCCTGATCTACAGCGCTTGATCAAACCTGTGAACTGGGTTGTGCTGCTGCTAGCGGCACTGACGCTGATTTTTTTCACTTCAATTTCACCGGTCAAACCCGTCGGTCCAGAGCTGTTGAATAACCCCCTGTTCGAGCAGGGCCTGAAGGGATGGAAACATGGCCCCGGCAAGAGCGGGGTATCAAAGCCCACCGCAGTGGCCGAATTGTTTGTCGACAATGCGCCGGGCAGTGAATCGAACAGCGTGATTCAGAAACTGGATGTCCAAAGATTGCCCAAACAACTTCTGTTGCAGGGAGAGGTCAGGACATCGGCCGTCGAGAGCGGCAGACGCAGTTGGCATGAGGCAAGGGTGGAGCTGATCGCCTATGACAGCTTCGGGCAAGGGTTCTACCATATACCTTATATCCTCACCGGCCTGATTGGCGATAACGAGTGGCGGAGTTATTCGCTGCTTGTTACTGTGCCTGAAGAGGCTGTTGAATTGCGTCTTGAGATCGGTCTCTACCATGTGCCGGGCAGGATCTGGGTCAGGGGGCTTGCACTGCACCAGGCGGAGCCTCAGACTCTTTTCACTGCCGGAAAATTACTGCTGGCACTCCTATGGTTGGTCACTGGCCTGTGGGCTCTGCGACTGCTGCTGCAGCACTATTGGTCGACCCCCCAAGGTTGGATGATTGCGCTGCTGTTGCTGCTGATCGTGGTGGGTATTCTTCAGCCTCTTGAGGTTAAGCAGGCCATAGAAGTGCAAATCCAGCAGTTAGGCCAGTGGCTGGGTATACATCTTGAGATAGGCCGCTACCACCACGGTTTTGACCCGTTGGCATTCTGGCCTGCGAGTTGGGATATCTCCAAATTGGGACATCTGCTCGGTTTTTTTCTGCTCTCCGCTGGGCTGTTTCTTGATTCAAAGGCGCGTCTGCCCAGTGTGCTTATTGGATTGTTGCTGTTGGCAGTGTCGACAGAAGTCGTGCAGTTTTTCGTGCCCGGACGAACGCCTCGGCTGAGTGATGTGGTGGTGGATATGCTGGGTGTCCTTGCCGGATTGTTGTCGGCGAAGAATATAATGGTGGTGCGGCCCCGCTTAATCCGGTGATTTGCTGCGCTGCCTGGCCAAAGCCCAGCGGACATGCTCTCTCACCAGTTCTGCCGGGTCATGTTCGCGCACCTTGAGTATGGCCTCGATATTCTCTGAATGCGGTGCATTGCCCAGTGCCACTGCAATATTACGCAGCCAGGATTGGTGGCCGATGCGGCGTATTGCAGACCCTTCGGTACGTTTCAGAAAGTTTGTCTCATCCCATTCAAAGAGCTCTGTCAGCGTGGCGTTGCCGAGGCCGTTGCGCGGGGCAAAGTCCTGCTCACGTCCGAGCTTTGCAAAACGGTTCCAGGGACAGACCTGCTGGCAATCATCGCAGCCGTAGATGCGGTTGCCGATGCGGCTTCTCAGTGATTCTGGAATTGGGCCATGTTGTTCGATAGTCAGATAGGAGATGCAACGGCGGGCATCCACGACATAGGGTTCGACAATGGCCTGGGTCGGGCAGATATCGAGACAGGCGCGGCAACTGCCGCAGTGGTTGGATGCAGGCTGGTCGATAGGGAGCGGCAAGTCGGTATAGATTTCGCCAAGAAAAAACCAGGAGCCGGCCTTCCGATTGATCAGGTTGCTGTGCTTGCCGATCCAGCCAAGCCCGGCTTTTTCCGCCAGCGGTTTCTCCAAAACCGGAGCTGAGTCGACATAGACCCGGTAGCCGAAATCACCGATTTCCCCGCTGATCTTTTGGGCCAGTTTCTGCAGACGTTTGCGCATCAATTTGTGGTAGTCCCGGCCCAAGGCATATCGTGAGATGAATGCCTGTGCGGGAGATTCCAGTATCTCCCGGCTCTTTCGCGTGGGTTCGGGCAGATAGTCCAAACGTACTGAGATTATCCGCCGGGTGCCGGGTTCCAGTTCTGCGGGACGACTGCGCTTGTTGCCGTGGCGGGCCATATAGGACATCTCTCCGTGAAAGCCCTTTTGCAGCCAATCGTTGAATCGTGCCTCCGCCAGTGAGAGTTCAGTGTCGGTGATGCCAACCTGCTGGAAACCCAGCTCTGCGCCCCAAATCTTGATGTTTGCGGCGAGTTGTTGGTGATTGGGAATAGGTGCTCGATCCATAAACCCGAACTATACCCTGATCGGCGATTAAACTGGTATCCGGGACCGGCTTCGCGGTATGGTTTTCGTTAATCTCAAAGGACGTTTTTTTATGCGAGTTTTGCCCTACACGGAATCGCTGCCCTATGCCCTCTATCGCGCCGATCAGGTGCGGGCGTTCGACCGGATCGCGATCGAAGAATATGAGATTCCCGGTGCCGATCTGATGCAACGGGCGGGTTCCCGCATCTTCCAGCTTCTGCAGGCAAGCTGGCCTGCGGCCCGCCACATCACTGTCATATGCGGTACGGGCAACAATGGTGGCGATGGATTTGTGGTGGCACGCCTGGCGAGGCAAGCCGGACTGGAGGTGTTGTTGCTGCAGCTTGGTGATTCAGCGCGTATCCGTGGTGATGCTCTGACAATGGCGCAGAAGTGGGAAGAGGCTGGTGGTGAGACAGCCCCGTTTCCCGGTCTGCCGCGTAAAACTGATCTCATTATCGACGCCCTGTTGGGCACTGGTCTGGAGAGAGATGTGACCGGGGCCTGGGCTGAAGCGATCGAATCGATCAACCGTCATCAGGCTCCGGTTCTTGCTGTGGACATCCCCTCCGGCCTTAATTCAGATACAGGCCAGGTCATGGGGATTGCCGTCCGAGCTGATGCAACCCTTAGCTTTATTGGACTGAAACAGGGGATGTTTACCGGCGCAGGACCGGACTATTGTGGGCGTATCCATTTTGATGCTCTGGAGTTGCCCGCCCGAATCTACAGCAGGCAGATTCTGTCAGCCCGCCGTATCGATTGGAAAAAGCAGTCTCAACTGCTGGCGCCCAGAAGACGTACCGCCCACAAAGGGGATTTTGGCCACCTGTTGCTCATTGGGGGCGACCGGGGGTTCTCCGGTGCAATCCGCCTGGCAGCGGAGGCGGCTGCACGCACTGGCACCGGATTGGTTTCCGTGGCGACCCATCCCGACAATGCACCACTGCTCAACATCGGCCGTCCCGAGCTGATGTGTCACGCCGTGGCAAAAGATGAATCGCTTGCTCCGTTGATTGAAAGGGCAGATGCCATTGCCATTGGGCCGGGACTGGGGCGTGGAGAGTGGGGCCGATCGCTCTATCAACAGGCACTTGCCTCCGGTCTGCCTCTGGTGGTGGATGCAGATGCCCTCAATCTGTTGGCTCAGGCGCCGATAAAAAGATCAGATTGGATATTGACGCCTCATCCTGGTGAGGCGGGGCGACTACTGGGAGAAAAAACCAGCCAAATTCAGGCAAACCGGTTTGAGGCATTGAAGTCGCTGCAGGAGAGGTTTGGCGGTACCCAGGTACTCAAGGGCGCCGGGACATTGATTACTGACGGCAGCAGTCGCCCGCCGGCACTCTGCAGTGACGGGAATCCAGGCATGGCGACCGGTGGTAGCGGTGACATACTCACGGGTATTATTGCTGCATTGCTGGCGCAGGGTTTTGAGCCCGGACTGGCTGCTGAACTGGGCGTCGCACTGCACGCTGCAGCTGGAGACAGGGCTGCCGTGCAGGGTGAACGGGGTATGTTGGCTGGCGATCTTCTGCCCGAGCTGCGGCCGCTGCTCAATTTGGAGTTTGGTACTTATGAGGCTTGAACTGCATGACGAGGCGGAGCAGGAATCCTTCGGCGCCCGTCTTGCCAAGCGTTGTAAACCGCCGCTTACCGTTTATCTGGAAGGGAACCTGGGTACGGGAAAAACAACCCTTGCACGAGGTTTTATCCGCGCATTGGGTTTTCAGGGTGCGGTAAAGAGTCCCACCTACACCCTGCTTGAACCCTACGAACTGGAGGGGGTGGCATGTTACCATTTCGATCTCTACCGGCTGGCAGACCCGGAGGAGCTGGAGTATCTCGGCATCCAGGACCTGATGGATGAGAAGGCTATACTGCTGGTGGAGTGGCCAGATCGGGGTAAAGGTGTATTGCCTCCGGCTGATCTGCGGATCAGACTTGAATATCAGGAAGCGGGCAGAGTACTCCAGCTCTCGTCCAGCTCTGAGAAGGGAATGCAACTTATTAAGGATTTACAAAGGGTTTAATGGGAACATTGAACTTCTGGCGAGGAAGTCAGGCTATCTGACCGAAAAGGTTGGAAAAAATAGAAGTCCGTGCTATTTTTAGTACTAGGCCTAACAGGGTCATCGGGAACATGAAAAAAATTATCACAATTCTGCTTCTGGTCCTCTTCTGGAGCCTGCCGCTCTATGCGGGACAGTCCGATGTTCGCAACCTGCGCATCTGGTCTGCCCCCGATCATGTTCGACTGGTTTTCGATACTGATTCCCTGGTTGAACACAAGATCTTCACACTGGACAAACCGAACCGGTTGGTTCTGGACCTTAAAAATACCCGGCTCTCCACGCAACTTCCTCAACCTGAATCCAACAACAGGTTCATCAAGCGGCTGCGCAGTGCGGAACGCAACAAGCGTGATGTGCGAGTGGTTTTCGACCTCAATATGGCGGTCAAGGAAAAAAGCTTTCTGCTTGAGCCCAATCGACAATATGGCCACCGGCTGGTTGTCGACCTCTACGACAAAAAAGAGAGCAGCAAGCGCCGCACTGGCCCGGTGAAAACGGCCCGGAAGTCGGGAAACAGAGATGTGGTGATAGCAGTCGATCCCGGTCATGGTGGAGAAGATCCCGGTGCCAGAGGGAAATACGGTACCTATGAGAAAGACGTAGTGCTGGCGATCGCACGCAAACTGGTGAAAATGATCGATCAGAAACCGGGCATGCGTGGGGTGCTGATCAGGGACGGTGACTACTATCTCGGTTTGCGCAAGCGGATGTTGAAGGCGCGCAAGCACCATGCAGATCTGTTTATTTCAATCCATGCAGACGCCTTTAAGGATTCAAGAGTAAGAGGGTCGTCCGTCTACACCCTATCCCGCAGAGGGGCGTCCAACGAGGCGGCTAAATGGCTGGCGGAGCGGGAAAACAGTGCGGATCTTGTTGGCGGCGTTTTATTTGAGGGCAAGGGCAAGGGCAAGGGCGAGGATTTGTTCACGGTCCTGCTTGATCTCTCGCAAACTGGTACCCAGCAGGCGAGTTCCACCGCCGCAGACAGGGTCTTTCGCCAGCTGAAAAAACTGGGCAAGACACATAAAAAGCGTGTGCAACAAGCTGGATTCATGGTGCTGAAGTCTCCGGATATCCCCTCACTGCTGGTGGAGACCGCATTTATCTCCAACCCTGATGAAGAGCGTCGTCTGAAAAATCCTGCCCACCAGAGAAAGGTAGCCAAAGCCTTGCTGGCAGGTATTTCCGACTATTTTAACTATCAGCCGCCTCCCGGTACCTGGCTGGCAGCGAAACAGGAGAAAGAGGCTCCCCGCCGACATACAATTTCTCGTGGCGAGACATTGATCGCAATCGCAAGGCAATACGCCGTCAGCCTCAATCGCCTGCGTAGAACCAACGAACTCAAGAACGACACCATTCGCATCGGTCAGGTGCTGCAGATCCCCGGCGGTTGATTCTTCCCGATAGATAGCTGCTTACTCGAACGTGTGGTGGCACAATAGCCGTCACTATCCACGACGGCCACGTTCTCTCCATGCACATTCAACAACTCCCCCCACAACTGGTCAATCAGATCGCTGCCGGCGAGGTAGTGGAGCGCCCGGCTTCGGTGGTCAAGGAGTTGATTGAAAACAGCCTTGATGCCGGTGCCAACCGCATTGAGATCGATGTGGAGCAGGGCGGCGTCAAATTGATGCGGGTTCGCGATAACGGTGTCGGGGTCGTCGAGGATGAACTGGCTCTGGCGCTCTCCCGTCATGCCACCAGCAAAGTCAGCAGTCTCGAAGACCTGGAAGCGATTCAGAGCATGGGATTCCGTGGTGAGGCGCTGCCCAGCATCAGTTCTGTATCCCGTTTGAAAATGACCTCACGAAATCAGGAGAGTGACTCCGCTTGGGAGGTCAGCGGGGACGGCAGTGAAACAGAGATGACGCCTCGGCCTGCCGCCCATCCTCAGGGCACGACGGTTGAAGTCCGCGATCTCTTTTTCAATACGCCTGCCCGGCGTAAATTTCTGCGCGCGGAAAAGACAGAGTTCGGTCATATCGAGACGCTGGTTCGAAGGTTGGCACTGGCCCGCTTCGATGTGGGTTTTTCACTGCAGCACAATCGTCGGCAGATCCTCTCTCTGCCTCCCTGTACCCAGCAGATCGACAGAGAACGCCGCATTGCCGATCTGCTGGGAGCAGTTTTTCTCGAGAACGCACTCTTTGTGGAGCATGAGGCGGTGGGTTTGAAACTTTTTGGTTGGGTGGCCCGTCCCACTTTCTCCCGTTCCCAGGCAGATATGCAGTTTTTCTATGTCAATCAGCGAATGGTGCGGGACAGACTGGTAACCCACGCAGTGCGGCAAGCGTATCAGGATGTGCTCTATCATGGACGTCATCCCGCATATCTTCTGTTTCTGGAGCTGGATCCCCGGAAGGTCGATGTGAACGTCCATCCCACCAAGCACGAAGTGCGTTTCAGGGATGGTCGCTTGGTACACGATTTTCTTTTTCGTGGCCTGCACAGCGCACTGGCGGAGACACGCCCACAAACGGCGGATGAGTCCGATATGGCTGCACCTTCAGGGGGGGCATTCACAGGCAGTCTTGACGCTTCTGGTAGTGGCTCTCTCCAATCCAGTGAACCGATTGAGGGAACGTCTCCCGGTGTGCAGCACACTATGAATTGGCGGGTTGCCGAACGACCTTCATCCTATCGTGCGGCTTTTCAGGTGCAGAAACCTTCTGCAGCACCACTACCGCAGAGTGAGGATGAAACCCTGCCACCACTGGGCTATGCACTCGGGCAGCTGCAAGGCATCTATGTCCTGGCGCAAAATCAGGATGGGTTGGTACTGGTCGACATGCATGCCGCTCATGAACGCATCACCTACGAGCGTTTCAAACAGACTTACAACGATGTGGGCATTACCCGGCAGCCGCTGCTGGTGCCGGTGACGGTGCGGGTGAGTAGCCGTGAGGCAGATCTTGCAGAGAATCAGTCATCGATATTGGAGAGTGTTGGCCTTGAGGTCTCGCGACTTGGTGCAGATGCCCTGGCAGTACGGGCCATTCCGGCAATCCTGCAGGGGGCGGATGCCGAGCGATTGTTGCGTGATGTGCTTTCCGATCTGGCGGAGTTTGGTGAGAGTAGCCGAATCAAAGAGGAGATCGACAAGGTACTTGCCACCATGGCGTGTCACGGCTCAGTGCGGGCAAACCGGCGTCTCACCCTGGATGAGATGAACGCACTGCTGCGGGACATGGAACGTACCGAACGTGCAGACCAGTGTAACCATGGCCGTCCGACCTGGGTTCAACTCTCCATGACCGAATTGGATAAGCTGTTTCTACGGGGTCGTTGATGGCGGAACAGAAACTACCCCCCGCTGTTTTTCTCATGGGGCCCACCGCATCCGGCAAGACGGAGCTGGCAGTGGAACTTGTGCAGAGACTGCCGATGGAGATCATCAGTGTCGATTCGGCGCTGGTTTACCGGGGGATGGATATCGGAAGCGCCAAGCCGGCACCCGAGGTGCTTGCAAAGGCGCCGCATCGTCTGATCGATATTCGGGATCCGGCTGATGCTTACTCAGCCGCAGCGTTTCGGGGGGATGCCCTGGACGCGATGGCTGAGATCACAGATGCAGGAAAAGTGCCTCTGCTGGTAGGTGGCACCATGCTCTATTTTCGAGCGTTGGAGAAGGGGCTTTCGAATTTGCCGGAAGCCGATCCTGCCATTCGAAAGCGGCTTGAGATGGAACGGCAGCACCTTGGATTGGAGTTGTTGCATCAACGACTGGCGGAGCTCGATCCAGTTGCCGCTGAACGCATCCACCCCAATGATGCACAGCGTATTCTTCGTGCCCTCGAAGTGATCGAGATTACCGGTCGCCCCATGACTCAGCTGCAACAAAGTGGCAGCGGAGCCTCTTTGCCCTATCGGATACTTAAACTCGTCCGTTCACCAAAAGACCGAAAAATCCTGCACGAACGTATCGAAAAGCGTTTCCATCAAATGCTGACGGCAGGTTTTGAAGAAGAGGTACAGGCGCTACAGGTTCGGGGAGATCTGAGTCCGGATCTGCCATCCATGCGGGCTGTCGGTTATCGGCAGATGTTGAAATATCTGTTAGGTGAATACAGCCGGGAAGAGATGATTGAAAGAGGCATTATCAGCACCCGACAACTGGCCAAGAGACAGCTCACCTGGTTGAACGCTGATAAGGAAAATCATTGGTTGGATGAAGAGGGCGATGATGTATTTGAAGAGGCGTATCAGCTGATTGTCCAACTGATGAATCAATGATTCCGTTAACAATTATTAACATCCAGTCGTAAATAACGGACTAATTGTTAACAAGCATGACATGAATGTGAAGTTTTTTTTCGGCATTGTGAGAAGTTGTTAAAAGGCCTGAATATAAAGACACGGAGCAATCACCTTGCTCTAAGATCGACACGGTGTTTACGAGCAGTGCTGCACGACAGTGCAGCTGCGATAAGGTATCCGTGTTATGAAAATCGTATCGACTTTTCTTCTGGTTATTTTTCTACCGCTTTACATGGTGGGGTGTAACGAGCACCTCCAGGAGCCAATTGACATTCAGAAGCCCGTGGTCGAAGAATCGGTCATGTTGTCGGAAATATCTGAATCATTGGTTATGGGTGGGTCTGGCCAACAGGATTTACAGATGCTGGATAGCTGGCAGTTGTGGTGGTCAAGTTGGCGTAGCCTCTATACCTCAACCCTGATAGTGGACTTGATCAATCCTGAATGGGCAACGGAGGAGACGCCACTTGAACAGATCTTTCCTGTTATCCACTCCCTGTATGATATGGCACCGGAGTCGCTTTTTGATGCTGCACCCGCGTCACTCTTTCCCGATATCGTGCCGGAGTTCGGGATTCAGAGTGTCAATTCGCCGTCCATAGACAATGGTGTCCACGTGCAGCAGAAACCCATGATCGAAAAAATAACGGCATATGAGAACAGTCTCTATCTGGATTTTGAAAGAAGTACTGGCGAAAATCGTACGCGGGGTCAGAGCAGCGCGACGGGTCGGAGCAGTTATCCCCATGTTGAAATGGGCTCGTATTATGTGCAACCCGCGTCCAAGGAAGAGGAGCAACCGAAACAGGCGAGTGAGATTCACCTGAATCTCATTAAAGAGATACCGCTTACGGCCACTGTTGGGTTTTTTATTGTCATATTGTTGACGGGTGTGGGTGTCTGGGGGATGCGGGTTTAAAGCGATTTCTCCAGTTCGATCTATGGCATGCCCAAGTCTGCATGGTGCGGTTAGGGTAACCGGTGGGCCTACCATTGCTTGCGATGCCAACGATAGGAATTAATTTTGCTGTTTTGCTCGGAAATGTTCATAGTGACCAGCTTGGTTTATATGCCAATGTGAGCAGTCAATAAGGCCGGGTGCGAAAATCAACAGGCTTGCCCAGCCTATGTTTCAATCTCCCGTTAATCTAATGCTCAATACTTCTTCCCTCACCCTAAAAAGATTGGCCGCACTGGTTTGGTATATTGGTGTTGTGGTCCTCCTGACTAAAAGTTCTGGCTTGTTCCTTGATGCGGGCAGGAGCGGGGCTGATCCGCTTTGGATTGTGTTGGCTATTTTGAGTGGATTGGTGATTGGGTGGGTTAAGGCAAAATACCTGTTCATCAATGTGTGTAACAGGAATCTAAAGCGCATCAATGCGTTGAAGCAGCCTATGCTATGGCAGTTTTACCGGCTTCGATTCTTTGTCTTTCTAGGTCTTATGGTTTCACTTGGTGCCTACTTGTCCAGGGTGGTTCAAGGTGACTATCTAATGCTCATCGCTTTAGCGGTAGTGGAACTTTCAGTCGCTACTGCTCTGCTTGTAAGTAGCCATTGTTTTTGGAGGGGATAGAAGCGTTTATGGTGATCTACCCTAAGCGCCAGCGGTTGAGTCCAAAATTCCTGACAAGGGGATGCGTGAACATCCCAACAGGCAGATTATTTTCCGTGCAACAAATAGGGATAGTGATGGCCTTGGTGGGCTATAATCACTCCGCTGCCGGGGAAACCACCCTACAGTACAAGAATACCTGACCGGTCTTTCGGTGCGCCGGATTAGGGTACACTTTCCAGTGCCGTTCGGCAGGGAAACTGGGACCCTGCAGCCAGTATATGTCGACAAGAAATGGTCACGACAATCCAACTGAGGCGGATACCATGGATGCCGCAGTTCTTGGCCGGTATCTTAGCCAGGATGATCCTGTGGTTTGGATCGGGAGGCGTACCCTCCTGCTGGCGACTCTTGCCTGTGCACTTTACTTATTGCTCGCTGTCGCCATACCTAATAGTCCCGGGGCTTGGTATCCATACGTAGCCTGGGCATTTCCTGACTTGGCTGCTTTTGAGGCGTATATCCAGGAGTTTCTTGTCGTCGATCTCGCCACCCGCCTCAACCGGCTGATGCTGATTACCTATATGGCACTGTTTACTGCGATGTGGTGGGTATATTTTCAGTCGAAACTGCAAGTCAGCAACGGTCAGTCGCATCCCTACCCGCAGCTGGAGGTGCAGACGCTACGCCGTCTGCTGGGTTTCACCAGCGTCCATTGGGACGAGAGCGCCGTTAACAATGCCGAACTGGTCGCCAGCTACCGCAACAAAGGTACGGCAGGTATGCAGGTCCTGGCTATACTCATCGCTGTATCGTTGCTGATCTTCGATGAGATTGGTGACATATGGGGTTCAGACAAGGCGGCATCTCTGTGGCAGCACGACATTCTCTGGGCCGGTATGCTCGCTGCGGCCATGGCCTTCGTCTGTTTCGTATTGTGTGTCGATGCCTTCGATACCATGTTCAATCAATTCCGCACCCATAATGTGCGAAACGTCCTGGTCAATTATTTCTATCGATACACCATCAATCCACGCTATATCGCCACCGCCAGCCTGCTGGTTTCAATGGTACTGCTGCTCGCGTTCTACAGTGAGGTACTGTCCGCCTTCGCCATAGGTTGCATCGTCATATTCGGCTACGGTTTCTGGTTCCCGGATATCCGCGCCGCCTGCCAACCGTTTTTTGACACACCGCCCGGCAAGCCGCGCTACAGGCACCGTGGCAAGCTTGCGACAGCAATTCTGCTCGCGCCCTTTGTCTGGCAGATTGTGGTCATTGCCTGGAGCGCGCATGCCTGACTATCTGTATGCGGTGGCCAGTGCCCTGCTGTGGGCAATCTCGGCCCCGATAATCAACTCCGGCATACGCAATCCATCCTGCGGAGATGCACGCACACAGGTGTTGGCCGGGCTAATGACCTCAATGTCAGCCGGAGTCTGCGTACTTGGCGGCATTGTCCTGTGGTTGGATGAAACAGTGGTATTCAGCACTGATCTCATGCTGGCAGGCGTTTTTACGTTTCCGCTGGCGACCGGTGTGTACTATTTCTCGGGTGTCGCTTTCAGTGGGCGCATCGATATAGCCTCACTGTTCAGCAAGGTCAAACCCCTGTTTTCGTTCGCACTGGCTGCGCTGGCCCTGCATGAGCCGGTATCCCGGGGCAGCATGGGCAGCGTGTCGCTTATCGCACTTGGCACTTTGCTGTTGCTGATTGGTTCAGGATTGCGCAAGATTGATTTCGGCGGTGTGCTCCTGGGGTTGTCCACCGCTGCGTTATGGGCGCTGGGTGAGTTCTTCATGGCGACAGGCGTGCGTACCACGCATCCGGTCGCGGCCAATCTGTCAGCGTTGATGACCGGTGCACTGCTGTTTGTGCCTTTTGCCATTGCGCCCCTGCGGCGAGTTGCCAGCAGTCCACGCGGACTTGCTTCACTGACTCCGTTCCTTTTCCACGGCATTATCAGCTTTGGCATCGCCTACTCGTTATTCTTCTTCTCTATAGAGCGCATTGGGTTGGGCCATAGCGTGTTGATCAACGCCTTTTGGCCGGTACTTGGTATTCTCATAACCAGTGTGCTGCGCAGGCTGCGGGGACAACCCATCTCCCTGCCGGCGATCGTGGTCATCGCCGCAGGTATCCTGCTGGCAGGTAGCCTGCTGCAGGCGTTCGCACTTATTGCCTCTTCCTAACACTATTCGACGGGTATCTGCGGCCCTGGTGAGTTCCCAGGTATTACCCGGCAGTTGTCCTCGGAGCCTATGAATCCTATACACCCCCAGTCAGGGTCAATCGCGTTGCGCAAGCACCTGTGGCAGAGCAACCTTTGCAGTGCGTTTCGCCAGTGTGTAGATACGCCGCAACTGATCTATAAACGACATCTCCAGCCGCACCAGCGTCAAATAATCCGGATCGTCCGCCGTCAGACGCGACGCCTTCCGGGACAACAAGAGTTCCGACTGATCCCGTATCTTCTCCTTCATCATCAACACGGATTCCGCCGCCCGCTGGTCGTTGTCACGAATCGCCTGCACCATGAGTTCCACGGACTCGACAATCGTAGTATAGAATTCCACCAACATCTTGCGAGTCTCCTCTCCCGACTCGGAATCCAGATCGACCGCTTTGCGGGCCAGAGAGATGACATCGATCCCCACCACATCCGCCAGGCTTTGCAGGTTATCTGACGCCATCATCAGTCCCTGAAACTCCAGACTCTCCTGTTCCGTCAGCGTGCCCCCGCGAACCTTGCCCAGATAATTGAGTATCTCCTGGTCCAATATATCGACTTGATCGTTGCGGCGGACGATATCATCGAGGCGGTCCCGATCTCCATCCCTCAGGGCTGGCACGACGTCCTGCAGCATGCTGAGCGTAATCGCTCCAACCCGTCCCAGTTCCAGCCGCACCTGCTGCAACGCCACGGAGGGCGCCCTCAGTACCCCTTCATCCAGAAATTTGGGCTCTATGATAATGCCTTCCGCAGGCTTGCGCTCCGGTACGATGCGCTCTGCCAGCTTCGCGAACCAGCCGGTAAAACCGATAAAAAGCAGCGTGTTGATGACGTTGAACAGTGTATTGGCGTTGGCGATCTGGCGCGGCACTTCCGCTGCTGCCTGAGCCGTGCCCTCGAACTCCGGGCTGGATGGGGAAATCCAGACCGCCATATCCACCAGCAGCCAGATGAAGGGAAGCCATATCAGGGTGCCCAGAATGTTGAATATTACATGCACTGCCGATGCCCGCAGGTAGGGCCAGCAGCCCCTCGCTCGCCATCGCGATGGCGATGCCGACCGTTGCTGCGGAGGACTGTACGATGGCAGTGAATGCTGCGCCGGCGAGAATACCCGCCATCGGATTTTCCAAAGCCTTGAGTATTTCCAGGAAGGGTTCGTAGCTGCGTAGGGGCGTCATTGCCTCGCTCATCAGACCCATGCCGTAAAACACCAGACCTATGTCCATGATCATCATGCCGTAGTACTTCACCTTCTCCCGCTTGGCGGTAAAGAGCATGAAAAAACCGATGGCGACAGGACCGAGGGAGTAAGCTGCAAGATCGAAAGCCAGCAACTGGGCGGTCACAGTGCTGCCGATGTTGGCTCCCATGATCACCCCGACCGACTGGGTGAGGGTCATCATGCCACCGCTTATGAAACCAACGACCAGTAGTGTGGTTACCGTCGAAGAGTTGAGCACGCCGGTAATAAAGGCACCGGTGAGCGCACCCTTCAAGCGGTTGGTGGTGAGCTTTGCCAGTACTGTTTTCAATGTCTGGCCGGCGGATTTTGTCATCCCATCCGACAATAGTTGTAATCCACCGAGAAACAGGGCCAAGCCGCCGAACAGGCCGAGAAACAGCTGCAGCCAGTCAGGAGATTCGATCGCGCCGCCCGCCTCCGCGGCAAAGGCGAAAAAGGCAATCGCCAGTAATACCACTGCGAGGGTCGTCCTCAGCAGATGGTTGAGGATATTCGGGGATGATTGGTGTTCAGGTCGAGACGATCTCATCATTACCCTTTGCTCGGACGCAGTGGCTGGAAAAAGGAATACGGTACTACTCGAAGGTATGCTGAATTCGGAGAATACCTATGTCCGATTGGCGTGACAATAGATTATTCCGGCCGCTTTTTTATGTGGTACTGCCTGACTGTGAATAAGGTCCCAGAGGCCGGGGGAGGGATCTGATGAACAGGCTGGGTGGAATGCCGGGAGCATGAATACATCCAGAACACCGAAGGCACTTGGCAACTTGGATAGGATTGCTCTTAATATTTTCAACCCGAGATTGTCGGCATCGACCAGGGCTGGCAAATCACCAGCTAGGCTTTTGACGGCACTTTCAGGAAAGCAGTATTCGTGTCAGCATGTTTGACAAAGGTCGCTTGCAAGATAACGGGTTTGTCAAACGGGTCAGGCAAAGCATCATGTTGATGTTGCCGATAGTGGGACATTGCCATGGATGCCGTCCCCGTAATCTTTCATTGAGTAAGTCTGGTCGTGAAGGAGTTGAAAATGAAGCCACTCTCGGTGGCGTGTTCTTTTTCTACGTCCGCTTGTATCGAAGTGATTTTATAGATTGTAGCTGCTGAATAACATTCGTCTGTCGTTCAGACGACCGAGATTCCTGATAATGCCTCGACTCTATTTTTTGGTCCCCCTCCGGGCAAGCGCCATCAGTAAATGTAGTTGCACCGTTTGCATTTTTACAAACATTCACATTTCCAGCATAGGAGGAGAAAGACACGAATAGCAGAACCAAAAGGGTTAACCTGATTTTCATAATCACGCTCATTTATTTATCGTTTTCACTAAATTCAATTGCTGCAATATACGCGCCAACAACAATATGTCCTGTTTCTTCAATGAGTTAAGCGTGAATGTCAAAGTCTTCTTTCTGAATGTGCAAAATATCCCGACAGAATATAGGAATATTATTCATAGTATGAAGCTATCCAGTGACTGGCATTGATAGCCTAAAAGCCGAATTGCCTTTAGTTTCAAGTAATTGGGGAGGTTTAATAGTTGAAAAAGGCCAATTGGCACTGCTGTAAAGAAATCCGACAGCAACTTATTGGCAAACATAACGCTTGAGGGTGAAGACTGAAGCATTCCGCTTTGAGTTGGAAAAAAATTTGACCCTGCATACCTGCAAAATGGGTTTGTACCAACTTCAATCTTCAGAAGACTTGCAGCAACCATCACCCACTGAGATTCATTCAAGTGCCCGCAGTGCAGATTCAGCGACAATATGTAACCGACTGGGTGACTTTATTGTGTGGGCTTTGAGAGTTACCCAGGTGTTACCCCGGCAATTTATTTTTGAGGTAAGTATTTTCTGCGCGAGAAAAGCACTATAAAACAGCAAGATTTGGTGGGCGTAACAGGGATCGAACCTGTGACCTCTGCAATGTGACTGCAGCGCTCTCCCAGCTGAGCTATACGCCCATTCAGTAAGGAGCGGCCATTCTAGAGATCGGAAGTTGTTCCGTCAATCCACTCTGCCCATTGGCACCGGGTCTGTTAGAATTCCCTTTTTCCCCGTCAGCCAAGACAGAGCAATAATGACCGTTCGCACCCGTTTCGCCCCCAGTCCCACCGGCTATCTCCATGTCGGCGGTGCCCGTACCGCCCTTTTCTCCTGGCTCTATGCCCGCAAGCACGGAGGTAAATTCGTGCTGCGCATCGAGGATACGGATCTGGAGCGTTCCACAGAGGAATCGGTGAATGCGATTTTGGAGGGAATGACCTGGCTCGGGCTTGAGTATGATGAGGGCCCCTTCTACCAGACCCACCGCTTCGAGCGTTATAACGAGGTGATAGGGGAGTTGATGGAGAAGGGGTTGGCTTACCGCTGTAACTGTACTCGTGAGCGTCTTGACGACCTTAGAGAGCAGGCGATGAAGCGAAAGGAGAAACCCCGTTACGATGGGCATTGCAAGAGTCTGCATGTCGATCCGGATGAGCCCCATGTGATTCGTTTCCGCAATCCTGAGAACGGTACTGTTGTGGTGAACGACCTGATCCGCGGCCGGGTTGCCTTCAACAATGAAGAGTTGGATGACCTGATTATCCGCCGCACCGACGGATCCCCAACCTATAATCTTACAGTCGTGGTGGACGATATGGACATGGAGATAACCCATGTCATCCGGGGCGACGACCATCTCAATAATACCCCCCGCCAGATCAATATTCTGCGGGCGCTGGGTAAGAAGCCGCCGATATATGGACATGTGCCGATGATTTTGGGAGATGACGGTGCCCGGCTTTCCAAGCGCCACGGTGCCGTCAGTGTCATGCAGTATCGGGAGGAGGGCTTTCTGCCGGAGGCGTTGCTCAACTACCTGGTGCGCCTTGGCTGGTCCCACGGTGATCAGGAAATATTCTCCATAGATGAAATGATCGAACTGTTTGATATCGACCAGGTCAATAAGGCTGCCTCCAGCTTTAATACAGAAAAGCTGCTTTGGCTCAATCAGCACTATATTAAAGTGGACGACCCCAAACGGATCGCCCATCTGCTGAGTCCGCACATGGGTAACCTGGGTATCGACCCGGCAGAGGGGCCGGATCTGGCCAATGTTGCCAAAGCACAGCAGGAGCGGGCCAAGACGCTGGTGGAGATGGCGGATATCAGCGCCTTCTGCTATCTGGACTTTGAAACGTTTGATGAGAAGGCCGCAAAAAAGCACCTGCGGCCTGCTGCCCGGGAACCATTGGAAAAAATGCGCGAAGCACTGGAGGGGGTGCAGGATTGGACTCCAGAGGCTCTGCATGATCAGGTGCAGCAGGTATCCGAGACACTTGAAGTGAAGATGGGTAAGGTCGCCCAACCGCTGAGGGTTGCTGTCGTCGGCAGGGCTGCATCGCCGGGGATCGACGTAACCCTGCAGCTGGCTGGAAAAGCCGCGACCCTGCGGCGCATCGATATGGCGCTGGAGTATATTCGGCGGCGTGAGGCTCAGGCCTGAGAGATTAGAGAGATTATGAGTAGCTCAGAGACGACAACCCCCAGTAACTTCATTCGTCAGATCATCGATCAGGATCTGGCTCAGGGAAAAAACGAGGGCAGGGTACACACCCGCTTTCCTCCGGAGCCCAATGGATATCTACATATCGGCCACGCCAAGTCGATAGTGCTCAACTTCGGTATTGCCGGGGATTATCCCGGCGGCCTGTGTAATCTGCGTTTTGACGATACTAATCCCCATAAGGAGAACATCGAGTTCGTGGAGAGCATCCAGGAGGATGTGCGCTGGCTGGGTTTCACTTGGCAGGATCGACTCTTCTACGCCTCTGATTACTTTGATCGGCTCTCCGGTTTTGCAGTTGAGTTGATTAAAGCGGACAAGGCTTACGTCTGTGATCTCGATGCCGAAAAGATGCGCGCCTATCGGGGGACCCTCAAAGAAGCAGGACAGGAGAGCCCTTACCGCGCCCGCTCGGTGGAGGAGAATCTGGATCTCTTCTCGCGTATGAAGGCGGGGGAGTTCGCCGACGGCGAGAAGGTGTTGCGCGCGAAGATCGATATGGCCTCGCCCAACATGAATATGCGCGATCCGACGCTCTATCGCATTCGTCACGGTGTGGTACACCACCAGACCGGTGAGGCCTGGTGTCTCTACCCCATGTATGACTTTACCCACCCGATCTCCGATGCGCTTGAAGGGATTACCCATTCACTCTGTACCCTGGAGTTCGAGGATCACCGCCCACTCTACGATTGGGTGCTGGAAAATATCACCATCTCCAATCAGCCGCAGCAGATCGAGTTCTCCCGGCTAAACCTGGAATATACGGTGATGAGCAAGCGGAAACTGACTCAATTGGCGGATGAAGGGTATGTGGAGGGCTGGAACGATCCGCGGATGCCAACGATTGCCGGGCTACGGCGGCGGGGATATACCGCCGCCTCGATTCGGGATTTCTGCGCACGCATCGGTGTTACCAAGTCAGACAATCTGGTCGAAATGGGGGTGTTGGAGAACTGCATCCGCGAGGATCTGGACAAAAATGCTCCGCGTCGCATGGCGGTGATGCATCCTCTGAAGATGTTGATCGAGAACTTTCCCGAAGGAGAAGAGGAGGCGCTGCAGGCGGCCAACCACCCCAAGGATGAGAGTAAGGGAACGCGTACCATCCATTTCACCCGCGAGGTATACATAGACCAGGCAGATTTTCGCGAGTCCGCCAACAAGAAGTACAAGCGCCTGGTGACTGGCGGCGAGGTGCGGCTGCGTAATGCCTACGTCGTTAAATGCGAAGAGGTGATCAAGAACAATCAGGGCGACATCATTGAGTTACGTTGCAGCTACGACCCGGAGACGCTTGGCAAGAATCCGGAGGGACGCAAGGTCCGGGGTGTGGTCCACTGGGTATCCGCCAGTTTGGGTGTCAAGGGCGAGGTGCGCCTCTACGACAGACTTTTTTCCAAGCCCAATCCTGATTCAGTGGAGGAGGGCGGCTTATTCACCGACAATCTCAATCCTGACTCCTTGCGGACCCTGACCGACTGCTATCTTGAGCCGCTCCTGGGAGAAGCCAAGCCTGGAGAACGCTTTCAGTTTGAGCGCGAGGGTTACTTCTGCATGGATAACGGAGACTCAACAGTTGACAAGCCGGTGTTCAATCGGACCGTTACCCTCCGCGATTCCTGGGCGAAGATTGAACAGCAGGGAAAAACAAGGAAGGCCTAGAGAGAGTAGTTATTATAGTCTTCGTTTACCGGCAATCTTCGCGCTCCGGCGATCTCTGTGCTTAACAAGGGTGTTTCCAGGTGGCCTCTAGGTAGTTTCCCTGATGCCCCTAAGTAATTGTCAGATAAAAAGAAATACAAAAAAGAGATACCTGTATCTTTATCCTTGTAACCGTTATGTGATTCTGCTATTTACTTTATGCAAGTGGGAGCAGTAATAAAATCTTTTGCAGCCTGACTGCAAACAGCTCCTTGGTTTTGAATGCTGATTATTGCAGCAGCGGAAGATTTGTACTGCTGTCTGCATAAGGATTTCTGGAGGATAGTTATGAGTGAAAAAAGCTTACAGTTATTTGGTAATGTTTGTACATCCTGTATCACAGTCGCCTTGGTGGTAATGGCAGCCGTGAGTGCGGCCACTTTATTGTGGGTGATGTACCTGCAGTAAAACTTTCCCGATCGCAATAAAGTTAGAGCGTTCTCGCTCTCCTTCGGTCATCGATTCGGTGGATGACTTGAAATAGCAGATCGGATTAAAAAACCGGTGGACAAACCTTAATGCTTGTCCTAACATGCGCCTCTCTTCGGGGCCATAGCTCAGCTGGGAGAGCGCAACACTGGCAGTGTTGAGGTCGGCGGTTCGATCCCGCCTGGCTCCACCAGATCAAACCCTGCTGCATTGTTGCAGCAGGGTTTTTTCGTTCTGGCGGGTGACGATTTTGAAAGAGCGGCGGCCACTTTTCGTGGGCTTTTGAATAATTCGCAACTGCCCCATGCTTGTTGTAAAATTCTGATGAATTTCCGGCGCCTCTGACTCTTTCTTGCCTATGTCCTGGATCGATATCCTCATCATCGGAATCATACTCCTCTCGTCCATCATCAGTTTGGTGCGTGGTTTTATAAGCGAGGCACTCTCTCTTGTGACCTGGGTGGCAGGATTCTGGGTGGCTTGGTTCTTTTTTCGGCCGGTTGCCGAATATTTAGTGCCCTGGATAGATCTCCCCTCGATTCGTCTGGGCGTCTCCTATGGTTTGCTGTTGTTGGCCACCCTGATAGTCGGTGGTCTGGTCAACCGTTTTATGGGTCTGTTGGTCGACAGTACCGGGCTAACCGGTACAGATCGTCTGATCGGCGTCTTTTTCGGTGCGGCAAGGGGTGTTGTAGTCGTAGCCATATTGGTGCTGCTTGCCGGATTGACACCTATGCCGAATGACCCCTGGTGGCGTGAATCACACCTGATCCCCTATTTCCAAGAGATTGCGCTCTGGTTGAGAGAGTTTCTGCCCAGCGACATCGCAAGTAATTTTCGCTATTGAAGGTGTGTCCCGCATGAATAAAGGCGTATCGATACACTTTTCTCCTCACCTGTTCGAGCA
This sequence comes from endosymbiont of Escarpia spicata, assembly GCA_003349915.1. Taxonomy (GTDB): domain Bacteria; phylum Pseudomonadota; class Gammaproteobacteria; order Chromatiales; family Chromatiaceae; genus QGON01. The sequence goes on from QFXE01000001.1 coordinate 57,464, forward strand.
GATCAAGCCTTTGGAGACCCGGAAATGTGCGGCATAGTTGGACTTGTCTGCAAAACGGCGGTTAACCAGTCACTCTACGATGCTTTGATGGTGTTGCAGCATCGAGGTCAGGATGCCGCCGGTATAGTGACCTGCGAGGGCGGTAAACTGCACCTGCGCAAGGGTAATGGCTTGGCGAGCGATGTCTTTCGCACGAGCCACATGATCAAATTGCGGGGCAATATGGGTCTGGGCCATGTGCGCTATCCAACCGCTGGATGTTCATCATCTGCGGAAGCGCAGCCTTTTTATGTCAACTCTCCCTACGGCATCACTCTGGCCCATAACGGTAACCTGACCAATGCGGAAGAGTTGAAGCAAGACCTGTTTCGTGAAGATTTGCGCCACATCAATACCTCCTCCGATTCGGAAATTTTACTCAACATCTTTGCCCATGAGCTACAGGCGCAGAACAAACTGCGCATCGCCCCGGAAGATGTTTTCCGTGCGGTAGCCGGTGTGCATCGTCGCTGTCGTGGTGGGTATGCCGGTGTCGCGATGATACCTGGATTCGGCATTATCGCTTTCCGAGACCCTTATGGTATCCGTCCGGTGGTCTATGGACGCCGCGAGTCCGACCGGGGAACGGAATATATGGTTGCCTCTGAGAGTGTCGCACTGGATTCACTGGGTTTTGAAAGGGTGCGGGATCTGGATCCAGGTGAGGCGATATTTATCAGTCATGGCGGTCAGCTCTACTCACAGCAGTGTGTCGGCAATCCCATGCGTTCACCCTGTATATTCGAGTTTGTCTATTTCGCCCGGCCTGATTCGATCATCGACAATGTCTTTGTGCACAAGGCCCGTTCAAGGATGGGACAAAAGCTGGCAAAGAAGATCGAGCGGGAGTGGCCCGATCACGATATCGATGTAGTGATCCCGATTCCTGACACCAGCCGTACTGCGGCGCTCTCCCTGGCAGGAAAGCTCAATGTTCGCTACACCGAGGGTTTTATCAAGAACCGATATATCGGCCGGACCTTCATCATGCCGGGACAGACCGTGCGTAAAAAATCGGTGCGGCAGAAACTCAACGCCATCGATCTGGAGTTCAAGGGCAAAAATGTCCTGCTGGTGGACGACTCCATCGTTCGCGGAACGACTTCGCAGCAGATCGTGCTGATGGCAAGGGAGGCCGGCGCGAAAAAGGTCTATTTTGCCTCTGCAGCTCCGCCTGTACGTTTTCCCAATGTCTACGGTATCGACATGCCTTCAGCTACCGAACTGGTGGCTCACGGCAGGACGGAGGAGGATGTGCGTGAATATATTGGTGCCGACAGGCTGATTTTTCAGGATCTCAGTGATCTCATCAATGCCGTGCAGAAGAAGGGTAAGACTGATATCACTCGCTTCGATACCTCGGTTTTCAACGGTGATTACGTTACCGGTGATGTCAGCGAGACTTACCTGGATCAGCTGGAACTGCTGCGTAGTGACAATGCAAAAAGTGAAGAGGATGCGGCGGGCCGCTCCATACTTGATCTGCATAATAATGCGTGACCGGCAAGGTAATACAGGTTAAAGGCGAAAGGTTAAAGGAAAAAGGAAACAGTGCCACAGGAAAGGCCGAACGTTGTCGTTACCATCGTTGGAAGCATGTAGGCCGGTTCAAGCGTAGCGGAACCGGCAACTTCAAAGCTCTGCTAAGTCCTGAGCGCCCGATCCGCTGCGCTTGATCGGGCCTACTACTGCAGGAGCCGGAATAAAGTACTTGCATTTGGTAGGTCCTGGCACATGCTGCTTCGTTTTTCACCTGCCACCCCCGCCGGATACCTTTCCCAACACCCAATCCAGCCCGCGTGTGCTTAACAGCCGTTTGAGTGTGCCAAAAAGGTAAGTGGGGAAGGTGACATAGTAACGGGCTTTGGGTCTGGGGGATTCGAGCGCATGGATCACCTTTTTTAATACCGCCTCCGGCGGCAGGGTAAACGGCACGACAGGCCCTTCTTTTTCCAGCCTTGCTGCCATGGCGAGGTAATTCGCCTTGTGGACTGAATGCTCGCTGTCGATATTCCTCTTCCACATCCTGTGGGCATTAGCCCGGAAGCGGCTCTCCACCGGGCCTGGTTCGATCAAGGAGACGTGAATGCCGCTGCCTTGCAGTTCCATGCGCAGGGTATCGGTGAGTCCCTCGAGGGCGTATTTGCTGGCATTGTAGGCACCCCGATAGGGCAATGCGACCAGCCCCAGTACCGAGCTGTTCTGGATGATCCTTCCCTCTTTCCAGCGGCGCATGACCGGCAGCAGTCGACAAGTCAGTTCGTGCCAGCCGAAAAGGTTGGTTTCGAATTGGGCGCGCAGAACATCCCGGGTCAGGTCTTCCACCGCGCCCGGCTGTCCATAGGCGCCATTATTGAACAGGGCGTAGAGTCTGCCGCCACAGAGTTCCAGTGATTGCTCAACCGCCTGCGCAATGTTCTCAGAGTCGTCCAGGTCCAGTTGCAGCGTCTCCAGTCCATGTTCCCTCAATTGTTCCACATCCTCCTCTTTTCGGGCGGTGGCGATTACACGATATCCCCGCGACTTCAGGCCGAGGGCCACGCAGTGTCCGATACCACTGGAACAGCCGGTAATCAGTATGTTTTTCTTTTCTGACATCTATTTGACCTAAGCCCTGAGATGGATTTGCGCAAAATGGAGCAAAAATGCGGGCGGAATATTTTTCTTTGGGAAATTAAAGTTTCCCAGGTATTGACCGCTACCTTTAGCGAGTCGGAATTTGATCATGGAATATGCGCCTGAACAATCAAAAATGATGACAATCAGGCCAAACACAATCATACAAATACAGATGCACTGGCGCAGTGTTGGAACGTGGAGAGTAAATTAGGTGGATATTGCAACGCTGGTAGGTCTACTTGGAGGACTCGGAATAATCATCGCGGCAATCGCTACGGGCGGTGATGTGATGCTGTTTGTCAACGTCCCATCAATCCTTATCGTTGTGGGTGGCACCTTCATGGTGACGCTGATGCAGGTCTCTCTGGGTGATTTTCTGGGCTCTTTCGGAATTGGCATGAAGGCCTTTTTCTACAAAACAGATGATCCAAAAAAACTGATCGAAGAGGCAGTGGAACTGGCTGATATCGCACGTAAAAATGGCTTGTTGGCACTGGAGGGCCAGGAGATCAGTAACGATTTTTTAAAGCGGGGTGTTGGATTATGCGTCGATGGCCACGATCCCGTGCTGGTCAATAAGTTGCTCTCCAAAGATATCAACCTGACCATCGAACGTCACGAAGTTGGACAGACCATGTTTAAAAATATGGCGATCATGGCCCCGGCGATGGGCATGATTGGTACGCTTATCGGTCTGGTGCAGATGTTGGCGAATATGTCGGACCCAGCTAGTATCGGCCCGGCCATGGCGGTGGCTCTGCTGACTACGCTCTATGGCGCAGTCATTGCCAACGCCTTTGCTCAGCCGATGTCAGACAAACTGGCTCGCTCCAGTTCCATGGAAAAGACCAATAAATCCCTGATCATCGAAACGATTTCCGGTATTCAGGAGGGCATGAATCCCCGGGTGTTGGAGCAACTGCTCAGTACCTACCTGCCTGCAGGCAAGCGTCCTACCGGCGATAGCGATTAACGGGGTCAATCAAGATGGCTGACGATTGCCCAAAATGTGAAGAGGGTCTTCCCGCCTGGCTGGCAACCTTTGCCGACCTGATGTCTCTGCTGATGTGTTTCTTTGTGCTGCTGCTCTCATTTGCAGAGATGGATGCTATCCGTTTCAAAAAGATGGCCGAGTCGATGAAGGATGCTTTTGGTGTGCAGACGGAGATTCCCGCCAATGAGATTGTGAAAGGTACCAGCGTCATCAAGCAGGAGTTCAGTCCCGGCAAGCCGGAAGAGACGCTCATGGAGGAGATCCGGCAGCAGACGACGGATGACACCAAGGATAACCTTGACGTTCACGACGGCAAGCAGAGTGCCGATGAGATCGAGGTGGATGAAGCGATGAAAGCCGCTATGCAGGCGCAGCTTGAGGCGGAGGTCGAGCAGCAGGCTGAAGAGTTGGCAGAGATGCTGGAGGAGGAGATTGAGGAGGGTATGCTTGAGGTTGAGACCGAGCAGACCAAGATCATCATCCGGATTCGGGAGAAGGGGTCATTTCCCTCTGGTAGAGCAAGCCTGAACCCCGGATTTTTTGAAGTTGTCACACGAATCACAGATGTCGTGGCAGAGACCCCTGGGAATATCGTAGTGGCTGGACATACTGACAACATACCTATCTCCACCCAGCGCTTCCGTTCAAACTGGGAACTCTCGTCGGCGCGTGCGGTGACCGTGGTCCATGCTATGTTGAGTAATTCAGATTTGGATCCAGCCCGCGTGCTGATTGAGGGACACGCAGATTCCAATCCGCTGGCACCCAATGATTCCAGGGAAAATCGCGCGAAGAACCGGCGTGTTGAGTTGGTTATTGAACGTGGGCAGGATGAGGAGAGTGGAGAGGTTCTCAATGTCTCAGAATGATAGCGTAACTGAACCGACTTCTATACGGAGTCCTGTAGCCAAGATTAGGGGCCGGCGCAGCCCTAGGGAAACGTGACCAATGGCCATTGAAGACCAAGCAGATGATCAGGCGGATCGCCGTGAATTTTTTCGTATCGATGACTCGATTCAGTTGAGTTACCGTGTTGTGGACAGTGTCGAGTTATCGTTGCGGTTGGAGAAACTCGATAACAGTGTCAACGGAAGCTTTACAGTAATGACGCGTTTGCAGGCGCTAAGCCAGCACCTTTCGGCATCATTGCATCGTATCGAGCAGAAAGATCCTGATGTGGCCGATTACCTCAAGGCGCTGGATAAAAAAGTCGAACTGCTGGGACAGAGTTTTCTGGCGGATGAGGTCGATCTGACGGAACAGCCCGCAAAACCGGTCAATCTCAGTGCGGGTGGTATGTCTTTGTACACCACCGAGTCCCTCGAAATCGGTGCTCAGCTTGAGATCAAGATGCTGCTACTGCCGTCGTTTACCGGTGTTCTTATCTATGGTGAGGTGGTGGGAAGTGAAGCGGAGTCGGATGATGCCGATTTTCCGTGGAACCTGCGAGTCAATTTTTCTCATATTCGCGATGCGGACAGAGATGCCCTGATCAGGCATATCCTGCGTCGTCAGGCTGCAGTGTTGCGCCAAAAACGGGAGGATCGGGAACGGCTGGAGGATGAGTGAAAAAACCGACTAACGAGGATGTTTCACTGGCCTTGGAGGCCGCCCACGGACTGCTTGGAGGGGAAGACACTGGTGATGCTGTCGGCAGATGCCTGCTATATCTGGAACACCGCAATGAGCAGTTGGAACAGTTGGCTGAGTTGGCGGAACGTTACTTTCGCTTTGGCCAACCGGAAGAGGATCATGCCCGCATAGTGCGTCTGCTGGAGTCCATCCGGGAGGAGACACGGGATGAGGAAGAGACTGATAGTAGTGAATTTGGACTGGAATAAGCGGCTGTTTTTTTAAGATGTGGTAGAATCCCCCGCAATTAAATGCCGTCTGCAACTGCCGGACGGTAGACACGAGATTACGAGGACACCTGCCATGCCGATCTACGAATATCGCTGTGATTCCTGTGGGCACGAATTTGAAGCGCTGCAAAAGATGAGCGATGAGCCGCTGACTGTGTGCAGCGAGTGCGATAAACCGGATCTGAAAAAACTGATCTCTGCTGCGGGTTTCCGTCTCAAGGGCGGCGGTTGGTACGAAACCGACTTCAAGAGCGGCAAGAAGAAAAATATTCACGACACCGGCAAGAAGGATTCCAAACCCTCCTGTGGCGGTGGTTCCTGCTGTAACTGACCCTTTTCATGGTTCAACTAAGACGCTATCTGGTTGCCGGTCTGCTGGTCTGGTTGCCGCTGGGCGCCACTTTCTTTGTTATCAGACTGTTGGTTCGCTGGATGGACAACAGCCTGTTGCTGGTACCTCAGGCATATCGTCCTGAAAACCTGCTTGGTTTTGCCATTCCCGGCTTGGGGGTGGTGCTCACACTGATTATCCTGCTGTTCACCGGACTGGTGGCGGCCAATCTGTTTGGCCGTAAACTGGTCAGTCTGTGGGAACGGGTGTTGGCGCGGATTCCCCTGGTGCGTTCCGTCTACTCTGCAGTGAAGCAACTGGTGGAGACCATGCTTTCCGATGGCGGTCAGTCGTTCCGTAAGGTGCTGTTGGTTGAATTTCCCCGTCGTGGTCTCTGGACACTGGCCTTCCAAACCGGCACCGATCAGGGTGAAGCTCAGAAGAAGACCGGGCGCGACGTGATCAACGTCTATATTCCCACCACACCCAATCCCACCGGTGGTTACTTTGTTTTGGTGCCTCGGGAGGACGTGCAGGAACTCGATATGAGCGTTGATGACGGCCTTAAAATGCTGCTCTCCATGGGGGCAGTGGTGCCGGACCACCCACAAATGGACGCTCCAGAGTCTGCTTAGGGCCTGCCTGGGAGACTTCCGGGTTGCACAGGCCCGAATCAGGCCGTAACATTCCCGCTTTTTACCGGGCGATTTTTTCACAGGACAATCCTCCCATGCGCAGTCATTATTGCGGACAGCTCAACAGCTCTCATATCGATCAGGAAGTGGAACTTTGCGGTTGGGTTCACCGCAGCCGGGATCATGGTGGGGTAATCTTCATCGACCTGCGTGACCGCGAGGGGTTGGTGCAGGTGGTCTACGATCCCGACCTGCCGGAGGTTTTTTCCGCTGCGGAACATGTGCGCAATGAGTTCGTGCTGCGGGTGAAAGGCCGTGTGCGTGCGCGGCCGGAAGGTACCGTCAATCCGGACATGCCCACCGGTGAGGTGGAAGTGCTGGGACTGGAACTGGAGGTGCTGAACAAGGCCGATACTCCTCCGTTTCAACTTGATGAACACGAAAAGGCCTCCGAAGAGATTCGTCTGCGTTATCGCTACATCGATCTGCGCCGTCCCGAGATGCAGGAGAAGATCCGCATCCGGGCCAGGACGACCCAGTTGCTGCGCCGTTTTCTCGATGATAGGGGATTTCTTGATATAGAGACCCCGATGCTGACCAAAGCGACTCCTGAGGGTGCGCGGGACTACTTGGTGCCCAGTCGGACCCATCCCGGTGAGTTCTTTGCGCTGCCCCAGTCACCGCAGCTCTTCAAACAGTTGTTGATGATGTCAGGGATGGACCGTTACTACCAGATAGTGCGCTGCTTCCGCGACGAAGACCTGCGTGCCGACCGCCAGCCCGAATTTACCCAGCTCGATATCGAGACCTCATTTTTGGATGAGAATGAGATCATGGAGCTGAACGAGGAGATGATCCGCCAGCTCTATAAAGAGATCCTCGACGTCGATCTGCCTAACCCCTTCCCGCGCATGACCTACGATGAGGCGATGGACCGCTATGGCTCTGACTGTCCCGACCTGCGGGTTCCCCTGGAGCTGGTCGATCTGCAGGACCTGATGCAGGAGGTGGAGTTCAAGGTCTTCTCCGGACCGGCAAAGGATCCCCACGGCCGTGTTGCCGCGCTGCATGTGCCTGGTGGCAGCTCCCTGAGCCGCAAGAAGATCGACGGATATACCAAATTTGTCGGTATCTATGGCGCCAAAGGTCTTGCCTATATCAAGGTCAATGAACTGGCCAAGGGGCGCGATGGACTACAGTCACCGATCCTGAAGTTTCTACCGGACAGCGCGGTGGATGGCATCCTGGAACGTACCGGCGCCAAAGATGGCGACCTGATCTTCTTTGGCGCCGACAAGACGCATGTGGTCAATGAGGCCTTGGGTGCTCTGCGCGTCAAGGTTGGCGAGGACCTGGATCTGATGGAGGGCGCCTGGCGGCCTCTGTGGGTGGTGGATTTTCCCATGTTCGAGTGGGACGATAAGCACAACCGCTGGAATCCGCTGCATCACCCCTTTACCTCGCCGAAGGATGACCAGATCGATCTGCTGGAGAGTGATCCCGGCAAATGCAAGTCCCGCGCTTACGACATGGTGGTCAATGGGACGGAGCTGGGCGGTGGTTCGATTCGTATCCACAGCGGGGAGCTGCAGCAGAAGATTTTCAAACTGCTGGAGATCGGCGAAGAGGAGGCACAGGAGAAGTTCGGCTTCCTGCTCAATGCGTTGAAATACGGTTGCCCGCCCCACGGTGGACTCGCTTTCGGTCTCGACCGGCTGGTGATGTTGCTGACCGGTTCGAAATCGATCCGCGACGTGATGGCCTTCCCCAAGACCCAGTCTGCTGCCTGCCAGTTGACCTCCGCGCCTTCGGAAGTGAGTATGACGCAACTGCGTGAACTCTCGATCCGGGTGCGCAAACCCCAGAGTGAAGAGGCCTCCTGAGCAGGTTGTAAATCAAGTCGCCGTAGGTCGGATTAGCGCAGCGTAATCCGACAATACAGATTTGAACTCAGATGACCAATAGACGATACAAGCGTCCTGAGTCGGTGCTGGTGGTGGTCTACACTTTTGCCGGCGAGGTACTGATGCTGCGCCGCAAAAGCCCCAATGATTTCTGGCAGTCGGTTACCGGCAGCCTGCGTTGGGGCGAATCCCCTTTGCAGGCGGCGCGCAGGGAACTCTACGAGGAGACCGGGTTGATGGCGGGTTGTGGGTTGATCGACCTGCATCACCAAGTGGAGTTTCCGATCATCACCCCCTGGCGCGCCCGCTATGCGCCTAACGCCAGAACCAACCGTGAACACTGGTTTGCGCTGCCCCTCAATTCACGCCGTATTCCTCATCTGAATCCGGCGGAACATACGGCCTACCGCTGGCTTTCCTCACTTGAGAAGGGGGCGCAGCTAGCCACTTCCTGGACCAATCGGGATGCGATCCGCGTGTTGGCGGGGTGAGTAGGGACGGTGCCACCTCCGTGATTTACCCTCTACGGAATAATCGCGGCAAGAATGTAGGGTGCGCCGTGCGCACCATGATCGCTGCATATTCTGGTGCGCACGGCACACCCTACCAGATGAGATCCTCAATATTTGAAACGCTGCTCATCGTTTTTCCACAGTTGGAAGACAGCAAGGCTCTCTTCCCGTAACAGTTGTCGGGACTGGATCTTTCTCTCTTCAGGGGGACTTTGTAACTCCTGACAAATAAACTGGTCGGAGAAGCCGATCCCGGCTGCATCATTGGCATCTGCCGCATAGACGATGGTTTGAATGTGGGCCCAGTAGGCGGCACTCAGGCACATTGGGCAGGGTTCACAGCTGGCATAGAGTGTGGCTCCGTTGAGATGCATGCTCTCCTGCTGTCCACAAGCCTCGCGGATGGCATTGATCTCAGCATGGGCAGTGGGGTCGTTGTTATTGACCACCTGATTCCAGCCACGGCCGATGATTCGTCCATCAAGCACAACGACTGCGCCGAAGGGGCCGCCGTGATGCAGTTCCACACCCCGACGTGCCAGATCTATCGCCTCCTGCATGAACGCCTTCTCGTCCTGACCCATGGTGACTACTCCCAACGGAAGGTTTTGGCCCCAATCCAGATAAAGATAACACTAAAGCCGGTGAGTGCGATGAGCTGGGGCCAGATATCTGCCGGACCTGCGCCGTCGATCATGATCGCCCTGGCGGCGTCGATCATATGGGTCAGGGGCAGGGCAAGGGCTAACTGCTGCACCAGTGGATGAGAGCCTTCCAGGGAGAACCAGACGCCGGAGAGCAGCATCATCGGCCAGCTGATCAGATTCAACAGGCCGTTGGCAGCCTCCTCGCTGGTCATGCGCGCCGCGATCAACAAGCCGACGCTGATCATGCTCAGACCGCCCAGGATGAGAACCGTCAGTAGCAGCCAGTAGGAACCATACATGCGGAACCCGATGAGTTGATCGGTGCCGATATAGACCAGGGTAGTAAATGCGACGATCATCAACAGCCGGGAGACGATCTGCGCCAGGAGGAATTCAAATGCTGTCAATGGTGTGGCGCTGAGTCTTTTCAGGACGCCGTTCTTGCGGTACCGCACGATCACATAACCGACACCGAAGAGGGAGCTGAACATGATGTTCATTCCCAGTACGCCGGGAATCACCCAGTCCACGTAGCGGATCTCCTTGCCGCTTACCGAATCTTTTTGCAGTTCGCTGGTGTCCAGCAGTCGTTCCAGGATATACCCCTTGGCTGAGCTGTTGTTGATCCAGTAGCGGTTGCCTGGGATGTCTATCAGCATATCCAGCTGATGACGGTCCACCTTGGTGATGGCATCTGTCTGTGATTCGATGGGAATAAACTGGATATGACGGGTTGTAAGAAAGGTTTCCAGTCTGCTGTTATCCGCTGTTTCTCCCTGGACGCCTACCTTGTAGAGATCCTGATCTTCGGAACCAAAGGCAAAGGCGAAGCCGATGACGATAAGCACCGGCATGATGATGTTCCAGCCAAGCGCCGTGCGATCCCGCAGAAACTCCTGATTGCGGGCCTTGAGAAGGGCAAGAAAACGGTGTGGTGACATAGTTCAGGATCGCAGAGAGTGGCCGGTTAATTCAAGGAACAGATCTTCCAGGGTAGGGGAGCGCACCAGCAAGTGGGTCAGTGAGATCTGGTGTTTGATCAGATGCTCGATGCTGGTGTTCACCTCCCTGGAAAGAATCTCCACCCGGTCCTCCTGTGGAAGGAGACTGGATCCCGGGTCAGGTTTGAAACCTGCAGGCAGCGCATCTGCGGGAAGGGTGAGAATCGAATTTTTGTAGTGTTCGGCGAGCAGTTCCCTGGGTACGCCACAGGCGATGATCTTGCCGTGATCCATGATCAGGATCTCATCGCAGAGTTCATAGGCCTCTTCCATATAGTGAGTGGTGAGTATCAGGGTCTTGTTCTCCCCCTTGATTCGCCTGACCTGTTCCCAGAGGTTGCGCCGTGACTGGGGGTCCAGTCCGGTCGTGGGTTCATCGAGGAAGACGATCTCGGGGTTATTGATCAGGGCAATCGCCAGCAATAGTCGCTGCCGTTGACCACCGGAGAGTTTACGGGTGTCCCGTTCGAGAAACTCGCCCAATGCGCAGATCTCAATCAACTCATCCAGAGATCGGGTATGGGGATAGAACTGCTGGAAGAGCTTCAGCACCTCACGGACCGTGATGTGCTCTTGCAGGGCAGTATGCTGAAACATGATGCCTGCTTCGTTTCGGAACTCGGCGCCCAAGGGAGCGCCCTTGTAGAGAATGGTGCCGGAGGAGGGGCGCAGAATACCTTCCAGCATCTCTACCGTGGTGGTCTTTCCTGCGCCGTTAGGGCCTAGCAGACCGAGGCAGATGCCCCGGGGAATAGTGAAGCTGATGCCATCCACCGCCTTGAGACCGGCATAGTGTTTGGTTAGGTCTTTTACCTCGATCATCTTTGTGGGGTATTAGGACAGAAACATCACTTCGACCTCTTTCACCTCTTCTTCAACCCCTTCGATATCCACGACATTGATCTCAGGTTCCAGGCCCACCTTTGCGAAGGCAGGGATGAGGCCCCAATCCTCATTGGTAAGGGAATGGTCGTTACCCAAGGCGGTCTGCAGGCGGGCGACAAGGACGACGTCGACATAGTCCGCTTGTGTACCCCCATCATAACCAAGATCCTGGAAGTGTGCTGGCACCTTGATCAGGGATTCCGGAAAATCCCAGTCTTCGAGAATGCGTTTGCCGATCCTGGGGCTCAGGGCCTCGATAACCCGGTCAAGCTCTTCCTGATCACTGATCAATTCTGGAGAGTGTTCCGCCATGGTCAGCACAGGAAGGGCGCCGATATTGTGGATCAGCCCGGCAAGCATCGCCTGTTCTCTATCCAGATGTTTGAGATTCTGTGCCAACACTCTGCTGATGGCGGCAATCTGCACACTCTCTTCCCAGAGTTGCCGAAAACGTTTGTCCAGAATATCGCAGGTGGCCTGGAAGATCTGCTGCATGATCAGGCTGACCACCAGGCTGCGTACCAACCGCGTACCCAGCCTGGCTACCGCCATCTGCAGGTTGTCGATAGGGTTGCGTCCACGATAGAGCGGGCTGTTGGCGACCTGTAGGAGGCGGGCGGAGAGCGCGGCGTCGGTGGCGACGATTTTGGCGATCTGTTGGGCCGTGGAGTCTTCACTCTCGACCGCATCCCTGACCCGTAATGCAACCTCCGGTAGCGTCGGCAGGGTCAGTTTATGTTCGTCGATGGCTTTGAAGATAGAGTCTAGAAAGGCGTTTTCGTCAATCATATCCGTGTCTTGTTATTCCCGGTGGTTATTGCGGATCAATGTGTTACCGCATGGCCGCATGGTGATATGGTCGGTTCCTCTCTGTTAGCGGCAGGGTTACTCGGATTCTGAAGTAAATTCATAAGGCAGATTGCGAATCTCCAATGCCGGCCCGGTTTCTCCCAATGTGATCTTTTCGTTTTCCGCGTTGGCGACCTCGATAACCACCAGCAGGTCGAATCCACCGTCAGCGGCTTGGGCGTCCACGACCTTGCCGGCGCCTTGGCCCGACTGACTGTTGGCCGCGTGGAGCGCGTCACCTGGTTTCGGTTCGAAATCTCCGGAAATATGGGCCAGGTACATGCGGCGCTTGAGTTTGCCCAGATAATGCATGCGCGCCACCACCTCCTGGCCGGTGTAGCATCCTTTGGTGAAACTGACGCCATCGACAAGCTGCATGTTGGTCATTTGGGGAACGAATGCTTCTGCGGTCTCCGGAAAGATGGTTGGAATTCCGGCTCGGATATTCTGCAGCGCCCAATAATGACTATCACCCGTTGTGGTCCCTGACTCCAGAGCCTCCCAGAGACTGATCGATTCATCCACCGGACCGATAATCTCAAAGCGGGGTACCTCACCAGACAGGCGGATCAGGATGAGGTTGTTCTGCTCCACCACGCTGTTTGTCTCATCGGGCAGGCTGGTGAAATGGGGTTGCAGAAGCGCCTCCACACAGTTTCCGGTGAGTCCGAAACGAACCAGCTCATCACTCGCATCAGTGACAGTGACCTTGGATCTCATCACAAACATCTGCAGTCGTTTGAGGCTTGTTGCCATATTGCCGGCAGGTGTTTGCAGGAGGAAGTCGTCACCCTGGCGAAGTGCCCGGTAACTTGCCAGCATGCGGCCTTTGGCTGTGCACCAGCCGCAGAGGTTACTGTGCCCGGCGGTGACTTCGCGCATGTCGTTCGTCATCTGACCCTGCAGAAAACCTTCTGCATCCTCTCCGCTGACCCGCAACAGGCCAAAGTGGGAGAGATCGTTCAAAACGCAGGCATCTGCGGTGGGCTGTACCGCTGAAGCCGGGCGTGACTGCATGAATGCTGACCACTGTGTGTTCATGGTGTGGACGGACTCCTGAGTTTGCTCCTATTCTGTGCGTATCATACCCCATCGTCAGAGGTACGAAACGTCCATTGTGTGTGGTTTCGTGCTGCTCCATCAAACACTATTGGAATCCGCATGAGTAGTCCCGTTGCAGGCAGTCTGGTCCTGTATAAAATACGTCCCGCAAAAGTGGTTGAAGTCAGCGACAAGATCACTATTGAGTTGGAGGGGGGCAAAACCAAGCGTGTCAGAACCAAGGATATCGTCCTGCTGCACCCCGGTCCCCTTGCCAGTCTGAAGGATCTCACTCCGCAGACGGGAGAGATCGAGGAGAGCTGGGAGTTACTGGAGGAGAGCACCACCGAGATTCAGGAGTTTACTGAACTGCTGTTTGACGCTTACACGCCGGTGACTGCCTGGGCTGCCTGGGAAGTGGTGGCGGATGGACTCTATTTTGCGGGAGAGCCCCAGGCCATCACCCCCAGACCGGCGTCAGAAGTGCAGGCAGAGCGGGAACGGCGCGAGGCCAAAGAGGCAGCGGAGACGGCCTGGACTGCTTTTGTCGACAGGGTCAACCGGGGCGAGCTGGTGGAAGAGGACCGCAAGCCACTGGGCGAGGTGGAGGCTCTCGCCCTGGGGACGCGTAACAACAGCCGGATTCTCAAAGCGCTGGGTTTTCAGGAGACACCGGTCAATGCGCACCGGCTGCTGGTGAAGACAGGTTACTGGAGCGAGAACGAGAACCCCTATCCGCGCCGTTTTGGCATCAATCCGGAGACCCCGGAATATGAGATACCCATGTTGCCGGATGAGTCCCGTCTCGATCTGACCCATCTGCCCGCGTACGCCATCGACGATGAGGGCAACCAGGATCCGGATGATGCCGTCAGTCTCGACGGCGAGCGTATCTGGGTGCATGTGGCGGATGTTGCCGCACTGGTACCCCCCGATAGCGTGATGGATCTGGATGCACGTAACCGCGGCTCAAATCTCTATATCCCGGAACAGGTCATATCCATGTTGCCTCCCGGCTTGACCCATCGACTGGGGCTTGGGCTGGAGGATGAGTCACCGGCCCTGTCGATCGGTTTCTCGCTTTCCGATGCGGGAGAGATCGATGATATAGAGATTCAGCCCACCCGCCTGAAAGTGACCCGAATAAGCTATCAGGATGCTGACCAGAGTCTGCTTGAGGCGCCTTTTACCGAATTGCAGCGCAAGGCACAGATCTACCGGAAACGCCGTGCAGCTGCAGGCGCCGCCTTCATCAACCTGCCGGAGGTGAAGATCAGGGTTGAAGACGCAGGCGTCCGGGTGACGCCGCTGCCCCCACTGGCCAGCCGTGAGATGGTGATGGACCTGATGCTGATGGCGGGGGAGGCGGTGGGTCGATACTGTATCGACAAAGATATCCCGGTACCGTTTGCCACCCAGGCGCCACCTGATGAGCCGTCGACTCCTGAGGGGATGGCAGCCATGTTCGCTTACCGGAGGAAGTTCAAGCCCAGCCAGATCAAGACGCAACCCGAGCCCCATTCAGGTCTTGGTCTGGCGTTTTATATCCGGGCGACCAGCCCCTTGAGACGCTATTCTGATCTGCTGACTCATCAGCAGCTCAGGGCCCACCTGCGGGGTGAGGACCCACTCGACATTCACGCCGTATCGGAGCGAATAGGACTGGCGGAGGTTGGCAGTGCAGCAATCCGCAAGTCGGAACGGCTCTCCAACAGTCATTGGCGTTTGGTTTTTTTGCGCGACAATCCGGATTGGCAGGGCGAAGCGGTAGTCGTTGCCAGAGAGGGTGAGCGGGCAACGGTAATGATTCCTGAACTCGGTATGGACACCAAGGTCAGGGTGAAAAGTGCACCTGCACTCAATGAGACGATCCGTCTTAAACCGAGGGAGATCGATCTGCCGGATTTGGCCTGCTATTTCAGTGTGCTGGGATAAAGTAGATTCACTCCTTAGGCTACACTGGGCTGATAGGGAGGTTTGTATGAAAACGTCACTTGCCATAGTTACACTGTTATTGCTGACGGGTTGTGCGGGTTTCGACAGGGTAAGCGGTGGTGAATCGGATGTTTATGCGATGCCCCCGGTGGGAACCGCGATTGTTCTAAAAGAGTCCCTGTTTGTGCCTGCCGGGCAGACCCGTGTCTATCTGCAGGGTGGTGCTGTAGTGAGCAAGGCGAAGATGGATCGTTATGTTCCCAACTGCAATTTTGAGCTTCAAACACTCTCGGAGGATGCGCAGGAGATTAGACCTGAGTCGTTCATCGTCAGTCGGCTACAGCGGGAGATGGCGCAGGTCGTTATGTTAGATACCCCCCTGATGGTGGCGGGTCTCAATCTGGCGGGTCTCGACGGCGGCGTACCGATGGTTTTCCGTGGCGTGCACATGTGGATTAGTTCCGACATCCAGCCGGAGGTCATGCGCCTGACTTGCCGAGGCGTGCTGGAGGATATGATCTGGGCGCGGCCGCCATCGATCCGGGAGATGCGGGCGGCCATGGGGGATAAGGCCGGTCTTATTTTTCCAGAGTAATCCGCATATTTTTAAAAAATAGGGTGAGAGGAGGTTGTGCCCGAATTTCAGACGATATTTTTAAGCCAATAATATGGCTGACTTGCTGTAAGTAAACCTCCTGTAGAGCAAGGTCAATCTCCTCCTCGCTACCCCATTGGTTATATAAAATCCTCCATCAAACCTGCTAGCCTGGTAATAAGAGTGATTTGCATTCTCTATTGCCCGTCAAGAGTGAGGCTTTTGATGAAGATCCATGACACGCCGATGATTGATCAGCTTGAAGAGGGGGAATGGCCAAGTTTCGTTAAGGGAATCAAGCGGTTGCGGGATATGCATCCGGATAAGCGGATCAACGAGATGACGAATGATCTGCTGGGACAGCTTGAGCACTCCTATGAAACCCGCAAAGGCTACTGGAAGGGCGGTACCGTCAGCGTCTACGGTTACGGTGGAGGTATTATTCCCCGCTTCTCCAAGGTAGGGGATTTATATCCGAAGTCCAAGGAGTTTCACACGCTGCGAGTTCAACCGCCGGCAGGCAACTACTACACCACCGAAATTCTGCTGAAACTGGCGGACAGTTGGGAAAAATACGGGTCAGGCCTGGTTACCTTCCACGGCCAGACCGGCAATATCATGTTTATCGGTGCCACCACTGAAAACACCCAACGCTTCTTCAACGAGATCAATGAGTATGGATTTGATCTGGGCGGCGCAGGCCCCTGTATGCGTACCGCGCAATCCTGCGTAGGCTCAGGCCGCTGTGAACAATCCTGTGCCAATGAGCATAAGATCCATCGGTTACTGATAAACGACTTTATCGATGAGATGCATCGGCCGGCCCTGCCCTACAAGTTCAAATTCAAGGTATCAGGCTGTCCAAATGACTGTGTGAATGCCATCGAACGCTCCGATTTCGCTGTCATCGGCACCTGGCGTGATGATATGAAGGTGGATCAGTTGGAAGTTAAGCACTACGTCGCCAAGAAGGGACGCAAATATCTCAACGACAATGTCATCTCCCGCTGTCCCACCCATGCGCTCACCCTAGATTCGGACGATGCACTGACAGTGGACAACAAGAACTGCGTCCGCTGCATGCACTGCCTGAACGTGATGCCAAAAGCCCTGTCGCCGGGTGATGACAAAGGCGTCACTATCCTGATCGGCGGTAAACGCACCTTGAAGATCGGTGATCTGTTTGGTTCCGTTGTGGTGCCCTTCATGAAACTGGAGAGCGAGGAGGACTATCGGAAACTCCAGGAACTTGCAGAGGAGACGGTGGATTTTTTTGCTGAGAACGCCCTGGAACATGAGCGTGTCGGGGAGATGATCGAACGTATCGGCCTGGTTAACTTCCTGGAGGGTATTGGCCTGGAGATCGATCCCAATATGGTTGTGCATCCGCGGGAAAACTCCTACGTCCGCACTGATCATTGGGACGAAGAGGCGAAAAAGTGGCAGGAACGCAAGACCAGGATGGAAAAAACGGTCATCGACGCAGCCTGATTGCGGCGTTCCCCAAATCCTGGAGTGATGAATTCGGAGACAACCATGGCTAAAGCCCACCCCCGTACTCCCATCGAGAGCGGCTGCCCCGACGGCATTCAGTATATGCATCCGGTGATGCGCAGCAATTTCGGCCAGTGGAAATACCATGAGGACCCGCAACCCGGCGTACTGCGCCATGTCGCAAAAGGGGGCGATGAAATCTGGACTGTGCGGGTCGGTACTCAGAGGATTCTTGATCTCTTCACTCTGCGCAAGCTCTGTGAGATTGGTGACCGCTATGCCGACGGTTATGTGCGCTTTACCATCCGCAGCAATATTGAATATATGGTGGCGGACGGTGCCAAAGTCGCTCTCCTCATCCAGACGCTGGAGGATGAAGGATTCGTAGTGGGTGGTACCCGCAACTCTGTCACCTCCATCTCACACACCCAGGGTTGGTTGCACTGCGACATCCCCGCCACAGACGCCTCTGGGGTGGCCAAATCGATGATGGATGAACTGGTGGATGAGTTCAAAAGCTGGCAGATGCCAAACCGGGTGCATATCACAACCTCCTGCTGCCAGATCAACTGCGGTGGACAGGGCGATATTGCAATCAATATTCAACACACCAAACCACCTAGAATTGACCATAGTAAGGTCGCCAATATCTGTGAACGGCCTTTGGTCGTGGCCCGCTGTCCCGTGGCTGCCATAAGGCCTGCGATGGTAAATGGCAAACCCTCACTGGAAGTGGATGAACGAAAATGCATCTGCTGCGGCGCCTGTTATCCACCTTGTCCGCCCATGCAGATCAACGATCCCGAACACTCCAAGCTCGCAATCTGGGTAGGGGGTAACCATTCGAACGCCCGCAGTCGGCCCACTTTTCAAAAGCTGGTAGTGGCGGGAATCCCCAACAATCCCCCCCGGTGGCCGGAGGTCACGGCTATAGTAAAGCGTATTCTTGCGGCCTATAAAAACAGCGCACAGGATTGGGAACGGATCAGTGACTGGATCGATCGCATCGGCTGGAAGCAGTTTTTTGAATTAACAGATCTCCCGTTCACCAAATATCATATCGACGATTGGCGCTATGCCCGGAAGAGCCTGAACTCATCGAGTTATATCCATTTTTGAACAGGCCTATCCCTATTTGTTGGTAAGCGACAAGGTATCAGTCGTCAAGGGACAGCAGCAGGGTATTACCTCCCACTGCTAGCAGGCTGATAGCCTTTTTGTAGGCGCTGAAGTAGCGGTCGGCGTCAGCTTGTCCCGGATCAGGCGATCAATCGTGTCGCTATCTGGAATCCGCAGTAGCGCTTCAGTTAGAAATATCGGGCAAGATTGAACTCAATGTAGTCATCCTGACTGATAGTGTAGAGCGGATCGTCTTCCGGCACATCAATCCAGAGGCGGATTTGAGCGGATGCCTTCCAGGCATCACCGATGCGGCGGCTTGCCTCCAGATTATATAACCAGGCGCTTGAATCCATATCCTTGATGACGCCGGTCAGCAGTTCACTGCTTTGCTCGTCGTTGGCAGTCAGACGCAGACCGATAAAAGTGTCGTTCTCGAAAGCGATGGGTGCATTGTCGCCCCGTTCGTCATACATGTACTCGGTCAGCACTCCAAGGTCCATATCGCTATCGCCCAGACCGATGAAGGTGTATTCAAAACCACCGGTGTAGGAGAAGACATCCTCCCTATCCGATGTGCTGTAGAGCGCCTCAAGTTTCCACAGCCAGTCTCCTTTGGTTGCCTGCAGGTCGAGACTGGTCTGATGAATGAGTTCGTAATAGGGCGCCAATACGATCTCATTGGCGCTGTTCAGGATGGGTTGCAGGAGAGGATTGCGGTTGGTGCCGTAGAAGTGGGCAAGTCCGATATCCCAGTCACCGAGCGAGTGGGACCAGCGCAGGGCCAGGTCGACGCGCTTGTTCCCGGCGCCGGACTCATAGCTTGCCAGATCGTTGTCAACTCTGGGATGTGAGCGCAGACGACCCTCCTCACCAGGAAAAGTCCGCTCCCGGAAGCCGGGCAGGGCGTATAGATCCAGTACCCCCCAAGTCTTTTCGAAGGAGAGCTTGAACATGGGTTGACCGAGCTTCTGCTCGCCGTCCGGGTTTTCCACCAAGTCAGTCTGGTTGATGACATCCACCAGATGACGTGCCTCGGTGACACCCCAGAAGACCTTGCCGATTCCCGCCTGAACCTCCCACTCGTCGCCGACATGGATCCAGAGCAGCTCGCGGATGTCGGCATGGGTGCGACTGTTATCCTGGGAATCCCAGCGCAGGAAGGGACGAAAGATGAAACTTTGGCGGTCGTCGTCCCAGGCGTGATAGTACTCGGGTTCGAATGCCAGGGAGAGCGTGCTGTCAGTCTGTGCCGGATCGAGTGCCTCCTGGGTGAAATAGCGCCCCTGGCCTTCGATATAACCTGCCCATTCGCCGGCGCAGGCCAATGATGGGATGAGGCAGAGGGCTTTGATCCAGTGTTTCATTTTTGTGCTGTTTGGTCTTTGATCGTTTTTTCCGGCGTAGGCCGGTTCAAGCGGAGCGGAACCGGCAAAACTGCAGAAGCCTTTTTGCTTTGAAATGCCCGATCTGCTGCGCTTGGCCGGGACCGCGCACTGGGTGGTTATTAAAGGTATTTGCAATTTTTCTGTTGGAAATTACCGGGCACGCTTGAGACTGTTCTTGCCGAAGTTGGAGGATTTCAGGCCAGTGCGAAACTTGTAATCCTCCCAGGTGAGCAAGGTACTCTTCCCGGTTTGGTGGTTCTGCATGAACATTTCGCTGGCCCGCCAGTAGCGATCGAGATACTGCTTGTAACTCTTGAATTCCAGAGTTTTCAGCAATGCTTTTTTGCGGTCATAGAGCTCGATCTTCAACGGGATGTATTCTGCCTTGTCGACCCATACCATCTGACGGGTGTAGCCGGAGTTGGGGTCCACGGGATAGCGTTCCTGAACCAAGACATCCTTGCTGTTGAGCTGTTCATCGCGGATATATTTGTAGGTGTACTTCTCCACCTCTTGGGACGATAGATCCTCGTAAGCGAACTCACTGCCCATGAAGGGACCGGATTTGTTTCGCGATGCGATGCGCTTCACCCGTTTGAGCGCCGGGAGGTAGAGCCATTGGTCGTCCGAGCCTGTCTTGTGGGAGTAGCTCAGCAGGGCGGTGCCTTTTACATCCCGTGGGCGATCAAAGATGATCAGCGTCTTGTCACCATCATTCTCAACCTCCAGGGCGTTGGTGCGCATGTGGCGGAGGCTCTCCTCCCCGTGTTTATTGCGCAGCAGCATGGTCATGGTGGCTTTGAAGTCGTGGAAGCCGGTATCGCGGCGATCCACTTCCCTGACGATCTCCAGGCCCTGCTCTTCCGGAGTCATGGCGTTACCGGTTAGCGGCAGCAAGCTGCAGAGAACGATGAGCAGCAGTCGTTTCATTTTGTTCGGCCTCCGAAGAGTATCAACAAGGGTGGCAGGAAAAGGAAGTCGGCAAGCAGGGCCAATCCGATGGTAATCGAAGTCAGCAGACCCATGCCGGCATTCAATTGGAAGTGGGAGAGGGCGAGGATGGCAAAACCCAGCATCAGCACAAACGAGGTGACCCATAATGCCGTACCGACGGTGGAGAAGGCGTAGCGCACGGCATCTTCGGCATTCATACCCTGCTCCCGGCGGGCGCGCAGAAACTTGCTGAGAAAGTGTACTGTGTCATCAACCACGATGCCCAAGGTCATGCCGCTGACTACCGAGAGGGCAAGCCCAACCTCTCCTACCAGCAGTCCCCATAGACCAAAGGCCGTGCCGATGGGTACCAGATTCGGTAGCAGGCTCAGTCCACCGATGCGCAGGGAGCGGAAGGCAAGGATAAGAATTGCGGAGATCATCACCAGCGCCACAGTGGTGCCCTTTAGCATGGAGCGGATGTTCCTGTTGCCGATGTGGGCAAACATGATACTGGGGCTGGCGCCATCTGCTTTCATACCGGGTGCGTTTGCTGCCAGCCATTGTTGCGCGCTCTCTTCTATGGCCAGCATTTCCTGGGTGGAGATGCTCTCCAGCGTGACGATGAAGCGTGTGGCCGATTTCCTGACGTTGATCTGGTTGTTCAGATCCAGTCCGAAGGGAAGCGAGAACTCATAGAGCAGCAGATACTGTGCAGACAGGTCGCGTTTGTCCGGCAGGCGATACCACTCATCGTCGTCCGCATGCATGTTCCGATTGAGCCGTTTCATGATGTCCGTAAGCGTGTTGACGTGCAGGACGTTGGGTTGCTGCCGGTACCACTGGGCAAATGCTTCGACATTGCGGAGAAATTCAGGATTGCTGACCCCGCCTGCCTCTCCGGAATCGAGTGAGTATTCGATCAAATAGATGCCGGTCAGATTGTCCGTCGCAAAATCAGTGGCGGTTCTGAATTCATTGGTTTCATCAAAATATTTGACGAACTGGTCGTCCAGCCGGTTGTTGGGAATCTGCGCTATCAGGAACAGAATTGAGCCACCTACCACCCAAAGCAGCTTGATTTTATGCCGGATCACGAACTCTGCAAGGTGCATCATCGCTCTGCTTCCGCGTGAATCAGCATTCATCGCCTTGACCGGCAGGATCATCATCATCGCCGGCAGCAGAGTGATGGAGAGGATGAATGCCAGGACGACACCCATTGCAGCCATATTGCCGAGATCCCGGAACGGCGGAGCATCGCTGAAATTCAGACTCATGAATCCGATAGCAGTGGTGATCGTGGTGAGAAAGATTGGCTGCAGATTGATGCGCAGGCTCTCCAGCAACGCTTCCCGTTTGGCCAAACCAACACGCATCCCATGCAGAAAATTGACCAGTATATGTACACAGTCGGCTATTGCCAGAGTCATGATGACAATGGGTACGGTGGTGGTCGGAGGAGAGAGTTTAATATTAATCCAACCAGTGATTCCCATGGTGCCGAGTATCATCAGGATGATGACGATCAGGGTTGCAAAAGTGCCCGGAATCGAACGCAGCATCAGTGCGAGGGTGATCAATACCGCGACGAACATGGCCGGGTAGAGCGTTTTCATGTCTTTTACTGATGCTGCCGGGAAGGCATTATTTATCATCACCATGCCGGTGAGGTAGATCTTGATATGAGGATATTTCTGCTCGATCTGCTGCGCCAGTTTTTGGGCTGCCCCGGCAACTTCAGGTACCTCGGTGAGCTTTTTTTCCGCTAGCTGTATCGTTACGTTGACACCCGTGACATGCGCCTTGGGTGAGATGAGACGATGCACCAGGAGCGGGTCATTCACGGCGATTTCTTGAGCCCGTAGCAGATCCTTATCTGACAGGCTGTCAGCCTCGCGGATCAGGTCGTCAACCACAAGATCATCGCCTTCGGCATAGGTATGTTGGAAGTTGGTGACGGAATCGACGCGCAGGGAGTAGGGAATCTGCCAGGCTGCCTTGGTCAGTTCCTCAACGGCGCTCAAGGTTTTACGGCTGAACACCTTGCCGTCTTTTGGCGCGAGCACAAACAGTACGTTGTCGTTTTTTGCGTAAGTGTTCTGCAGTTGTTCAAAAGCGGTCAGTTGCGGATTCTCTTCGCTGAAGAACATCCGGTAGTCGTTGCTGAACTGCAGGTTTTTCATCCCGGCAGCCATGGCGAACGTTACGATAAAGGTCAATAGGATGACCAGATACTTCCTGTCCAGAATGAAGCGGAAAAAACGCTCTTTCATTTTGTTTCCGTTGATTGTGATTATTGTTTGATTTATATGTTTATGGGTCAGGTTCCCAGACTGTCCAGATAATTTAAAACACCTTTCCCGCACTGCAACAGCACTGCTTTGTCTTGGGCATTTTTTGCCATGCTCATGCAGCCTTCCAGCATCGCCACGATAAAAAGTGCGGTCTCCTCCGGATCGACCTCCTTCCTTACCTTACCAAGCTGCTGACCGTTTTGCAGTGCAGAAGAGATGGTTTGTAACCAGAGTTTATACAGCGCGTCGGTTCGTTCCCTGAACCCTTGATCAATGGGAGACATCTCCTGGGCCAGATTGTTCAAGGGGCAGCCAAGCCGGATGTCCCTCTCATTCAACTGTTCGCCGGCTTTGATCAGACAATCCTTCAACTGCGTAACCGGGTCACCCGTTGCCTCGGCCAGCGGTTCGAGCCAGAGGGTACGCAAATGGTCACTGATTACCTCTTTCAGAACAGCATAGCCCAGCTCTCTTTTGCTGCCGAAGTAATGATAGAGTGCACCTTTGGTAACCCCAGCATTGTCGAGTATTGCCGTCAGACTGGCGGACTGGAAGCCCTTGCGGTGAATCTCATGAAATGCAGCGTTCAGCAGTACCTGGCGTGTCGTATCAGGTTGCAATGTTCAAAATCCACCATATAGAGCAGGAACATACCAACCAGTATGTATCTCGATCAGAGAATTGTCAAAAATTGGCCGCAGTGAGGTGATGACCTATCCGCAAATTCTCCCTATACTCTAGCCGGAGATATAACAAGCTGGAGATTTTCATGTCTTTGCCCGACCAGACAGAGATCACAAAGGCCGAAGGAACTGGAGTTTCGGCCCGGGAATTCATTAATTATTGTGAGGCGGAACGAGATCGCCGTCGAAACTCAGGAGATGAGTTCGATGAGGAGAGTTTTGAAGTCGCGATGGAGAGAGTGCTGCGTAAACTCAAGGTACTTGAAGACGAGGGATGGTCATGATAATTCACCGCATCCTTGCCAAAAACGTCCTGAAATATTCCAGCCTCAAGCTCGAGAATCTGCCGGAAAATGGTCTGATCGGTATTACCGGCCCCAACGAATCGGGTAAGAGCACCATCGGTGAAACTGTCTGTTTTGCGCTCTTCGGGCGCAGTTTTTCCCTCGGCGACGATGACCTCGAAAAGATTATTCTGTGGGGAGAGACACACTGCTCCGTGGAACTTGATTTCACCGCAAGCGACCGCAAGCGATATCACCTGGAGCGTTTTCTCGACGATGCGGGAAACCACAGCGCCATGCTCTCAACCCTGGAGGGCATTACCGGTGATGAGCCATTGGCTCGTGGCGTGGAAGCGGTTGCAGACAAGCTCTACGACTTGATTGGCTACGAGTTCGATGAATTCATCGAATCTTTCTATCTGGCGCAGCGTGAAATCACTACGCCGCACCCCCACAGCTACGTGGTCAAAACCATGGCAGGGGTGGTGACGCTCGAATATTGCGCTGCAGCCAATCAGGAGGATATCGCCGAAGCTGAAGGCGTTATTGAAGAGACGGATCGGGAAATCTCTGATTTGAATGAACAGATTGATGAGATCGGCATTGATTCCGGATATCTTCACCTGCTTGAGGATGAGCGGGCCCAGCTCAACAGGCAGATTGGCGACCATGATCGCCAGGTTGAAACGCTCGACGATGCATCCAACGCTTATCAGGACGCGCTGCCAGTGCGCAAGGCAGCGCTCGGCGGCCGAGGGCGCGCCGCATTTTTGCGTTTCATCATGTTGATCCTGACACTGGCTACGGCTGGACTCTGGGGCCTGTTGGTGAGGATGCCTGAGCATGAATTTGCGATTAAGGCCTCCGACTGGCTGGCCGGGAATGTGCCGCAGTGGCGGGTGGAGATGCTGCTTATCGCAGTCGCGGTCCTTGCTGCGCTCTTCATCTTTTTCTGGATCCGTCGTGGCGTGTTCAATCGCCGTACCGCCAGTCTTGAATCGGTAGCACAGACATTGGTGGCCGAGCTGGATGGTCTTGAAAATCCAGTCGAAGTCACGAAGGAATCAGACAGTCCTGAAGCTGCCGGTGACACGGATGATGAGCCTCAATCAATCGTAACTGTAGTAGTGGATAAGGCGGCCAGAGAACGTCTGGCCCAGCGTGTGGCTGGGTTTATGGCGGATGCCCCTGAGGTTCGGGATGGGGTCGGCAACGAGCAAAATCTGCTGCGCCATGCAATCGATAAGGCTCAGGAGCGGGTTGGGGAGCTGGATGAAGCGGTCCGGCAGGAGCAGAACAGGATTAACAAGGCGGACGGCTTGATCACCATCCGCGATAGCCTGAAAAACAAGGCAGCTGAACAGACACAGCAGATTGCAACCTGTGAACTTGCCGGAGAACTGATTCAGGGCGCTATCCGCGAAGTCTCAAACAAGTTCAACATCAAGCTAAAATCTCTGGTAAGCAAGATGCTACCGCTGTTTACCGAACACCGATATGAACATTTGCAGATTGCCGATGATCTTAGTGTGCGGGCTTTTTCCAGTGAAAAACGCGATTTCATGGATCTGGACGAGATCTCCAGCGGTACCCAACGGCAGATCATGCTGGCAGTGCGACTGGCGCTCTCCCAGGAGCTGGTCAAGCGTACCGTTGATGCCGAGCAGTTTCTCTTCCTTGATGAACCCTTCGCCTTTTTTGACCAAAGACGGACTCGCAGTTCACTCACGGTATTGCCGACGCTGAGCGAAGAGTTGACACAAATCTGGATCATCGGCCAGGAGTTTCCAGATGATGTTCATTTCGATCGGCACATTGAATGTGACAGGGATATGGACAGCATTTGATTTGTTGTGGTTAAACTCCCCCGCAGCTTGCTGCAATGAGTTCGCAGGAGCGGCGCCCTCGCCGCTCCTACAATTTAATTGTGTACTTCGTGCGCTTCGTGGTTATAACCGTGTTTCCGGACGAGGGAATTAAGTAGTCGAAGGAACTCTAATTATGCGCCGTCTCTTTTTTCTGATGCCTGATGTGGAGTCCTGTCAATCCGTGGTCGCCGAATTGGAGGAGACAGGCATCCCCGAGCGACACCTGCATGCCGTGGCGGGCATAGAGCAGAGACTGGATGGTCTGCCAGAGGCCGGTATTCTGCAAAAGACCGAGTTGACCCACGGTCTGGAGTGGGGCGCGGGGCTGGGCGGTGTTGCCGGAGGATTAGGGGGATTGCTGGCAATGGCGTTCCCCCCTGCAGGCATCATACTGGGCGGTGGGGCGCTGTTGACCGCTGCCGTTGCCGGCGCGGGTTTTGGCGCGGTGGTTTCTGCGCTGCTTTCCAGTCATGAACACAATCACGATCTCGATGCTTTTCAGCGTGCCATAGAGGCGGGGGAAGTGCTCCTGATGGTGGATATACCCAGAGATGATGTGGCCAAGACTCAGGAGATGATCCTCAGCCACCACCCTGAGGCGCATATCGGTGTGGCAAAACTTCCACAAACGAATTGAATGACCTGCCGGTTACCGCCGTACTGCCCACACTGCGGCGAGTTCTGAGCAGCCGTCAAAGCGCCGTTCTGGCATCGCCAACGGGATCCGGCAAAACCACGCTGGTTCCTCTCGAACTCCTCCATGAACCCTGGTTGAAGGGGCGTAAAATCCTGTTGCTTGAACCGCGGCGCCTGGCTGCCCGGGCCGCTGCGGTACGCATGGCGGAACTGTTGGGCGAACGGGTGGGTGAGCAGGTCGGTTACCGTATTCGTCTCGATAACAAGGTTTCCCGGCAGACCCGCATTGAAGTCTTGACTGAGGGTATCCTCACCCGGCGATTACAGCATGATCCCGAGCTGCAGGGGGTCGGGCTGGTGATCTTTGATGAGTTCCACGAACGCAGTCTGCATGCGGATCTTGCGCTTGCGTTCTGTCTCGACGTAATGGCAGGACTGAGGGAGGATCTGCGCATCCTGGTGATGTCGGCAACCCTGGACACCGGTGCTGTGTCGGATCTGCTGGAGGGAGGGCCGGTGGTGGAGGGCAAGGGACGCAGCTATCCCGTCGAACTCCACTATCTTGGTGACCCGCCTGCAATGAGACGTCTGCCCGACTCGGTGACAGCTGCCGTGCTTCAGGTCCTGCAGGAACAACAGGGAGATCTGCTGGTGTTCCTGCCAGGTGTCGGTGAGATAAAGCAGACGGTGGAGCGCCTGGAACGTCTTCTCACCAGCAATGAATCCCCATTGATCTGTCCGCTCTATGGTGACCTTGGGCGGGGGGCACAGGATCGTGCCATTCGCCCTGATCCCGGCGGGCGGCGCAGGATCGTGCTTGCCACTTCCATCGCTGAGACCAGCCTTACCATCGAGGGGGTGACCTGTGTCGTGGACGGTGGTTGGTCTCGAATGCCCCGTTTTCTGCCCGGTATTGGTTTGACGCGTCTGGAGACTGTTCCTGTGTCACGTGCGGCTGCCGATCAGCGTGCCGGCAGGGCAGGGCGGCTCGGTCCCGGACACTGTTACCGCCTCTGGAGCGAGCAGCGGCAGGACCGGCTTCCAGCTCAGCATCCGCCTGAAATCCAGGAGGCTGATCTGGCGCCTCTGGCACTGGATTTGGCCCAGTGGGGGGTTAACGACCCGGCTCAACTGCGGTGGCTGGATGTCCCTCCTGCCGGAGCATTCTCCCAGGCCCGTGAATTGCTGGAATCCATCAATGCCCTGGACCGGCAGGGTCGAATAACAAAGACCGGTCAACAGATCGCAAGACTGCCCCTGCATCCCAGGCTTGGACATATGCTGTTGGTGGGCATGGAACACGGTGAGAGTGCGATGGCTGCAGATATTGCTGCGCTGCTGAGTGAGCAGGATATCTTCAGGCGTGGTTCCAGGGAAACCTGGAGTGTTGACGTGGAACGTCGCCTGACAGCATTGAACCACTGGCGCGAGCAGGATAGCCGGCAGTCGTACAGACAGAATCTGGACAGAGCAGGGTGTCGCCGGGTGGACAAAGTCAGCCGTCAGTGGCGGCAGTTGCCAAAAAAAGAGGAGATGAGTGCCGACGGCAGGCTTTTCTCCCCGGGCGGTCTGTTGGCGATGGCCTACCCGGACAGGATAGCCAAACAGCGTAGTCACGGCAGTTATCTGTTGGCTTCCGGCAGAGGGGCGGTATTGGCCGAGAATGATGTACTGGCTGGAGAGCGATATATAGTCGTTGCGAAAATGGATGCAGGGCGTACCGAGGGACGTATACAGCTTGCAGCAGCCTTGAATAAGGATGAAATCAGGGCGTTGCCGGGTCTGCGGTTGCATCGGGTTGCGCGGATCGAATGGGATTCTGCAAGGCACAGGGTGGTAGCCAGGGATGAAGAGCGGCTGGGCGCCCTGATGCTTGCCAGTTATCCTTTGGAAACTCCGGATCCGGAAACGATTAAGCAGACAATGCTGCAGGGTATCGAACAGATGGGAATAGAATCGCTGCCCTGGACGGATAAGCTGCGGCAGTGGCAGACACGTGTGATCTGTATGCGGGCATGGATGCCTGAAAACAACTGGCCGGACCTATCGGATCGTTGGCTCACTGAGCATCTGGGTGAGTGGCTTGAGCCTTGGCTCGATGGTGTCACCAGGCGGGAGCACCTGCAGCGTTTGAATCTGGCTGATATCCTTCAGAATTTGCTCTCCTGGGAGCAGCGGAAAGTGCTTGATGAAACATTGCCCACTCACCTGACGGTACCCAGTGGCTCACGTAAGGTACTGACTTACGAGGTGGGAAAAGCGCCTGTACTGGCGGTGCGGCTGCAGGAGATGTTCGGGCTGGCAGATACCCCAAGGGTCTGCCACAACCGGATTCAGATCATGCTGCATCTACTGTCACCCGCCCAGCGGCCGATTCAGGTCACCCAGGACCTGCGTGGTTTCTGGGATCGCACCTACAGCGAAGTCAAAAAAGAACTCAAAGGGCGGTATCCAAAACACCACTGGCCGGATGATCCCTGGCAGGCTCAGGCGACTGCCAGGGCCAAACCTCGAAGTAGATGAGTTGTAGGGCCTGTTAACACTATGAGGATACCCATCGACAACGCTGGGCATCCTCATAGTGTTAACAGGCCCTAGTTCCTTGCCTGTTCCTGCATCAGCTTTTCGATTCGCTCCAACTCGCCGGGCGTGTTTATGTTGGTGAACAGTTCGGGATCAGAAGAGAAATCGGCGAGCGCCAGCCGCTGTTGTTTGAACCAGCGATGCACGGCCCGTCCGCCGGCATCAATGTAGGCAGCCAGTTCAGTTGTCAATTCACGCCGGATCAGTGAAAACACGGGGTGCATTCGTTCTCCATCATGAACGCAGCAGACATCGGCATTCTCATTTTTCAATGTCGTGAAAAGCCGTTCCAGTAGATTTGTGGGTACCCAGGGGCTGTCACAGGGGACCGTAAGCAGCAGATCAGCTGTAGTATGTTGCAGCGCGGACAGCATGCCCGCCAGAGGTCCGGGAAAACCATCGACCGGATCTGGAATTACCGTAAATCCAAAATTGCCGTATCGGTCAAAATTTCGGTTGGCGCTGATGAGTAGATGGTCTGTCTGAGGTTTTACCGCCTCGATCACATACTCGATCAGAAGTTGTCCATTGAGAGGGATGAGGCCTTTATCCCCCCCCCCCATCCTGCTTGCTTGTCCCCCGGCGAGAATGACGCCGGCAATGGAAACGTTATCTATCATGTTTGGGGCTGGCTTTATGGTGGACAAGTGAGTAAAAAGAAGCAGGTTCGGGTAATAAGCCCACAGCAGAAATGCGTGTTGGGTCAATATTTCTCAAATTTTAACATCAAATAGTGATATCCAGGATGGATAATTCACTTTACATTATTATTAATCTGCAACCTTTTTTCACAAGATGATAGGGTTTCTAGGGTCAGTAATCATGAAAGCAGTGCTGGGCAGTAGTGTTGAAGTCATGTGGTCTGTGATTTTTCAGCATTCCGAGAGGGATTTCAATTTGGGCGGCGACTTGGAACAAATACTCTACTCGATAATATTTTTAGGGGATGAACGATGATGAATAAACTGCAATCTCAAATCCGTCTTAACAACTCATTTGATCACGTTGAAGTTAAATATGAACCTGAGTACAACGCGGTTTGGGCGAAATTACAGTACCCAGGGCGTCCCTGCATGAGTAAGGGATTGCTGGATGATGTTGCCAGGGCGCAGCAGCTGATTCGTGAATCTGCCAGCTACGGACATAATACCGGTGACGAAAATCGTTTGCGCTATCAGGTATTGAGTTCGGCGACCCCAGGGGTTTTCAATCTGGGGGGTGACTTGGCTCATTTTATCGACCTGATTGAGCGTAAAGACCGTGAGTCCCTGATGGCATATGCAAAGTCCTGTATCGATATTCTCTATCCTTCATCGATTGGTTATGGCCTGCCATTTACGACAATTTCCCTGGTGCAGGGAGAGGCGCTGGGAGGTGGCTTTGAGGCTGCGCTTTCCACCAACGTGCTGATTGCAGAAGAGAGCGCAACTTTTGGTTTTCCGGAAACGGTTTTCGGCCTCTTTCCGGGGATGGGTGCCTTTAGTTTTCTCGCCAGACGCATGGCACCCGCACTGGCAAAACGTGTGATTGCTTCCGGAAAAGTCTACACGGCGTGGGAGCTGCATGAGATGGGGCTTGTTGATGTGGTTGCTCCAGATGGCAAGGGTGAAGAGGCGGTCAACAGCTATATTAAGCACCAGCAGAATCGCTCAGCCGGATTTGTCTGTCTTGATAAGATCATGGACCAGTTTAATCCGGTTACCTATGAAGAGTTGATGAAGATCACCACGATGTGGGTCGATGCGGCGATGGGGCTGAGCAAGAAAAACCTGCGACTCATGGATTATCTGCTACGCGCCCAAGAGCGGCGTTGGGGAGTAAAAGAAGATCTGATGTGTCAGGCTGTGGGCTGAGAACGTTTATCTCCAGCTACTGAGCGTGTTATCAGTTCCTGTTTCAGGATTGATTCTGCGCGGCTGAATGCCGTTTCAATTGACGTCAGCGTATGCGCTCCCCTGTTGTTGAGCGCCAAGTCGTCTACTTGATTGGCATCAGTTGAAGCACTGGTGAGTTCTTGCAGGCCAAGATAGGCCGCGGTTCCTTTCATTGCGTGGGCCGAGTCTTTGAAATCAGAGGGGTTGTTGGCGGAGAGTGCTTTGTTCATTGCACTGATCAGTTGCCGACCGTCGCGTAGAAAGTTGTCTACCAAGCGTTCAAGAAAGTCGTTGTCCTGACCCAGGTTGATGACCTCATCAAGCACCCTGCGATCGATGATCGTGGGCACGGCGTCTATCGCTTGAGGCTGTGTAATCGAGCTCAACTCAATGGGGGCTGCTTTTTCTGGCCCTGTATGAGTAGCTTGAGCAATGGTGTCCAGGAGTTTCGATGAAGAAACGGGTTTTGTCAGGAAAAATTGAATACCGGCATCTTCACACTCCTGCCTGGCTTCCAGTGTGGCGTTGGCGGTTAGCATGACAAATGGGACGTTTGCATCCACACCATTGGCGAATCGGTACATCTTGAAGGTGTCGAGTCCACCGAGAACCGGCATCTGCATATCGACAATGACGAGATCGAACGGCGCACTCTCCAAGGTATCCAGTATCTCCTGACCGTTTTCGACCAGTTTGAATTGGTGTCCTGCTAGTTCGAGCATTCTTCCCACCACCATGCGATTTGTCGAGTTGTCCTCGCCGACAAGAATACGCTGCTTTGTTAAGTCGTCCTGGCTGTTGACGGTTTTCGCCTTCAAGTCTACGACATGCTCTTGTTCAGCCCGGTTTGCATGGGCGGCATGCAGTGCGTTGAAGAGTATGGATTTGTCAACGGGAGAAGGGAGAGTTGAGATAAGGCTGGTAACCTCGTCCAATGGGAATATCGGCACACCATCGGGCAGTATGACCAAAATGTCGAAACTGTCCATTGCAAGTTCGTCACGGAAGGATTCAAGCAGTTCCCGCATCTGCTCGTCTACTGGGACTTGATCGATAATTAATAATTGATAGGGTGCCTGTTGACGATTTTCTCCGAGTATGAGCCGAAACATCTCTCGCGAGTTCTGGACATCCTGAAAGGAGACTCCCCACTCTCGAAGGTACTTTCCGGCTATCGTCTTTACGCCGGTTTTTTCGCAAAGCCGGATTACCCGGCAGTTTTCCAATTGCGTGTCTATGCCGGCTTTGGCAGGGGGTGAACTGGATTTGAATTCGATATCGAACCAGAATGTCGTGCCGACATCAGGTGTGCTTTCCAGTCCAATTTGTCCACCCATCAATTCGACCAGTTGCTTGGCGATGGCGGTTCCGAGGCCGCTACCACCAAAACGTCGGGTGGTGCTTTCATCAGCCTGGTTGAACTTATCGAAGATGGTCGCCTGCTTCTCTTGTGGAATACCAATTCCACTGTCTATGACCTCGAAATGGATCAAAGCCTGTTTTTCAATGAGATGAGTTAAATGGCAGCGTATCTCGACGGTTCCCGTAGGTGTGAATTTGATCGCATTGCCGATCAGGTTGATCAAAATCTGACGCAGATGTAAAGGGTCGCCTATGAGCAGGTGAGGAATTTCAAGGCTGACATTATTGATTAAACGTATATTTTTCTGTTGCGCCTGCGGAGATAGCATGCGCATGGTGTGAGTAATCAGTTCATGCAGATCAAATTGTGTCTGTTCGAGGATGAGTTTTCCTGCTTCAATCTTTGAAAAATCAAGTATGTCCTCAATGAGCATGAAAAGCGTTTGGCCTGAATTGGCAATGGCATTGGCATATTCACGTTCTTCCGAGGGAAGATCGGAGCACTTCAATAGCTCACTGATACCAATAATTCCGTTTAGAGGGGTTCTGATTTCATGGCTCATACGGGCGAGAAAATCACTTTTTGCCCGGTTAGCGTCCTCAGCGCGTTTGCGTTCTTTATGAATGCGTCTGATGAGTACGGCGGCGTACCCCGGTAATACCAGAAAAGATGCAAGCAGCCCCAACCCCAGGCTTATATGGGAATGCCAGAATTCGTTGGTGGCAATGACGATACTGAAACCGATAACGGAAAGGGCTGTGGAAAAATGGAGGTACCTCTCTCCGTAGCGAAACCCGTTGCCGAATGTCACCCATAGATAAAGCCAGACCCAAGGTGCAAGGAGGTCGTTGGTAAAACTCGATACGATACTGAAACCAGCAATATCCGACACAATGCTGATGATGCGACGTGGATGGGATACTCCCCGCCAAATTAACGTAGTAATGAAAATTCCGATGGAAAAAAAGAGAAAACTGGATATCAGGATCGTGGTCAGCGTCCGGGGGTGCTGCAGGGGCAGGTTGCTCGGCCCTGAAAATAACAGATAGAAAAGCACTGCGGATGACAGAATGATGCGAACAAGCGCCTGTTCCTGCTCAGAGTTTTCTCTGTCTACAAATATGCGTTTTAGAAATTGATAAATGTCTTTAATAGACTGCATAACTTGTATAATATCGTTGTGCGCGACTTGGTCGGATAGCGTTGGTCAATAGGTCGATAGTCTTGAGTTTAGGGTATCGTTCCTATATTTAGAGTGTCTGATGATGGTATGCGTGTTTCCTCCTTTTGGGGTTGAAGGGTCGCGTATAAGCATATTCCAAGTCTATGCCAGAGAATGCGAAGAAACACTGATATTATAAAGAACAACAATATTTATTCTGCATTTCGATGTGAAATATTTAATTCATATTTGCTTTGTATCTCTTCGCAGTGGTTGTTTCAGGACACGACATTGAGGCATTTTTCGATCATGGCCTCTAATTCGCATATGGTTGGTAATAGTAAAGGTAATCAGAAAGATGAGTCTGGATATAGAAACGGTCGTAATCTCGGCGATCGCCACTCAAAAGCAGCTGAATACAGCCAGCATAAAACGTGAATCACGTCTTCAGGATTTAGGTGTTTCCTCACTGGACGCAATCACGATTGTCTATGAGGTCGAGGAGGCCTTCGACGTCGAGATACCTAATGCTGAACTTGAAAAACTGGAAACGGTTGGCGACATCGTGGACGGTGTCGGCAGTCTGCTCGCGGGTAAGTAAGTCCCGTGGGCGAACGTATTGTTATTACCGGATTGGGATCTGTTTCCGCGCTTGGTGTGGGCGTTGAGCCGTTTCGTTCGGCATTGCTTGCGGGAACTGCCGGGATTCGTGATCTCGAAAAAATAGACTGCAGTGGTTTGCGGGTGGTTATTGGTGCCCAAGTACCCCATTTTAAGGCGGCCGATTATCTCGATGAGGCACTATTGCCCTATCTCGATCGTTTTTCACAGTTTGCCTTGATTGCAACAAAAGAAGCCTTGAATGATTCTGGGTTAACCGCCGGGCAATATGAGAATGCTGCTGCGATTATCGGTACAGGTTGCGGCGGAAAGGAGACGGATGAGGCCACCTATTCCCAGCTCTATCGTGATGGGCGATCACGGGTACATCCACTGACGATACCGAAAGGGATGCCGAGTGCGGCAGCA
Source organism: endosymbiont of Escarpia spicata (assembly GCA_003349915.1). GTDB lineage: Bacteria > Pseudomonadota > Gammaproteobacteria > Chromatiales > Chromatiaceae > QGON01. The sequence continues at coordinate 92,026 of QFXE01000001.1, forward strand.
AGCCAAGTCAGTCTGCAAATGAAGATCAAAGGGCCGGTGTTTTTCGTAACAAGCGCCTGTACCTCGTCCGGACATGCCATTGCACAGGCAGCGTTGATGATACGGCATGGTTTGGTTGACGTTGCAATCGCGGGTGGCACTGATGCGCCATTTACCTGTGGACTGTTAAAGTCCTGGGATATGCTGCGGGTGCTGTCAAAAGATACATGCAGGCCATTTTCCAAGGACAGATCCGGCATGGTGCTCGGAGAAGGGGCGGGTATCCTTGTTCTTGAATCAGAACGTCACGCCAAGGCAAGAGGTGCAGACATCTATGCTGAATTAGCGGGTTTCGGCATGTCATCGGATGCGGGGCATATTACTGATCCTTCTGTGGATGGAGCGGCAAGAACTATCGGGTTGTGCCTGCAGGATGCGCAATTGAGTCCGGCGGATGTGCAATACATCAACGCCCACGGCACTGCGACTCAGGCAAATGATGTTACGGAAACGGCAGCGATCAGCAAGATCTTCAAGGAAAACGCCGCTTCTTTAGCAGTGAGTTCAACGAAATCGATGCATGGACATGCGCTGGGTGCTGCGGGTGGGCTTGAACTGGTGGCGACGGTATTGTCTGTGAAGGAGGGGTTCATACCGCCAACAGTAAATTTTACTGAAGCAGGTGATGGATGCGATCTGGATTATGTGCCCAATGAAGTGAGGTTTGGGTCCATTGATGCTGCACTCAGCAACTCTTTCGCTTTTGGTGGGTTGAACGCGGTGCTGGCCGTGCGTGCCTTTCAGTAACAAAAGATGCAGGCGCGTCTCAGGTCTTCTTGAAGAGAAACTGGCCATTGCCGAATACTTCACCTTCCATCGGGGCAAAGCAGGCTTTGCAAAGGGAGAAGTAGTTGTTCCAGTACAGGATATCGTCTGTTGAAAGCTCATCTTGGCTGACGTTATCCATGTTATTCCAGAAACGTTCGTGCCACTGATTCAGCGTGCGCCAGTAGTTCATCCCATTGACAAACCAGCCCTGTTCCAGGGAGAAACCACTCTCTTGTTTGGCTATCAGGTCGTAAGGCCAGATTCTCCCCCCTGGAAAATAGTCTCCAATCAGTGTTTTTTCTGGGGTGAGGAAACGGGGGATAGGGATGCGGGACACAATCAGGTGGTGGAACGCGAAGCCGCCAGGTTTGGTCAGAATTGCTATTTTTTTAAATAATTCCGCGAGATTTCTTGCATGTTCAAGAACACCAATGGAGAAAACCCTGTCAAATTTTCCAATTCCAAGCGTCTCTTCGGTGAGATCTGCGAAATCACCCGTGATGAGTTTGAAACGTTTTGATGAAAGGGGATGTGCAGGATCGTTTCTTGCATTGTTGATATAACTGCTCTGTGTTGTACTGGCTGTGATCGAAGCAATCTGAAGTTGCGGATAGTTTTCTATCAGGTAACGCTCGAAAGAGCCGAATCCGCAGCCGATGTTCAGAATCTGTTCATCACCCTGGAGTCCTGCTCGTTTGCAGATGGTTTTGAATTTACTTCTCTGCGCCTTTTCCAATGATATTTCTATCGTCGCGGCTGCAGCGCCGTTTTCGCTGTAGAGCGCCATGGAATAGGCCAGGTATTCGCTATCCAGAAAACTGCGAAAAAAAGCTTCTGACGCGTCGTAATGCTGTGCCATCAGATGACTTGTGGTTTCCCACATGGGGCCATGAGAGGCGATTTGGATTAATTTCTCGGAGATTTTCTCAGGATTCTCCAACTGTTCCTGATACTCACGGGTAAAAAAACGGTTGAGTCTTTTTTCTGTCAGTTTCAGTGCGTCCGAACCAAATGGCTGAACTTTTGGGTCAATCTGTCGTTTTGGCATTAATCAGCGGTCAAAGGGTTAGCTGAGATAGGAGCTGGTTTCATCGTCCTTGGAGAGAAATCGCATGAGTGCGTCACTGGTGCGGGTGAAGGTGGCGCGCATCTCCTGCAGGATGTTGGCACCATGGGCATCGAATTCGGAAGGAAGTATACGTGATGCGCTGAGGCTGTATTCATAGAGTGCGAATGCCCCCAAGTGTCCTGCGCTGTCCACGAACAGATGAGCGAGGTCTTTAAAGAGTTCATTGTCGTTATCGGCAAGGGCCTGATCCATTTGTTGCAGTGTTCTTTCGCTATCGAGAGTGAAGGTTGTAATCAGATTGGAGATGAACTGCGGATCGTTCCCGAGTATCTCGAGATTCTTCAGAACGCTGACATCCAGTGTGTCAGCATTGTGGAAACGGGTGGTGATGCTGTCTTCAGGTGTTGCAGTTGTACTTTCTCTGGTTTTTTCCTGATCAGACGAGATAACTGCAGTAACTGTTTTAACCAACTCGTTTTGTTGAATAGGTTTGAAGATGCAGGCATCGGCTTCAGCACTTTTTCACTCTCTGATTGTTGCGGGGGAATTCTCGTCTGTTATTACTACAAACGGCATCCATCTGCGCATGGAGTGGGTGAAATGGTGGAGTTTTATGACCTGAATACCGCTCATGACCGGCATGGAGAGATTGACAATTGCAAGATCGAAATGGTGGCTCTCGAGTGCATCCAGCGCCTGTTCTCCATTTTCTACTGCGTAGACCCGGTGGCCCTCCTGCTTCAACGCGCGTTCGATGCTGCTTCGGTCGACTGGATTATTTTCGGCAACCAGGATCTCTTGCGGTGGGAGAGAGCAGGCTTTGAGGTTAAGTCGACTGATCAGGCTGACAACGCTCTTTTCACTATCCTGAATTTCCGGGTTGGCACGCAGGGCCGCGAACAGAATGGATTTATTGAGTGGTGTTTCAAGGATCTGTGAGTAGCCAGCCTGGAGGAGTTGTTGGCGATATTGCTCAGGCTGTTTTGGGCCAAGGAAAAACAGGGAAGTATTGGCCAGCGCTGGCTCTTCGGAAATGGCCGCAGCGATCTGTAGGGGATCCAATTCCAACTGACGATGGTCCACCAACAGGATATCAAAGGGTTGAACGCCTTGGGTGTCGGCGTTCACCATCAATCGGTTGAAGGCCTGCATGCTGTTCTGACTCGTCTCGAACGCATGATTCCAGTCGTTGAGATAGGTGCTGAGGTGCTCCGCATTGGTCGGATTCCTGGAAAGCAGTAGTACCTTGCGATTATTGCTGTGTGCACCTGACTCCGCTTCCAATGCGGATTCTGTGAAAGGGAATGCCAGATCCACGGTATCCTGGGCACTCTCGATGCCTGTATCTTGTGGAGTCTCCGGAAGTACTTCTTTCGTGGTGATCTCTTCAGAATCCAATGGACCCCAGCTATCGCTTCCCACAGCCTTAATGATAGATGCGAGGTAGAGAGAGACGCCGGTTATTCCAGCTAAAGCGCCCATCCCCTGTAACAGATGCTGAGACCAGAAGGTGCTCGTAATCAGTGCGGCACCGAGACCGAGAATACTGACCGATAGGGTGAAGTAGAGATAGGAGGCGCCAAACCGAAATCCATTGCTACTGATGAGCAGTGGATAGAGAAATAGCAGAAACAGACCATTTTTGCAGCTGAAAAAAGTGAGGCAGGAGAGAAAGGCAACATCGGCAATGATGCCGGCAATCCGCCGGGAAGACGAGGGGTGTGGGTCGTTAATGATAAAGAGCAACATGGTGGCGGCAAAAACAACGTAACCGGTTGCAAGAATTAACGGTGGAGATAGCTCGGAACCTGTGTGGCTGAGGTAGGTCTGAATAACCAGCCAGGAGAAAATCGGTAGGGCGACCAGCAGGCGAATGCCTGAATGCTCGATTTCAAAATCGGGGAATTGATTGAAACCGAAAGGACGTCTGCCGTGGAAGGTGGGCTGATTTTGCATATTGCTTTCCTTGGCGCTAAGGAGCTGCTGAACGAGGTATGGACGGCAGTCTTGTGGCCCAAAAAACGGTCGGGAGCCGTTTCTCATACCAGCCTCGAAAGGGATAAGCGTATGGAATCTTTGAATAAATTCCCATCTGCTGCGTTAAAAATTTGGGTAATAGGCCGCCTATTGCCCGTAATTTCCGTCTCGCATCGTAAAATTGTATCTCACAACTCTGCATACCCAGTCTCATTCAGAGGCTCCTAAGCCTGTGGCCTGCCTCGGAGCGTCGTCGAGTGAGTCGTGAATCTCGATGACCCTCCCAAAGCGTGTGAGAAATGCCCCCAGACAGTCTGGGTCGAAATGGCGGCCTTTCTCCTGCTTCAGATAGGCCAATGCTTCGTTTACGCTCCATGCCCGCTTATAAGGTCTTTCCGAAATCAAGGCATCGAAAACATCGGCAACAGCTACGATGCGTGCCTCTATTGGGATTTTATCTCCTTTTTTTCCGTATGGATAGCCGCTGCCATCGAAATGCTCATGATGGTGGAGGGCGATAATCGCGCCCATCTGCAGATATTTGGAAGGGCTCTCACATAAGATATCATGCCCTGCCTGTGAGTGGCTCTGCATGATCTGCCACTCATCGGCCGCCAGGGTGCCTGTCTTGCGCAGGATCGCGTCCGGGATGGCGATCTTTCCGATATCGTGCATTGGTGCGGCATGTCTGATCAGATGGCACTCATCTTTGGACATGCCGATCTCTTCGGCGATGATCTCGCTGTATTGAGACATCCTCAGTACATGATTCCCGGTTTCCTGATCGCGGAACTCCCCTGCTTTCGCTAAACGCAGGAGAGTCTCCTGTTCGCGCAGATGCAACTCTTCAGTGGTATCCCTGATCTCCCGTTCCAGCCAGGAGGCGCGGTCCTTGATAATCTGCTGTTGACGACGAATTGTCAGCAGGTTGTGGCACCTGGCCCTGCATTCGGTATGGTCTATCGGTTTTGTCAGAAAATCGGTAGCGCCTGATTCGAGTGCGCGGTATCGCACCGACTTATCCTCGACACAAGTGATGATCACAACGGGGATATCACTGCAGGAGGGGATTTTTCTCAGCCATTGGATAAACTCCACGCCATCCATCTGCGGCATTTTGAAATCGGTAATGACAAGATCGAACTCGTTGTGTTTGGCCCACTCCAACGCAGAGACCGGGTCGGCAAAGGATTGCGTAGTGACGTCCGGTTCGATTGAACGGGTGAGCTCCTCCAGTATCATCCGGCTGATGGATTGATCATCGATGATTAGAACCTGGGGCATCGCTTAGTCTAACCTCATTGCCAACTCATTGAAAAGTAGTGCAAACCCAACTTTACCTGATGAGCAGTTTCAGGCAATACCCTATCAGAATTAAAGTCACAAATCATGAGTTGCTCATGTGACCTTTTTCGTGATCAAACAACGATACTGTGGATTTCTGTAAATGGAAGTCTGGGGTCTGGATAAATTCAACTCGTTACAAAAAATAACTCTTGATGGAAGGAATAGGTGGGCATCTAATATTTCTGTTATTTTACAATGCCTTAGATTAATTTTTTTGTCGTAATGCTCAGTTGTTTTCGTCTGCCAGTGTTTTTTCCAGGTAGCGTTTGAGAATGATGGGTTCGAAAGGTTTGTCGCAGATGGCAGAAACGCCTGATTGCTGCACGGCAGCAAGACGGCTCTGGTTAGACTCGCTCGTGATCATCAAAATGGGAATGGTCGGTTGTAAGCTGTTGTTTCGTATGTAGTCGATAAACTCCTGCCCATTCATTTCCGGCATATTGTAGTCGGTGATGACGAGATCAAAATAGTGGTCATTGACCTGTTGTGCTCCCTCGGAGCCATTTTCCGCCTCGGTGATCTGTTCCATGCCCATAGCTTCCAACAGCCTGCGAATATGGTTTCGAGCCATCTGGCTGTCATCCACTACTAAAATTCTCAATGATTCGGTATCGATATTGTCGAGATGGATTTCGGGCGTTTCGATATAGTCAACGGTCGATTTCAAGGCAATTTTCAGGTCATCTTCCGAAAAGGGTTTGGGAAGAATGGCGATTGCGCCTGCCTGGCGAATCGGATCCAGAAAGCGGAACCGGGTTTCGCTTGAGATCAGGATATAGGCTGTATCCACGAGTAGTGGTTCGTTACGCATCGTAGTGACCAGATCGGTTCCGGTCATATCGGGTAGATAGAGTGTGCTGATGACAAGGTCTGGTGGGGTGCGGCGCATCGCACCCAGTGCTGCTTCCCCGGATTCGAAGGTTTCAATCTTGGAGATGCCCAAGCCAGAGAGATAGCCATCAATGATATGCCTCTGGGTCAATGAAGGCTCGACAAGGATGACGCTGAGGTCACCTAACTCCAATCGGTTCATGTGGAATCCTGTTGCGTCAAATTTGTAGAAACGGACGGAAGATCGAGGCTAAAACGGCATAATCGGGTTTCTCAGGCGAAAATATAAGACAAAGAGAAGCGTTCTTGGCTTGGCACCCTTCGTCTACCCTCGTAGAATCGATCGACTAGCTGGATATCGGCATCAAGCTGGATTTCTTTAGGAGTGTTGTTGCAGTGAAACTGAGTGTAGGTGACTTCCGGGAATGGGAGCACAAGTGCGTGACGCTGATGGGGATGTCAGGCGTTGGAAAGACGCGTCTGTCCAATATTCTGCGTGACAGTGACTGGTTTCACTATTCGGGAGATTACCGGATTGGCACCCATTATCTGGATGAGCCGATCCTCGATCATATCAAGGAACAGGCGATGCAGGTGCCTGTGTTGCGGGACCTGCTTCGTTCCGACTCCATCTATATTCGCAATAATATCACTGTCGATCATCTCAAACCGGTTTCGATCTTTCTGGGCATGCTGGGTAACCCTGAGCTTGGCGGTATGCCGTTGAGTGAATTCAAACGGCGGCAGAATCTGCATCGAGAGGCAGAGGTTGCGGCCATGAGGGATGTGCCTGGATTTATCCGTAAGGCACAACGGATTTATGGGTATCGCCATTTCATCAACGATGTAGGGGGCAGTCTGTGTGAGTTGGACGAGCCGGGCATCATCGAATTGCTCTCCGAGCATACGATGATACTCTATATTCGGGCTTCGGAGCGTGACGAGACAGCGCTGATCGAGCGGGCTGTGCGTGATCCCAAGCCACTCTACTATCGGGAGAACTTTCTCGATGAGCAGCTCGATCTCTACTTGCAGGAACAGGATCTGCCCTATGTGGCGATGATTGAACCCATTAAATTCGTGCGTTGGGTTTTTCCCAAGCTGTTTCGTAGCCGCATTCCCCGGTATGAGGCGATTGCAAAGGATTATGGCTACACAGTAACCACGGACGAGCTTGCTCAGGTCCAGAATGTCGATGATTTTTTGGTCATGCTTGAAGGTGTGATTGAACGTAATTCACCCAGTGTTTGAGGAGTCCTTCATGCCATTGGTCGCACACTCATCACTGCCAACCTTTCAGCGCCTGCAGCAGGAGGGACAGACGGTTTTACCCCCCGAACGCGCGGCGAAACAGTACATCCGGGAACTGCATATCGGTCTGCTCAATATGATGCCGGATGCGGCGCTTGGCGCCACTGAACGGCAGTTTTTCCGTCTCGTTGGAGAGGCGAATCAGATTGCGCAATTCTACATTCATCCCTTTACGCTGGAAGGATTGCCCCGGGATGAAAAGGCCCGCGAACATATCGGGCAGCACTATGAATCTTTCGAGCAGCTAAAAGAAGAGGGGTTGGATGCCCTGATTATTACCGGAGCCAACGTCACTCATCCCAACCTCTCTCAGGAGCCGTTCTGGAAGCCGTTGATCGAGGTGGTCGACTGGGCTCACGAGAATGTCACATCCATGCTCTGTTCATGCCTGGCAACCCACGCGGTGATGGAGTTTCGTCATGGCCAGAAACGGCGGCATATGGGAGACAAGCTTTGGGGCGTGTATGGCCACAGGGTGGTCGACCGGACCCATCCGCTGGTCAACGATGTCAACACCCTTTTCGATGTCCCTCACTCCCGCTTCAATGAGATAACCAGCGATCAGTTTGAATCGGCGGGTTTGAAAGTGCTTGTGGAGAGTGATGAAGGTGGGGTGCATCTCGCTGTCAGTGAGGATGGCTTTCGTGTGGTCTATTTTCAGGGTCATCCCGAGTATGACACCATTAGCCTTTTCAAAGAGTACAAGCGCGAAGTGAAGCACTTTATTGCTGGTGAAAGGGTGGATTTCCCCCCCTTTCCCGACAACTATCTACACGCCAGAGACAAGGCGATTCTCTGCGAATATCATGACCGCCTGTTGACTGCACTCGACGAGGGAGGCGAGCTACCTGAGTTTCCGGAAGCGTTGATCAGCGATTCCATCAACAATACCTGGCACGATACGGCAGAGGCAGTCTTGGGCAACTGGATCGGCAAGGTTTACCAGATCACTCATCAGGAGCGGAAATACCCGTTCATGGAAGGTATAAATCCTAATGATCCACTTGGTTTGGCGGAGTGATTTTGGGAATTGGTTTTTACCGGATTTCAGTTGGCTTAACCCGGAGAGGGAAAATGGCGGAGCGGACGGGACTCGAACCCGCGACCCCCGGCGTGACAGGCCGGTATTCTAACCAACTGAACTACCGCTCCGAAGAAGAAGCGCGGTAGTTTAAGGGTTTTTGGGGGCAGGTCAATAGGCTTTTTGCGAAAAGCGGCAAACGTGCCTGTCGAACAGCCGCAGGTTGCGTAATATCAACGACGATACTTGTGTCATCATGCAGAATTCATCTTGTTTCCTGTCTGGAATACCCGGTAAATCTGAGAGGGCTTATGCTGTTCGAGATCGATGAGTCTGTTCGTAAGCGGGCCAAAAACCCCCATGATATATTCATGCTGAACCTGGCTGGAATTCATCTGCTGGCTGCTCCCGCTTCATTTGTCTTCATGGGCAAGCCGGGATTGCTGATACCGCTCTCGGTCTCACTGCTGATTATCGTGTTTTTCTGGATTCGTGCGAGCAGGGCGGAGAAGCAGGATCCCTGGTTCGTGGCCGCACATTGGCGGCTGGCGGCAAGCCGCACCAAAATTTTATTGGTCGGATATGTGATTACCGGCGCCATCATCGGCTTGACCACTATGGCAACTTCCGGGGACAGTAAGGGTGCGATCATGGCGGACGCCTTCTTTCGTGTCGCAATCGTACCTGCCCTGCTCACAGTGATGGTCTGCTTTGTGCTGGAGTCCAGTGGCATCTTCATGGCGGCCAAGGCTGAACTGCCCAACGGATTGGTGAAAAGATTTCCGCCGCCGGATGACGTAGTGGTCAAAGCAGACCCGACAAGCCTCTGATTTCGTTGAGTTACGCTACGCTAACCCAACCTACACGTAACTATTCAGCGCATGGCGAATATTGAGGTAATCTGTCGTGATTGATGCGCTACAACATTCGCAGTGGAGGGGGTGGCAATAGGTAGGTCGGGTTAGCGACAGCGTAACCCGACAAGCCTCTGGGACTATTACGCCTATCGCAAAGTGACTCCTTCAGGGAAGCATAAAGCCCCTGATGGCATAGAAGAGGGTGGCGGCCAGAAGGCCGGATACCGGCACGGTAATCAACCAGGCTGCGACGATCTTCAACAGGGCTGATCGTTTGACGAGTTGCTGACGATAGATCTTGCGCAGGCCTTTTCGCTCTTTCTTGGTGAGGTCGGCTTCGGCGGAGTGTGCCTTGAGCTGTGACAGCATCTCTCCCTTGCGGGTGATCGAGGCACGGCGGAACTCCTCAAGAAATGCCTCAACGACCACCTGATCCTGTCCATCGTGATGGCTCATGATCTCTTCCACCGTACGGGCATAGGTGGCCTTCAGAAACTCTCGTAGAAAGCCGACGCCGAATACCGCACCGACGGCAATATGGGTGGAACTCACCGGCAGGTCAAACTGGGTGGCGATGATGACCGTGATGGCAGCCGCCATGGCGATGCAGAAGGCCCGCATCTGATCCAGCTCTGTGATTGGAGCCCACTGTCTTGATCAGCTTAGGGCCATAGAGCGCCAGTCCCAAGGCGATACCAAAAGCACCCACCATCATTACCCAGAGAGGAACTGCAGCCTTTTGGACAATTCCGGACCCGGAAATTGCCTCGTTGATAGCCGCGAGTGGTCCAACAGCATTCGCAACGTCATTGGCGCCGTGGGCGAAGCTGAGCAGGGCGGCAGCAAAGATCAGTGGGGCTGTGAATAGACTGTTAACGCCGACTTTGCTGTTAGGCAGGCGGTCTGCGGTTTTTTCGATGACAGGACGGACAAGCAGATAGATCGCAGTCGCAAAGAAAAGACCAGTCATTACGGCCATCTGGAAATCAATCCTCCAGACTTTCTTCAACCCTTTGAGTATGAGGTAGGTTGAGAAGGCCATCACCATAAGTGCGACCAGCAGTGGCACCATTCTTTTGGCGGCGCGGGTCATATCGCTCTGGTAGGTTATCGTGCGTTTGATGAGGTAGAGGAAAGCGGCGGCGATCAGGCCACCCAGAACCGGGGAGATGACCCAACTGGCGGAGATAGCTGCCACCTTGCTCCAGTTGGCGATATCGATCCCGCCGGCGGCAATGCCTGCACCCAGTACGCCGCCGACGATGGAGTGGGTGGTGGAGACAGGTGCACCCATTGCAGTGGCGATGTTGAGCCAGACTGCTCCGGCCAGCAGAGCCGCCATCATAATCCAGATGAAGGTGTCCCTGTCGGCAATCAGGGAGGGGTCGATAATGCCCTTCCTGATAGTGTCCACCACATCGCCGCCGGCGATCAATGCCCCTGCTCCCTCGAAGACTACGGCAAGTAAGATAGCGCCGGTCAGTGTCAGCGCCTTTGAACCCACCGCCGGTCCGACATTGTTGGCAACGTCGTTGGCTCCGATGTTCATCGCCATATAACCGCCGATCATCGCTGCCACGATCAACATGGTATTGTCGGTGGTATTACCAAAGCGGAAATCGGTAAAGAGCATCACACCTGCGATGAATATGATGCCGATGCCGAGACGGAAGAGTTCGGGACGGCCGAAACGGGTGGCGTCTTCAATCTGCTTTATGTTTGAGAGTTCCATTATGGCCGAACTCCGTTATTGATGAAGAGGGGTGTTCAGGAACCTGCGAACTTGGGTGTTAAGGCTGCTGAAGTGACTCGATGAAACTGTTCGAGCGCGCTATGGATTGGTTCATCCGCTTGATAAGCTTCCCGATATCGGACTTCAGATTGCTGAACTCGCCACGCAGGGCTCCGATGGCTTGTGCATTCAGGTTGTGTTTGAGAAAGAGTACGTTGTCACGAAAGCTGTCGAGGATTGGCTGCATGGTCTTTTCGGCCTGATGCATCGATTTGAGCATCTGGCCGTAGCGCTTTTTGGTGGTCCGCATTTTTTTGGCGCTGGCGGCTTTGAGGTTTTTATTCTGATAGAGATCCAGCTCCTCCTGCCACTCTTCGAAGAGGGCGTCTGCCACCGACTCAACTTTATCGATACGACTGGAGACGTCATCTGCGGCGGACTGGCTCTCTTCGAATTCGTCATTCAGTTTTTCATAGGCCGATTTGAGGTCGGTCGCCTCAACTTTGATGACAGAAGCGAACTGTTCAAGGGCCGATTTGAACTGCTCCTGGGCCTCAGTCTGGGCGTCACGGGCTGATTTCACCCGGTCTACGAGAATGTCACGTTTGTGGACGCCCACTTTTTCCATGGTGTCGTAGTAGACGGTGGAGCAGCCCGCGCTCAGCAATAGGGATAACAGCAGAAATGTCGTGCGAACGGAGTTCATGAGAGAGCCACTCATTGTTGGATAAATTCTGCGGCATTGTGCCATATTCCAGTTCTCCTGACACAGCCGGTGAGAAGCCGGATAGAATCCGCATTGATGGCGACTTGTGCCGTGTTCCAGTATATTTCACCATCTCCTTGAATTTTCCTGATCCCCCATAGGGACGTGCTCTGATGAGAAGAATGCGATCATTTCGGCCAGCAATGCTTGCCATTTCTGCTGTTCTTGCTTTGACGCTGGCCGGATGCGCATCGGGACCAAAACGTCCGGTCTTCTATCCCAATGATCATATGAAAACTGTGGGAAAGAGTCAGTCGGAACAGGATGCCGAGGCCTGCATGGCTTTGGCCCGGGATTCCGATGTGAGTGAGAACCGGGATGGCGAGGTTGGTAAGAAGGCTGCCAAAGGTGCTGTTGTCGGCGGTATTGCTTCCGGTGTGTGGGGGCTGTTTCGTGGCGATGCGGGTGAGCGGGCAGTCGCGGGTGCGGCGGCAGGTGCGGCAACGGGAGCTGTCGGCGGAGCCTTTCAGTCCGCGGAACTCAACCCCACCTTCAAACGGTTTGTGCAGCGCTGCCTGAGTGAACGCGGTTACGAAGTCATTGGCTGGGAATAGGGGCTAGAATGGCGATGAATTGGCCGCAGCTGCTCTCCCGCAAACGTCTGGGATCAGACGATGAGCCCTCCGAGACGACTGCCCGCACCGACTATCAGCGGGACCTCGACCGGATTGTTTTCTCCTCCGCCTTCCGGCGTATGCAGGACAAAACGCAGATCTTTCCGCTGTCGAAGATTGACTATGTCAGGACCCGTCTGACTCATAGTCTGGAATCTTCCAGTGTGGGCCGTTCTCTGGGAACCTTGGTTGGCGAGCAGATCATAACCCGTCATGGTTTGGCATCTGCCGAGGCTTCCGATTTTGGTGATATATGCGCTGCGGCCTGTCTGGCCCATGATATCGGCAATCCGCCTTTCGGCCACTCAGGCGAGGATGCGATCCGTCTGTGGGCCGAGACGGGGGATTACGGCAAAGGGCGGGTTGGGGTGCTGCATGGCAGTCAGCGGGAGGATTTCCTCAATTTTGAAGGTAATGCCCAGGGTTTTCGTGTGCTTTCACGTTTGCAGAACCGTGACAATCCCGGTGGCCTGCAGTTGACGAGCGCCACCTTGGCGGCATTCAGTAAATATCCCCGTGAATCCTGTATCGGCAAAGGGCGCTTTGATGGGGTCAGTGCCAAAAAACCGGGTTTTACCGCCGCAGATCGGGAGCTGTTTGAAACCGTGGTGGAGAATACGGGGCTGATAAGGCGGGATCCCATATTGGCGATCTGGCACCGCCATCCACTGGCTTTTCTGGTGGAGGCGGCGGACGACATCTGCTATCGGGTGATCGATATTGAAGATGGTTACCGTTTGGGACACCTTACCTTCGATGAGGCACTGGGGCTTTTCCTGCAGGTGCTTTCTGAACCTGAGCGGCAGGAGAAACGGCTGCGTGGCATCAGTGGAAACAAGGAGAAAATTGAGTTTCTGCGCGCCAAGGTGATCAATCAGGCGATCGGTCAGTCGATGAGCTGTTTTCTGGATTCTGAAGATGACATCCTGGCCGGCAGATTCGACCAGCCCCTCCTGAGTGTTATACCCAAGCGGGAGGAGATGAACCAGTTGATTGAGGTGGCGGCGGAGAAGATCTACAACGCACCAGAGGTAATTGAGATTGAGGTTGCGGGTTTTCAGGTGATCAGCGAACTGCTGGAGCGCTTTATTCAGGTTGTGGATGATGTTGCCGAGCATGGTCCGCAGGCAAGTTCCCGCAGCCAGATGATGATTCTTCTGGTGCCGGATCAGTTTATTGGTCCCGATAGAAAGCCGGCGGAAGATGCTTACACCCGGCTGCTGCGTTTGACTGATTTCGTCGGTGGCATGACCGATTCATATGCAGTTTCACTCTATAAAAAGGTGACGGGTATCTCTCTGCCGGGCGGCTGACGTTTCCCGGTTCAGTTCTCGTCGAGTGTGGTCAATGGCTGAGGTTTTGCAATGCCAAACCCCTGGGCGTAGTCAACACCGATGCTGGTCAGGATCTTCCTGATGGTGTCGTTCTCCACATATTCCCCGATTGTTTCGAGTCCCATCAGGTGGCCGATTTCGCTGATGGATTCCACCATCGCCCGGTCTATCGGGTCATCCGCAATATCCTTGACGAAGCTGCCGTCGATCTTGAGATAGTCCACCGGCATGTTTTTCAGATAGGCGAATGAGGACATGCCAGTGCCGAAATCGTCCAGCGCAAAACGGCAACCGATGTGTTTCAGATGGGTGATAAAATGGATGGCCTGGTCCAAACGGCTGACGGCGGCCGTCTCGGTCACCTCAAAGCAGATGGTGTTGGCATCCAGGTTGTAGTGATTGAGTTTGTCAGTAATGTATCCGGGGAGGTTGTCGTCTCCCAGCGACTGCCCGGAGAGGTTGATGGCGCAGAGCTCAATATCTGCCATCCGGGTTGGATTATCCGCCAGCCACTGGAAGGTTGTATCGATTACCCAGCGATCCAGAGTCGGCATCAGATTGTATCTTTCTGCTGCGGGAATAAAGGCGCCAGGAGGCACCATCCGGCCATCTTCATCTGTCATTCGCAGCAGAATCTCAAAATGTTGCCCGGCCTCTTCATCGTCGTCGAGAGGAATAATGGGTTGCTGGTAGAGGCAGAGCCGCTTCTCCTCGATTGCGCGCTGAATTCTGGAGACCCATTGCATCTCTCCCTGTCTGCGAATGGTTTCATCATCATGCCTTCTATGCACATGCACCCGGTTTCGTCCCAGGTCTTTGGCGACATAACAGGCGGCGTCCGCGGCACTCAGAGCGTTTTCCGGACCTTCGCTTTCATGATCGATGCTGACGATACCGATGCTCACGCCGATGGTGAATGTCTTGTCCTGCCATGAGAAACGGAAATCCTTTACGTTTTCGCAGATTTTGTTGGCCAGTCGTATAGCCTGTTCCAGAGGGCAGTCCTCAAGCAGCAGACCAAACTCATCGCCGCCGAGCCGTGACAGAATGTCACTGTGCCTGATGGTTTGTTGCAGCAGGCGTGAGACCATCTGTAGCAGTGCGTCACCGGCGACATGCCCGCAGGTGTCATTGACCACCTTGAACTGGTCGAGATCCATGTAACAGAGCGCATAATCGACGTCACCGCTTTGCGCATTGTTGAAGGCCTGGCTGAGATGTTTTTCAAACGAGTAGCGGTTCAGCAGGTTGGTGAGGGTATCGTGGGTTGCCAGGAAATTCATCTGCTGGGCGATTGCATGGCTTTCGGTGACATCGCGAAAGACGGTTACGGCGCCTTTGATCACTCCCGCTTCATTGATCGGATAGGCCGAATACTCGACAGGGAAGGAGGTGCCGTTCTTGCGCCAGAAAACCTCGTTGTTGATCTGGCAGGGTACGCCGGTGCGGAATGCTTCATGGATTGAGCACTCCCCCATGGGGAGAGTCGAGCCGTCTGCATAAGTGTGGTGTGTCAGTGCGTGAATATTACCTCCCAGCAACTCTTCTCGCGAGAATCCAAGCATTTTGAGAGCGGACTGGTTGACGAAGGTGACGTTTCCCTTGGTGTCAATGCCATATATCCCTTCGCCTGTCGACTCCAGCAACAGACGCATCTGGCTGTTGATTTTTTCGAGTTCAGTAGAGGATTCCGAAAGTTTTTTATGGGACTGTTCGTGCTCCTTAGCCTGTTTATAGTTACCAATGGCAAAGGAGATGTCGGAGGTCATCTCGTGCAGGAGGTCAACAATATCGGCATTGAAGAATTCGCTCTCTCCGGAATAGACGCAGAAGGCGCCTATCACGCCCTTATCCCTCGTGATGGGAAAGATGGCGGCTGAATGGATATGCGCTTTCCGGGCCAGATCCTGCCATGGAGCGGTTATGGTGCTTTCATGCAGGTTGTTGATAACCACATGCCGTTGCTCATTGATCGAAATGGAGAGAGGTCCGGATCCTTTGCTGTGCTCAGGGTCCAGGCAAATTTCAGACCACCAAGCTCTACCGCAATACGGCAGACTTTTTCGAATAGCTGTTCAGGTGAGTGGAGCCGTATGATGGTTTTGTTGGTCTGTGAAAGTGCCGCATACATGGCTTTTTGGGTGGTCAGTGCGCGTTCCCGCAGACCAATCTTTTCAGCCATCTCGTTGAATGCCGCGGCAACATGGGAGATCTCATCCTCTCCAGGCATGGAGTCAGATACTGCATAGTTTCCCTGTGCCAGTTGCAGGGCGGCATTTTTCAGCTTGCCGATCCGTTTGATGATGGTCTGCCTGAGTAACCATGAGAGGATCAGAAATGTGAGGATGAATCCGATGGAGTGGCTGATGATATTCTGGCGTGTTTGGGCAGTCACCTGCTCTTCGATAATCTTTCCAGGTAGTTTGATGCTCATTACGCCCCGCAGATCACCGAGTTCGTAATCGTAAGACAGGTCGTAACGCTCCCTGATGCTAGGTGGTGCATCCTCGCGTTTACCGTGACATTTCAAACAGTGGGGCTTGATCCAGATCGGTTGGGAAAAATGGTAGAAGGGTTCTCCGTTGGGTCCGGCAAAGGGAACCATTCGCTCTTTTTCCTCCGGGTTGTTCTGAAAGTGGCGGATAGACTTCATCTCAATCTCATCCGCCCTGTTATTGGGGTTTCTTGGGTGATCCGAGACATTGTTGAAGGTCAGACCGGAATCCACCCATTTTCTGAACTCTTGAGAAATTCGGCTGATGGAGTGGGCAGGGAGAAATCCCAGGGTTTTTTCATTGATGGGGATATTGTGGGTAAGAAAATGCCTTTGGTAGACATTTCGCAAAGACATCAGCATGCCGCGAATGGTCCGGGCGTGGTTGCGGATGTTTTCGACGACTTGGGACTCAACCTGCCGGTGACCCATATACTCCACGGTCACAAAATGGCCTAAAAAGACGATTGCAGTAACAGCCAGGACTTTGGTTTGTAACTGCATTGCTAGGTCTTTTCCTTCATGCTTTCTACATGATGTGGCATCTTTCGATACAAAACAGAGGGGCTGTTTTCTTTATAATTCAATTCATGGTTTCCATACCCTGCCTCTGTTGGATATATTGCGACCAGCTATCATTTAGATAGCTATCAAAACTATTTTCGGCCCTTTCACGAAAAACTTTAATTCCGGTAATAGCCAGGCAAATAACATGGAATATTCCTTGTCAGCCTTATCCCATTAACTCAGCGCGAGATTTTCCATGTGCCGTCGGCCTGCCGGCAGAAGGTGAACCTTGAAGTGCCGCTGCGTTTTTTGGCTTGGTTGGTGATTTCTGCTTCACGGCAGGTTGTGCCGCCTTTTTCGATGGTTGACAGAGCCTTCAAGCTGCCTTGGTTGCCTGATTTCGGGTTTTCCCATGCCGCACTGTCACCATCCTTTCCACTGTTCAACAGCTCTCGGGCCGTCTCTTTCATCATGTCCCAGTCCTTGTCGGTAAAGTAGCGGACGGGAGAATATTGAAGCCAACGCAACTCCAGTGCCTGGGCAGGCTGACAGATGCCACCGAGAAGGATGCAGAGTGTTATGGGACGGAGAAATCGGAATTGCATCTGTGCCTCCAGTGCAGTGATTGCAGTGAGTTAAACAGTGCGTGTAAGCAACAGTGATGTCAATCTGGACTCGAACCCGGTTCAGCATTTATGAGAAAATATCCAGGAATAGGTTGTTCCAATCCTGGAGGTTCGTTTGGATCATTCGCGCCGTTTCGGTGGTATTGGCAGGCTCTATGGTCAGTCGGCCCTGGAAAATTATTCTGCGGCTCATGTCTGTGTGATCGGTATTGGCGGAGTTGGCTCCTGGGCTGTGGAGGCGCTCGCCCGCAGTGGTATTGGCGCTATTACACTGGTCGATCTCGACCATATTGTGGAATCCAATATCAATCGCCAACTCCACGCGCTGGATACCACGCTGGGGATGGCTAAGGTCGAAGCCATGGTAGAGCGGGTCTCTGAGATCAACCCTGACTGCCGGGTTTCCATCATCGAGTCCTTCATTGAGGCGGATAATCTCGAACTGATTACGGACGGCGGCTTCGATTATGTCATCGACTGTATCGACAGCTTTCGGGTCAAAGCGGCGCTGATTGTTGCATGCCGCCGCCAGCGGGTGAGAGTGATTACAATCGGTGGTGCAGGTGGGCAGATTGATCCCACCCGTATCTACCTTGCCGACCTGAGCCGCACCAGGCAGGATCCGCTGCTCGCCAAGACCCGCAAATTGTTGCGGCGGGAATACGGCTATCCGTCTGCCGATTCAAAACGTCGTTTCCAAGTGCCAAGTGTCTACTCAACTGAAAACCTGACCTATCCAGATGAGACTGGAGGTGTCTGCGATACCAAGCCGGGTAGAGGGGAGGGTTCGCTCAACTGTGGTGGTTATGGTTCGGCCATGACGGTGACTGCCACTTTCGGGTTGGTGGCGGTGTCCCATGTCCTTAAAGTGCTGGCGGCGAAGAAATCGTAGGCCGGATCAAGCGCAGCGGATCCGGCAAACGGGGTTATCCTTCCTTTTGGGCAAAGGCCACGGTGTAAGCTTTCCCCTGCTTGAGTTTCTTATAGTTACCAAATACCTCGTTCAGATTTCGCTTCATAAACTGGCGCAGGCCGTTGATAGTGACCAGATAGAGGCGGCCGCCGGGATTCATCCGCGCCAGGGCGTCGTGAAGATAGAGACTGAGCATCTCCTTGCCCACCTTTGCCGGGATATTCGATGCGATAACGTCAAAACGCAGATTGGGGTCGGCCTGATCGAAGCCGTTGCTGAGTTTGGCTCTGACATTGTCCAGGCCGTTTCTTTCGGCATTGCCGTTGCTGTAGTCCACGGCGATAAAATCCTTGTCTACCATCAGTGTCTGACCCTGTGGGGCAAGGCGGGCCATCAGCAGACCGATGGGGCCATAACCGCAACCGAGGTCGAAACAGTTATCTGTTGCCTCGATCCCCAGTCGGTCCACCAGCAAGCGGGTGCCTTCGTCGATATCGCGAGGGGAGAAGAGTCCCCAGGTAGTGTGAAAGACAAAGGGCAAATCCCGCAGACGGGCATCGAAGACGATGTCCCGGCGGTATTTTTCTAGTGTTTCTCGATCCAGCATGGCGGCGCAGTTTTATCCTCTTCGGTGAGAAAGTCAATCAAGCACCATATCCAGGGTCTCCAGGATAGGTCTAACATTAAGATAGTCGACAGGTATTGGCCAGAACCCCGTGCCTTGCTGCAGGATCAGGGCAGGAAAACTGCGAGCCCCCATTGAACGGCTGTTTTCGATCTCCTCTTCCAGCAGTCGATGGGTGGCCGGTGTTTCCAGCGCCTCTGAGAACTGCTGTTCATCCAGCCCGATGTTGCCGGCAAGTTGGATCAGCGTTTTGTTGTCGGAGGGGTTTTGTGCATATAGATAGTAGGCTTCCTGGATGGCCAGAATCATCGCTTCGGCAAAAGCTGCGTCCTGTAATCCTGCGGCGATCACCGCCCGGCAGGCCGGATAGGTGGAGCGACGGGGTTTACACTGCTGCCAGAAATCGAAGTTGAAGCGGGTCTCCGGCAGCTTCTCCTGAATTCGCTTCCAGGTGGCCTGAAGGGTCTGCTGCATCTCCTCTGGCATCGGGTCATCGCTTTCCGGAGCCAGACCGCCCAGTAGTTTTTGCAGTTTTACACCAGGTGGCAGCTGTTCGCCCAGCTGCGCGAGCACAGGTCGAAACGCCCAGCACCAGCTGCACATCGGGTCGTGGATATAGAAGAGGGTTGACTCTGTCATCAGGGAAAAATAGCGTTTTTAGTGGATAACACCTGGAAGTTGCGTTGAATCTGCTTGGTAGGGTGCGCCGTGCGCACCATGATTGCTGTATTCAATGGCCATAGAGCAACAGCCCCTCTGCATGTTCCAGATGTTGGGGCGTACCTGCCAGCACCAGCACATCGCCACTCTGCAGGCGGGTTTCGGGTGCGGGAGTCTCTCCACGAATGCCACCACGCCTGACGGCGGTCACACTGACATCCCAGTCCCAGAGATGGAGATCTTCGATAGTGTGATCCACGGCAAAGGCCTTTTTCGGCAGGGTCACTGTATGCAGGCGCTCCTGAAACGCCTCATCGTGTTCCATATCCACCGGCTCTTCCCCATGGAAGAAGTCTCGCAGCAGTTTGTAGTGGTTCTCTCGAATCTCACGCATGATCTTGAAGATGCGGGAGCCGGGAACCTTGAGCAGCAGCAACAGTTGTCCCCCCATCATCAGGCTGGCTTCGACTGCTTCCGGCATCACCTCGGTGGCACCGGCGGCTTCCAGTTCGTCCATGTGAGTATCGTCGCGGGTGCGCACCAGCACCGGGAGTTCCGGGCGGAATTCCTGTAGCCGGTGCAGGATCTTCATCGCCGAGGCGTGGTCCTCGAAGCTGAGCACTACCACGCTGGCGCGGCTGAGGCCGGCGGCATCGAGGATTTCACGGCGTGATGCATCACCAAAATGGACCGGGTCACCGGCTTCATGCGCCTTTCTGACGACAGTCGGGTCGAGATCCAGCGCCACGTAGGGGAAACCTTCGTGGTCGAGAAGACGCCCAAGGTTCTGCCCGATACGGCCATATCCACAGATGATGACGTGCTGCTCCATCTGTTCGGTCTCTTCCGCCAGGTCGCCGATGATCTGAACCTCATCGCTGAAATTGCGCAGAGTGCAAAACTGTTTAGCCAGGCGGCCGTTGTTTCGGATCAGGAAGGGTGATGCCGTCATGCTGACAATGATCGAGGCAAAAAGTATCTGCCCGATAGGGCCGGGCAGCAGGGAAGACTCCAGGGAGAGATCCAGCAGCACGAAACCGAACTCTCCACCTTGCGCCAGCAGAACGCCGGTGCGAAATGCCGGGGACATCGAATTGCCTGTGGCGCGGACCAGGCCAAGAATGATTACGCCTTTAACCAAAATAAGCGCGGCGGCGAGCAGTAGCACCCAATGCAGGATGGGAAGCAGTGAGAGCAGATCGACGCGCATACCCACTGTCACAAAAAAGAGGCCGAGAAAGACGTCCTGGAAGGGACGTATGTCTGCCTCGATCTGATGGCGGAATTCTGTCTCACCCAGCATCATGCCAGCCAGGAAGGCGCCAAGAGCCAGCGACAACCCTGCCTCATGGGTGAGCCAGGCGGCTGCCAGGGTTACCAACAATACAGTTAGGGTGAAGAGTTCAGCAGAGCGGGCCCTGGCGATCTCATGAAACAGTGGCCGCAGCAGCCAGTGACCGGCTGCCATGATGACCACGAATACCAAGGCTGCTTTGAGCAGCGCCAACAACAGCGGCATCGCCATGCCCTGGTCACCGGTTCCAGCAAGGATTGGGATCACGACCAGTAATGGAATGACCGCCAGGTCCTGAAACAGCAGGATGCTGACGCCAAGTCGACCGTGCTCCGAATTGAGTTCCAGCTGTTCCGACAACTGTTTTGTGACGATGGCGGTGGATGACAGGGCCAGAATGGCGCCAACGATGATTGCGGCGTTGAGATCGATGCCCAATGCCCAAGCAATACCGGTCGCCAGTGCACCGGTGACCAGGACCTGGCTACCGCCCAAACCGAACACCGAGCCCTTCATGGCGATCATCTGCGGCAGGGAAAATTCCAGGCCGATGGTAAACAACAGAAACACCACACCAAACTCTGCCAGAAAGCGGGTGTCTTCAGTGGATGCCACCCAACCGATGCCGAAAGGTCCAACCAGGATACCGACGATCAGGTATCCGAGAATCGGCGGCAGGTGGAAGCGCCGGAAAAGGGTCACGGTGATCACCGCAATGGCGAGCAGCAGCAGGATGATCTGTAGGGTATGGATGTTCATTCAGGGTTTCTTTTCGATTTTTCTGCCACAAGGATACTTTAAATAAACAACTGATTGATATTACCCGTAGGGTTTGCGTGCCATATGCTGTTAAAATACCCTTTTTTAGTCAGTAAAGAAACGAGATAGTGGCCAGACGCAAACCTAATAAGTCCTCCGGTAAGATGGATCCCCATCAAGCCAGGGAAGCCAGCAAGTACGATAATCCTATTCCCAGCCGTGAGTTCATCATGGAGACCATGGAGGAACATGGCGTCCCCATGAATCTTCCCGATGTCGCCAAGAAGCTCGATCTGCAGAACGAGGATCAACTGGAGGCGTTACGCCGCCGCCTGCGTGCCATGGAACGGGATGGCCAGCTGGTGCGAAACCGCAAGGAAAACTACTGCATCGTCAACAATCGTGACCTTATCGCAGGCCGGGTGATCGGACATGCGGATGGATTTGGCTTCTTCAAGCCGGATGATGGTGGCGAGGATCTCTATATCTCGTTCAGAGAGATGCGTTCCCTGTTTCACGATGACCGCGCCGTAGTGCGGGTGACAGGTATGGATCGGCGGGGACGTTTGGAAGCTTCGGTGGTGGAGGTGTTGGAACGCAACACCCACAGCGTAGTGGGGCGCCTCTACCAGGAGACCGGCGTCGGTTTCGTGGTGCCGGACAATAAACGTCTGAGCAAGGATGTGATTATTCCCCGCACCGAACTCAGTGGCGCTGCTCAGGGTCAGATGGTGGTGGCTGAGATCCTCGATCAACCCACCAAGCGCACTCAGCCCATTGGCCGCATCTCCGAGATTCTTGGCGACCACATGGCGCCAGGTATGGAGACGGATATTGCCATCCGTGCCCACGAGATACCAGTCGCCTGGCCGGATGACGTGGAGGCACAGATCGCCGGACTCTCCGGCGATGTGCTGGAGGCGGAAAAGAAAGGCCGTACCGACCTGCGCAAACTGCCGTTGGTCACCATCGATGGCGCTGACGCCCGTGACTTTGACGATGCTGTCTATTGCGAACGTAAGCCGAAAGGGTGGAAACTGCTGGTCTCTATCGCCGACGTCTCTCACTATGTGAGTCCGGGCAGTGCTCTGGATGTCGAGGGTCGTGAGCGCGGCAACTCCGCCTACTTCCCTGATCGGGTGATTCCGATGCTGCCGGAGGTGCTCTCCAACGGCCTCTGTTCCCTGAATCCTAAAGTTGATCGTCTCTGCATGACCTGCGAGCTCTATATTGACGATAGTGGAAAGATTACCCGTTCCAAGTTCTATCCGGCTGTGATGCACTCCCATGCGCGTCTTACCTATGACCAGGTGGCCGCAATGCTCGATGGGGATGAGACGCTTTGCGGTCAATATGCCGAACTGCTGCCCCATATCCACGAACTGCACCAACTCTTCAAAGCTTTGAATGCAGGACGGCGGGAGCGGGGGGCGATCGATTTCGATACCACCGAGACCAAGATTGAGTTCAATGAGAAGAGCCGGGTTGAGCGCATTGTGCCGGTCTACCGTAATGATGCCCACCGCATGATCGAAGAGTGCATGCTGGCGGCAAATGTGGCGTCAGCTCGTTTGTTGTTGCGCAAGAAGCTGCAGGCGCTCTACCGTATCCACGAGGTGCCTGCGGAAGAGAAACTCACCGATCTGCGGGAATTCCTGGGAGAACTGGGCCTGAGTCTGCCGGGCGGCAACAAGCCGACGGCGGCTGATTATGCCAAGTTGCTGGATGGCATCAAGGGGCGTGAAGATGCTCACCTGATCCAGACCGTGCTGCTGCGCTCCATGCGGCAGGCGGTCTACAGCTCTGACAACGTGGGCCACTTCGGCCTTTCGTTTCCCGCCTATACCCACTCCACCTCGCCGATCCGTCGCTACCCGGATCTGGTGATACACCGAGCACTCAAGCACTTGGGGGAGAAGGGCTCTGCGGATAACTTTCTCTACACCAAGTCCGAATTGCAGAGTATAGCCGAGCACTGCTCCAGCACTGAGCGCCGTGCCGATGAGGCGACCCGTGATGCCACTGACTGGTTGAAGTGCGAGTTCATGATGGACAAGGTGGGAGAGTCCTTCGACGGTATCATCACCAGCGTCAACTCTTTTGGTGTGTTCGTGGAGCTCAAGGATATCTATGTGGATGGCCTTGTTCACATCACTGCTCTGGATAATGATTACTACCATTATGACCCGGTAGGTCATCGACTTTCTGGCGAGCGAACCGGCAAGGTGATCCGTCTGGGCGATCCTCTACGTATCCAGGTGGCGAAGGTCAATCTGGACGATCGTAAGATCGACTTCGTTTTGGCGCCGCAAGAGGAAACACCGCAAAAGCCAGCGAAAAAATCTCGCCGCAAGAGCAATAAGCCTCAGAATAAGCCGACCCAGCCAGTTGAAGAGAAGACTGAGAAGAGCACGAAGAAACGCCGGCGTAGACCCCGCAAAAGGGCTAATAGCTGACTGTGTCTCAATCCCAGCTGATCATCGGCCTGCACGCAGTGCGAACTGCGCTCAAGCATGGCGATGCGGTTACCGGGGTTCGGGTAGAGGCGCGTCGCAGAGACGGCAGAATAAAAGAGATCCTCGGGCTTGCGCGGCAGGGCGGGGTCGATGTCATACAGGTTGAACGCGCCGAACTCGATGCGCTCTCCCGTGGTGAAAACCACCAGGGCGTGGTTGCCTTTACCCAAGCTCCGGCGGTGCGGGATGAAGGTTATCTCAAGCGTCTGCTGGAGGGTCTGGATAGTGCCCCTTTTCTGCTGGTGCTTGATGGTGTCCAGGATCCGCATAACCTTGGCGCATGTCTGCGCACCGCTGATGCTGCCGGGATACATGCCGTGATAACCCCCAGGGATCGCTCTGTTGGCTTGACGCCGGTGGCCTGCAAGGTAGCCAGCGGCGCGGCTGAAACGGTTCCCTTTGTCCAGGTCACCAATCTGGTGCGCACCTTAAAGTGGCTGCAGGAGCAGGGGATCTGGCTTATCGGTACTGTGGGTGAGGCGGAAGCCGGACTCTACCAGGCGGATCTCAAAGGACCTTTGGCTATTATTATGGGTGGCGAAGGCAAGGGTATGCGTCGACTGACCCGCGAGCAGTGTGATGCCCTGGTTCATATGCCCATGTTGGGGGCCGTAGAGAGCCTCAATGTCTCGGTTGCCACCGGTGTTTGTCTCTTCGAAGCCCTCAGACAGCGCATTTCTGATTAGCTTTTTCCCCTGTTTTTAATCGATTTGGGAATTATCTCTCTAAAAAGTGTGGTTTAAAAGTTGACTAAATTACTTGGTTACTGCTAATCTTATTACCAAGTAAATTAGTAGGAAATGTGTTTGCGCATTTTAGGAGCGAGATAAAGATGAGATTGTCAACGAAAGGCCGATATGCAGTTACCGCCATGTTGGATCTGGCACTGAATGGTGCAGATGGTCCGGTGACCCTGGCCGAAATTTCTGAAAATCAGGGTATTTCACTATCCTATCTGGAGCAGCTGTTTGCCTCTCTGCGTGCAAAAGAGCTGGTACGAGGTGTTCGTGGTCCTGGTGGTGGGTACTATCTTGGCCGCAATGCCGATGATATCTCCATTGCAAATATCATTTGCGCTGTTGATGAGTGGGTAGAATTTACCCGCTGCGGCGGCCGTAAGAACTGCAGTGGCGGTGAGCGCTGTCTGACCCACTCTCTATGGGATGACCTGAGTAGCGAAATCTTCGATTTCCTGACCAAAATCTCGCTCGGCGATCTGATCCGGCGTGGGGAACACAAGAAAGCCGACAAAGCGGCACACTTGAGCGTCGTCGACGATGAGGGTTCCCGCGCGGCCTGATCTATTCCTGATTACTCATATCCCTGACAGATTGTCAGGGATAGTGGCAAGCGGGCTGTTGAAACCTCCGGTTTCGGCAGCCCGTTTCTGTTTGTGGAAAATAATTCGAAATTCAGATTGCCCGAAAATCCAAATCTTGGTGAGAAATCCGGGTTAATGGGCTATGATTTACGCTTTTTTTCCGGGCACTGCCACTCGAATGCAATCTTTGCAGACCATAGCCGACTTCATCCGTTGGGGCGCAAGTCGTTTCAATGAGGCGGATCTGTTTTTCGGGCATGGTACGGACAATGCGATCGATGAAGCCGCAGTGCTTGTGTTGCATGCGCTTCATCTGCCGCCTGATTTTCCCGGCAGCTGGTTTCAGAGTCGCCTCACCCAGGCGGAACGGACAGATGTCACCCTGCTGCTGAAGCGTCGCATAGATGAACGTCTCCCAGCTGCCTATCTGACCGGTGAAGCCTGGTTTGCCGGGCTGCGGTTCAACGTCAACGAGCATGTGCTGGTACCCCGCTCTCCGATTGCTGAATTGGTGGAACATGAATTTGAACCCTGGATCGAGGCGGGTCGCATCTCCCGGGTACTCGATCTCTGTTGTGGTAGCGGCTGTATCGGCATTGCTGCAGCGGCCTATCTGCCGGATGCAGTGGTGGATCTGGCGGATATTTCCGACCTGGCACTACAGGTGGCGGCGGGCAATGTCGCGGAACATGACTTGGGCGATCGGGTCGAAGTCGTACAGTCCGACCTTTTTTCCGCCCTGGAAGGCCGTCAGTACGACGTGATCGTATGCAATCCGCCTTATGTGAGCGAGTCGGAGATGAATCAGTTGCCGGAGGAGTATCATCGGGAACCCCGGCTCGGACTGACGGCTGACGAGGAAGGGCTGGCGCTGGTCGCCCGGATTCTGCGGGAGGCCTCCAGTCATCTGACGTCCTGGGGTATCATAGTGATTGAAGTGGGAAGCAGCGCGGAGACGCTGGTGGCACGCTATCCTGAGATTCCTTTTACCTGGCTCGAATTCGAGCGTGGAGGGGACGGCGTTTTTCTGTTTACAGCCGAAGAATTGGTTAGATATCGCGAGACCTTTTGACGGATTGCGAGGGAGTATAGTCGATGAGTTTGCAGCGCGCCCGGAGTGCTGAAGAGTACGTGGAGTGGATCAGGCAAGCCGTGTTTGAGGTGCAGGATCTTCGCAGCTGTATGGAGTACGAGCTGGAGGAGATGGAACGATTCCCCGCCTTCCTGGCTCACTTGGAGGAGGGGATCACGACGATCCAGCAGAGCATGGTCGATGGCGAATATCATTTTGGCCGGGAAGATCTGCCTTTCATGGATATGGTAAACCGGCACGCAGACGATATTCCCTTCGCCGTGCTGTTGCGGCAGATAAATGAAACGCATCGCAAGGGGATCGATGTGGATGCATCCAACGACTGAAAAGCCTCTGGCTGAAAACGAGAAACAACTATGGATCAATCAATTGTCTTCGATCTTGACCTGATCGCAAAATATGATCAGAGCGGGCCGCGTTACACCTCCTATCCTACAGCCGTACAGTTTCACGAGGGTTTTGGAGAAGCCGACTACCGGCGGATTGCCCAGGAGAGCAATGCTTCCGGTGATCCACTATCGCTCTATTTCCACATCCCGTTTTGCGACACGGTATGTTTCTATTGCGCCTGCAACAAGGTAGCGACCAAGGATCGAAGCCTTGCAGACAAGTACCTGCAGCGGGTTTACAAAGAAATGGAGATGCAGGGGGCACTCTTTGACCGCTCCCGCAAGGTGGAGCAGCTGCATTGGGGTGGTGGAACCCCGACCTTTATCAGTCATGATGAGATGCGTGAGCTGGTGCGGCAGACGCGCAAACACTTTACGCTGCTCGATGATGACAGTGGTGAGTACTCCATAGAAATAGATCCCCGGGAGGCCTTGGGCGATACCATCAAGGTGTTGCGTGAGCTGGGTTTTAACCGTATGAGCCTGGGAGTGCAGGATTTCGAGGAGAGTGTGCAAAAGGCGGTCAACCGCATCCAGTCGAAAGAGGATACGCTGAGTGTCCTGCAGTCGGCCAGGGATGAGGGTTTTCGGTCGATCAGCATTGATTTGATCTATGGCCTGCCGTTTCAGAGCCTCGGCAGTTTTGAAGGGACTTTGGATCAGATTCTGGAAGTCGACCCTGACCGGCTCTCTGTTTTCAACTATGCGCACCTGCCAGAACGCTTCAAGCCCCAGCGGCGTATCAATGAGGCTGAGCTTCCGAGTCCACAGGAGAAGCTCGATATCCTCCAGATGACCATCGAAAAGCTCACCGGGGCAGGTTATGTCTATGTCGGCATGGATCATTTCGCCAAGCCTGATGATGAGTTGGTCATTGCCCAACGGAACGGTACGCTCTATCGAAACTTCCAGGGTTACTCCACCCATGCGGATTGTGATCTGGTGGCGTTAGGTGCAACATCCATCGGCATGGTCGGGCCGACCTATGCACAGAATAAACGCACACTGGATGAATATTATGATCGTATCGACCAGGGGAAACTTGCGGTTTTTCGCGGGGTGGAGCTGAATCGGGACGACCTGATTCGTCGGGATGTCATTACCCGATTGATCTGCCATTTCACCCTCAATTTCGCTGCCGTCAACGCCCGGTGGGAGATCGATTTCCAGAATTATTTTGCCTCAGAGCTCAACAACCTGAGTGGGATGGCAGAAGACGGACTGGTGAACCTCACAGAGAGAGGCATAGATGTCCTGCCAAGAGGAAGACTCTTGATAAGAAATATCTGCATGCTGTTTGATGCCTACCTGAATTCCAAAGAGTCTAAAGGCAGTTTTTCTAAAGTAATTTGATTTCAGGTCGCTGAAGGAATGCCGGCTTTTGTATTTGGCATGCTCTGTAACACTATTTTACCAATAGTCACTCCGGGTGACTGAAGGGGAGATCGTCTTCTCAATATTGCTGCTGGTTAAGGAATACAATTCGTCACTATTGCTTACCCCGATGACGTTGATGTTCTGCGGGTGTACATGGGATTATTAACAGCTTGATCATTGCCCGCTCTTTCTGGGCGAGGTGGTCGATTCAATATCGATCAATTGATCGGCTGGCATGGAATAAGGTGCTGAAAAGAGGCTTTAATGTTTGACGAAAAATCAAGGGAAATAAGTAGGTTATTATACCTGCTTGATATTCTGCTAACGCTATTGGTGTTTCTGCTGGCATACCGTTTGCGTCAGATATTCATTCCTGGCGTCAATGCAGATCTGGTATCTCATTTTGCCTTGGTGCCACTTGTCTGGGTGCCACTGGGATATTTCCTCTCTCGTTTTGGCGCCTACAGTGGACTGCGGGTTGTCTCCATTCCATCCTATGCCTGGATGGTGGCAAAGGCTTTGGGGATCAGTCTTGCACTACTTATCGGATTGCTTTTTTTGCTCAAGGTACAATTTGTCAGTCGTCCTTTGATGGTGACATTTGCTGCGCTCGACATTTTTGTTCTTGTCGGTGTTCGTGCGGGCCTCAAATGGTGGTATTTCAGGCGGTCGATACAGAAAGGCGAAAATTTCCTCAAAGTTCTGGTTATCGGTGTGGGTGAGAGAGCCCAGCGCCTGACGGAAATGTTGAATCGCCATAGCGAGTGGGGCATTGATATCGTGGGCTACCTCGATACTGACCCGGAACACGTCGGTGAAGAAGTGATGGGTGCGAAAGTGCTTGCCACGGCAGATAAAATACAGGAGATCCTGACCAGTCAGGTAATCGATGAGGTGATTTTGGCAGTGCCGCGCAGCCGCTTGAGTCACATGGAGGAGATTGTCAGCGCCTGCGAAGAGCAGGGCGTTCGCTTTCGGTTTATGGCGGATGTTTTCGATATGGAAGTTGCCCGCACACAACTGGTGGATCTCGATGGTATCCCGCTGCTGACATTTGATCCTGTTGCACAGAATGAAGGCATGCTACTGGCCAAACGCCTGATGGATCTGATCATTGTGCTGGCAGCCATGCCTGTCATTCTGCCTGTAATGGGATTAATTGCGCTTGCCATCAAACTTGATGATGGCGGCCCGGTTTTTTTCGTCCAACATCGGGTGGGTTTGCGTAAACGCCTGTTTCCCATGCTCAAATTCCGCTCGATGGTGGTGGATGCTGAGGCCAAGATGAAAGAGATTGAACACTTGAACGAGGCTGAGGGGCCCATCTTCAAGATAGAAAGAGATCCCAGGGTAACCCGAATAGGTGATTTTATCCGCAAGACGAGTCTCGACGAATTCCCACAATTGCTGAATGTTATACGGGGCCACATGAGCCTGGTAGGCCCCCGCCCGATGTCCCAGCGCGATGTTGAATTGTTCGACAGTGGTATCCAGCGCAAGCGGTTCAGTGTGAAGCCCGGATTGACCTGTATCTGGCAAATTTCAGGCCGGAGTAACCTGCCATTCGAAAAATGGCTGGAACTGGACCTGAAATATATCGATGAATGGTCACTCTGGCTCGACCTGAAAATCCTCCTATTAACCATACCGGTTGTTCTCAAGGGAAGTGGTGCTGTCTAGGGTCTCCCAATACAAAAAAAGCGCCGCGTTGCTGTCTGAAGTCGGGCCGGACGCTGCATCCATTCATAAACATCCGTCTTGTTTGTTCAATTACTACGAAATGGCATGAAGATGACCTCACCCGCAAAGATAAACCTGTTTGGTATTCCCGTAGAAGCTATGGGAATGGAAGAGGCGCTCGATACTGTCCATCATGCGATTTCTCAACATGAGCCGCTGCAGATTGGGGTGGTGAATGCCGCCAAGGTCGTAAACATGCATCGTGATCCCGCACTGCGTGAGGATGTGTTGTCATCCGACATCATTTTTGCTGACGGGGCGGCAGTGGTGTTGGCAAGCAAAATATTGGGTCACTCATTGCCTGAACGTGTCACCGGGATTGATCTGATGTTTGGCATGTTCGAAAGAGGTAAGGAACATGGCTATCGTGTCTACTGTCTCGGGGCGACCGAAGAGGTCTCCAAAAAGGTCGAGGAAAATATCGCACATGACTATCCGGGTTTGATACTGGCCGGCAGACACCACGGTTACTATTCCGAGGATGAACAGCAGTCAATTGCCGACGATATCAAGAATTCAAAGGCCGATATTCTTCTGGTGGCGATGACCTCTCCCAAGAAAGAACAGTTTCTGGCCAAATGGATGGACTACATGGGTGTCTCGGTCTGTCATGGGGTCGGCGGTTCGTTCGACGTTTATTCGGGCAAGGTTGAGCGTGCTCCAGAACGCTGGCAGAAATTGGGCCTGGAGTGGCTGTATCGGGTCAAACAGGAGCCAGGGCGTCTATGGAAACGGTATCTCTTTACGAATCTAGCCTTTATAGGGTTGTTGATGAAAGAAAAACTGGGACTTCTCAAGTAGGGGATTGAGTCAGCCAGATGATCAGAATTACCCTCCTTTATATGCTCGTACTCTTTTTTTGCGGTTACGCGTTCAAAGATTGGTACAAGTCCCTTTGCGTCCTTATTGCGTTGATGGCAGTTGTCGAGCATCCCGATATGCCCAAGACAATCTTGGGCATACAGGGACTCAATCTGTGGAACCTGCTGCTGCTGTTCACTGTGATGGGTTTTCTTAGAAGTAAGGGCGAAGAGAAGCTGAAATGGGATATGTCAAAATTCCTCACCCTGCTTCTTTGGGCTTATCTGGGGTTTGTCCTGGTTGGTTTTGTTCGACTCATCACTGATCTAAGCGTCGTTAACAGTTACCAGCTTTTTGTTGGGCGGGAAGCACTGACCACTATGGATGTGATCTCTGAGCGTTTTATCAATACGCTGAAATTTTTGGCTCCGGCAGTATTGGTTTTTTATGGCTGTAACAGTGAGGAGCGCATGCGATTAACCATGGCTGTGATTCTTATCGTCTACTTTCTGATTGCAATACAGGTGATCAGGGCGATGCCGGTTATGGCCCTCATCGATGGTGATGGGGACAAGCTGACACGATTGAGCCTGAAGATTATGAATAAAGAGGTGGGTTTTCATCGTGTGGATGTCTCCATGATGTTGGCAGGAGGGTCTTGGGCGATATTTTCTGCACGAATGCTTATGCCAAGCAAAACAACAGCTCTGTTTATCTGGTTTGCCAGTTTTATCGCTTTTTTTGGTCAGGCTCTGACCGGTGGGCGGACGGGTTATGGGACCTGGGGGGTGATCGGCTTGGTCGTGGGTGTCTTCAAATGGAGAAAGCTACTGGTTCTGGGCCCGATATTTCTTATTGTGATAGTTATGCTCATACCTGCAACAAGAGACAGGATGATGCAGGGGTTTTCCGAGGATTCCATCGATACCAATGAGCAACTGGAGAAAGAGGGTTTAACGGGCGCGAACGAGGGACAACCGGATTGGTATACGATCACCGCAGGACGGAGTGTTGCCTGGCCGTTTGTCATCGATAAGATCGGAGAGAGCCCTTGGTGGGGACACGGCAGGGAGGCGATGCAAAGCACCGGTATCAGTGAGTTTTTATGGGATTATCTACATGAGGGTTTCCCCCATCCGCATAATGCCTATCTACAGTGGACGCTAGACAATGGTTATATAGCACTTGCAGTTGTCATGCTTTTCTATCTCTCTGCAATAAAAGCTTCATTGAGTATTTTCCGGGATAAACGAAGTGACTATTTCACTGCGGTTGGAGGCATTGCTTTTTCCCTTATAGC
This sequence comes from endosymbiont of Escarpia spicata, assembly GCA_003349915.1. GTDB lineage: Bacteria > Pseudomonadota > Gammaproteobacteria > Chromatiales > Chromatiaceae > QGON01. The sequence continues at coordinate 124,107 of QFXE01000001.1, forward strand.
TGCCCAACTTATCGCCTCAGTGGGGAGTCAGTCATTTTATCCGCGGGAAAGCGCGGTGACGATGCTGTGCGCTATGTTTTTGATGTTACGACTGTTTACCCAGCGTAAGAAGATGAACAAACAATTTTCCGATACCCGTACAAAACAAGAAGTGGACGAAAGACTTTGGCTGAATTAGCAAATGGAAAAATCAAGCTTGTGTATCTGTTGGCGGCGAGCCATTCCGGCTCAACACTTACAGCGATGCTGCTCAACTCTCATCCTGACACTCATACTACAGGTGAGTTGAAAGTCACTGCGCTTGGGGATATTGATCGGTATCGCTGTTCCTGTCAGGCGCTGATCAAAGAGTGTCCGTTCTGGAATAAAGTCAATAAGCGGATGGCTGATAAAGGCTATCAGTTTGAGATTGCCCGAGCGGGAACTGATTTTAGAGGCATTGGTAGCAATTATGTAAAGAGGCTGCTTCGCCCTCTCTTTAGGGGTGGGATGCTGGAGTTTGTTCGTGATACTGCATTGATGCTGGATCCCACATGGCGCAGAGAGTATCCAAAAATACTCAAGAAAAATGAAGATTTGATCCACTCCGTAGCCGAGGTTTCTGGCAAAAAGGTTATTGTCGACTCTTCCAAAATCGGTTTGAGGCTGAAATTCATCAAGCGGATTAAGTCGATCGACTTAAAAGTCGTACGAGTCAATCGTGATGGAAGGGCTGTTGCCCTGACCTATATGGACCCCGCCGGTTTTGCCGATGCGACAAATCCCGAGTTACGCGGTGGTGGTATGGGTGGAGACCGGCGTGAAGATATGGTTAGCATGCAGGAAGCGGCAAGGCGCTGGCTGCGAAGCAATGAAGAGGCCGATGCTATCGCTGCGAGCCTGAGCACTGATCAGCTTGTGCAGATAAAATATGAGGATCTCTGCGCCGACCCGGACAAAATACTTGGCGAAGTATTTACCTTTATCGGTGTCGATCCTGACAAAAGAGTGAAAGATTTTCGCAGCGTCGAACATCATGTCATTGGAAATGGTATGCGCTTGGATGACAGGAGTGAAATTAGCCTGGACGAGCGTTGGAAAGAGAGATTGACTGAAGAGGATCTGCGCATATTCTCTGGGATTGCGGGTGAGAAAAACCGTGCGCTTGGTTATTCTTGAGAGTTGCTGGCAGACAGTGGAAATTCAATAAATTGCGTTGATGACTGGAAGAATGAAAAAAATCAAAGTAATGATCGTTATCAGTAACCTGGAGTATGGCGGTGCCCAGCGGCAGGTTGTCGAGCTTGCAAATAATATCGACAAAGAAAGATTTAATCTCTCAATCTGTGTGTTATCGCCCTATATCCCGATGCGGCAGGAGTTAATTGACGGCGAAAATGGTTTTTTTGTCGTTGAAAAGAAGGCAAAATTTGATTTGACCGTCGCAACCAGGTTGGCCAAGATTCTAAAACAGCAGGCTATCGATATTGTCCATGGTTATCTCTTCGATGCTGAAATCGCCGTGCGCCTGGCAGGAAAGCTCGCAGGAACCCGTATTATTCTGGGGTCTGAACGGAACTGCTATCATCGCTACGGTGGACACCAGTTGCTGGCCTATAAAATCACCCGCAACTGGGTGGATTGGATCGTTGCCAACTCAAGAGCAGGGGCAGCCTTCAACCGTTCTCTGCTTGGCTACGATGATGAGAGATATCGGGTAGTCCATAACGGTGTGAATATGGACAAATTCAAACCGGTTGAAAATAAGGTAGAAGCTAAACAAAAACATGGGATTGGAGACGAGCCTGTTATCGGCATGTTTGCCAGCTTCAAAAAACAAAAACGCCACGATACTTTTTTTCTGGCGGCAAATGAGGTCCTGAAAAAGATACCCAACATCAAACTCCTTCTCGTGGGTGACGTCCTGTTCCAAGCGAAGGAGGGGTCAGATGAGTATAAAAATTCCATAATGGAGTTGGTTGATCGCCTTGGATTAAGAGATAACTGCCTCTTTTTAGGTAATCAGGACAATGTGGAGGAGTTCTATAATCTGTGCGATCTGACAGTATTGCCGTCAGAATACGAAGGCACTCCAAATGTGATTCTGGAATCCATGTCCTGCGGTGTGCCGGTGATCGCATCTGATGTCGCTGATAACAGTCTTGTTATAGAGGATGGCAAGAGTGGGCATCTGTTCACTTTGAATGCGCACGCAGAGCTTGCCGAAAAGTGGATTGAACTGCTGGAAAATGAACCCGTAAGAAGTCAGATGGCCAAGGATGCCAGGGCGCGTATCTTTGAAGAGTTTTCGACGCAGAAACTTGCCGAGAAAACGGAAGCGATGTATCAGGAATTTTACTCCCTGAAAAATTAGGGGACGGTTGGTTCAGGTGTTCGCTGCGAGAGTCCGTGAGTACGAGTCATATATTTACTATGCTAAAGTCGATTAAGGCACCAAGTGCGCTTTTTCGTACAGGCTTCTCTTCAGGAAAGAGCGTAATTGCCGTAATTTAACCAGTGTACGTCTGAAAACGCTATTTTGATCACGAAGCATACTAAGAAAATTTATTATTAATCAATTTCTTACTTAGTAATCTTCATGTTATTTGTGATTGAGTATGACTTTCCTGACTGACACTGAACCTAAGATTGAGTCTGGTGGGGCAAGGAGTCTGTGTTTTGGGCATGAAATCACATAACATGGTGGTTTTTCCGACTAGACTATACCCTAAAGAAGTGGACTTTCGCGTAAATGTTCATTGTGAATGTCTTTAGTATTCTAAACAATTGAGTATTACCCATGAAGAAATCAATGTGGAACTTAATCAAGACAGCGTCGATGCTCTGCATTCTTGGCCTGCCGATGTCCTATGCGTCCGCTAATAACTACGCTTACGATAGTGATGACACCTACACTAACGGTAGTGACTACCAAATGCCAATAGGCATTCCCGCTCCTTCCTTTGGTTTGGTTGAGACCCATGAGATGTATCAGGGTCAGTACTATGCCGCAGGTGGTTTTAATTATCGCGACGCTGGTAACGGGCCATATACTCATTATATAGATAATACTGATCCAAATTGTACAGATACTGATAATGAATATGGAACAGCAGCGACGCCACGATGCAGCTTTATTCCATACAACTCACTGCCAATTACTGAAGGTTCAGTGGTTGAAATTCATGGCGGGCCTTACATGACAGGTGGTACTCACTATATTATTGGTGAGGGAACTGCAGAGAAGCCTGTCTTTATTCGTGGCACCAGCTTCGCAAATAAAGTTCCTCTGGTCGATGATGCTGACGACCTTCGTATCCAGGGGTTCTATTTCATCATGGAAAATCTCGATATCAACGAGACTCAAGTGATTATCTTCCGTGCCCCAAATCACCATATCTCGATTAGGGGAAACAACATTCATGATTATACCCTTACTGCCTTGTATCATTCATCTTTGATAAGTACGAGTGGTTGGAATGGTTTTTCCAACGATAATATCGTCTTATATAATAATGAGATTCATCATGCCTATAAATATGATGATCCTGCTCAGGGAGTTAATCATACAAAAGATAACCATGGTTTGGCTCTGGGTTCAGATGTCAACCATGTTTGGATACTAAATAATGACATGCATCACAATGGTGGAGATTCCGTTCAAACTCGCGGCCTTAATCTGGAATATATCTATGTAGGCGGCAATCATATGCATGATGATGTTGAAAATGCGATTGATATTAAAGGAAGTAAACATGTCATCGTATCGCAAAACAAAATGCATGGATATGTGCCCGGTTTTGACTCAGATGGTACTGTCGCTATTGGTGGGCATGAAGGATCCAAGCTTGCCTGGTTCCTTTTCAATGAGATGTATGATGGCTTGGTAGGATTGCGTGTCAATGACGATGTTCCTACAACCGTCTATGTAATAGGCAACAAAATGCATCATCTTTCATATATGGGGTTTCAGACCCGATATACCAGTGATATTTACTTCATGGGAAACTCAATTTCAGAGACGCCTGTAGGGTTCGAGGACAACGGCAGTGGGACCAACAATGGAACTTATCAAATCCATAACAATATCTTCTATACGAATAACGACTCCGACTCTCAGGTGGTTATTTCCCCGGGAAAAATAGAGGGGGGCAATAACTCATTCAGCCATAATTTGCTCTACTCTCCTAGCGGCAACGTAGGTATCAGGTGGGGTGCCATAGGTTATCAAAGCAGTGCCTTACTTCAGTCTGCAACAGGAATGGGTGAAGGGAACGTTGACGCAGATCCACAATTTACATCACTGACCCTGGGTGATCGCAATATCATGGCTATTGATGGAACCACATTCCCCGGTGCCAGCAAAGGGACGCTGTCACCAGAGGTTGCTGCGGCATACCAAACGTTTGAAGATCTCTACGGTATTGATATACGTAAGGATTTCGCAGGTACCGCTGTGCCGCAGGGAACGGGTATTGAGATGGGTGCATATGAGATAAGTTCACCACCACCTCCTACAAACCTCAGTGCAGAAGTTTTGCGCTAGATAGTCAGTAGAAGCCACCCGCAATGCGGGTGGCTTAACGTTACTTCCAATACATAGCTATTGCCGCTTTTAATATAGTGTGACCCGCTGAATTTCAGTGTCAAAATATTGCTGTTGGTGAACGAAGAAAAAAAGATGTAAGTGAAGTAACTCAGTGTGTTAATGCGCAATAAACCAAGGGGCAGATGATGCATTATCATCCGCCCCTTGTTTATTGGAGTTCAAACAGTGGCCATCCTGAAATACAGTTTTAACCACGAAGGGCACGAAGCACACATGATTGATTGTATGGCAGAGCTTGCACCCGCCTCTCTCTGAATTTCCTCCATCCCTGAAGGTCAGATGCAGGCGGTAGAGAAGTGGACCTGTCTGAGATTATCGCGCCTGGTTGCTGTTTTCGATGATTTCGCGCAGTTTGGAAGAGAGCTCGGTCGGCTCGAATTTTGGTACATAGGCGTCTGCACCTACGCCTCTCCCCAACTCCTGATTGGCTTCGGCGGAGAGAGATGAGTGCATGATGACCGGGATATCTGCCAGTCTCGAATCCTCTTTGATTTTTTTGGTCAGCACATATCCGTCCATCTCAGGCATCTCCACGTCAGTTAGGAAAATCTGGATGAAGTCACTGGCTTTGCGGTCAGTCACAGCAGCCCGATCGGCGATTTCCTTTACCTTTGCCCAAGCTTCGGCACCGTTGGAGGTGCTGATATATTTTATGCCCATGTGGTTGAGAGTGCGGACGATTTGATCTCTCGCCACGGCGGAGTCATCGGCAAACAGCAAGGTGATCTCTCTATCCCCGATGTGTTCGATATCATCGAATAGGTCTTCGCCCTCACCAAACCCGGAGGTCTTGGCCAGCACCATCTCCACGTCCATGATCATCACCAGCCGGCTATCCTTAAGTTCGGTGACGGCAGTAACCAGGCCTCCATGCTGTTGTACCATCATCGGTGGTGGTACCTTGACATCCTCCCAGGCCAGCCGTTCTATAGTATCGACCGCATGTACGAGGAAGCCCTGCACGTTCTTGTTGTACTCGGTGATGATCAGGATGCTGGGTTCCTGCTCGGTCTGAATGCCGCAAAATTTGGGTAGGTTGATCACCGGGATCATATTCCCTCGCAGACTGACCATGCCCTCCACAGAGGGGGGCATCTCTGGCGCGCGGGTTATTTCGGGTACCAGCATGACCTCGCGGACCTTGAAAACATTGACGCCGAAGGTCTCTTCCCTGCCGGTATTCACATCACGTCCGAGGCTGAAAAGAAGCACCTCCAGTCGGTTGGTACCCGCCAGACGGGTGCGATCATCGACTGATTTAATGAAATTTGCCATTACTCGTTATCCAGTTGTGGAAGTGGATTGAGAAGGGACATCCTCGTTATGCAAAGCAGGGATTATTCCTCCCGGATCACCAACGTTGGCGGCCAATAGACGAAAAGCTTTAGGAAGTTGTTTCCAGGACATTGGGGTTGGGTGAGATTTGGCTTGCGCCTAAGGATTAGATATGTGTTGATAGAGGGCATTGTCCCGTCGCTGTAAGGAAATGTGTTGTAACAATGCAGGAATCGTTAATACTTGTTGATGAATTCGGCAACCGGACCGGCACTGCCGGGCGGGGGGACTGCCATCTTGGACAGGGGGTCAGGCACCGTGCCTTCGTTACCTTCCTGAGCGATTCGGCCGGACGACTGCTGATCCAGAAACGCCAGGGAAGTAAACTCGGTGGTGGACGTTGGGATGTTTCAGCCACCAGCCACGTCCGTTCCAACGAAACCTTCGCCGCAGCGATTCGACGCTGTCTCTCCCATGAACTCGGTATTGCAGATGGGCTTGTACCTCGCTATCTGCTCTCCTACACCTATCTTGAGCAACTGGATGGCCGTGCTGAAAATGAGTACTGCTCTCTGTTTGTATTATCTTACGATGGGCCGGTGGTGGCTAATCCTGAAGAACTGGAGAGCTATCGCTGGGTGTCGGTTTCGGAACTGCTCGATTGGTATCGTTCCGATAGCGTGGGATTCACCCTGTGGTTTGGAGAGGCGTTTGAGCGGATGGTCAGATATCCGTTACAGGAGTTGAGCGATGGATAATCCAATCGACATGTTGATAGACTCTTTTCAGCAGGCAAAAGCTGCGGGCGACACGAACGGGCCATTCTTCGCCATGACTACCCTGGACGAGTCCGGTTTCCCGATGTCCCGGACGGTCACTGTTCGGGAGATATCGGCGGCGGGTATCGTTATCTACATCAATCGCGTGAGTCCCAAGATCGAACAGTTGAAACTCAATCCTGCCTATGAACTGCTCTTCTTCTGGCCTAGTCAACTGCGGCAGTTTCGGGTGCGTGGCAGTTATGAGATTTTTGAAAATGAAGATCAGCGCCGTAGCTGGGAGCAGAAGCCCTATGCTGGCAAACTTTATGATCTTTTTCAGGTAGAAGGTCTGTCGCAAAGCAGTGAACTGCCGTCACGGGAAGCCTACCTTGAGACGGCGGCGGAAATTCGCGCCGGGTTTCCCGAAGAGAGCCGTCTGGAGATGCCGCATGAGCTGGTCTGTCTGGGCTTCCAGCCAGACTATGTCGAATCCTGGTACGGCGATATGAAGGATCGTCTGCACGACCGTCGTCTCTTTCGTTTGCAAAATGACGGGAATTGGTCGGAGCAGGTGTTGGTGCCGTGACCTGTAGAGGATGAGAGTAGGCCGGTTCAAGCGTAGCGGAACCGGCAATCCGGTGTGCCCGATCCGCTTCGCTTGATCGGGCCTACGAAGCAAGCCCGCGCAGAATCAGTTGTTTGACATCGGTCATAGCATATTCGTCTGCCGCCAGGCTTCTGTCCGAACCGATCAGCAGTGGACCCTGTTCTGGGTCATCCGCCAGTCGACCATGAGTTCCCTGAACCTGATCCGCATGAGTGGGTATGACATCCAGCAGAGTGCGGAAGCCCAGTTTTTTCTGCAGCAACCGGCGTGCTATGCGCAGTTTGGGAAAGCGCAGCTTCGGATCAAGGAACAGTTCTGCCGGGTCGTAACCCGGCTTGCGATGAATGTCCACCGTGGGCGCAAAATCAGGGGCCTTGTTTTCATCCAGCCAGTAGTAGTAGGTGAACCAGTGGCCGGGCTCCGCGATTGCGACCAGCTCGCCGGCACGTTCGTGGTCGATGCCGAAAGCCTTTTTTTCCACCGCGTCCAACACCCGCTCGATGCCCGGCGTCTTCTCCAGCAGGCTTTTTACTGTTTGCAGATCGGATGAGCGTTGCAGATAGACATGGGCCACCTGATGGTCGGCCACCGCAAAGGCGTGTGAGGCGCCAGGATCAAGCAGTTCCCAACCCAGGGTCTCCTGAGTGCGCAGAAAACCCGCCGTGCGCAGGATCCGGTTGATATCGACACTGCCGGTCGCCTGTTCGATACCGTACTCGGAGACCACCATGACCTCCGCTCCCTGGGCGCGAACGTGTTCGATCAGTTCACCCGCGACCTGATCGATCTGGCGCAGATCCTCGCGGATGGCGGCATCGTTTGGACCCAGTCGCTGCAGGTTGTAGTCGAGATGCGGCAGGTAGACCAGTGAAAGCCGGGGCCGGTGGGCATCGAAAACTTCTTTGGCGCTTTGGGCGATCCAGGCTGATGAGCGAATGTCAGAGGCGGGTCCCCAGAAGTTGAACATGGGGAAGGGGCCGAGTTTTTCCTGCAGCGATTGTTTCAGTGTGGGCGGTTCGGTGTAGATGCCGGGGATCTTGCGCCCGTCAGCCGGATAGATTGGTCGTGGCGTTGCCGACCAGTCCACATCGGCGTACATGTTGTACCACCAGAAGAGCTTGGCGCAGGTGAATTCCGTGTTAGCTGAGCGGGCGGCATCCCACACCTTCTCTCCCTGTATCAGATGGTTGGATTGGCGCCAGAGCCAGATCTCCGCCAAGTCGCGGAAGTACCACCCATTGGCGACGATACCGTGTCCACTGGGGGGCAAGCCGGTGAGCATCGAGGCCTGAGCGGTGCAGGTGACGGCGGGGAAGACCCCTGCCAATGTGGCCATGAAACCGTCATTCACCAATGCATTGAGGTGTGGGGTCTCCTCTCCCAATAGCGCTGGAGTGAGGCCAACAATATCGATGACCACCAGTGGCCTGCTCATTGTGACGTCTCCTGTAACAGACCGCGGCTTTGCATCGCTTGCTCCAGCCATTCAAGCTCAGCGCTCAGCCCTTCGATCAATGCCGGTTCATCCTTGGGCCGGATGGCTTCCGGCAGGACCTGCCAAGTGTAGGTCTCCACCTCCAGGTGGGGATGAAAGTCCGGGTGGTCGAGTAGAAAATCGAGTGTCCGAAGGATCTGGTCCTGGGTGGTGCCGAGTGAGCCGGAAGCGAGTTCCCGGGTCTGGATGGGGATGTGAAAATGGGAGCGCCAAGGTGTCGTCCGGGGAAAGGTTTCCACTGCCTGATCCAGATCCATGACACGTTGAACCTGGTTGTTCTCATCCAAATGGCAGCTCTGGTGCAGATAGCGCGTCTCGATAAATTCAGCGAGTTCATTCCTGGCCGATTGGTTGGCCGGATTGCTGAGTTCCAGGGCGCTGGATATCTGTATCTTGCCGACCGGAATACCCGCCTGGTGAATCCGCGACAGGCTTTCGTAGGCGTCTTCGAACATCACGGCTTGGTGGCAGACATCGAAGCAGATGCCGAGATGTTGGAATAGCAGATCCGGATCCATCTGCAACTGCTCCAGCGCACGGGGCAGTTCCCTGGTGAAGAAGGGAATCAATCGATCCGTCTCTTCCAATACGCAGCCCGGTTCCATTTCCAGACAGAGCCTGATGCTGCAGCCGGTCTCCTGATGGATTTCATAAAGACCGCCGATACAAAGGCAAAGGGTATCCAGTGCTGTTGCCTGACGGGCTTCGCTCCAATCGGGACCGAAACCGAGGGGGACGCTGGAGATGGTGCCCTCCTGCCGCTCCGGCGGCATCACACCGGCAAGGATGACGGCAAGATCCAGGGTGTATAGAAGCCTCGCTTCTTCGGTCCAGTCAGGTTGATAGACCTGCTCCTTAACCCGTTTGGAGTGGAAGTCACCAAAGGGAAAACCGTTGAGGGTGAACAGGTCGATGCCGTTGGCATCCAGGGTCTGGGAAAATGCGAGGTAGGCCTTGTCGGACGCCAGTGCTTTTGTGGCCGCAGTGCGGCTCAGCCAGAGACCGCTGCCCATATTGGGTAACCGACGCGCCTGTCTCACAGCGGAGAGCGGGCCATCGATGACGGCCAGCAACTGCTCCAATGTCTCGCTGGGGTGAACATTGGTGCAGTAGGTCAGGTCAGATCGATGCCATGCGGTCTTTGCATATCCTTGAGTGTCTTGCGTCATACGGTTCCTAACTGCCGAACTAATGTTGGCCGGTTCAAACGTAGCGGAACCGGCGATCCGGCAGTGCCCGATCCGCTACGCTTGATCGTGCCTACATCCTGAATAGATACGCTTTTTATCGATCACCGCTTTCGGATGGATGCTTGTTATTCATCCACGATGGGTTGTTGGCCACGTAACACAGAGTTCTCTTCCCAGAGCTTGGTCTGGTCGACCTTTTTCGGGTTCATCTCCTCCAGAGAGATGCGGCCGCTTTGTGCAAAGAAGTTGATGGGATTTTCAAACAGCACTTTCTCAACCTCCGCCTCGCTGAACCCGGCTGTGATCATTGCTGCACCGGTTTTTGGCACTTTTAACGGATCGCTGCGTCCCCAGTCTGCGGCACTGTTGACCACCATCTTTTCGGTGCCGTACTGTTTCAGCAGTTCCGCCATGCGCTCTTCCGACATCTTGGTGAAAGGGTAGACGGAGTGACCCCGCCAGCAACCGGTCTCCAGTACCATCGGCAGCGTCTGTTCGTTGAGGTGGTCGATGATGACCATCTCTTCATCGATTCCCACCTCTTTCACCAGCGCGATGGTGCGTTCGGTGCCCTGTACCTTGTCACGATGGGGCGTATGGATGAGTACCGGCAGTTCGAACTCCTTTGCCAGTTCCATCTGTTCGGCAAAGAAGCGTTCCTCTTCCGGTGTCTGATCGTCATAGCCGATCTCGCCGATGCCGACTACTGTGTCCTTCTGACAGAAGCGGGGCAGCACCTTCATCACCTCTTCAGCCATGGGCACGTTGTTGGCTTCTTTTGGATTCAGACCCATGGTGCAGAAGTGGCGCATGCCGAACTGACTGGCGCGGAAGGGTTCCCAGCCGATCAGGGTGTCGAAATAGTCGATGAAAGTGCCAACATTGGTTCTGGGCTGTCCCTGCCAGAAGGCGGGTTCGACCACCCCAAGGATACCGGCAGCCACCATGTTTTCGTAGTCGTCGGTGGTGCGCGACATCATGTGGATATGTGGGTCGAAATATTTCATGAATGACTCCCTGAATTTGTTGGTTAGCCCGGCTGTTGTTGCAGGAGATCCTGCAGTATGCCGAGAACGAGCGTATTATCTTCCTGTTTCAGCCGATCCTGCAGATGCGACTTGAGCGATGGGCTTTCTGACAGACGCTGTCCCAGGGCAAGTGCCGTGTAGTAGCGGTGTCCTGTCTCCTCGTGGTTCAGATAGGCCAGGATTTGCTGTTCCCCTTCCGGTGAGGCATGAGGCCCGATGGCCAGCCATATATCGACCGGCACAGTACGGCTGGCATTCTCCCGCTCAACGACATAATTCTCGCACATACGGGTAAGATCCGGATTTGCCCGCTGTTCAAGCCCCACCACCCGCTCTATGGCAAGACCGAGAAAGAGGCACTTCAAAACCATCTGATTGAACGTCTGCTCACTGTAGAAGGAGGCGGGGTAGGGGTTGTCCAGCGAGAGGGCGGAGAGCAGTTCCAGGCTGTTGGTGCGGCCTGCATCGAGGGCAATGGTGGTCAGATAGTCCTCTGGTGCGAAGAGGATCAGTCCCCGGATGAGGGCGATGCGCTCGGATTCGTCACCCATCCTGTAATAGGCTTGCACCAACTCTTCGGTTTGATCCGGCAGAGGTTTGACCACCGACAGCAGCAGAACGAGTCGTGCGGCGTCAGCTTCCCCCCAGCGGCGGATATCAAGAGGAGAGAAGACGGCGTCGATGGCAGGGGCATGTTCCAAACGCCTGTTTCCCAGCTTGCGCTTGGCCATCGCTGAGTAGAGTCCCAGATCGTCAAGAGGCTGATCGCTGGCGGCCAGTTTCTCCAACGTTTTGTCTAACCATGTCTTGCCACTGTCCGTCAGAACCGGCGCTATCGCCGCAGTCAGCTGGGCTTGAAAGTTATCAAGGTCTTCCATGGATTGTTCCAAATAGTTTCGCCCCGTCTGAATTATAGAGATTATATCGCTACGACGAGCATCTAAAAGCCGTTTTTTCTGTGATTTAGTAGATGTATCGTCACGGCATGGCTTTTCTGTATAAACCTGTTTGAAAAGGTTGGAACCAAGGGTTTCTCATGTGACATACATGAACCTTGCCAGCAGTTTTCCCGGCAGCATCAGACTCAATACGGCCAAGGCGCCCCACCAGGGACCAAAGGCCAGTACCAATAGTGCGTCCAACAGGATGATGCCGAACAGCAGCAGTTTGATGGTGGCTGCGATTCTTGCAGGGGTAAAGTCACGGTAGGTGATAAGTAAGTGTCTGGACACGATGAACAGGCCCGCAACTATCCCCAGCGCCAATAGTGGATGTTCCTGTATTGGCACTGGTGCCAGAAGGAAAATGAGTAACCCGGCGGCGATGATGCCCACAGCGGTGAGTATGAGCACCCAGCGGTGCCTTGCCTGCTCCTCTTCGCGGCTGAGCAGCGTCAGCGCAGTGATGTAGATAAAAACCGGCAGCGTTATGATCAACAGATCTCCGGTGAGTGGTAGAAAGGAAAACCCGAGCAGCCAGTTGAAATAGCGGCAGCTCCCCATGTTCAGGCTGCCGAGCAGGGTGCGCTTGAGCAGGCCGTCGTAGAGTAAGACCAGCAGTGCGATGATGATGGCGATGAACATCGACTGAATATTTGCATAGGCCGCGAGACCGATACCGATCACAAGTAGTTCCAGGCCGAGGAACAAAGCGTTCTGTCGTTCGATGCTGCCGGAAGGCAGAGGGCGTTGCGGGCGTTCCACCAAGTCTACTTTGTAGTCGAACCAGTCATTGAGCGCCATGCCCGCGGTATAGAGTGCGGCGGTGGAACCCAGCAGAAGCAGCAGCTGCGGCCAGGCAATCTCTCCTTGGGTGATGATGAGATGGGCCGCAAGGATGTTTGACAAGGCAGTGAAGACCGCCGGCGCCCTTACCAGTTGCAGATAGTCGATCAACGGGTGTCTCTGCGTTGTATTCATCGATGCAGAATTCGTGAGAGATAAGCGAGAGATCTTTCACCTGCCTCAATGGGGTTGTGCGGATAGGTGTAGAGTTCTACCGTCAGAAAGTTATCATAACCCTGTTTATGCAGCGCTTCGAAGTAACGTTCGAAGGGGAGGTCGCCATCACCGGGAATACGATGGTAGTGCTTCATGCCGAGGATGTCCTCCACATGCACGTTCCAGATCCTGCCGCTGAGCAGTTCGATCGAGACCTCGGGTGACTCTCCATCCAGATAGGAGTGACCGATGTCGAGGTTGACTCCAAGGTTGGCTGATCCCACCCGGTCGATGATATCGGCCGCCTCGGTGGCGCGCTCAACGAGCAGTCCGGGTTCATACTCTATGCCAACCCGGATGTCCAACGCTTCTGCAAGGTTGCAGACCTGTTTGAGACTGTCGACGAAAAGAGTCAGCCCAGCTGCTGGATCGCCACCGGAACCGGGCTGGCCGGAGGTGACACTGATGCACTTTGCCCCAAGCTGCTTCGCCAGTTGCAATGCCTTGAAGGTGTATTCGATACGCCACTCCCGCCACTCATCTCTGCGGCTGCTGAGTGCCGGTTCGAAAACATTTTCAGGTGGCAGTGGGTTGAAATAGGTGTTGGCTGTATTGACGTTAAGATTGCTGATTGCAAGATGCTTCTCCTGCAATAGCCTGGAGATGGCAGAAACTTCGCCGGTGTCTGCCTGATGAGGACGCAAATGGGGCGCATCGCAGAGGATCTCGGCGCCGGAAAAACCGATATCAGCAATACTGGCCAGCGCACTGAAAAGATCGGTGCGGGTATAGGCGTTAGTGCTATAGGCGAGTTTCATCTGATATCTAAATTCGCTTGTTGCCACTGATCATCGCTTTGATCAGGTTTTCACGGTGTGCAATGGAGGCGTGGATGACGCCGAGAATATGCAGTGGTATCAGGATCAACAAGGCATTGGTGCTCCAAACGTGGATATCGAGAATCATCTGTTTATGGCGGTAGAGTTCCATATCGGCAAGCGGGCCGGACCAGTTCTCTGCACCGTCCAGGGCGATGCCACTGATTGTCACCACCAAAAGCGCTATCAGCAGGAGCAGCACCATCATGCCTCCCGCCGGATTGTGCCCGAGGTGGCGCGATGCCTGTTGCCGCAGCAACGATTTCGTATAATCCAGTACCCTGCGTGGGCCAGAGACGAAATCGGAAAAACGGGCATGAGTCGGTCCGATAAAGCCCCAAAGAGTGCGAAAACAGACCAGTCCGATAATGGTATAACCTGTCTGTAGATGAAGCTCGTAATTTGCCTCCTGGGTGTACCAGGCAATCGCAAAACTTACTGCCAGCAGCCAGTGGAAGATGCGTACTAAAGGATCCCATACCCGGATCATGTCAGGTTGATTCATTATGGTCTCCACCATTTTTTTGTGGGAGTGTTGCAAAGATGCCGGCACGCCGTTCGTGCAGCACGATAGATAAAGAACAGAAAGAGCGCCAGCAGTAACCAGATCTTACGCGATGGCGATCCTCTGTTGGTTGACTTCAGGAATTTTGTAAATGCCGCTTTTGACCCGTTTCGGATGCTGCCCTGGTCAACGCCAGTCAGTAGCCACGGGACGACGGGGGTCTCTATCGATTCGCTGTTTCGTGCCTGCTGGAGCAGTCGGTGGGTTCGTTCGCCGCCAACCCTGACCCATGCCTGATAGAGGCCGGAGAGAGGAGCCTTGATAATGGATTCAAATCGTCCCGGTGCAGAGGGTGTCAGGTGGTGTTGCCGGCGGATTCCAGCAGGTGTTTCCAGAATCAACTTGGCAGCTCTTGCATCACTCCAGCGACCATCGCTATCAAGAGCATCGATGTTTATCTGCAACTCGCCTGCCATACTTCGATAGTCCAGCTGCAGGTGAGGGTTATGCCCCTGTCTGTCGAGCCATGCCAGCAGGCTCTGGGTAAAATGGGTGTTATCCACTGTTCGGAGCAAGCCGCCGGGGAGGGCTGCCACCCGTCCTGCTGTCGTCTGCCTGACGGCCAGCAGAGGGTCGCCATTGGGGGTGGAAAGATAGGCGGTGGAGTTGGGTTTGGTGCGGGTTACCTGGTAGCCGTTGACGGGTAGCCAGGCCGTTTCCTTCGGGATGGAAAATGGCATCGGCGACACGGATTGGATTTTTACCACCGTTGGCTGCCAACTCTGCCGTTGCTGCTCCAACTCGTGCCGCATGAAGCGGGGTAGTTCCGCAGTTTCGGCAACCTGCAGGACCTGTCCACCAGTGGCGGCAGCGAGTTGCTGCAGCACCGACAGATCTGCGTCCTCACCGACTGCAAGGGCGATCAATTTGATGCCGGCGGTTTGCATTTTTCCAATCAGCGGTTCGATGGCTTCCCCTTGAACGAATCCGTCGGTGACCAGTATCAGAAAGCGTTTTTCCGGCGTTGCAGTCGCCAGTTGCCCGATAGCGGTTGTGAGAGCGGGTGTCAGTCGGGTACCGCCGGAGGGGTTTACTTTCCACCTTTGGTTCAGGGTTGATCGCGGGTCGGCATGGGCCTGTAACGGCAATAGCGGCTGGACATCACGATCGAACGCGATCAGCCCGATATGATCTCCGGCGCGCATTGATCCGGCACTCTCCGCCACTGCCCGAAACGCGGTGGCAAGACGGCTCTGGGGGAGGGTTGCTGAGTCCATACTGCCCGATTTGTCCACCAGAAAGAGAAATGCCGCAGCCGCCTCAGGACGGGCGGATTCCGCTTCGACAGGCAGCAGCCGCTCCAGTGCGGAGTGACGATATGCACCACTGCCGAAGGCGTTGGGACCGCCGAGTACAATGAGCCCCACTCCCTGCTGTTCCACCGCCCCGGTGAGCGCAGTCATGGTTTCCGGCTCTAAATCGTCGGCGGGAATATCGTCAATCAAGACGAGAGAGGTGTCTTTGAAGCTATCTGGCCGGGAATTCAACTGTGGTGGTGACAACTGTGTGATTTCCCATCCGCTCTGCAGTAATTGTTGCACTGGCAGGGAAGGAGTTTGGTGCGAGATATAGAGCAGTTGATGTTCCCGTACGACCTCAAAATAGCACTGTCTGGAATCCAATGGATCCCCATTCGGGTCCAAAATCGTCAACTCCAGCATATGTGGCCCAGTGGCTGTTGCGCTGAGTTGCAGATGATGGACGACGGTGCTTGATTGCGCTGTAAAGCGCAATGGTGTCTCTGTCAGCTGATGTCCGTCGAGTTTGGCGATCAGTTGGTTCTCTCCAGCAGTGGGGGATGTTATGGCGATGCTGACGGGAAACGTCATCGCCGGTTTTACCTTTTCCGGAAGATTGATCGACTCGATAGTCGGGTGGTTAACTGCATGCCGCGCAGGAGGTGAGGACCAGAAGAGTGCGATGTTACCCTCGGCATCGGGAAGTGCGGGTGGCGACGTGTCACTGTTTTCACGGCCGTCGCTGAACAGCAGAATGGCGCTCCTGTGGCTGGGAACAAGCTGATTGGTGGCCTGTTCCAGCGCTGTTCCAATCGCGCTGGTATTGTTGTCGAGGGAGAGGGTTCGGGGCGGAGCCGGTTGCTGGAGTTGTTGTTGCAGCTCGTTGTCGGATATCGGCTTCCAGGTGATCTCCGTCTGCGGCCGATCGGCAAAACGAATCAGACTGAATCGGCTGTTGGCGGGAAGATCGGCCAGCAGGGGCCTGAGCCCCTGCCAACTTTGGTCCGAAAATTGCCATCCGACACTCTCGGATTCGTCCATCACTACCAGCAGATTCAGAGGCTCGTCGGCAGGTAGCAGATTGGGGTTCCACCAGGCGAACAACAGAAATAACGCGACAAGTGGGTAGCCGAAAAGGGGGAACAATCTATGCAAGACGCCCTCTCTCATCCACCGCTCCTGCGTTGCGGCTGGAAGCCCCACAGCATGTCGATCAGCAATAGTACAAGGGCTGCAATAATTGGCAGGCTGGTGATGGATACCTGCTGGTTGGAGTGATCAGCAACGAGTCTGTTTGAGGCTTCCGACAGGGCGAGCGGCGTGATCCGGGAGGCATCCGGGTCACGGGAGGTGGAGACCAGGCTTTCAGCGAGGGGACGTTGCAGCAGGCGCTCGATCAGTGCTGACAAAAGAAGTGGGTATTCTGGACTGTGAGCGAAACCGGGCTGCTGGAGATCGAGATAGACGTCGATAGTCTGTGCGGGTGTATGGGACTCCCGAATCAGGGAGTGACCGTCGGCACTCAGCAGCGTGACGCCTGAAGATGTTGCTTCACCCACTTCCCGGCTGAAAGTTAAGCCCCGGTGGATCGATAGATGTCGAAGCCCCGCTTTTACATGCCAGTGCCCCGGTGAATGGGTCGTTTGATGCCCCCCGCTGCTGTGCAGTCGGAGCAGGGGTGCATCGGCAGAGGTCTGGATGTTGTCACAGTCGATGAAAATGCCAGGGTTGCGTCCGGACTGTTCAAGCCCTGGATGGGACTGCAGAAAAGCAGACAGATAGAGGCCACACTCTCCCGTTACCTTGACGGCAATCGGTTTCAAGGCGCTGGAGAGCGGGAGCCTCAGTTCATTATCCAGGGGCAGTGAATCGCCTGCTGCATGAAGTCTGGCAATAAGGTCGGCCGGGTAACTGAGGTCTGCCGCAAAATCCAGCAGCTTGCGCTCTCCGGGTGGGAGTTTGACCAACCAGCTTTCTATTTCACGGCCTCGCTGGATCAGGATCAATCTGGCGTTCATTTCAGACTCACCGCTGTTCCACAGCTCTACCAACCCCTGTGCAGCAGAGGGGGTATGCGGTGATGGGCGCATGGCCAGGCGGGTCAACGATAGATTGCCGGTGCTGCTGCCGGTCTGGATGATCTCTGAAAGAGGGGCGTTTTTCAGCCAATGGTTGAGCTGGACATCCGCACCATCCGTTAAAAGGATATGTCTGCTGTCCTGGTGCATCAACGCGGGTGCGGGAGGGTGGGGTTCTCCCCGGGGATCGTTGCCCCACTGTTCGAGTTTACTGATCCAATCATTGTCGGACTGGGGGTTTATTATCCAAGTGACGGTGGGGTTGCCCAGTGAGTGGAGGATCAATGAGGAGGGATGCTCCTCCTCCACTCGTTGGATGAGCCGGTCGATGCCCCGCTGTAACCGTGTTTTCCCTCCTTCCTGAGTGAACTGGCTCAGAGAATCATCGAGCCAGACTTCCATGGGTATACCGCTTATTGTTTCCCGATAGGGATCACTCAGCGCCAGAACCAGAAGAGTGGCAATTACTGCCCGCAAGCGCCATCTCGGATCGGGTTTGGTGGGGGAGTTCCCTGCGGCACCCTCGGTCTGGATGCGTCGCCAGAGGAAGAGTGCGGCAGTGGGTCGAATGCGGCCCTGCCGCTGGAAGCGGTGCAGCCAGCGCAGCAGCGGCAGGCCACTCAGCAGGAGGAGCCAGAGTGGTGCGCCCAGGCCGATCACGAGGTTCTGCCTCTGGTGTGAAAATGGTGGGTCAGTACCGATTTCCAGGGGATGTCCGGTGTGGCATGGGAGAACTGAATATGGCGGCGGTGGCAATAGTTTTCGAGGGAGGCTGAGAAGGCGTCCAGCGTCAGTTTGAAATGTTTCCGGTCGGTTTCTGTCGGCGTGACGGCAAGTGTTTCGCCGTTCTCCACATCCATGAGTGTCATCTCATCGCCACCATCAGGGAAGTCGTTGTCAGCCCGAACCTGGAGGGCGTGGATTCGGTCCCCAAGCAACCTGAGCCTGTCCAGGCCGGGGCGCATGCCATCCTCCACCAGAAAATCGCTGATGACGAACACCGGGCTGCGGCGTTTGATATGGGAGATGCAGGCGCGCAGATCCGACCCACCACCGGATGTCAGGGGCATGGTTTTCCGCAGGGTTTGCAGTACGCGGGCGTAGTGGTTGGATCCTCGCCCAAGCGGAACCCGCTGATCGACTTGGTCGCTGAAGAGCAGGATTGCGACCCGGTGATCCAGGTGGATCAGCAGATAGGCCAGCGCGGCGGCACATTGAGCCGCCAGCGCCCATTTATCCCGATGCGCTGTGGTCGAGGCAGATGGTCCAGTCAGCGGCCGCCTCGTCCCAGTAGCGGCGAATCTTTGGGTGGCGGCTGCGGGCGGTGGCGCGCCAGTCGATATCCCGCAGGTCATCACCGGGAACGAACTCCCGATGGTCCAGAAACTCCACCCCGAATCCGGCCCGCATGCGGTTGGGCCGGTGGCCCGGGGCCAGCAGCAGACGGGTATTGAACAGATGATCGGCGATACGGGTCAACTGACCCAGTTCCTGCTCATTCAGCGCCTCGAGGGGATGCATCAGATCCGGCTCCGCCACTCCTGGATGATCTGACGCAGGATGCTGTCGCTGTTGATGCCGTCCAGTTCACTCTCAATAGTGAGCAACACCCGATGGCGCAGCACCGGCAACGCCATCCTGGCCAGATTGTCAAAATCGACCTGCAGGCGACCCTGTAACAGCGCGTGGATTCTGGCGGTTTTGAGCAGCGCCTGCAGACCCCTTGGGCTGGCGCCGTAGCGAAAGTGGCTGGTTCCGCCTGACGTGTCGGGATGGGTGGCGAGCAGCAGGGTTACCGCTGCCTGTTTGATCCTGTCGGCGATCACGATCTCCCGGCCGGTCGCCATGATCGATACCAGACGTTCCAGATCCAGTACCGGTTGCAGATGCTCGGACGGTTCGTCGTCAAGGGAGATGTCGAGCATGGAGAGCAGGGCCGCTTCGCTGGGAAACTCCACGTTGAGCTTCACCAGAAAACGGTCGAGCTGGGCCTCCGGCAGCGGATAGGTGCCTTCAATCTCGATAGGATTTTGGGTTGCCATTACCCAGAACGGCGAGGGCAGGGGGTGGGTGATCCCGGCGTGGGTGACCTGATGTTCCTGCATCGCCTCAAGCAGTGCGGCCTGGGTCTTCGGGGTGGCGCGGTTGACCTCGTCCACCAGTACCAGCGGGGCGAAGATCGGGCCGCTGCTCACCTTGGGGGTCCCGGATCAGGATCTCACTGCCGGTGATATCCGCAGGCATCAGATCCGGCGTGCACTGCACCCGTGAGAATTTGAGGCCGGTGGCTCCGGCCAGTGCCTTGGCCAGATGGGTCTTTCCCAAGCCGGGCAGTCCCTCAAGCAGGATGTGTCCCCCCGAGGTGAAGGCGATGAGCAGACGATCGATCAGTCCCTCCTGTCCTACGATGGTGCTTTCCAGTGCCTGCTTCAGACTTCTGAGGTCGTCATGGGCATCCTGGAAGTCGGATTCGGTAAGTTCACGGCTTGCTTTCATCGAATTGGCTCAACTGTTTGAAATAGCGCTCTACCAGCATACGTTGGTCTGGTGTCATAGAGGTGGATAGTATTTGATCGGCAGCGCCGACGATGATAACCCGGTCGGCTGATGCTATCCCTGATTCCAGTGGCTGGTGGGTAGTTGTCAGATGTTGACCCGTGTGCCGGTCAAATGCCTGGCTCTTCCGGTCAGAATCCAGGGAGACATCCTGGTAGCGCTGCTGTGAGAATGGCGCTGCCTGGCCGGTTGTCTGATCCGTTCTGACAGAAACATCTAGGCCGGGGGCTGTTCCGCTATGTCGTTCGGCGGATTCTCCAGGGTTCTCCCCGACTTCGCTGACAACGATATTCCGGGCTGCCGGATTTTTCCGGTTTTTTTCGTTCTTGCCGCGTTCCATCTGGGATTCGTTCCCCTTCTCCGGGGATTGTCGGTCAGAAGGATTCCCGGTCTGTTCCTCTTTAGGGGGAGCGCCTTTTGCCTTGGCATGCTGCGTGGCAGCCTGGGACTCATGTTGTAGCCTCGCCGTCTTTTTTTCTGCCAAAAGTACTGCATTGATGGCAGCCACAGGGTCGATTGTTTCCGAGTCCTTTGATAGCTGCTGTTTTGCGTCGTCACTGATTCCGCTTTCCAATGCTTTCTGGGTTACCTTGCCCGGCTGCAGAAGCAGGAAACTACCGAGAATCGCCAAGGTGATTCCAAGCAGGAGAGATGGACCGGGACGTTGTTTGGGTTTTGATCTTAACTGTTCCTGCCAGTGGGGAAGTTTTGCGGCGGCACGGGTGAGCAGTAATTTTTGTGTGCTGGAGGGCGTTTGACGAAAAGCGGTGATCTCCCAAGCCGAGAGGAAAAGCGCATGGGCTTTGATTTGGGTATCCGCTGCTGTTGCACCTTCTGCCGTCGTGGGCATCTGCCGGATAGCCACCACCGATAGATAGAGGGCGGGAGGCAGCAGGGCAAGGGTGAAAAACAACGGGCTGTTCAACTGCAGCCATCCTTGGTGGATAACTCCGCTGGAGAAGAGGATGATGACCAGCCAGCCGAACGGTAGCGCTGTCCGTGTCAGCAGTTGTGCCGACCAGAGCCGCCGCTGTTGCCGCCGAACCAGTCTTGGCAGCGTCTTGAGTAGTGCTTCACTCACAGTCCGGCCCACCCCCACCAGACTTGACGGAACTGCCAGAGCAGTATGAGCAGTGCAATCTGCAGCGTACCGATCATCCCCTCCCTGACGGCTGGATTTGGCAGGATGTAGCTCAGACCCTGCCGGATACCCATTGCGGTCAACCCGGTTAGTGTGACCACAAGTGATCCCAGTGCAGCGGGGATAATCTCCAAGCTGCCGCTGAGCCAACTCAGGGTCAGTAGCGGCAGTGGGAAAAAGAGTACCACCGCCACCGCCATGATGTCGTTTTGCCACGAACTTTCGACAGGTTTAAAGAAGAGCATTATCACGCCAATGACCTGTGCAACGAGTGTGACATGGACTGCTTGATCGAACAGTGTCGTCACTCTGGCAGCTGCCCAGTCATTGAGTTCCAGCTGTGCAGTCAGCCAGAGCGTGAGTGGCAGCAGATAGGCCAGACTGCTTAAAGTGGCGAGCCGGATCAGGTTCATGATCGCCTCCCCGTGGAGGAACGGATTACCAACCAGCCTGTGGTCGAAGTGGCTGAAGGGGCGAATCCTCCCCACCCCTGGGAAATTGGGATCAGCAGTGCGGCGCTGTTGAATGGGAGCCGTCGGCTCAGTAGTCGCTCGGCAGGGGTTGTGGGGGCTTCGCCCTGCTGTTCAGGCTGCCATGTTTCATCAGGTGAAAGAGCGGGTAGTGCATAACTGTGGTGTTTCCAGAGCAGTCGTCCGGCAGGAGTGGTGCTGGTTCCGGCATTGCGAACTATCGGCTGACCATTGTCCAGTTTCAATGAGAGCCGGTGGGGTTGCCGGATGATGCCGTCCAGACGATAGCGTGTCGGCGCAAACAACGCCGTTTCGCTGGTCAGATGATAGAGATCGCTCCCTTCTCTGAGTTCGATCGGTGTGGATGCCTGCTGGTTCCCAAGACGTGTTATAGCCATATCCCTGGTAAATGCCGTCTCCTGAAAACCTCTGCGGTCACCACCGCTGTATTGGATCGCCGCCAGCCTGGCGATAGGATCTCCTGTCTCCGCTTCGGCCCAGAGTGTAAGCTGCTGCCCCCCTGCACCGTACCAGACCACCAGACCACCAGACCTGTAGCAGCAGTCAGAAGCGGGAGCGCCAACAGCATCATGAGCAGAAGATAACCAAAAAGGTATAACGGCACGGCAAGGTGGGGCAGGCTATTGGTGAGCAATGCCAGGGTTTTGCTCTCGGGTAGTCTTGGCGGACGCAGTTCATCGAGTTGCTGCAGTAGTTGGGGAATCTCCGACAGTTGGTCGTAACTGCGGATAAGCTGTCCACCGCAACCGGCTGATCTGCCCAGGCGTTCAACCACTGATGAAGATGCCTTGTCTAGCAGCAGGATGCCGCATCCCGCCAGATATTGACCCAAGGCCTCCGACTGTCGCTGCTCAAGGGCAGCCAGGCTTTCCAGGTCGGTAATGACCGATTGGACAGCGCCATATCCCTGAGTGGTATGAGGAAACCCGGCGGAAGAGAGCATCACGATAACGTTCTCTTCTGCTGTTTTCAGCTGAGCGGTGGACCGCTTTCGCTCCCCCGGTGCAATGGAAACCAGGGTGATAGGTAATCTGGTGGTTGTAAGGGTGATAGAGTGAGTGAGCGTTTTTTCACTTGGTGCTGTCAGGGTGACGGTAACCGAACCATCCTTTTTGGGTTTGATGCCGATCCAGAGTTTTTTTCTGGCGTGTTCGTTTAATTGCAAATGATGGATGGTTCTGCCGTTGGCATCCGAGATTGTGAGATCAGCTCTTGCGGCATGAGATGAGACGATCTCCACCCCGGTTTCGGTGGTTGTCCCTGGCTGGAATTTTCCCAGCAAACCTGCATGTACGCGCAGATCTGCAAAAGATCCTGCTGCTGCTTGAACAGCGGGCAGCAGCAGGATCAGCAGAATAGAGACGCGAAAAAGGCGAGGCAGGGTAGGCTCCTTTAAAAAAGTCTGATTAATTACCTCATTCTCATCTCGACCGGAGGGAGAGATCTCAAACCCCAGAAACCATGAATGATTTGCGAGGTATTGGATTTCTCGCTACGCCCGAAATGACAATAAGTCATAGGCATCCATTAACGGATGACATGATTCAGGGAGATGACGGCCCAAGCGGTCACCAGGTTTTTGTTGCCTTCCCACCAGCGTGGAGAGTCCGGGTTGACCCAGGAGCCGTCTTTGTCCTGCAGGCCGAGCAGTTTTTCGGTCAGGTCGTTGCGCCAATTATGCTTGATGCCGTTGCTGTCAGTGACTTCTGCTTCACCGAAGGCATACATGCTCTTTGCGAAAGCGTTGTAGTAGTAGAACAGTCCCTGATTTTTCTTCGCGCCGGGATTCTCATCCAGAGTGTAGTTGGCACGGATCCAGTTAAAGGCTGACTGCACCCTGGGGTCATTCTTGTCGACACCTGCAAACAGCAGACTGATGAGTCCGGCATGGGTCATACTGCCATAGGAGACGGCGTCCCCATGTGGGCTGTATTCGGGCATATAGGCGAAGCCACCATCATTCTTTGCCCATTTAAGATCATTGGTTTCACTGTTGTTCTGGGAGCGGCTGACAAAGACCAGCGCCTTCTCCCAAACCGGATCGTTGGGATCGAGACTGGTGGCCTTCATTGCTTCGATGGCAAGGTATTCGTTGGAAAGGTCAGGGCGTTCGTCTCCACCGTAGCCAATGCCGCCGTAGTATTTGTGATCCTTTTTATAACCGTCTTTCTCGTCCAGTTGCAGTCCCTTCAGAAACTTCTGGCCGTTTTCGATGGTTTGTTTGTACTTTGGATTGCCGGTGGCTTGTAGCGCGGTGATGGCAACTGCCGTGTTGTAGTTGCGGTTGTTGATGGACTCACTGATGGAACCATCCTCCTTCACATGAGAAAGCAGGAACTGAACCGGCTTGGTGATGAAGGGGCCGTCATCCTCGGTATATTTGCGGCGACTCTCCAGGTAGGCCCGCAGCGCCAGTGAGGTGATGCCGACTGAGCCCGACCAGGAGCCGTTTTCGTCTTGCTGTTCCCGCAGGTAACGCAGGCCGTTATCGGTGGCGCGCTTGGCTTTACTCTTCAGCCCTGAATCCATGCTGGCATCCGTGGCGGAGACGCTGAAAGCCAACAGGAAGGTGAACAGAAATGTTAGTAACTTGGTCATCAATTTCATGGGTAATGTCTCTCCATCATTTTTATCGATTCAACGCGGGTCTGGGTTAATCCGCAGGGTCAGGGTTTGCAACGCTGCGGCAAACCCCAGATAGATAGCGCCGAGTTGCAGGCTACCAGGATAGGTGAAACGCAGGCTGCCGAAGGGTGTGTTGCGATAGAACCACTCGCTACGCAGGTAGTCATACTCAGCGGCGGCGGATAGATAGCTCAGGGGGCTTATTGCGATGATTGCATTGACTGCGGCGTCACTGAAAACAAAAAGCTCAACCAGGGGACCAAGCCAGAGGGTGGCGCTACCGGCAACCAGTGCCAGAAAAAATACCGTCGGTAGAGCGATATATGCGGTTGCACGAAATCTTTTCAGAAAACCCGCAAGAGTGGACAGCAGCAGAGTGATGGTGAATACCGCAAGTGTGCTCTGCAACAGAATGGTATTGGGGATCGTGCCTTTGTCGTGTGTAAACAGCATCAGCAGAAACACGCCAGTGGAGGCCATGCTGTTGAAAACAAGAGAGAGCGTGCTGCCAGTGTGTGGCAGCATCAGCAGGCAGGTCAGGGAGGTTGCCAATCCCAGGTTGACCAGCAGCCATGCATTAGAGGGGAAGGATGATCCGGAGGAGGTCATCGAGTGTTGAAACAGCAGCACCAATACAATAGTGCCGTGAGTCCACAACGCAGCAGCCAATTCTTTATCTGCACCGGATTCATCCGTTCGCCAAGTGCCGGATGGAGCATCGTCAGTCAATGCTTTCCAGGTTGGCCGCTCCGGTATTTCTCTGCAGATGACTATCAACATATTCGAGCAGGAGTTGGAACTGGGGGTAGAGTGCCAATTCATCGCAATCGATGGGGTTCTTGAAATAGGCCGCGAGGTGATACATGGGGCCGGATTCACCCTGCCGTGCGGCGAACTCGCTGAGGCGGATCATATCCAGTACCAGCGGTGCCGCCAGGATGGAGTCACAGCCCTGCCAAGTGAACTGCATGGTCATCTTGACGTCGAGGAAACCCTGAAAATGGATCAGATCCCAAGCGGTTTTCCAGTCTCCCAGTGAAGGGACATAGTTGATATCGATCCCACCGTGAGGGGAGTATCCAAGGATCGAGTCGAGAACATTACCCTTGTTTCGCAGTTTGGCCACTTTGTGGTCCGGGTCGTCCAGCGTCTTGCCGTCTCCGTTACCCAGCATGTTGGTGCCTTCCCAGCTAAGGATTCGCAGGTTGCGATAGGCAAACATGGGCGCCAGGGCGGTCTTGACCAGTGTCTCGCCGGTTTTGCCGTCATTGCCATAGAATGGCACACCCTGTTGGTCCGCCAGTTCGTGCAGACCCTTCAGGTCAGAGCCGGGATTGGGGGTGAAATTTATATAGGAGCAGCCTTCAAGAAAAGCGGCCTGGGTATAGCAGATGCTCGGGGTCAGTGATTCGGAGCGGTTCTCTTCGATGAGTAATTCGATGCCCGCTTTCGTCTCATGGGCTTCGGTTTCCACAGGCAGGGATTCGGATGAGGTGAGATTGACCACCACCAGATGTTCGAGTGCGTGCCGCTCCTTGAAACGTTTCAGATGACTGCGAACCCTGGAGACGAACATCGACATATTGGGGCGTGTTTCGACCGGCGAATCGGGTCCCCAGAGTGCCGTAGGTTCGTAGACGATATCTTCGTCTATGGCCTGCAGATCGGATTCGATGGCATCAATCAACTCGTAGGTATAGGTGCCGGAACGCCTGGCAACGATACGGGCTGTATCCACCAGGGAACCCTCGATAACATCCAGGCCGCCGAATACCAACGAGTCCAGGTCTGCCAAATCGAGATCGTTGATGGGCGGGATCTCGGTGACCATGCCGCTGCTGGAAACCCGTCCGGCTCGTACTGCCAAGGTGCCGACCATCAAGGTTGTTGCGATATCGCCGCGAGCGCCGGCGAGCCAGATGCCAATTTTCCTGGAGGAACTTTTTCTTTTCATGATCCCTGTAAAGCGTCCGAAAAATAGTTTGGTTTAAGTCCTGGTCGGCTTGTTGGCAGGATTCTTGAGTAAAGGATGGTGTCGCGAGATCTCGGGACGCAGATTGCCGGCTTTACCCAATATGACATCACTGAAGCCGCCCTTTGCCGTGCCTTGAAAAAAGTGAGTGCCCTTGCGGGCACGACACTGAGTTTACCATCCTGGTACATCACGATCCAAAGGGGAGAGGCGGATCGGATGGTAACTGCCGACACGGAGGGGAGTGGTCGGCTGTTTCCGTTGACTTTTGGTTTCAGTAATAATCAAGCAAAAAGGGGGCCAATATTTTCAGCTAGTCAATGCTGCTTAAAAAAACGTTTAAAAAACAAAAGGATAATATGGATAAGGACAGCATTTATGGAGCGGGAAGAAAAGTGTGTTTTGTACATGAATCGTACAGTATATTTCCTGCCAGAGATGTGGAAAATATAATAATACGTTAATTATCAATTTGTTACGCGTATTTATTAGGCATTTGTCAGCTGTGCAGTAAGATGTCACTCAATTGTCGCGAGACGGAATTTTGTTGCGCAGCGTGGTTCTGTGGAGTCCGAGCAGTTTGGCTGCAGAGACCTGGTTGTCGTCGCAGAGGCGGAGTGCTTCATCGATCAGTTCCCCCTCGGCGAAACTGATCAGTGTATGAAAAGACCCCTCGGTTTTCTCTGCAACCAGTTGGCGTAGGGCGTAACGCAGAGTTTCACTCAGTTGCCTGAACGTATCGTCACTGGTTGATCCGGCCTCTTGAGTTGTTATTTTGGGCGGCTCGTTCTCCAGTGCAAGGTCATGATTGGTTAATTTGTTGCCCCGGGCGAGTAGTGCGGAGCGTTTGATGACATGCTCCAGTTCTCTGACGTTTCCCGGCCAGGAATGGGCACGCAGCCGCTCAATGACACCAGGTTCAAAATCGGACAGTGGTTTGTTCAATTCACCTGCCACCTGTTTTAAGAAATGGTGGGCCAGCAGTCCGATATCTTCCTGACGATTGCGTAGCGGCGGGACCTGTAGAGTGACCAGATTGAGGCGATGAAGAAGATCTTCCCGAAAACACTTGTCTGTAACCTCCTGGGCCAAATTCCGGTTGGTGGCGGTGATCAGTCGAGCCCGCAAGGGGATGGGGGTGCTGCTGCCGATACGCTCGAAACTCCGTTCCTGTAGGACCCGCAGCAACTTTCCCTGCAGCGGCAGGGGAAGTTCACCAATTTCGTCGAGGAACAGAGTGCCCTCGGCGGCGCTTTCAAAACGCCCGATACGACGTGTTTCGGCGCTGGTAAAGGCCCCTTTTTCATGGCCGAAGAGTTCACTCTCCAGCAGGTTTTCCGGGATGGCGGCGCAGTTGATGGCGACAAATGGGGCCTCAGACTGTCTACTGTGCCGGTGGATGCCCCGTGCCACCAACTCCTTACCGACGCCGCTCTCGCCGGTGATCAGCACGGTCATGTTGTTAGTGGTCAGCAGTCCCATCAGTTTGAAAAGCTCCTGCATGGGAGCGCTCTGTCCCACGAGCCTGGGCTCAGTTTCCGGTTCCGGCTGCTCAGTTTCGGCTTCAGAGGTGGGCGGCTCGGTGGCGGACTGTTCGAGCATCTGGTGCAGCAGCTGCCTGACGCGGGTCAGCTCCACCGGTTTGCCCAGATAGTCGAAGGCATCGAGGCGCACCGCCTCCATGGCCGTCTCCATTGCGCCATAGGCGGTCATGATGACAACAGGCAGCCCGCCGATCTCATCACGGATTTGAGCCAGTGTCTCGATCCCGTCCATACCGGGCATTCTGACATCCATGAAAACCGCGTCGGGATGTTGTTCGCGGATCACCTGCAAGGCCTCCTTTCCATTGCTGGCGATCAGCGCCTCATGTCCCTCCATTTCGAACAGACGGGAGAAGGCGTCGCAGATGGCGCGTTCGTCGTCGGCGATGAGGATCTTGCTCATGCGGTGGTATCCTGAAGTGGCAGGCTGAGGAAAAATCTGGCGCCGCCAAGTTTACTCTTTTCGGCGCGAATCTGTCCGCCATGAAGCTCGGCCAACTCGCGGCAGAGTCGCAATCCAAGACCGAATTCACCGGGTTTGTCACTGCTGGGTTGATCGAACAGCGTATCCTGCCGATGCGGCGGAATGCCCGGTCCCGAATCGTCCACAGCAATCCACAGGCTGCGGCCTCCGGTCTCCAAGCCTGTGCTCAGAAAAATCTTACCGCCGTCCGGCAGTTCATCCTTGGCATTGAGCAGCAGGTTGAGCAGTATCTGCCGGAGCATATCTCTGTCGGCGGAGAGTGGGGGGAGAGATCGACCGGGCGTCATCTCCAACTGAATGTGCTGGTGCTCGAACTGTAGTCGGGTGAGGTGGATGATTTCATCGATCAGCAGATTGACATCGATGGTGGTCTTTGTCGGTTTTGCCGGCAGGCGATGCTGCAGGGTGCCGGAGACGATCAATTCCAGTCGTCCAACCTCGTCCAGCAGTGTCTGCAATACACCAAGATCCTCTTTGCCGGAGGTCTCCTTCAATAGCTGCAACTGCATCTTGATGGCGGTCAATGGGTTGCGGATTTCGTGGGCGATGCGGGCGGTCATCTCCCCCAGCGTGGCCATGCGGCTCTGTTCGGCTACCGTATTTTCGTACTCCTGCAGTCTGCCCGCCATAGTATTCAAGGCGGCCGCAAGATGGCCGATTTCGTCCCGGCGGTGGATGGTTACGGAAGTCTGGCGCTGCCCGGCGGCGATCTTCTCAGCCATCTCCGCCAGTTCTCCAATGGGCAGGGTGATGCTGCGGCTGGTGCGGTGACCGACCCAGGCCACCAGCAGCAGCCCGGAGATGACCCCCAGTCCCAGCCACCAGGCCATTCGGTGTGAAGTTGCGCGGATATCCGACAGGTTTGAGAGGGCGGCCACGTAAGATATGTTTCTGTTACCGCGAGTTTCTATGGGCCGCATCACCAGCAGATAGTCCGCCCCCCTCAAGTCGACTCTGTGGCGATATTCGGAGTTCAGCAGGTTAGGGTGATCGGCGAGCAATCCAGTGATAATCGTTTGCAGATTGCCTCTCTCTCCCTGAAAGGTCGTAAAGTCAATCATGCCATCGGCACCGATGAGGGATAGATCGGCCCTGATCAGGTGTGATAGCTGCTCTACGATGCCGGTCGTATGCGGAAAATCCCTGCGGGAGAGTGTCTCTACGGCGTGGATCAGCTGTTCGTGCAGACGCTTTTCCAATGTTTCGGAAAAGAGTTGACTGCCCATCCACCAAGCCATGCCTGCACTGAAGAGCAGAGTAACCACATAGGGGATAAAGAGTCGCTTGTAGATGCCGTCGCTAAACATGTAACTCGCTGAACTCACTGCTTTTGTCTCGACACAGCATATCTTAGCTTTTGGTTTTAATGGAGAGTAAAAAAATGTGTCGGGAAAATTTACACTTTTTTGCTTTGTCAGCACGGCACGAATTAAGCAGGTGCTAATAAACTTATTTTTATTTTGATCTCCAGAATCAGCGACAAGTCATTGAATAGTAGCGTTTAAACCAGTGGGTAAAACAAACTTCAAACGATTGCCTCGTAAGGTAGACTGCCATAAAGGAACAAGCTTCCTGTTTCGTGCTGGTTTTGAGATTTCACAGGTGCCGGATAACTTTACAATTGGGAACAAATAGACTTCCTTTGTTTTGAGTGAATGTCATTAACTATTTGAAATATAAGCATTAATAGTTTATTGGCCTGGAAATTGCTCAGTATAAGTCGACTTTGAAAGAATGTTGTCAGTTTACAAACTGCAATTTCGTTGACCTGGAGGTTTCCATAATGAATCGTGTAATTGGTAATGGCTTTAAGAGCACCGCACTGGCCCTGGCGGGCGCGGCTCTTCTGGTTTGGGGTTCGGCGGCATCTGCGATGCCGATCGATTTTTTGGGTCTGGACGGCACTCCCGATCCGCTGGTTGAAGGTTACCAGTTCTCTGCGGGTGATTTCACTTCCTGGGCCGACACATTTGTAACCACCGATTTCGGTGATCCCAATGAGTTCCTGCTCAGCGGCGCTGATACGTATGAAATCATGGGTGCTGGCCCCGATAAGAGCTTTATCAACATCGACGCCCCCGGCGCATCGGTTGGCGGTACCGGTTTCGATACCACCATCTCTGTGGATGCCATGTTTGACTCCCCGCTGCCAAGTGCCTCCACGCTGGTAATGCAGGCGTTGTTTGGTGGTGCGGTTGTTGGTTCTGACACTATCACCCAGTCCGGAACAGCATTTGAAGCGATGAGCATCTCCCTGGTGGATCTCGCATTCGACACCATTTGGCTGTTCGATACGGCAGCTGTTGGCGATGCCTTCCGCATCGACAATTTCAATGTGACTGTTGTCGACAACACCGGTGGCGGTGGCCCGGTTCCTGAGCCTTCAGTACTGCTGCTGATGCTTGCAGGGCTGGCAGGACTTGGCATGGCAAAGCGCCGCACCAAAGCTTAAACGACAATCAAGGAATTCGGGTTCATAGCCTGTCTGAAACCACGGGGAGAATGCGGACCAACCGTCTGCACGTGGAAAAGGACGGGCTTTGAGCCGGGATGAATAAACCGGCCTGGATGGCCAAATCAAGTAGTCTCAAATAACGGAGGGGAATCCGATGAAGAGATCGATTAAATGGCGTTGGCTGGTGATGCTTGCGCCGCTAGCCATGCTGGCGATGTCCAGCGTGGAGGCGGCGGTAAACGTACGCGTACAGCCAAGTGGTGATAATGTAACGACAGCCTATGCGTTGTCAGGTGAGCAGCGCATACTCTTCGGCAACGTAGAGGGCGCGGCAGCCTATGAGTGCCGCTGGCAGTTCAGTGACGGTACCCCCGCCACTGCATGGGCTGCACCTGGCGCTACCCGCTTTATCAATACAACCCACACCTATGCATCCGCAGCACCTCACTGGGCGCGGCTTACCTGCCGGGATCCCGGTAACATTGCAGACACCGACTCCGAAACCATCAACATGCTGGTCATAGGTACAGATAATCTGAACCGCCAGAAGAACGATGCGATCGATGACGGTCTACGCTACTCATACAACCGTATCCTTACCGGCGGCTCCTATCAGGGCTGTTTCTATGGTAGCGGGCAGTATGGTGCGTCCACCGGTATGGCACTGCTTGCTTTTGAGAACCACGGCCATAACCTCGACTCCAACGACGAGGATATCTACAAGGCAGTGGTCGAAGAGGGCCTAGCCTGTATTCTGCGGGTCTATCCCACGGCGATCAACATGACCAACCAGGCTTGCGTAGGCGATCCTGAGTTGGGTGATACTGATGCCGACAACGACAACAAGGGCCTGCGCTTCCAGTCCACCAACCAGTACTACACCCCCTTCATGATGATGGCTATCGTCAATGCGGGCAGTCTGGCAACTGGGCAGTCCCATGTGGTCAATTACGGCAATGCTGCGGTCAACGGCATGTCACTCTATGACATCGCAGTCGACACCAAGGACTACCTGGTCTGGTCGCAGGGCGATGCCAACAGCTGTGTCCGTAACGGTTGGCGTTATTGGGAACACTCCGCTGGTCCGGATAACTCCGCGAACCAGTGGCCCGCGCTGGCGCTGGCTGAGGCGGCTACCCGTTGGGGTATAGATTCCAATCCGGTTGCCAAGACCCAGCAGGATGGATGGCTGACCGCATCTCAGTATCCGGGTACTACCGGTCACGGCGGTGGTTTTTGCTACACCTACTGTGGTGGCGCCAACTATGCACGCACCGCAGCGGGCGTGATCGATCACCAGTGGGTGGGTACAGCTATCGGTGATTCAAGAGTACAGCGCGCGCTGGACTACCTGGAGCGTAACTTCTTCACCACCGCGAGCGACGGCAACACCCGGAACTTCTACGCCATGTATGGTTTCTACAAGGCGATGAAGCTCTATGGTATTCCCGACGACAACTTCCGGGGTATCGACTGGACTCAGGAGTACACCAATTGGCTGGTCAACAGTCGTCAGTTCACGTCCGCCACCTATAAGGGCAGTTACTTCCGTGGTATCTACAACTGGTTCAACACGGATTTCGACACTTATGTCGCCCTGGCAATCCTGGCGCCAGAAGTAGCCAGTCTGCCACCGGTTGCACAGGCTGGTCCTGACCAGTCCGTACTGCCTGGCACTGTGGTGAACTTTGACGGTTCCACTTCAGTACACACTGATCCGACCAAGGCACTGTTTGTCTTCAGATGGGACTTCGATGCCACCGACGGTCTCTGGTGGGAAGCAGGACCTTTCCCGGCAGCGGGTGAAGGCGCGGTTGGCGTAACTGCCAGCAATGTCTATGCCGACACAAGTTCACCAGAAGACTACACGGTGACCCTGCAGGTGACGGATAATGGCGGTACCCCTGCCAATCCCGATCCGGCCATGACCGACAGCGACGCGTTGAATGTTCATGTGGAAACGTTCCAGGTACCACCGGTTCCAGTAACCAACGGTCCTTGGGCTGCGATTCCTGGCGTTCCGGTAACCTTCGACGGCTCGGCATCCTTCGATCCGAACCCGGGTGATACCATCACGTCGTACGAGTGGGATCTGGATGGTGATGGCGTCTTCAACGAAGTGCCTGATGATGGTACCCCCGTAGCTCCGGGTGTGGTGACCAAGACCTTCCCGGCTCCAACCTCTGGTGTGGCTACATTGAGGGTGACCGATAACCACGGTGCCTCTGCTGCCTCCGATGCCGAGTTCATCGCAGTCGGTCTGGCCTATGTGACCGACTATGTGAACTGTTGGGTTACCCGCACGGGTCGTTACACCTACCACTACGGCATGGTCATCACGGTTGAAAATATCGGTGACGCAGAACTCCAGAACCTGGAGATGACGCTGACCGGTGTGCCTGACAACCGCACGATTGTCGATGATACGTCGCTCTTGGGTACATTGGCTCCTGCTGCTCAGGCAGCGACTGCCTGTGATCCTGGCGCCAAGACTGCCGATATATCGACTGTTCTCAATCGCCGTGTTCCCTTCGGTGGAACCTGGGAATGGAAGGCTGAGTTTGACTCAGACGGCACTCACTATGTAATTCCAAACCTGCCGCCTCTGGCGCCATAAGTCTGGATGATCGGGGGCCAGGGAGGCCCTTCAAGTGAGAAACAACAAACCCACCCCGGCTGGAGCCGGGGTGGGTTTTTTATTGCCTGGGATTCTGTCGGATATATCCCCTCTGCCGACAGTCTCCCAGCTTTTTATCCTGGCGATTTGCAGTTGTAAATCAGGTTGGGGTGATATCGGTTTTACCTCTCCGATAGATGAATTGATCAGTGTCATTGTTATCGCTGTTATTGATCGAATTGTCTGGGTTTAACATGGTAAGGCGCAGTCTTGATTCCTAAACTTGGAATAAGGAGTTCGGGCTCATAGTCTGTCTGGAATCCACGGGGAGAATGCGGACAAATCATCCGTACGTGGCGATTGAAGGAGATTTGAGTCGGAATGAAAAGTCGGCACGGATGCCAATTCAGGTAGTAACGGAGGGGAATCCGATGAAGAGATCGATAAAATGGCGTTGGCTGGCAATGCTTGCGCCGCTAGCCATGCTGGCGATGTCCAGCGTGGGGGCGGCGGTAAACGTACGCGTACAGCCAAGTGGTGATAATGTAACGACGGCCTATGCACTGGTAAATGAGCAGCGCATACTCTTCGGCAACGTAGAGGGCGCAGCAGCCTATGAGTGCAGCTGGCAGTTCAGTGACGGCACCCCCGCCACTCCATGGGCTGCTCCGGGCGCTACCCGCTTTATCTATACAACCCACACCTATACTTCTGCAACACCTCACTGGGCGCGGCTTACCTGCCGGGACCCCGGTAACATTGCAGACACCGACTCCGAAACCATCAACATGCTGGTCATAGGTACAGATAATCTGAACCGCCAGAAGAACGATGCGATCGATGACGGTCTGCGCTACTCCTATAATCGCATTGTGACCACCCCTACCAGCAGTGTTCGCGGCTGCTTCTATGGCAGTGGCCAGTATGGTGCGTCCACCGGTATGGCGCTGCTTGCCTTCGAGAATCACGGCCATAACCTCGATTCCAACGACGAAGATATCTATAAGGCGGTGGTCGAGGATGGTCTGGCCTGTATCCTGCGGAACTACCCGGCTCACATCAACATGACCAACCAGGCTTGCGTAGGCGACCCTGAGTTGGGTGATACTGATGCCGACAACGACAACGACAACGACAACGACAACGACAACGACAACGACAACAAGGGTCTTCGCTTCCAGTCCACCAACCAGTACTACACCCCGTTCATGATGATGGCTATCGTCAATGCTGGCAGTCTGGCGACCGGGCAATCCCATGTGGTCAATTACGGCAATGCTGCGGTCAACGGTATGACGTTGTATGACATCGCAGTCGACACCAAGGACTATCTAGTCTGGTCGCAGGGCGATGCCAACAGCTGTGTCCGCAACGGTTGGCGTTACTGGGAACACTCCGGTGGGCCCGATAACTCCGTCAACCAGTGGCCGGTACTGGCACTGGCTGAGGCCGCTGCCCGCTGGCAGATCGACGCCAATCCGGCAGCCAAGACCCAGCAGTTGGGCTGGTTGAACTACTCACAGTATGTGAATGGTGGTTTCTGTTATACATACTGCGGTGGTCCCAACTATGCACGTACCGCCGCAGGTGTGATCTCTCACCAGTGGGTGGGCACGCCCGTCACCGATGCGCGAGTCCAGAATGCTTTCAACTATCTCGAAAGTCAGTTCTGGAGCAGCGATAACAGGCCCAATTTCTACTCCATGTATGGCTTCTACAAGGCAATGAAGCTCTATGGTATTCCGGATGACAACTTCCGGGGTATCGACTGGGAGCAGGCATACACCGATTGGCTGGTCAACAGCCGTCAGTTCTATGCTGGTGTGAACGGCAGTTATTTCCGTGGTCAGACCAACTGGTGGAATCAGGACTTCGACACCTATGTCGCCCTGGCAATCCTGGCGCCTGAAGTGGCCAGTCTGCCACCGGTTGCGCAGGCCGGTCCTGACCAGTCCGTGCTGCCTGGCACTGTTGTGAACTTTGATGGTTCTGCTTCGGTGCACACTGATCCGACCAAGGCACTGTTTGTCTACAGATGGGATTTCAATGCCGCCGACGGTCTCTGGTGGGAGGCTGGACCTTTCCCGGCAGCGGGTGAAGGCTCGGTTGGTGTGACTGCCAGCAATGTCTATGCAGACACTTTTTCACCTGAAGATTACACGGTGACCCTGCAGGTGACGGATAATGGTGGTACCCCTGCCAACCCCGATCCGGCCATGACCGACAGTGACACGCTGAATGTTCATGTGGAGACACTCCAGGTACCACCGGTTCCAGTAACCAACGGTCCTTGGGCTGCGATTCCTGGTGTTCCTGTAATCTTCGACGGCTCGGCATCTTTCGATCCGAACCCAGGTGACACTATCGTCTCATACGAGTGGGATCTGAACGGTAACGCTGTTTTCAACGAAGTGCCTGACGACGGTACCCCTGTAACAGTAGGTGACTGGTCCGTGGTGACCAAGACCTTCCCAGTTCCAACCTCTGGCGTTGCTACATTGAGGGTGACCGATAATCACGGTGCCTCTGATGCGTCCGGTGCCGAGTTCATCGCAGTCGGTCTGGCTTATGTGACCAACTATGAGAACTGTTGGGTTACCCGTACGGGTCGTTACACCTACCTCTACGGTATGATCATCACGGTCGAGAATATCGGTGACGCAGAAATCCAGAACCTGGAGATGACGCTTACCGGTGTGCCGGACAATCGAACGATTGCTGCCGGTACGTCGGCTTTGGGTACCCTGGCCCCCGCCGCGCAAGCAGCGACTGCCTGTGATCCTGGTGCCAAGACCGCCGATATTCAGACTATCCTCAACCGTCGGGTTCCCTTCGGTGGAATCTGGGAATGGAAGGCTGAGTTCGACTCTGACGGTACTCACTATGTTACTCCAAACTTGCCGCCGTTGGCGCCATAAGTCTGGATGAACAGGGGCCAGGGAGGCCCTTCAAGTGAGAAACAACAAACCCGCCCCGGCTGGAGCCGGGGTGGGTTTTTTATTGGCAATGCGGGTGAGATAGGCGCATTATTCTTCTTAATGAAGATGCAAAATATCATAACAATTGGGGCTGCGTTTGTGGCCGTACTGATGCTCCTTGATCTCTTCTCAGGGGATGAGGAATCTACTGACGGTCTGGAGGGTATTCAGCCGGTGCAGTTACAGGAAGATGACACGCCGGGATCTGCCCCCTTCCCTGTTGCTGATGGGCGTCAGGTCATCGAGATGTCGCCACTGGAGGCGGAGTCGCCAGCCCCGGTGGAGAAACCCGATGTTACAGACCAGGAAAAAATATCTCAGTCCGCAAGTGGTCAGGTAGTTGCAGAGCAGGTCAAGGGTGGAGAGTCAGAAGAGGTCTCCTTCGAGTCTTATCTGGGCAAGGTGCAGGCCGATGCCGAGATCAAGGAGATCGCTGAAGAAGCTTTAGAGCGCTACGAAGGTGAGATATCGGAGTTGACAGACCGGTTTTTGCAAAGTGGCGGTTATTACAATGCTGATGGCGAATTGGTCTACCCGGAAGGTCTGCCTGAAGAGACGCTTCATAAGCTGGAACTCATCCAGCAGGAGATGTTCAATATCCGTGAGTCGATGAAAGTTCGGCAGGAACACCTACGCGGAATTAAATATTAGCAGGCATTCAATCTGCTTGCCGGGATCTGTTTCTACTCCCTGTAGGGTGCGCTGTGTGCACCATTGCGGCTATCGTCGCTCCGTTTCCGATAGCGTCGCCAGACAAGCCAGGTTATCACTGGCAAACCCAATGGAATCAACAGGCCGGGCCCGAGAAATGAATCCGGCAGAAGGGTGGCGCCGTTACCTGCCAGAACAAGCGAGATCAGTCCGTTTGCGATGAGCGTGACCAGAAAAAAGTGCCGCAGTGACATGCCTCCCGCCCCAGCGGCGAAGGCGACCGCTTCTGCCAGCACTGGTACCGGTCGGCTGATGGCGAGTATGACCAGCGTTGGTGCTTCGGGCAGCTCTCTGTCGGGTCTGGAAAACAGCATGCGCCCGGCCAGCCAACCGAACGTATTTCCCAGCATCAGTCCAAGCCAGCACCAGAGCCAGCCTGGGATAATACCGAGGCGGGCGCCGAGCATGGTGCCTACGATGCTCGAAGGAATCGGCAGCAGGATATCACTGGCCAGCAGGCCCGCCCCGGTCAATCCGAAGTAGAACGCGTTGTCATCGGTGGCGGAGAGCCACTGCTCCCCTGGAAGTTCCCCGATCACAACGAAGGGGATGATGGGAATCAGCAGTGCCAGGGTGATGACAAGGATCTGTTGTTTATGAAGTCGCATGGATTTGTGAATGGCTGAAAATTACTTCAGTCTAGCGGATTGGGTTAGAATCTGACAGATGGAAAAATCCTGTAAACAGCACTACAAGGAGAATGGAGTGAGTCAGTCCAACAAAAACATGCAGGGTTTGAGTCCTGCACCGTTGATGCAGTTGTCGACCGCCTATTGGGATTCACAGACTCTGCTTACCGCCAATAGAATGGGGCTGTTCGATCTACTCTCGGATGGTGCGAAAACGCTGGAGGAGATTACCACTGCGCTGGGTACTCAGCCGAGACCGACGCGGCTGTTCCTCAAAGCCTGCGTCGGACTGGATCTCGTTGATGAGCGGGAAAACAACTTTACCAATACGCCCTTGAGTCAAACCTTCCTTACCTCCGGAAGTCCGGCCTATCTGGGCAATGCACTCCGTTACAGCGATAATCTCTACACTACCTGGGGTAACCTGGAACAGGCGTTGAAAGAGGACAGGCCGCCAATGCCCCCTGAGACCTATACCGGTAATGACAAGGCACAGACCCGTGACTTTGTCTACGGCATGCATGATCGGGCGTTGGGTATCGGGCAGGTTATGGTCGAATTGGTTGATCTCTCCGGGAGAACCCGCATGATCGATGTGGGCGGTGGACCGGGTACCTATTCGGCGCTGTTTGCGAAAAAAAATCCGGCGCTGCACTCCTGCGTATTGGACTTGCCTGAAGTGGTGACGATAGCGGTCGAGATCGTTGAATCCATGGGAATGTCTGAGCGAGTCAAAACCGAGCCGCTGGATTACATGCAGGATGCTTTTCCAGTGGGTAACGATGTTGTATTGATCTCAGGTGTTTTTCATCGTGAGAGCGAACAGACTTGCCGTGGCTTCATCCAGAGGGCCTTTGATGCCCTTGATCCGGGCGGCATGCTGGTGGTGAACGATGTGTTTACCGATGCAGGTGGGAACAGTCCCCTGTTTGCCACTCTGTTCGGCCTCAACATGTTGCTGACAGCAGAAGATGGTGGAGTGCATGCGGATGCCGATGTGGCGGATTGGATGAAACAGCAGGGTTTTACTAGTATAGAGAAGAGTCCCTTTCCACCGCCAATGCCGCATCGGATCGTAACGGGGATCAAACCATGAAGGGAGAGAATATGTCTGAGAGTCGAATCAAAATCACGGCAATAGCCTTTATTGTGCTTGGCCTGTTTGCCTTATCCGGCACGGTTTTGGCGGAGGTCAAAACGCCTGATGCGGGGCAGGCCGTGATGCCGCCTCAAATCGGTGAAATGGATGATGGTTTGATGAAAGAGAAACCCCGGGTCGAGGATCTGGGGGGGGGCAAGTATCGTATCGGCAACATTCAGTTGGACAAGAAAGCGGGGCGTTTTAGCCTCCCGGGTGCCATGCTCTATTATGAAGAGGGTGGACCGATAGAATATATGGCAGTGATGAAGGGCGGCTTCAAATCCTACGAGAGCGTGCTTGAAATGGATGCCAATGCCTTTGAGTTTAATCTGGCATGTATTCTGATTGGCCTGGATGCCAAAGGTGTTCGACTACCTGAATATCACTTCGATACCAAACCGGTAGAGGGTGATGCTGTGGATATTCGTGTCAGTTGGGAAGAGAAGGGTAAGCGGGTCGAGGTCGATCTGCTCGATCTTGTCAAGTTGCGTGGTGAAGCGCCCAGGGACAATAAAAAGCAGGTATGGAGCTATACCGGTTCCACCTTCATCGAAGGAGACCGCTATTTTGCTCAGATGAACGGTACGCTGATTGGTGTGGTCCATGATCCAGCAAGTATTATTGAACACCGCTTGGGTCTCGGACTGGAGCAGTGGGGTTTC
This sequence comes from endosymbiont of Escarpia spicata, assembly GCA_003349915.1. Lineage (GTDB taxonomy): Bacteria > Pseudomonadota > Gammaproteobacteria > Chromatiales > Chromatiaceae > QGON01. The sequence goes on from QFXE01000001.1 coordinate 163,756, forward strand.
GTCTTTATCGACGCTGAGCGTGCGCCACCCATCGGAACAAAGCTCGAACTGACGGTACAACGAATCAATCAATAAGCATTGGGCTCATTGCGGCATGAAATACCCCGATGACAAAGGAGACATAGCGTGAACCCTGAAAAAGTCCTTTTCGGTTTCTTCATTGTTTTGGCCTTGACCCTCAACTTTGGTTTTTTTGTCGGCGAGCTGGATAACCCGGATCACCATCACGTGTACGAGTTGTTTGCGGTGATCGTTGTCAACCTAATCGCCACGGTGCTGAAATTCGGTGATCGGACACAGATGGGGGCGGTGCTGCTTGCCACCAGCTTGGTGGCGCTGCTGCAGCTTTTTGCCGCCGCCCTGGTCTGGGCCGTGGCAGAACAGATTACAACAATCGGACTTACGCCGGTGGTAACTGCCAGTATTGTCTCCCTTTCCGGTGGCGCCATGCTGGCCAATGTGGTCTCTGTTGTGCTGCTGGTGATCGAAACGGTCATGTTGCGACGCTGACGGATAATCCGTCATGCAAAATATCTTCTTTCTGATCTTTCGGCGCATGCGGGCGCCGTTGCTGGCCCTGATCCTTACCTATGCCATCGCAGTGTTGGGTCTGGTGCTGATCCCAGGGCAGGATGCAGAGGGTAATCCCTGGCGCATGGATTTTTTTCATGCCTTCTACTTCGTCAGTTTTATGGCCAGCACCATCGGTTTTGGGGAAATTCCATTTGAGTTCACCAATGCCCAGCGCCTCTGGGTCACCTTCTCCATTTTTTTTACTGTTGTTGTCTGGCTCTACTCTATTGGTACCCTGCTGACGCTGTTTCAGGATCCCACTTTTCAGAGGGCTTTGACTGAACGTCGTTTTACGGCCCAGATTCGGCGGATCCGCGATAGATTCTATTTGATCTGTGGTTATGGTGAGACCGGCAGCGCGCTGATCCAGGCGCTTACCGACCGTGATCAGCATGCTGTGGCAATCGATATACGTCAGGATCGGGTCAATCTGCTTAAACTGGAGAATCTGCGACAGTATGTGCCGGCATTGTGTGCCGATGCTCGCATGCCGATACATCTGATGGAAGCAGGTTTGAAGCATGCGCTCTGCTCCGGGGTGGTTGCCCTGACCGACTCCAACGATGCAAATTTGAAGGTAGCCATCACCGCAAAACTGTTACACCCGGATATAAAAGTGATCTGTCGCGCAGATTCCCACGATATTGAAGCCAACATGGCCTCTTTCGGTACCGACTACATCATCGATCCTTTCGACACCTTTGCTGTTCATCTCGCCACCGCAATACAGGCACCTTGTCTCAACCTGTTGCAGGAGTGGTTGACGGGCCGGGAAGATAGTGAGCTCAGAGATCCTATCTACCCTCCAAGTGAAGGGTTGTGGGTGATATGCGGATATGGTCGTTTTGGCAAGGCTGTGTATGACCAGTTGCGCAAGGAGGGGCTGGAGCTCGTTATTGTCGAGGCGGATCCGGAGAAAACCGGACTGCCGAAAGAGCACTGCATCAGGGGTCGTGGTACTGAAGCAGAGACCTTGCAGGAGGCCGATATTCAGCGCGCCGTGGGACTGATTGCCGGTACTGATCATGATGCCAACAATCTCTCGATTATCATGACGGCACGTAAGCTCAACCCGGATCTGTTCGTGATTATGCGGCAGAACCGGCAGGACAACGACGCAATCATCGAAGCGCTGCATGCCGATATGGTGATGCATCCCAGTGCCATTGTGGCGAACCGCATCCGTGTATTACTTGGAACCCCAATGCTGCATGAGTTTCTGCAGCTTTTACTGTATCAGGATGATAGGTGGGCCTGCGAACTGGTGAGCCGTATCCTGGCGCTGGTGACCTCCCATGCGCCGGACATATGGGAAGTGGCGTTTTCTGAGGAGACCTCCCACGCCATCTGCCAGTCAGTCCTGGAGGGGAAGGCAGTAAGTCTCCGGGATGTGGTGACGGATCCTCGGAATCGCTCGAAATTACTTCAGTGTATCCCTTTGATGATGTTGAGAAACAATGAAAGAGTGCTGCTCCCGGAAATGGATGAAATACTGCATCGGGATGATCGGATTCTGTTTTGCGGATCACACTCTGCCGGGAATCGGATGGAGTGGACCCTGCAAAACGAACACGCATTGAGCTATATACTGACAGGAGAGGCCCGCCCTCAGGGGCTGTTGTGGCGCTGGTTGAAAAGAAGGGAGAGGACATGAGTACGCTTTTGGAACGATTGCATCGCGATCACACCCTATTGAGACGTCTGCTTGATCTATTGAGCAGTCAGCTGGACGCCTTCTTTGCCGGCCGTGAATCGAATTTTGATCTCAAGATCGAACTGCTGGACTTCATTGAGCACTATGCCGAGCAGATTCATCATCCCACTGAAGACCTGATATTTCAGGTTGCAAAGAACAGGTGTTCAGAGGATGAGGAGCTGTTTGAGCGGATTGGTGATCAGCACCGTAATCTGGAGGCATTGACTCACCGTTTCAGGGAGACCATGGAGGGGGTGATCCAGGGTGAGGTGATGCCACGGGAAGAGGTGATGCCACGGGAAGAGGTGGAAGTCCGCGGGCGTGAGTTTGTTGCCCTTCAGAGGCAACATATCGACCAGGAGGAGCAGGAAATATTCCCGCTGCTTGAGAAATGTTTAGCTGCAGAGGATTGGGAAAGTCTTTTATCTGAGGTTCCTCTAGGTGAAGATGAGTTGTTCAGCCGGGAGGATTTTGCGCGGTTTCGTGGACTTATTGATTTTCTTTCAGATCATGGCAATGAGTGATTTTTGCTTAGTCTGTGGTGATGGTTGGCATGGGTATGGCTTCTCTAAATGGACGAGCGTAGGGCGCGTTGTGCGCACCATGATTGCTTATTCTGGTGCGCATGGCGCACCCTACTCACAAAATCAGGTTCTCTGCGTTATAGAAAGTAAAGAATTCTGAATATTAGCCGATATGCTTTACGCCTATGAATATCGTGCAATATGAGGTGCCTAAATCCAAATGAGAAGTTGGCCGGGAATTCTGATCTTATTATTGGCGTGGCCGATAAATGCTGTTGCATTGCCGTTCAGCGATGAAATCTACGTAGCAGACGAACATAATTCTGAATGGCATTTCAGCGGTACCAAGGTGAAATGTGAGCTGCGCCATGAGATTCCAGGATTTGGCACCGCTTATTTTCTGCGGCGCGCGGGTCAGACGCTCTCCTTTCATATCGACAGCTTTCAGCCGACACCATCCGCTGTTGACGCTGAGTTACGGGAAGTCTCGCCAGCCTGGGTCTATGATGAACCGGATATGTTGGTTGAATCTGTAACACTGAACAATGGGTTGCGCCCACTCCTGCTCAAGCGCAAACAGGCAACAAGAATATTGGCATCACTTGATCGAGGCATGCTTTCCAGTATTGATTTTCCCGACTGGGATGATGCGCGCAAACGTGTGCATCTACAGCTTTCACCGGTCTATTTTCAGACTCCATATCAGGATTTCAGGAAGTGCCTGAAGCAACTATCCGCAAAAGGTTTCACCGACTATCAGTCTTACTGAAATCCATTTTTCTCTGGATATTCATGATCTGAATCAGGATTCCCGCCTAGTCATTAGAAAACTCGCAGAGTTTGTGAAGGCAGACGGGGAGATAAAACGGATAAAGATATCCGGTCATGCGGATGATCAGGGATCGCGAAAATATAATCTGGGACTGTCGGAGCGTCGTTCGCAAAGTGTTTCAGATTTTCTGCTGGCGAATGGAGTTGAGAGCAGTTTACTTTTGAAATATCACTATGGTGAATCAAGGCCCAAAGTTCGCGGCCGTACTGAGCGGGCAAGATCTGTAAATAGACGGGCTGATATCGAATTAGACAAATGAGGTTAGGAACGGCTAATTGCAAGTCAGTTTTTTGAACATTCAATGTGTCGTGAAGCGGTCAGGATATTAATTACTGACTTCTCTTCCAGGTTCAAGTCCCTCCACATCAGGCCGATAGTATCTATACAGAATCTGTTTTCTGTCGGTTTTTTACTAAATAGTCGTATTGTTGTTTACTTCTTAATAAGTAAACGCTAATGTAGTTACATGTAATTCATGTCAATGAGAGGTAATGGACATGTCGATCTTTTCATGTGGAACGTTGCGCACTTCGGTAGTCGTTTCGATAGGCCTGTTGTTGGTAGGCATGGTGTTTGTTTCGCCAACAGTCATATTTTCAGCTCAACTGGAACTCCCTGTTCTCTTTTTCCACTTCGCAGGGTTTGCAGCAATATTAGCAAGTCCAGTGGTTCTGCTTGTCACACTGCTCCTGTCATTATTTCCGTCTGTGAACAGCAGACTCAATGAATGCCAGCATTAATCTTCACAATGATCCATTGTGGTTGAGTCATGTGATGCCAAGCACCTTTTGGTAATTACTATAGATTGCACTGCCTGCAGGGAAATACTCAAGCAAAGCTTCAATGTAGCGATCGAACGGGTTCTCCATCGCATTGATTCTAAGTCTTGTAGAAATGTCTAAATCGTAGGTATTGAAGATGATTGGAAAAGGCACTGGAAAGTCTGTGCCGAAAAGAATCTTCTCATGTGTCATTGTTTGCTGTGAGATATGTCTGAGAGACCGGGCTTTAAATGGCGTTAAAATGGCTGACAAATCAGCGTATAGATTATCGTAAACAGTCAGTTTTTCCAGTAAAGTGTAGTAGTCCTGGTCAAAGAAATCAGGGTTTTTCGAAAGGTTTCTCCAGAATCTAAATTTGTAATTTGGCCGTCCCAATCCCATATGCGCGGCGATGACCGTCACACCTGATTTCAAAGGTAGCTCAATCATGTTGATCCGCTCATAGTCAGGGTCAGACTGAACTGTGTATTCGCAACCTATGTGTATGATCAGTGGGATATCGTTTGATTTAAGCTTTTCGTAGTAGGGAAGCAATCGTTCGTTATTAAGGTCGACTCCCCAGTAGTTCTGTAGAAACTTTGCTCCTTTACAGCCTCTTTCGACATACTCATCGACGAGATCCAATGCATCTGGACGATCAGGGTTAACCGATAGAAAAGGGATAAAACTATCTGGGTAGTGCACAGCTGCAGCGAGTACATCCTCGGTTGAGGCACAGACTGTTTCGTCGCGGTGAATATCTCTACCTTTGTGATCGACCCGGCTGTCGACGCCAAAAAGACAGGTTTTTTCAAGGTGCTGTGATTCACTGATAGCGCGTGCCATCGACTCCAAATAAACTGAATAGGGATTTGCTTTCAGACGTTTGACTTCGACCCCTAGCTTTTTTGCGAAAAATCGGACAATAAATCGATCAAGTGGGCGGTCAAAGCGGACGCTTGGGTTGAGAAGATGAGTATGGATGTCGATGGTTTTCATTCTCGGTAAATAATGCGCCGGATGGATATTGTAGTCCAGAAACATAAAGCAGCACTGATTGGTTTCCCCTCCCTAAGGGGGAAGGAGCCATTCTGAAAGGTTGGTGCGCACAGAAAAATGATGAAACTTCCTTGACCCCGAAAACGTCCCAGCAATAATCTTGCTGTCACCTTTCGTTTCCCCTAAGAGTGACTTTCTTCGCCATCCCTGGCGAAACTGCTGAGTTCTAAATTAACCCCGGCCTGGACTTCCTGTCCGGTCGTTCGCCATGCAGCGAAGGTCCACTGGACCTTCGGTCATGGCTCACCCTGCCACCTGTCCTTTTTTCGAGTATCATTGCCACTTCTCCCAACAAGCAGGAAAAGGCCCGACGATGCTCATTCTCCGTGGTGCACCCGCGCTCTCCGAATCTCGTCTGAAAAAACTGGCTCAGCGGCTGGAAAACAGTCTTGGCAAACCTGTATCGGTTTATGCGGAATACATGCATTTTGCTGAGATGGATCAGTCACTTGCGGAAGATGAGCAGGGGGTTCTCGAACGCGTCCTGCGCTACGGCCCCCATTTGACCGAGCACGATCCGGAAGGGAGTCTGTTGCTGGTGGTGCCGCGCCCAGGCACCCTCTCCCCATGGTCGACCAAAGCGACGGACATTGCTCACCACTGCGGCTTGGAACGGATTGCCCGGATCGAGCGCGGTATCGCCTACTATTTGGGGGCCGGGGAGAACACCCTTAGCGATAATGAACTCAATAGGGTAATGCCTCTACTGCATGACCGTATGACCGAGGTGGTGCTGCTGGAGATGGGGGATGCCGATTGCCTCTTCAGCCATGCAGAGCCCAAACCTTTCATCAGCGTCGATGTAATCGGGGGTGGTTGTCCTGCACTGGAAAAGGCCAACGTGGAACTTGGGTTGGCGCTGTCGGATGATGAGATCGACTATCTGGTGGAGAGTTTTCAGGGGTTGGGACGCAATCCCACCGATGTTGAGCTGATGATGTTTGCCCAAGCCAACTCCGAGCATTGCCGCCACAAGATCTTCAATGCCGACTGGATCATCGACGGCAAACAGCAGGATCTTTCGCTGTTCAAAATGATTCGCAATACCACAGAGAAAGCACCGGAAGATGTTCTCTCTGCCTACAAGGACAACGCTGCAGTGATCAGCGGCCCAAGGGCCGAACGCTTCATTCCTGACGCCAAAAGCAACGTTTACGGCTTCGGCGAAGAGGATATTCATATTCTCATGAAGGTGGAGACCCACAACCATCCCACTGCGATCTCGCCGGATCCGGGTGCAGCGACAGGGTCGGGCGGAGAGATTCGCGACGAGGGGGCTACCGGCAAGGGTTCCAAACCCAAGGCAGGACTCTGCGGTTTCTCGGTTTCCAATCTGCGAATCCCTGGCGTCGGACAGCCTTGGGAAACCGATCACGGCAAGCCGGGCCGTATCGTCTCCGCTCTGGATATTATGCTGGAAGGCCCCATCGGTGCGGCTTCATTCAATAATGAGTTTGGGCGCCCCAATATCTGCGGCTATTTCCGAACCTACGAGGAACGGGTGTCGGGGCCGGACGGGGATGAGTTACGGGGCTACCATAAACCGATCATGCTGGCTGGTGGATTGGGAAATATCCGAGACGAGCATATTGAAAAGACCACCTTTCCCGATGGCTCCCCACTGGTGGTGCTGGGTGGGCCGGCGATGTTGATCGGATTGGGTGGTGGCGCCGCATCATCCATGGCAAGCGGCACCTCGGCGGAAGATCTCGATTTCGCCTCGGTGCAACGCTCCAATCCTGAGATGGAGCGCCGTTGTCAGGAAGTGATCGATGCCTGTTGGTCCAGAGGCAGCGATAATCCCATCCTCTTTATCCACGACGTGGGAGCGGGTGGTCTCTCCAATGCACTGCCGGAACTGGTCCATGATGCCGGACGGGGCGGCAGGTTCGAGTTGCGCACGGTACCCAACGATGATCCCGGCATGTCTCCCATGGAGATCTGGTGTAACGAGTCCCAGGAGCGCTACGTGATGGCGGTGGATGTCGACCGCCTCGATGAGTTCAGGGCGATCTGTGAGCGGGAACGCTGTCCTTATGCCGTGGTGGGTGAGGCGATCGACGAGGAGCACCTGACCTTGGGCGATGCTCACTTCGATAACAACCCTATCGATATTCCCATGCCCTTGCTGTTCGGGAAAGCGCCGCGCATGCTGCGAGATGTGCACCATCGCACCTTCCACAAGCCGGAACTCGACTTCAGTGGCGTCGATCTGAAAGAGGCGGCCCTGCGGGTGCTGTCTCTGCCGACAGTCGCAAACAAGACCTTTCTCATCTCCATCGGGGATCGCACGATCACCGGTATGGTGACGCGGGATCAGATGGTGGGTCCCTGGCAGGTGCCGGTTGCCGACCTGGCAGTGACGGCTTCGGGTCTCATGGGGCATACCGGCGAGGCGATGGCCCTGGGCGAGCGAACTCCCATTGCATTGATCGACGCTCCCGCTTCGGGGCGCATGGCCGTCGGCGAGGCGATCACCAATATCGCCGCTGCCTCCATCGATAAAATCAGCGATATCAAACTTTCCGCTAACTGGATGGCCCCTGCCGGTCATGTCGGCGAGGATGCCAAGCTTTATGAGACGGTAAAGGCCGTGGGTATGGAGCTCTGTCCCGCACTGGGCATCGCGGTGCCGGTGGGCAAGGACTCCATGTCGATGAAGACAGTCTGGGATGAGGAGGGAGAGAGGCGTGAGGTTACCGCTCCGCTCTCTCTGATTATCACCGCCTTCTCACCGGTAAGCGATGTGCGGCGAACCCTGACGCCCCAGTTGCGCACGGACTTGGGCGATAGCGACTTGATCCTAATCGATTTGGGCAAGGGTATGAACCGTTTGGGGGCATCCGCCCTGGCGCAAGTCTATAAGCAGATGGGACATCGCGGCGCGGATCTCAATGATCCCGACGCATTGAAACGTTTCTTTTCACAGATTCAGGAGTTGAACCGGGATGGCCTGCTGTTGGCTTATCATGACCGTTCCGATGGTGGGCTGTTTGCCACCCTGAGTGAGATGGCCTTTGCCGGGCGTTGCGGTGTCACCATCGAGTTGAATGACCTGGGCGATGATGATTTTTCCACCCTCTTCAGTGAGGAACTGGGGGCCGTAATTCAGGTTCGGCATAATGATACGGACGATGTCCTTAAGCGCTTGCATGATGCTGGTCTGGGACATCACAGTTACGTCATCGGCAGTCTTAACGAGTCAGACCGTTTTGACTTTCTGCGCAACGGCAAGACTGTTCTGGAGGGGGGCCGTAAAGCCTTCCAGCAGGCCTGGTCTGAGACCACCCGACAGATGCAGGCGCTGCGGGATAATCCAAACTGCGCCCAGGAGGAGTTCGATCGGATCGCTGCAGATGACCCCGGCATGCAGGTGGAGCTATCTTTCGAAATTGATGATGACGTGGCCGCACCCATGATCGCCACCGGGGTTCGCCCGCCAATGGCGATTCTTCGCGAGCAGGGGGTCAATGGTCAGTTGGAGATGGCGGCCTCTTTCCATCGTGCCGGTTTTGAATGTGTGGATGTACACATGTCCGACGTTATCGAAGGGCGTGTCTCGCTGGAGCAGTTCAAGGGGCTGGTGGCCTGTGGCGGTTTCTCATACGGTGACGTGTTGGGTGCAGGCGAGGGCTGGGCCAAATCGATCCTTTTCAACGGACGTGCCAGAGATCAGTTTCAGAACTTCTTCAACCGGGAGGATACCTTTTCGTTGGGTGTCTGTAATGGCTGTCAAATGCTCTCCAATCTGCATGAACTGATTCCCGGGGCAGAACATTGGCCCCATTTTGTGCGGAACCGTTCCGAACAGTTCGAGGCCCGTTTTGTTACTGTTGAGGTCGTGGATTCACCTTCCATCATGTTACAGGGCATGAGTGGTTCCCGGCTGCCTATCGCAGTGGCGCATGGTGAGGGAAGGGCTGAGTTTCGTGATGCGGCACATCTGTTAAAGGCAGGTGAACTGATGGCATTACGCTATGTTGAAAATAGTGGTGAAGTGGCAAACGCCTATCCGGCAAACCCCAACGGTTCGCCCGAGGGCATGAGCGGGTTGACCTCAACCGATGGCAGGGTCTCGATCATGATGCCGCATCCCGAGCGGGTAATTCGTACGGTGCAGCACTCCTGGCATCCGGATGGCTGGGGTGAAGATGCGCCTTGGTTGCGTCTTTTCAGAAATGCCCGCGCCTGGGTGGGATAAACAGGAAATATTTTTCCTGTTTATCAGTCAGAACGTAAGAGCGGTGCCTTGCTGCGATCGGTTGGATTTCGCGGCGAGGTGCCCCTATGGCTGAATAATCGTGCCAAGCAAGATATTTATTGCGGAGTTGCCAATGATCAATAAAGCGTTATCGGTCTGTTTTCTGCCACTGCTAGCCGTGTTGGTGTCTGCCCAGGTTTCCGCAGATGAGGACATTTCCGCCAAGGATTTGTGGCAGGATCTAAAACATGATTCCAAAGAGGTCTGGGAAGAAGGCAAACAAGTACCCGGCAAGGTTTGGGAGGGAACGAAAGAGGGCGCTGGTGAAGTATGGGAAACGATGAAAGAGGGCGGGAATGCGATATCCCGTGACGTCAAGAAAACAGTCAAGGGCGAGTAACTTGAATCGCTTTGGGTGTAATTTCCTACGGCTTGCTGCGAAGCTGTTGTAGGAGCGGCGCCTCGCCGCGATTTACCTATCTACGGAGTCATCGCGGCCAGGCGCCGTTCCTACAATTTAACGTCCCGCCTGCTTTTGGTGGGGTAGTTTATCGTTCCAGAAACAACCGGATATCAGAGCGTGCTCAACTGCGCCTTGATCGCCCGGTCAAGATTTTGAATCCAACCGTTGTAGTTGCTGTGGATCTTTTCGCCATCGTATTTCAGGTTGTCGCTGTTTTTATACTTGATGCTGTAAGTCTGGGCATCGTACGGAATATCGACTTGCGCCATGTGGGAGCGAAGATGAATGGTGCCTTCAACCAGGCCTGAACCTTTATCATTCATATTCCAGCCGAGAGTGGCGCCGGCACGGATGATCGCCTTGCGGACATCGTCCATGGTGACCCCATCCTTGTTGGCGACAACGGATGCGTCCTCAACGTTGTAGACCATTGCCTGATGCGGGCATCCCGCCAGGAATAGTGTAACCATACCGACGATCAGAACGCCCAATAATTTCTGCTTCATCACTAACTCTCCTTAAGTTGATAAAGGCTTATACATAACCTGCAGCTGAAAGTTTACTCGCTTATTTCTCATGAGGAAACCTGTCGGGTTCGTTATTCTCTCTGAATAAAACCCGATAGAGTCCCATGGGATACATGCCGCTGGCGATGAGTTTTCCCGCTACCATCAGGACGATACGGGTAATATCAGCCACTGGGCGGAAGTGGCTTGCCCGTGCCTGCCGCGGATAGCGGGACTCGACGGGAACCGTGCTGAATCCAAAACCCTTTTTCGCCGCTTCGATCAGGTATTCGCTCTCAAAAACAAACCCCCGTTCCCTGCTGTGTGAAACAAAAACTGATTGAATCGCATCGGCAGGATAGAGCCGGAGTCCGGATTGACTGTCGTGGATGCGGCAACCCGCCGCCCAGGATATCCAGAAGTCGGCAAAGTTATTGGCGCGGCGCCGCGCATTTGGGGCCTGTTCACGATTTTGCAGGCGTGCGCCTATGATCAGGTGCTTCGGATTGTCTTCCCAGATTGCATAGAGTTTGGGAATATCCTCCGGTACATGCTGGCCATCGCCATCAAGGGTGATCACGCATTTGGCGCCTTGTTTCACCGCTGCCTGCATGCCATCGTGCAGACTGGCCGCCTTACCTCTGTTTTCCTGATGTCTGATTAGTGTCAACGGCAGATCGGCAAGCTGCTCAGCTGTGCCGTCACTGGAGCCGTCATCCACCACGATGAGTTGGGGTGTATGCTGCAAGACACGTTTCGCCAGATCATGAATGGTGGCCGCCTCATTATAGGCGGGTATGACCACTGTTACTGGAATCGGCATCCTGTCCCTGACTCAGGCCATTGCGCCGTTGATGGAGATGATCTGCCCTGAAATATAGGCGGCGCTTTCAGAGGCGAGGAAAGAGACCAGATCCGCCACCTCTTCAGGTTTGCCCGCACGTTTCATCGGCACCAACCGGTCGATGACTTCCGGTGTAAAGTGCTCTCCGAGCATCGGGGATTCGATAACGCCTGGGGCAACTACATTTACAGTTATGCCACGGGAGGCCAGTTCAATGGCCAGGGACTTGCTGGCGCCGTGCAGTCCTGCCTTGGCGGCAGCGTAGTTGGTCTGCCCCCGGTTCCCCATGATGCCGGCCACAGAAGAGAGTGAGATGATGCGCCCCCAGCGGGTGGACATCATCGGCAGTAGCAGGGGTTGGGTGACGTTGAAAAAACCGTTCAGTGAAACATCGATGACATTCTGCCATTGATTTGCTTCCATGCCTGCCATCGGCATGTCATCGTGGATGCCGGCATTGTTGACCAGAATCTGCACGGGTCCCCCGTGCAGCAGGTGTTCGATGGTCTCCTTGCTGTGTCTGTTGTCCCTCACATCAAAACAGACCGCTTCGGCAAATCCCCCTTGGTTGTTGATCTCTTCAGCCAGTTGCCTGGCCCGTTCCGGTTTGCTGTTGGCGTGGATCAGTACAAACAGGCCATCGGCAGCAAGTTTTCTGCAGATAGTGCCACCGATGGTGCCACTGCCTCCTGTTACCAGTGCACGTTTCAAGATTCTATCCCTCTGTTCTGATAGATCACCGTGGCCCGTCCTTCCATCAAGGACTCTGAGTTGGCTTCCAAATGGAAATCATAGATGGCGCCACCTCCATCAGCGGCCTGCTTGTGAGCGGAAATAACCAGCTCTCCCGGCAGATTATGCAGCCATTCTGTTTTGAGTTCGAGATCCCGCAGTGCGGCAAGAAAGCCCACGCGGGGCGAGTCGTCATCTGCAAGCAAACTGCCGTGAACCGCCATGGCTTGTGCGGCGTACTCGACGCCACTGATTGTGGGCAGGCCCTCAGGGTTGCGTAGTGGGTTTGAAGACGCTCTGTGGTTGATTGCGATGCATTGGATGTTATCGCTATCCCAGTGCTCCACGCTGTCGAGCAGGCACATGCTGCCTGAGTGGGGAAGCCGCTCGCAGATTTGCCGTCTATTCAACATGGTTTGCACTTCAAGTGTAGTTGGCAGTCGGGCAGATAATCAAAAGTGAGGGTTTCTTCATCAGTCGGGGAGGCCAATTGTTGCAATAACGGCAGGGCGCGGGCTGCGGGGTTGCCGATGCGCAGTTGCTCCAATTTGGCATCAGCCATGCGGGAAGCTGGAGCAGAGATGGCGTTAATTTCCAGTGTGCAGTGTAGTTGGGTCTGTCTGGTGGAGGAAGACGTCACTACCATCGAAGTGGCAAATGGAGCGGAGAGCGGACGGGTTGCATCCAGTGGTGCTTCGAACGGCAGATCATAGGCGACCAACAGAAGTGAGCGTGACTCAGCCTGGCATTGAACGGCTGCCGATAAAAGACCCGCAACGAAACTGGCATCGCTGGCCGCCAGGCTGTTGGTGCTCTCCAGTGAATCGATGGCGATACTCCAATAGCCGGCGGGGGCGTTGTGAACTGAGTTGTGGAATTGGGTGGGCGAGACCATCGGTTGCGGATCTGCCAATGCAGAGCAGAGTCGATCGACGATCTCCGGATCACCAATGGATGAGGCGAAGATAGATGCCAGTTCCGTTGGGGCAATCTCTGTAGTGCCCAGTGATTCCTGGGCGGCCTGGATGGCCAGCAGGGTGCTTTGACTGCCTCTGCGCTGGGCGGTTGGCGGCAGTATTTTCGGTACATAATCGGGCAGGGGGGCCTGTCGATAGGCAGTCTCTTCCGCCAGCACAGACTTGGCTTTTGCCCAGCCATCCAACCCAGGGGCTGCAACGGCTGGTGCCTCCAGATAGAAGCTCAACATGAGGTTCGTCCAAAGAGAAGACTGCAGTTACTGCCGCCAAAACCGAAGGAGTTACTCAATACCCGGGTTACAGGCTCTGTTTTTGTAGAGCGCTGTATGTTGAGTCCAAGCGTTGGATCCGGTGATTGGGTATTGAGGGTGCCGGGTATAAAACCCGCTTCAATCGCCAGACAGGCGATGATCGATTCGGTGATCCCCGCCGCACCAAGCGTGTGTCCGGTCCAGCCTTTGGTGGAACTGCACGGGGTTGATGACGGGAAGAGCCGATTGATCGAGTTGGCCTCTGCCCGGTCATTGCTGGGTGTCGCAGTGCCATGCAGATTGATGTAGTCGATCTCATCAACTGTCAGTTCTGCCCTGTTCAGGGCTTGCTCCATGGCAAGTCTGGCGCCGGCGCCATCCGGTCTCGGGGTGGAGATATGGTAGGCGTCGCTGCTTTCACCATAGCCGAGCAGCGCGACGCCTGAGTCGGTCGTGTTGTTTTTTTCCAGAATCATAAAACCTGCTGCCTCACCGATGGAGATTCCGTCGCGGTTCTGGTCGAAGGGACGACAGGGCTGCCCGGAGACCAGTTCCAGTGAGTTGAATCCGAAAAGTGTAGTGAGACAAAGTGAGTCGACACCGCCGACGATGGCGGCATCACAGAGTCCGGTGGAGATGAACCGGTGGGCGTCACAGAAGACCTTGGCACTGGATGAACAAGCGGTGGAGATTGAGAATGCGGGGCCTTTCAGACCCAGTTTCTGGCGCACAAATTGGGTTGCCGAGAAGAGATCGTGGCTGCCTTTGAAGTGATACCCGGCAGGCCAGCGTCCACTTTTGCGCAGCTTAAGATAGGCCTGCTCAGTGCTGAGGATACCTGAGGTGCTGGTGCCGAGAAAAAGGCCGATGCGGGTTGGATCAACGCGGGATTTGAGGGACTCGACCGCGGTAAGAAAGCCGTCTTGCTGGAGTGTCATCAGGGCCAGACGGTTGTTGCGGCACTCGAACTGCCGGTCGCCCTCATCCAATGGCCGGTTTTCCAGATCAGCCACGCGCCCGATCCAGGTGTCGAGAGGGGCATGGCCGAAGTCGTTGGGCTGGAGTCCCCCTTTGCCTTCGAGCAGAGCGCTTTGTAGTGCCTCCCTTCCATCTCCAGCGGCACTGACGGTGGTGTATGCAGTTATCTGGAGTGGGTCCATCAACGATTCAAAAAGCGCCTATTGGCATTGGGCTATGGATGCGTCTCATTATGCACCATCGATACACTGAAAATAAGGCTGAAAACAGCGCCTGTGAGGACCGTGAGACCAATGGCGCTCAGAACGGGCACACTGGTTGCCGCCAGTAATCCAAAAACCAGCAGGGTCGACAGATTGCAGATCAGCAGTGAACTCAGAGTGGCGGGAAATGCCGGGTCGGAGGTCGGTGTGTACGTCACGAAGAGCGCATAGTCGAGACCGATTCCCAAGACCAGCAACAGGGCGGCGATGTGGAAGAGGGAGAGCTGCTCTCCCAGAAATGCCAGCAGAGCGGCAGTGGTGAGAACTGCGGTGACCACCGGGAGTGTCACCCGGACAAGCTGAGACAGATTGCGCAGCGCGAAGAGCAGTACAAACAGGATAACCACACCACCCAAACCTGCGAGGCGCAGGGCTTCGTCCCGGTAACTGCCCACCAGCTCCGAGGTGTCCCGGTGCAGGTTGAGATAGGCGATAGAGATGTCTGCCCGCTCTACCAACTGTTCCAGAGCGGGTTCGTCACTTACCCCGGTCAGTGGGACAAGCCCCCGCCATCTGCCATCCGGTTTCCGTTGTAGTTGGGCGGAGAGACGCAGACCCAGTGGAGAGGATTCCAGTTGTTCGAAGCTGAGGGGGGCACGCTTGCGAGCCTTGGCCACGTCATCCAGAAAGGGGGTAAAAAGTCCGGCTTTGAAGGGCATGCCCGCTACTGCCTGCGCCAGATCTTTTTGCAGTGAGTTTCGATCAGGCAGTAGATTTCGGTTTTCAAGCTGGATGCGGTGGCTTGGCAGCAATCGGGAGGGCAAATCGAATCGACTCAATAGCCCCTTCTTGACGGCATGCTCCAGCAAACTCTCCAACTGCTCACTCTGCTGCAGGACATCTTCGGCGGATGTGCCGGAAATGATCAGCAGACGGCCAGCATCCGCTTCTCCCAATTGCTGCCGCAGCTGCTGATCCTGTTCCCGTGTCTCGGCTGAAATTGGACTGAGTCGCCTCAGGTCATGCTCCCAGAGCTGTTCGCTGGAGAGGAGAAGCGTGAGGCCGGACAACACCAGTATAACCAGTGGGATGGCCCACCTGCGGCGGGTGGGCGATTGGGCAGAAAAGAGCCATCTGACAGGTCGTTCAAATGGATTGGACTGTACACTTTCCGGCGTCAGTGTGGGCAGCAGATATCGGGTCACCAGAGCCGCCGCAAACAGACCTGCCACTGCAAAGGCGCCGAGTTGAGCCAGTCCACCGAAATCGGTCAGCAGCAAGGCACTGAATCCCAATGTGGTGGTGATCAGTCCGAGCCTGAGGATGGGCCAGATTCTTTGCATGGCTTCCTCTCCGCGTTCGCCATGACGCAGATGGGTAAAGAGGTGAATTGGGTAGTCCACCGCTACACCGATCAAGGTGATGCCGAAGGCCAGGGTGATGGCGTGCATGCCGTTGAAAGTGAGTAAAACCGTTGCGGTTCCGGCCAGCACACCACTGGCAAGTGGCAGTGCCGCCAGCAGCAGCAGCCGCAATGAACGGAAGGAGAAGAGCAACAGCAGGGCGACGCCGATAGAGGCGTAGAGTGACATCGACCGCGCTTCCTGGCGGATGATGCGGCGCGACTCCACCCCAAAATACGGGGGGCCTGTAATGGTCAGTTTTAGCCTTTCATGGTCGGGCAGGGTGTCGAATGCACGCCTGATACTTTCGATCGCAGTCGCCTGTTGTTCAAGTGCCGTTGCAGGATAGTTGCTCTGCAGCATCAACAAAATCTGAGAATTGTCTGGTGAACGCCAGATACCCCGGGTCTCTACAGCCCCATTGTTTGATGCCCATCGAGTCAATATCTCCCGGGAAGCGGCAGTGGGATCATTGGGTAGATAGCGTCTGCCGGGCATACCTACTGGAGAGGTGAGTTCCCGCAGCCGTTTCTGTAGGGCGTTGTGCAGGGTTTCCTGGGTGATCTCTGTTTTTATCAGCAGATAACGATAGTCAAAGAGTAGTTGGCGGGTTTTTTCGTCAATCAGGGATTCGCCGTTCAATACCTGTTGGAAATGGCTGGTTTTTGACAGTTTCTGTTTCAGTGCGCGGCTTGTTTCGTCCAGATGCGCCGGTTCCCCACCTGAGACTGCCAGCAGGAAAAGACGTGATCCTGTCCCTTGGCTGATCTCATCCAGCAGCAGTGCCTGCTGCGGTGTTACCGCACTGGGCAGAAACTGACCCATATCGTTTTCGAGGGGGGGGGCAGTGACAATGATCCAGACCGAGGCGATCACCAACAGCAACCAGATCAGGCCGTTTTTTTTCGCTGCCGGGTTCACTTTGGTGTGTTCCCCGTTTCATCCCAGAAATCGTAGAAATTGAACCAGTTGTAGGGAGCCTGCCGGGTGTGGTGTTCCAGCCGGTTTGCGTAGCGTTGAGTCCATTCCGTGATCTGTTGCCAACGCTGCTCCCGGTCGAGGTGAAAGCCTTCAGTGAGCAGTTCGAAGTGGATTGTATAGTCCCGGCCGCCTTGGTGGATGCCGAAAAACAGCACTACCGGAATCTTCAGCAGTCCGGCAATCAGCATTGGTCCAGCAGGAAATCGGCATGTCTGATCGAAAAAACGGACCTTGACCTGTTTGTCGTCCAGGGCGACACGGTCGCCGAGGATACCGATGATCTCGCCCAGCTCGACCGCCTCCTGAACCTGAAACAGACTGTCCGGCCTGCCGATAGGGATGATCATGTCGGCGATCTCCGGATTCAGTGTCTGTATGACCTGAGAGATCTTCTCTGCATTCTCTTCATACATCAGCGCCTTCACTGAAATATCCGGGTGAGTTGCCGCCAGACTGCGCAGCAGTTCGAAGCTGCCCAGATGAGAACCCAGCAGCATGCAGCCCCGGCCACCTTTCAACTGCTCCAGAAGCAACGTTTCACCCCTGATATCGATGTTGAAATAGTCCTGTCTGCCGGAGAGCAGATAGACCCGGTCGAGAATGGTGGCTGCAAAGGTGTGATAGTGACGGAAGATGTGGCGCATACCGATCGGTTGTGGCACCACCCGTTTAAGATAATTCCGGGAAGCGTTACGCGCCTCACGGGAGAAGAGAACGAAGTAGAGTGTGATGGGGTAGAGCAACAGGCGGCCAGCCGGGCGACCAAGGAGCAGTGTGATGCGCGTGATCAAACGGATCAGAAACAGGCTGCCGCGTTCGGATTGTTTCAGCCAGTGGCGACTCATGAAAAGTGATCCGGGCAGTCCAATGTGCCGTGAACGAGGGTGCCGCCCGCAGCCAGAACACGAAACTCGCACGCCTGTTTCAACAGGGTGATCTCAACCTCGAAGGGGGTTTCAGCCCGCAGGGGGGCGATGAATTTTGTACGGCTGATACCGGTGACTTCCAGACCCTTTTTCCTGGCCTTCTGCAACACAAAATCCAGAATCACCACGCCGGGAACCAGGGGGTTACCCGGGAAGTGGCCGGCCAGTGCAGGGTGGTTTGCGGGGATGATCATTGCTTTGCCCCGCACTGTTTGAACAGGGTAACCAATGCACTCTGAGGGATTTTGCCGGTTGCGTTTCTTGGCAATCGGTCGACTTTAAACAGCGGGCGGGGCAGGAACGCCGGGTCAAGCTGTTCACGCAACGCCTGGGTAATCTCCTGCTCGTCCAAACTATTTGAGACAACAAAAGCGGTGAGCCGGGGAACCGAAGCTGATCTCTGGTCGGGAAGGAAAAAGATGCCATCCTCTACGCCATCGAGAGATTGAAGCCGCAGGTTGAGATCCTCAAGGGAAGCACGTTTGCCTGCGATTTTTACCATGTCACTGTCCCTGCCAAGCAGGATGAATTGGTGTTCCGACGTTTTTTTCAGCCGGTCGCTGAGCAGTATCGATTTCCGGAGATGGGCGGCTGTTACCCGCCACGCTTTCGATTCCTGATTCAGGGTTATGCCCGGTAACAGTGACCAGTCCGATTCCAGCGCTGGCCGGCGGGTGGCGATTGCGCCGGTTTCAGTGGAACCATAGATTTCGAGTGCCTGGGTATCGAACAATTTCTCAGCCTGGGCAGCCAATGTAGGAGAGAGGGTTGATGTAGCCGACAGAATGAAGGCGGTTTGCGGTAACTTGATCCCTTCTTCAACACAGTTACGCAGATGGAATGGGGTGGTGACGAGGATGCGTGGTGTGGGCAGTTTTTCCAGCGATGCAGCGATGTCAGCGGCAAAAAGGGGCTGTTCGGATGAGACTGACAGTCCCCATCGCAGAGGTAGCAGGATGGATGCCTCCAGCCCGAACATATGCTGCGGCGGCACGGTGGCGAGTACGGCCGCCTGGGTCAGATTGTCGAGTCCCAGTCGTTCACCGGTCAGCCGGGCGCCTTCCCAGAGGGTGCCCCAGCTTTTTTGGTGGGGCGTGGCTTTGCCGGTGCTGCCCGATGTGAAGAGTTCGAAAAGCGGTTTGGCTGAGGGTACCTCTGGTATCGCTTGTTCAAGCGGGTCACTACAGACAGGATCGACGTAGCGGTGAATCTCTATGTCAGCCTGCCGTGTATCTGTGTCGGTCAGACAATAGATCGATTCGTAACGCTGCTGCAGGCGTTTGAGATCTTCATTTGCCCGTCCTGGCGGCAACACGATTTTCTGTCCTTTTAGAATACCGGCAATCAGACCAACGAGAAATCGGTAGCGGTTTTCGCAGAGATTGATCAGGCAGGATCGATCCGGCAACTGTCCGGCTAGGGTTCTTGCATCCATCAGCAGTCGCGACAGGCTGCAGGGTTCATTATTACGCCAGGCGACGGTTCTTCCCGGATCGGCTGAAGTTGTCAGAGGCAGGTGGTTCAATCTCGCACTATCCGTTGCAGGTTTCTCTCCCGCAGTACGCGTCTGACTGCGTTGAGAGAGGGTGGTCGGCGGAAATAGATGACCCGGAAGACCAGATAATCCAGCAGGAATAGTACCAGGATCAACAGGTAGTTGATGAAATTGGTGAAGAGGGACCAGACTTCTATGCTCGCGAACAGGGCCAGTAGTACGGACTCGATGAGAATAGCTGCAAAGAAGAGTGTCCAGACCCAGGTAAGTACATGTGTGTAGCGGCGGTGAGGCAGATCATTGTCGCCCATTCTGCGGGCGACGCGGGTGATGAGGGCTTCCTGTCCGGGCAGCAGGGTCCGGCCAAAAAGATAGAACAGTAGACTGGAGATTAGAACCGGCGGCAGATAGAGGGCGGTTTCGATCTTCAACAGCAGACAGATGACTGCCAGTGCCGCAACGAATGGGGGGAACAGGTCGGTCAGTTTGCGTTTCGACGAATTCAATATAAGAAGAGAGTGTGCCACTGCAATCGCCAGCAGTATCCAGACGGCCAGTTGCAGAAAACCATTGATGATAGCGAGGTGTAGCGTTATTGGATAACTGAGGGTCATCACCATGACGAGTGGCCGCAGGCCCCGGACATGGGAGGTGCCGACGCTCACGTCGTGCGGCAGGATTCGATGTGTTTGCTCAGGGAACTGAGTGAGGCGAAGATGTTGGCGTTGTTCTCGTCATTGGAACGGAGTTGAAAACCGTATTTTTTCGAGATCGACATGGCGAGTTCAAGCGCATCGATAGAGTCCAGCCCGAGTCCTTCGTTGAACAGGGGGGCCTGGGGGTCGATGGATGAAGGGTCGACCCTCAGGTTGAGGGTATCGATAATCAGCGTGGCGACTTCGTTTTCCAGCATTTCGGGTATGGCTCAATAGCAAAAAGGTAGCGGGATGAGTGACATCCCCCATTGAATGGGCGGATATTCTCTTTTCTGGGGTGGTGACTGTCAACAAAAGATCAGCTGATCCGTTCCAGGCTTTTTCTGTTTTGGGTCAATCTGGACCAGAATTTCCCCACCTGGTACCAATGCAGATAGAAGGCCTCCATCAGACATAAAAAAATGAGTGAGGGTCTGAATACCAGCTTCTCCTCCGCCGCGCAGAGCTGGTGTGACAGCCCCAGGCCATTGGCCATGGCTGCGCATCTGGCCAGATGGAAGCGGCTTGTGATGAAAACGGGAACCCGCTGGCTTTGATCTATCAGGTCGCGGGCATGCTTCAGATTTTCCAGGGTATTTCGTGAGTGCATCTCCATTTGGATATCATTGCTGCTGACTCCTTCAGACTCCAGCCACTCGTGTCCACGTTCTGCTTCACTGAAGCGGTTACGGCTTGTGATACCGCCCAGGATCATTATCGGCCTGGGTGGCGCCTGTCTGTACAGGTTCAATGCTCGTTGCAGCCGCGTGATAAAACGTGCAGAGACGGCATCGTGCTCAAGGCGCGCACCCAGCACGATAAGCAGTGCTTTGGCGGGAGCGGTCGAGGGCGTCTTTCTTGCAGTCAGACAGACTGTGCGGAGTGATGGTATCAGGCTCAATCCCAACGATAGCAGGACAATCAGTGTTGAGAGAAAGAAGGTTGTCAGCCCATCCCAGCCCATCATCTTCATTCTGAAAATTAATCCTGACTGCATGTTGGTCTCTCTATGATTTATTGCAGGCTACGGCTAGACGATGATGGTAATCATTATATTCTAAATTAATAACCTATTGATTTCATTCGTAAAAATTGTGGTATTCCCTTGTGATTGCTATAGTTTCCCTAGCTTCAATTAATAATAAGTAATATTCGGTTTTTTTTTCATTTAATTCCATCCCATTCGATTGGGTTTTCCTCAGCAGAAAATAGAAACCAAAGGGGGTTCCTAATGGGCAGAAATACCTTTGTGCTCACAGCACTCACTGTTGCGGTGACTGTGGGTTGTACCACTCAGCAGCCTGCCGAAGATACTGCGAAAGCCAAAGACACAGCGGAAGCCAAGGGACGGGCCGCGATGGCGCACGAGACCGCAGCGCCCAGCGGAATGAAGCGTTATGCGGGACCATTGGTTGCAGCAGATCCCAACAAACCGAAGAACGATTACAACATCACCATAAACTACGAGCTGGGCATGCACTGTACCGGCTTCGATTTTACCTACTGCTGCGTGTTGCCGCCATACAACTCGATTCAGTCTCAGGTTATCAAGACGGCAACCGGTAAAAAGAAATACCCGGAGATGCTGGAAGCGGACGAAAACGACCCGACAGTGGTTGTTGACGGCAAAAAACGCTTTAAGCTCAATTACGGCCATATCGATAACAACTTCTCAGAAGGCAACAAGCTGAAGTATTGGGACGTTCCCTATGACGTCAATGAGGACGGCAAGTACGGTCCCAACGAGAACGTTGCCAATGCCTACTGGCCCCATCTTTATGTCTATAAAGATCTGAAAGGGACCAATCCCAAGGGAACCAGTAAGGACAGCGAGAAGCTGCGTGTCGGACTGCAAGTGCCTGTGCCGAAGGACAATGGTCCTGCCGGTGCGGCTGCGCCCAGCCCGATGCAGGGTGGACATCTTCACTACACTGGAGAGGTTGGTACTATCGTCTACACTCAATCTCCCGTGTTGGAGAATGTGCCGATCATGCTGACTCATCCGGGCATCTGGGATGCGCTCGGTCTGGCTCTGACCCCATTTACCGACAGCGTGGCCGCAAAGGATCCGCTGACCTTGGTGGAGTCTGATATTCAGCCATTCCAGGAAGCCTGGGTAAGCATGGTTGATGCCGATTCCGGTGAACCTGTTCTGGATAGCCACAGCGGCAAGCCGATCACCTTCGTGGGCACCAACCCTGTTGATGTTCCCAACTGCTCCAACTGCCACTCGAATGAGACCGGCAATGGTGACAAGTACACCCTCTACAAGCAGGAGAAGGCCTTCTGGAAGGCGCTGGGTGCATCTGACTGGATTGCCAATCTGAAGGCGACATCTGTCTCCATCCTGGAGATGCATGACGACAACAACGGCACCGACTTCATGAAGGACTACAAGCCGGGCAGTCGTGCGACCATGAACCGTCTAGGTCGCGATCCGGTACTCTGTCAGAAATGCCATGCTGATAATGTCATCGGTGTCCTCCAATCCAAGTCGTTCAAAGATCCCAAGACCGGCAAAGAGAAGGTGATCATGCCTCTGACCGAGGCTATTCATGGTGTTCATCTGAAAGCTACCCCAATGCCTGATTCCCAGGGCCGTACCGGTGCTTGTCAGGGTTGTCACCCTGTCCATCGTCAGGACGGCAGCATGGAGGGTTATCCGATTACGCAGGACGGCAAGAACGCCTATGCGGCTACCGACAATCGCGATGCGGCCGGCGGCTGTTTCGTCGGTCGTGACGTTCACTCCAATCCCGGCAAGGATACTGACGGTGTAGAGACACCTGAGCATCTGAATGCGATCGGTGAATGGCTGCAGGAGAATGTCTCGCAGATCGGTAATGGCGGGAAGGGCAAGGGTCTCTGGTGCACCAACTGTCACACTCAGCTCTCTCGTGAGTTGTATCAGCGTGATGCACTGACCAATGCGTTCAAGCAGGAAGGCAAGACACTGCGTAACAAGTCGCTGTCTGAGATCGCCAAGGGTATTGGTGTCAGCATGAAAGAGCTGGAAGAGATGATGGATCCGAAAGTCATCCTCGACGGCAAAGGTCATGACACCCCCGGCAAATCCCGCATCCTGGAGACCTGGTCGCAGAAGCGTCTGGTTCCTGACATCGCGGTCATTGCTCTGAAGGGCGATGGTCCGATGATCAACAAGGATGAAGATGGTGATATCAGTGTGGTTCCGCTCTCCGCGAATCCGACAATCGATATCGCTTCTCTGAAGCTGCCTGAAGGCGCAACCGGTGCTATCGCAGTGCCTTACGATGCTGCAACCCATGGCCGTGACTACTGGCTGGCTCCTGGCGTTCCTCACTGTGCAAACTGCCACGAGGCGCCTTACGTCGAAGGTCAGGGTGGTGCTGCCTTCCCGATCACCCAGCCGGGTAAGTACGCCAACGTGCGTTACTCCAAGGGTCATGCGGGTCTGGCTTGCCAGGCATGTCATCAGTCCATCCACGGTCTCTATCCGGTGACACCGCGTACCGATCTGACAACCTACCGTCAGGCGCCGCAGTACAACCCGGATGGTTCCCACGGTCCTTTCAAGTGTGCCGCCTGTCATGAGGTCAACGCAGAGGGTGTTCCCTTCCTCGCTGACGATGAGGACGATTACAACTGGAACGGCAAGGGCATCATGAATGACTACGATGCGTCTGTATCCTGGATGCACGCCAATGCCCTGGATCAGGGTGGCAAAATCCCGGATGAAGACGAAGAGTGATGGCCATCACTTGATCTGCCGCGACAGGGATGTCCGGCGGGATTGACCCCCGTTTTTTTCGGCTGGTTAAATCCTTTTTTCTCTGCTGTTTTCCAGTAGCGCATTGGTGTAAAAGTGAGTGTGTTTTTGAAAAACAGTGGGAAATCACCGAATACTCACTAAATTAAAAGAGCGGGCATAAACCTGCCAAACCAAATAAATCTATTACCGCCAGGAAATGATCTATGAAGTTGCTGTCTGTTATTAAGCGCTGTCTGTTGCTCGCCGCCATCCTCGCCGCGCCACAAAGTTACGCCATCGCAGAGTCCCAGGTCCTTGCAACTGCAGGTGAAATGAGCGTCACTGATGATGATCTTAAATCAGCCATGGCCAGCTCTCCGTTTGCAACCCAGTTTCCGTCAATGGATCGGGAAGACCAGGCATTGCTTCGTGGTTCGTTGTTGCAGCGATTGGTCGCCTCAAAGCTGCTCTACCAGGAGGCGAAGCGGTTGGAAATTGATAAAACCGAGGCTTTCCAACAGGATGTTGAGACGTTTCGTCTTGGTCTGCTCTACAGGCACTTTATGGATAAGCTGCGTGAAGGTATCCGTGTGCCGGAGGATGTGACAGCAAGTATCCAGCAACAGTATCCGAATGATACAGATGGCGCAGCCGCTGCAAGGGCTGCCTACCTGTCTGATCGCTATCGCGCCATGCGTTATCTCACCATCAAGAACCTGCGCAACAAATATAACATCAAGGTCTATGAATCGCGGATTCAGCCACATCAGATGAGCGATGATACGGTATTGCTTGAGGGTGACGGGATTCTCATTACCTATAAGCATGCAGTGGGTAATCAGGTCAATCCACCACAGAACAAGACCTGGCTCATGGAGCGACTCTACAAACGTGCTGAGTTGTTGGTGATTGCCAAGGCGGCGAACGACGAAGGTGTTGATCTGAGCGACAGACTCAACAGTTACCGTGGTGAGCGTCTGCCGGCAATGATGATTGAACAGAAACAGAGAGAGTGGATCTCAGGAAAGGATACCCTGAAAAAACACTACGATGCCCATCCTGAATTCAGTCGCACTATGGAGCGTTGGCATATCGGCCAAATCGTACTTTCAAACCATGAAGACGCAGAAGCTGTAAGCCAACGTATCAAAGCGGGTGAGAGCCTGTTTCTCCTTGCCGGTGAATTGAGCATTGATCCTTACGGCAAGCGCATGCGAGGTGACATGGGTTGGGTCAAAGAGGGGGCAGGTCACCCTGATATTGAGAAGGCCGTCAGCGGTCTTGAAGATAATCAGCTAAGTGAGATTGTACAGACCCCTGCAGGGTTTCACCTTGTGATGATCCTTGAGCGCAGTCCCAGCCTCAAACGTACATTTGCGAGTATGCGTGACAAGGTTGCACAGAGCCTGATTTCAGAAAAGTCTGCTGAATATTTCAATGAACTCAGTGAACGCTACAAGGTAGTGTGGAATCTGATTGGAGAGAAGCAAGCGCAGACTGAGAAACACTAGACTATGAATAGACAGAAATGGGTCTCGCTGCTGGGGGCGGTATTGATTGCCGCGGTTTCCAGCAGTTTTGCCGGGTCAGGTTCGGCGACGGGCAGTGGAGCGGAGTCAAAGGAAAAGCAGGCTCCCAGCCTGCCCGATTACAGTTATAAAGGGCTGGACGGGGAAATGCACTCACTAACCGAATGGAATGGGAAGGTTGTTTTGCTCAATTTCTGGGCCAGTTGGTGTGCGCCCTGTCTGAATGAAATCAAGGAGTTTGTTCGCTACCAGGAACAGTATGGAAAGCAAGGTTTGCAGATTATCGGCCTGGGTCTGGATGAGGCACGTAAGCTGAAGAATGTTGCACGCACTCTTGGAATCAATTATCCAGTGCTGGTGGCGGAACCTAACAGTAACCGCAAACTGCTTGCCAAGTGGGGTAACTCCAGCGGTTTGATTCCCTACACGGTTTTCTTCGACAAATCCGGAAAACTGTCTGGAGCACATAAGGGGGTCATTGATGACCAGACCTTTGAACAGAAGATCCTGCCTCTGCTGGAAGACCCCGAATAGCTGCCGGGGTTGTAGGCCTGATCAAGCGTAGCGGATCAGGCACGTACAGCATTCACATCTTCATCCTTTGCAAGGTCGACTCCGTCCCTTCGGCACTCGGGGGTGGTAGGTTGTCCAGGGCTTCCAATAAGGATGCAGGAGGGGCGATACGATCAACGGGTCCGTTGTGGATCTGTCGTTGCAGTGGAGATCGGCTCACATCCCACTGGCCTTTGGCGCTGTTATCGGGTCGCGCTCCTTCGAACGCCAGGTAGCTGTACTTTCCATAATGGGGTAGTTTGCGCGCCAGTCCCGGCAGACTTGCCGGGTCGTCGCTGGTCAACCAGGCGATGGTGTTTCCTGAGTCGGATCGTCCGGCAAGGGCAAAGCTGTGAGCGGATCGGGGAAAGGTTTTATGTTTTATAGAAATAGTCTCATCTGACGAATAATAATCCTTGTTATTCAAAAGTTTATTGAATATATCTAGAAATTGGTTCTCCCTGCCCATCAGCCAGATCTGTCGATCTTCCGGTAGCTGGCTCAGGTCCCTGTCGAGTCTGATCTCTATATTGTTGTTTCCGGATGCCCACTGGTTTGCGAGTTGCCGGTAGCCTTCGAGCAGCGGTTTCCGGGCATCTGCCGGGAGTACGATGAGCAACTGCTCCGCGCCGAACAGTTTGCTGAAGACTGGGGGAACCTCGTCCGGGTGCAGTTCACGAAAGAGGTCGAGCCAGGGATCGATTTCGAGACGCAGGGGTTTTCCCGGCAGGGTGAAATCGAGGTCCAATGAAGGCTCTCTCATCGGCAGGGTCATTCGCAGCGGGGGTGCATCTGCCAGATAGATGATAATGGGGATGTCGAGTTCAAATGGGGCTGCCGCCTGAGTCTGACGTAGCTTGCCGGATAGTCGGTAACCACCGGTTTGCGCCGCCACTTTGAGTTCACTGAGTTCCAGCTTGGGTGCCCCGTTCCGTTCCGTCCATTGCTGGAAAAAGGGCCTCAGATCGCTGCCACTAACCTGCTCGAACGCGCCGCGCAGTTCAGCGTAACCGGCCTGCTTAAACTGGTTGTCGCGGTAGAAGCGGCGCAGTCCCTGGATGAACTGTTCGTCACCGAGTTTGCGGCGCAGCATGTGAAACATCATCAATGCCTTGTCGTAACCCACCGATTGGCTGGCGCTGGTGTGGCGGCTGCGGAAGGCGGTGAGGGGAAAGTCGTTGCTGTCTCGGACGAAATCCCCGTAGCGCTGCAGGGCGGAACGCCGGTACGCCATCCCCTGACCCCGCTGCTCTTTCAGAAGGTGATCCGCCAGATAGCTGGTCAGCCCTTCGCTCCAGTTGCCTTGCGCATAATCGACATAGACACCGTTGCCCCACCAGTTGTGCAGAATCTCGTGAGGATAGGAGGTGTATATGATGAAAGGCAGGCGGATCACCCGTGAGCCCAGAAGGGTGAATGAAGGCATGCCGTAGCCGGTCTCCCAGAAGTTCTCCACCAGTGCGAACTTGGCGTAGGGGTAGGGGCCGATCAGTTTTTCATAGAGTGTCAGATAGCGGCTGGTGGCCTGCAGGTACCGGTCCGCCAGGTTTGGATTCTTCTGGCGCAGAAAAACCTGTGCTTCGGTGTTTCCCTGTTGTTTCGAGTAGAAGTGGAAAGGTGCTGCGATGAGGTAGATGTCGTCCTGGGGCAGATTGGCGGTCCAAACGGTTGCCTTGCTGTCCTGTGCTTTTACGGGACCACTTCCCTGACTGACCACCAGCCAGCCGTCGGGCAGATCGACACTGAGCGAAAAGGTTTTCAGGGAGCCGCCGAACCGGGGGTACCAGGCAACGCCGGCATCGAGAAATACTCCCTCGGATGAGATGGTACCTGCGAGTCTCTGTCGGCTGCGGCCGGTACTTTCGTGGGTGGTGGTGAAGCCGTGTTTGATCTTCCCTGTATACTCCAGGGTGAATTGTTTCACGCCTTGGGGCAGGCTGACGCGATAGCCTTGCAGCGGAATCTCCCGGTTTGCGCGACTCGTTTGGGAGAGTTGCACGCCGGGGGTTAGAATGCGTGCCTTGAGTCCGGCATGAAGGGTGAACCCGGTATTGCCGTTGTCGGGCAGGGTGACGGTATCCTTGACGGTGAGACTCCCGGTCTCGGGATCAATGCTCACCTCGATCCGGTGATCGACTACAGACTGCGCCAAGAGGCTGTGGGAGGCCAGTAGTAAGATCATCGACAGGATGAAACGTAATAGGCGATTGTTGGTCGTATTGTTCATGGATTTCTATTCTACGGCATCACAACCTGATCGGAAGCGGTTTAATACAAGGGGAATAAATTGGCGAAGTCACTCATCAATAGCGTTTTATTGCTGGTTTTTGGCGTGGTTGGCTTGTTTAGCACCACGGTTGTTATGGCAGATGAGAAGTCAGCTCATGGATCGCAGCAACAGGCTACCGTAGTGGCGCTCTCTGAACTGATGAATGTTGAACGGTTGATGGAACAGATTGAAGATCGACAGGCGATCTTTGTCGGTGAGACCCATGATCGTTACGAACATCATCTGAACCAATTGGCGATTATCCAGGGAATGTACAAAAAGCATCCGGATATGGTGATCGGTCTGGAATTTTTTCAGCAACCGTTTCAGCCGGTGCTGGATCGATACATCAGCGGTGAGATCGACGAAAACGCACTGCTCCGTGAGTCGGAATATTTCGATCGCTGGCGCTATGACTACCGGCTCTACCGGCCGATCTTTCGTTACGCCAAAGAAAACGGCATCCCCCTGATCGCCCTGAATCTTGAAAAGGAGATTACGAGTCAGGCATCTGCCGGGGGTATAGATAGTATTGAAAAAACGCTGAAGCTGCGCATCCCGAAAGAGATAGATCGCAGTGATACAGCTTATCGGCAGCGGCTCGAAGCCGTCTTTCAGATGCATCCTCATCCGGAGAAGCGAAATTTCGATCACTTTATGGATGTGCAACTGCTCTGGGATGAAGGTATGGCGGAGCGGGCAGCGGCCTGGTTCCGCGAAAATCCGCAGGGGCATATGGTGATCCTGGCCGGCGGCGGCCACATCGCCTATGGTTCCGGGATCCCCAATCGGCTCAAGCGCCGGGTGCCGGTTACCACCGCGATTGTGATCAACGCCTCCACAGCCAGCGAACTCGAACCAGCAATGGGTGATTTCGTGATGATGACGAAACCCAACCGACTGCATCCCACCGGTAAGCTGGGCGTCTTTCTGGATGTTGAAGAGTCACCTGTTAAAGTGAGCGGTTTCAGTCCTCATAGTGGCGCCGAGAAGGTGGGCGTGCGCAAGGGCGACAGAATTCTCCAAGTTGGCGAACATGAAATCACAAGCTACGCAGATGTGCGTATAGCGTTGATGGATAGCCTGCCTGGCGAAAAAGTGGATGTGGTAGTGCGGCGGACCTGGCCGGTCCTCGGCAGTGCAAATCACACAATAGAGGTTGAACTGCGGTAGCTTTGTCCGCCCCCTCAACCTCACTGCAGAAATCGACCATGAAAAAGCCCGAACTGCTCTCACCTGCCGGCACCCTGAGGAATGCCCGCTACGCCTTTGCCTATGGCGCAGACGCCGTCTATGCCGGTCTGCCCCGTTACAGTCTGCGGGTGCGCAATAATGACTTTCTCCCGGAAAATCTGGCAATTGGTATCAATGAGGCACATCGGCAGGGCAAGCACTTCTACCTGGCCACCAATATCATGCCCCACGGGGCCAAGTTGAAGACCTTTATCGACGATATGGCGCCGGTGGTGGAGATGGGGCCGGATGCGCTGATCATGTCAGACCCAGGCCTGATCTTGATGGTGCGGGAGCGTTGGCCCGATATGCCGGTGCATCTCTCGGTACAGGCCAATACCACGAATGCCGCCGCAGTGCGCTTTTGGCAGCAGCAGGGGCTGACACGGGTGATTCTTTCCCGTGAGCTCTCTTTGGATGAGGTCGAGGCCATTCGCCAAGCCTGTCCCGATATGGAATTGGAGGTGTTCGTGCATGGGGCGCTCTGTATCGCCTATTCCGGGCGATGCCTGCTCTCGGGTTATTTCAACCACCGGGATGCAAACCAGGGGAGCTGTACCAACGCCTGTCGCTGGGAGTATAAGGTTAGCCAGCCGGTTGCGGGGCCGGATGAACCCCTCGATGTGGCCGAGATGACCCACCAGCCGGAAGCCGATGCGATTCACTATCTGGAGGAGAAGGGCCGTCCCGGTGAGCTGATGCCTATCTTTGAGGATGAGCACGGAACCTACATCATGAACTCCCGGGATCTGCGCGCGGTGGAACATGTGCAGCGGCTGGTTGAGATCGGTGTCGACTGCCTGAAGATCGAAGGGCGCACCAAGTCTCACTACTACACGGCCCGTACCACTC
This sequence comes from endosymbiont of Escarpia spicata, assembly GCA_003349915.1. Classification (GTDB taxonomy): domain Bacteria; phylum Pseudomonadota; class Gammaproteobacteria; order Chromatiales; family Chromatiaceae; genus QGON01. Next base: position 194,021 of record QFXE01000001.1, read on the forward strand.
AGGTCTATCGCCAGGCCATCGACGATGCGGTGGCGGGCCGTGCCTTCCAGCCTGAATTGATGACCGATCTCGAAGGGCTTGCCAACCGTGGCTATACCGATGGCTTTTATCAGCGCCATGAATCGAGCGAGTTACAAAACTATCGTATCGGTGCCTCCAGCGCCGACCGGCAGATCTTTGTTGCTGAAGTGACCGGCATCGATGATGGGAGCGGACTGGTCGATCTGGATATCAAAAACAAGCTGCGTGTGGGTGATCGCCTGGAGCTGATGACCCAGGCCGGCAACACGACGTTTATCCTTGAAGAGATGCAGGATCGGCAGGGGAACCCGATCTCAGAGGCCTTGGGTGGTGGTTATCAGGTGCGGGTAAAACTGCCGGTAGATGAGGTGAATCTGGGACTGATCTGCCGCTACCTGGATTGATGTTTCAATCCGTATCTGTCGTTTGTCAGCTCATAATCTACTGAATTTCTGGTTTTTTTACGGAACAACCGCTATCATGCCCGGTTTTTTCACCTCCAGGTTTCCCTGTCCGATAGATGTCTGATCTCTCTATTACCTCCAGCACCAAATGGATGATCGTGGCGATTGCTGCGGTGATCTGGTTCTCCTTGCTCGGATACCGCGACCTGATGGAGCCTGACGAGGGGCGTTACGCGGAGATACCCCGGGAGATGGTGGCGACCGGCGACTGGACCACGCCCCGGCTCAACGACCTCAAATATTTTGAAAAGCCCGTTTTCCAGTACTGGATGACGGCGGTCAGCTTCTCCCTGTTTGGCGAGAGTAACGCGACAGCCCGGCTCTGGGTGGCGCTGATCTCTTTTCTGGGCGCGCTCTGGGTGATGTTCGTGGCGGGCAGGCTCTGGGGAGAGGCGGCGGGATTCTACGCTTTTCTGGTGTCGATAAGTGGACTGCTCTATGTGGCAATGGGGCATATCATCACGCTGGACATGACCGTCAGCGTGTTTCTCGGCATTGGCGTGGGAGCGCTGTTGATCGCTCAGTCAGACCGGGATAATCCGACCCAGGTGCGTAACTGGATGCTGCTGGGTTGGGCCGCCCTGGGCATCGCTACCCTGACGAAAGGGTTGATCGGCCTGGTGCTGCCGGGTGCGGCAATTGTGCTCTACTCGCTGTGGATGCGGGACTGGGCGCTCTGGAAGCATCTTCATCTGGGCAAGGGGCTGTTGCTCTTTCTGCTGGTAACGGCCCCCTGGTTTATCGCCGTCAGTCTGGCGAATCCGGAATTCCCGGAGTTCTTCTTTATCCACGAACACTTCGACCGTTATACCTCAACGGTTCATATGCGGGACAAACCCTGGTGGTATTTTCTCGCCATTCTGCTGCTGGGCGCAGTGCCATGGATCAGCGCGGTGACGAAAAACCTGTTTAAACCGGGGTTTTCCTGGTTGCCCGCCAAAACAGCGTTTTTCGATCCCATACGCTTTCTCTGGGTCTTCGCTGTATTTATTTTTGTCTTTTTTTCCATGGGCAGCTCCCAACTACCCGCCTATCTATTGCCGATGTTTCCCGCGCTGTCGCTGATGATCGGAAAAACCCTGGCGGAGAATCCCCGTCTTGGTCCTGAGATCTGGTTGATGCCGGTTGTGGGCATGGTGTTTCTGGTTGCTGCCTGGCAGATCGATCTGGTAGCGACCAGTGCACTGCCGGCTGAATTACTCCATACCTATCGCCCCTGGTGGTTGGCCGCAACAGGGCTGATGTTTGGTGGTTTTTGGCTTGTGAGGTTTTTTGGCGCAGCCGGACCAAAGGCCATAACTACGTTGGCATTGACCGCATTGCTTTCAGTACAACTGCTCTCCTGGGGTTATCAGACCCTGAGCAGTTCCCGTTCCAGTCGGGCGTTGGCTGAGCAGATTCGTCCTTATGTCGATGCCGGGGCCCCGGTTTATACTGTGGAGACCTATCCTCAGTCACTGCCCTTCTATCTCGGAAAACCTGTGCAACTGGCCATTATGCGCAGTGAACTGGATATGGGCATTCGTCAGGAACCCGAGAAATGGATTGCAAGTTTCGACGCGTTCAAATCGCGCTGGCTGCTGGATGAACAGGCCATAGCTGTTTTTGATGCAGAGAGTTTTTCGAGATTTAACTTTGATGAGATGCCGATGCAGATTATCTACAGAGATCCACGCAAATTAGCGGTGATACGCCGATGAACCTGGTAAGTTTTTCCCTGATTTTGACCGGTGTACTGCTCAATGCCGTTGCCCAACTGGCACTAAAGGCGAGTGTGAACAGCATGGGGGCCATCGAACTGAAAATGGCTGACTCCGGCGCTGTTGCCTTGCGGCTGATGGGAGAGCCCTGGCTCTGGGTCGGACTCTTCTGTTACGGCATCAGTGTCATCGTATGGATTCTGGCGCTCTCACGAGTGGATGTCTCGATTGCCTATCCGATGCTCTCCATCGGTTATGTGGTGAATGCTTTTGCCGCCTGGGCGTTGTTTGGTGAAGTACTGAGCATTGCGCGTCTCTCTGGTATCGGGGTCATTATCCTCGGCGTGTTTATCCTGGCCAGGAGCTGACTATGTTGCCGTTTACCCGTCCCACGGTTGGTGAGGAAGAGCAACAGGCCATAAAGGAAGTGCTGGAGTCCGGCTGGATTACCACCGGTCCCAAGGTGAAGGCCTTCGAAGAGGCACTGGAGGCCTATATCGGTGGCGGCGTTTTGGTCCGTGCCTTCAATTCAGGGACCAGCGCCCTGGAGGCAGCCCTCATTGCTTCCGGTGTCGGATCCGGGGATGAGGTGATCCTCCCCGCCATGAGTTTTACCGCCAGCGCCAACGTCATCGTTCGGGTGGGTGCCACCCCCGTCTTCGTGGATGTGGACCTGGTGAGCCGCAATCTCACGGTGAAGGCTGTTGAAGCTGCGCTGACGCCTCGCACCCGTGCCATCATGCCGGTCCATTTTGCAGGACTGGCGGTGGAGATGCACGCCATCTACGATCTGGCAGAGCGGAACAATCTGGTGGTAATCGAGGATGCCGCTCAGGCGATCGGTACCGGTATCGGCGGTCACAAAGTTGGTGCTTCCGGTAATCCGGTCTGTTTCAGTTTCCACCCGAACAAGAATATCACCACCATTGAAGGGGGTGCGCTGGCCAGTAGTGACCCCCAATTTATCCGCCGCATCGAGCGCATTCGCTTCCACGGGATCGAACGGGATGACGAGGGCGGGATGGATGTGCCCGAGTGGGGCGGCAAGATGAATATGCCGGACGTGGGGGCTGCCATGGGTTTGGTTCAGCTACCCAAGCTGGAGGATTTCAACCACCGTCGCCGCGAGCTGGCGCTACGCTATATCAAGCGACTGCCCAAACATTCGGCGATGGTGATTCCCAAGGATGTGCCGGGGCACAGCTGGCATATGTTCGCCGTCTGTATCGACTATCTTTCCCTCGGCACCTCCCGGAAGGCCTTTCAGGAACAACTGCAGATGATGGGTGTCGGAACCGGTATCCACTATCCTGCGATGCATCTGTTTTCCCTCTATCGGCACTACGGTTATGGACCGGGTGATTTTCCGGTTGCAGAGCGGATCGGTAAACAGACACTGACCCTGCCCCTGTTTCCCGCGATGTCCGATGAGGATGTGGATCAGGTATGCGATGCGCTGAATAAATTACTAAGCGGAGAAGTCACTCCATGACGGAGCAAACTTTGGAAGGGAGTCCCGATCTGTCGGTTGTGATCCCAGTCTATAATGAAGAGGCGGTACTGCCGTCGCTTTTTTCCCGGCTCTATCCGGCACTGGATGCGCTGGGGCGCAGCTATGAGATCATCTTTATCGATGACGGCAGCCGTGATCGTTCAGTCGCGCTGTTGCGCAAACAGTATCAGGTGCGCCCCGAGGAGACCCGGGTGGTCTGCCTGCGCGCCAATGCCGGTCAGCACGCCGCCATCATCGCGGGATTCGAGCAGTGCCGTGGCAGTTTTGTGGTGACCCTGGATGCCGATCTGCAGAATCCGCCGGAAGAGATCGGCAAACTGCTGGCCGAGCTGGATAAGGGGCACGACTATGTCGGCTCCATCCGTCGCAACCGGCAGGACAGCGCCTGGCGGGATATCGCCTCCAAGGCGATGAACCGGCTGCGCGAACGTATTACCAGCATTCAGATGACCGACCAGGGCTGCATGCTGCGCGGTTATGACCGGGATATTATCAACGCAATCCTCGACTCCAAAGAGTCGAATACCTTTATTCCTGCGCTGGCCTACCTCTACTCCGGTAACCCGGTTGAGGTGGTTGTGGAGCACGAGGAGCGGGCGGCTGGTGAGTCGAAATACCCGCTTTATAAACTCATCCATCTCAATTTCGATCTGATGACCGGCTTCTCACTGATGCCGCTACAGGTCTTCTCCCTGGTTGGGGTGGGGATCTCCATCGTCTCTTTTGCCTTCGTGCTCTTTCTGGTGCTGCGTCGTCTTATCGTCGGGCCGGAAGTGGAGGGTGTGTTTACCCTGTTTGCCATTGTCTTCTTTCTGATCGGCATTCTGCTCTTCGGCATCGGCCTGTTAGGCGAGTATGTGGGACGCATCTATGTGCAGGCCCGCGGGCGTCCCCGCTATCTGGTGCGCATGGTGCTTGAGAAAAACGGCCAACCTGAAACCGGGGAAGAGACCTAGTGGAGTCAGTTACTCCGCGTAGCGCGGTGGTCTTCGCCTACCATCAGGTGGGTGTGCGTTGCCTCTCGGCGCTGTTGGCTCAGGGGGTGGATGTACGGCTGGTGGTGACACATCAGGACAATCCCAACGAGAATGTCTGGTGGGAATCCGTCGCCGAACTGGCCGGGCGGGCGGGCATTCCTGTGATCACGCCGGAAGATCCCAACACGCCGGAAGTGGTTGAACAGATACGTACCTGTGAGCCGGATCTCTTCTTCTCCTTCTACTACCGGCACATGCTTAAAGCCGATCTGCTGTCGATCCCCCGTCAGGGTGCCTACAATATGCACGGTTCCCTGCTGCCGCACTACCGAGGGCGTGTGCCGGTGAACTGGGCGATTGTCCATGGTGAGACCCAGAGCGGCGCCAGTCTGCACCGCATGGAGATCAAACCCGATGCGGGTGATCTGGTCGACCAGCAGGCGGTGACCATTTTACCAAACGACACAGCGTTGGATCTGTTTTCAAAACTGGTCTGCGCGGCGGAGACGGTCCTGTCCCGCTCACTACCGGGTCTGATGAAGGACTCGTTCAAAGCGACCCCGATGGATCTTCGGGCTGGCAGTTACTTTGGTGGCCGCAGACCGGAAGACGGCCGGGTGGATTGGAGCCGGAGCGCCTGGCAAATCCACAATCTGATCCGGGCCGTGGCGCCGCCCTACCCAGGGGCTTTCACCCATGCGGATGGAAAAAAACTGCTGTTGATGGGCAGTTACTGGCGCAATGAGACAGGAAAAGGCGATAATACCCGGCTTTACTGGGAGGCTGGCCGCTGTTACGCGGACTGTGCCGATGGAAAACGAATTGAATTGACCCGTTTGGAGCTTGATGGAGAGGTGCTGGACGAATCCGCATTTACCCAACAGTTCGGTAAAGAACTGAAGCTCTGACCTTGAATAAAGTGAAACTGGAGAAGCATCTGTTATGAATATCCTGATTTTGGGCGTAAACGGCTTTATCGGACACCATCTGTCCCGCCGTATCCTCGAAACCACCGACTGGAATGTCTACGGCATGGATATGCATTCCGAACGGGTGCAGGAGTTCGTTGACCACGAACGTTTCCACTTCTTCGAGGGTGATATCACCATCAACCACGAGTGGGTTGAGTACCATGTCAAAAAGTGCGATGTGATCCTGCCGCTGGTGGCGATCGCAACGCCTGCTACTTATGTCACCAATCCACTGTCGGTTTTTGAGCTCGATTTCGAGGCCAACTTGCCGATCGTGCGGGCCTGTGTCGAATACGGCAAGCGGGTGCTGTTCCCGTCGACCTCTGAGGTCTACGGCATGTCGGCGGACAGTGAATTTCATCCCTATGAGTCCAATCTGGTGCTGGGTCCGCTGACCAAACCACGCTGGATTTACTCCTGCGCCAAGCAGTTGATGGATCGGGTGATCAGCGCCTACGGCCAGCAGGAGGGACTTGAGTACACACTGTTCCGCCCCTTCAACTGGATTGGTCCCGGACTCGACAGCATTCACACACCGAAAGAGGGCAGCTCACGGGTGGTTACCCAGTTTCTGGGCCACATAGCGCGCGGTGAGCCGATTCAGTTGGTTGACGGCGGTAGTCAGCGCCGCAGCTTTACCGACTTCAGCGATGGTATCAGCGCGCTGATGAAAATCATCGAAAACAAAGACAACTGTGCTCTTGGTAATATCTACAACATCGGTAATCCTTCCAACGATCTGTCGGTGCGAGAACTGGCGGAGTTGATGGTCGAGATCGCCAAAGAGTTCCCTGAGTATGCGCCTGGTGCCGCGAAGGTCGAACTTCTGGAGGTCTCCTCCGGAAAATACTACGGCGAGGGTTACCAGGATATTCAGACTCGTGTTCCTCATATCGGCAATACCAAAGAGGAGCTGGATTGGACGCCCAAGGTCGAGGTGCGTGACGCGCTGCGCAAGATCTTCGAGGCCTATCGTCACGAGGTCGGTGAGGCCAGTGCGCTGCTCGACGATTGACCCGGGTTTAATAACTTGGATTCGTAGGCCGGTTCAAGCGTAGCGGAACCGGCCTACGGTTTGTCGCCTAACCATCAAATGGCATTATGGCAGTCGCGCTTAAAGTTGATGTAGATACCTATCGCGGCACCCTGGAGGGGGTGCCGGCGTTGTTGCGTCTGTTCGATGAGTATCAAGTACGCGCCACCTTTCTCTTCAGTCTGGGACCAGACCACACCGGCCGCGCCCTGCGGCGCATCTTCCGTCCCGGATTCCTGCAAAAGGTGAGGCGTACCTCAGTGGCCAGCAACTACGGCCTCAAAACCCTGATGTACGGAGTGCTGCTTCCCGGACCGCACATTGGCCGCAAAGCGGGTGATGTGATGCGTTCGGTGGCTGAGGCGGGTCACGAGGTGGGTATCCACTGTTACGATCATGTGCGCTGGCAGGATTATGTCGCCCACAAGGATGAGCAGTGGACCCGTCGAGAGTTGGATCTGGCGGCAGAGACCTTCCAGGAAGTCTTCGGTCATGCAGCGACTACCCACGGTGCTGCAGGTTGGCAGCTCAATGCCCATACTTTGAAATGGGAGGAGGAGGCCGGTCTCAAGTACGCCAGTGATGTCCGTGGCAAGAGCGCCTTCTATCCTGTGCTACAGGGCATCGAACCCAAATGTCCGCAGATCCCCACCACGCTTCCCACTCTTGATGAGCTAATCGGTCGCGACGGCATCACCGAAGAGAATGTACACGAATACATCTATGCGGAGAGTCAGCATATCCTGCCCAATGGCCACGTCTACACGCTGCATGCCGAGCTGGAAGGGATGCAGTTGTTGTCGACCATGGAAAAACTGCTGGTGATGTGGAAAGGGTTCGAAGGCACTGTTCAGGCGGTGGGGGATACCTATGATTCCCTGGATCTCGCCACCTTGCCCAAGCACCAGATCGGCTGGGGCGAACTCGAAGGCCGCTCAGGTCATCTTGCCATGCAGAGTATTGCTGTCGATTAAATCGCGGCGGGCGCCGATCTGATCGCCCGGCTGGGGGGCCATGGCTGAATCCGTGACCATACAAGGCAAATGAACGCTTTTGCCTTGCGGTGATTTTCGATGGCTAAAAAAGGAGAACAAAATTGTTACCTGGTCCAACAATAATCAAAAAATGTTCAGAATGTTCTGGCTCTATAGAAGAACACACTATAGCGTCAGGTAATACATTTGGTGCTACATTTTGGACGGATGGCAAAAGAGACGCCCCAATGCTTCCAGATCAACCTTGGCTTGTAATATGCCCTCACTGCCAGGCACTCATATGGATCGATGAACAAGCGGAGTTAGGGGAAGTTGAGCCATTTAGCGATAGTGAAATTTACAAGAGCGCAAAATCATACGGTGTGCCAGAATTGCAAGATTATTTTTCTGCTTTGAAAATAAGCAATCTTAGTAAAAATAAAGAACGATACCTTCGTCTCCGTGCATGGTGGTCAGGAAATGATAAGAGGAGAGGATCTGGCATAAAACAAAACTTGTCCGATGATGAAAAGGAAAATTTACAAGCACTCGATAAAATGCTGGATACACTTGATGACAATGACCGCCTTATGAAGGCTGAAATCAAGAGAGAGCTAAGTCAATTTGAAGAGGCAGAAGCCATTCTTAGAGAATCTTTTGATAGTGAATTTTCACAGGTGGTCTCTATTATCAGTGAATTAGTCCAAAGAAGAGAGTCATTTGTGGCAGAAATAAATTATGAAAATTAGCCTAATATATATGGGCAAACTCCTGATGATCAGGTAACTACAACTAATAATATTAGCCTGACTGAAACTGCCTATGCACATGGGCATGGCGATTCGTGAATGGTTTAGTCCTGGACTGATTTGATCAGTCGATCTAACTCATCCAAGATAGTTGGAAACAGGCGTTGAATCTCTTCTTTGGTAGCAATCGTCATATCCGCATAATCAAATCCTGGGCAAACCGCTTCACTTACCAATCCGTATTCGCCTGTGGTAAGTTCCGTCGCCTTCCAGCAACCGCCTTTGACGATGAGCTGCAGTTTTTGCCCCGCCGCCAGATCTTTGCCCAAAATGACTCGTTCAACTTTTCCTTCTGGATGAATGATGTGGTAGGTCAGTGGCGAACCGGAATGGAAGTAGTGGATGATGTCGGAACGGTTTTTATGCAGATAGCCGATGGGGCTGTCATTGCTCAGCAGGTAATAGATCGAGGTGAGCAGTGGACGTGGTTTCCCAATATCAGTAGGGGTTGTCTGATGTTCTGACTGGTAGGTTCGGTGAAAAAATCCACCCTCAACATGAGGTTCCAGGGAGAGATGAGTGATGATCTGATTTTTTTTCATGGGATCAGTCCCAATGATAAAGAGGTCGTGGAGAAACCACTGCCTCTTGTTTGCAATCTACGCTTTAAATCACGCATGTTTTTCTATTGTTGCGAAAGATCTCCAAATTTTTCATCAAGCGCCCGCTCGACAAGTTGTTTTATGCGCCGTTCCAGGGAACTGCTCACCTCGTCCTCGATAACCTGTTTTAATTGGCCGGTGGCTTGGTTGACCGCCTGCTCTACAGCCTGCTGAACGATGGAGGAGAGTTCGTGATTGAGCTGATCCTGCAAACCTTCTCGAACTATGCTGATGATAGCGTCGTGATCGGGTAGAGGCTGGAAATCTGCTTGCTCGTCGATACTTTCCGCTGACGGCTCACTTGTTGGAGAGATGAGTGTCTCGGATTGGACGACATCGTCAAGCAGAGGGATGTCCAGCTCATTCAGATCGATATTTTCAGGATCGGTCGGGTTCATCTAGCTGATCTCATGGGTATTGAGTGGGTAACCCCGATCGCGATAGAAGCGGAATCGTTCGCGACCAGCAGTCTTGAGTTCAGGCTCTTTGTCTATCACTTCTGCCACTCTTTCAAAGCGACTGAAAAAGTTTGGCACATCTGTGGTGAGGTTGATCAGTACATCGCTCTCTTCAACAGCATCTCCACCACAGCCGATAATAACAGGCGTGACGGCACTGTTCGCATCCTGTAGTTGTGCATGGGGTACGAAGCTGCCCTGACGGAAGGTCCAGAGCAGACGGTCCATATGCCTGGCCTCCTCATTGGAAACCGTGTGGATAAAGACCCTTCGTCCCTGATGATAGATCTTCTCCACCAGTCGACAGGCGAGCATATAGCGGTTGGCTTTGGCCTGCTCTTTGAGGATGTAGAAATCGACTTGGGTCATCCTGCTGTCCTGTAGGGTGCGCTATGCGCCCCGAAACAAGTCGTAATCATGGTGCGCACGGCACACCCTACATCCTGGCTGAATCCGCAATTATTACCTTGATAGCGCACTAGTCACTCTGTCCACTGCGTTTCAGCAGGAACTGGGTCAGCAATGGCACCGGGCGGCCGGTAGCGCCCTTTGCTCCGCCGGAAAGCCAGGCGGTGCCGGCAATATCCAGATGGGCCCACTTGAACTTTTTCGTGTAGCGGGAGAGGAAACAGGCAGCGGTAATGGTTCCAGCACCCTTGCCGCCGATATTTCCCATATCGGCAAAGTTGCTGTCGAGTTGCGACTGATAATCCTCCCAAAGTGGCAGACGCCAGGCCCGGTCGCCGCTGTGGCTGCCGGCGTTGAGGACTTCATCGGCGAGCGCGTCGTTATTGGCCATCAGACCAGAGGCGTGTTTTCCCAGGGCGACGATGCAGGCGCCGGTAAGGGTGGCGATATCGATGACGGCTGCCGGTTCGAAACGTTCGCTGTAGGTGAGGGCATCGCAGAGGATCAGGCGGCCTTCCGCGTCGGTGTTGAGTATCTCAATGGTCTGGCCGGACATGCTGGTGACAATGTCGCCGGGTTTGTTGGCATCGCCGTCCGGCAGATTCTCGGATGAGGGCACCACACCGATGACATTCAGCGACAGTTCCATCTCAGCGCAGGCCTGCAGGGTGCCGATGACGCTGGCGCCGCCGCACATGTCGTATTTCATCTCATCCATTCCCGCCGAGGGTTTGAGGGAGATACCGCCTGCGTCGAAGGTCAATCCCTTGCCGACCAGTACGACGGGTTTGGTGTCGGTTTTGCCGCCTTTGTACTCCATGATGATTAGTTTGGCGGGTTGGCGGCTGCCGCGGGAGACGGAGAGCAGGGCGCCCATGCCCAGTTTCTCCATCTGTTTTTCGTCCAGTACCTGCACCTTGAGGCGGCGGGATTTTCTGCTGAGTTTGCGGGCCTGATCAGCAAGGTAGGTCGGGGTGCAGATATTGCCTGGCAGATTGGAGAGGCCCTTGGCCAGGTTCATGCCGTTGGCGATGCCCTGACCATGGCTCACTGCCTTTTGCGCGGTTTTCAATCGGCGGCGGTCACCGAGAAAAAGGGTCAGGCGCTTCAGGGGACGCTTGGGTGTTTTGCGCTCACTCTTCAGTTCGTCTGCGCGGTATGCCGCCTCCTCTGCGGAGATGACCGTGTCGCGCACTGTCTGATAGAGGTTGCCGTCCTGAAGTTCCAGGTCACTCAGACAACAAACGGCTTCAGCAGCATGGCTCTTGTCCAGACTTTTTACAATGGATGAGAGGGTCTTGCGGTACTGCTTAAGGGTAAACTCCCGGGCTTTTCCCAGGCCGACCAGCAGCACTCGTTCTGCCAGGCTACCAGGTACGTCGTACAGCATCACCTGCTCACCGGACTCACCATTTATATCGCCGCGCTTCAGAATCTTGGCGAGGTATCCCTTGCTGGCTTTGTCCACTTGTTGCGCAATAGGTGAAAGCCGACGATGGGAGTAGACGCCAAGCACCAGGCAGGCGGTGCGTTGTTTGGTGGGATCCCCAGACTTGATGCTGAATTCCATATATTACCGGTCCTCGATATTTTGGTGGAGATGATGCCTATCCAGGCTGCAATTCTTGATAGGATAGGGTTCCGAAACCATTGTAGTCTACCGAAACAGCAACGATTTACCATTGCCGTGATCTCTCTCATTGACCGTTATCTGCTGCAGGAAGTGTTCAAGGCGCTGTTTGCGATCCTCTTGATACTGCTGCTGGTATTGGTCAGCCATAGTTTTATCGGTTTTTTACAGCAGGTGGCGGTGGGAGAGGTGAGCGCGGATGTGCTCTTCCAGCTTCTGGGACTGCAGATTTTTCGCTATCTTGCCCGCCTGATTCCGCCCGCTTTCTTCTTCGCTGTGCTCTACGCTGTCGGCCGGATGTACCGGGATAGTGAGATGATCGCCCTGGAATCCTGTGGTGTAGGCAGCCTGCGTATCTTTCGGAGCATCCTGCTGGCGGGATTGCCGGTTTCCCTGCTCGTGGCCTGGCTCTCCATGGGGGTGCAGCCCTGGTCGAGTCAGCTGATTGCGCGGATCATCAGCGGACAGACGGGCCAGTCGGTGGAACTGGCAGGTGTGAGTCCGGGGCGGTTCAATGAATACAGCAAGGGCGATCTGGTCTTCTATGTGGAGTCGATCTCGGAGAGCGACCATCGTATGCACAATATCTTTGTGCAGACCCGGCAGGGGGACGATCTGGGTTTGGTGACCGCCGCTACCGGTTTTCAGCGGGTGGATCCGGAGACGGGTGACCGGTTTCTGGTATTGGAGGATGGGTTTCGCTACAAAGGTCAGCCCGGCCGGGCGGATTATGTGGTGAGTGAATTTGGTGCCTATGCCCTGCGCATTGGAGAAGCCGTGCCCACTGTGGGCAATCGTCCCCGTAACAGCCTGCCGACCCATGTCCTGCTGGCATCGCAGGACATCTACGACCGCTCCGAATTTCAATACCGCCTGTCACCCGCACTGGGGGTACTGGCCTTTGCTCTGCTGAGTCTGCCGTTGAGCCGTTCGCTGCCGCGTCAGGGGCCCTTTGGCCGTCTGGCCCTGGCGTTTCTGATCTACACCATCTATCTCAGTCTTCAGGGCGTATCCGAGAACTGGATGAAGGATCAGGTAACCCCTGCGTGGTTGGGGATGTGGTGGGTACACCTTTCGATGGGGGGGCTGGCACTGATTATGCTGTTACCTGACCGTGTCTGGTATCGCCGCTGGCGCCGTCGTCTGCGTTGGACTCGGGCATGACAAACCTGCTGGATCGCTATATTGGCCGTTCCGTGGCACTGGGGATGTTGATGGTCCTGGCGCTGTTGTTGGTGCTGCTGGGTTTCTTCTCCGTGCTGGGAGAACTGGAAGAGGTGGGCAAAGGGAGTTACACCACGGTCAAAGCCTTTACTTATGTACTCCTGATTCTGCCCCGCTATACCTATGAGATCTTCCCCGTCGCCACCTTGCTGGGCAGTCTGATCGGCTTGGGGGCGCTTGCGAACAACTCCGAACTGATTGCCATGCGTGCTGCGGGGGTGTCGATATCCCGTATCGTGGGCGCTGTCCTGAAGACCGGCTTTGTCATGCTGCTGGTTATTCTGGCTGTCGGGGAGCTGTTGGCGCCGGTAACGGAACAGCGTGCCCAGCGTATGAAGATGGACGCGCTGTCTGACCAGGTGACGTTGCAGACAAAGTACGGTTTCTGGGCGAGGGACGGCGATACCTTCATCAATATCCGCCGTATCCTGCCCGACTCGACGCTGGCTGATATCTCAATCTACGAGTATGGCGCGGGGAGAGAGCTGTTGCGGGCCACTCATGCCGACACTGCCCGTTATGCCGATCCTGAATGGGAACTGGATGGTGTTGAGCAGAGCGAATTTGGTGCAGGACGGATCGCTACGAAACAGCTGGAGCGCCTGCGGTGGTCAACCCTGCTGGAACCCGCATTGCTGGATGTAGTGACGGTTCAGCCCCACATGCTGCCGGCCTGGGATCTCTGGAGCTATATCCGTTATCTGACTGAAAATGGGCAGGATGCCGCGACCTACGAGGTGGCTTTCTGGGGAAAGGTAGTGTCGCCCCTGGTGACATTGGTCATGCTGTTTCTGAGTGTGCCCTTTGTGTTCGGTGCCCTGCGTAGCGTCAGCATTGGCCAGCGTATCTTTACCGGTGCAGTCATTGGTACTGTTTTCTACCTGGTGAATCGGGCCTTCTCCTATCTGGCGGTGGTCTATGATATTAACCCGCTGTTCGCGGCATCCTTCCCGACACTGTTCTGCCTGTTATTGGCTTTCTGGTTTTTTCGAAGGGTGCATTAGCTTGAGGGGTCGGAGTCGAGAGTGAACATGTTGGGAAGTGGCATGAGGCGAGATAAATGCGATGCGAGTGATGTGACTTCGTAGCTGAATCGACTCTGACCCCTGGAACTACCAACAATCAACCACTTGGGTAGGTTGGGTTAGGCCGTCTTTTTGGCCGTAACCCAACAATATGCTAATGCGACTTGGCAACGATCACCAGCCGGGTACCGGACATTCGGTCGTGCCAGGCCAGTTTTTCCGGGTCGAACAATATCCACAAAAAAACCAGTCCAAAGACCAGCCAGGAGAAGATGGCGGCCAGATGGCGTTTCAGGGCATCGCCCCAGGTGGGTTTGCCGCCATCGGTTCGCACCAGACGCAGTCGCCAGGCCCGCATGCCCAGTGTCTGGCCACCCCAGGCCCAAAATCCGGTGAAAAACGCCAAGGGTATGATTTCGAATAGAAAAAGTTGGTAGACGACAAGTAAGCTGCCGCTTGGCATCTCCAACGGTAGCGTAATCAGTGTCGTGGCCACTGCCATCAATGCCACCAGGAGCAGGCCGTCGTAGAGCATTGCAGCAACCCGGCGAAAAAACCCCGGTGATACCGCCTCTTCAAGGTTTACAGGATATTGTTCATGCATCCTGAGATTCTACCGGAGCACTAGTGGTTTTTGATAGGGAACATCCCTTGCTCAGACGGGCAAAGCCCCGGCCTTGCCAATTCTAATCAGTGAACTACGCTTACCACTCCCTGATACAGATTTTTACAATCTATATAGGATAGAGACAGTGGAACACCGTTGTGCCGTGCGAAAACCTATCGTGCTTAACGTAACGCTCAATTACCGTGGGCTTGGTTTGATCAGCGGGAAAACCCAGGATGTAGGGTTGGGTGGTATGTTCATCAATGTCGGGCGGGTTCAGTTGGCAATTAACGCCTTGGTGGAGATCACTTTTCCAGTCAAATGCCCCACGAAAAGTGTGCAGTAAGTGTGCAGTGTAAGGCCAAGGCACTGGTCGTTCACCATAGGGCGGATGGTGTCGGCCTCATGTTCAGTGAATTGGATACCAACGTCCGTCAGATGCTCAGACGAATACTGAATGGGCAGGCTGATACAACGATGACAAGACCTGGACCTGTGTCTGGCTCAAGCCCCGGCAGGGCAATCGCATTTTGACTTAAATCCAGGTCAGATAGATTTCATATTTGGCCGATACTTTTTTCTATCCGGGATGCACCTGGAATCTTCGAATGAGGCGCTAACAGCGCCTCTTTTTTTGGAAAAGAGATCGGTTTTGCTTTCGGGAGTTGGTTTTGATGCCTCGGTAGAGGGAGGCAATATGAGATCAAAATCCCTTTGGACTATCCAGCGGCCTGTGAAAGTCCTATGATCAGTCTCATGATGGTTTCGTATATCATTGAAATCACAGGGTTGATCATTTGGATATTTGATGGCGCATACGGGCAGAGGCAGGTTTTTTCGCTGGTTTGAGCGCATTCCGTTGCAGTGGATATCAGTCCTTGTGGGTGTGCTCTGCGGAGTGCTGGTCTGGTTGGTGCTGGATCCCATACAAAGTCGGGCACTGGGCGAAATTTTTCAGAGCGAGCTCGAACTGCAGCTGGATCGACGTGCACGTGATACCCGCTATCGGTTCGAGCAGTATCTGCGGCAATGGCAGATTGCTGCGCAGGGTCTGTCGCAGCATTGGCGTCTGGTCAATCATGTTCAATCGCCTGATTGGGAAAGCCGCCAGCTATACCCAAAAACCTACATAGAATCGCAGCCCGCATGGCTGGAGAAGGGGCAACCAATGGTTGGTTCGGTGGCGCCAAGTCAGGTGGTGCTGCTGGATGCCAAAGATAGGGTGCGGGAGGTTTTTCATCAACAGGACACACCTTTTCCGGTAGCGAAAGCGGCAAAGGGATATTCAGGCAGGGATGGCGCTGTGGTGACAAACGTCTGGCAAGCTCCCTACCTGATTGCCTGGTCAGCCATTGACGATCCACATGGACGGAAAAAGGCGGTATTGATGCTGGTCATCCCCATCGACGAACGCTTCCTGCTTCAATCCCAACAGGTCGTGGCCGGTGACGGCAGTGTCGTCGGCTTGTTGGATGCGGACCGCCAGGTATTGCTCTCCAGTAGTGACGAGAAACAGGTTCTGCGCAATTCCAAACTAAGCCAATGGGAAGACGATTATCTCGTCACTTCCCAGTCTTTCACGGTTTATGAGGGGTCGGATCAGAATATCCAGTTTGCCACCCTGATATCCCGTAAACGGGTGGAGCAGACCAGCCAGCGAATTCTTGCAAGCGAGCGGCGTGAGCGGTTGCTTGAAGCCGCCGCTTTTGTGGCGGTGTTCTCTCTGCTGTTTTTCTTTGTTTCTGCCCGACTCAATCACTTTCTTCATCAAATATCCAACCTTGGCCGGCGTGCATTGAACATCGAACAGCCGGTGCAGGATCGGGGCAACCAGCTATTGGTGCTGGAAGCCTGGATTCGGGACTATTTTCAGCGTGTCGGCGCGGCGCAGGATGAGGTGCAACGCGAACATGAGACGCAGATTCACGATTCCGAGGTGTTGAAAAGCACACTCTTGGATACTGCGCTGGACTCAATTATTACGGTGGACTCGACAGCAACAGTGGTCGAGGTGAATGTAACCGCAGAACGGACCTTTGGTTTTGAACGTGACCATCTATTAGGACAATCCATCACACAGCAGCTGATCCATACGGACGACAGGACACGTTTCAGGAATCTGCTGGCAGCTTGTCGCAACCTGCCGGAAGGTGCGAGCGCCTGCGCCCCAGAGGGTTTTTTGACGACGGATGTCAATGGTGCCGAAACACCTGTCGAGTGTTCCGCGGTGCCAATCTACATGCATGATCAGACGCTTTTCACCCTTTATCTACGGGATGTCAGTGAACGGCGCAAGGCAGAACGGGAGATTCAGAGCCTGGCAAAGTTTACCAGTGAAAACCCAAGTCCGGTGTTACGCATAAACAACCGTGGCGTGATCACCTATGCCAATGCGGCAAGCGAACCCCTGCTTGATTATTGGGGGTGTGAACTGGCCCAGACGCTGCCGTTGTATTGGCGCAATCTGGTGTTGGAGACACTGGATGTGGGTCATAATAGGGAGTATGAACTTGCCAGTGAAGGGCAGATTTTCTCCCTGCTGCTGGCTCCAATTGTTGAACTTGGTTACGTCAATATTTACGGCAGGGATATTACCCAGGTGCGAAGCGCTGAGCAGCAAAGCCGTCAGCACCAGTCGGAACTGGTACATGTTTGCCGGGTCAGTACCATGGGTGAGATGGCCACCGGACTGGCGCATGAGTTGAACCAACCGCTTGCCGCCATTGTTAATTTTGCAAGTGGCTGCGTACGCCGTCTACAGGCGGGGATCGGTGGCGAGGCGGAATTGGTGGATGCAATGGCCCAGATCACCGTTCAGGCGGAGCGGGCTGGAGAGATCATCAAACGTCTGCGCAGTCTGGTGGGTAAGAAGCCCCATGAGCAGATATTGGTCAACCTGAATGAGTTGGTTATTGAAGTTGCTTCGTTTGTGGAGTACGAGGCAAACAAGCGATCCGTCGAAATTATTCTCGACCTCGCAAGTGAAGGCCTGCCGGTGAAGGTCGATCTGGTGCAGATCGAACAGGTGCTGCTCAACCTGGTGCGCAACGCCATTCAAGTACTCCAGCAGGTAGAAGTGAGCCAGAGAAGACTGACGCTGGTTACCTGCAAACTGGATGAGAGGCGGGTGGAGATACAGGTTCGGGATACCGGACCCGGTATTTCACCTGATATTATGGAACACTTGTTCGACGCCTTCTTCTCGACCAAGGAGAGTGGGATGGGCATGGGGTTAGCCATCAGCCGCAAGATTATCGAGGATCACCAGGGTGATATTTTCGTGACTTCCGAACTGGGACATGGCACTGAGTTTACGGTTATATTACCGACTGATCCAAAGCTGGAACTACCGGGATACTGAATCTATGAGCAATAAACCGACGGTATTTGTTGTTGACGACGACCAGGCCATGCGGAACTCCCTGAAGTGGCTGATCGAGTCTGTGGCCATGCAGGTGGAAACCTTCGACTCTGCGAGTGCTTTTATCTCAAGCTATTATCCGGGGCGCTCAGGCTGCCTGTTACTCGATGTGCGCATGCCGGGCATGAGCGGGCTGGAGCTGCAGGAGTACCTGATGAATCATCAGATTGCGATTCCGGTCATCATCATTACCGGACATGGCGACGTGCCGATGGCGGTGCGGGCGATGAAAGCGGGTGCTGTGGATTTCATCGAGAAACCCTTCAATGATGAACTGTTGCTGGAGAGCATCCGGCATGCGCTGTCACTTGATGAGCAGCAGCGGGATTATCAGTCTCAACGCGCTGAGATTGCCGCCCGTCTTGCCCGGCTCACGCCCAGGGAACATGAGGTCATGGAGATGGTGACCAGCGGCAAGGCCAACAAAGAGATTGCCACCACCCTCGGTGTCAGTGCAAAGACGGTTGAGGCTCATCGTGCCCGGGTGATGGAGAAGATGGAAGCGGGATCGCTGGCCAAGTTGGTGCGCATGGCGGTACTGGCCAATATGATCAAGGAACATGTGAAAGAGGAAGAGTAGACATTCATGCGGAAGATTCGTGGAGGCGCGCTCGCCTGGGTCTTCTATGACTGGGCGAATTCAGCCTTCGCCACAACGGTGATGGCCGGTTTTTTTCCGCTTTTCTTCAAGCAGTATTGGAGTGCGGGGGTCGAAGCCACGGAGAGTACCTTCCACCTGGGTATGACCAATTCTCTGGCAAGCCTCATCATCGTTTGTCTTGCGCCCCTGCTGGGATCGATTGCAGATCAGGCCGGTGCAAAAAAAGGTTTCCTGCTCTTCTTCACCTCCATGGGCATAGTCATGACCGGTGCCCTCTATCTGGTTGGACAGGGCAGCTGGATGATGGCGCTGACACTCTACGGACTGGGGATTCTGGGTTTTTCCGGGGGTGTGATCTTCTATGACTCCCTGTTGGTGTCGGTGGCGGAGGAGAAGGATTACGACCGGCTCTCCGCACTGGGTTTTGGCGTAGGCTATCTGGGGGGAGGATTGCTTTTTGCCTTCGATGTGGTGATGACGCTCTATCCGGAGTTTTTCGGTCTCAGCGGTACTGCCGAGGCGGTCAGGCTCTCATTTATCACGGTCGCCATCTGGTGGGGCCTGTTCTCGATTCCGGTCTTTCTGTTCGTTAAGGAACCCAAAAAAAAATGTGGTGAGGGCAGTCATCTGCTGGCCGGTTTTCGGCAGCTGCTGTCGACGCTTCGCAAGCTGCGGCAGTTGCGAATGACCTTCCTCTTCCTGTTGGCCTACTGGCTCTACATCGACGGGGTCGATACCATCGTGCGCATGGCGGTGGATTACGGGCTCTCTATCGGTTTTGACGCCAACAATCTGATGACAGCCCTGCTGATCACCCAATTTGTCGGTTTCCCTGCGGCCATTCTGTTTGGGCGACTAGGTGCCAGAAGAGGTCCAAGGCAAGGGATTATGTTGGCGATCTTCGTCTATCTAATGATTCTGCTTTGGGCCTACCGCATGGACTCGGTCTGGGAGTTCTACGCGCTGGCTGTGGCTATCGGATTGGTGCAGGGAGGGATTCAGTCGCTCTCCCGCTCACTCTATGCTCGCTTGATACCGCGGGATCAGGCTGCGGAGTTTTTTGGTTTCTACAATATGCTGGGCAAGTTTGCAGTGGTATTTGGTCCCCTCTTGATGGGCTGGGTTGGCGTGATTACCGGGGATGCGCGTATAGCCATTCTCTCGGTGGCGATACTGTTTGTAGCGGGAGCACTGCTGTTGAGCCGGGTCGATGTAGTCGAGGGAGAGGCGGCAGCTCGTTCATTTGCGGCGGGCTAAATGTGACACATACAGTTGTAAGGCAGTTTTTTTCCGACCTCCGCGATAGTGCGGATCATCTCTGTTTCATCATTGCCGAATAATTTTGTCTGTCCATCCCGATTCTCTACCAGCGTCCTGACATAGACCTCAGTCTGTTCCCTGAAGGCTTCATGATTTGGCGCTTCCGTGACATCCCGGCAAATTGGGCATTCGACGAAGATGCCTGTTTTCAGGCCTATTTTGGTGGCGATCTTGTCGCGTTTCATCTGGTCGGTCAAGAGGAAGTCAAACAGGCCCATGGGTTACTCCTTCTGTGGTAAAAGGCATTCTATTCGAATGCATCACTCAAGTGGAAATCAGCGTAAAATGCAGGTCTGAAAATTTTCAGAGACTTCATAATAGTGTCATTTCGACTGTAGGGAGAAATCTCCTGATGGTTGCTTGGTGACAGCATGGTGGTTCGAGATCTCTCCCTGCGGTCGAGATGACAACGGCACAATGACTCTGGTCGTCCCAAAGACGCCTCTGGAAAGTGAGTGTATAGGTTGAATACAAGACAGTAATGGCTAAGGATAAAATCTACGCAACTCCCCAAGCACTGGTCACCGACTTTGTTTTCGATGAGGCGGTGGCAGGTGTCTTCCCGGACATGATTCAGCGTTCGGTACCGGGATATGCAACCATCATCAATATGATCGCTACCCTGGCGGCTCGGAGTGTGCAGTCTGAAAGCCGCTGTTATGACTTAGGCTGTTCTTTGGGTGCCGCTGCCTTAGCCATGCGATCAGGCATCGGTGACAGCGATTGCCGTGTCATTGCGGTGGATAACTCTCCTGCCATGCTGACACGAGCCAGAGAGTTTCTTGAAGCCGATACCGGAAAGGCGCCTGTGGATTTTGTGTGTGCCGATATTCAGGATATCAGTGTAGAGAAAGCCTCCATGGTAGTGCTTAATTTCACGCTCCAGTTTGTGCCGCCGGAGCGGCGTTCCGGACTGCTGCAGCATATCTTTGACGGTATGCTGCCAAGTGGGATTTTGGTGTTGTCGGAAAAGATTGCCTTGGGAAAGCCTCAGGCCCTTTTTACCGACATGCACCATGCCTTCAAAAAAGGCCAGGGTTACTCGGATCTGGAGATCAGCCAGAAGCGTACCGCCCTGGAGAATGTGCTGCTTCCCGAAACCCTGGCTACCCACCAGGACAGATTGTTTCAAGCTGGTTTCAATACCGTGGAAGTCTGGTTTCAATGTTTCAATTTCGTCTCCCTGCTGGCCATCAAATGAACGGTGATTGGCAGTGGATGGTGCCGCTGATGAGAACCCCCTTGGGACGTTGGCTGGAGCTGTTGCCGGAACAGATTGAGTCTGTCTGGAGGGAGCAGTCCCACGGCGATATGCAGAAGTGGTCTGAGGCGATCGCCGCACTGCCTTCCATCGAACCATCACAGATCGATCTTACCTCCAGTGCCGTGACTATTAAGACGGAGCAAGTCAGTGACGATGAAATTCGGCAGGAGATCGCGGGTCTGTTGAAACAGCTCCATCCCTGGCGCAAAGGGCCATTTGACATTTTTGGTATCCGGCTTGACACAGAGTGGCGTTCAGACTGGAAATGGGCGCGCCTGCAAGGCCACATCCAACCTTTGCAGGATCGGTTGGTGCTGGATGTGGGTTGTGGTAACGGCTACCACTGCTGGCGCATGGTTGGGGAGGGTGCCAGACAGGTGATCGGCATCGACCCCACACAGCTTTTCGTCAAGCAGTTCGAGGCGATCCGTCACTTCCTGGGACGGCAATTCCCGGTGGAGGTGCTGCCCCTGGGTATCGAGGATCTGCCCCCCAATCTACAGGCTTTTGATACGGTTTTTTCCATGGGGGTTCTCTATCATCGCCGCTCCCCATTTGCGCATCTGTCGGAACTGAAAGGCTGTCTGCGCAAGGGGGGGGAGCTGGTGCTGGAGACCTTGGTCATAGAAGGGGGGCTGGGGGAGGTGCTGGTGCCGGAGGGACGCTACGCCAAGATGCGCAACGTCTGGTTTCTGCCCTCGCCTGCAACCCTAAAGAGTTGGCTGCGCCGGGCGGGATTCAGCAATATCCGTCTGATCGATGTGGGCCGAACCTCTGTGGAGGAGCAGCGTTCGACAGCGTGGATGCAGTTTGAGTCCCTGTCGGACTACCTCGATCCTCAGGATGCCTCACAGACAATTGAAGGCCTGCCAGCACCGCGCCGGGCGATATTCCTGGCAGAAGCGTAACAAAAATTTGCCCCGGGACCGGTAAGTTTTGCGATAATGACCGATTTGGTTGGAACGGATAGTTTTTGATGGGCACGCGTCTGCTTATTACCCTGGATTATGAGCTCTTCTTTGGTCGGGAAGTGGGCAGTGTCCACAATTGCATGATCCATCCCATCGATGAATTGGCAAAACTTGTCGATCGTTTTGGCGCCAAGCTTACGCTTTTTGTGGATGCCGGTTATCTGGACAAGCTGAAGCGTGCTGCGTCTGATAATGATGATTTGCAGCAGGATTACGCCGTTATCAGTGAGCAGCTTCAAAGGCTTACGAAGGGTGGTCATGATGTGCAGCTGCATATCCACCCCCACTGGGAGGATACGGAGTATGTGGATGGCGGCTGGCGAATCGACACGGGCCGCTACCGTCTGCATGACTTTGCGCCTGAGGCGGTCGATGAGATCGTCGCACGTTATAAAAAAGCGCTGACTGATATTGTGGGCGACTCAATCTTTGCCTATCGTGCCGGCGGCTGGTGCATGCAGCCCTTCGATTATTTAAGCAACGCGCTCCATAATCAGGGTATCTGGCTCGACAGCACGGTCTACGATGAGGGTATGTCGCCGGATGATATACGCGGTTTCGACTTTCGTGGCGCACCGAAAAAGTCTCTCTGGCGATTTGAAAGTGATCCGGTCAAAGAAGCGGAGCGGGGACGTTTTCTGGAGATTCCCATCACCGCCTGCAGGGTCTGGCCCTCTTTTTACTGGAAGATGGTATTCATCAAAAAGTTTGCGCGGGGGGATTTCAAACCCTATGGCGATGGTACTGCCATGGTGGCCAATGCCGCCTACTACCGGGAGCTTCTGACCAAGGTCACCAACACCGTAACCTCCATTGATGGCGCCAAGGCCGGTCTGTTGGAGAAGTCCTATAGGAGTCTGCTGGCCTCCGGGCGCGAGCCGATCTTCAACGTAATGGGACACCCCAAGGCGATGAGTCCCTATTCACTGAAAAAACTCGAAGCGTTTTTGCTGGCGCATCCCGAGATCGAGCCGGTAACCTTTCAGGACTACAAAGAGATGAGGCCTTAGTCAGTGGCTGAGTAGGTGCGGCGCCCCGCCGCGATGGCTCCGAATTGCGGCGGGGCGCCGCTCCTACAAGTTTGTAGAATGGGTATTAACCCAGCGGAATCAACTCCTTGATTGGCCCTTCGTTCTTGCGCTCGACCTTGGAATAGAGGTTGTTGAGCGCCGCCTGCAATGCCTCTTCGATTACAGGGTGATAGAAGGGCATGCGCAGCAGGTCTCCGACGCTCAATTCCTGGGTAATCGCCCAGTTCAGCAAGTGTCCCAGGTTTTCTCCCCGCACACTGATCATCTCTACCCCCAGCATTTGGCCGGTCGCCTTGTCGCCGTAGACCCGGATAATGCCTCGATTCTGTCCCATGATCATGGCGCGGCCGACCGGATTCAGACGCACCTCGCCGATTGCGGTGGTTTTCGGATCAAGCTCTGAATAACGCGTACCCGCCAGGCAGATGTTGGGATCTGAGAAGGTGATTGCCAGGGGAACCTTCCGTTTGAAACCCTGCACCGTGTCATTGGCCGTGTTGTAACCGGCGATCTTTCCCTCGTCGCCGGCTTCGTGCAGGATTTGACGGTCACCGTTCATGTCACCGGCGATAAAGATATGGGAGTCGCCAATCTGCATGGTGTTGGGATTGTAGTGAGGCACGCCGTGTTTATTCAGCTCGATACCGGCGTTTTCCAGAGCCAAGTTGTCGACATTGGGAATCCGGCCCATGCTGACCAGTACCTTGTCCACCACCACCGAGGTATCACCGGCGGTGACTCGGAGTTTGTCCCCTTCTTCGCTGATCTCCACGGTCTTGCCGAGATGGATGGGGAACTCCCGGCTCATGATCTCCAGGGCGACCTTGCTGACTTCCGGGTCGGTGATTCCACCGATCTGTTCCGCGAGATCGAAACCAGTGAGATCGACACCAAGACGGTTGATTGACTGGCCTAATTCGAGGCCAATCACACCAAGTCCCACGATGGCCATGGACTCGGGCAAATTCTCCAATTCGAAGAAACTGTCGGTGGTCAATACTTTACTGCCGAATGCCTTCCAGGCTTTGGGCAAAACCGGACGTGAACCGGTGGCGATAACAATCTTTTCGGCACGGATGCGGTCGCCGTTATCGAGTTCCAGGGTATTGGGGTCGATGAATTTTGCATAGGCTTCGACAAACTTTTCGCCCATGTTGTCGGTGCTGTTGGAGAGCACCCGGTCGACGAAGTTGTCCCGCATATCCTGTACATGCTCCATGGCTTCGGGAATGTCGATGGTCAACTCTTCGTGACCATCCACCCCGTAGCGGCCAAGATGAGTACGGCGGTGGTAGTCCTCCGCCACTTGGATCAGTGCCTTCGAGGGCATGCAGCCGACCCGTGCGCAGGTGGTGCCCGGTTCTCCGCCGTTGATTAGTACAAAACTCTTGCCGGCAGGACCGACCTTACTGGTTGCGTTCAGACCGGCGGTGCCGGAACCGATGATGGCAACATCCACACTCTTTTCTGCCACGGAAAACTCCTGGAATGTATTTCTGAAAAATGATCGTCAGATTTTAATGGTTGAGGCGGGGGATTTTAGCCTGTTCGTTAGTGCGGTTTCTACCAAGCGCTCGAAAGCGATAGCCATTGATGATCTCCACTTCCTGTTCGACGGGTTTTTGTACCGGGCGGATCGGGGGTGGCTGAGGATCACTCTCCAGCGGATAGCTCGGACTATGGGAAACTGGTGGAAAGTAGGCAGGTGGCAACCATGCCCTCTGATGAGAATATCGCTCTCCGCCACTCCCACTGAAGGTGAAGCAGAAAAATGCATAGGTCTGCTGAGAAAATAGCGTCAGCAACAGGGCTGCCAGCAAGGTTTTCAAAGGCTATCTCACTTATCGGCACTTACCACCAACTCTAGTGGATTTTTGCACTTTCGACAGTAGTAGCGCTGACCAGCCAGAATTCGCCCGTGCCGGATACTGGTCAACAGATGTTCGCAGCAGTGACAGGCGTAGCGGAATCGACGGAACTTTCTGGTCGAGGAACGGCTGATATCGTAGCTGTGGCAGCGGGTGGGATCGGCATTGAAAAAGCCCATCACCGACTGCCACTCGGTACCATGAGGACGGATTTTTCCACCGTGATATGCACGGGCGATGACATGGGCCACCTCATGCGGAACGGTCCGTTTGAGGAAATCGTCGGCATTTTCGTTCAGGAGAATGGCATTATATCGGATTTGCGCTTTTCCCGAAGCAGGAAAACGCACCATGCCCGCAGCCTGTCCTTTCAGTTCGAAATTGATAGCCACAGAGGGGGCAGGTCGACCAAAGTGGTGTCCAGCCTGTTTCAGCAGGGCTTTGGTGCGGACCAGCGCAGTTCGCTGCAATTCGTCGATTGTCTTGTCGGTTGCCGGCTCCGATTGTTTGAATCGACTCATTTCACGCTGAAATTTGCTGGTGGCTCAGGGGAGACTGGACGCTCATAGATCGCCTCGATCTCCGCCACGCCCAGCTGATGGGCGTTGATATAGTAGCCGGCCAGTGCTCCACTGCTGTCGGGGCCGATGTCGAGCCTTTCAGCATCCAGGGCAAAAACCTTGAACTGGTAACGGTGTTTGCCATGTCCTTTGGGAGGGCAGGCGCCACCGAATCCCGCACTGCCGAAGTCAGTGCGACTCTGGATGCTGCTTTCCGGTGCCAGATGGGATGTTGGGCTACCCGCATTGCGGGCCAGCCCAACGGCATCGGCGGGAATATTGAAAATCACCCAGTGCCACCAACCGCTGCCGGTTGGCGCATCGGGGTCAAAAACCGTTACGGCGAAACTCTTTGTGTTCTTCGGAGCGCCTGACCAGTTGAGCTGGGGAGAGATATTGCCGCCGTTGCAACCAAATCCATTGAAAACCTGTGTTTTGTCCAACAGGGTCCCGGTTTTGATATCGGGGCTTGTCAGTTGAAACGACTGGTCTGCCTGGACAGTAGATGCCAAAAGCAAAAGGGTAAGGGTAATGGTGGAAACGGTTCGCATGCTCTCCTCCGAATGAGTTTATCTCCGGACGATACTAACATCGTTGAAAGAGCATGGATTAGATTACTTCACTCCTGCCACCCATTGCTCGCTCGCCACCCGGGTCAGGTCGAGTACAGCATTAGGGTAGAGTCCTGCCGTGAGGATGAGTAGCCCCATGGCGCTTACCAGCAAAAGTTCACGGTGGCGTAGATCAATGGCTTCATCAACCACAGGAGAGGTGATGGGGCCTAGAAAGGTGCGTCGATAGATCGACAGGAAGTAACCCGCGCTCAGCACGACCCCAAATAGCGCTGCCAGACCGGCCCCGGTGTGGGTCTCAAGGGCACTGACCAGTACCAGAAACTCTGCGGGAAAACCGTTGGTACCCGGAACCCCCATGCTGGCTAGACCAAAGAGGAAGAAGAACGTGGTTAACAGCGGCATTCGCTGGGCAACACCCCCCAGGCTGATGATGTCGGTGGAGCCGGTGCGGTGGTGCAGAAAACCGGTCAGGATGAAAAGGCCGCCAGCCACGATGGTGAAGTTCAACAGGTGGAACAGCGCACCCTGGATACCCTGGATATTCAATGAGGCGATACCCAATATTACAAGCCCTACGTGACTGATGCTTGAGTAGGCGAGCATGCGCCGAAGGTTTGTCTGGGCAATGGCCATCACTGCGCCGTAGAGGATGCCGATGACACCAAGACCGGCAAGCAGCCAGTGAAAATCCTGTGCAGCAGCCGGTGCCATGGGCACAACAAAACGGATGATGCCGTAAGCGCCGAGTTTAAGACCGGTCATCAGGGCTGCGATGGCTATGGGCCCCTCCATGGCTACCACCGGTAGCCATGTGTGGAAGGGAAATATCGGTGTCTTGAAGGCAAAGCCTGCCAGCAGCAGCAGGAAGATGATGGTCTGCATTTCAGCGGGCAGTGGCTGGCTGAGCAGGGCTTCCATGTCGAAGACCAGACCGCCGGGCAAGGTGGCTCCGGCAATCTCGGCATGATTGAAGGCGAGCAGCACGAATCCGAACAGCAGCGGTACGCCGCCAGCCATCATGAAGAGGGTATATTTCACCGCAGCATAACGGCGGTTTGCACCGGTTCCCCAGAAACTGATGAGAAAATAGAGCGGGATCAGCGTCAGTTCCCAGAAAAGGAAAAAAAGTATGGTGTCGAGAGAGACAAAAATGCCCAAGGTCGCGCTTTCCAGCAGCAACAGCAGTGTGTAGTAGAGTCGGGGCAGGGTGCGCACGCTGGTCCATGAGCTGATAATCACGCCAAGGAAGAGCAGCACGGTTAAAGGCAGGAACAGCACAGAAACGCCGTCCACGCCCACTTTGTAGTGGATGTTGAGAGACGGTATCCAGCTCGTCGTTTCGACAAACTGAAAGCCGCTCTGTGTCGCGTCAAAACCCAGAAGTATCAGGGTGGCGAGCACCAGGTCGACAAGTGCGGTCGCAAGTACCACCCAACGAGATCTTTCACTACCGGGAACCAGCCAGATCAAAGCTGCGCCGATCGGTAGCGAGAGGATCAGCAGGCTGATCAACGGAACGCCGTTTGTCAGTGCCTGGATTGTTTCAACCATCGTTTCTCGATTCCAGTGTTGAGTGACTGATAGCCACCGATGAACAGTCTAAACGTGAGGCGTCGTGTAGAGCGCGCTCAGCCCTTCCAGAGATTTCTCGATCAGGTCGAGCCAGGGTTCGGAGTAAAATCCGGCACCCAGCAGAACCAGAATCATTACGCCCGAGATGAGCAGTTCCGTCGATGTGGTCGGATCCACTTTGCGTACAGGTTGTGATTCATCCTGAGGCGCAAGAAAAGCGCGCTGGAATGCCCAGAGCAGGAAACCGGCAGCCACCACATTGCCCAGGGCAGCGGCAATGGTGATCAATGCGCCATAGCGGTGAATGGCACCCTCAAGCATCAGATGGGCCGCATCAAAGCCCGGGGTTCCCGGCATGCCGACAATGGAGAGTCCTGCTATCAGAAATGTAATGCCTATTACCGGTATGCTGTCGAAGAGTCCGCCCAGGCGTGCCATCAATAGTGTATGGGTACGTCGATAGACGAAACCCTGCATAAACAGCAGCGTTGTGATCGCCAGACCAAAATTGATCGACAGCATGACAGCGCCTTCAAAAGCCATTTGATTGAGACCGAATAGCCCGATCACCAGCACGCTGGTATGAGAGACCACGGCGAAGGCCAGCAGTCGGCGCAGGTTGACCTGTAGCATTGCCAGCAACGCGGCATAGAAGATACCCACAACGGCGATGGTAACGATGAACTCATGCCACTGCATCACCGCCTCGGGCATTAGCGGCAATATAAAGCGCAGCATGCCGTAGATACCGATCTTGAGACCGATGAGAAAAACCGGGGCGGCAGCGACGGTGCCGTGTTCAGCGACCAAGGGAAGCCATCCGTGTAACGGAAATATCGGAACACGCACCGCCAGTCCGTAGAAAAAGAGGAAAAAGACCACTGACTGAAAACCGGCTGAGACAGGCGCCTGGGCGAGTTCAAACAGATCGAAAGTCCAACGTCCCCCGGTTGCGTCTGCATGGTTCCAACCCAGGATGACGATGCCGACCAGCAGTAACAGAATGCCGGTGCTCATGAATTGGTAGTAGCGGGTCTGGGCAAGTTCCGATTCAGGTGAGGTCGACCAGCGGGCGAGCAAAATACCCACCAGCCCCAACTCCACAACAGATATCAGAACGAACCAGAGCAGGTCGACAGTGACGAACATACTCATCAGCGCCGCTTCCACCGCGAATACCAGGGATAGAAACCAGGCATGGGGCAGCAGTTGCCGCACCTGCCCGTAAATCACCATCAGCAATGTAATCAGTGCGGTGAGCAGGATAAATAGCACACTGACGCCATCGACCGTGGCGTGGTAGGCGAGGGGACCAAACAGCTCAGCCCGCTCGGCAAACTGCATGGCGCCCTGATGGGTGTCGTAGTTAAGCCAGAGGTTGATGGCCAGAAGCAGTTCCGCAACCGCGCCGGCAATACCAATCAAAGGCACCAGCCGGTTCTCCCGCATGGTCAGGATTGCCATCATTATGACCAGCGGCAGCAACTGCAGGGTGGTGAGGATTGGGTAGGACGACTGGGCGGTCCAGTGGATTTCGGTAATCATCATTCAGGACTCCTCAGATAATCACCGCAAAGGTGGCCATGATCAGCAGTAAAAGGTAACGAGGATGACTCAACAGTTCTTCGATCTTCTGCAACTGGCCACCTACACGTTGAATCATATTGATCAGTCCCTCGCCCCCACCTTTTAGCACCAGGTGCTCCTCGAACCAGTGTAGGAGAGAGGCGATACCTTCCATCAATTTCCCTGCCAATCCGTGGCCCAGCCCAACGTCGCCTTCAGCCAAAGCACGGTGTTCGCCTTTATGCCGCTCCCATTGCGCCAGCGAACTGATCGCGTCTGCCTGGGTTGGCAAGCCAACCAGCGGAATGATGACCTTGTCATCGAAATTCTGCGCGTCCTGAGCCAATTTTTTGGTGGGGCGCGTCAGCAGCCAATCGCCGATGGAGCCGAGCCAGAAGCGATTGACGGCGGCAGTATAGAGCCAGCGGCGTCGACCCAGCCATGCCGGTACCGGCCGGGTGGGACGTGACATCAAGTGCATATGGGCTGGGGAACTGAGGAACTGATACGCGCGCCAGATCGCGTGGGCGGCCAGGTGCCAGGCTGCCAGGTCAAACAAGCCGAGGCCGCACTCCACGAACATCAGGCCCACCTGAGCGATGGTGGAGAAGATCAGCATGCTCTTTACATCTGTCTGCACCAATCCCGACAGATAGCCATAGAGCGCAGTAGTTGCTCCAAAAATAATGAGAAAAATCATCATCAATGGGGTCTGTTCAAAGACCGGCTGTAGCCGGATTACCAGGAACACGCCGGCATGCACCATCAGGCTGCCGTAAAATACCGCACTGGAGGGGGTTGGGCCTTCCAACGCGCGGGCGATCCAGGGCGAAAACGGCACTTGAGCAGATTTCACCAAAGCGGCGAGCAGGAATCCAAAGGCCAGAAGTTCGGCAGTCAGGGTCGACATTCCGGAGACACCGGAGAGGATGCCCGGCCACTCGACATCACCAATCCACGTCAGCGCAAGGAAGATCGCCAGGATAAAACCGGCATCGCCGATGCGGTTGGTGACAAAGGCGCGAGTGGCGTTGTTGGTGGCGGTGGGGCGGTCGAGTGAATAACCGATCAGCAGGTAGGAACTGACGCCCGCCAACTCCCAACCAATAAACGCCATGACTGCACTGCCGCTCATCACAATCAGCAGCATCGCCGACATGAAGAGGCAGAGGATCATGAAGAAACGCTGGAATCCCGCTTCACGATGCAGGTAGTTGACCGAGAAACGCAGGGTGATGAGCGAAATGGTTGCCACCAGAGTGGCCATGGATAGACCCAAGGCATCCAGTGTGAAGCTGATATTGATCTGGTAGTCGCCGCTGTTGAGCCACTCCGCTATGTGCACCTGTCCCGGCGCATGTCCGGTAAGCAGGGCATAGAGATCGAGCAGCAGAAGGCAGATCAGGGAGAGAAGACTGGCGCCAAGCGCCACCCGTGCCGTGATTTTCTCGCCGGACTCGCCGCGGTTGCCCTCGTATGCATAGGAGAGACCAATCCAGCCGGCCGCCAGCAGGGGCAGCAGAGGTATCATCGGAATCAGTGCGAAGAGCGGGGCATACCAGACGGAGTGGCTGAATTCAGGCATGACGGGTTCCTCCGGGTTGTTCCAGCAATACTGGCGTCAGAGGCTCCATGTGCCCCGCGTACCAGTCGGCGGAGTCTTTCACTGTCGGCAGTTCGTTGATCTGGCCCTCCCAAAGCACCCAGCCTCGATCGGGGTAGAAGACATCGATTCGGTCGCTGTCAGGGTCTTTGGCGCTGAGTAGCAACCAACCTTTACCCACCAACTCCTGTAGCGGGGGCTGTCGCATATAGATCTCAGTCAGCAGATCGATCTTCTGCTCCACGATGACCTGTAGACGCATCGCCTCGTGGATTTCGATCATCTGCCGTGGCAGGCCGGTGCGCAGGTCGGAGCTGGCCCCCTCCATGACGCCGAAGAGGCCGGTGATGTTGTGGGTTACCTTGGAACCACAACCGTACTCGTCGTTGTTCACGGTGGAGAAGTAATACTCCAGACTGATGCCCGCGCCCACCGGGCCATTGGCCAACAGCAGACGTTCGATGATCTCACCACTGGGATCAATGGTGGGGTCATAGGAGATGAGAAAGGCCCGGCGATCGAAGAAGGCACCCTGGGTAATGGAGCGGCGGCCGATGAATGCGCAGGCGTTGGTGGCGTGGCCCAGTTCGGGGCGCGCCTGGCTGAAATCGTTACCACGTCCCTGGATATGGGCAAGCGCCTGCTTCAGGTTGGGTTGTTTCGGGGCGGAGAAAAATTTACGGCAGCGTTCATGAGCTGAATGACGGCTGGCTTCGTCCACATTTCTCTGGATAACCGAGAGAATCTGCTGATGGGACTTTGGCACCTTGTCCATATCGAGCCAGTCGAAGCGCTCATCGCAGGTGTTGTGGAAGGCGCCGATGAACCAACTGTTCTTGGGAATGTTGATTCCCCGTTGAGACAGGATCTCTCTGATCTCCGGGCGATTGGCGATGGCGGCGAGAATACGCGCATTGGGACCGGAGTGACGGCCGCTGCAGGCGCCGCAGTCGTAGGCGGCGCGGTGTGGATTGTTCTCGCTGCTGGAGCCGTGGCCCATAATGATGGGCAGTGGTGAGAAGCCATCCACCAAACCGATGTTTTGTAGAAATGTCTCTACCCGGTCGGCCTGTTCCTCATCCGAGAAACCGAGACGGTTGTGTTCGATCGTACCTTCGGGTGCATCTGCCGCTGCGGTGACGGCAATGTCGGTCTGCACGGCGGTTTCGTAAGTATCACGCAGTTTGGCAGAGAGTTTGCCAACCTTTAGCGGCGCCAACACCTTGGCTACCAGAATCCCGAGAGTGGCGGGGGCGGCCAGCGCGATCAGTGCGGTCGATCCCAGCAGGTTGCGGCGGGTCTCCTGCATCAGGAGATCTTTCAGCCAAAGCCGTTTCTTGTGCCGTTTATGGCGCTGATTTGCCTGAGTTTCCGCGCCGGGATGTACTGTTTCCCTGATCTCGTGTGCCGGCACCATGACCACCGGACAGAGTCCGGAAATATTCTCGTCGGTGAGTCCTCGCCAATTGTGCGGGACGTTGTAGTGGGCAGCAGCACCGAAGGTTTCAATGGCGGGATTGATGACTTCCAGGTGGCGACGGATGCCCTCTTCACGATCGTCCATGCACCAGACTATTTGTGCGGCGGGTGTGGTTTCACGGCTCTTCCAGCGGCCCCGTCCCTCATTGTTGACGATCGCGTTGAAGATCTGCTCGCGGTAGTTGCGCTCGTAGGCCTGCAGCCAGAGGAAACTTTGGGTATCGGGAGTGAGGCGTTGCAGGCAATCAAAGAGTGTTTTTACGCCCTGTTCGCCGAGGTTAACGATATCCTGCCCGATGAGTCCCAGATGCTGGCTCAGACGAAAGAGCTGCCAGGCACTGCCGTAGACCGAATATCCGCTTGGGCGGTCTGAGGCGGGGCTTTGACGCCATGTCCAGATCATATCAGCCAGCTGACGCCACTGGGGATAGTCATCGCTGGGTGTGGGTGTCTGCAGTTCAAGTTGTTGCGCACGGCTGACGAGATATTCCGGCAGTCGATTGTTGTGCAGACTGTGGCGCACCATGAACTCGGAGCGGCGTCTTCGAAAGTACCAGCGCAGCATGTCCAGGTTGGGTGCGATCTGCCACTGTTGATCGCACAGCCGCTGGGCGAAAAGGCGTTCCATCACCAAACGTACCGCGAGGTAATCCAGCATCTCCACGGAGACATCGTGAGAGCCTTCGTAGCCGGGGTGATTGTGGCGATAGAAAAACATGCCGGACCAGCCTGGCAGTTCCAGGGCGAGTCTTTCCAGATAGGATTCCCAACATTCCTTGGGCAGCCCCATGCGCTGCAGTTCTGAGAGCACGGCCTCCATAGGGTCTTCGTCGAGAATTGCGATCTCGTCCTGCCACTCCGGCATCTCGCTGAAGAAGCCGGTCAGAGAGACGGCGACGCTGCGGCGCCAAGTGGTGTAAAAGCCTGTCTCACGCTCGGGGAATTGCCATGCCGCCTGACCCTGGTCGAGAAAACTGGCGATGAAACGGATGAGCAGTGGACGGATCTCATCAAGCAGATCCTTACCGGTCACTTCAAGCAACAGGCCACGCAGGGTGATTTCCGGTCCTACCCGCGATAGCGTCCGGTCGAGTTGCTTGGCTGATTCTTTTCGCACCCGGTAGTGAACGCTGCTGAAGCTGTCGTCCTCAATGGTCAGGGTGTGCAACATACGCTCCGCCTGCTCTGGAGAGAGATCAACCAGCTCCTCCGGGTGCATGTGGAACTCCTCCAGACCGAGGGTTTCGAGGCAGGTGGTCCAGAGATCGGAGATGGCGGCCTTTTCGTCGCTCAGACCCTGCTCGGCGGCGGCTTCGAGAATATGCTTGCGGGTGTTTTTGTCGACATCGGACTGAAAACGTTGCAGGACATCCAACTCCTCGATCTGCCAGCTGAACTGACAGGCGGTAATTGTCTTCAGGGGGTGGAGCAGTGCGACAATGGCGACATCACGGCAGGTCAGAACGCCGTCGATATTCTCCAGCAGGATCTCGTCGGGCTCCAGTGCTGGGGTCTCATCGATGACGGCCCGCAGATCTTCCAGGGAGATACGCCCCTCAGCGTAGAATTCCCGGAAACGCTCATCCGGCAGGTAGCCCCTTGCGCCAGTGATGCGTTCCGCCTCGGCCAGTGCCTCGGTGAATTCCAGATGCTGGAAGCCGTGCAGCGTGTTGTGGTGGACGAAGTCCTTGATCGGCGCCTGTCCAGGCAGTACATGCTCGAAGTGCTCGATAACATGGTGCAGGCGGCTGCGAATATCGGCGGAATCTGTCTCATGGCTGGCGGCGGACAAAGTTTTCTCCTCGCTTGATTACAGATGGGCCGCGAAGGTGGCGCTCAACTGGGTGATGGAGGCGGACACAAGCTCCAGTGCCGGAGCCGGGAAGACGCCCAATAACACAATGCCGCCAGTCAACACGATGGCGGCCGCCATCTCGCTGGGCCGCAGGTCAGCGATATCCTGCATCTCCTTCCGAACAGGCCCGGTGAAGAGACGTCCGATAGTGCGTATCGCATAGGCAGCGCTGATCAATACGCCCAGAGTCAGCAGTACCACCAGCCAGCCCCAACGTTCGAAACCGCCAATCAGGACGTGCAGTTCGGCGATAAAACCAAAAGTACCGGGCAGGCCGACTGCGCCGATAAAAGCAATTGTGGTGAAGAAGGCAAAGCGTGGTGCTACCCGAAGCAGAGAGCTGTAGTCGTTGATGTTGCGCGTGTGGGTGCGTTCATAGAGCAGTCCGATCAGCAGGAACATGGCGCCTGCCACCAATCCATGTGCCATCATCTGCATGACCGCTCCGGTCAGACCGGCGAAATTGAGGGTCGCGATGCCCAGCAATACCACTCCCATGTGGCTGACCGAAGAGTAGGCGATCATCCGCTTCAGATCCCATTGCCGCCAAGCCAACAGACCACCGTAGACCAGACTTACCAACGCGATGGCAACCAGTACCCCCTGCAGGGAGATGACGGCATCGGGCAGGGTCTGTGCGGCACGAATAAGACCGTAGGACCCCATCTTCAACAGGATGCCGGAGAGCAGGATGCTGATAGGACTCGGTGCCTCGACGTGGGCCAGCGGCAACCAGCCGTGGATCGGAAAGATCGGCATCTTGACCCCGAAACCGATGAGAAAACCCAAAAAGATCAGGACCTGTTTCTGTTCGGAAATCAGGTGTGCGCCGGCGCGCATCTGATCCATGGCAAAGGAGTGGCCCGGCAGGGTGTCGAAAAGCACCAGCAGGCTAAGCAGCATAAAGACCGACCCGCCCAGGGTGTAGAGCACGAAATTGAGTGCCGCACCCTGACGATTTTTTCCTCCCCAGCGATCGATGAGGAAGAAGAGCGGGATCAGAGTCAGCTCCCAGAAGACATAGAATAGCGACCAGTCCTGGGCCATGAATACACCGAGCATGGCGGATTCCAGCACCAACACCAGTATGTAGTAGCCTTTCACCTGCTTGGTGATGCTGGCCGAAGCAGCCAGGGCGACCAGACTGAGCAGGGTTGCCAGCAGGATCATGGAGAGGGAGATACCGTCAATGCCGACGGCATATGATGTGCCGAGGCGCGGGTTCCAGGGTACAACCTCCATGAATTGCAGATCTGCAAGGGAGTTGTCAAAGCCGGCGAATAATCGCCAGGAGAGCAGCAAGGCGATGGCGGAGCCGAAGAGCGCGACTCCCCGGATCAGACGTTGATTCTGCCCAGGAAGCAGGGCGATAAGCACTGCTGTGGCGACAGGTGTAATCAGTAGTTGAGTGAGCGAACCCATCACGACCCAATCAGGAAGGTGAAAATATCAGGTACGCCGGGCTTCCCTGGAAACCGGTGTGCCTTTTGGTCTGACAAAGTGCGCGCTGACGGGTGCCTGTACGCGATGAATCTGACCTTGAAACCGATGCGGGAAAATAGCACGAGACGGCGCAAAAGTCATCGATATTTTCTAATATGGTAATCAATGAATGGAACTATAGACCCGACCAAGCGTAGCGGATCGAGCATTTCTGGAGTGACAAAGGCATTGCTGGGCTGCCGGTTGAGCGGCCTACACTCTAGATTATTCGCGCTTCTGATGATCCAGAGAATGAAGCAACGACTGCACCAGGATGGATACGTCCTGTCTGACTCTGGCATCCACTTCGAAAAGTGGGATATTTCGCGTCTGGTCATTCAATAATGACTGGTATTCGTTCAATCTGGGGGTAGTGGAGATATCCATCCGGGTAACACCGATAGCGACCCGGGTACGCTGGATGAAGTCTCCGAATCGCTGCAGAAAAAACTGCATGTCTTCCAGAGGGTCGGGGCGGGCATTGTCCACCAGCAGGACCAGGCCCATGCCACCCTGAATCAGGATGTCCCACATGAAGTCGAAACGTTCTTGACCGGGAGTCCCATAGAGATGCACCCGCTTGCTGTCCATCATGTTGATGATGCCGTAATCCATTGCGACTGTGGTGGTGTTTTTACGATAGCGAAGTTCGTCCGTGGAGGATTCATTGGTGGAAACGGTATCAGTATCACTGATGGCGTTGATCGCAGTGGTTTTGCCTGCCCCCACCGGCCCTGTAAAGATGATTTTGAGGTCTTTTTTCATCCGTTTTTACTGCGGAAAAATGGTATCCAGTTGCTGAGCCAACTGGCAGATGCCGGCTGTTTTTCCCCTGCATCGGCAGCAATCGGGATATAGTCGAGGGTCTTCATCGTCTCTCCTGTATTTGCCAGCCCCAAGGCAAAAACTGCGCTGTAGAAGCCGAAAACATAGCGCTGCGGGATTTTTAGTTTTGCAGCCGTTTCGATAAGCGAGTGAGGTTGTTCTGCCCAGAGTGCGGCAATCTCAAGGGTGTTGGGTAATAACAACAGACGCGTCAGGTTTGGCCAGCGATCCAGGGCAACCGATCTATGGAGATCGGTATCGTAGGGGATACGGCCCTGCGAGGCCCAAAGTGCTGTTTTCCACATGAGAGCGTCGAGGCGCATAAATGAATCAGCAGCCCCATCATCCGGTGAGAAGAGATCATCGCAAAAAGTGAATGAGAGACCACCTGGTGATATGGGGGCAGCGGAGAGAGCCCCTAACCTGGATTCGCTCATATTGATCTGAGCCATCTCTTCGTCGGGATAGAGGATAATGAATTCTTCATTGGAAAACTGCAGTCGCACTGCCTGCCCCTTTTGTTTCATCATGGCAGTGATTTGGCGTAGTTTTCCCTGGAGAAAACTATCCGGATCGTAGCGGATATTGGCCTGTTGTTGGGCACTATTCGTATCGATATCCGGGGTTGATCCCAGAAATGCCTGGAGATCCTTTTCCGCAAGGTGGCGGGCGATCTGATAGCCTGCGCTGGTGGGAGGCACTCCCGCCATGACGACATCGTCACCACTCTCTTCAGCAGGCGCGACTGGCGCTGATGCAATTTGCAGGCTGGGCAGGGTTGATGAGAGATTCTGCGGGTCTTTCGCTTGAGATTCAGCCTTTTTGCAAGACTGCGTTTTTTCAGTGGTTTGAGCAGGCTTATGAGGCTGCCTGTCTCCCGTGGTTCCTGGGAGATCACTATGACCGGTGTGGCGGGGTGAAGCTGTTGCTGCTCCCGTGCCAGTCTTACCCCTTTTTTATGGTCGAGATCGATGATGACGGCGTCTGCTGCCTCCTCTTCCACCAGTTGAAATCGATCCTTGCAGGATTCGTGGAAAAATAGGCGCAGACTATTTCTTATACGATCATCGACGCCTAAAGCTGCGACGCGAACGGGTGGAGCTTCTATGGTTGTTTCACTTGCCTGCATCGAAGTACTTATCTGGGATCGAAGACGAAGACGACATAGGTCGCGGAGATGAGCCGAGACTTTGTTCGTTTCAGATAGGCAATATTTTGCGTCACAAATCGATGAATGAACAGGGCCAAGTGTGGCTGGAGCGGTATTTTGGACGACTATTTGCGCGTGATTTTACAATCGTTTCCTCTTCCCGGAACCTGCTTCCTCAAAAACAACCGGGTTAGGAAGAAGGAGATGTATTTACCATAACCCGTTCCACGGTATCAACGATAGCTTGGGTTTGCGGATCGATCTCGATGTTGATTCGGTCCCCGGGTTTGCGACTGCCGATGTTGGTGCGAGTCAGGGTTTCGGGGATCAGGTTGACCTCGAATTCGTTGCCGGATACCTCACCGATGGTCAGGCTGATACCGTCGATGCCGATGTATCCCTTGGTAAAGAGGTATTTCCTCCACTCATCCGGCAGTCTGAAACGAACCTGATGATTATTTTCTGTTGCGACCACATTGACCACAACCGCTGTACAGAGGATATGGCCGGACATTTGATGGCCTCCGATCTCATCCCCGAAGCGGGCGGCCCGTTCCACATTCACCCGGTCGCCTGTTTTCACCTCGCCGAGATTGGTAACCCGCAGGGTCTCCTGCATCAGGTCGAAACTGACCAGATCATCCTCGATTCCGGTAACCGTCAGACAACAACCGTTGTGAGCTACGGAGGCGCCGGGTTCCAGCCCATCGAGAAGTTTGCCCGGCAGAAGGACCTTATGGGTGCGAAAGTCACTTTTTTCGATGATCTCGACGACCTCTACTGTCCCCTGAACGATACCTGTGAACATTGCTGGCCTCCTGGTTAATTACCGCACGGGAGGCGCATAGAGCAGTCCGCCATTTTGCCAGGTTGAATTGAATCCACGTTTCATTTTGAGCGGAGTCTGTTTTCCCAGATTGCGCTCGAAAACCTCACCGTAATTACCGACCTTACTGATGATCTGATAGGACCAGTCGTTTTCCAGACCTAGAGATTTGCCAGAAGCGCCCGTCTTGCCCAGCAGACGCAGAACCTCGGGGGTGTGCGCGATCTCCAGAACGCGGTCGACGTTGTTGGAGCTGACCCCCATCTCCTCGGCGTTGATCAGGGTAAACAGCGTCCACTGGACGATGTCGCGCCAGTTATCGTCACCTTCACGCACCACCGGACCGAGTGGCTCCTTGGAGATGGGTTCCGGCAGCACCTTATAATCGCCGGGTGTTTTTGTGCTGGTGCGCAGGGCATAGAGCTGTGACAGATCGCTGGTAAGGACCTCGCATGTGCCTTGCTCAAAATTCTTCAGTGCATCCAGTGAGGTATCTGAGTTCACCAGACGAAGTTTCATCTGATGCCTGATGAAATACTCTTTTACGTTGGCTTCACTTGTGGTGCCGCCGATGACGCAGATGCTGCTTCCATTCAGGGCGAGGGCGCTGCGTACTTTCATATCCTTGCGAACCATGAAACCCTGACCGTCAAAATAGTAGATGCCGGCAAAGTCGAGACCCGTGCCGAGATCACGGCTCATGGTCCAGGTGACGTTGTGCGCCAGTAGATCGATGCTGCCGTTCTGCAATGCCTGCAGACGTGTTTTGGTTGTATGGGGAATGAATTCAACTTTTTCGGCATCGCCGAAGACCGCAGCTGCCACTGCGCGACAGAAATCGGCGTCCATGCCTTCCCAGCGACCTGCACTACTCTTCAGTGCAAATCCAGGCAAGCCTGCGTTGACACCGCAGCGTAGTGTTCCGTGTTTTTTAACGGTTTCGAGTGTACTCGCAGGTGCGGTTGTACTGACTGCTGCCAACAGGAGTCCGGTCAGTATCCATCGCATGATTCTATTACTGTTCATGGTGTTCTCGTTTTGATTGGCTCATGTGCCGGTTGTGGAGTTGTGCTGAGTTACCAACTGAAAAGTGTCCATTTAGGCACATTGACATCGGCAGGGCCGCGTTTCATCTCCATTTCGCCGCTGCCGTCCGGATCAACCATATAATATGAAGGGCCGATATTCGGGGTCACTTTGATCATATAGAGATTATTGTTGACGCGGTACTCTTCCACCGTGCGGTTGTGGTGCTTCTCCAATGTGACGGCCGGTTCCATGTCGGGTACGGAGAGA
The DNA here is from genome assembly GCA_003349915.1 of endosymbiont of Escarpia spicata. Taxonomy (GTDB): domain Bacteria; phylum Pseudomonadota; class Gammaproteobacteria; order Chromatiales; family Chromatiaceae; genus QGON01. Next base: position 233,702 of record QFXE01000001.1, read on the forward strand.
TCCAGTTCCGATGCCTGGGGCAGGGGGTCATTTGCGAATACCAATGAACTGCAGCAGAGAATAATTAACACTGGCCACAATCCCGTTAAATTTGGAATCGTCGATGCGTAGTTTTGTTGTGAAGAGAGTGCCTGATTGAACATTATCGCTCTTATCTCGTCCGTGGCTGATCCCGGGTGATTGTCGCACTCGTGCGTATCTGTCTTCAACTTTAACTTTTTCATGATGGGGCACTTGCAGGGGGGCGAACCGGACTGAGCTTCTGGCGAGTAAAATCAAATAGTGCCGACCTCTTATGGATTTACTGCTGTTGACCGTATAGAGAGGAGTAAAGTCCATTGTTTGCAATCAGCTCATCATGTCGTCCCTGTTCAACAATTCTGCCGTCTTCGAACACCAGAACCCTGTCGGCCTGTTTTACCGCACTCAAACGATGGGCGATGATGATAGTGGTGCGGCCAGCCAAAAAATGTTGCAACGCCGAGTGGAGCTTTCCTTCGGTCGTGGTGTCAAGGGCCGAGGTGGCTTCATCAAGGATGACCACGCTTGGGTTGGTCAAAACCATACGGGCAATTGCCAGCCGTTGCCGCTGGCCGCCGGAGAGACGCACACCGAAACGGCCGATCAGTGTCTCCAGTCCCTGATCCATTCTCTCTATGGTTGCATCGAGCTGCGCAATTTTCAGCGCCTGCCAGAGTTCTGTTTCAGGGACATCACGGCCAAGTGTGAGATTGACCCTCACGCTGTCGTTTAGCAGCGCAGGGTGTTGCAGCACGGTTGCCACATGATCTCTTACCACGTCCATGCCGATTCTGTTGACCGGTACACCATCGAACAGCACCTGTCCCGAAGCGGGAGGGTAGAGTCCGAGCAGAATCTGCACCAGGGTGGTTTTTCCTCCGCCGCTCGCACCCACCAGTGCCACTTTTTCTCCAGCGGAAATTTGCAATGAAATATCCTTGAGCACGGAAGGCCCTTCGCCATAGGCAAAATGGATATCGTTAAGTTCGACGGAGACGGTTGTTTTGCCTTTGAACGGGTTTTCCTGATGGGGATAGACGGGTTCCAGGTCGACCCGCATCAGTTGGTTGATCCGGCTCAGTGCCGCCTGTGCGCTCTGATATGCGTACTGAACGTTCAACACCTCCTGCACCGGCCCCATCATGAACCAGAGATAGGCGAAGACACCCAGCATCTCGCCGATCGTAAGGTCGGAATAGAGCACCATGAACATGCTCACTGCGCGGAAAATATCGAAGCCGAAAAGAAAGATGACAAAGGAGAGCCGTCCTGCGGCGTCACTCTTCCAGGTGAAGGCGGCGGAGTGGTGGCGAATACTCTCCGCCTTGTCGATGATGCGCTGAATGTAGTGACGTTCCCGATTGCTGGCGCGGATCTGCTGGATCGCATCGAGGGTCTCTTCCAGGGACTCCTGAAACAGTTGGAAGGCGGAGTTCTCCTCTTTTTTTAGGTGCTTTACCCGTCGGCCGAAAACCGTCGTGAAATAGATGACAATTGGGTTCAGCAGGAGGATGAACAGGGCAAGTGGCCAGTTTATCCAGAGTAGCACCAGAGCGGTGCCGGTAATGGTGAGCACCGCCACAAGAAATTTGCTGGTGGTTGTGCTGACAAAATTGTCCACAGCAGCCAGGTCGGTTACCAGGTGGGATGCCACCGTGCCGCTGCCGAGGGTCTCATAGGCGGACATGGAGATGTGCTCAAGGCGTTGCAGAAGATCCCGCCGGATGCGGAAGATGACATCTTTGGCGATGCAGGTGAACTGGCGGGTTTGCCAGACACCGAGGACCAGGGTGATCAGGCGTAATATCAGGATAAGACCCAACACTGCGAGAATATAGAGTGTCGGACCCTGCCAACTTGCAGGGAAGAGGCTGTCGATAGTGGCTATTGCACGACCCGGCTGATTGAGCAGCACCTCGTCCACGAGCAGTGGGATCAGCAGGGGGACAGGTACTGCAGCAATAGCGCCGAAGATGGCAATGATATTCGCAGCAGTCAGTTCCCGCCGGTGCTGCAGGATCATGCCGGTCAGTTCATTCCAGGAGTAGTCCCGGTTGCGGACTGCCGTTTGAACACTGTTTGTAGCCATTAATCTTCGTAGCAGCGGCGATAGGCTTTGATCTGACGTAAAACCGCGATGCGGCGACGTGCTTCAAGAATACGGGCGTGCTCGGTATATTCCGCTGCACCCGAATAAGCGAGATAGCCATAGGCGGGGGGAAAGTAGAGAGTTCCGGCCCAGATGGCGCCGCCGTGAAGGGGGTCTTCATAGAACAGCGGTTTGTAAGAGTAGGTGCGACGCTCAAGCATGGCGATCTCTTTGTCCAGATCCAGACAGGTTTTCGCATCGTCCCCCTCGTTAATAACAAAGCGGTCAGGATGAGGGTAGAGCGGAAAAGTCGGCTGGGCCGCAGAGAGATTGCCGGCCGCGATTCCGCATAACAGTACCCAGAGGAATGAAATCGCCTTGGGGTTTACAGTAAACATTTCGATAACAGCTTCTCTACTGAAATAGTTGTTGTTTGATACGTAGGCCGGTTCAAGCGTAGCGGAACCGGCAATCTAAGGAAGTTCTGATTAATTGGGTCAGTGTCATCTCGACCGTAGGGAGAGATCTCAAACTACAGAGCGCTTAACAGATTTCGAGGTATGAGATTTCTTACTACGGTCGAAATGACAATTAATCAGAGGCTCCCTATTGGGTTCTGTCAATGATATCTCATTAGGGCTTGATTACATCCCCGCGATTTGCCCATCTACGTGGCTATCGTGGCGAGGCGCCGCTCCTACAATTTAATACCTCGCCGCAAGCTCTATTGCAGCACAGATTCGTCGAAATCGTAGATCAGGTTGTTTTCCGGCCGTTGTACAAAATTGCCCTGCACGAAATCGGCGCCGCTGCTCCAGAGTTTGGCGATGCTGCTGGGGTCCTCCACCTGGGGTGCTATAACCTTGATGCCCAGACTATGGGCAGTAGTAATCAACTCCTTCAGATCACTGTTGTCCCGGTTCAACAGCGCACGATCAATTTTGATGAAGCGAAGCGCCAGATGTTTAAGTGTCCGTAAGTCGTCAGACGTATTGGAAACTCCGGTCAACAAAGTGCCTATGCCCATTTTATGCAGCGTCTCGAAACAGGTTTTGGCAGATTTCAGGTGGTGAATAATATCGGAGAGGCGGAACTCAAAGGTAAGTTCACCCTCCTGAATGCGGCCGATCCTGTGTTGTTCCTGCAACCAGGACATACGTTCCAAATCGTTCAACAGGGCGGAGGATTGGGAGACGAAAAGGCGCACCTCCTGAGATTTTCCTCTGTTTTCAGAGATAATCGAAATTGCCTGCATCGAGGTTCATTGATCCAGCTTGCCGATGACGCCCAGCTCTTCGGCAACTGAAATGAATGTGGCGGCAGTCAACAGTTGTCCGTTTGGAGATTTCAGACGCAGCAGTGTTTGATAGTGGGCATTGGCAGTACCCTGCAGAGACACCATAGGCTGAAAATAGATCTGGAAGAGGTTTTTCTGCATCGCCTCCTGTACCAGATTGGCCAGCCATAGATTATCTTCCTCATCTCCCTTTGCAGCCTTTGGCGGGTTGTAGAGATAAGTTTGGTTGCCGCCGGCGTTGTGTGCCATGCGACTTGCCCATTGCCCTTTGGAAACAATGCTGCTGGCATCCTGGTTACTTCCATCGACAATACAGATACCGACGCTGACCGTTATGCCGATCGTGTTACGTTCCAATTCAATGATTTTGTCCGCGACAGTTTCACAGAGTTGCTCAGCCAGTTTGGCCAGATCCTCTTTTTTGTCCCGGCAGGCGAGCAGGCCGAGGCTGCTGTCTCCAAAGCGGGCCAGCACATCCTGGGGTTGCAGTAATCCGGAAATGATATTGCCGGTCTCGGAAAGTATGACATCCATACCGCCGATGCCGGCGACGTCCAGTGCCTTCTCCGGATTGTCGATTTCGATGTGGAGCACTGCGGGAACATCTGCGACATGGGTATCCGTGCTGAGCGTCATCTCCACCCGTTCCAGCAGGTAGTGACGAGCAAACAGTCCAGTGGCTTTATCAAGACGGTCGGGAATGCCGAGCCTGTGGTGAATCTCCTTGGCCCGGCGGATTCGGTTTGTCACGGTGGAGATCAGGTGCTTCGGTCCAATAGGCTTGGAGAGAAAGTCCTCGCCGCCGAAGCTGAGGGCCTTGAGTTGCTTGTCCAGATCCTGCTCTCCCGAAAGAAAGACGATCGGGGTATCGACGAACTCATTTTGCTCCCGGATTACCGCAGTCAACTCTGCTCCGCTGGCGCCGGGCATATAGAGATCCATGAGGATTAGATCCGGTTTGAAATCGTGTAGAACCTCCATTACCTGCAAAGGGTCAGTCACCGAGTGGGTTTTAAATCCCGCCTTATTGAGGATGGACGTAGCGAAAACGGCCTGAGCCGGATCATCCTCCACGACCAGTACACGGTAAGGGACATGGCGTTGCTGTGTCGTCAGCTCAACCATCCGCTGGGCAACAGTATAGGCATCGATCGGTTTGGCCCAGAAGGCGCTGGCATTGGTGCGCATCGCCTGCAAGCGTGTCTGCAGATCGCTGGAGTCGGCGATGAAAGCGACAGGCATGCCGGTGTTGCTGCCCTCTTTTTCGTGCCAGAGCCCCCCCTGTCTGGATTCAGGAAAGAGTTCGGGTAACCAGCGGATATGACTGATGAGGGCACAGGTTTGAGAGGTGCCACCCGCTGCTTTTTCCAACAGGTCCGAGGCGTTGGTAAACGTGCCGATCTCGTATTGCATGGCCTTCAGGTGTTTGCTTAGCCCTGGGATCTGCGAGTCATCGATGTCGAGGAGGTAGACCCTGCAAGCCTCGGTGGATGCAGGGGCGGCAGGTTGCTCTCTCTCCGTCGGTGGTTTCACCGGCAGCTGCTTGCATGTGTCGAGGGCCGCGTCCTTGAACGCATGCACCAACCCGTCAAGGGTAACGATCTCGTCATGCACCGGTTTTTTCATTGTCCCGGTGTGTTGTGACAGATGCGCCTGTAGTGATTGGGCGCTGTTTTCTATCTGCTTGACTCCAAACTTGTCAGCAGCCTCCGCAATGGTGCTGATACGCTCGCGCAGCTTGGCGAAAAGCTCTGGATCCCAGTCACTCTGAACCAGCCGGTGCCAGTTCTCTAGGATTGCGGCAACCCGTCCCGGAACCTGCTGCATAAAGGCATGCAGCAGTTCTGCCTTGCGGGTGCGGACGTCTATGTTGTCACTACTCATATTGAATGGGGTACTCTGAGTCACTGGGTTTGAATCCGGCTCGGAACAGTAGATTCACCTTGAAGATATCGTCCATGAGAATGGTTGTTATCCCGACGAATGATAACGGTTTATCAGACGGTTCGGAAGGGTGATTGGGGGAATCAGATGCGCTGCTGTTCCCTGAGGACCTTGACCTGGAAGAGGGTGTTACGTTCCTCCTCCTCAAGGGTGTTTTCAATGAAGCGGATAGTGTTCTGGTATCGCGGAATAATGTTGTATTTCAATGCGTTAACCCGCTTTTGTGCCTTAAGTTGTTCTGAAATCAGACGCCCCAGACTCATCTCGGCCTCCCCCAGTTTGGCCAACAATAGTGCGGTTTCCGCAAAATGTAACCGGGTTTCGTCAAAGCTGGGATCGGTGCCTAGCAGGCCGACGGGCTTCAGTGGGCGCAGTTTCGCGGTGACGGATGGGAACTCCACGCCGAGATTGCGTCTCGGCAGGATCTTCATATCCAACACAGGTTCGATACCCAACGCAGCCTGGAGCAGCGCGCGATTGCCCATACGAAGTTGCGCCAGACTCAGCCAGTGATAAGCCAGTTTGATAGCGCCGTGAGCTTGGGTACGGAGTTTTCTGTATTCGTTCAGGCGTGAATAGACCAGTCGGGTCAGTAGCTCGCGTTTGCGCTCCAGCAGGCTATGACCCTCATCCAGAAAACGCAGCTGCCGTTTCAGGTTGAGTAACGTGTTTTTGGTCGGTGGGGCCTTGATAAGTTGGGCCGTCATGCCAAGGGTTCCTTCTGCTCAGGCTGCTGGAGTTCGCTGCCGGCATGACGGTGGTATTTGGCCATTTCCGTCTCGGTGACACGGGTCAGGGCTGTTGTCGGCAGCAGGGAGAGCAGCTCCCAGGCCAGATTCAGGGTCTCCACAATGCTGCGGTCTTCATCTTCGCCCTGAGCCACGAAACGTTTCTCGAATGCGTCGGCAAATTCGAGATAACGCTGGTCCCTGGCAGAGAGTTCATCCGCACCGATGATGGAGGCCAGGTTGCGGGTCTCCAATGCCCTGGCATAGAGAGCATAGAGCTGATTCGAGACGTGGGGGTGATCCTCCCGGGTGAAGTCCTTGCCGATGCCGTCCTTCATCAGGCGGGAGAGCGAGGGTGAGATATGTACCGGCGGATAGACCCCCTGGTTGTGCAGTTCCCGGCTCAACACAATCTGCCCTTCGGTGATGTATCCGGTGAGGTCGGGGATCGGATGGGTGATGTCGTCACTGGGCATCGACAGTACCGGCACCAGAGTGATCGATCCGTGGCGGTCCTTGATCCGGCCGGAACGCTCGTAGATCTCCGTCAAGTCGGAATAGAGATAGCCGGGATAGCCCTTGCGCGCAGGTACATCGCCTTTGGCGGTGGCCACTTCCCGCAACGCTTCCGCGTAGTGGGTCATGTCGGTCATGACAACCAGCACATGGCGGTCGAGGTCGAAGGCCAGGTATTCTGCGGCGGTGAGCGCCATGCGTGGAAGAGTGAGCCGTTCAACCGGCGGGTCGTCAGCCATATTGATGAACATCACCACGTTGCCGAGCACACCGGAGGAGGCGAACTCCTCCTGGAAGAAACGGGCGTCGGAGTAGGAGACGCCCATCGCCGCGAAAACGATGGAGAAGTGACTCTCTTCATCCGGTAGTTTGGCCTGCCGCACGATCTGGGCGGCAAGCCTGTTGTGAGGCAATCCCGAGGCGGAGAAGATCGGCAGTTTCTGCCCCCGCACCAGGGAATTAAGGCCGTCGATGGTGGAGATGCCGGTCTGGATGAATTCTTTGGGATAGGTGCGCGCCGCCGGGTTGAAGGCGTTGGCATTGATGCCCCGGTGCAGACGGGAGACCACGGGCGGGCGACCGTCTTTGGGTTCCCCCAGTCCGTCGAAGACGCGTCCCAGGATCTCAGGAGAGAGACTGATCTCCAAAGGTGTGTCCAGAAAACGCACCCATGTGCTCTCCAGATCGAGGTGGTCGGTTCCCTCGAAAACCTGTATCAATACCTCTATGCTCGAACTTCGAATGACCTGGCCATTGCGCTTCCTGCCCTGGCTGTCCCGGACCTCCACCCGGTCGCCGAAGGCGATGCCCGGAACCTGGCTGACGGTCAGTAGTCCTCCCTGGGCAGAGGAGACGGTGCGGTACTCCTTGGCGCTCATGATGTCTGCTCCCCACGCTGAGCGTATTCGGACCGGATGGATTCAAAGCTTTTGATGGCCTGTTCGCGGAATGCCCGCAGCTGATCCAGCTGGTCGGAGTCGTAGACCTCTTTGCAGCGGCGTAACTTGGCCAGAATCGGCAGATTGCTCAACTCCTGCACCGGGACACCCAGTTCGATCAGGTCGGCGCCCTGGTCATAGATGGTGAGAAGTGTATCCAGCAGGAGGAACTGTTTCTCTGGAGAGGAGAAGGTATCCACAGGATCGAGCGCGCTCTGCTGCAGCACCCCCTCTTTGATCAGGGCGGCGCCCTCCAATATCCAGCGCTGGGCGGAAGAGAGCGCCTCCGGTCCCACCAGGTTGACGATGCGGGAGAGTTCCGCATCCCTGGCGAGCATGCTCAGAGCCTGCCCCCGGCGCTTTTCCCAATTCCGGTCGACCTGTTCGTGCCACCAGGCGGCGGCGGTAGAGACATCCGCTGAGAAGCTGTCGACCCAGTCGATTGCCGGATAGTGGCGGGCATCCGCCAGCTCCTTGGAGAGCGCCCAGAAGGTCTGGATGATCTCTTTGGTGTGGCTGGTGACCGGTTCTGAAAAGTCGCCGCCGGGTGGCGACACCGCACCGATCAGGCTCACTGAACCCTTGCCGCAGTCGTGGGTTTCGACCCGTCCCGCCCGTTCGTAGAACGCGGAGAGACGGGAGGCGAGATAGGCCGGATAACCCTCTTCTACGGGCATCTGTCCCAAACGTCCTGAGACCTCCCGCAGAGCCTCGGCCCAACGGCTGGTGGAGTCTGCCAGCATCACCACGTCATGCCCCTGGTCACGATAGTATTCGGCAATGGTGATGCCGACGTAGATGGACGCCTCGCGGGCCACCACCGGCATGTTGGAGGTATTTGCCACCAACAGGGTGCGTTCCATCAGGGAACGCCCGGTGTAGGGGTCTTTGAGATCGGGGAAGCTGTCGAGTACATCGACCAGCTCGTTACCACGTTCACCGCAGCCGACATAGATGACGATATCCGCGTTTGACCAGCGTGCCACCTGGTGCTGCACCATGGTTTTACCGGCGCCGAAGGGACCGGGCACGGCGCCCTTGCCGCCTTTCAAGAGGGGGAAGAAGGTATCGAGGATACGCTGGCCGGTGATCAGGGGTTCGGAGCTGTGATCCCGGTGCTGATAGGGACGGGGCTGGCGCACCGGCCAGCGATGGAAGAGTTTGAGTCTGCGTATCTCTCCATTCGCTGTTTTTACCTGGGCAATGGTCTGATCGAGGCTGTAGTCCCCCTGTGGAGCGATTTCAATCAGTTCACCGCTGACATCCGGCGGCACCAGGATGCGATGCAGCACCGACTCGGTCTCCTGTACGCTGCCCAGCTGGATGCCGCCACTGACTTGCGTGTTGGGTTCCAGGGATTCCGTCGGTGTGAAGGTCCATTGAGACTCCCGGTCCAGCGAGTCCGGACTCAGCCCTCTTGGAATCTGATCACCCGCCTGCAGAAACATCTTTTCAAGTGGACGCTGCACCCCGTCAAAGATACCGCCCATCAGGCCGGGTCCAAGTTCCACTGAGAGGGGATGGCTCAGCCCCTCTACCGGCTCGCCGGGACGCACCATCTCAGTGGATTCATAGATCTGTACCAGAGCCTCGCTGCCCTGCAGGGAGATCACCTCGCCATAGAGACCCAACTCTCCGATCTTGACCTGTTCCCCGTTGGCCACGCCAGGCAGGATGATGGTCACTATGGGACCGTTGATGTCTTTGATTATGCCCTTTTTTGTCATCTTGTTTTTCCGCTGTGGATCAGCATGATTTCTAGAGCGACATGTCGCTGCGGGGTGGGGGCAACAGGCGCTCAACGATCACTTGGTAGAGTCGATCTTCGAGCCGCTCCAGACGTCCTTCGAAGGTTTGATCCAGCCTGATAAGGTTGTCTGAAGTACGGATGCGAAGTCCTCCAATCGTCTGGATGGGGTCTTCAGCCAGAAGAAGGTGTTTACCTGGCGCGGCAGCACCGGCAAATGTCTCCCAGTCACTCTGCAGCCGTCGCTGGTCGTTTGCATTTAGCTCCACAAGCAGCGTATCGGCTTCTATCTTCTCCGCGCCTTTGCTGAGATAGGCCTGTAGCAGGGCGAAGTATCGGGTTTTATCCTTAGCCAACTCCATCATGCGGGCGGGCAGCCGTTCGATCACAGTCTGTACCAGATTCCAACGTAGATGATCCATGCGGCTGTGAAGTTTAAGCTCGTCGGCTTGTACCTTGCGCCGATAGGTACGATCCGCCATCGCCTTGGCCAGTAGCGTCTCCTTCTCTTCCCGCAGTTGGAGTCGTTCACTGGCATCACGCAGGATCACATCACGACCCACCCTGGCGCGGTCGTGGCACTCGTCGGCCATCGACTCAGCACGTTTTAGGATCGTCTGAGCCAGTTCGTCAACCTGATTCACAATTGGGCTCCTTCTTCACTATCTTCACCAATCAGCATGGAGAGTTGCGGGTCGATGCTGCATTGATAACAGTTGGGATCATCCAGTGAGGGTACTTCCGAAAGTACGATCCTGCCGCCCTCGTTGCGTATCTGCCGGATGAGTTTTGAATCGAGCTTTTCCAGTGAGTGGTCGATGACGATGAAGGCATGCTGCTGTTCGCTGAGTAATTCACTGAATAGCTGATCGACCTCCTGCAGGCTCGGATCCGGGCGGGTTTCAAAACCGATGAGTCTGAACCCATTGGCGATTGAGGTGCTGCCCATGAAGATCAGACGGGTCTGTTGCTGGGTCTCGTTGGACATGGATAACTCAGAGTTTGTCCAGCAGCAGGATACTCATGACCAGACCGTAGATGGCGATGCCCTCGGCCAGACCCAGATAGATCAGCGTACGTCCGAATATCTCGGGTTTTTCCGCCAGCACCGCCAGGGAGGCAGCGCCTATGGGGCCTACCGCGATGCCTGCGCCGACGGTACTCAATGCGGTCGGAATACCCATGCCGATGATACCCAGTCCAAGACCGATAGAGATCTCGCCACTGCTCTCAGCTACTGCCGGTGCGGCCATGACTTCCTGCACGCCAAAAAAGAGCAGGGTAGCCTGGCCGACGATAAATAACAGTAGATTGAGACCGATAGTGGGTTTGAACCAGCGTCTATTGATGGCAGCAGGTTTGATTTCCATCACCACGCCGGTGGCGATGATGCCCACAATGCCCAAGGTCATCAGGGTAATCAGCCAGTACATGTCATGCTCCTTTGTTTGAGTAGTGGAAGCGTCGCAGGTCTACAGTGTCAATGGCTTAAAGGCCTTGCCATCCCCTGCGAAGAATCGGGAGAAGCCTTCGTAGTATTCCAGTCTCAAAACCTGGATGGTTACAATCAGACCTTCCAGGATGAGAATGAACAGATTGCCCAGTATCACGGTGATCCAATAACCGGTCTCCTCCATCATTCCCGCCAGGGTAAATACTGCGACGGCAAGGGCCACATGGTTGAGGCTGAACGCCGCGACACGCAGGAAGGAGAGGGTATTTGAGGCGTAGCCGGTAACGGTTTCAAAGGTCTCGATGGCGGCGACCAGAATTCGTTCTCCTGGAGAGGCTTCCGTTTCCATCAGCTTGTAGGCGAAGAGAGCGAGTAGAGTGGATAGACTCACGATAGCTGCTCCCACGCCGAAGGCGCCATCCTGATAGACATTGAAGCTGTCCCACAGGAGCCCAACATACAGCAACAGGCTGAGTATGCCGTTATCACCAAACAGCGCGCCGCTGGGATCGTTCTGCTGCAGATGGTTGATGATATTGATCAGGGTGATGAGTATCAGAAAACCCACGCCCCAAATGAGCGCCATGGAGAGCATGTAGAGTGGATCCGACATGGGTGCAATCCAGATGGCATGGATCACATGTTCATAGCCGAAGATACTGCCGTAAAGCAGGCCGAACACCATGGAAGAGATGCCTGCGGCAACTGCAAACAGGGTAAATGAGCCGAGCTTGCGTCGGGCCAGGATGCCGATGAGCATGATCATCGCGCCGTGTCCCACGTCACCGAACATCATGCCGAACATCAGGATATAGCTGATAGCGAACAGCAGAGTGGGGTTGACCTCCCCATAGCGGGGTATACCGTATTGTTTGACCAGTAGAGAGAAGGGCTTGAGCAGACGGTTGCGGCTGATAAACGATGGCACGATCGGCCGTTCGTCCGCAGTGGGGTTGCGGCTTTCGAGGACAAAGGGGTTGTGCAATTTCTGCCGCAATCGCGCGTCGGCATTCGCTACCTCCCGTGCCGGTATCCAGCCCTGTATCGCAGAGAGGCTGCCCTGATTTCTTGCGGCATTTTGAACCTGGAAGTAGGGGGCTGCCTGGCGCAGGGTCTGGGCGGCTTTCGAGAGATGTCGCGCGATTGAAGTGCCCCAGGCAGCGCTGCGTGACTCCAGTTGTTGTTGCCGTTGCTGCAGGTCCGTCTGTTGCTCCTGCAGGCTTGTTTTTGCCTTCTCCGGTTCACTGTGGAGGGCTTCCGGCACCTGTAGTGGACGGAAACCGGCAGTGTCCAACACTGACTTCAGTTCTGCGGACTCACCATCCAGTGCACCGATGATAATAACGTGGGTTCGTGCCTCACGTTCGAGGAAACGGTAAAGCAGATAGCCCGCCAGTCCCACGGCCTCTTCCAATTGCTTGACTTGGGTGCGTGCAACCATGCCGATGTGGATCTCGAGAAAACGGCTCTTCTGTTGCAGTCGCCCCAGGTCGATATTCAGGTTACTGAAATTATCCAGGGTCTGCTCGAGTTCATCGATGGCGTGGAGTTGGTCTCGCAGACGGTGCCGCTCCTCTTCAAATTCAGAACAGTCACTCCAAACCTCACCCAGCCAGTCGTTGGTCAGCTGCAAATCGGCCTCACTGACCGCGTGAACTTCCTTGTTTTCCAGTGTGTCCGTGTAGGCGACATGACGGGCGATCTTGTCAAATCTCGAGCGGGCCTGGGTGTAGAAATGACGGTAATCCTCCCCTGGGATCGAAGGCAGATCCGCTTCCAGCGTTGGACGGGGATCCGGTGCAAACACCCCCAATTCCGCAAGTATCAGTGAAGCTTCCGGAAGATCCCCGGTAAGCAGTTGGATCCGCAGATGTTTCATCGGCAGAGTGCTAAACATGATAGGGATCACTCTGACGTTGTTTCATGCAGCTTCCTGGAGAGCGGGAGGCATGAGTGCCTCATGAACCAGTTCACTATCCAAACCGAGCAGTTTCCCCTGGAGCAGAGCATTAAGGCGTTTCAGACGGTATCCCGGGCAACGAGATAGGCAAGTGCACGGGTGGCCGGTGACGGACTGAAGCGGATCAGGCGCCGCATTTCACGACTGAGAGAGAAGTCCAGGCGCTGTCTTGCCTGCATTGCATTTGTGGTGCCGCTGACTATTCGACTCAGCTTTGGTGGCAGTTTTTCGAGTACGGACTGAAAACTGTCGAGGTTGACAAGCTCCATCAAGCGGTTGCGATCGAGATATTTTCCGAACGGAACGAGCAGATAGTAGGTCTCACTGGAGGAGAGCTGGTACATGAAACGGTAGCGCAACAGCCAAAGCAGGTTTTGCCGGTCGGTGAGCATGCCGATCAGTTCTTTCAGTCCCTCCCGGTCAATCTGGCTATTGCTGTTGCTGTATTTCACCATGCCCTGGAAGTAACTGCGGTCGATGGCGGCGTCCAGGGAGAAGGGTTCATTCTTCTCCTCATAGACCTGTCTTGCCTGACGGGCTATCGATTGATAGGGCCCATGTTCGAGCAGGTGTAACATCTCCAGTATGTTCTCCGCCTGCAGCAGTTTTTCATGAGGGAGTCGGATGATGTCCGGCAGATGGTGTAGATAGCTACTGACCTCCTCAAGACTGAGCTCGTTCAGTTTGCAACGGATCAGCGTCTTTAGGTTGAAAAGGGCGAATTTTCGGGACCAGTAGATCAGCAGTACCCGGGAAGTGCCATCCAATGGGCGCAGGAGTACCGAGAGGTCTGACATCAGAGAGTGAAGCAGTGACTGTTCCAGTGCATAATTCAGTTGTTGGGGGGAGAGTGGGGATTCAATGATTCCAGTCAGGCCAAATGTGCCGCTCAGCTCTTCCAGGGGCATGTCCAGCAGTTCAAGAATCCGGTTGTCTGTGAATAGCTGCGTGGCGAAGATATTGACCCGGGTTTTGAGATAGGTTTGGGAAGCGCTGCTGTTCATTGTTTGATCAGTCGTCAGCAGCCGGATCCGTCAATAGTTGGAATGCGGCATCCAGCGCATCATCCTCCCTTGTCTCGGCATACTCTCTCAGTTGAGTGTGGTGCTCGTCGAAGCGCCGTTTCAGCTCGGCGATCGTCTGGTCGGACCGGCTATTGGCTTTGTCGAGAAATGATGCATGCAGTTCTGGAATTCGGGTTTCAAACCGGGTCTCCTGCACACGGACTTCCTGCAGTGCATCGTGGATGATCCGCTCCCGTTCCTCGTTGGCTTGCTGGTGGAGCTGCTCCGCCTGCATCTCGGCGTCGAGCAGCCGCTGTAGATTCTCGTCCATTGCCTTCGGCAGTTTTTGTTAGGTTTACCCAAGTGTAGCCAAAATGGAGCGCTTGTGATTGCATTGATCAAACTGCGTTGAGCCAGATCATTATTTATTCTCTGCATGGTGCGCACCATGATTGCTCTGAGGATGTATTTGTCAGTGCAGAAGATTGTAGAGAATCAGTTCAGGCTGCGGAATCGGGCTACGGCTCAGGGCCGTGCCTATAATGTAGAAGTAACAGGTCAATGCCAACAGGCCGGCCCAAGTGCGGATCTGTCGGCTTCGTCCCCGCTTGAGCGCGATGCTGCCGATGATGATATAGGCCAGCAGCGCGACCAGCTTCGCGGTGAGCCAGCCGTTTACCAATGGGTATTGCTGGATCATCAGAGCCATGGCCAGTCCACTGAAAAGCAGGAGAGTGTCGTTGACATGCGGGACGACTCTGATCCAGCCCCCTTTCTCCTGCAGTGTATTCGATAACATCCAGAGATAGCGTTGTACAAACATCATGCCCGTAATAACGACCGTCGTGACGTGAAGGTATTTGATCCAGGGGTAGAGTTCTGTCATCTCGGGGGGAATCGTTTGCTGGGTCTGATAAACCGGTCAGACTGAAGTATGCAGTTCAAAGTCGCATTGCTTAATGTCAATCTTCAGGGACTGAAAGGTATTTTATCTCCGTTATGTTTACCTGGTTATTTTCAACCGTCCAGCTCACATTGAAGTCGTAGAGGGTCATGCCAAATTTTCGCTCGGCGCAGCCCGCTTTGAGATAGGCAGGGCGCGGGTCGTTTTCGAATACCTGCCGTAGCAGTCTGCGAATGTGATCAGCCTGTTTTGCCGCTACATTTTCCAGCCAGGCTTCAGCCTGGCTTGAGTAGGACAGTGCGATTGATTGGCCCGGTGGGTCCGGTGCATAACCGGAATGTGCGTCAGGTATGGCGTCGGCATAAGGGAGGTAGGGCTTGATGTCGAGTACCGGCGTGCCGTCCAGCAGGTCAATGCCGCTCAAGCGCAGCTCGACGCCTTTATCATTGCATTTGACCTCGTTCAGCCGAACCACCGAAAGACCAATGGGGTTGGGCCGAAACGGGCTGCGTGAGGCGAATACCCCGACTCGCTGATTTCCACCGAGCCGTGGTGGACGTACCATGGGCTTCCACTGCTCCCTTACTGCCGCGTGGAAAACGAAGTTGATCCAGATATGGGAATAGCCTTCAAGCGCTTTGAAGGCTTCCGGTCGGTTGAAAGGCGGCACTATCTCCAGCGTGGCCACGGCCTCTGGGATCAATCCTGGTTGACGGGGGATGCCGAATTTCTCCTTGAAACAGGAGTGTATGATGCCGATAGGCGTGAATTCATACTTCATTGGTTGGATGAAATCATCTAAATTATTTTTTGCTGAAATCCACAACCTTCTTCAGTGGACTGAGATTGATTTCATCGAACACAGTACCAGGATGGGCCTGGATGATCATGACAACAGCCTCTGCGATGTCCTCAGGGCGAATGTGGTTTTCCGGTGCCTCGCCGGGGGCAAAATCCAGATCCTGGAAAAAACCTGTTTTAACCATGCCGGGATTGATCAGACTGACCCGCATTCCACTGGCAGCGCACTCTTGCCGCAGCGATTGGGTCAGGCCCCGCAGGGCGAATTTACAGGCGGAGTAGACTGCGCCTTTGGGACCGCCGCTCAAGGCCGCTTCAGACCCGATGACGACCAAGTCGCCGAAACCCTGTTTCTTGATTCTTGGAATGAATGCCCGCGCAACGAAGATGTGTTGGATCAGATTGACATCCACCATCTCCTGAATCTGGCGGTAGGAGAACTCTTCCAAAGAACCGAAGCGTCCGTAACCGGCATTCAGTATCAGTCCGTCGATATCGGGATGGGCACGGGCGATCTCTCCGAGGCGGTGCGGCAGTCCCTCAATATCGGCAAGGTCGAGTTCGACCGGCGTGAAATTCTTCGGTGCAGTCTCCCACTCCGAAAAATCCCGGCCAACACCGATTACCTCTGTATCGGTGGCCAGCAGACGCCGGGCAATCGTTGCTCCAATGCCACGGCTGGCACCGGTTATAAGAATTGTGCGTGATTCTGTCACTGCGTTCCCCTTGTGGACGAACTTGCTGGCGAGTCAAGACAGTAACCTTCCTGTAAGCTGGTAATTCGACTATTCAGCCGGGCCGGAAAGAAGCTGTTCAATAATGTCTATCTTCGCCTGAATCAAGGCGGAGACCATCTTTCCGCTGATTCGGCGATGTGAGTTGGTTTGATTGTCGGAGACTATTTTTATTATCCGTATCTGTTCCAACTCAGCAAACTGGCTGACGGCACCGGCAAATCCAGCCGCCTCCATATCATAGGCCGCAGAACCCGGATAGTCATCCACTGCGGTTTCCACTGTCACCAGATTGCAGCCGGGGGCCGTTGCAACGGGTTGGATGGGTAGTATCCAGGTCTTCTTTGTTTTTTGGTCTGTTACTTGGTCGATTGTAAGAAGGGTGCCCAGTGGCAGGTCTGCATGACCGGCGATGCCGAAGTTGTACCAGCAGGGATTGGGGTGGCGATTCAGATTTTGTAACAGGTATACGCTTTCGTGAACGGCCTTTCCTCCTGCTCCAGAGACTACCAGCGCCAGATCCCGGCCTGTGTAGACAGGTGGCCTGGTGACGGGTTGCAGGCGCTCAAGTTCAAACGTCCGGATCAGGGGTTTGGCTTCCGGCGGCAGGGCAATCACGATATTGCGGCGGGCATAGATCATGGCTGACAGGTGTAGTGCGAACGATAACGTGTCTGTAACTCGCGGTAGAAGTCAGCCCTTGCCTGTTTGCCCCGTTTCTCGGCACCTTTGGCCATTATTTCCGCCTTTTTTAGCAGCATCTCTATCGCGGCGAAGCGATCGTTCTCTTGCAACCTTTTGTCCTGAACGATCTTTTCCAGTGCCTGAATACGAAAACGGTCCATGCCCCAATGTTTGTGTGACAGTTGATCCGCATGTCCGCCATATTTGGTGATGAGCGGCTCCGACAGAAACAGTACCGGCTCGGTGGCACAGATGCGCAGCCAGAGGTCGTAGTCCTCGCAAGCTGGGAGTCTCTCATCGAACAGCCCCACGCTGTCGAACAGAGACCTGTGCAGAATGACGGAGGAGGGGGAAATTGCACAGAGTGGCAGGCAGCGGTCAAAGATGAAACCGCCACTCTTGGCGTGTTTGTGCATTGCATTGACTCTGACCCCGTTCCTGATCCATATCTCCTCTGTGTGACAGATAAGATGGTCCGGCTCGGCCTTCAGTGCCTCAGACTGTAACTGGAGTTTCTGTGGCAGCCAGGCATCATCCGAATCGAGCAGTGCGATCCACTCCCCCTGAGCCTCGCGAATTCCCAGATTGCGTGCACTGCTGACGCCCTGGTTGGGCTGGTGGAGGTAACGGCATTGTGGGTATCGACGGCTGATCAGCTCGGCTGTTTCGTCGGTAGAGCCGTCATCGACCACAATCACTTCATCTGCTGCAAGATGCTGGGAGAGGACTGAATCCAACGCCCTCGGTAGCGTGTCAACACGGTTGTAGGTGGGAATAATGACGGAAATCTGCATTCCCGGAGCATACCTTTTTCTGCTCCTGGGCGGGAGAGTTCAATCTCTTTTGGTCTAATCCCGGCCGTGATTACTGCGTGGAAGGAGAGTGTGATTCCAGAGTATTAAGTGCTTTTTCGAAGTCGAATGCGTCGACATGTTTTTTCAGCTCGAGTGCTGTGCTCACCATCTCTGTGCCACGAACCATTTCGTGCAGTTGCTCAACCAGTTGCAGTGCCTGTAGATCGCCGTTGAGCAGCAGTGGTTTCATATTGGAAAGTAGTGTCTGAAGGGTCTGTTGATCCAATGTGCTGACTGGTCGGCTGGTTGCTGATTCAGGCGGTTTGTCCAGGGATTTAAGGCCGTCAAGTACCTGATAGAGCTGGTCAGTGACCCTGTTGTGGATTTCCGTCAGATCTTCCATATCTGTCTTCAGATGTTTTTCCAGGCTGGCGCCTGCAGTGGAGAGGTCCATGGCGCCGATAGTAGCGGAAACGCCTTTCAGCGCATGTGCGAGGTGGAGGGCCTCTTCCCTGTTGTTCTCCAGAATTGCCATACTGATGCGACCGCTCCAGTGCTCATAATCGGCGCGGAATCGCAGTAACAGATCCCGGAACAGAGCCTGGTTTCCACGCATCCTTTTCAGACCTGCTTCGACGTCGATACCGGGCAGATGTTCAGGCAGAAGGATCGCTGACGATGTGTATTCGTCGTTGAAGATGTGGCCTGCCTGACCAGGCTGGATCCACTTGAGTAGCATTGCATAGAGCGCATCGGGTTCTATGGGTTTCGGCAGATAATCATCCATACCGGACGCGAGGCTCTCTTCCCGGTCGCCGGACATGGCATTTGCGGTCAGGGCGATAATCGGGATTTCGTCGTAAGTTGCGTCCTGGCGGATGATACGGCTTGCCTCATAGCCATCGATATCCGGCATCTGTACATCCATAAGCACCAAGTCAAAGCGTGTTTTTGCCAATGCTTCAATGGCGGCTCGTCCGTCTTCCGCTATCTTGACTTTAAGTCCGTAATGTTCCAGCAGCGCTCTGGTAACTTGCTGATTAACAGGGTTGTCTTCCGCAACCAATATATGGGCTCCCAGGATTCCCTGGATATTTTCCACATCCCTGCCGCTGACGGACGTGGCTTCGTGCCTTATGCGCAGGGTGGGGCGCCCCAATGCCTTCAGAACGGCATTGAGAAACGCCGTCGGTATGATGGGTTTGGTCAGTAGGATTGTGTTGCGGGTTTCAGTTTGGCGGATGGCCTGATCATTGTTGTATTTACTCATCAGTATAATGCGAGGCTTGGGGTCGATCAGCGGGTCACTCTGGATTGTCCTCAGCAGTTGCAGGCCATCCATGCCTGGCATGGACCAATCGATAAGCGTGAGTTGATAGGGCCGGGTAGGCTCCTCACGGCAGCAGCGCTGCAGTTCTTCTATACAGGTTTCGCCGCATGCTTTTCCAATAGCATTGGCACCGTGGAAGCGAAAGGTTTTTAATATTGTATCCCGCGACTTCGCAAGATCATCCACTACCATTGCGCGGATCCCATGCAGTTGTAGGTTTTTCGGGGTTTCCCGTTCGGGATCAATCTGCAGAGGAAGGGTAAAATAGAAGTTGCTGCCCTCTCCCTCTGTGCTCTCGACGCCGATCTCACCCTCCATAATGCTGATGAGGCTTTTACTGATCGCCAGTCCCAGGCCAGTTCCCCCAAACTTACGGGTAGTGGATGAGTCGGCTTGCGAAAAAGAGTCAAACAGCACGGCAAGTTTATCTTCGGAGAGTCCAATGCCGGTATCACTGACATCGAACCGAAGCCGGATTTTTCCCTGTTGTGACTCTTCAGCGGTAACCGAAATGACTATCTCACCCTGTTCCGTGAATTTGACGGCGTTGCTGGCAAGATTGGTGAGCACCTGCCCCAATCGCAATGGATCACCGAAGTATCTGTCAGGCAGATCGGGGGCAATTGAGTAGACGACTTCCAGAGATTTTTTCTCTGCACTGAAACAGAAGATGGTGCAGACTTGCTCCAATAGTTCACTCAGAGAAAAATCCACTGTCTCTAAAGTCATCTCGCCGGCCTCGATCTTGGAGAAATCGAGGATGTCGTTGATGATGCTGAGCAGGGTTTTGGCGGATGATTGAATCTTGCTCAGATACTCATGCTGACGCTGGTCGGTTTTCCCCTCGATTGCCAGATGACTCAGCCCGATGATTGCATTCATCGGGGTGCGAATTTCATGGCTCATATTGGCAAGAAATTCGCTCTTTGCCTTATTGGCGGATTCGGCCCGATGAATGGCGTCCTTGAGCTGCTCCTGGAATATTCTGCGCTCTGTGATATCTGTGCAGATGATGATGTACTGGAAGGCTTCTCCCTGACTGTCCAGAAAAGGGACAATGGTTGCATCGAGCCAGTAAGGGGTCCCCGTTTTGTTTCTGTTGGCAAATTCACCCTTCCATGTATGTCCACGGCGGATGGTGGACCAAATATTTTTGATGATGGCAGCTGACTGATCAGTTTGATCAAACTGAGGATGTTTTTTGCCAATCAGTTCGTGTCGTTGAAAACCACTGACACGGCAGAATCCTTCGTTGGCGTAGGTGACTTTGCCGCTGGTATCGGTGATGCTGACGATGGCGTGTTGATCGATAGCGGATTTTTGCCTTTCGAGTTCACTGAGTGTGCGTTCGAGCTTGTTTTGCACCTGCTGCCGTTCTTTGACCAGGTCACTCATCAGCAGAGAGAGTTTTTCGAGACTTGTCTCATCGTCAGACAGTTCGGGGAGATGGGTGGATCTGAGCAGTTCGTTGGCCGTATGGCGCAGGGACTCTATTATGGCGTGTTGCCGCCGTTCCTTACGACGCAACTTCTCGTTGGCCTGAAGGATCTCCTCGTTGCTGATCTCCAGACTTTGGTCGCGCAATGTGATATCAGCTTCGTGCTGCTGATAGGTATTATCTATCTGACCGAGCAGGCGATCGAGACCCCCCAGAAGATTGCGGGCTTCCTCCTGCAATCCGTCGGAATTTGCAAGTCGCCGGAGTTCCAGCAGCGCAGCAGTCAGCTTCGGCTCATCAGAAATACCGAAAAGCCGTTTTAACTGGCGTGTCAGAAGCGGGTGCATAGACTCAGGGTTCGTCGATGGTACTGACGCATAGAGTCAGGTGAATCCAAAGACTAGATGTGGCGCGGTGACAGTCCCTGTTTCAGTACGCATTTTTTTCTCCAATATTAACAATATCATGTGCCGCTCCACCTCTTAGCGGCTGATTGTTGGAAATATTGAGGTCTCTGGAAATATTTGGAGCGTGTTTACATTTGTTTGCATTAGTCCTTTAATTCTGTGAAGTGGTTCGCGAAAACCAATGGCCTGGGGTGAGCAAAATGAGAAGGGTTACCCTATAGATGACTGAGAGGCCGTGTAAAACTCCACATTCAACAGAAATCGTGGATTGAAACGACTGACTTTGCAGCGGTTACAACCCAAATGGAGGGGAGCGTGAGTAAACGGAGGTTCGATGTTGAAGCCTTGATGGCGAATTTCATGGAAGGCGACGCAGACGCGTTTGAAAGTCTCTATGAGCGGTACAAGGGCAGAATCTATCGGTATGTCGTGCGGCATTGCGGTACTGGTGAACAGGGTAGGTTGCTCTACCAAAAGTTCTGGGTAGGCTTTGTCGAGGCCCGTCCTCTATCACCCTCCCCAAGACATCTCAAGACCAGTCTCTACAGGATATTGCATCGACAAATGCGTAGCTTCTGTCAGGAGAGTGGGGAAGCAACAGTCTATCCGGTTGGAGAGCTGGTTGCTGGGGATGATGGCGTACAGTGGGGCGTGCTACTGATTGACCTGGTGCGTGCGTTGCCATACCGGCAGCGGGAGTCACTTCTCTTTCGATATGAAATAGGGCTGAACTGCGCGGCAATCGCGCTGGTGCTCGGAGAGTCCGGTTTTACCATTGAAGAGCGTATCAGGTCGGCAGAACAGGAACTCTCAGTGCGATTGGCGGCTGCGGGCTGTGCTGAAACGACAAGGGAGGCGCTGAAGTCTTATTACAGCGAAACCCGAAGGGTGAAACCGCCAGTTACCTGGGATAGGGATATTCTTCAGGTGCTACCCCAGTGGCTGGGGGAGAAGGCGCCACAAGAAGAAAGCAATGAGGCTGGGATGCAGGCCGGTCTGTTGGCGCGTGGATTCAGTGTTGCGCTTCGAAGATTGAAATCGGGGTCTGGTGCCCTAAAAAAGGGTCTTCGTCAGAGTGTGGAGCCAGTTGGGGCGAAGATGCCTTTAACTGCAACCAATCAATAGCCGCAGGGGCTATTGATTGGTCGTAGCTCGTGACCATCGCCCGCCGCAGTTTACCTATCGTAAGAAATCATTGCGGCGAGAATCTTTGCCGTCCTTCCCCGCTCTCTGCGTATTTGACGCCCAATTCCCGGAATATGTACAGCTTCACCCTTTGAGTGGTCGTTGGCCAGAAAAATTGAGGTTGTCAGGTGAAATCAATAACTGTTTACGCAATCCCCCAGTTTCTGCGAAATGGGTCGCGAAACCCGGTGATGTGGTGTGAACGAAATGAGAAGGAATGCCCAATGATGCCCGGCATGCCATGTAAGACTTTACACACAACAGATGTCATGGGTTGAAGCGACGGAATTTGCCGTTGCTACAGCGTAAGTGAGGGTAATGTGGGCAAACGAAGATTCGATATTGAAGACTTGATGGCGAATTTCATGGAGGGTGATGCAGGCGCGTTTGATAGCCTCTATGAACGGTACAAGGGCAGGATCTATCGGTATGTCGCGCGGCATTGCGGTACTGGTGAGCAGGGCAGGTCGCTCTACCGAAAGGTATGGGCGGGTTTTGTCGATGCACGCTCCCGTGCATCCACTCCAAGACGTCTCAAGACCCAGCTCTACAAGATGCTGCATCGCCAACTGCGCGGTTTCTGCCAGAGGAGTGGGGAAACAACGGCCCACCCAATTGGTGATCTGGTCGATGGAGATGATGGTGTGCAGTGGGGAATACTGTTGGTCGATCTGGTGCGCACACTGCCATACCGGCAGCGTGAGTCACTTCTCTATCGGTACGAAATAGGACTGAGCTACTCGGCAATCGCGTTGGTGTTGGGAGAGTCTGGTTTTACCATTGAAGAGCGTATCTACTCAGCAGAACAGGAAATTGCGGAACGGCTGGCGGCGGCGGGCTGTGCAGATACGACAAGGGAGGCGCTAAAGTCTTACTACAGCGATACCCGCAGGGTGAAACCGCCCGTCACCTGGGATAGGGATATTATTAAGGCGCTACCCCAGTGGCTGGAAGAAAAAGCGCAGATGGAGAAAAATGACGAGACGGAGATATAACCTGGCCTGCTGTCCCGCGGAGCTAATGCGGTGGTTTGTGGATTAATATCGGGAACCGGGGCGTTTCAGAGAAGTTTCCGGCAGAGGGTGGCCCCGGCCGGTGCGGATACGACCCTGCCTGTGGCCAGCCAGTAGTTGCAATGACTTGCCTGGTGTTGCCAAAAATGTGACGAGTGCCGCCCGGCTGGTGTAGAATTCCCTGTTTTACCCAGCCGGATGAACCATGCAGGATATCAACCCGATCACCAACAGGATCAACGACCTCAAGGGACGCACCCAGTCCCTGAGGGGGTATCTTTGACTACCCTGAGAAACAGGAACGTCTGACCGAGGTTCTACGGGAACTCGAAGACCCTGCGATCTGGAACGATCCTGCGAAGGCGCAGACCCTGGGGCGTGAAAGGGCGGTGCTGGAAACCATCGTGCTCACCATCGACGAACTCGAAGGCGGCCTCAGCGATGCAGCCGATCTGCTCGAGATGGCTGTGGAGGAGGGCGACGAAGAGATGGTCTCCTCCGTAGATACAGATCTCAAATCTTACGAACAGCAGGTCTCCTCACTGGAGTTCCGGCGCATGTTCTCCGGGGAGATGGACCCTTCCAATGCCTTCCTCGATATCCAGGCCGGCTCGGGCGGCACCGAAGCCCAGGACTGGGCCGAGATGCTGCTTCGCATGTATCTGCGCTGGGGTGAGGCACGGGGCTTCAAAACCGAATTGATGGAAGTCTCCGTCGGTGAAGTGGCGGGGATCAAGTCGGCCACCATCAGGTTCGAAGGCGACCACGCCTTTGGCTGGCTGCGTACCGAGATTGGCGTACACCGGCTGGTGCGCAAATCCCCCTTCGATTCCGGCAACCGCCGCCATACTTCTTTTGCGGCGGTGTTTGTCTCCCCTGAGATCGACGACTCCATCGAGGTGGAGATCAATCCGGCAGACCTGCGCATTGACGTCTATAGAGCCAGTGGTGCAGGCGGTCAGCACGTCAACCGCACCGAGTCGGCTGTGCGCATCACCCACAACCCCACGGGAACGGTGGTGCAGTGTCAGAATGACCGCTCCCAGCACAAAAACAAAGATCATGCGATGAAGCAGTTGCGGGCCAAGCTCTACGAATTGGAGATCCAGAAGCAGCGCGACTCTCAGGCGGCGGTGGAGGAGACCAAGTCCGACATCGGCTGGGGCAGTCAGATCCGTTCCTACGTGCTCGACCAGTCACGCATCAAAGATCTGCGTACCGGTGTGGAGACGGGCAATACCCAAGCGGTGCTTGACGGTGCACTTGACCAGTTCATCGAGGCGAGCCTGAAGAGCGGGTTGTAATTTCTTAACCACCTAAAGACACAAAAATACGCAGAAAAAACTCCGTATCTTTTGTGCTCTCGGTGGCTTCATAAATCAGATTCTGAACAGAGTAAAATGAACGATCAGGTACCAGACGAAAACAAGCTCATCGCCCAGCGGCGTGATAAGTTGAGCCAGTTGCGTGAAAACGGCAACGCCTTCCCCAACGATTTCCGGCGCGACTGCATGAACGGTGAATTGCATGCGGAGTACGATGAAAAGCCGGATGAAGAGTTGGAAGCCCTCGGACTGCGGGTCTCCATTGCAGGACGCATGATGAGCCGCCGGGTCATGGGCAAGGCAAGCTTCGCGCATCTGCAGGATATGTCAGGCCGTATGCAGCTTTTCGTGCAGCGGGATTCCCTGGAAGAGGGAGTCTACAACACCCAGTTCAAGAAGTGGGATATCGGCGACATTATCGGCGCGGAAGGTGTACTGTTCAAAACCCGCACCGGGGAGCTATCGGTCAAGGTGGACAGTGTTCGTCTGCTCACCAAGGCGTTGCGTCCCTTGCCGGAAAAGTTTCACGGTCTGTCAGATCAGGAGCAGCGTTACCGCCAAAGGTACGTGGACCTGATCATGAACGAGGCGACACGGGAGACATTCCGTACCCGTACCCAAGTGGTTCAGTTCATCCGTAATTATCTGAACAGCAAGCAGTTCATGGAGGTGGAAACCCCCATGATGCAGGTCATCCCCGGCGGTGCAACCGCGCGTCCCTTCACCACTAAACATAACGCCTTGGACATGGACCTATTCCTGCGTATCGCGCCGGAACTCTATCTCAAACGTCTTGTGGTGGGTGGATTTGAGCGGGTTTACGAGATCAACCGCAATTTTCGCAATGAGGGTCTCTCCAGTCGCCATAATCCTGAATTCACCATGTTGGAGTTCTACGAAGCGTATGCAGATTTTAATGATCTGATGAATCTCACTGAGGATATGCTACGTGCCATGTGTGAATCGGTATTGGGCAAGACCAAGATCGACTATCAGGGTGAGTCCTACGATTTTGGTGCGCCGTTTCAGCGTATGTCGATAAAAGGGTCAATTCTCCACTTCAATCCCGATATCAGTGAAGCGGAGCTCGATAATCTTGAGAGCGCCCGGGAAATTGCAAAGCGCCTGGAGATTCCCCTGAAAGATATCTATGGTCTGGGCAAGGTGCAGATCGAAATCTTCGAGAAGACGGTTGAGCATCGCCTGATGAACCCGACGTTTATCACCGCTTACCCGACAGAGGTTTCCCCCTTGGCCCGTCGCAACGATGAAAACCCGTTCGTTACCGATCGTTTCGAGTTTTTTGTCGGTGGCCGCGAGATCGCCAACGGTTTTTCGGAGCTCAATGATGCGGAGGATCAGGCAGAGCGTTTCCGCAAACAGGTTGAGGAGAAGGATGCGGGTGATGATGAAGCGATGCATTTTGATGACGACTATGTGCGCGCACTCGAGCACGGTATGCCGCCAACTGCCGGTGAGGGTATCGGCATCGACCGGTTGGTGATGTTGCTCACCGATTCACCCTCCATCCGCGATGTTCTGTTGTTCCCACATATGCGGCCAGAGGTGTAATCTCTTTCGAAATGCCCTTCCATGGAAGGCAGGGCCACTCAGTTTCGCCTCACCACCTCGCAATTGGCTTGGTTGATCGGTCATGGTGTCAAAATACCACGGCGAGCTGGGCAGTGATGCTGTCGGTGGCCTCACCGCTGCCCCCTTCGTTGGCGGCGTAATCCTCATCGTGGGCGTACTCGAAGGAGAGGACTGTGTTCTCGTAGATCCCCACAGAGAGGGTCGCGAGATAACGACTCTCTGGCAATGCCAGCGCAAGGGCCTCTTGCGTTCCCTGCCAGGCGATGGCGAAGATTGCCTCCTTGTCGGTAAAAGGGAAGATGCAGTTAGCTTCGATGTTGAATGCGACCGGTTTTGCGCCTGCGCCGTTAAAGGTCAGGTCAGCGCTGTTGAAGGCGCTGGATGCCGCAAGATACTCACCAATGACGGTGAACGGGCCGTTGCTGACCAAGGCATGAACGCTGTAACCTGATATCTTTCCGGTCAGGTTGAGGGGATCGGCAATGGCGTCCTGCAGGCTATTCGAATCGGCCAGGTTATTGATCCAGGAGAGGCCGATGTCGTAGCCAATCACCGCCCCTTCTTCATCCTGTACCAGTCCCAGGTTGAAACCGTACTGGTCGATGGACTCACTGCCGCCCGTTTTTGTCTCTCCATTGCAGATAAAAGCTGAACTGTAGAAACCACCCGAATGATAACCGGCCTGCAGGGCGGTCTCCCGGATCTCACCGATCTCCAGGGTGAGCGGATCGGAGACCATTGCACTCTCGTAGTTACCGAAGGGCAGAGTCATGCGGCCGACGGCAAGGGAGAAGGGTGAAATATCCTGGTTCTGCAGAGTGACGATCCCTTCGTCAATCTCGGGGGAGTCACTCCCATCCTCTTCATACAGGATCAACACATGGGCGTTAACCCAGGGGGTGACCTGAGCGTCGATCCCCAGCTCTACCGTGGCTAGGCTGATATCACTCTGGCTGCCATCCGGACCGCCGCCGTAACCCGCCTCGACCTCCACCAGACCGCTCAGGGTAATATTCTTCGACCAGTCCGACTCCGTTGGCTTGGAGCTATCAACTGTCTTGTGGCTTTTCTCCAAACGCTTGACCTTGTGTTTGAGATTCAGGATCTTCTGTCGCTGTTCGCCCTCATCAGCTAGGGGAGTGGATAGTGGTACGCCGGCACCAATCATCGTCGCCAGGAGACCGGCAATCGTTCTCTTTTTGTTCATTACTTCCTCTCAGGATCAGCAACACGATACTAGCTGGCTGCCAGGTTCTGGAGGTCCAGGTTGGCTGGCTGAAAATACTCTCTTTCTTACCGTTCAGGCGGCAGGAATTGACTCAGGGTCATTATAAGGTGCGAATAATAATGATTCGCATTGAGAGTGTCAACAAGCAAACCACGGAAGCTGATTTATCAAAGTGGAAATGAATCGTTTTAATATCAGACAGTTATTTCTGTATGATTCCTAAATATTGCCGCAGTGGTTTGAAGGCAAATACCAGCAACAGAGCGCCGCTGATGAGTGCAACCCATCCAGGCAGGTTTTCACCGCTCACATCGAGCTGAGCCATGATGTCGATGTCGAATGTAGTGACGAGTTGGTCTGTTGCTATACCCAGCAAAATGCTCGCCAAGCTGATACCAGAAAGGTAGGCCACTGTGGTCATTTTTCCCAACTCCCTTGTTATCACGGCAATCGTGGCGATATTTGTTGCGGGCCCCGCCAGCAGGAAGACCAACACCGTGCCGGGGGAGATACCCGCGAGAAGCAGTCCGGCGGCAATGGGTGTGGAGGCGGTGGCGCAGACATACATCGGTACCCCCACCAGCAGCATCAACAGTTTTGCGGATAGTCCGCTGCCCCATTCGGCCATCATCAGTGGCGGAACCAGTGTGGCTACCAGCGCTGCGAGAACCAGCCCCAGTCCAAGCCACAGTACAAGGTCGTCGAGGATATCATTGAAGGCGTAGCGCAGTCCCTGCAGGCTCTTGTTGACAGGATCCGTGGGGGAGTCCTTTGCCTCAGTCTGGCAGCCATTTTTGCAACAGCTGTCTTCACTGCAAGTCACCGTCAGGGGGAGAGGACTCTTCTGCTCCTTCATGGCTAATAGTCCGGTAAACACCGCACTCAGGACAGCGGCGATGGGGCGAACCACTGCCATGAAAGGGCCGAGCAGGGCGTAGGAGACGGCGATAGAGTCAGGGCCTGTCTCCGGCGTGGCGATCATGAAGGAGAGAGTGACGCCTTTGGATGCACCGGCTCGTCGAATGCCCAGTGCAGCAGGCAGCACACCGCATGAGCAGAGGGGGAGCGGGGCGCCGATCAGGGCGGCCTTGATGACAGGCCAAAGACCCTCTCCGCCCAGCCACTGATTGAGACGGTCTTCCGGCAGCCAGGCTTTGATCAACCCGGCGGCAATCAGTCCCAACAGCAGCCAGGGGGCAGCATCCAGGTAGAGGTCAGCAAGGTTCGTCAGAAAGTCCATGGAGGATGACCTGTCTCTTTGTTGCTTTAATCGATTGGGCGGGAATGCTTCAACTTTTGATTAATGGGAAACACTGGACTGAATCCCCTTTGAAAATACCCCATAAAGGCTGGGAAGGACAAACAGGGTCAGCAG
This sequence comes from endosymbiont of Escarpia spicata, assembly GCA_003349915.1. Lineage (GTDB taxonomy): Bacteria > Pseudomonadota > Gammaproteobacteria > Chromatiales > Chromatiaceae > QGON01. The sequence continues at coordinate 262,210 of QFXE01000001.1, forward strand.
GGTGCTCGATGCCAGTCCACCGACCACCACAGTGGCCAGGGGACGCTGTACTTCAGAGCCGACGCCCGAGGAGAGCAGCATCGGTATCAAGCCCAATGCGGCAATGGCGGCGGTCATCAGTACCGGACGCAGACGGGAGAGGGCGCCTTGGAAGACCGCCTCGGAGACTGGGCCACCGGCCTCGACAGTCTGGTTGATGGCATTGACCATCACCACGCCGTTGAGCACCGCCACTCCGAACAGTGCGATAAAACCGATGGAACCGGGTACCGAGAGATACTGGCCGGTCCAGTAGAGGGCGGCGATGCCGCCGATCAGGGCCAACGGTACGTTGAGCATGATCAGTAACGCCTGTCCCACGGAGTGGAAGGCGAAGTAGAGCAGCAGGAAAATCAGGCCGAGAGAGAGAGGTACCACGATCATCAACCGCTGTTGCGCCCGCTGCTGGTTCTCGAACTGCCCACCGAAGACCACCGAGTAACCCGCCGGCAGATCGATATCATCAGCGATACGTCGGCGTAGTTCGGCTACCAGACTGCCCATGTCACGACCCTCCACGTTGGACTGGATCACTACCCGGCGCTGCACATCATCACGGCGGATTTGCGGGGGGCCGGACTCAATGACCACATCGGCCACTTCTCCCAACCGCACCCAGGCGCCGCCGGGGGCCTGCAGTACCAGCTGTTTTAATGTCTCTGTATCCTCGCGGAACGCTTTTGCAAGGCGCACAGTGATATCGTATCGCTCGTTGCCCTGAATGACCTGACCCGCCCCGGTACCCCCGATGCCGTCGGCTACCAGATCCATCACCTGCGAAACCGGGATGCCGTAGCGGGCCAACAGATCCCGCCGGGGACGAATCGTCAGCTGGGCCTCGCCGGCGATCTGTTCCATCTCCACGCCGCGGGTGCCATCGACCTGTCGGGCCAATACCTCGATGGCTCTTCCTTTTGCAGCCAGTACCTTCAGATCCGGCCCAAACAGCTTGATCGCCAGTTGTGCCTTGACGCCGGAGAGCAACTCGTCCACTCGCGTGACGATGGGTTGCGAGAAGGTGAGGAGCAGACCAGGATGCACTGACAGGACCTCTTCGAACCGTTTCTGCAGTTCGAGGCGGTTTTGCGCGCTGCCCCACTCCTCCACCGGCTTCAATCCGACGTAGATCTCTATGTTGGAGACAGGCTCCGGGTCACCGCCGAGCTCAGGCCGGCCGATGCGGCTGGAGGCATAGGTCACCTCGGGGAAGGTCATGAGGCGCTCTTCGAGCTTTGCCGCCACACCCAGTGCGGTATCCAGGCTGGCTGAGGGTGCCAGGGTAACCCGGATGTTGATGGTGCCTTCTTCCAGTTCCGGCACGAACTCTGTGCCCAGATGGGGTAGCAGTGTCATGGTGCCGGAGAAAATGCCCAAAGCTGCCAGTACTACTAGCCATTTTACTTTCAGAGCGAAATGAAGCGAGTGCCGGTAGAGCCACTCCAGTGGCAGGAAGACCGGACTGTTGCGATGTTTTACGGCCCGGCGGAAGGCAAAAGTGGCGAGTGCAGGTATGACCACCAACGCTACTGCAAGGGAGGTCAGCATAGCCAACACGATGGAAACGGCCATGGGTTGGAACAGCTTGCCCTCGACACCTTCCAGCGCGAATAGTGGGGCGAAGACCACGATGATGATGATTACCGCATAGAAGACTGGCCTGCCCACCTCGCGGGCGGCCACTTGAATGCGCAGGGGGATTCCGTGGCGATCATGAGAGGCGTTATAGGGATCGCTATCGTCGGGGGCGATAGTTTTTCCGACCCTGTTCAGATGTTCTTCGTCCGGGTGAGTGAGGTGTTTGAAGATGTTCTCCATCATCACCACCGAACCGTCCATCATCATGCCGATGCCGATGCCGATGCCGATGCCGATGCCGATGGCGATGGCCAGACCACCCAGTGACATCAGATTGGCAGAAAGTCCCCAGTAGCTCATGGCAGTCAGGGCCAGCCCGATCGATAGTGGCACCGAGATCAGCACCAGCAGGGTGGCACGGATATTGAGCAGGAATAGCAGCAGGACTGCCACGATCAGTACGAAGGCCTCAGTGAGCGCCCGGCTGACAGTCTCCACCGCCTGCTCCACCAGATCGGCCTGATCATAGAAGGGCTCGATGGTGACGCCCTCCGGCAGTGCTTGCTGGATCGCAGTCAGCCGCTCCTTGACGGCATCGATGGTCGCCTTGGTATTTGCCCCCAAACGTTTGAGCACGATGCCGACCACCACCTCGCCCAAGGGGTCTGGTTCACCTTCGGTGTTGCGGCGGGTCATGGTCACCGCGCCCTGGCGGATCTCGCCGCCGAATTCCACCTGTGCGATATCTCCCACCCGGACCACTACGCCGTCTTTCTGTTTGAGTGGGATGTTTCTGATATCTCGAAGACCATCTTGGCCTGCGCGCAGCCAGCCCACGCCGCGGACCACCAACTGTTCCGCGCCACGGTCAATATACCAGCCACCGGCGTTGCGGTTATTGGCCTCAATGGCTGCGGCGATCTCGTCGATGCTGATGCCGTAGGCGAGCTGTTTTCCGGGGTCGACCTGTACCTGGTACTGCCGTACTTCACCACCGTAGGAGAGCACATCGGTAATGCCATCTACGGGTAACAGCAGCAGCTTTACCACCCAGTCGTTGAGGCTGCGCAGAGCGATGGCGCCATGTCTCTGCGGATCGTCGGAGCGCAGGATATATTGATAGATCTGTCCCAGGCCGGAGGTGTTGGGTCCCATCTCCGGTGTGCCGACCCCTAAGGGAATCTGCTCTCTGGCATCCTGCAGCCGTTCAAAGGCGAGCTGGCGGGCGAAGTAGATATCGGTGCCCTCTTTGAAGACCACGGTGATGACGGAGAGTCCGGTCTTGGAGATGGAACGGACCTCCTCCACATCGGGCAGGGCGTACATCACTGCTTCGATGGGATAGGTAATGAGCTGCTCCACCTCCTCGGCGGCCAGACCCTGGGCCTCTGTGTTGATCTGCACCTGAACATTGGTAACATCCGGGAAGGCGTCGAGATTGAGTTTTGGAATCAGTGCGGCAGTAGCACCCAATGCGGCCAATAGGGCGAGCACCACCAGCAGGCGGTTGGCCACCGACCAGTCGATCAGTCTGTTCAACATGGTGTTGCCCTCAATGGTTGTGGACTTCGAAACCGGACTTGGCCAGTTCCGATTGCACGAAGAAGGCACCCTGTGTGACCACGCGGGTTCCAGGTTTCAGTCCACCAATCACAGCCAGGCCAGGCAGTTGCCGGAGCAGCTCAATCTCTTTGGGTTCGAACTCGCCGGGTTCCTCTTCTACAAAGACCTGCCAATCCCCATCGGCACTCCGCATTACGGCATTCAGTGGCAGGGTGAGGGCACTCTGCCCTGATTCGCCGGTATTGATCCTGGCCGTCACGAACTGACCGGGATGGAGCCGGTCTGCCGGATTGGGGATCTCCAGGCGAACCGCCAGGGTGCGGGTGGTCTCATCCAGTGCGTGATGTACCTGGATGACCTTGCCTTCTATCCACTCCGTTCCTGCCAGCACACGGGCTGATGCACCCATGTTGATGTGAGGTACTGACTCCGGATTGATCCAGGCCTGAACCCAGAGTCTGGATTCGTCGGTGATTTCGAACAGCAGTTCACCGGGTTCTATCATCTGCCCGATGATGAAATCGTCCCGGATTACTGTACCGGCCTGAGGCGAGAGCAGGGTAAAGCGGCCGTCTGCCTGACGGATCGCGTTTCCCTTGACCAGCCGGTCAGTCTGGCCGGTTGTCAGGCCATAGGCCAACAGTTTGGCGCGGGCCTGTTGAAAAGCCACCTGAGCCTCCAGATAGCGTCTCTCTGAAACCACTTTCTTGCCCAATTTCTTCACTCTTCGCCACTCCTGGGCGGCGACTAGCAGGGCGCCTTGGCCCTCTGCCATAGAGACACTGGAGAGCGTAACCAAGGGGTCTCCCACAGAAACAGGACTCCCGAGGCGAATATGGCGCTTTATAACCTGGGCCTCGATGCGTGGCGTGACCTGACTGGATGCGTAAGCATTGAGCAGGATCTCCCCTGGGGCTTCGATCTCAGTGGGAATGGGGCGAAGGGTCAATTTCTCCACGCGAATACCTGCGATACGGCGCTGCTCATCATTCAGATGAATGCGGTTTTCCTCTTCATGGCCGTGCTCATCATGGTCATCTTCATCGTTGTGTCCGGCTTCTGTCGACTTTTCGGCAGGGTCATGGTCATGTTCATCTGCGGAATAGAGGGGGTTGGCATAAAGAAAGGCCAGGACAAGCAGGCATTGAATCCATTGTTGAATAGACATGTTTTACTGCTCCTCCGATGTTTTGTTCAACCACGTGTCCAGGGTGCCGGAGGCGCTCAACCAATCGACCCAGGTGCTCCACAGATCACCTTGGAGTCTGACCCCGGCGATCTGTGTATCCAGTGTCTGCTGCACCTGCAACAGGTAGTCAGTGGTACTCATCTCACCGGCTTGCCACAGGGTTTCCAGCAGATCGATACGCTGGTGCAGACTGGTACGCCCATGGGAAACCCACAGGGACCAGGCATTGGAAACCAGCCTATAGCGTTGCCGTGCACTCCTGAGTTGGGTGAACAGATTCCGGTAGGTCTGCTGCGCCTCCTGTTCCGCGGACAGCGCCTCTGCCTGAACGGCATTCACACTGCTTTGGAAATCGTTTCTGACCTGCAGGGGGATGGTGAAGGTGAGGGCAAGCAGGTTTTCACTCTCTTCGCGTCCCGCTCTCAAGCCGAATGTGGGGTCGGCCTTACGTTCCTGATCCACGGCATGAATATGCTGCCGGGAAGCTTGCGTCATCAGCTGTGCAACCTGCACTTGGGGATGATTCCGCACGAGTGTCTCTTCATTCAACGTGCTGGAGAGGCTGGCTGGCAGCTGGTCAGGTAACTGGATGTTGTCGCCCAGTGTTTGGCCGCTGAGGCTGAAATAGTCGCTTTTTACCTGGATGAGTTTGCTGCCGGTTCCGGCATATAGCATGACGGCCTCGGTAAGTGAAAGGCGTGCCAGTTCCAACTCCACCTGGGGGATGTCACCGGCTGCATGACGTTGTTCGGCGAGTTGAGAGAAACGTTCCAGTATTCCGGTGCGGCGGCTGGAGAGTGTGGTGATCTCCTGGTGAGTGGCAATTCCGCCTATCGCCTTGAGAAGCTCCGCTGACTTCACCAGATTCAGCGCCGTAACCTGTGCTCGTGCAACATTCAACTCCGCCCGCACAGCCTGCTCCATGGCATCCTGTTTATTGTACCAGTCGACGGTCTGACTGATGCCGAGGGTGTAGGTGCTGATGTCGGTGTGTTCAGCCTCCATTTCCAGTTCCGGGTTATTCAATGGCAGACCGGCGCCTGTCAGTCTTGCCTCTGCGGCGCCCACGGCGGCTTTAGCTGCCTGTATCTCCGGGTTTGAGTCCAGTGCATGGTTGACGATGGCAGCCAGTTGCTGGACTTCCACGTCTTTGGGTGGTTGCCCCTTGGAATTCGCAGCTGGCGTCCAGGCAGTTAAGGTTAATAAACAAGCGAACAGGCCTGCATGCCTGCAGATGGGGAATGACATAACCTGAGTTCCGTAAATTCGTTAACAAAGAGAACCTGGTATAAACACTGATCCGGCAAACAGCAGGCAGGTTTATTGCAGGTGTGAGGTGAGACGAAAATCAGGCAGAGATTGGAGGGCGGAAAAGAAATGCAGGGGGAGAGGAGACTCTTGAAATAGGATAAGGGATCCACAAAACAGCGTGATCGGCTGACAGTTTGATCGCTTCAGCCTGGGTTAGTCCAAGTAGATGGATGCCCCCGTGACAGCAGTGGTCGCTGTCGCTCGCATCGTCCATATCGGCAGGATGCGTTGTGTTATCGACAATCTCGTGAGTGTGGTCCGTCGACTGTTCGTTGTGCGCATCAGCAGCCAACGCCATCCCGTAACCGAGGATAGAGACGATAAGCCATGCGATTATTAGACGACGAAGCATTGGTTCCTTAGGGAATCGAGTTATAAGGCCAATCTAGAGTGTGTGACCCGGTTAGTCAACCTGAGAACGGTAAGGGGTTGGCGTCTGGAGACGTCAGCGTGTTCTGGCCGCTTTTTCAGCCTCGTAGTATTGTCGGCATTCAGGAAGGTCATGAAATTGCCGTTGGCGGTAGCCACCAGCCTGTGGCTTGCCGCCACTGCCGTGATCTTTGTAAAAACGTTCACAATAGTCACGGGTATTGCGTGGCTTGGCCGCACACTCTTCAATCAGCTTTGTTCTTTCCGGAGCAAGTTTAGCCTCGCGAGCGGCTTCACACCGCTGCTTAAGGGTTTCAATATCGCTGCCTTGGACTCCGAAAGCGGCGCACAAGGCAATCCCCAAAAGTACGCTTCTGAAAATCATCATCGGCACTCTCCAAACTCGAAAAATCAATGATAAGTTGTTTGGAAAGTTTAACCCAATATAGATGGCATGCAGCGATATTTTCAACGTGTCCAAACTTTTTTGACCATTGCAATGTTCAATGGAAAAAGGGTGGATACTTGGGTGAAAAAAGGGGGCAATGCCCCCACCTGTCAGACAAACAGGTTCACATCGGCTTTCAGCGCCCGAGGCAGGAAACTGGCGGCTCCAACCCATTCGTGGATTTCCGGGATGAAATCGCCCTGGTCGTGATCAAAAAGATCAACGGTCATTTGACAGGCGACAAGTTTAACTTCGGCTTCGGCGCATAACTCTCTCAGCTCTTCAATGCGTGCGATGCCTTTCTTGTCCATGGTCTTCTGCATCATAGAGGTTGCCATATTTTCAAAACCCGGAACCAACGTCATGACGGAAGTGGGAACGGGCAGCTCCTTGCCTCTGATCCATGAAGGTCCCTCCGGCAATTTCATGGGCATGGCAGGATTGCCCAGTGGGCTTACCTTGAGATCCAGCTGCTTTTTCAACAGGCTCAATCCGTAAAAGGTAAAGAATATTGAAACATCCCATCCCAGTGCAGCCGCCGTTGATGCGAGAATGAAAGGCGGGTAGGCCATGTCCAGGGTTCCCTTGGTGGCGATAATGGTCATGGAGGGGGTGTGAGCTGCTTCGCGTTCAGCCATCTTCTCGTCGAAGCGCTGGTTGAACCAGGCATCGAGATCTTTCGTCGGCATATCGATAACCGGTACGGTACTGTTCATCGTTTTTCTCCTTGCAGATTCATGCTTTGCGGATGAGGAAGACAAACCCATTGTCAGCCTCTTCGCTGGAGACCATTTCATGGCCGGTCTGGCTGCAGAATGAGTCCAGGTCTTTCACTGATCCGGGATCTGTTGCGATGACCTCCAGGATTTCTCCAGAGGCCAATGCAGCTATCGCCTTCTTGGTCCTGAGAATAGGGAGCGGGCAGTTCAGGCCTCTTGCGTCCAATATGTGTGCTGTTTCTGTCATGGGTCTCTCCTTTTGCTTTGGATGTGATTGCTTCATAGATGACCGGTCGGTCAACATGAAGGGCAAAAAAATAGTTCGCTAATTTGGGTGAGCCAACTCGATGCGAAGTGTCTTGATGGCAGGACCCAGGTCGCGAATCACTTCAGGGTCATTTCTGGTTTTTGCCAGCAGAATGATCCCTTCAAGAAAGGCGAGCATGGCTGCTGATGTGGCCTCGCAGTCAAGAGGGGGAACTTCACCCAGCTCAACTGCCTGATCGAGGGCTTCATGAAAACGTCTACTGGCTTTTTCAAAAACCGCGTTGAGTTTGGCCCGCAACACATCGTCGCGGGTGCTGATCTCAAGAGCCAGGTTACCGAACAGGCAGCCTGGCATGCGACCCTCGATATCCTTGGCCGCCTTCTGCCAGTAGTAAGCGGCGTCGATCATATAGTCGAGGCGTTCAAGCGGAGGAAGATTTTGGTCGAAGGCCTCAGCCACAAAACCATGTGCCCATTCATCGGCCATGTCATCAATGACCGCCATGGCCAGATCCTGCTTGGAAGGGAAAAAATGGTAAAAGCTTCCCTTTTGTACCTTCGCAAGATCGCATATCTCCTTGATGCCCACATCGGCATAACTCCGGCCGTGAAAAAGTACGCGGGCGGTGGAGAGGATACGGGTTCTTGTGTCGTGCTCAACATTCATGGTGTGAAGTATAATAGACCGGTCGGTCTAGTCAAGTGCTATTTTTTATCATGCTCGAATAATGCAGGGTGTGGCATCATGAATACTGACTGTTTTTGTGGTCAGGAAGGATCTGTAACAGACAGCAAATTGTTGCTCAAGGCCTGATCCTCTCATCCTGACTGCAACAGATCCTCGTTGTACCCATCCACACTGCAGTGTTTCACTATTCGGCGTTTTGAAACATTTGAAACAGATTTTTCGCCGCTCTGTAACTTCCTGAAACCATTTTCCTCCCAGTGCAACATCTTGAAACCCCTGAAGCAGGTTTTGTTTCCTAGTCTTTGTGGCATCTCTGGCGAGCAGCTGGAATCACAACCATACAGTCTGGTCCACAAAGACCCTTGAGGAAAAAAACTCTATGAAAAGCCGAATTAAAACCGCTATCGTTGCCTCCATCGCAGTCGCCCTGATCTCAACCAACGTTCTTGCAGCGGGTGGTGGCAAAGGCAGAAGCGGTGGTAACAACAGAGGTGGCGGTTCCACCGGGCTGGATGCCAATGAAGCCTCTCATCTCACCTTCATGCGGGAAGAGGAAAAACTGGCACGTGATGTCTACCTGAGACTCGGGGAGTGGTATCCCGACCAGGGCGTGTTCAACAGGATCGCCACCACTTCCGAGCAGACTCACACCGACACCCTGCGTGACAAGCTGGCCCAATATGGCCTGGAAGATCCCAACCCGGATACCAACAACCTGCCGCAGAGTCTCGGTGTGTTCACCGGTGAGGAGTGGGGCTGGTACTTCGACGAGAAATTTGCGGCGCTCACCGCTGCAGCCGCCGGCAGTGAGCTGGACGCCCTCTATATTGGCGCCTATATCGAAGAACTGGATATGCACGATATCGCGGATTGCCCGAAAGTGATGGTAGACGCAGGCTATAACGACCCCTGTGGTCTCAACTACACCGATGAGAGTGGTTTGATCAACGCCTATCGTTCACTGGTTGACGGTTCAGAAAACCATTTGCGCGCCTACGTGGGCCAGATCGAGGCGGTCATTGGTGTGGGCAATTACGAGGCCCAATACTTGAGCCAGGAAGATGTGGATGCGATCTTAAGTCGATAACGAGCAAACACTCCAGTCTATCGAAGAGGTTGCGATGCGGATTGGGATTTCAGCACTCCGCATTGTGACCGTCCTGTTCTTCAAAAGAGACCTGACATGAGCAAGAAACCCTTTGGCACATTGCTGCTACTTGCTGCATTCGTTGCGGGAAGTGCTGGTGCCGTTGAACCCGATAGCGACCATGACGGAGTGGCCGACGCCTTAGACCGTTGCCCGAATACGGCCCAGTTGAAAAAATTACCGGCAGATTTCAAATACGCCACAGCCGTCAATCAGGAACGTTTGAAACCGGGTCCACGGGCCTATCCGGTGGATGCCCATGATTGTGAACCTGACAACGACGGTGACGGCATCGTCAACAGCCGGGACTACTGTCCGGAAGATACACCTCAAACGCTCAGTAAGGGAATCGCCCCCAACGGTTGTCCGAAACACAGTGATTTTGACGGTACTCCCGATTATCGTGACAACTGCCCCAATACCCCGCGCGGGATCAAGACCGATGCATTAGGATGTCCAGCGGGAAATGCCGATTCCTGATCTCTAGTCAAAAAAACAGGGGCCATGAGACCCCTGGGGCAATTGAAGGAGCAAATACCTTTCGGCCTTTTTCCCGAGGGTTTGGGGCCGAAAGGTAGGACTTGGACTACAGCGCCACCTCCTCACTGAAATCGATCAGGCCGAAGATGACATCCAGTGCCTTATAGATATCTGCTGCGTCGGCGTTTTCCTCAGACTCCTGCAGCCAGATATTGAAGAGCAGGCTGCCATCCGGAGAGGCTAGTGACTGCACCTCTTTTTCCTCTACGTTGTTGATACCGGACAGTGTCTCGTTGACTTGGGTATCCGCAATACCGTCACCGTCGAGATCTTTCGCTACGGTCTCCCAAGTTACGCCGCGGTCAACGGAACGGGAGTAGTAGAGATTGAGTTCGTCGCCACTCTCCTGATCAAAAGTACCGTAGGTCATAAACATTACATCCGGGTTGCTGATGTCGCTGGGCAGACCGGCAGGATCACCTGCAGGCGTTTCCACGAGTCTCGGGTCGAGGGTCGAGACCTTATGGCCAGTGATCTGAGTGATCATCTGGGGTTCTACCCAGGCACACCGGGTCAGGTAGTCTGCATCAGCTCCGCTACCATCGGCAACACAACGGTGGAAATAGAAGTTGTTGGGAATATTGCCCTGTACCCACTTGTCGTAGTTGGGGGTATATTCGAAGCCGATGAAGATGTCGTTACCACGGATGAACCCACGGGGCGAGAAGGTATTCTCATTCGGGTTCTCCCAAGTACTGTCATCCAGATTGTCTGCGGTCCAGCTGGTCGTGTCGGGCGAACCGTCCCCGTCAAGATCGACAGCATCACCGGCACTGACATTGATCGACATCGGTGCTAGCGTCGAAGCATCGTAGCCAGTGTTGAGGCGGATGAACATATCTGACGAGGTGCCTCTCGTATCGAAACCCTGCTTGTACATAACGGCGAAGTTATAGTCGCTAAGTTCGGCAGCTGCATCGACCTGGGTCACCAAGGTCACACGACGGGCGTTCTCGAAGATCTCCTCGGAAGGTGTTAGCGGGTCATCCACGCATTGGGCTGGAACATCGCTGACAACGACTGCATCGGGATCACGCGGCACGCACTGGTTGACTGCAAAGCCGGGGCTCAGGGTGACCGGAGTATCGAACGGGAAGCTCTCAAAATAGACCATCTTGCCTTCCAGGGCGATATCGTTTTCCGTGTCCGGGACGCCTCGCTCCGACAGCCCCTTGGTCTCCTCATAGGCGAGGATCACAGTGGGAACCCCTGCATTGTCCATGATGGTGAACTGCGGCCGGGATGCGCCGGTATCGCCGTCGATCAGCTGACTGTAGGCTTCATCTGCAACCAGCGGATCATCGTTGGCCGTAATGCATTTGCCAAGGGTCGTGTCGCTAACCGTGTGATAGATATCACCGGCCTGTACATATCCGACGCAGGCAACTGCACAGTAGAGCTTGGTATCGTCCTGGTTGCACGACTCGTTGTCGGAGATACGCACCGGGTAGGCGAAATTATTCACCGACTTCACCTTGGAACCACCCCCATCCGTAGGTACATTGGCCGCAAAGTCAGTCATGAGAATACGGCTGTACCAGATATCGGAACCGTGGTTGCTGGTCGCGCCGCTCCAACCATCTCCGGGACCTTCGCCACCACCTGAACGTAGGCCTTGCCTGTCCTCTTGCCATGATATGGCAATACCGATATCAGCCGAGGTGAAACTCACTTTGTTGGCGTCACGACGCCCGCTGGTGAGCTGCATGGGTTCGTGCCAGGTGATCCAGCTTTCTCCCACATCTGCGGTTGCAGGATCGAAATCGGGATTGAAGGTACCCCTTGCGGTCCAGATGCAGCTGAACGGTACCTGGAAGACGAGCTTGCCGTTGGGTGCCGGGAAACCGTCGGGATAGGTCACATTGCCTTCGACTACGGTGTAGTCGACGAAGGACTGGACGCCATTAACCTGATAAGTGTCTTCTGTGGCGGGGTCCACTAAATTCAGGGGATTACCGCTCGGGCAATACTTGTCGTGCCAGGCGACCACAATGTTGTTGCCGTTCACGTCCATGGTTGGCTTCACAGAATGACCGGGATAATCGATGGTTTCACCCGCCCAAGTGACCTGGGTTGAGCTTTTATCGGCGGTTTCCCCAACCAGGTACTTCCTCCAGGTTATGCCGTTATCCACTGATAAAGAGACAAAGACATCGTCCACATGTGTCGGATCGCCGATGTCGGCACTGCCGTCACCCAATTCATGGCCACCGATCACCTGCTCGGCATAACTGACCAGGAGCGGATGGACCAGTGTTCCCTCGGCGTCTTCGGTTCCGGACGTTGAAGTGGAGGTGACAATTGTCGACATGCGAAGAATCTCAGCATTCGCATTCGGGTTCAGCGGATCCTTGGAGATATTACCTCCACCCAAGGCGCCGATTTCGAGCAGCGTATCTACCAGATTGGCAGCTGCCTCGTCTACGGTCAGGCCGGGCAGATCGATAGGTGGATCCTCTGCGGCAGCAAGTGCATAGACGTCTGCCAGCAGAGCCGTGATTATGGCGATGGGATCGTCACCCGCACCCAGAGCAGATAGATCGAGGCTTCCATTATTCAGAGCCTCGGCCAACAGGGCAATTACTGCATCGGTGAAGCGGAGGTCGGTATCGGCTATGTGAGCGATGACTACTTTAAATTCGGCCGCTACACCGGGTTACACGAAAAGGGCGCCTACGTGAATGCTAACGCCCATCTCTATTTCAAGGAGGGGCGGGCCGATTACGCCAGTGTGCAGGCATCGGATCTCGGGCTGGATTCCCGCTCTCTGCGGCTCGAATACGGTAAGCAGGGAAAATATGATTTCTTCATCGATTACGATCAGCTTCCAAACTACAAGATCGACACAGCGGCCACTCCCTTCGATGGGGCCGGGAGCAACCATCTCACCCTGCCTGGTGGCTTCGACATCAATACCAATGTCGATGATCATCTGAAGCCCTTTGACATCGAGACCGAACGACGTCGCCTCAGGGCTAGTGCCTCCTGGTCGCCGATGGCGCATTATAAACTGAGCCTGGCGGTCAAACACGAGACTAAGAAGGGTACTGACTCCATCGGCACCGCCATCGGCGGCTCAGGTCAATCGTTCATGGGTAACGTCGCTACAGCACTCTTGCCCGAACCGATCGATTACGTTACCAACGAGATCGATCTGGCGGCCAGTTACGCCGATAAAAAAATGCAGTGGGAACTCAAGTACCACATGTCCTTCTTTGAGAACAACGAACAGGCACTAAGTTGGGAGAATCCCTGGTTTGCTAGCGGCTCCGGGCCGGAAGAGGGGCAAATATCACTCGCGCCATCCAACCAGTTCTATCAACTCTCCCTTACCGGCAGCTATCTGTTCACACCGACGACCCGGCTCAGCGGTGTTATCTCACGGGGAACCATGTACCAGGATGAGAGCTTCCTGCCTTACAGTACCCTGGCCACCTCAGCGGCACTGCCGGTCGACAGCCTGGAAGGCGAAGTGGACATCACCAATGCCCGGTTCAGCCTGCATGCACGACCGATGCGGTCTCTGCGGCTCAACGCCGGGTATAGTTACTCGGAGCGGGATAACAAAACCCCTCAGGCTACCTATAATTACACCCGTCTCGATACCGTTGAGGCGGTGGGGGCCGTTACCAATGAGCCTGTCAGTTATAAAAAGCACCGGTATAACCTTGGCGCTCGCTACCGGCTGAACAACCGGGCCGACACGTCCCTCGAGTATATCTACGACAAGACGAACCGTACCTTCTCTGAAGTGGAGGAGAACGAAGAGCAGACCGTGAAAGCAGGACTTAAACTCAGTCCGCTCGATACTCTGGATGCATCATTAAAGATCGCCCGGTCGAGCCGCGATGCCTCGGAGTATCAATCCGCGGACTTTGAACATCCCCTGCTTCGTAAATACTACTATGCGGACCGGGACAGGAACAGTGCCGGACTACGCCTCGATTACTATCCCCACCAGGCGGTATCGCTGGGTTTCAGTGCCGACTATGCAAAGGATGATTATAGAAATTCCGAAATTGGTCTGGTCGACTCCAGTCAGCCGAGTTATACGGTGGATATTTCCTATGCGCCAAATGCGGATCTGAGCATCTACAGTTACTACACCCGGGAGGAGATGGATACCTTCCAAGTCGGTTCCGGACCAGGCGGCGCGGGTGGGGGTCAGGGTGCTATCCGCGACTGGACAGCGGATATCGAGGATGTCGTTGATACTATGGGCATAGGTTTCAAGCATGCCGTTATTAAAGACAAACTTGAGATCGGCGCCGACTATGCCTATTCCAAGTCTGCTGAGAACATCATGCTCACTGACAGCACCAATGCCGCCACATCGCAATATCCCGATCTCACGACGAAACTGCACAGCCTGAAGCTCTCTGCGGACTATCGCGCCTCCAAGCAGATGCGCCTGAAGCTGAGCTACCTGTACGAGAAGTTCGATTCGACTGACTGGGCACTGGATGACATTGCAGCAGATGCCGCAAGCCAGACGCTTCTGCTGGGCAACGAGAGTCCCGACTACGATGTAAGCGCCATCATGCTCTATCTGAATTATGCGCTCGACTGACTGACCAGTTGTTACTGATATCAAGGGCCATGCTACGACGGTATGGCCCTTTTCTTTTGCGACAGTTGACAGGCAGACCTGTCTTCTGGCCCCGTCCGGCTGTACACCAAGTGAGGAGCAATCAGGTGTTGCGGCATTATTTTAGAGACAAAAAAATGCTCACCAGGGAGTGGCGAGCGGTTCCCGGAAAGGTCGCATTAAGGCAATTGGTAATCTGGGATGCCAGGTAGTGGGCTATTTACCACCGCCACTGCTGGAACTGCCAGCACTGCCGCCGGATCCATCTGAAGATGCAGTGGATGTCCCATCGCTACCGAATGCTTCTGTTGGCAATACCAAAGGACGCCCCATGTGGCAGAGCGCGCAGGTGACAGGTCCGGCAGGTTTTTCCAGAACCTGTATGGTGTATTGGTGGCAGCCTTTGCAACGAACGTGAAAAGCCTTTTGGGTGGTGGACGCATCGCTTTTTGTCAGCATCTGTTTCGGATTGGCTTCCTTGGGGTGGTGGCAATCATGGCAAGGTTTTAATACCCCCGTTTCTTTAGAGGTGTGGTGACAGGTCTCACAACCATTGGTCCGCAGGCTGGCGTGGAGTCCATGGTAGAAAGTCACCATGCCGAACTCGGAGCTGAAGTGGATTACCTGCTTATCGTCAGGGATCTGATCAATCGGTTTGTCTTCGGCCAATACCGCTGTTTGCAAGAGCAATCCCAAGATAAGAAATAAAAGTCCCCTCATCTTTATTCTCCTTAGCTTAATGCTGTTTAAGCTATTGTCTCTGAAAACGATTGCCACTTATCCCAATCCCGCTGCTATTCGAAACTGGATTTGGCAGATCGAATCATTCGTGCTTGCCAAGTTCAATTATGGTTCGCATTCCTCGTATTTAATTATCCACCGACATCACAAAATAGAGCATACGTATTGCTACGTATTTACTAGTCACTTTTGAAAAACTTAAATCTTTATATAGAAGTAGAAGAGTTTTTGGGATGTATATTCGCTTTTCCAGGGGTGGGAAAGAACGGATAGGAATAGGGTGCATATCCCGGTAGCAGAGGTAATAAAAAGTGAAACAGCAGATATTAACAATCCGTACGCTTTCTTTGGCCATAACGCTATGCACCAGTGCTTTGATTGGCTCGTTCGCATATGCAGGGACAGAATTAGACCTTAATTTCATTCACAGCTGGAATCTATCCAATACTACTCAAAGAGATATAGATCCTAACGATGACCAAGCGGGCGAGACTGTCATCTATAACAGCGAGGACCTCACCGAAGAGACCGCCTATCTTCACTGGGTACTGGACAACCATAGCGGCTTATCACCCGGAATCATGGTGAAATCGGACGATATGCCGTTCAAATCCAACAACTGCATCATGGCGTCCGGGTTGGAAATTCCATCAGAAAACGACCCTTCCGTTATGATCACGAAAACCTGCAGTAACTACAAAGGCTCGTCAAAACGTTTCAAGATGGTGGTAACCAAGGCCGACAGCCCCGTTGACCTGATCTTTGATGTTGCTGGAAAGGATTTTACCTGGACTGAATACCCGACCTATCCACAACCTGGCGACGAAGTTGCCCGCATCTACCGGGTTATGCAGAAATTCGAAAACGATACTGCCAAACGGGTTCAGAGCTTCAAGGTGGAACTTGGTTTTACCGTGGGCGGTATTTTTACCCCGGTCAACCCTGCTCTTGACCACATTGGTTTGGAAACAAGGGAGTGCATCGCAGTCAAACTCTTTGATGATGCGGCTGGCCAAGGTGCTCCCGGCGATTGTGTGAGTGGTGATTTCGCTGAGGTCTGGCTGGAGAATGAGTTTGCGACTTTCTCTCCTAAGATGTTTTCCCTTATCACTGATTCCCGCACATCACCCATTGGCGGATTCTGGGACAAGAAGGCCGCAGGTATCTTTCCTCCGGAAACTCAAACAGGGTTAGGCTTCGATGTGATGTTGGCAGAGATTGACAGCGGCACGGCACAAGTTCATGGCACGATTGTTGGCGCTACAACCCACAACTATTTTGATATTTCCGAAGGATCAGACGCAGGCTCAATTCCAGCGATACCGGGAACCCCCTTCGGTTATCTTATGCATGGCGGTATCGTGCCCAGCGGAATCTATTGTGATCTTGACGGCGATGCTGCAACGGAAGGTGTTTTGATGGCTTGGTGGGACGGTTTAAACTGGCGTTGGGGCATTGACCCGGTCAATCCGGCAACATGTGCAGCGGATGGCTCCGTTGGTCCTGATCCCTTTGGTGTCGTGCCGGATGCAACCCTTGTTGAATGGGCAGTCCGCCCCCTGGATGAACAAATGGTGCAGACAGGTCCCAGGTATGAGCAAGCCCCTGCCGATGACCTGAGAAGCCTCAATGTCGATACATTTATCTACCTCGGTAAAGATTATGACCGTGTGGTTCATCCGGATTTCACCTTGCGCCTGACTCTTGCCTCGGTTACTGACAACACCATAGCGGGAACAGAAACGCCTGAATGGAAACTACCGGGCCAGGAAGCGCCGGCACTTCAATCCTACATCGGCTCTGATGGCATAGTGGCGCTGACTGCAGGTCTGGCAGGCGTACCGCTGGATATCACCGTGACTGATGTTGACCTGAATGCAGACGGTACCCAAGAGAGCATCGCGGTTACTCTCGTAAACGAAAGGACTCTGGAGTCCGAAGAAGTAACACTCACCGAATTGGATACCAATTCGCCTGTGTTCACCAATATGCTTGCCACTGTGGATAATCCAGTGGTTGGCGCAGACAACAATCAGTCTCTCAATGTCGTGGCGGGTGACCGCATTGTTGTCACCTATACCGATGCTGATGATGGGGCTGGTGGAATTGACGTTACCAAGACAGCAGCAGCAACGATCCTTACCCCAGCTTCAACCACTAACGGCGATGGCGGTGGTGGTGGCGCTTCCATCGGTCTGCCGATGACGCTCCTTCTGGCGTTGGGTGGACTGTTTTATGCGCCGGTACGCAGGATGATTTACGGCACTGATAAACCGTAGATGTCAAAACTGGCGGTTGCCTCAAAGCAGCCGTCGGCAAACCGAGGTGCCACGGGGATAATATGAACAGGCACAACTGGCTATTTTTTCTCTTTACCTTGATGCTCCTACCTTGGGCAGTGGCAGCAGAGGAGGTTGCAGTTGATACCGGTGATCCAGAAACCATCCCCAATACCCACTGTCTTAGATGTCACGGCATGGGGACCCTGGGTTACAGGGACAAGCTGACCGGCAATCTGGTCACTCTCCAAATATCGGAAGCAAAATATAATACCTCCAACCACAGGAAACTGGACTGCGTGGCCTGCCACCAGGGCGGCTTCGGTACCTATCCCCATCCGGATAAGGCGAAGGCCGAGCATCTCTACTGCATTGATTGTCACCAGCAGGACGAGAAGATCCAACCCTACCACTTCCTCAAGATAGAGGATGAGTTCAAACGCAGCGTCCATGCACAGAAACATCCGGATGAGTTCTCCTGCTTCAGTTGCCATAACGCCCACAAGTTTCTCTCCAGCAGGGGTGTCCTGGACGATGAGCCGGAAGTTGGCAAGCATCTCCATCGAGAGGTGTTGGAAGCAGTAACCTACGCCAACAATATCTGCATGCGGTGTCACGATTCACCAGTCCAGTTGCTTGGGCTGGACCCCGATTCACCACCTAATTTTTTGCGGGCTCACGACTGGTTGCCCAACCATGAACTCCACTGGAGAAAAGTGCGCTGTATCGACTGCCATCTGGCGGAATCCGACAAACTGCTGCATGAGATTCTACCTGCTGAGAAGGCATTGAACGACTGCAGGAACTGTCACTCCCGCAATTCCATGCTATTGGGCAAACTCTACCTCTACAGCACTCAGCAAAGTCGTGAAAAATACGGCTTCGTCAACAGTGTGATCATGAATGACGCTTACGTCATCGGTATGACCAGGAATACCTTTTTAGAGCGTATAAGCCTCATCATGTTCGGATTTACTGTTGTCGCACTGGGCGCGCACGGATTGGGTCGCTGGACAGCCTTCAGGAGAAGAGGGAAATGAGAAAACTCTATCTTTACCCTTTATGGGTCCGTATCTGGCACTGGGGCAATGCGCTACTGTTTTTGATCCTCATCTCAACCGGTATGTCATCCACTACACTCCGGGTGCTGATACTGCGCTGCTCGATTTCAAAACTGCGATTCTCACGCACAATATCGCCGGTACGGCACTGGCTGCATGGTATGTTTTCTTTGTTGCAGGAAACCTGCTCAGCCGGAACTCCATTCACTACCATATTCAATTCAAAGGCTTGATAGGACGGCTGTTCAGGCAGGTCAAATACTACATGTCCGGGATGTTTCGTGGCGAACCGCATCCGTTCCCTGCGGAAGATGAGAACAAATTCAATCCACTCCAGCAGCTCACCTATCTCAGTGTCATGGCCGGACTGATTCCACCCCTGATTCTGACAGGTTTGGTCTTGCTTTTTCCTCTGCTGCTGACCGAATGGACCGGTATACCCAACGCTATTGTCTGGGTGGCAATCACCCATACCACCTTTGCCTTTCTGTCGAGCCTGTTCATTGTGATGCATATCTACATCGCGTCGACAGGACACACCGTCTGGAGCAACTACCGATCCATGCTGAACGGTTGGCACACGGAACCGGATTGACAAATCATGAGCAAGAGAGAATTTCTTTCTGGATTTTCGATCAGGTGGTTTGAGTGCCTCCTGGCAGTCCCGCTTATCCTTATTTTGATTTACCAGGTTCTCTATCCGATCTTTTTTGAAAGCTACACCGGGGTGGTCAATGAGGAGTTGACCTATGGCAATAGCGAGTGGTTGAGCAAGAAAGAATTCGAATCACTGGCAAACAAGATAAATTATGAAAAGCAGTATCAAAGAGCAATTAAAATCACCCATACCCACGATAATGATTTTACCATGCGCCTGCATGTAGAGATGCTGATGAACACGCCATCTCTATCGATGGATACAGAGTTCAAGCATATACAATATTTTCGCGCGGCGGGCACTCGCCACTATGCCGGTCCCAGCACTTGCCTCCAATGTCACGAGTACACACTGAAAAGGACAGGCCCAGGAGACTATGAAAAGGTCAATTTGCTCGATGACATCGTGGAGTCGGTACATTTCAAGTTCCAGAGCTCGGCCAAAGGGGCGAGCACCTTCGGTTATGATGGACGCCAGCTCAACGAAGAGTCAGTCATACCCCTGCCCATGGGCAAGATAAACCGCGCTTGTGGCATCCCCGGCAGCTTCTCCTGGACCGGCTGGGCAGAGTTGATTGCATCTCGCCCCCATGGTGAAAACGATAAGATCGAACTGCGCAGTGAGGGCTGTGGCCAATGCCATATCGGCGGCAACTACCACCCTGCAACGGAAAAAATGATGCCCTTCGGTGATGTACCGGATATAGTGAAGGAAGGAATCGACTGCCTGATCTGCCACTCCCAGCAGTACGATTTGGACCAGCGATTCGTCATAAGAGATGAATATGGCACCCGCTGGAATCAGGATCGCAGCATGCGTGCTGCGCTCACTGTTACAAGACCTACCAATTTCAACTGCCTGCTTTGCCATCAACATAACTTTGGCGGCGATGCCTTTGCGGGCAATTATGCGGTGAAGCATCTGGGACATAAAAATCCCCGCCTGCTGCACATGGGTGCCAAACGGGGTACCCCTTTTTCTCCGGAAACTGACGTGCATGCCAAGGCCGGGTTGCTCTGCACCGACTGTCATGTACCTGAGGGACATAAGATTCCACGTGGGTTACAGGGAGTTGACCTGGTCTCAAACGACCTGCCGACAAAGGCAGTCGCCTGTGAGGGTTGTCATACAAAAGCTCCTCACTCGGCATCGAAGGATCATGTCATGCTCAATGGGCATCTAGCCCGGGTCGCCTGTGAAACCTGCCACATCAAAGTGCTGGAACCATCAAATCTAGTCCTGCGTGACTGGATTCATCCCTCCTGGAACGAGGAGGAGGGCATCTTTACACCCACTGATATCTACCTTTCCGGCGAGGTGGGAAAAGGCTTCACCTTTCTCTGGTTCAATGGTAACGGAACCTTTCTTGCGAACGCACTTGGCTCAAATCCGACAGGAGAGGGTTTCTACGCGCCGCTGGAAAACCAGCTCGCAATACTGGGTAACCCAGAGGTCGTTGCAGCAGTACACAAGAAGGTTGAAGAGCTTAAAGAGACTTACCCTGAGATTGACGTAAAAAACTACGTCCGCAACGCCCTGAACCCGCTCAGCCAGATGAGTGCTGAGATGCTTGAACTGCGCCGGGAAAAGATTGAAAAGTTTATCAGTCCGTTGATGAAGCTGGGCACGAGCAAGATCTACCCATTCAAGTTATTCAATGCGATCATGTATGAAGACTTGGCTAATCAGGGGCCGTTCGGCGGCATGATCCTGCCGTTCAACTATCCAGTCTATTATGAAAGAGGCGCACCGAAGGCGTCCGTTGCAAAGGCGATTCAGCACCCGATAGTGCGTCGCATGTATGAAACGCCCTTTAAAGTCTACATGATGGATGAATTCATGCGCTATTTCGGCATTGATGAGTGGAACGCCAAGTTTCCTCTGAGTGAGGATGGACAACTCAATATCGCTCCTTTCTGGATGCGCCAGATGGGCTCACTCATGATCAATCACGGCATTCAGTTGAAGGGGCGTGAATGCAGAGAATGCCACTCTGAAAATGGCATTCTCGATTTTGAAAAACTGGGTTATTCCGCCAAACAGGCCGCGGCATTACGGGATGTGCCAGAGTTGCGTGAGAACAAAGTAACCATAGCCAAAAAGCAACCAGATAAGAGTCAGGGAAACTCTGACTATTGGCATTTAAATCAAATTAGCCAGTAAGTAGGGTGATCCAAACCACTAAGCTGCTGTTAGGCTCGATTAGGGCAGGTCTGAATAATTTCCTCATTGTCATCTCGACCATAGGGAGAGATCTCAAGTCGTCGCGTTATCAATGAGTTATGGGTGAGAGATTTCTCGTATGCTCAAGAAGAACGAGAATTTACCCTGAAAAAATCCCCCCTCCCCCAATGAGAGGGGTGTTGGGGAGGGGGGACAGCAGAGCCTGTCTATCTGTTTTTCGGGCGACTAGGGGGAATTCCCATATGTTGTCAACAATTAGCGACCACGGCCGCCACCACCGCTACGGTTACCGCCACCACGACTTCCTGCGTATCCTGAGCCTGTCTG
Source organism: endosymbiont of Escarpia spicata (assembly GCA_003349915.1). Taxonomy (GTDB): domain Bacteria; phylum Pseudomonadota; class Gammaproteobacteria; order Chromatiales; family Chromatiaceae; genus QGON01. The sequence goes on from QFXE01000001.1 coordinate 283,903, forward strand.
GCTGTTACCACGACCGTAACCCGGTCCGCTCTGGTAACCCTGGCCTTTTCCCCGGCCATCTCCTGACCCGCTCTGGTATCCTTGTCCGCTGCCACTGTGCTGAGTATCATCGCCACTGCCATCCTGACTATGAGTTCGGGCGCGGGTCCTGGTTTGCTGGCGCGTCTGCTTGCCTTTTTCAGCTTCTTGGCCAGCCTGCGTCTCCTGCATCGTGCTCACCTCTTCCTGGGCAGCAATCTGTATACGGTTTCTGCGTTCTGAGCGAAATGCTGCCTGGTCTTCCTGGTTCATGGTACGAGCCTGTTCTTGCATCTGAACCAGATCCTGTGATGAGTAGCGGGAAAAGTCCTGAGCGGCCATCACTTGTCCGGCTATGAGTAAGAGGCCTCCAGCCATAGGAATTATGTATGACGATGCTTTCATTTTGGTATCCTTTATGATTAAAGTTCTTACTCTTTTGCCTGAGTTCAATTTTTCAGCGCTACAATTCGTATTAATCGGTAAAATCTTTATGTTAAAAAGTCCTGAAAATAACCCGTTGCGCATCAAGTGCCTGATCAGGCAATCTCCTTGCGAAGTTGAGACTAAGTGTTTCGCCTCTGCCTATTTACATCCTAAACTAAGGTTGTTTCTGGCCGGTTTCTTTCATAAGGCGTTTTGTTTCAATATGTTTTCATTCGGCGCGGCCCCTGAATAAATAGATGAATAAACGACTCTTCCGCGCTAATCGGGTACCCTGGATTCGGTTAAGCTTGTTGCTCTGTGCACTGTCTTTTCGTGTTTATGCGAGTGAAGCACCTTCGATGCCGAAGGAGAGCGATAATCTTAACCTCTCTTTTTCGCTCGAGCTTGAAGAAAGATATAACGATAATATTTATGCGGATGACTCTTTCGCCGTTTCCGACTGGGCTGCCATCATCGCACCGGCTCTCTCCGCAGAATTCGACATGGATGCCGCACGTCTCTCTCTGGATCTCGGTGTCGAGTCGGCTTTCTACCGAAATAATTCCCTTGAAGATTATACGGATGGCTGGTTGAAGTTCGGTGCGTTAGTCGCTGCCGACAGCACTACTCACTTGATGTTGGCAACCGGGTACCATTTGAAACACGAAGAGCGAACGTCTCCGAACGACAATCGACGAACCTTAAGCCCCATCGTCTACGATATTAAGGATGTAAGTATTGGTCTTCTTCACCAGCGTGGAGATTACCAGCTGCGTGCCGGCGTGATTCAGGAGACTTGGCGTTATGAAGATGGCGCAAGCCTGGAAGGGCCGGTATACAATGGCGACCGTGATCGGGATATCAGGAGCATTGCTCTTCGACTGGAACGGCGACACAAAAAAGATTTTTCATGGTTTCTCCAGGCATCCGGCGAACAGCGGATCTATCAACAAGTTACTGATGACGCGGGTTTACAACGCGATTCCGATGGTTTCCGCAGTGCGGTGGGAATACACTTGAAACAGGGTGATACCTTCGATTTCGAGGCCTATCTGGGTTGGTTGGGACAAGAGTATAAAGACCCCGAGTTCAGCAGGCTCAGCGCCGTTGACTTCGCGCTCAACTTATACTGGCAACCCAGAGAGAAGTGGCAACTGTCACTCTCAAGTGACAGAACACTCAACGAGACGACCCTTATTGACGCTTCCGGATATTTGGAAACCGCTCTTGACCTGGATATCTCCTATCAATTGACTTCCAACACCCATCTCACTCTGTTTTCCGGGCTCGCCCTGTTCGACTACCTCGATACCACCAGGAAAGATAAAACAAACTTGGCAGGTGTGGCCGCCAGCTATCAGATTGGGAAATACGCCACGCTTCGGACACAGGCAGACTGGTCAAAGAACCGGACGGATGGAGGTGGGAGTCCGATTGGCGAAGTAGGCTCCAACGACTATACGATGAAGCGTATTTTACTAAGTCTTAACATCATTCTTTGATTTTTCGGGAAGGTGCGGCGGGGTTACCCCTCTGTTGAGAGCGGCAGACGTAATGTAACTTCAAGGCCGCCGTAGATTACCGATTCACCCAGTTCTATTTCCCAGCCATTCGCATCACTTAGCTGCTTGACCACCGCCAATCCCAGGCCGCTGCCCCCGGTGCTCGGATTACGGGATGATTCCATTCGCCAGAAAGGGTCGAAGGCAACTCGTCGAAATGCCTCCGGTATACCCGGTCCCCGGTCGGCAAAGCGAATAATTATACTACCGGCGTTGGATTCACACGACAGTTCCACCGGTTGCTCATGGCTATATCTGACTGCGTTATCCAGCAGATTTGTGGTTACTCTGCGCAGAGCGTTCGATGACAGTTCCCCCACACAACCTGACTCGGCAGTCAATCTCACAGCATGGCCACCCCGCGCATACTCCCCAACGATCTCCAATAGCAATGCGCCGACGTCAACGGTCATCACTTTGCTGGAGCCTAAACTTCTGGCAAACTCCATCGCCTGGCCGATCAGATTGTCCATCTCCTCCAGGTCGTCGAGAATTCCCTGCTCCAGCTCCGATTTCTGTTCAGATGGCAGTAACTCCACAGCGAGACGAACACGGGCAATGGGGGTCCGCAGATCGTGGGAAACTCCGGCTAGCAGTGTAGTGCGGTTAGCCAGAAGCTCCCTTACCTGTGTATCCATGCGATTGAAACCTCTTGCGAGTTCAGCAAGTTCGCTCGGCCCCTCTTCTGGAACCTGCACATGATCCTGGGCCTGCCCCAGCGTCTTTGTTGCTTCCACCAGCCGAGCCAGGGGTTTAGTAATTCGCCGCACCAACACCAGAGAAACCAGAGTGACGATCAAGGTCCCCATGACAACGATCAATACCAGGGCCAAGGGGATCTGAACCTCCATCCTCTCCGCCTCAAACCCGATCCTGAGTACCCGGTTTGCAATCGGGATATCGACCCATAGCCAATCATCGCTAAAATCCATTTTACGCAGTGGTACCGGCTTGCCGATCCGGTTCTCCAATGAGTCAACCAATGCTATCAGATAGGCCTTGTCATCTTCATATTCTGCGATCTCGTCTTCGGCCTCGTAGATTCGCAACTGGTGGCTCTTGCGCATTTCACGTTCAAAATCGGTGCGGGTGTCCGGAGGCAGCTCAACCCAGGTTTTTGTCGATAATTCGATCAGTGCAGCAAGGTCATCCGCTGCCTGCCGTTCGATGGGTCTGAGAATCAGTGTTACATTCACCAGCACGGCAAAAAGGGAAAAAACCAGAAATGCCAAAGTGATCGTCAATCCGGTGCGACCAAATAGCGTTTGAGTGTATCTGGCCGGACTCACGAGCTTGGCACGTTACCCTTTGGCGTAAAGATATAGCCCTTACCCCAGATGGTACGGATATATCTTGGGTTGGTGGGATCTGCTTCGATTTTCTTGCGCAGGCGTGTTACGCGCACATCAATACTTCGATCATAGGGCAGGCGCTCGTATCCCTTCAGCGTTTCCACCAGGTAGTCTCGTGTCAGCACCCTGTTCGGACTCCTGGCCAAAACTTCAAGCAGCGTATACTCACCACCGGTGAGGGGTATCTCATCTCCGCCTTTGCTGAAGACATGGGTCTGAAAATCGATGGTAAAGTCCCCAAAACTGAACGACTCTGTTGTCTCTGCAGCTTGATCGGATTGTCCAGGCAATTGCCGGCGCCTCAAAACCGCACGGATCCTGGCCAGCAGTTCCCGTGGATTGAAAGGTTTTGGCAGGTAGTCATCGGCACCCATTTCCAGCCCAATGATCCTGTCGATGTCCCCCCCTCGTGCCGTTAACATGATGATCGGGATTTCGCCGTCACTTCTCAGACGACGTGCTATCGACAGGCCGTCCTCTCCTGGCATCATCAGATCGAGAATGATCAGGTCAACCTGGCTTCTCTCAAGATACTCATCCATCGCCACACTACCTTCCACTCCGTGGACGGCAAAATCCTCCTGCCCCAAGTAACGAATGAGAAGCTCCCTTAACTTCCGGTCATCGTCCACCACCAACAGACTAGGGCTGGCTTCAACGGAATTGTTCATTTAGCGGTTCCTGAAACTACTGTGAGATCGACTACCATGAAACAACCTGTAACAATTTTCGTCCATTCAGAAATGAAGGAGATACAAGCATTGGTTAATATATCCCTATATAGAGAGGCCGTTAAGATATTGGCCTACTGTGGTAAATTATAGGTGAACATCGTAGGTTACACGCATACAATTTCGATTGTAGCCGTAGGCTGGTTTACCTGGAAATGGTTTTTGAGATATATCTGATGTTGTTTGGATTCGGCAATGCTTCGATTGACTAACAGACTGGCTTGTTTGCTGGCGCTAATGCTGGCGACCAACGCCTATGCGCTAGAGAGTGGTAACGTCTTGAGGAAAGACGAGGTCGGCACACTCAAAGCTGTTACTGAGCAAGAGGGCCTGAAAATGCCGGAGAAGGGTGCTTCCTGGACTTGGTTTGGTATGGGGTATGAGTCTCGCAGGGCAGCCCGTGAGCATGCCTCCCATTCAAAGACAGGTGGTGCTGCAGCCAACTTGAGACAGCAATCAGAGGGCAGGCAAATGCTTCAGCAAAGCAATGGTCGTGGAAAAGGGCGTGACCGCTAAAGCGCTTCTGGTCAATTCAACGGTTTTTTAACCATTCAGTTATCACTGCAGGTTGCTCGGCCCGTAACAGACAATCTGGACTCTTGCGCTTCAGCAAGCCTTTTATTCAAAAAATTATGAGAAAGAGCAAATAATAAATATTTGCATTAACATCAAAGCAATTTGAAACATATTGAGTAACAATTGAATTGTTTTGAAACACTTTAATGTGAACCGCTACCTCAACTTCTCCCCGTAATAGACGATATAACTATTAACACGAAGATTGATGCCAGCGAACTCAATCAATATGCATCGCCTTAAAGGGCATTTTTCGGAGAAGTTACTATGAAGTCTTTTGTAATTGCATCTATTCTGGCGCTCTATAGCGTATTTAACGTGGCCCTCGCCGGTGACATTCTGGCCGGTAAGGATAGAGCCCAGGTCTGTACCGCATGCCATGGGCAGAAGGGCATTAGCTCACAGCCTATATTCCCTAACCTGGCGGGACAGAAAGCGGCCTATCTGAAGAAACAGTTGACCGCTTACAAAAACGGCAAGAGAGTGGATCCAATCATGCAGCCCATCGTGACCTCGCTCACCGAGATCGACATCGATAATATTGCGGCCTACTACGAGAGCCTGATCGACAATCCGATATTTACTGCGTTACTGGGGCAAAAATAACTTCGGATTTCCTGCAATCCGTAACTTCTATTTTCAACCCCGATGGCCGCTTAATATTTGGCGGTCTTTGGGGGCTGAACATGGAATCGATCGTCTTAAGAGACAGGACGCTTGATCTCCAAGCCACAAGACTCACGCCAAACTATCGGGTATCTCTCCGACCAGCCTGATCATTCCACCCACCCGTGGTGAGAAAGAGAATCAGGCCTTGAATATCAGAAACAGATTGAGCAGAAGCAACAGGCCGCAGAGAATCTGCCAGAAACGCAGTGGGTTTCGCTCCAGAAGAGGTAGCTGAGCGAGATTGCCGAATGCCGGATTGGGGTGTTCCAGGTCGTATTGAAACTCGGACAAAGACTGATAGCGTTTTGCAGGCTGAGGGTGTACCGCTTTCTCCAGCGCGCCATCAACCCAGGTGGGAATCTCCGGATTATAGTGGTGTGCTGGCCGATAGTTCAGGCGTTTTTTCGGGTTTGGCGCGTCGTTCTCCCCATAGGGGAGTTTTTTTGTCAGCATCTCGTAGAGGATGACGCCGACTGAATAGAGGTCTGATGCGTGGGTGCAGGCTTCACCCCGGAGGCATTCCGGCGCCGCATAATCCAGGGTTCCCTGGGGTGCAGTATGGTCAATTTCACTGTCGATTTCGTCCATGCCGGCAACCCGGATTGAGCCAAAATCGATCAGTTTTACGGTGCCGTGATTGTCTATCAGTATGTTGTCTGGCTTCAGGTCCTGATGAAACATCTCCATCCGGTGTAGAGCCCTCAGACCACTGATGATCTGTTCCGCCAGAGTGCGGGTCTGGTGTAGATCAGCGGGGCCATTGTCCTGGATCCACTGACCCAGGCTGCGACCCTCTATATATTCGCTGATGTTGTAAAGGAAACGGCGATTGCGGGGTTCGAGAATGCGCAGGATATGGGCATTGCGGATACGCCGTCCCACCCACTCCTCGTGTAGAAAACCTTCAAGATAGTCTGCATCATCCCGGTAGTTGACCGAAGGGGTCTTCAACACCACCTTGTCTCCCGACTCGATATCCAGCGCCAGAAACACCTCGCTACGTTTGCCAGCGTGCATCTCACGCAGGATCTCGTAGCCGTCAATCTTCATTCCAGGTTGGAGGTCGGGTGGGAAGGGCAGATCTGAGACCCGTTGAAATATATCGGCCTCGGTCTCCTGCGGGAGTTTCAATACCTGAATGATCTGGCAACTGGCATTGTCGTTGCTGCCGTTTTCCAGAGCCGTCTCTACCAGCGCATTGGCGCAGGCCTGCAGGTTGGAGTTATGGCAGTTGAGAATTTTCAATAATTCCCGGCGGGTGAAAAAGTCATGCACACCGTCGGTGGTAAAGATAAAGCTATCGTTCTCTTCCACGGCTACGGCATGGTAGTCGATGTCGATGTGAGGATCAGCTCCCATGGCGCGGGAAAGAAACTCCTTCTCCTTGGAAACCCAGACCCGATGGTCGCGGGTGATCTGTTCCAGATCGCCATTGCGATAACGGTAGATACGCGAGTCACCGATATGCACGATATGGGCGGTGGTCGACTTGAGGATCAATCCGCTGAAGGTAGTGAGCATACCCCGTGCAGAATCGTATTCTGACTGTCCCTGACCACAAAGCCAGCGGTTCAGAGCACCCAGCACCTTTCCGGCTGCAGTCTTGACGGTCCAGGATTCAGGCGTACTGAAATAGTCGGAGAGAAACCCCGATACACAGATCCGACTGGCTCGTCCTCCACCTTCACTGGAACTGACTCCGTCTGCGATGGCCGCAGACACGCCTTTGGTCAGGAGCAAGTTGTCCTCAGGGACGCAGACGTTGCAGGTGTCGTCATTATCCGCTTTGACACCCGCCTCGCTGCGAAAGGCGTAATCAATTTCGAGTTTTGTGCGCATTCTTTTTCGTATGCCGCCTAAGATCATGCTGGTCGGGTTAACGCTTACGCTAACCCAACCTACAGACTCAGTCGAATCGGCTTAACTCACTTCGATCATCTGCACACTGCCATCCTCCATAACCTCGGCAGTATGACCCTCGGGCTCATCCAGAAACTGAACAGCGACCAGACAGACAATCGCCGCCCCAGCAATCACCAGAAAAAATATCTGAGGTGATACGAAGGAGAAGACGGTAAGAAAAGTAACCGCACCCACGTTGCCGTAAGCACCAGCCATACCGGCTACCTGACCGGTCATGCGTCGCTTGACCAGAGGCACCATGGCAAATACTGCGCCTTCACCCGCCTGCACAAAGAAAGAGCAGGCCATAGTGGCGATCACAGCCAGTGCCAGCGGCCAGCCAGAGGTGATCTGGGCCAGGATAAAGTAACCAACGGCCAGACCGGCGATGAGCAGGCTGAGCATCTTGCGGCGACCGAACCTGTCGCTGAAGAGACCGCCGCTGGGACGAGCCACCAGATTCATGAAGGCAAAACCCGATGCCAACAGACCCGCCTGCACAATGCTCAGGTCGAAGGTATCTTTGAAGAAGAGAGGCAGCATTGAAACCACGGCCAGCTCGGAGCCAAAGGTCACAAAGTAGGCGAGATCAAGGATCGCCACCTGCTTGAACTTATAGCGATGGATCTCCGGTACCTCTTCCTTGAAGACATGTTTATTGATACGCCATACCTGTGAGGTCTGATAGGCATAGAGCACAGCTAGGCCGATATAGATGGCGTTGGCAGCAGTTGCACTCAGGATCTTCAGATTTTCAGGACCCAGTTTCCAGGCCAGAACTGCCAGCGCTGCATACATGGGGATGTTCATCACCAGGTAGAAGAAGAAGTCACCCTTGCTGGTCACTTCCATGGCGCCTGTTTTCTTTGGCTTGAAGTAGGTGGAACCCTTAGGCGTGTTGCGTGCCAGCTTGTAGTAGATGAAGGAGTAGATCAGGGTGATCACGCCGGTGGAAGCGACAGCATAGCGCCAGCCATCATCTCCGCCGAATATCAGCGCAACAGTGGGCAGGCTCATTGCAGCAGCGGCGGAGCCGAAGTTGCCCCAGCCACCATAGATGCCTTCCGCGACGCCCACCTGCTTGGCGGGGAACCATTCACCGATCATGCGGATGCCGATGACAAAACCTGCACCGACGAAGCCCAAGGCAAAACGGCTTGCCAGCAGTGCGGTATAAGAGTCTGCAATAGCAAACAAAAAGCAGATGAAGCTGGAGGAGAATAGCAGGGATGAAAAAACAATCCTCGGCCCGAAGCGGTCCACCAACATACCGACGATGATACGTGCCGGAATGGTCAAGGCCACATTGATGATCAGCAGCGCCTTCACCTCCTGATTGCTCAGATTGAATGCCTCCTGGATCGAAGCCATCAGCGGCGCATGGTTGAACCAGACCATGAAGGTCAGGAAAAAGGCGAACCAGGTGAGGTGAAGTGTCTTTATCTTTCCTGTGAATGATAAAAGACCGAGTTTGTTTTCCGACATGCGTTACTCCTTGTGGAAAATGAAATATTTCAAACTCACAAGCGATATTCGTGCCAAATTTGTATCATATTGTTTTTGCGAATGAATTTTGTATATCAACCCATTAAAACATCATAAAAAGGCCCGAAGCCGGTGCGTGTCAGGCCAGCTCCGTTCGATTTTGGCGCAGTGCCAAATTCTCGGTCTTCGGAGCGTATTTTCAATGACCCAGCAGGTTCTCAAAGCACCATAAGGGAGATGAATGGGCAGGAGACACGACCCATATATCGAGTAGGGTTTATTGAGGGGCAGCGAGTAGATGGGCGCACCAAAATAGAGCGTGATAGTGCGAAATAGCCTTCGGTCGCCAACGCTATGAAATAAGGATCACCCTTAAACAAGAGGATAGCCTGGCATTTTTGTTTCTGGCATAGCCTTTGCATTAGGGAACCGAAACAGAGCGGCGAAACCCCGCTTCAGGATCAGATGTAGAGGGCAACCATGAAAGAGAAGTTGGTATTAATTGGTAACGGCATGGCCGGTATCCGTACGCTGGAGGAGCTGTTCAAGCTCGAAGAGGCGGACAAATACGAGATCACCGTTTTCGGCGACGAGCCCCACCCCAATTACAACCGGATCATGCTCTCGCCGGTGTTGGCCGGCGAGAAGACAATCGACGATATCATCCTCAACAGCCGTGAGTGGTACGCGGAGAACGACATCACCCTGCACACTGGCGATCCAGTAGTGGAGATTGACCGGGTCGGACGTCAGGTGAAGAGCGAGTCGGGCAAGTCGGTTGCCTATGATCGGCTGCTGATCGCCACTGGTTCCAGCCCCTTCATTATCCCAATACCTGGCGCTGATCTGGATGGCGTTATCGGTTTCCGCGATATCAAGGATGTGGACACCATGCTGGAGGCAGCCTCCAACTATAAGAAGGCGGTGGTGATCGGCGGTGGTCTACTCGGTCTGGAAGCAGCCAACGGCCTGATGAAAAACGGCATGGATGTCACTGTAGTGCATCTGATGGATATTCTCATGGAACGCCAGCTCGACAAGCCGGCAGCCAATCTGCTGAAGGCATCCCTTGAACAGAAAGGCATGCAGTTTCTGATGGAGGCGCAGACCGCATCCATCGTTGGAGAAAAACGCGTCACTGGTGTGGAGTTCGCCGACGGCTCCAGCGTCGAGGCTGATCTGGTTGTGATGGCTGTAGGTATTCGCCCCAATTTCATGCTGGCGGAGCAGGCGGGTATCCACTGCGAACGTGGCATCGTGGTCAACGATACCATGCAGACTTTCGATCCAAAGATCTACGCTGTGGGTGAGTGCGTACAGCACCGGGACCAATGTTACGGTCTGGTGGCGCCTCTATTTGAGCAGGCCAAGGTCTGCGCCAACCATCTGGCCCATCTCGGTTATGGCCGTTATGAAGGCTCAGTCACATCAACCAAGCTGAAGGTGACCGGTATCGATCTCTTCTCCGCCGGTGAGTTCAACGAGGAGGAGGACGATGAGATCCTGGTGATGCAGGATCCGGCACTGGGTGTCTATAAAAAGCTGGTGATCCGCGATAACCAAATCAAAGGTGCGGTGATGTATGGCGACACCATGGACGGTACTTGGTATTTCCAATTGCTGCGTGAGGGTACCGACATCTCGGCCTTTCGCAGTACGATTCTTTTTGGTCAGCACGACCTCGGTGATGCCGGTCACGGTGACGAGGCAAGGGTTGCCAATCTTTCAGACGATGCCGAGATCTGCGGCTGTAACGGCGTCTGCAAAGGCGACATCGTCAATGCCATAACCACCAAGGAGCTTTTTACACTCGATGATGTGCGAATCCACACCAAGGCATCCGCCTCCTGCTGTTCCTGTACCGGTCTGGTGGAGTCGATCCTGGCCAGCACTGTAGGTGAAGGTTACTCTGCCGTGCCGAGCAAGAAACCCATGTGCAGTTGCACCGAGCACAGCCACGATGAGGTGGTAGAGGCGATACAAAAAGAAGAGCTCAAATCGATGCGGCAGTTATTCGATTATCTTAACTGGAAGACCCCGGATGGCTGCGCCAGTTGCCGCCCGGCATTGAATTACTACTTGCTGGCACGTTGGCCGGAGGAGTACCAGGATGACGCCCAGTCACGCTTCATCAACGAGCGCGCCCACGGAAACATCCAGAAGGATGGTACCTATTCTGTAGTCCCGCGTATGTTTGGCGGCCTCTGCACACCCAAGGATCTGCGTGCCATCGCCGATGTCTGTGACAAGTTCGACGTGCCCGAGATGAAGGTCACTGGCGGTCAGCGTATCGACCTCTTCGGAGTGAAAAAAGAGGATCTTCCACCGATGTGGAAGGATCTCTCTGATGCCGGTTTTGTCTCCGGCCATGCCTATGGCAAAGCGATGCGCACCGTAAAGACCTGTGCAGGCAAGACCTGGTGCCGCTTCGGTACTCAGAACTCAACCGGTCTGGGCGTGAAACTTGAGGAACTCACCTGGGGCTCATGGATGCCGCACAAGTTCAAGCTGGCGGTCTCAGGTTGTCCGCGTAACTGCGCCGAGGCGACCATCAAGGATTTCGGCGTGGTCTGTGTCGACTCGGGATATGAATTACATATCGGCGGTAACGGGGGTATCAAGGTGCGTGTTACCGACCTGCTCTGCAGAGTAGAGACTGAAGAAGAGGTGCTGGAATGTTGCGGTGCCTTTACCCAACTCTATCGTGAAGAGGCCCACTATCTGGAGCGTACCGCCCCTTGGGTCGAGCGTGTGGGACTGGGCCACATCAAGCAGTGCATCCTTGATGATGAAGCCGGGCGAAAGGCGCTTAATGAACGTTTCAAAGTAGGTCAGCAGTATGCCCAGATCGATCCTTGGAAAGCGCGGGCCGATGGTGCGCATACGAATGAATTCACCCCAATCGAATTGGCAGTATGAGGAGTAAGAGAATGAGTGAATGGATTGAAGTGGTAGAGCTGACGCAGATTCCGGTTCTCGGCTCCCGCGTGATCAAGACCCAGGAGATGGATATTGCAGTATTCCGGGGTTCCGACGATCAGGTCTACGCCATCCGCGATGCCTGCCCTCACAAGAATGGACCCTTGTCACAGGGCATCATGCACGGTTCTTCCGTCACCTGCCCACTGCACAATTGGAAGATTGATCTGAACAGTGGTGAAGCGCTGGGACCGGATGAGGGCTGTGCCAATGTCTTCCCGGCCAAGGTCGAGGGTGGACGGGTTTACCTGCAACTAAAACTTGCTGAAGCGGTGGCTTAGCCCCTCACTGCCCGCCACTCTACTGATGAGAGATATTTCATGCTATTTGGACGTTCAATAAAGAACCCCATAAAGATCGCCGACAAAGGTGTGGTCGAATGGAAGTATGCCGCTTGCGGCTACTGCTCCACAGGCTGTTCCATCGAGGTGGGGCTGAATACCCAGGGCAAGCCGGTGGCGTCCCGTGGTGTGGCCGAGGCTGATGTCAATCGGGGCAAGCTCTGCCTGAAGGGCATCTTCGAGCATGAGCTGTTTGACTCCGCCGGGCGTGGTTTGGAGCCCAAGATGCGCGACCACTGGCACCAGCCGTGGCAGCCTACCGATTGGGATACAGCCCTGGATAAGACGCACGACGAAATCCGGCGAATCCAGGAGAAATATGGACGTGACGCTTTCGCCATCATCTCCACCGGGCAGATGCTTACTGAGGAGTTTTACACTCTCGGCAAGCTCACCCGTGGGTTGATCGGCACCAACAACTACGACGGCAACACAACCCTCTGTATGGCCTCAGCGGTCTCTGGATATAAACGCTCCTTTGGCTCCGATGGCCCCCCCGGGTGTTACGAGGACTTTGAGCACACCGATTGCTTGATCGCCTGGGGATCCAATTTGCCGGAGCAGCACCCGATTATCTACAGGCGCATGAAAGAGGCTCAGGAGAAACGTGGATTTCCGCTCATCGTGGTTGACCCCCGCGTCACCATGCTGGCACAGAATGCGCATATACATCTGCCGATTACCCCAGGCACCGACGTTGTTCTGCAGAACGCCTTGATGCACGTAATCCTCGAAGAGGGTCTTGAAGATGCGTCTTACATTGAGGCCAATACCAACGGCATCGAAGCACTTCGGGCAGAAGTGGCAAACCATGATCCAGTAACTGCCTCCAGAATCTGTGGTATCGACGAAGATACCATCCGCCATGTGGCGCGTCTTTTTGCAAATGCAGGCGCTGCAATGCAGATCTGGACCATGGGTATCAACCAGTCCACCCATGGCTCTGACGGCGTGGTGGGTATCAACAATCTGGCGTTGCTCACCGGCAACATCGGCAAGCCAGGCGGCACCAGCCTTTCGATTACCGGGCAGTGCAACGCCATGGGTACACGCGAGTGGTCCTCCTGCTCCGGTCTGCCCAATTATCGTTACCTGGAGAACCCGGAAGACAGGGAAGAGATCGCCAGGGCCTGGAACGTCGATCCCGAATTCTTTCCCAAGAAGCGCGGTATGTTTCAGACCGATATCTATCACGCCATCGAGTCGGGCCAGATCAAGGGATTGTGGCTGATTGCCACTAATCCCATGTCCTCTCTACCCAACACTTCACGTGTTCGCAAGGCGATGGAGAAGCTGGAGTTCTGCGTGGTGCAGGACTGCTATGAAGATTCAGAGAGCACCCAGTATGCTCACGCTTACCTGCCCGCTGGTACTTGGGCGGAGAAGGAGGGCGTGATGACGAATACCGAGCGGCGGATCAATCTGATCAACCCCATCAGTCGACCTCCAGGCCAGGCAATGCCCGATCTGTGGATCTTCAACCGCATGGCCGAACGCTTTAACCGCGACGGCAAGGTCAATTTTCCGGAACGAGCGCCCGACATTTTTCTGGAGATGGGTAAGCTGTCCAAAGGTCGATTGTCAGACATCTCCGGCATGAATCATGAGCTGATCGAAAAAAACCGTGGTATCCAGTGGCCCTACACCCAGGAACAGGTGGAGATGGGTGAGGCACCGCCCAAAGGTGGCAAGCGCCTGTATACCGAAGATGCGACATTCCGTTATGCCGACGGCAAGGCCAAGCTGATCCCGCTGCCATTTATCGACAACAACGAGGTACCGGATGAGAAGTTTCCCATCTGGCTCAATACCGGGCGTCTGATCGAGCATTGGCATGGTCGCACCAAGACCGGCAAGATCGGCAACAACAACAAATACAGTCCAATTCCGTTTATCGAGATCAGCCCGGATCTGTGTGCAGAGTTGGGTATCCTGCGGGGCGAGTATGTACGTTTGGTATCACGCCGTTCCGACGCGGTGGTGATGGCCCAGCCTACCCAGCGGGTGCCGAAAAATATGGTCTTCCTGCCCTTCCATTTCCACGACTGCGCCAACCGCCTGACCCTGGGTTTGTTGGATCCGCACTCACGTCAGCCTGCTTACAAACAGTCCGCCATACGCATCGAACGTATCGCCGACCAGGATGCTGCAGCCAGGTTGAGCATGGAAATGCGCAAGTTTTAAGGATTCACGTAGGTTGGTTGGGTTATCGCAGCGTAACCTAACAAATTACCCCAAAGGTTTAGTAATGTTTCAAGTACGCGAAAACGAACCCGACTACGCTCTACTCAATGACCCAATCTGTCAGAGTCAGAATCGTTACGGCAAGTCTATTGAAACCGTAAGCGAAGATGACCCTCGTCACGGCATGAGCCTCAATATCAACGATGACGACGGCATCGGCGAAAACACCAATCGCTACAAGCAGCACGGCTTCTATTTTAATGCCGACAACTGCATCGCCTGTCACGCTTGCGAAGCTGCTTGCAGTGAGAAGAACGACAATCCGGCGCACATCGCTTTCCGTTCGGTAGGTTTTGTGGAGGGAGGGACCTATCCAGCCTACCAGCGCCTCAACATCTCCATGGCTTGCAACCATTGCGACGATCCGGTCTGCCTCAAAGGCTGCCCGACTCGCGCTTACACCAAGTTCACCGAGTATGGTGCCGTGCTGCAGGATCCGGACATTTGCTTTGGCTGTGGTTACTGCACTTGGGTTTGTCCCTACAACGCGCCCCAACTTGATCCGGTGAAAGGCCAGGTAACCAAGTGCAACATGTGTGTGGACCGTCTCGAAGTGGGCCTCAAGCCTGCCTGCGTCTCAGCCTGCCTGGGCAAGGCGTTGGACTTCGGGGTCGTAGAGAATATTCCTGAGGGACGTACCCAGGCGAAGACTGAAATACCCGGCTTTCCGCGCACCGATATTACCCATCCCAACATCCGCTTCCAGCAGACCCGTACCACCCAGCGGGACATGGCGCGTGTGGATAGTACCGCGCTGAAATACCATCGCGATGATGCTGACGGCAGTTTCCGTCCAGCACTCGATCCCAAACACGGATTCAAACGGGAGTGGAATCTGGGCAAGCTACTCGGCTCCCATGAGAATGCCCACATCGCCTTCACCCTCAGCATACAGATGGTGATGGGCGCCTTCGCTTTGCTGACAATCGGTCCCTGGTCCGGGTTGGACGCGGTGGTTGGTTTCACTGCCAGTGATGCTTTCCTGCCCGCCCTGTTGATCATGCTGCTATTCTCAACCATCGGCCTGTTCAAACTCAATATGCATCTGGGCAAACCGCATCGCTTCTACAGAGGGTTCTATAACCTGCGGCTCTCCCCGGTCAGTCGCGAGATCGCCGGGGTTTCAGCCTTCTTTGGCGGATTGGCGGGTTACACCCTGTTCAGTTTTTTTGATGGTCAACTGGCCACAGTTCTGCAGACCATCTTCGCTGGACTTGGTCTACTGGGTATTGGCTTCGGTGGTTATTTTATGTACAAGCTCTACCGTATCGAGGCCCGCCCTTTCTGGAATCACTGGCATACCGGTGCAAGCTTCATCGGCACTGGTCTTAGTCTCGGTTCCTTGCTGCTGGCGCTTGTATCACTGCTGTTCGGCAGTCTGACATCCGAATTGGCCCAGACGCTGGCGCTGGTGGCAACGGTGGGATTAAGTGTGGAAGGGGTCGGCCTAATGGCTCATGCCCATGATCTCAAATTCCATGAGAGCGAGGGCGCTGCCTCTTTTTACGAGCAGAGCACTACCTATGGCTATGCTTACTGGCTGCGCAACGGCTTGCTTGTGGGTGCTCTGTTGCTGGGTTTGAGCATCATATTGCTCGGAACTGCCAGCGTCTTGGTATTCATCCTGCTGGCACTTTTGGCTCTCAGCGCTTCAATTATCGGCAGGGCGCTCTTTTACGTATTGGTTATCCCAACCACTATGCCTGGTGCCTTCTTCTGGAAGAACAAAGGGTTTGTTGAGCACGCCCGTGAATCAGGACTGGCTGATATGCCGCAGATGGGCGTGGTCTATGAGCGCCATCACCATTTCAAACTGGGTGAGCTGCTGGAGACGATTCGCTCGACGTCCCTGAGTGAGAAGATCGCTCAGGCGCGACGTATCGTGACAGGGTAAGAATATGGTTCAAGATGTAGGCACGATCAAGCGTAGCGGATCGGGCGATTGAGTTGGCAGAAAGATAAGGCTGCCGGTTCCGCTGCGCTTGAATCGGCCTACATCAATTCGAAAGTTCAGGGTTGATAACTCGTATGTCGTGATGAGCAAATCAAAGGTAGGCTGAATAGTTACGCGCGCTGTTTTAATATAGGAGGCTGGCTTCCGACCTCTATTTTGATTCAGGGCATTTTCGCGTGACAGAAAACACAAAATCCAACGCCCGGTTTCTGCTCAACCTCAAGAAGCACCACCCTGCATGGCAACTGTTGGTAGCCCATACCGGGCCACTGGTCATCAGTTCGCTTAAATCACTTTTTGATGAAAACCTGAACGGTATCGATCTTGACAGCGCTATTCAGGTATTGAGCGAGGTGCTGCAACTCTCCCACGAGATGGGTGAGATCGAAAGTAGTAACGACTACCTGCTGGAGGCGCGGCGTGAGATTCGCCAATGGATTCGGCGCGGTCTGGTGGTGGAGCGTGAAGGGCGTCTGATCGCAACCGATGCGCTGGAGTCGGCTTTCCGTTTCGTGGATGGCCTGGATAACCGCATCATGACCTCCACCGCCTCGCGTCTCTCCATCGTGCAGCGTGAAATCGAAAATCTTGAATCCAGCATCAACCCAGATCCAAAGAGCCGCGAGTCACTGATACGCCATAAAATAGCTGCCTTGGAGACTGAGCTTGCCTCCGTACAGAAGGGCGAAGTCAAAGTATTGCCAGAGCAGTCTGCAATAGAGTCGATCCGTGAGGTCTATAATCTGTCGATGAGTCTGCGTAACGATTTTCGCCGGGTGGAGGACTCATACCGGGAGGCGGATCAGCGCCTGCGCCAGTCAATCATCAGTGAACAGAGCCACCGCGGCAATGTCGTCGATAGCCTGCTGGTGAGCCATGAGCAGTTGTTGCAAACCGATGAGGGAAAGGTATTTGACGCCTTTCAGCGGCAACTGGCGCGCAAACTGGAACTGGATAATATGAAACTGCGTATTCGCTCATTGGTGAGGAGACCAGTGGTGCATAAGGCGCTGACCCGGGAGCAGCAAACCGAACTGAGTCGACTGATCATCCGGTTGGTGGGTGAAAGCGGAATCGTGATCCGCGCCCGTGCTCGCAGTGAACGTGACGTAAAAGGTTTCCTTAAAACCGGTTTGGCTTCCGAACACCACAGGGTCGGCCAGCTGTTGAATGATATCTTTGCCCAGGCCGCTACAATCGACTGGAGCCGTCAGGCCGTGCGGCGAACCCCCGGCCCTCTGCCACCCATTGGGGTCGCCAACAGCAGCCTGCCTGTATTGGAGCGTCTGCGTTTTAAAGATCTTGCTGAAGGTATCGAACCCATTCTCGACCTGGTGGAACAGACTACCAGTCTGGACGAGGTGGATGATGAGTTCTGGTCATCTTTCGATGCCCTGGACAGGCAGGCCCTGGTGGAGGAGACGCAAGCGTTATTGGCTGTCGAAGGTCGTGGTCTGACCATCAAAGAAATCGCCGGAAAGATCCCGCCAACCCATGATCTTGAGTCGCTGGCGCTTTGGTTGTCCATGGCGTTGGAGGCCGATATCCCGTTCGACGATAAACAAGAACATATCGATCTGAGCAACCCGGATGGTGTCTACTACCGCTTTACCTTGCCGAAGGTAGAACTGAGCAGCGAAAACCTTGCCGATATCGAACTGGAATTATGATGAGTGAAGAACAACAGACTCTCCAAGCCGAAGGGACAAACGACGAAACAATTTCCCCTGACTTGCAGGAGATCACTCCGCAATCGTTAAAAAGTGTCGCGCAGGAGCTGCTCAAATATGGTGTTTTGGAAGCAGAGCACAAACCCAATCTCTATCGTATTGCGCTGACCTCTTTTCCGGCGGTCAACGCCATTCTTGAACCATTGGATCTGGCGCTGAAGGTCGATGACATCCGCGGCATCGCATATCTTGCCATCATTGAAAACTACGCTGATAGCGAAAAAGACGAGTGGAGCCACCCACTGGTGCGCCGTCAACGGCTCAATCTGGAGCAGTCACTTCTGGTTGCGATCCTTCGCCGGATTTTTATAGCCCATGAGATGGAGGCGGGTATCGGGACCAAAACGGCGCTGGCCCATCTCGATGAGCTGATGCCAGAGCTGAACCAGTTTCTGGGCGAGACAGGCAGCGATAGCCGTAATGACAAACGCCTACGCCAGCTACTGGAGCAGTTGCGGGGCCACGGCCTGGTCTCGGAAGTGGATAAAAACGACCAGCTCACCATCCGCCCACTGATCGTGCACATCGCCAATCCCGAAAATCTGCAGAATCTGTTGGCTGCCTTTAAGCAACAGGTCAAAGCGCAGCAGGAGTTTGGTGAATGAGCCGTTCCGCAAGAACAGGGCAGGGGGTGATGTTTGAGGAATTGCACAGCCGCACCCCCTATATCATCGAACAACTGGAGATCTATAACTGGGGTCCCTTCAATGGCCTGCACCGGGCCGAGATCGACCCGCACGGCAGCGCCATCATCGGACAGACAGGCAGCGGCAAGACCACCCTGGTAGACGCCTTGATGACCTTGGTCGCTGCCCGCCCGCTCTACAATCTCGCCTCAACCGGAGGGCACGAAAGTGATCGTGACCTGATCTCCTATATTCGCGGAGTCTCCGGCGAAGGCAACGAGAGCGGCGACAATGCGCATATATCCAGAGGCGGTACAACCGTCACCGCCGTCGGCGCCCGTTTTACAGACGGTGAGAAGCATGTCTCACTGACCGGACTCTTCTGGCTCGATGGCAGCAGTTCATCCATGAGTGACCTCAAACGGCTCTGGATATTCAGCCGTAACAGTGAGCTGAGCATTAGCGACTGGCTGGAACTGCATCGCGAGGGTGGCGCAAGGGCGGTAAAACGGTTTGGCAAGGAACAGAGCAACCTTCATCCCCACGACAGCAAAAAGGCCTACTTGGCCCAGCTTAGGCGTTTTTTTGAGGTGGGCGAGAATGCCTTCTCCCTGCTCAATCGCGCTGCCGGACTCAAACAGCTCAACAGCATCGACGCGCTGTTTCGCGAACTGGTCCTGGAGGATAAGTCGGCCTTTAAACGCGCCGCCGATGTAGTGGATGAATTTGATGTACTCAAGGAGATCCACAGCGAACTGGAGATCGCCCGCACCCAGCAAAAATCGCTATTGCCAATCGAAGCGGAAGAGCGGGTTCGTTTGCGCAAGAGTGAAGAGGTCGAGCGCCTTTTTCGCTTGAAACAGATTCTACCGGTCTGGTTTGCCACTCAGGGACATACCTTATGGCAACAAAAGCACTCTAGTCTGAGTGACGAACTTACACAGAGTGAACGCCTCTCTAGTGACCTGACAAACCGCCAGCACCAGCAGGAACAGGAGGCGGATGATCTTCATCGTCTCTATATCGAACAGGGTGGCGGCAACATCGAGTTGTTGGAACAGCAGATCACGACCCAGGAAACCAATCTTCGTAATTGTCAACGTGAGGTCCACGACTATCTGCAACTGGCAAAGGCGCTTGATCTCGATGTAACCCTCTCGGAGGCTGCACTTGCCGACAACCAGCAGCAGAGTAAGGCGGTGTGTAGAGAGAATGAACCCAAGCTGGCAGAACTGGATCAGCAGCGGGATCAACAGGGTGGATCACTCTTTTCCACGAAAGAGCGTGAAGCGAGTTTAAGAACAGCGTTACAGGAGGCGCGCAGTCATAGCGGCTCCAACATCGACAGTCGTTATCTCAAGTTCAAACTGGATCTGACCGAAGCACTCGGTATAAACATCAATGCAGTGGCCTATATCGCCGAACTGGTTGAGATCAAAGCGGAGGAGAAGGCGTGGCGCGGGGCGATCGAACGTGCCATCGGCAGTCACCGCTTGCGCCTGATCGTGCCGGGCGAACAGATGAAACAGGCGCTGGCATGGGTCAACCAGCGCGACAATCGTCTGCATGTGCGACTGCTCGATGCGACAGAGTATTCAGGCCGGGCCAGTTTTCTCAATGACGGTTTCACCCACAAGCTCAACTTCGGAAAACATCCACTGCGTGAAGTGGCAAAAACCTTCCTTGCCGACATAGACCGTCACTGCGTCGAGAGTAGTGAGGTGCTGCATAGAACTCCCCACGCAATGACTGTTGAGGGGATGATGTCGGGTAAACATGGCCAGTTCGACAAACAGGATCAGCGGCACCTCAATGCCGACTGGATGACAGGCTTCAGTAACCGTGACCGGCTGCGCGAACTGGAGCATGAACTGTCTCAAGTAGGCCATGAAGTCGTAGAGAAGGAGAAGCTGTTTACCAGCACAAAAGAACAGCACGAACAGCTTGGTCAACAGATTCAACTGCTTTCCAGATTGGAAAACCTGCAATTCAACGACATCGATACAGCATCAGCCAAGGCGCTGTTGCTACGTTTGCGGAAACAGCTTGAGCAGTTACAGGATCCCGATTCCGACACCACCCACGCCAAAGAGCAGTGGCAGCAGGCAAAGCAGAAACTGCACCAGTGCCAACAGAAACTGTTGGAAAACGAGCAGCAGAAAAAAATATTTCAGGCAGAGATGAAGCGGGCGAAGGAAAAAATCAGCCTGCTTTTCAAACGGATGAGCAATGTGCTGTCAGCAGAACAACAGTCAATAGAAGACAGCCAATTTGGAAAAATATCGATTGCAGAGATTGAACAGCTGGATGAGAAAGAACGTGAAGCGAGCGATAAATCCCAGAATCAGCTGACCAAGGCTGAAAGTACACTCTCCGCTACTGAAAAGAGACTGATTTCATTGATGGGAAATGCGAAGACCAAGGATGCCGGCGCACTTGCAGAGGCGGGTACAGATATCTGTGATATTCCCAACTACCTTCAACAACTGGAACTGCTGACCAAAGAGGCGCTACCTGAGAAGGTAGAACGTTTTCTGGCGTACCTCAATAAATCCTCGGATGAGGGTGTGACCCAACTGCTGGCCTATATCGATAACGAGACAACGGTCATCAAGGAGCGGATCGATGAGCTCAACCAGACCATGGTCAAGGTCGATTTTCAGCCGGGATGCTATCTGCAACTGCAACCACGGCGGGTGATCCATGAGACTCTGACGACAATCCAGAAAGCACAGCGACATCTACGTAGTGCCGAGTTGAAAGAGGATCAGGGGGAGTCCCACTATCGCGCCCTGGTAGAGATGGTTCGTCTGTTACGCGATGCGGTGGAGCGCAATAAGACTGTGGGCGCAAAGGCGCTGCTCGATCCGCGTTACCGTCTGCAATTCTACGTTTCGGTCATAGAGCGCGACGGCGAGCGGGTGA
The DNA here is from genome assembly GCA_003349915.1 of endosymbiont of Escarpia spicata. Lineage (GTDB taxonomy): Bacteria > Pseudomonadota > Gammaproteobacteria > Chromatiales > Chromatiaceae > QGON01. Next base: position 305,423 of record QFXE01000001.1, read on the forward strand.
TCGAGGTTCGCACGGGATCACAAGGGGGCAGTGGTGGTGAAAAGGAGATCATCACCAGCTATATCCTCACCGCCTCATTGAGTTATGCGCTCTGCCCTGACGGCATGGGCCATCCCCTGTTCGGCACGGTGGTGCTCGACGAGGCCTTCTCCAAGAGTTCTCAGGCCGTCGCTGCACGCATCATTGAAGCATTGCGCCAGTTCGGACTGCATCCCCTGTTCATCACCCCCAACAAAGAGATGCGGTTGCTGCGTTCACACACCCGCTCGGCGATACTGGTACACCGGCGTGGACAGCGCGCCACCACTACATCACTCAGTTGGGAAGAGCTGGACCAGCAGGCCAGGAAACGGCTGGAACGTTCCAATGAAAAAGCCTGAGGCCCTACGCCATAAACTCAGGCGTCAATGGCAAAACGGCAAGCTGCGCGAACAGCGGTTGCTCGACCACAATGCCTGGCCCGTAACACTGCCTATCGGAAAGCCCTCTCCCGCACTGATCAGCAGAGAAATATCTGCCGTCAGAAAACATATAGAACTCTGGCGCAAAGTAACAGCAGGAGCAATCGACTGGCAGTTGGTCAACTACCGCAGCACTGCGGAAGCGGTCCAACTCCCGCTGAACTGGGTACTGAAATCGGCTGACGAATGGATAGAGGCAATGGCCGATGAGACGATCCGGCAGGAGTACCTGTTGTTATCCACAATTTTGGCTGACGTCGACCCTCTGTTTCACTCCCTTCTCATCCACCAGCGGCAACAGGTATTGTCCAGAGAAGCTGAAGAGACCATCAAGGCCTGTGAGGTGGCGCTGCTACTTGAATCCGGATGCGCAGAAGGCAAACCCTTGCGGACACTCTCTATCGCCGGTTGCGACAGCAAGTTTTTCGAGCGTAATCGCACCTTAGTGGGAAAACTGCTTGAGATGCGATTCGGCCAACAGGTCATAGAGCAGGGCCTTGAGCATTTTCTTGGGGCGCTCGATGAGAGTGAACACTGGCTGCTGGTTGCTCCTCTGGAGGTGGGACTGTTGCCCTTCAAACAACAACGAGTGAGAAGCAGTGAACTCGCGCAGACACCACTTCCCGGCAGTCATCTGCTGATTGTCGAGAACGAGCGTTCCCTCTATCAACTGCCTTCACTGCCCAACACCATCGCCATACTCGGGGCGGGACTTAACCTGAGCTGGATGCAAGCTGCCTGGATCAGCAATAAAAGCATCGCCTATTGGGGGGATATCGACACTTGGGGCCTCTCCATGCTCGCCACGGCCCGCTCCTACCAGGTGGCCCTGACGCCGTTATTGATGGACGAGGAGACCTTCGAATATTGTAACGAAGAGAAGGCTGTTGCCGAACCCGTAACGGCAGGTGAATCCACGCCCTCCAAACTCACCGAACAGGAGGGAGCGCTTTATCAGCAGCTTTGCCAACTGGATAGAGGCCGGCTGGAACAGGAGTTTCTCCCTGACGACCTGGTGAAAAATGAGATTACCCGTTGGCATTCGCTTGCCTGAGAGACGTCAAACCACGTCCTGGCTGCTCAGGTACTCCTCGTAATTGCCATTGAAGGTGACTACACCCTCGGGGGTGAGTTCGATAATTCGGGTGGCCAGTGAGGAGACGATCTCCCGGTCATGACTGACGAAGATCAGGGTGCCGGGGTAGTTCTCCAGCGCCGTGTTGAGTGACTCGATGGATTCCATATCCAGGTGGTTGGTCGGCTCGTCCATTACCAATACGTTGGGTTTGTGCATCATAATCTTGCCGAAGAGCATGCGCCCCTGTTCTCCACCAGAGATCACCTTTACGGATTTTTCGATCTCCTTCTGAGAGAAGAGCATGCGGCCGAGGTAGCTGCGTATCACCTGTTCATCGTCGCCCTCCTGCTGCCACTGGCTCATCCATTCCAGCAGGTTTATATCATCCTCAAAGTCGACGGCGTGGTCCTGGGCGTAGTAGCCGATAGTGACATTCTCCGACCATTTTACCGTGCCACTGTCGGGACTCAGGCCTCTGTGCCCGGAGCCGACCAAGGTGCGAAGCAGTGTGGTTTTCCCTATGCCGTTAGGGCCGATGATGGCGATGCGTTCGCCAACCTCGACCATCAGATCCAGACCGTTGAACAGTGGTTTTTCATCATAGCCTTTGCTGAGTCCTTCAACCTCCAGGGCCAGACGGTAGAGTTTCTTCTCCTGGTCGAAGCGGATGAAAGGGTTCTGACGGCTGGAGGGTTTGATCTCATCAAGCTGGATCTTGTCGACCTGCCTGGCGCGTGAGGTGGCCTGCTTGGCCTTTGAGGCGTTGGCGGAGAAACGGCTGACAAAGGTCTGCAGCTCGGCGATCTGTGCCTTTTTCTTGGCATTATTGGTCAACTGACGTTCACGAACCTGGCTGGCAGCCGTCATGTACTCATCGTAGTTGCCCGGATAGACACGCAGCTCACCGTAATCCAGGTCGGCCATGTGGGTGCAGACGCTATTCAGAAAGTGGCGGTCATGGGAGATGATGATCATGGTGGAGTTGCGTTCGTTGAGCACATCCTCCAGCCAGCGGATGGTGTTGATGTCGAGGTTGTTGGTGGGTTCGTCGAGCAACATGATGTCTGGCTCGGCGAATAGCGTCTGGGCCAGCAGGACACGCAGTTTCCAGCCGGGGGCCACCGCACTCATCGGGCCGTTGTGCTGCTCCAGCGGGATATCCAGGCCCAGCAACAGCTCTCCTGCGCGCGACTCGGCGGTGTAGCCGTCGAACTCGGCAAATTCCACCTCCAGCTCGGCCACCTGCATCCCTTCCTCTTCACTCATCTCCGGGAGTGCGTAGATACGGTCTCGTTCCTGCTTCACCTTCCACAGCTCGGCGTGTCCCATGATCACTGTGTCTAGCACCGTCTGCGTTTCATAGGCGAACTGATCCTGGCGCAGCTTGCCCAACCGTTCATTGGGGTCGACGGCGACGTTGCCGGCAGTCGGCTCCAGATCTCCACCGAGGATTTTCATCAGGGTTGACTTGCCGCAACCGTTGGCGCCGATCAGGCCGTAGCGGTTGCCGCTGCCGAACTTGACCGAGATGTTTTCAAACAGGGGCTTCGCCCCGAACTGCATGGTGATATTGGCTGTTGAAATCAAAATATTTTCCGGGAAAAAGCAAGATGTTTGTGGGTTACAGGACAGGCGCAAAAGCGGCGCATTATGGCACAGCTTGGGGCAGGGCGCGCAACACTGGACAGAAATAGACGTAGAGAGACATTCCGCAAGCCATTCAATAGCTCAAATTTCGGAGTCCGTGGTGGAGGGGTATGGCTGACGAATGTAGGGTGCGCCGTGCGCACCATGATTGCTTGAGTTAATAGTTCACATTCACTGCACTACACAGGTAGCGCATGAACGGATCTGCCTGCTTGAAGCTGTTGGTCACGAACTGGGCAAAGGATGGTGCTGTTACCTTTCCGCAATCGAAGTATTTACAGGCGATGAAGTCCTTGCGTTTGAGATCGTCCATCAACTCATGATCTTGGGGGAAACCCCGAGGAGGACGTTTGAGTGAGTCACCCTCAAGCGTGAAATGCCTGCGGAAGGTTTTGTCATCCCTGGCGGCTTTCCATGATGCCGGATTGTCCACGATGAAATCACGAATCTTCCCCAGAAGGGGGTTCTCCGGATGCCAGATGCCGGCGCCGACAAAACAGAATTCCGGCTCAATGTGAACATAAAAACCCGGTGCATGGACATCCTTTCCCAGTTCGTGTCGGAATTGAATGCCGATGTTGGTTTTGTAGGGTGTTTTGTCTTTCGAGAAACGGGTGTCCCGGTAGACCCGCATCAGGGAGCCACCGGATTTTTTTGCGATGGCGCGGAATCGTGGGGAGATCTTCTGCAGCCTGGGCTGCATATGCTCGATGAATGCCAGCGCGGGTTCACGTATCTGCTGTTCGTAAGCGGTTTTATTCTCGCTAAACCAGGCTCTGTTATTGTTGTTTGACAAGGTCTCCAGAAAAGGGAGACAGGTCTCGGGAAACCCTTTGAAAGCATTCATGATTCCCTCCGTTCATCGTTATCAGGTTTATCTTGATGGTAGGCTAAAACCTCAAGGATTCAATCCGGCGTTGTGGCCCACTCCCGTGGCTTGAGATATTTCTCATAGAGTTCAGCCTCTGCCGAACCCGGTTCAGGATGCCAATCGTAGCGCCAGCTTACCAACGGCGGCATGGACATCAGGATCGATTCGGTTCGGCCGCCTGACTGCAGGCCGAAGAGGGTGCCGCGATCATAGACCAGGTTGAACTCGACATAACGCCCGCGCCGATAAAGCTGGAACTCCCGCTCTCTTGCTCCATACGCAACGGTTTTGCGTCGTGAGACGATAGGGAGATAGGCCTCCAGATAGTGGTCACCCACGCTACGCATGAAGTCGAAACTCTTTTCGAAACCCCACTCGTTCAGGTCATCGAAAAAGAGGCCGCCGATGCCTCTTGGTTCCTCTCTGTGTTTGAGATAGAAATAGTCATCACACCACTGTTTGAATTTTGGGTGAACTTTCTCGCCGAAGGGTAGACATGCAGTCTTTGAAATGTCGTGCCAGTGGCGGCAGTCCTGCTCATTTCCATAGTAGGGCGTCAGATCGAAACCACCACCGAACCACCAGACGGGATCGCTCCCCTCTTTTTCGGCAATGAAAAAACGTACATTTGCATGGGAGGTCGGTACATAGGGGTTGTGGGGGTGGATCACCAGTGATACGCCCATCGCCTCGAATGCACGTCCAGCCAGTTCCGGCCTGTGTGCCGTGGCGGAAGGCGGCATCTTGCTGCCGGTGACATGTGAGAAGTTGACGCCGGCCTGCTCGAAGACCGCTCCGTCCCGCAGTACGCGACTGATACCACCACCACCGAGTTGGTCGGTTTCATCCCGCTGCCAGGCATCCCGGATAAACCGGCCTTCACCATCCTCATCTTCGAGCCCGGAACAGATCTGTTCCTGCAGGCTCAACAGATAGCGTTTTACTGCATTTTTATCCGGTGTGGTCATTAAGTCGTTGTCCCAGATCGATTTGGAGGCGAGTAGGTCTAGTGTGGCGAGACCGTCTGATTCTTTCTGGGATGTTGTATATGAGAACAGCAGAGAGCGCAATGCATCTCTGCCGGTTAATAACCGCGTGAGTTACGGTGGAAGGGGACTGGTATCAGTTCAACGATTGACGTCCAGATAACCACGTTCTATGGCCGTTTCCAGCGATTGTGCGCCCTTGACCAGTTCCTCGAAGTTCTCACGCAGCTTCTTCAATCGTCCTATCTGATCCTGGGATGGCATTTTATCTCCTGTAATCTCAGTTACCTCAAACAACTCTTTCAGATAGAACCCCCTTGCACGGGCGACCAATTCCATGACCGGGCAGAGATCATTCAGGGTGAGCTCAGGTATCATGGGGTTGATGGTGTTACGGTTGAGGTCACGGATCGTGCGATCGATCTCCAGCAGCATGCGGTTGTGATCGAGTGATTCTGGTGCCATGGTCTGTTACTCCTTAACGGCTGGTCTTGTGCTTGACGTCAATGATTGGGGATCTATTGATTGATACGGCAGAGAGTGGGGGAACTTTAATCGACTTCCCACGAATGCAGATCAACTTCCTGTAAGGAACTCTAACTGGCGTTCACCAAATACGATTTGATCGCCATGTGTGAGCTCGACGCCTCCTGCGCGTACAGATTTGCCGTTAACCGAGGGGATTGTGTGTCCGCCAAGCTTCAGCAGATAGTAACCTTGATGACGTTTGGTGATCAGCGCAAGATCGCCGCCTGTCTCCCCGATAGTGAAGAAGGCGCGGTTGAGTTTTGCTTCCTGATCTTTCTCCGGCCCTGCCAGATAGTGGACAAAGGCTAAGCCAGGTTTGGAGGTTAGAGGTTTTTTGGCCGGTTTTTCCCGTGATACACGCTGTGGGACTGACGCCTGTATGACGACCGTTTTGTCGAGGTCGTTCTCGTCGCTCTTCTCCTGTTGTTTCTGGAATTTAAGCCGATACTTTCCGATCTCGATGACGTCACCGTTTTTCAGCATATGTTTTTTGATATCATGGCCATTCAACCGGGTACCATTGGTGCTGCGATGGTCTTCCAGATAGTACTCGGTGTAGATTCGCACCAGACTGGCGTGATGGCGACTGACTGACTGGTCACCAAGACAGAGGTCGCTGGTTGGATCCCGCCCCAGTTCAACGCGTCTCTGCTCCAAAGGAAACTCCTCAAGCGTATCGTTGTTGTTTAAAACGACGAGTTTTTCCATGATTCAACTACCCCAATACTGTAATAAATCTTCGCATTCATAACCCAGTCTGATTTTCACTCAAGCCGCCTTATCAATGCTTACCAGCACAATAGAAATATTATCGGTACCGCCATTGTTGCAGGCGTTTTCAATTAGATCATCGACCTGTTTAATCAAATTCTTGTCTGTGCTGAGCAACTCATCCTCTATCTTTTTATTGGAAACGATGCTGGTCAGTCCGTCAGAACAGAACAGATAGATATCTCCCGCCATGATATCGGTCTTGGAGATCTCAGCTTTGACATTCGGTGCGGTGCCGAAGGCCTTGGATAGGATGTTGCGTGGTACACCGGCTTCAATAGCTTCCAGTGGCGAGGAGAATACTTGCTTATCGATCATATCCTCGATCAGACTATGATCACGGGTCAGGGGGGTCAGTTTGCCGTTACGCAGACGGTAGAGTCGGGAGTCTCCAACGTGTGCGTAGCGTAGGTGGTTCTCATCGAACATGCCCAATACCAGTGTGGTACCCATCCCTTGTAGTTCCGGCATCTGCTCTGCAGCTTCCAGGATGGCATTGTTGATTACCGAAAGGCTCTCCTGGAGTTCGTGGTCGGATTCAGTGACTGGGTTACGTTCGTCGTCAGCGAAATATTGCATCAACAGATCAACTGCCAGTTGACTGGCGATCTCACCGCCATTCGCGCCACCCATGCCGTCAGCAACGATTACGATACCGGCAGCCGCATCTGTGCCAATCGTATCCTGGTTACTCTTGCGCACGGGCCCCGTTTCGGAGCGATATGCCAGATCCAGTTTATGGGCCTGCACCATCTGTTCCCCTAATGTCTAATGTTGCTTGAGAAGGCTAGCGGCAGTTGTTCCAATTTATTGACCCATTGGGCTCGCAATTATGCTGATTGTGAGTCGTATCACGAAAATTAGGCAAAAAAATGGGGAGCAAAAGCTCCCCGTTTGCTGTTTCTCAAGAGGGTCGAACTATTGGTTGGTCCGTCCATTCAGGTAGGCCGACATCTTGGCCGCCGGGACGTAACCGGGCAGGAGTTCCCCATCGGAAAGAAAGACCGCCGGCGTACCTGTAACGCCGAGCAGTTCGCCCAGTTTCATATGATCCACGATTGGATTGTCGCACAGCTTCTCATCGATGGGCTTACCGGACTTGGAAAGGGTCATGGCGGCTTTCTGGTCATCGGCACACCAGACAGAGACGGCCTTTGTGTAGGAGGCGCTACCGACGCCGGCGCGTGGATACATCATATAGCGGACTCGGATGCCGAGATCGTTGTATTGCGTGATCTCACTGTGCAGTTTGCGGCAATAACCACAGTCGATGTCGGTAAAAACAGTGATGGTGTGTTTGGAATCTTCAGGGCCGAAGATGACCATGTTCCCCTCTCCAGCCTTGGTGATGGCATCCGCCTTGGCCAGGGAGATCTTAGGCGTTGAGAGGTCCTCTCTTGTTGCGATCTCAAAAAGTTTGCCGTTGAAGAGATATTTTCCATCACCGCTGACATAGAACAGACGTGGCCCGATCATCACTTCATACAGGCCTGGGACCATCGACTCAGTGATGCTGTCTGGTTTCTCTCCGGGAATCAGCTTGGCGATCCCATCCTGGACTCGTTTGATCGTTGCGGCATCTTCAGCAGCCTGGCTGTTGCCGAAGGAGAGCAGGGCAACTAGGGCTGCCGCTGAAAGGATGCCTGCTTGCTTACGGCGGATATTAAAATTTTTCTTCATTAATCAGTCCCGAAAATTCTGATATTGCAGTGGCAGGCCGTAGTCAGCCTCCCGTAACATGGCGATGATCTGCTGCAGATCATCCCGTTTCTTGCCGGTTACCCGAACCTGTTCACCCTGGATCTGGGCTTGAACCTTAATCTTGCCTGCCTTGATCGCCTTGACCATCTTCCGTGCGGTATCGGTATCTATGCCCTGTTTAATGATGACCTGCTGCCGTGCGGCGCTGAGCGTGGTTTCCGGATCCTTGATATCCATACAGGTGATATCGACTTTTCGTTTGACAAGTTTTTGCCGCAAAATATCCATCATCTGCTGCAGTTGGAACTCTTGCTCGGCGCGCAGGGTGATTTCGCTCTCATTCTGTTCGAATTTTGCGTCCACACCTTTGAAGTCAAAGCGGGTGCCGATCTCACGGTTCGCCTGATCCGCGGCGTTCCTTACCTCCTGGATGTCGACTTCTGACACAATATCGAATGACGGCATTAATAACTCCTGATTTGCCCGGTCAACCTAAACTGCCCGGAATGTAGCACAATGTGAGGTTGGCTTCATAACTCGTAAAGCCGGGATGACAAGCTATTCTCAACCTCTGGGATGGTGGGTGGCGTGCAGGTTTTTCAGCCGTTCCCTCGCCACATGAGTATAGATTTGTGTGGTGGACAGGTCGCTATGACCGAGTAACAGTTGTACAACCCGCAGGTCTGCTCCGTGGTTCAACAGGTGAGTGGCAAAGGCGTGTCGCAGGGTGTGTGGGGAGAGATGCTTGCTGATACCTGCAGTGATCGCATGTTTTTTGATCAGATACCAGAAGGCCTGACGGGTCATTCCGCTGCCACGGCGTGTGGGGAAGAGATCCGGACAGAGCCGGGCGCCCAGAATCTCTCGCCGGGGGCCTTTCAGGAAACGTATCAGCCAGGTTTGAGCCTCATCACCCAGTGGCACCAGCCGCTCTTTACCGCCTTTGCCGATGACCCTTACCACGCCCTGAGTCAGGCTGATCTGCTCCGGACGCAGGCTGATCAGTTCCGACACCCGCAGGCCGGAGGCATAGAGCACTTCCAGCATGGTGCGATCCCGAAACCCTTGTGCATCCGCCAGATTCGGAGCGTCGAGCAAGGCCTCGACCTCCGCTTCGGTCAGGGCGCCGGGCAGGGGGCGTCCGATCTTGGGCGCGTCGATGAGGGCGCTGGGATCGTGTTCGATCCAGCCTTCACGCAGGGCATATTGATAGAATTGGCGCAGGCAGGAGAGCCTTCGTGCGGTTGACCGGGGTTTGAGACCCTGCCGGGCAAGTTCGGCCAGATAGAGCAGCAGATCACTGCGGTCAGCATTCAGCAGGTCGGTTTCCCGTTGCTGCAGCAGCCAGATCGAAACCTTATTTAGATCGCTTTGATAGGCACTGAGGGTATTGCGGCTCAGTCCCCGCTCCATCCAAAGGGCGTCGGCAAAACTTTCGATGCGTCCCTGAACCTCCGCCGGTAACGCCATCAGTTGCAACCGGACCAGCCTTCGTTATTCAGCAACCAGCGTTTGATCGCCAACGGCCCACCCTCCCGCTTACCCGAAAATCCACCGATGCCGTTGGCACCCACGACTTTGTGGCAGGGTACTACGACAGGACAGGGATTGGCGCGACAGGCATTGCCGACGGCACGGGGGCTACTGTTGAGTCGTTTGGCAACCTCTCCGTAAGTGCGGACCTCACCGGATGGTATCGTTTGAAGCTCAGCCCAGACTTTCTGCTGGAAATCGGTGCCATGCAGTTGCAGTGGCAGAGTGAACAGGCGCTTACCATCAACTAGATAGCATTGAATCTGGGAAACTACGTTCCTGGTTACATCATCTGATGGGGTTTTGGATGAAGTATTCTGGGGCAGAAAGTCGATCTGATGCAGTGTTTCACCCCGCATTACAACTCCTAACGCACCAAATGGAACCGGGAAAATTGCTTGAAATTCTCTGTCTTGCTGACTCATTATCTATCTTTGCCAGTGTGCATGGATCCTACCGTCCAAGTTATTTCGTTACCTTACCTCTGCGGAGCTTTGCTGAATACCCCATAAGCGGGTTATTGCTAAAAGGAGACTCGATGCCAGTCATTACGCTGGAAAAGCGCAGTTGGAGGTTGTTGGATCGGTAAATTTCAACACTGAAATCTTTCCACAGATCCTGTGGATAACTTTGTGGGTAAGGTGATTAAGTTTGCCCCCAGCCCTTGCTGTTCCAGTATTGTCATTAAATTGTTTAATTTTTGCACAATGAAATTAAATATATATTTATCAACTAGATATGGCAAATTTGATATGTATTTTCACAAGAATAAAATGTAAGCCAATAACCTGGAGCCTTCGTTTCACAAATGTGCATAAAGAGATTGACAAGCTGTTTCTCCAATGCCCTGTGTTGGATTAGGAAAAATACTTAGTTTAAATAGGGGAATTTCACTTTTCGTGAGAAAATTTCATTGCCTGATTGACGCTGAAACCGGAGAATTGCGCGGATGAAAAAAAAGGGGCCAATGGTTGAGAAAAATAGAAAATTCTGGCGGGAAGTAAAACTGTCTGAGATGAGCGCGTTACAGTGGGAATCTCTCTGCGATGGCTGTGCCAAATGCTGTCTGCAAAAACTGGAAGACGAAGATACCCGCGAGATCTATTTCACCAATGTGGTCTGTGATCTACTGGATCTCGAAGGTTGCCGCTGCACCTGTTATACAGATCGATCCGTGCTGGTTCCCAGCTGTATCACATTGACGCCGCAGGATCTGGAAGAACTCTACTGGCTTCCCGCCACTTGCGCCTATCGTTTGCTGGTGGAAGGCAGGGATCTGCCGGAGTGGCACCCACTGGTTTCCGGAAGGCAGGAGTCGGTGGAGGAGAGTGGTAACTCGATTCAGGGTCGTGTGGTTCGCGAAGCGGAGGCTGATGACTTGGTTTTTCACTTGATCGATTGGGTTGAAACATGAGCGGGATAGCCAGCCTGACGGAGTTTCTCGAAACGGCCGGTGGACGTCTGCGTTTCTTCGACATGGGACGCCGTGTCAGCAAAATCCCCCACGATGATTTTCTCAAGTTTGAAAGAACCGAGCTTCCCTACCCACAGCCATTACAACAGCAGGCCTGGTTTGCCCTGGTCTTTCATGACCGTGAAAGTCAGGAGGAACCATTTATCTGGTTCCTGCGTTTCCCTCTGGACGAGCAGGGCCAGCTGGTGCTGGCCGCGCGGGACGATTTCATGCATCGACTGGTGGAGAGCCTGGGGGAAAAACTCAAGGCGGAAAGCAATGGAGAACAGTTCCAGGCGGCGTTGGAGGATAATCCCTACGCTTTTCAACCGAAACAGGAACGCTTGGCTGTTCTGCACGCCAAGCTTACTCTGCTGCTGAAACAGCCTGCGTCCCGCTACTATGATCACGCGGTCGGCTATTTTCAGGGTAAGCTCGGCTGGGATCAGTGGTCTTTTCTCGGCTATCAGGGCATTGCCGATCTGGCTGCCCGCTGTGCCGAGCCGGAGATGGCCAGGCAAATCGCCGAGGCGATTCCACATCTACCCCCATCCCCGTTGGAGGCGCTCTGTCATTGTCTGGAAAATGAAGCGGTGCCGGTGGCGATTGCCGAAGCGCTCTGTAAAAGGGTGGAAGTGACTCTTGCAGAGGACGAACCTGATCCCCAAATTGTCACTGCCGGCATTCGTGGCATCTCCAACAACATCTCCCTGACCTATAGGGATCGGCTGATCGACAGTGTGCTGAATCATCCGATCGCCTCCCGCAGCGATGTGCTCACGGCGATTGGGGGACGGGCCTGGGAGACGCTGGAGGACGAAGGGCTGCGCTGCCGCTATCTTGAATGTCTGGCGGCATCTGATGAGTCGCAGGATTTTTTCAACCGGGTGCTGGCCGACTTGCTGTTTCTTCCCGGTACCCGCAGCTTCATGTTGGCCAGCTTGCGCGATCCCAAGCGATCCGAGACACTGTCGGCAGCCATCGGTGAGTTTTTTTCCAGCATTCGGTCGCCAGTAACCTGAAAGCTGCGTTTGAATTCCGGGAACGGAGCCAATCCGGTCCGCCAAGTGTTGCTTAACTATCCGCTATTGCACGGATTGATATCGACCCTTCATGTGCACTTGTGAAAACCAATGCCTATATCCCAGTGCGACGCGAGCCCTCCAGGTATTCCGAATGTTAGGCGCTATACTGTATTAGAGAGGAGGATCACAACGCATAATTGATGTCTGGCGATGCGGCGTTTCCCCAAGCCTTACATTACCTACCTGTGATCAAGCTGTAACCTCGTTGAAGATGGATCAGGGCCATGCGCCTGGGTATTGACTTCGGTACTTGTTATTCCAGTTCCGCGGACGCGAACTTCCCGACAGAGAGTATTTCTTACGGAGAAGGATACTGGGCCATTGAATTGTCCGATGCGAAATCATTAATCACCGCCAACGTTCAGCCTGAGGATGTCATCGGTGATCCATGGGCTCATCTGCAGTACTGGCGAATGCAGCCCGAGCCTGGAGCCGGTACGACGACCTGTCAGAATTTCATTCTGTCCGAGCAAATTGTCGCGGGGATATCGGACGAACAGCTAAGTGCCATGGCGATTGACGCGGGGTGGCAGATTGTTGGAGCCGGAACCCCGTTTGCTGATATCGGCAATCTACTCGAATTCGGTGGCTTGGAGATCGAATACGACCAATCCGCCACCCTCGATGACTTGGCACAACCGTTGGCGGAAGGGCGAACGGTTATTGCGTCCGTAAGTACAACCAGATTATGGGCCCCGTCCGCCGATGATGACAATCTGTGCGACTATCCGGGCATTCCCGGCCAGCAAGCCTTGGGCGTGGTTCAGGTCATTGGCATCGACCGGGCCGATGCACAGAACCCGGTTGTCATACTGAACGATCCGGGTTTGCAAAATGGTTCGGGCATCATGATTCCAGCAGATGATTTTTTTAACGCATGGAATGAGAGCGGCTGTTATACGGCATCGGTGACCGGGACAATTTCAGAATCCTCACCCCTGTTGGCGGGCGGCTACAACAAATGGGGATATTGGCAGTATGACGATGGTACTTGGGAGGAGGATTTCAAATGGGGTCATTATTACAACTATTGATGTGCCGGACAGATTCACGAGGAAACAGTTGCGCGGAATGATCGGGTGTATCTGCGCAAGGTACAGACCAATACTGGTATGGAGAGGATGATGAATGAGCTATTCGATCAGTTTGACGAATTCGAAGACGACCTTTGGGGTCCAATTGCTGACGATGCAGTGGAACCCGTAGCTGATTTATCGGCCGGTTCAGCCTATCAAGCTCCGGTCGAGTGGAATGGCATCTTTATCTCCTCAAGTGAAGAGAATGATGAGTATTTACCTGATGTTGAGCCTATGGATCAGACTGATCTATCCGCAATCCAGTCACTTGACTCTGGCGAACTGCAGCCGGAAAACACGGCGGGGTCCTCCTTTATCGAGTATCCCGTTTTCGATCCGGAGAACGCCGATCTGGAGCAAATCGTAGGCGATCCGGCCCAGGACATGGAGAACTGGCACCTGCAGTCGACCCAGTCTTCTTGCGCATTGGTCTCTCAGGAATTTATTCTGGATAAGGTGCTTGGGCGCGATGTCACCGAAGAGGAACTGACCAGTGTTGCAACTGATGCGGGTTGGTACACCCCCGGTGGAGGAACGCCGATGAATGAGATGGGACGCGTTCTCGAACATTTCGAATGCCCGGTCGACTATGACATTAATTGCACCATGGATGATCTATCGGCAAAGCTTGAGCAGGGAGAATCGATTTTAGTCGCGTTGGACTCTGATGAAATATGGAACACAGGGGCCGATCCTGACGACATGCTTTTCGAGTATTTCGGCATGCCTGGTCAGGATGCCAACCATGCGGTTCAGGTTATCGGTATCGATTACAGTGATCTGGACAGCCCAAAGGTAATTCTGAATGATCCCGGTTCCCCAGATGGTAGTGGGGTCATGATTCCAGCCGATAAATTTATGGACGCCTGGGAAGACAGTAATCATTTCATGGTATCCAGTGGTGCATCCCAAGTGTCGGACCAGATGATCGGCAACTACTATGATCGCTATGGAAACTGGTATTACGATGATGGTACGCCAGAAAGATATAACTGGGACACGGGCTATTACTGATTTGACCACCGTATAAATTGCAATCATGAGCTTATTCAGCAGGAGAATCGATCATGTCGCACTTAAGTGAACAGACTCAGGAAACTCATTCAAACAGGTCAACACAGCAGTCGGTCCGCAGGACATCCGCGCTACTGGAAAGACTCAGAAAAACCCCCTGGTTTCAGCAACTGATTCCTGCGGAAGCGGGCATAGGATGGCCGATCCCCTTGCGCAGGAACGGAAAGGTCTATATACGAATCCCGTTTTTTGGATTCTCGCCCACGAGCGAGAAGGGAAAAACCGCCCTGTTTCCTCCTTTCGCCCTGGTTACCCTGGATTGGGCCAGCTTGGTTCCGGTTGAATATGTAAACCTGCAGTTTCGTAATCCTTGGCCTGATGTGGAGTGGGGGAAGCCTGTCGGACACTTTCCTCACGAGTCAGTCGCCTCCCTTGCCGTCGGTGAGTACAAAGAAAAGCGTAAGGAACTGCTTGAGCTATACAATGAGCTGTTCGACAAGCTGTCGCAGGGATCTGATTTCTCTGAAGAATGGAATCACAGATTTTCTACAGCACTAAATATGCTGATGGAGCCGTCACTGGAGCCCTACTACAGGACACTCGGCAAAAAGTTTTTTGATCACTATCTCCCGTCGAAAACGCGCTAATGGTTAAGGCAAACATTGTCCGCATTGAGGATTGAAAAAACCGAATTACGAGAGATCATCCCATGCTTGCGTTTACACAATACAAAAACAGCGCGCTGCTGTTGATTCGCAGCGCAATCGATCTGGTGCAATCCCAAGGCGAGGATTCGATAGCCGGGGAGTTGGAGGAAGCGGCCAAGCACCTGACAGAAGAGAAGATATACATCGTCGCATGCGGTGAATTCAAGCAGGGTAAATCATTGTTCATCAATGCATTACTCGACGAGCCTAATCTGTTTCCTGTCGACATTGATATCACCACGAATCTGGTCTCCACCATCAGTTACGGCCCCCACGAAGTGATTGAGGTACTGGCTGGTGAGACAGGGAATATAGCCTCCAAGGCGATCAGCCGCGATGAAATAGCGACATTCGCTACCGAACAGAAGAACAAGGACAATGTAAGAAACGCACGCTTGTTGACGATCATAAGTCCGAACGAATTGCTGAAAGACGGACTTGTGTTTGTGGACACGCCGGGAATTGGCGGCCTGAATGAACGGCATACGGAGGTGACCCAGACATTTATCCCGAATGCGGATGCCGCAATTTTTGTCAGCGATGCTCATGCACCACTATCCACCTCCGAGCTGAACTTTATCTCCAGCATCGCGCACCACTGTCCCCATATTATCCAGGTCGTGACAAAGATCGATTCTGTTCAGGACTATGCAAAGATCGTCGAAAGCAACCGCACTAAACTGGCCGATATACTGGGTGATGGCAAAGAGCAGATCGCTGTTGTTCCGGTATCGAGTCTCGCAAAACTGGATTATCTTGAATCCCAGGATGAGGAGGATTTGGCGGACAGTAACTTTGATGTTTTCAGCGAACAGTTGTGGAGGCTGATCGGCAATAACAGGGTAGCAACATTGACGCTGCATGCATTGAACAGGCTATCACTTGCCATGGCAAGACTGAGCGAACCGCTGCAGGTTGAACTGAGTGCAATCGAGCAAAGCAGTAAACAAAAACTTGAAGCGCTGGAACAGCAGTACCGTGACTCGAGGAGCCGGCTGCAGGAGATGTTGGACAGCAACACCCAGTGGAGGACTATGCTGAGTGATGGACTTCAGGATATACGCATGGAGGCACTGGCGGAATTCCAAGACGGCTTCGTCGGGATAAATCGCCATAACAACGTTAGTCTGGATGATGAAGCCCTACTGCGAAATCCACAGCAGATCGTGGGTCTGCTTGAGTTAAACATTGACTCCCTCATGACGGATCTGTGGGCATCGCTGAACAAACGGGCGAGCGACCTGTTCGGACAGATGGAATCGGTCACTGGATTGAGCATGGGAGTGGTTGGCATGAACAAAGGGGGCATCCTCAAGGCAGAAATCTCTGCGGATGAAATGGAAACGCAGGACTCCGACTGGTTCGCGAAATCCCGTTCCGTGGCGCGTGGCGGGATTTTCAATATCTATGCGGGCAGTGTTGTCGGCGGCGTGTTAGGCCTCGTGGTCGGCGGTGCCCTCGGCGCAGTGACTGGAGGTGCAGGGTTCCTCCCTGGCGTCGAGCTCGGGCTTATGGCGGGTGCTGCTCTGGGTGGAGTTGCCGGAATTGCATCTGGTGCCAAGGAAGGATTGGCGCAGATCACAGAAAAAGACAGGAAAGCAAGAAAGGTCCAGATCGTAAAGATCATCAGGCCTTATCTTGAAGACAGCCAGCGGTTGTGCCAAAAGAAGCTTACGGAGGCGACATCAAAACTCGAACGCATTATGCGGGATGAACTCGTCAATCAACTCAGAGAGGAGAAACAACGATGTGAGCGCACGCTCGCTTCGATTTCCAGCGGGGGCAAATTGTCGCAGAAAGCGAGCGAGGAGAGATCGCTCACGATCAAGCGGGAAATCCAAAGAATTGCCCGGATCAGCACAGCAGCTCGGGAGTCGACGAGAACCATCCTCTCTAGAATCACAGCCGAAAGCACACATGCGGGCCGGGACGGGGAGATGAGTCGCATCGATAATCAAGCAACGCATGATCAGAAGCCGGAAATTACTGATAAGGGCGACTGGGCTGACGGATAGCGTGAATATCCAGCAAAATGCCAGAGAACTGTTCGAGTCAGTTCTTGCCATGACGCGAGGCTACCCCTCCCTACAGGAACTGCATTGTGAACTGCAGTCTCATTACCAGCGGCTTCACCAGCCCATGCAGGTTGCCATTGTCGGGAAAATCAAGGCGGGTAAATCGACCATGATGAATGCGCTGCTCGGTGAGCAGATGGTGGCCACTGGTGCGGAGGAACTCACCTTCAATGTCAACTGGCTGAGATATGCTTTGGAACCGTTTCTGCTGGTCCACTACAAGGATGGCCGTCCAGTCGAGGAGAAGTCCCTCAAAGAGCTGGAATCGCTGACCCGGCGACGGGGTTTCGATGTGGAACAATTGAAACAGATCAAGTATGTCGAGGTCGGTTACCCAAACGATATGCTAAAAAACTTCAACCTTATCGATACCCCCGGTCTTGGATCTGCCTATCTGGACGACAGCCGCAATACCCTTGATTTTCTCGGCCTGGATGCGCACAAGCTCACTGAGCGAACCGAGGCTGAGGCTTCGGGTGCGGACGCTATCCTCTATCTGTTCAGCCAGAGCATAGGCCAGTCGGACAAAAGCATTCTTGAAGAGTTTCAGGGTGCATCCATCGGAGAGGCGTCGCCGATAAACACCATTGGTGTGCTTACACGAATCGACGCTTATTGGCCGACAGAGGAGAACCCGCTGGCCGGAGGACAAAATGTCATTAACCGACTCCGCTCAGAGCATAACGAGGTCAATGGTGTTTTTTATAATATTTTCCCGGTTTCCGGGCTGTTGGCATTTGGCGCAAAGACACTTACCAGGGAAGAGCATGGGACGCTTCTGCAATTGGCCAGGTTGCCGCAAGCGCGTTTTCAACGACTGGTCCGGAACGTCAATCGCTTTGCTCAACGTGAATACGACGATATCGACGTCTCCCCTCAGCGTCGGCAATCACTTCTGATGCGGCTGGGGCAATTTGGTATAGGGGAGGCATATTCAGCAATATCCGACGGCATTGGCGAAAAGGATGCTCTTTCTCAGGCGTTGGTCAACCGGAGTGGTCTGCCCCAACTCACTGATTGTGTCATGTCTCATTTTGGCAACCGCGCTTTTTTGATCAAGCTGAGTACCGGATTGCACAAGACTGCTGTGAGTTGTTTTGTTGCAGAGAGAAGACTCTCCGGATTGGAGCGCGGAATCGTCTCGCAGATCAGGGCGAAGTTCGAGGCCTTTGAAGCACAGCAGCATGAATTCACCGAATTGCGAATACTACGCAGCTATTACGAAGGCGGGTTGGAGATTGCCCCGGATGAAGCGCAACACCTGCTGCAGATAACCGGCGAGTATGGCGTGTCCATAGGCGAAAGACTGGGAGCTGAACAGCAAGCAGATCCCGTGACTCTCCTTGCTGCCTGCCGTGAGCGAAAGAGGTATTGGTACCAAAGGGCGAATGACGTAATGGGTGCCGGCAGGGCTACTATTTCAGCTGCAAATGCACTCGCACGATCCTACGAGAGGATCGAGTACAATCTTAGTCGGGGCCCCGGATCTGCAGATCGCCAAAATTGAATCGGTCAGCCTGATCATCGGGGGAGCGTTTTTTTATTGGTTCAGGCGAAAACCGAACTTCATGATGACCTGCCAGTGAGACACCTTGTCCTGCGAAAAAGGGGCTCTGTCGATGGGTATCCGCATAGTGTTAACAGGCACTAGGAGCATCCGGCGATTAGTAAGTATGCATCGAGAGTGGTTATAATTTATTCAGATGGATAATCACACATGCTGAGGGATCAGATTTCCCAATCAGCAACCGGTGGCGTCCCATCAACCGGGGAACAATACCGGCGTTCCCCGAATGCCTGATTATTGGGAGGTGGACATGGGCAGCGTAAAAAAACCTTTTCATCCGTCCCTGCAGAGCTTAGCAAAGGCCTGCATAGTCCTCTGTCTTTTCCTAGGGTATCTTAACCCGACATTCTCTGAAACCGCTATTCAGGACGGCGCCATCCCCATCGGGCAGTTGAGAGCAGCCCAGCAGAAGGAATTGGATGCCCTGCGGGAAGGTTATCGAAATCAGGCCAATCAATCCGGCGCTGATCAGGATGCACTCTTTGACCGCTACCTATCGGATCGAAAACGGGTCCAGGACAAATACAACCGGCTGGATACCCGTAACCAACGCGTAGATGAGATGATCAATCGGACCGGCGCCGCCCAGACCGGGAGCAATACCAAGGACGTGCGGGCCGATGTCGATACGGCGGGCAACACGGACCAGATCGATGAGAGGATGGTCGATGAGTTGAAACGCCGCGGTCACGATGTCGACACCAGTAATCCCAGTAAGGTGGTCGATCACACGGATGACCATGTCTACTGGCGCAAGGAGACCGCTGCGGGGAACAAGGCCAAGGAGACCGATTTTGACTCCTTCAAGACCCCCGGCGGGCGCGATGCCACCGGCAACCTCGGGGAGGTGAAGGATGCACGAGGTGAAGGGATCGACCACTCATCCAAATATCACCACGGTCGCGCGGACGGTGACCTGAAGACCATGGGCAAGTCGGTGTCGAAGATGGACAAGGCGTCGGACCGGATCAGGTATGACGAGGGCAAAGGCGCTTTTGTCAAAGATCAGGGGGAGTTCAGACGTTCGCTGGCACAGCATCCTGATCCAGAGATGAGGGAACTGGCTAAGATCGACCCGAAAACCGGAAAATCCCAGGCTGACACGCTGGTCGACCAGGCAAAGGCATTTCAGAAATATGGTGATCCGGTGACCGCGGGCATCGCCGATCTTGGCGATTCGCCGGAGGTTCAGGCGCAAAAGGTGAAAGAGTGGCAAAAGAGATCCAACAAGTACATGGATGCAGCGGAGCAGAGGGCGAATCGTCGTGGAGATGTCCGGGACAAGGTGAGGGAAAACTTCGAGCAGTCCTATCGCAACGCAAACAGTGCCGATCCGGCAGAAAGTGAGTGGAATAGAAACGCTGCCGATGACATCGATAACAATCGGCGGCGTGTGCGGGAGGGCAACGAGGTCGGCGATAGATTTCTCAGTGGCGAGAAACGCAGGAAGACTGCTGATGAGACCTACAGTGGCGGCTGGAAAGACCAGGGAGAGCCGGTCAAGGGCGCGGTCCCGGATGATGAGTTGCAGCGGCGGCTCGGCTCGGCGGAACAGAGTGCCAACGCGAAGCGGTCGGGGGGGATCGATGGACCGGATGGAGCTGCCCCGAGAACGGGGATCTCAAGTGATGGTGATTTGCCTGCGAGTGGAACAGGCACAAGAAGAGGGCAGGGCATTCCAGACCCGGATCTTCCCTCTGCCGGCAGACGGCCGTCCTGGGCTGACAGTCCGACCGATGTGGTGGTTGTGGGCAAGAGAGGCAAGGCCAAGGTGACCGCCATTGATGGTCGCAGGCCCAAGCCAAAAACCAACGTTGTGGGCGCCGTCGGTGCGGGTGTGGAAGCGGGCCTGCAGATGGGCGAGGCCACGGCGCGAAAGCTGGGTGAGGTACTGGATCGCTCTGACCAGACTGTCACCGGGAAGGATATGGCTGACATCGTCAAAGAGGGCTCTGGATATGAGCCGATGCGCAAGGCGGTGGAAGATACCCGGATGCGGCAGCGCATCAAAAAGATCGAGCTGGAAAACAAGATTCGTGATCTGGAGAAGAAGCCTGGGTCGTTGACCGCTGCTGAACAGAGTGAACTGGGTCGGCTGAAACAGCAGGCCGCCAATACCGACACGACCACCTCGAATATACAGGATCTGGGCCAGCAGATGCTGGTCGACCCTAACAAGGAGATCATCGGCCGCCGGATGGGTGAAATGGAGGCGCAGGCCAAGGCGGAGGGACGCAAGTCGGAATTTCTGCGGGATGGCCTACCGGCCATGGGGAAGGCCGGGGCCGAAGTGGTTGGAAACGCTGTCGGAATCGGGGCGGCGGCGAATATGGCGGCCGAGATGGAGACCTTCAACGAGCGCTCCGACTGGTCGGCACAGAAAAATGCCATGGTGCAACACCTTAACGACAAAGCGCGCTGGGCGGACAAGCGAAATCGCAAGGCAACGGCAGAGCTGGAAGGCATCCTCTTCTCTGGCAACGCAAACAGCCCCGAGAACCAGCAACGTGTCGAACAGTTGCTGGATGATATCGCAGCCAACCAGGCGGAGATGGACAAAATCGTCGCCATCGCCAACGGCAACCTGAGCGAAGTCGAGCCGAAAAAGCTCGCTACGATCCGGGGCTTGGCTGGTAGCCAACCCGATCCCGATGCCATGCGTGACTATGCCCGGCAGATGTCCGAAGGTGCAAGGCAAAAGGCGGAAGAGGAAGAGTCCTGGCTCGACAAGGAGAAAAAACGGAAGCAGGCTCGCCGTGCCGAGGAGGAAAAGCAGAGGAAGGTAGAGGAGGAGAAGGCCCGTCTGGCCGAGCAGAATAAGCAGAAAGAGGCGGAGGCCGATGACGGATGGGGCAGCGCCGAGAGCGGCTACGGTGAAGAGGCGCCAAAGACGGCAGCCTCCGGCGAAGAGGCACTCACTGACAAGATCACCGAGATCATGCTCACCGAGCCGGACCCTGAACGTCGAAAGGAACTCATCCGACAGGCCATCCGGAAACATGCCGGTGGTGGGCAACAGGGTGGTGGTGCAGATGACGGTGCATGGGGCGACGGCGGATACGAACAGGCCAGCCCCGCGGAGCAGTATGTCAGTGCCATCAGAGCCGCCAATGCCGATGGTGACTTCCAGCGGGCAATGCGTCTGGCCAACCAGGCCCGAGACGCAGACCCGGAGCATGCATGGCTGAATCAGAACTACGGTACCATCCAGCTGCTTGCGGAACGTGATAAACGCTATCGGGAAGCTATCCAAAACGCGATCAGCAATCTGGAACGCGGCAATGTCAATGAGAGTATCGAAGCGCTCAAGAGGGCAATGCAGAACGCTTCGACCCAGCTTGGCCAGGACAAGACGGCTCGCTCCTTGCTGGAGGATGCCAAACGAATCGCCGAGATGAAGCGCGAGGAGGCCATAGAGCGGGCGCGTCTGGAAGGGGAGCGGAGCGCTTATGAGCGGGACCGCGAACGGGCGCGTTATGAACGGCGCCGGGAAGAGAACAGACGTTCAGCTCAGGCCTTGAGGGGAGCCCTGATGGGTGTCCTGGGGGCGGTCAGTCAGGCCAAGGCCGCACGTAGCACCAGTACAACAGTAAATCCGGGCGCCTATTCCGACGACATCATCCAGCGTAAGGTGCGGGAGAACGAACGCAAGTATGGCGATTTGATGAAAAAGTATGAGCAGAGCCATCGCCAAAATCTCCATACAGCGCCCAAGACATCCAGGCGGAAACCCGTCAACAACGCAAATGCGGGGTGGGCAACCAAGTCGTCACAGCCCGCAGCCAAGACCAAGTCTTCGGGGTTCGATAAATGGGAAGGCGACTTCAGCAGTCAATGCGATGGCAAGGCGCCAGGTATCTACGAGTTTGGAGAGTGTTTCGAACATACCGAATTTTAATCAGACAAAACGTCAGCCGTCACTCCTGAATAGTCGAATTGTCAGGGTTCGATTGTGAACCTCACCAGCCGGCTGGTACAACCGGTCTGGATGCAGACCTCGCCTTTGTAAGTATAGATACCTGGTGTTGCTCGCGACGGGATCTTCTGGCGGAAGCTGGTCGCATGCTTCCCGCTACTGCGGGTTTCCTGTCGTTCTTTGGGATATCCCGGCAGAGCCTTGCTGTTGAAGACCAGGTTGCGCGATTCGGTCACCTGTACCGGCTTCCCGTCGGCCGCGTCGATGGTGTAGTCGAGTTGCAGTTTCAAGACCTCTCCGTGCCTGACACGGGATTGTGTTGCGGTTACGGTGAGGCGGGAAATCGATGGTTCAGCCATCTGTACCGGGGCTGGTGCGACGGGCGCAACAGGGGTCAGTTCCGGCTGGGTCGGTGGTGTCGGCAGCGCAGCGGGGATTTCAGTGGTGCCCGTTTCCGTCTTATCAAGGAACTTGATGGTTGCGTTAGTGAGCTGATCTTCGATCCAGTCCACGGTAGCTGTTTGGTTTGTCATGTCTTCATAGAATTCGCTACCCCAAGAATCTTTGTTGGGTGTGCTTATTCTGAGGAGGCCTCTATTGCCTTGCTGATTTTTGAAATAGAGCGCCAGTGCATGGTGTGTCCACGGCCTGACATTTGTGAAGGTGGCAATGTCTCCTCCACGCGCCTGAAACTTGCCGAGCTTCTGCTGCTCTTTCTTATCATGTGGGGATTGGTTGTAATGGGTGGCATACCAGTGAACCGGCTTGCCTTTGTAAATAACCATTTTGGAGTGCCAATCCGTTCGAAAAACAAACTCCCGCCCGACAAAGGCGAGCCTGAGTTTGTCCATGTGCCCATTCGTCAGTTTGATCTTTGATGCGCCTGCGCCACAGGCACTCAGCAGCAAGCTGGAGAGAATAATTGCCAAGGCGTTGAGGAAGCTACGTTGAAAACCGCGTCTGTCAGACAGGATGTTGGTGCTGGGTTGGGAGACAGTTCCTTTCATTTTCCGTCCTTTCGGCTTGGCTGGTGGTTATTTTGGATGGATGCACAGGCGATGCTGGGGAAACTATACCATCTGTGGAACGTAACGGCAGGTGGAAGAATCGTCTCCCACTCCTTCTTCAAGAAGCGAAAGATAGTGGAATAGGGTATTGCGGATGTCTTGCTTAAGGCCATAATGTTCATATTGCCAAAGGCTTGAAATCACCTGCCTCGACAAACAGTAGGTCATGTTAGCGTAGTGTAACACGACAATATTGGCGCAAATTGTTGGGTTACGGCCAAAAAGACGGCCTAACCCAACCTACTCAAACGTTCGAGTATTGGCGCGTTGTGCTTTGAGTGAGTGACACTCATCTCTGCCCTCTTTTAAGTATGGGTTCTGCGACTCAGCATAATCCTGCCACCAATAGCCGAAAAAACGCCGCACATCAACAGATATACCAGGCTCATCAACTTCAGATGGCTGTAATCAAGTGAGGTCATCAGAGAGACCAGGCCAGCCAATGTACAGGCCACTATGGGGTTGATCAGATGTGTGGAGCGGGCGAAAGCGATTGTAATGGCGCCCCCTATCAGCATGGCGATAATGAAAGCCAGTGCCGCACCGCCAAGCCAGAGTACCTCCTTGTATTCTGATAGCCACGGCGATTGAAATCCATAGGCACCAACCAGCGCCGCAACCAAAACATAAACCAGTTGTATTATCAGCCCAATAATGACAGTCGAGACAAAACCTATGGTGATGGCTTTCCAGTCCATTTCATCTCCTGTGTCATCTGGAAAAAAGCAGAGGATATTTTTCGATGTGATTCTCTCCTACCCATTGCCGGCTGTACCTGATCAGGATCAGTTCCTGCGGTATATATGGCCCACTTGTATTGACCAATCCAGTGGTCCTGCCACTATCTCAGATCCCAATGGAATCGATTCCTTACGTTTTCAGTGACGCTGTAAGACGAATGCTAAACAGGATCGTCTCAGTCATCCAGGCGAAATCCGATCTTCACAGTGACCTGCCAGTGAGCCACCTTGCCGTCCTGGATATGACCACGGGACTCGGCCACTTCGAACCAGTTCATGTGGTGGACAGATTTGCCGGCACGCTCAACAGCGTTGCGGATTGCGTCATCACTGCTTTCGGTGGAAGAACCCACCACTTCGATCTTTTTGTAGACATGGTCACTCATTGTGTTACTCCTTTATGAAGGTTTGTTGAAATATCCCAGCCGCATTCGGTTTAGGGTATCTCTGATTAATTGGGTCTTTGTCATCTCGACCGAAGGGAGAGATCTCAAGCTACACGGCGCATAGCAGGTAATGAGGTATGAGATTTCTCACTATGTTCAAAATGACAGTTGATCAGGGATTGATTCGTAAATAACAGTCCATTTTATAGAGTTAAATCTATTTTTGTTCCAGCTCTTTTTTCAGCAGGTAGAGCTGTTCCAGAGCCTTTCTGGGTGACAGGTCATCGGGATCGATCTCGCGCAGCATATCAAGTGCGGGAGACTCCTGAGGTTCCGCCGCAAACAGAGGCAGTTGGTTCTGCTGCTGGTCCGCGTGTTGCTGGGTTGCCTGTTCCAACTCCCCTAATCGCTGCCGGGCACGTTTTATTACGTCCTTGGGAACCCCCGCCAGCGCGGCAACCTGCAGGCCGTAACTCTGATTTGCGGGACCCTCCCGCACAGCGTGCAGAAAGACGATGGAGTCTCCATGTTCCACCGCATCGAGGTGTACATTGGCAATGCCGGGATACTCATCGGGCAGGGTGGTCAGCTCAAAGTAGTGGGTGGCGAAAAGGGTAAAGGCGCGGATGCGCGTTGCCAACTCGACACCGCAGGCCCAGGCGAGGGAGAGCCCGTCGAAGGTTGATGTGCCGCGTCCGATCTCATCCATCAACACCAGACTCTGCTCGGAGGCGTTGTGCAGGATGTTTGCGGTCTCCTCCATCTCCACCATAAAGGTGGAACGTCCACCGGCAAGATCGTCCGACGCGCCGATGCGGGAGAAGATGCGGTCGATAGGGCCCAGGCTGGCCGCCTTTGCCGGTATGAAACTGCCCGCATAGGCCAGCAGCGTGATGATTGCGATCTGCCGCATGTAGGTCGATTTGCCGCCCATGTTGGGGCCGGTGATGATCAGGATGCGGCGTTTCTCATCGAAGCGCACGTTGTTGGCAACGAAAGGTGTGCTGCTGACCTGCTCAACGACAGGGTGGCGGCCATCGAGGATCTCGAGACCAGGCTCTCGTTTCAGCTCAGGCTGACGCAGGTCGAGGGTCTCGGCCCGTTCCGCCAGATTACAGAGAACATCCAGAGCGGCAAGACCCTCTGCACAGTTTTGTAGGGGTTGGAGGTGCTCGGCTAGATGATCCAGCAGTTTGGTGTAGAGCGACTTCTCTCTCGCCAGGGATCGCTCTCTGGCACTGAGTACCTGATCCTCGAACTTCTTCAACTCCGGGGTGATGAAGCGTTCTGCCCCCTTCAATGTCTGGCGGCGGACGTAGTCCTCCGGTGCCTTGACCGATTGAAGACGACTGATCTCGATGTAGTAACCATGCACTCGGTTGTAGCTGACCTTGAGATTGCTGATGCCGGTGCGCTGCCGCTCCCGCTGCTCCAGGTCGAGCAGAAACTGGTCGGCATTCTGCGACAGGTTGCGCAGTCTGTCGAGCTCTTCATCATAACCTTCCGCCAATACGCCGCCGTCGCGGATCAGCATCGGCGGCTGTTCGATGATGGCGCGTTGCAGCAGGTCGTGAACCTCCGGATGTTTGCCGATCTTTTCCGACAGGACGCCAGGCAAGGGCGAGGTGAGTGGTGTCAATTGCTGCTGCAGCTCGGGCAGGGTTCCGAGGGCGCCCCGCAGCACACTGAGATCCCGTGGGCGCGCGCTCTTCAGTGCAACCCTGGCGAGGATTCGTTCGATGTCGCCGATGCCCTGCAGCGTCTCCTGCAGGGCGGGGAAGGCGCGTTGGTTGAGCAATTCGTCGATTGTGGCATGGCGCTCGGAGACTGCGCCGGCATCGCGTAGTGGTCGGTTGAGCCAGCGCCTCAGCATGCGGCTGCCCATCGGCGTGGCGGTGCGGTCCATGATGCCCGCCAAAGTGTGTTGGGGCTGGTTCGACAGGGAGTGATCCAGTTCGAGATTGCGGCGGGTGGCGGCATCGATGATGATGGCGTCCTCACGCCGTTCTACCCGCAGGCTACGGATGTGGGGCAGGGCGCTGTGCTGGGTCTCCTCCACATACTGCAGCAGGCAACCGGCAGCACCGACTGCAAGGGGCTGATCCTGGCAGCCGAAGCCGGTGAGTTCACGGGTGCCGAACTGGCGTGTCAGCAGTTGGGTGGTTGCATCCAGATCGAAATGCCAGACAGGGCGGCGGGTGATGCCGCACTGCAGGTCGAGACGTTCCGGTAGGCCGGAGTCCTCATCCAGCAGCAGTTCAGCCGGGTGCAGTCGTTCGAGTTCGCTGGTTAGCGCTTCATCTGTGTCGAGCTGTTGGACTGTGAAACGGCCGCTACCAAGGTCAAGCACCGCGAGGCCGAAACCCGTCTCCGTTTCATAAAGTGCAGCCAGTAGATTTTCCCGCCGTTCCTCCAGCAGTGCCTCGTCAGTCACCGTGCCGGGTGTGACGATACGAACTACCTTGCGATCCACCGGACCTTTACTGGTCGCCGGATCGCCGATCTGTTCACAGATAGCGACTGATTCCCCCAAACGCACCAGCTTCGCCAGATAGCCCTCGGCAGCGTGATAGGGGACACCGGCCATCGGGATCGGTTTACCTGCGGACTGGCCCCGCTTGGTCAGGGTGATATCGAGCAGACGAGAGGCCTTCTCCGCGTCAGTGAAAAAGAGTTCGTAAAAATCCCCCATGCGATAAAACACCAGCATACCGGGGTGTTCCCCTTTGATGCGAAGATATTGTTGCATCATTGGGGTGTGATTCGGAGTGTTTTTCGTCATCTAGGCGCCGGGATTCAAAGGCTATTAAGGTTAAAGGTGAAAGGCGAAAGGTGAAAGGCGATCCAGCGGCACGGACATCTTTAACCTTTAACCTTTTACCCAAAGCTATAATGCTTCTCTACGTCCTTGAGAATCTGCCAGGTGCACTTCATTCCGGCAGGAAAGGTTACCAGGTCACCGCGTCCAAACTCCTGGGGCTCACCGCCCTCCGGCGTCACTATGACCTTGCCGCGCAGGAAATAGCAGGTTTCGCTCTTGTCATAGGACCACTCGAATGTGGACACCTCTTTTTCCCAAGTTGGCCAGTCAAATACACCGGTAATTTCCAACTTCATCGCAGAGGGTCGGTGTTCATAATGAATTGCGTGTTGTGTCATATTTAGTATCTGTTCGGGATCTACGTCGGGAGAGTCTAACCTGAATTGAGGGGTGCCGTCAGGTGGCTCCCTCTATTATTCATGCACCATTTCGTGATGATCTGATTTGATTGGTTTATGATCACCGGGAATGCCAGACCCCCATCCGGCTCGGAAAACACCATGAATGTTTTTATCCTCAATACTGGTCGCTGCGGCTCCACCACCTGGATCGAGGCCTGCAAGAACATCCGCAACTACACTGCGGCCCATGAATCCCGAAGTCATCTTATCGGCGAGCAGCGGCTGGCGTATCCATCCCGGCATATCGAGGCGGACAACCGCCTCTCCTGGTATCTGGGTCGACTGGATGCGCTGTATGGGGATGATGCGTTCTATGTGCATCTGAGTCGCAATCGGGATGAGACAGCGCAAAGTTTTTCCAGGCGTATCGATTTCGGCATCATGCGCGCCTATCGAGAGGGCATCCTGCAGAACATGGAGCCTGACTATAGTGCCGAAGCATTGGCGCATGATTACATCGAAACGGTGGAGAGCAATATTGCGCTATTTCTCAAGGATAAACACAATAAGATAAATGTTCGGCTCGAATCGGCCAAAGCTGATTTCTCTCTCTTCTGGAAAGCCATTGGTGCTGAAGGGGAATTGGAGAAAGCACTGGCTGAATTCGATGTGCGACACAACCCGTCCACCCGCTGAATGCTGCTGAAGTGGGGCAGCATCCGGTTCTGGTAACTCTATCGTTTGTCGATAGACAGCTGGGAGCAGCCACGCTCCGTTTCAATAAAACTGTGCTGGGCAGACGGGTAATCCGCCTGCCACTGAGTGACCAGTTCCCGCTCATCCACCCGCGCCGCATCGTCCAGATAGACGGTGCAATGGCTATTCAGTCTTTCCATCAACAACGGCAGTGCCGGGTAACGGGAGTGCTTCTGGATAAAGCCTGGAGGACCATCGATCACAAGCATATCGATCTCTGGTACGGATAGATCGGAGAGCATGTACCATTGAAATTCCCGATCACCAATTTTGGTGGCTACCAGTGGCGCGTGCAGAACTGTCGCCATGTTATCCAGGCCGTAGAAGGCTAGGGCAGCTTGCGTGGCCTGTGCGTATTCGCCGCCATTTTCAAGGCTCCAGACATGGCTGTTACCATTTAACTGGCAGCAGCGTGCCAGCAGCAGCGTGCTCAAGCCACTGCTGCACTCCAACACAACTGAAGGTTTCTCCCGCAGACAGTGCTCAACGACCAAGTCCAAAAAGTCAGCGCCGGCCGACCAATGTTCGGTGTAGGGTAAGCCTTGATTGAGACCCAGACGGTCGCATAGGGGTTGATACTCATTCGGGTAAGAAAAAGTGAGTGATGCCTGGATATGAGTCATATTGTAATCTGCACCTTTTGCGGTCATACATGTACCAGTATTCGTTACTGCGCCACTATATAGATGAGTGCATAGTTTACTATTAAACCGGTAATCGAATATCCTGCGTCACTCCTTTTTCGACGCATCTGCTCCAAGCAGGTTACGATATCTGTGTTGTTGTGATTCGACGGCTGAACTTGCAGGAAAAAAATGACTTCTGAGAGCGATCTGAAACTGGTATCACTTGCCGGTGGTGTTGGCATGCGACTGCAGCAGGATGGTTTAACCCTGGTTCTGGCAGAATCTTGCACAGGAGGCTGGGTGGCGAAGGCGCTGACCGATATTCCTGGAAGCAGTGCCTGGTTCGATCGTGGTTTTGTTACCTACAGCAATGCAGCCAAGCAGGAGATGCTTGGTGTCGATACGACTACCATCGGACAGTGGGGTGCCGTGAGTGAACAGGTTGTCGCTGCCATGACGAACGGGGCGCTTGTTCGTAGCCGCGCAGACGTTGCGATTGCCATCAGTGGCATCGCGGGGCCGGGCGGTGGGTCTGCAGAAAAGCCTGTGGGCACTGTCTGTTTCTCCTGGCAACTGCGTTCGCAGGAGCCGGCTGTGAGGCGTGAACACTTTTCCGGGGATCGGGAGGCGGTGCGTCTCCAATCGGTGTTTTATGCCCTTGAACAGTTGCTTGAGGTACTTGCGGCGAATGGCTGATCAACGGCTTTTCTTCGGACTTTGGCCGGATCGAAAGGTGCGGGACCGGTTGGCACGGGTCGGCCGCCAGTTTGGTGAAGCGGGGGGGGCGACAGCACCATCCTGATGACCTGCATATGACCTTGGTATTTTTGGGGAAAGTGACGGAGCAGCAACTGCCTTGTGTAAAATCGGTGGCGGATTCAGTCGATGTCGAGGGCTTCTCCCTGGCGCTGAATCGAATGGGTTATTGGTCCCGGCCGCGGATTCTCTGGTGTGGGCCGGAGACGGTACCGGATGCTTTGAGTGATCTGGTCGCTGAACTCAAACAGAGATTACAAACCTGTGGCTTTGAAGTTGAACGGCGAACCTACAAACCTCATGTCACCCTGCTGCGCAAGATGCGCGGTGGCGAGTCAGGCTTGCTTGAGCCAATCATCGAATGGGAGGCGCGGGAGTTTGTGCTGGCGGTATCCGGCAGTGGTCCCGATACACCACCCCGCTATCGGATCATCGGACGCTGGCCGATGGAAGCGATGAACCCGGCAGACTCTGGATGAAAGAGTTTATTTCATCTCTCTAGCAGAGAGGGATTTAAATCCCTTGAGAGGCACTTATCCCACGGACTCACGATCTGAGCCTGCACCTGTGTGATAATTTTTACTTCCAAAAAGCACTGTATGAATGTACAGTATTTAAAGAATAACACTACAGAGGTTAATCCGGATGGACGACAATCGCACAAAAGCACTCAGCGCAGCCTTGGGGCAGATCGAGAAACAGTTTGGCAAAGGCTCTGTCATGCGTATGGGGGATGCCAGCGCTATTCGTGACATTGGTGTGATTTCCACAGGTTCAATCAATCTGGATATCGCATTGGGCGTGGGTGGGCTGCCAAAGGGGCGAGTGGTCGAGATCTACGGCCCGGAATCCTCCGGTAAGACCACTCTGACCTTGCATGTGGTGGCGGAGGCCCAGAAACAGGGCGGAACCTGCGCCTTTATTGATGCCGAGCACGCCCTCGACCCGGCCTATGCGGAAAAACTGGGTGTCAATGTGGACGAACTTCTGGTCTCCCAGCCCGATACTGGCGAGCAGGCGTTGGAGATCACCGATATGTTGGTGCGTTCCGGTGCCGTCGATATGGTGGTGATAGACTCGGTGGCTGCTTTGACCCCGAAGGCGGAGATCGAAGGTGAGATGGGTGATACCCACGTCGGTCTGCAGGCCCGTTTGATGTCCCAGGCTCTGCGAAAGCTGACCGCCAATATCAAGCGTACCAACTGCCTGGTGGTTTTCATCAATCAGATCCGCATGAAGATCGGAGTCATGTTTGGTTCTCCAGAGACCACTACCGGTGGCAACGCCCTCAAGTTCTACTCGTCGGTGCGTCTCGATATCCGTCGCATCGGCGCCATCAAGAAGGGTGACGAGATAGTCGGCAACGACACCAAGGTCAAGGTGGTGAAAAATAAGGTGGCGCCCCCCTTCAAACTGGCAAATTTCGAGATCCTCTATGGTGAAGGTATCTCCCGCGAAGGGGAGATCATCGATTTGGGAGTCAAGCAGAACATCATTGACAAGGCAGGAGCCTGGTACAGCTATAACGGGGATCGCATTGGTCAGGGCAAGGAGAATGTGCGGCAGTTTCTGAAAGACAACCCGGACATTGCCGAGCATATTGAGGAACGCATCCGCAACGAGCTGCTGCCGCAAGAGCAGGAAACAGAAATTAAAGTGGTTGAGGCCAAAGCCTGAACGACCCTTCGGACAGTGGCGAGGTTGAGGCGGTAGCGGTCCGCCTGCTGACTGCGCGAGAGCACTCCCGTCGACAATTACGCAATAAACTGCGTGGGCGTGGCTTTGATGGTGACGTTATCGAAGTTGTGCTCGACGGTTTAGAGAGTACCGGGCTGCTGAGTGATGCACGATTTACTGAGTCCTACATCGAATGGCGTGTCGGCCGTGGCAGCGGACCGGTGCGCATTCGTCGTGAACTGAGGGAACGGGGCATTGATGGTGCCATGATTTCTGGCTTTTTGGAGATCTATTCTGGTGAGTGGCAGGAACGGCTGAAAGTAGTGCACGACCGCAAATATGGTTCTGAGCCGGCTCAGGATAGAAAGGAGCTGTCCCGACGCGCGCGCTTTCTGGAATACCGGGGTTTTCCAGGTGAGCTGATTCGACAGTTCCTATTTGATTTTGATTGACCATGGGTGGGATTTACTGGGTATTTCAGTTAGCTGGAATTTGTTGATTTGAGTAATTCCAGCATCATAACTAACATATTAACTTATCATTATAACTTAATGATATTTATCATTAATAAAAAATACATTCTGTACTATTTCTGAGACATGAGTTCCATTGGGATCATTGTGAGGGTATTGTCCTTCCGTAAGGTGCGCCACGCGCACTATCGCCATGGTGTGCGTGGTTTATCCTGTGTTGGATGATCTAATGGATCGGGGCTAAACCGGTAATATCTTCAGTGGTTGCTTCCTTGCGAGTTGCCGTCTGAAGAGTGTCAGCTTTACGATGTTTTTGAGGGGCAGAAAAAATTCACGGAAGCGGGTGTTTTGGTCTGTTTTCTGGTATCTTGAGGGGCTGTTTTTTCTGGTGATTTTGCTTGTCCAAAATGAAAAGTAGCGCTGATATCCGTAAGGCCTTCCTGGACTATTTTGCTGAACACGGCCACGAGGTGGTAGCCAGCAGTCCATTGGTACCCATGAACGACCCGACCCTGCTTTTTACCAATGCGGGTATGGTGCAGTTCAAAGATGTCTTTCTTGGGCGTGAAAAGCGCAATTATGTTCGGGCTACCAGCTCCCAGCGCTGTGTTCGTGCCGGCGGCAAACACAACGACCTGGAAAATGTTGGTTACACCGCACGTCACCACACCTTCTTCGAGATGCTGGGTAACTTCAGCTTTGGAGACTACTTCAAGCGGGATGCTATCAAATATGCCTGGGAGTTCCTTACGGTAACCCTCGGTCTGCCTGCAGAAAAGCTCTGGGTCACCATCTACGATGAGGATGAAGAGGCGGCGGACATCTGGCTCAATGAGGTCGGTATCAATCCCTCCAGTTTCACCCGTATCGGCGACAAGCCCGGAAAGCGTTACGAGAGCGATAACTTCTGGTCGATGGGGGATACCGGTCCCTGCGGCCCCTGTTCGGAAATCTTCTACGACCACGGTGAGGGAATATGGGGTAGTCCGCCCGGTACACCGGAAGAGGACGGCGACCGATATATTGAGATTTGGAACCTGGTATTCATGCAGTACAACCGGGATGCCGATGGCAACATGACTCCGCTCCCCAAGCCGTCCGTGGATACCGGCATGGGACTGGAACGACTGGCGGCTGTGCTGCAGGACGTTCACAGCAACTACGAGATCGATCTATTTGCCAGTCTGATCAAAGTTGCCGGCGAGGTCACAGGCTGCAACGATCTTGAAGAGAAATCGTTGCGGGTGATTGCCGACCATATCCGCTCCTGCGCTTTTTTGGTGGTGGATGGGGTAATGCCCTCCAACGAAGGGCGCGGCTTTGTGGTGCGTCGTATCATCCGGCGTGCGATTCGCCATGGTTATATGCTGGGTAAGAACGATCCCTTTTTCTTTCAGCTGGTCGACCCGCTGGTAAAAGAGATGGGCGAGAGCTATCCGGAACTGGTTCAGGCCGCAGATCAGGTAAAACGCGTCCTGAAACAAGAGGAGGAGCGTTTCGCCGAAACCCTTGAGCAAGGCATGAAGATCCTCGAAGAGGTGATTGCCGGGCTCGACAGCACAGTGATCCCCGGCGAGACCGTCTTCAAGCTTTACGATACCTACGGTTTTCCTGCTGATCTTACCGCCGATGTTGCCCGTGAGCGGGATCTGACCCTCGACATGGATGGCTTCAGTCGCGAGATGGAGGCCCAACGGGAGCGTGCCCGGGCAGCCAGCCAGTTCGGAGTCAACCAGGAATTCAGTCTGAGCCTGGATGCGGAGACTCTCTTCACTGGCTATGGACAACTGGAAGATGAGGGCAGTGTTGTAGCACTGGTGCGCGATGGAGAGTCCGTCGAGTCTCTCGCGCAGGGTGAATCCGGAATGGTCATTCTCGATCAGACCCCATTCTATGCTGAGTCTGGTGGACAGGTGGGAGATCAGGGAGTGCTCGAGGCCAACGGCGTCTTGTTCGAGGTGGATGACACTCGCAAGCAGGCTGGTAGTGTGTTTGCCCACATTGGTAAACTGGAGGAGGGGGAATTGCGTATTGGCGATACCGTCAATGCTCAGGTCAACGATTTTACCCGACAGGCGACAGCGCTTAACCACTCCGCCACACACTTGCTGCACTCGGCGCTGCATACCGTACTGGGTGAACATGTTGCACAGAAGGGGTCTCTGGTTGATGCGGAGAGGCTGCGCTTCGACTTCTCCCATTTTGAACCGATCTCCCGCGAGCAGTTGCAGGAGATTGAACAGATGGTCAATGAACAGATTCGCCGTAATCACCCCGTCGAGACGCAGATCATGTCTCTTGATGATGCGCGCGAGAGCGGTGCCAAGGCGCTATTTGGTGAGAAATATACCGACGAGGTTCGGGTACTGAATATGGGGGATTTCTCTACGGAATTGTGTGGCGGCATCCATGCCAACGCGGTGGGCGATATCGGTTTGTGCAAGATTACCTCCGAAAGCAGTATCGCCGCCGGCGTGCGACGCATCGAAGGTGTCACCGCCCAACGTGCGCTCGAATGGATTGAGGCGGATGAGGAGCGGGTTCAGCGTCTGGCCGACTTAGTCAAATCAGGACGCGACGATATCGAAGAAAAGGTCATAAATATCCTAGATCGCAACCGTAAACTGGAGAAAGAGCTGGAGCAGCTCAAGGCCAAGTTGGCGAGTGCAGCTGGTAGTGATCTGGCCTCAGGTGCCATTGAAGTCGGGGGGGTGAAAGTGCTCGCTGCCAAGCTTGAGGGTGCTGATCCAAAGTCCCTGCGCGACACTATGGATCAGCTGAAGAGCAAATTGGGTTCAGCTGTTATCGTGCTGGCGACTGTGAGCGGGGAGAAGGTCTCCCTAGTCGCTGGCGTCACAAAGAATCTGACCGGAAAGATGAAGGCTGGTGATCTGATCAAGATGGTAGCAGAGCAGGTTGGTGGCAAGGGCGGAGGGCGTCCCGATATGGCTCAGGCCGGTGGTAATAATCCTGAATCGCTGCCGGATGCATTGGCCCAGGTCGAAAATTGGGTGCGTGAGAAGACTGGCGTTTGATTTCTGTGGGTTTTCACCCAGGGGATTTTCGTGTTTAATTACGCCCTTTCCTGTTGCGGGTACCACCTGTAACGCCAACTCCACCAAGTATACTCTTTGAAAAGATATGGCGCTGATTGTCCAGAAATATGGCGGTACCTCTGTCGGTACAATCGAAAGAATCCAGGCTGTAGCCGGAAAGATCCAGACCAAAGCTGAGCGCGGTGATCAGATTGTAGTTGTGGTCTCTGCAATGTCTGGAGAAACCAATCGCCTGATTGGTTTGGCAGATGAGATCGAAGAAGCACCCTCACCCCGCGAGATGGATGTCCTTGTCTCCACTGGTGAACAGGTGACCATCGCACTGCTCTGCATGGCACTGCATAAAATGGGTTGTCAGGCCCGATCCTACACCGGCGGACAGGTTCAAATCCTTACGGACAAGGCACACAGCAAGGCTCGAATCAAGGATATTGATGGCGCCCGTGTGAAAGCGGATCTTGATACCGGTCATGTGGTCGTGATTGCAGGATTTCAGGGTGTGGATGATCACGGTAATATCACGACATTGGGTCGTGGTGGGTCCGACACCACCGCAGTTGCGATGGCTGCTGCACTTAAGGCCGATGAGTGCCAGATCTACACTGATGTTGACGGCGTCTATACGACTGATCCAAGAATTGAACCCAAGGCCCGCCGACTGGAACGTATTACTTTTGAAGAGATGCTGGAGATGGCCAGTCTGGGTTCGAAGGTACTGCAGATCCGTGCGGTTGAGTTTGCTGGAAAATACAATGTACCCTTGCGGGTCCTTTCCAGCTTTGATGAGGGTGAAGGCACCCTGATAACCTTTGAGGAAGATAACGTGGAAGCGGCAAAGATCTCTGGCATTGCGTTTAATCGCGACGAGGCAAAGCTGACGGTTCTGGGCGTACCCGACCAGCCCGGTGTGGCCCATAAAATACTGGGTCCGATTTCAGATGCCAATATCGAAGTCGATATGATCGTGCAGAATATTGCAGCGGATGAAGCGACAACTGACTTCACATTCACAGTCCACCGAAATGATTTCACTCAAGCCAAAGAGATCCTGCAGGGAGTGGCTGAGTCTTTGCAGGCGCAGGACGTATTGAACGATGACTCCGTAGTCAAGATTTCACTGGTCGGCGTGGGCATGCGGTCTCACGCAGGTATTGCCAGTGAAATGTTCGGGGCACTGGCTAAAGAAGGTATCAACATACGAATGATCTCTACATCCGAAATCAAGATTTCAGTTGTGATAGATGAGAAATACCTCGAACTTGGGGTAAGGACGCTACATGAGGCATTCGGTTTGGAGTCGGAGGGCGCGGCATAATCACTACATTCCTAAAGCCTTGTTGATCTCCAACTATAAGGATCTATTAGACTTTTTTCTGGTCTAACCTATTGTTAGTATAGGTGCGCCAGTTACATCATAGTCGCTGGCTTGGTTGGTAAGCGCTGTCGGCAGTTTCGGACACATTTAGGTTAGTCTGGCAGCAGGTAAGAAGGAAAACAGGGAGATTGGATTATGTTGATCTTGACTCGCCGTGTCGGCGAAACTCTTATGATTGGCGATGAAGTAACGGTTACCGTGTTGGGTGTAAAAGGTAACCAGGTTCGTATTGGCGTAAATGCTCCGCGTGATGTGACTGTGCATCGTGAAGAGATTTACGAGCGGATCAAACGCGAGCAGGCTGAACAGCAGGGTACTGCAGAAGAGTAAAGCTGGTTTGCGGGGCGGTTTTAATATCGCGCAAAAAACTTCGGCAAATGCCGAAGTTTTTTTTGTTTGTGGGAAGAGAAATCGGTACAATCCGTTTCGGTTTTGCGGGATGCCTAAATAGCACCGACCCTAAGGGGTGGGGGACGTTAGTCCCGCACAGCGTGCTCCCTTATGGCCCTAGGGCCACTGAGAAAATGCACGGAATTTGGAGAGATGGCCGAGCGGCTGAAGGCGCTCCCCTGCTAAGGGAGTATGGGGTTTATAGCTCCATCGAGGGTTCAAATCCCTCTCTCTCCGCCATATAACGAATGCTGACTGAAAAGTCGGTTTTATGTTGACAAAAGAGCACGAATTCAGCAGAATTCGCGCTCCAAAAAGCTACGCGCCCGTAGCTCAGCTGGATAGAGTACCTGGCTACGAACCAGGTGGTCGGAGGTTCGAATCCTTCCGGGCGCGCCATAAAAATCAAGGGCTTACGAGAAATCGTAGGCCCTTTTTTATTGCCCGGGGTATCGTGTGGTCAAAAAACTCATCCGTATTGAGATATCAACAACTTAACATCTGTTGTCCGTGTCACAATGCCTTTGTATCTTGCCTCAAATGAGACTTACAATTGGCTGATTAGTAATCGGCTGTGGGTATTTTTATGGATTGGGCGCGTATTCTGGCCTACATTACCGGGACAGTGGAACAGGAACTCCTTTTGCGTAATGAGTATCTTGCTGCCGAAAATCGAATCCTCAAAGCTCAGTTCAAGACCCCGTTGCGACTTACTGACGCGGAGCGGGTTACACTTGCAGAAATCGCGTACCGCCTGGGCCGCAAAGCGCTTGAAGATGTTGCCAATGTCGCAAAGCCTGACACCATTCTGGGTTGGTACCGGAGGCTCGTAGCCCGTAAGTTCGATGTTTCGAAGTCGCGCCAGTATCCGGGCCGCCCTAGAATTGATGGTGAAATCGAACAATTAGTAGTGCGCATGGCCAAAGAGAATACCGATTGGGGCTATGATCGCATTGTGGGCGCGATGGCCAACCTTGGCTACACGCTATCCGATCAAACGGTTGGCAATATTTTACAACGCCACGGCATCCTGCCCGCGCCGGAGCGGAAGCGTACGACAACGTGGGCAGACTTCATCCGCACGCACATGGCTGTCCTTGCGGGGACTGACTTTTTCTCGGTGGAGGTACTGACGCTGCGCGGGTTGGCCACTTACTATGTACTGTTCTTTATTCATCTTGAGAGCCGCAAGGTTGAAATCGCCGGCATCACCCCGCATCCGAATGAGCGATGGATGAAACAAATCGCCAGAAACGTGACGATGGACGGCTGGGGATTTCTTGATAATTGCCGGTATCTCATTCATGACCGAGACACCAAGTACTGTGAGTCATTTCGGAATATTATCGAATCCGGAGATGTCAAAACGCTGCCGCTCCCAGCACGCAGTCCGAATTTGAATGCGTTTGCGGAGCGTTGGGTGAAATCGGTCAAGGACGATTGTTTATCGAAGTTGATTTTGTTTGGCGAAACGTCGTTACGACGTGCACTGCGTGAGTACCTCGTCCATTATCATGCTGAACGAAATCATCAAGGTAAAAGCAACGTCCTGCTATTTCCAACCGCCAGGCAAACAGTGGGCCATGTTGACGGACCAGTTGATTGTAAAGAACGCTTGGGCGGGTTGTTGAAATATTACCATCGAGAAGCCGCTTGAGTGTGATGCCTACATGGTCGCGGCAACTCTGAAACTGTCTGTGGAAGATGATGGCCGACCTGTTCCCCACCGATCCTAAGCGCATTCGCGAGCGAATCCGCCGCTATGAGCGCGCCCTGAGAAAGGAGCTGGATGAGGGAAACGGTGGAGACGGTCACGGGAAGCGGTATTTGCTTGGACCACTCTACATGTTGATGGGTGATGTCGACGGTGCTCTGGTTTCATTCGACTGGTACGAAGATGCCTATCCCGACGATGGTGGAGAACCGTACCAATATCTGACCTGGGCACTGGCACTATTCCGCGGTGGTCGCAGGCAAGAGGCGTTCAACAGGCTCTACCAAGCTATGCTCGAGAACCTCTATCTCGTACCCTTCCTACTCGGACGAAATCCTCAGCCA
The DNA here is from genome assembly GCA_003349915.1 of endosymbiont of Escarpia spicata. Lineage (GTDB taxonomy): Bacteria > Pseudomonadota > Gammaproteobacteria > Chromatiales > Chromatiaceae > QGON01. The sequence continues at coordinate 344,414 of QFXE01000001.1, forward strand.
CTTGATATATGGCACGGTAGCAACCTCGCATGGATTGAGTACGCTGTTGAGTTGCCTCAAGAGTTGCTGAATCTATGGGAGGACGTTGCCCTTCAGTGGGCCCGAGAAGTTTTGGAACACCCAACTGTGGTCAAAAAGATTGCGCGTTATGTCGCCATCCATCGGGAGTTGAAAAGCGAACCACTTGGGCCACGACGATCTGCCTTGGTACATGAATTTTTCGCCTTGAAGAAGGACGCTATTCCGTTACACTGACGGTGACGTGTGGACAGCTACGCTAGGGCGCTTCACATCTTGCGTACTGTCTTGGCACCGAAGAATTTGAAAGTAGTCGCAGGAGTATCTGGGGCACACGCCCATTTCTTGTCGGAAGCAGCTCGGCGTCTTGTTCAAATCCTGCTATCAACAAGCCGCAATAAGTTTTTTGACCATACGAGCTTTGCAGTGTTGCAGTGTTGCCCGCTTTGGCGTCCATGCCATCGTTAAACGTGCGAAGGTTTGGCAGGAGGCGGAGTCCATCAAACAGAAGACCAATTCTTCATAACTCAACTGCCGGTACTGTTTCAGGATCGCACATCGCAGTACCGATTCAATGGGTAAACCCTTTCTTCCGGTCTCCTCTACATTGCGCCGTTTGACATCAGCCGCTACCCAATCGAGCGGGCCAAGCTGGGTGTCCAACCAATCGGACATTGCCTTCAATTCCCGCCCGATCTCGTGTTCTGCATAACCTTCGAATATACTGGCTTGGATGGTGCGTTTTTCTCGCATTGTCAGCTCCGGTGTTTTAAGGTTTTTCTTTTAAATCAGTCGCTTGAATTAAAAGGATGCCTCATTTCACCGGGGCTTTCACTGACCTGGATCGGGTTTTATCAATAATAATCAGGGCTTTAGCGTTTATGGACGGACACTAGCTAGATCCATGGTCACCTTTGCGAGCCCATTGACTACCCGCGCTGTCCTAGGATAATCAATCTTATCCGGAGTGTCTTGTGACCTATGATAGTAAGGATAACGGAACAAAGCTGTGTCCGTGATCATAATTGCGGCATAACCCGCCTTCCAGAATGACCACTGGTCCGACCAGCTTATGCCGGGAATCCAACCCGGCGCCGCCAATCCCTCTGACGGAAATTCTGTATGTTGGCGAAAAGAAGCGATTGCCTTGCGCATCAAGGCTCGTGATCCAAGGTTGCTGACGAAACCGATGAAGTTTCCCTCTTTGGGGTAAAAAAAGCTGAAAGGAAAAGGGTATTGTTGACTGCCCGGTTCATCTGCATAGTAACCAATGGTTTCAAGGGAGAGCATGGCTACAATTCGTTCTCCACGCTCCTGTGAACGGATGGCATAAACATGGCTTCCCATTTTTTCCGTGTAGAAAAAAGGCGGCTCTTCGTTAACGAAGGCGACAAGCCGCACTGTGCGGGCCGGTTTCTCTTGTCTTACTAGCCGCGCTATTTCCAACAGTGCAGCCACTCCCGAACCGTTGTCATTTGCCCCTGGAGATCCACTCACCGAATCGTAGTGGGCTCCTACAATGATGATCTCTTCTGGTGCCGAACTGCCTGGTAGTTCTACCGAGAGGTTTTTTACCTCTCTGCCCTCTGAATCGAAGGCCTGCTTCTCTACGCTATACCCCATTTTTACGAAGGTGTCTGCGATGTAATTCTCTGCAGCCTTTAGCTCTGTGTAATGCCATATGTTTCTCTCACCGATAGTGCCTGCAAGTGTTGATACATGGGATTGCAGCTGATTGCGGATGATGGTCTCATCTGCGGTAAGCGGGCGAAAGGGGCCGGTATATGAATGATTTGGCATGTTGGTAATAAACATGAGTCCCGCCAGTAAAAGACCCAGAATCAAAGCCCAGCGTAGCGCTAAGCGCTTCCATGACCTGGCATCAGTTGGTTTTACCGCAATCTGTTTCATCGGAATGGATTGCCTGATTCGAAGCCTTTTTTCATTATTGAATTAATTCACAGAAAAAGCAGCTGTGCTGTTCAACCCAGTCGATGCAAGCCATGCTTGTGCGTGGCGAATTGCTACTCAAGCTGCTATTGGGAGCTGATAAATCCCACGGCAGTGAGTCTGCCAGCGGAATTTATTCAACTTGATTGGCAATTTGGTCACGATGCCAGCAACTTCAGTCGGCGTATCACCGTCAAGTGATCTATGGGTGCGATGAAGATTGTAATAGGCTTGATAATCCGTGAGCTTTCTCTCCAAATCAACGGCGCTCCAGAATAACGTTTGATCAAGAAAATCACGGCGAACGGTTCCGATGAGACGTTCAATGAAGGGGTGCGAGCAGGGCGTATAGGGAATACTTTTGACTTCGTAGACATCCAGAATGCGAAGGTTAGCTGCCCATTGATGTTAGGTGAACAAAGGATCATGGTCAGAGCTGAGGTACTTCGGAGTGTACCCATAGTAGAGATAGCGCTATTGAACATTCGACACAAGGCAATACCGTCCACATCACCGGCATGCACGCCAAAGCCAATAATGCGCCGCGTGAATTGATCCATGATCACGAGCACCCAGTGTGTCTTAAGCAGAATAGACTCACACTGAAACAGATCCACACTCCAGAGACTATCTTTCATATGGCCGATGAAAGTCAGCCATGAAGGACCGCCACCGGTATCGGGGGCCGGGTAGTAGTACTTGGCCAGAATTCGTCGGACAATGTCCTTGTTAATGTTGATGCCAAATAACTTTGAAATTTGCTCTGCGATCTTTGGGCAGCCGTACCCTGGATTACGGTACTTCATTCCAACGATGACCCGGATGAGTTCCTGGGATGGCCCCTTGGGTCCTGGCTTGCCTTTTTGACGAGAGGTATAAAGCAACCGATATTTCCGTTTCTTGAGTGCTTCGTGGAATCTCAGCAGGGTCGATGGCCTGATAATAATCGCGGATCGCCGGATATGGTGCGGCTTGAGGAAAAGCGACCAGAATCCCAGTAGGAAACGATCGATCACCGAAAGATTGGGTGCGCGTTTCCGGGAGCGATTGATGACAAGAAGTTGCTGCTTCATAAGCAGGCTGTCGGCAACAATGGCTTTTGCGCCACCCGGACCTCAGAGCTTGGCGAGAGTGGTCATCAGATGTATGAGCAAAAAGACCAGATCCTTCATGGTCCAACAGGGTAGGGCAGACGGCTATCGGGTGCAAGATCTGTCAATTGTTTGTTTTTACGCGCGAAGTTACAATTCGCCACCCACACCCTCCCGGTCCTACTGTTCCAGCCGGAAACCGGGGTAAACAAAAGCGCTGCTGATTTTTTCACAGTCCTGTTCTGAGACGCCTTCGCGCCGAGCGGTCTCATACCAGATGTTTGCCACGCGGCTTTCCATCTCGGCAATGACGGTCTGTGCCTCGTACTTTTTCAGGTAGAAACGTTCACTCTGGGAGAGGAGGTTTTCCGCATGGGCATAACGACCCCAGTCGCCGCAAATCATGGCGAGATCCCGTCTGTCCCGGCTTATCGGCATTGACGGTGTCAAGTCATAAGCCGGTGAGAGCTTCCAGTTCTTGTCTTTGGCAATCAGCGCATGATTGCGCGGGTGATCGTCGGTGTTTGATATCAGCGCGTTAAAACACATGCGGCGGAATAGTTCCCCTGCATCTTCTTTCGGGTCGGTGCAAACCCGCCGCAGCTCTTCCACCATCAGGACATAGGACCAGTGGTCCCGGCTCTGGTGAGTGTCCTCGGTGCGCAACAGAGTCAAGCCGCTGATCATGCGCGCGCGTAGGTAGCCCGTGTCCGTTTTTTCTCGGTCAAATCGCTTGACGAGAAGAACGTCCCGGTCACCGATATTCAAAACTTTGCTTTCAGCACTCTGGATGCCGCAGGCCCGAGCCAGTACCAGCATGGCATGTTCGGCGCGTGCATGGTTCCATTTGTCGTCCGGTCGGTTGAATTTTGCGATCCATAGCCCATCCTCACCTTCGACTACCGCTTTTGGTCTTGCGCCGCCCATGGATGTACCGATCAACATCAAGTCCTGAACCTGCTCAGCATCCGAGCCCTGTAGCGTGTCATTATCGGCAATGAGCGCATCGGCCAGCCCTTGAAGTTTTTCCAAATCCAGAGTCTTATTGAATAGGTTGCGCGGGGCAGGGGGTGTGGGGTTCAGGCCGAATCCTAATGCCCCCGCACGATCATCGGGAGAGGAAAGCAGGTAATCTAGCTCATTAAGTTGTGCCTTTCCGGCATGCTTTTCGATGACGCGCCGCCCCCAATAGTCGGGTCCGGAATCACGCAGTGCACCGAATACCCCTTTGAGCGCTGTCGTGTGGTAGGTGGGCTTGCCGAGTTTCAGCTCGACCGGATCGATCGGAACAGCGTTTTGGCGTGCCAGATAGCTTTTACCGTAAATAAACCGTCCGAACGGTGCACCGGTTCGATCTGTCTCCAGCACGAACTTCCCGGCGGTCACAAACGTGGTTGTGCCGGGCGGGGTGATATAGACGAAGCATTCCTGTGAGGGTGAACTAGAAATCATTGTCCAGTTCCTTCCTTGGCCTTGCGCGGACGCGCCCGCTCGTGAGTTCCAGTGTCAACCCTTCCTCATCTGCAGCTGGGTCTGCTAGTTCAGAGAATGATTCCAAAAGACCATAGGTCCAAAGCAATGCCGTATACACTACAATTCCTGTTGAAGGCTTGCCTTTCTCGGCATCCATCACGGCACGTGGTCCAGTCCCGATCTTCTCTGCAATCTCCTTGATCGTCAGGTTACGGCGCAGCCGTGCCGTGCGCAGATTTGTGCCCAAGCGCTTGAGGGCATGTTCGACGGGATAGGGCGGTACTGCGGTCAATGTGTTTCTAGCGGCCATATGTGCTCAAGTGTTGTTTAATGGTATTAAATAGCCCTTTAAAGCATATTGCGCTGCCCCTGCCGATGTCAAGTAAAAGTAAATTCAAGAGCGCTTTAAGTTATTCTGAATGCGCTTAAGAGCATATTGATAACGGTTGCTGCATCAGTAAGAGTATTTCGTTGTGGCCGCTGTGAATGTTTTCGAGAAGAAAGAGCTGCTTACTAACGTGTGATATGAGCTTTTTGGAAGGACGAGGGGGCTGTTGAGATAGGTGCAGAATAATGAGAAAAAAGTGAAGCTAGTATTTTTTGATACCCTTGTATTTACTCGCCTACTCTCCGGCTATTTGAATGACGAGGCTTATCGAGCATTACAACAGGCACTCATGGCGAATCCCGATTTGGGTGATGAAATGTCAGGCACCGGTGGATTTCGGAAAGCCCGCTGGGAAGACTCCCGTCGTGGAAAAGGCAAACGAAGCGGCCTGAAAGTGATCTATTACTATCTGAAGGCTGACCACCAGATTTGGTTTTTTACCCTCTATGACAAGAGCGAGGCAACAGATCTGATCTCTGACGAGAAAAATATACAAAAATACTGAAAAGTGCAATCCAAACTGAATTGGAGGCCAGGAGGCGAAAACGATGACAAAGAAACGCAAATTGTTTGGGGAGTTGATGGAAGGGGTCGACGCGATGCAGCAACAGCGCAAGGTCACCCTGCGTTCGCATGAAGTTGAAGACCTTCCTTCACTTGAAGTGGATGCTGACCTGATTCGTGATACCCGAGAGGGTATGCACGTTTCTCGAGCCGTTTTTTGCCCGACGCCTGTGCATATCCACTCGTACTGTGGAAAACTGGGAGCAGGACCGCGCCAAACCGAATGCCCAGGCTGCTGCGCTAATTCTAATGGTGCGGAAATTTCCCGATACACTTGAAAAACTGAGTGCTTTAGGTAATCAAACAGCTTCCTGATTACCCCCGAGCCTCAGCCATGCTGAGCAGGTGTTGAGGCATAGGTGGCGTGTGCACGGCAGCGTAGCCGAGGCGCGGAATCATCTCTTCAAGCTTGAACCGGCGATTGAAACGATAGCAGAATTCAGCCAAATAACGCGGCAGGTGTCTGTTGCTAATAGCATGGTAAGAGCCATGCATGGAATTCTTTACATTACCGATCACCGTGTTCACCCAGTTAAAGGCCTCAATCTTTACGCTGTCAGGACCGCCGCCTGTAACAATCGCTTGGTGTGGACAACCCGCCTCCGTCACACCACTAAAACACCTCAAGCCATCGGATACAACGAGACTGGATGCGATCAAGTGTCGTTTCGCCCATTGAGCAATTTCCGTCTTGCGGAATCCTTTCAATTCGGTAAAGCGCATAGCAATTGGGCGTCCGTCTTCGCTGGTTTGTACTGCCGCAATGAAGGGTGTCTTGCCTTCAGCGCCGCGTCCACGCTTTCCGCCGTTGTGTTCGCCACCCCAATAGGCATCATCCACCTGAACAAACCCGGATAGTGGCTTGCTATCATCTCGTTCCTTCATCACTTGCAGCAGTTTATGTTTCAGACGCCAAGCGGCATTGTAGCCAATACCCAGTTGCCGCTTCAGTTCCAACGCCGAAATGCCATTCTTTGGCTGTGTCAGGAGATATATCCCCAGAAACCATGTTGTCAGCGGTAGTTTTGTATATTCGAATATCGTGCCACTGGTCACTGATGTCTGACGATGACAACGGTGGCATTGATAAACGCTACGGCCCTTGATTTCACAGTGGCCAGTGTGTCCACAGTCCGGGCAAATGAAACCATTAGGCCATCGCCAGTGGAACAATGCGCTATGGCACTGATTTTCTGTGCCGTATTGTTTGAGAAACTCTGGCAAACTGAGCCCTTGCGTATTCTGGTGATTCCGATC
>QFXE01000005.1 GCA_003349915.1 endosymbiont of Escarpia spicata
GTCCGAATACCGGGGTCCATTTCTCCTAAAATACTTCGACAGACACAAGATGGAGATTAGTCATGAAAGTGATGCGAAAAGCAGGATTGATACTGTGTGGAATAACATTTGTTTATGCTTCTGCATTTGCTGGTGAATTTATCGGAGTGGATCCACTATTTAAAAACGGCAATTTAATTACGCCGCATTTTGAAATGTTGGACGACGATGCGGATGATTATCCCGACAGGTTCAAAATTTCCTTCAAAGTATGGACGGCCGGCACCACTACTTATATACGAAGGACACGGGTACGCACCTTTTTATTCCCACAAACACCCTGCACTTCCCCTGCCTGGGAAGATCATGACTTCGATCTAAAGTTCACCGGGACCACCGCTGTCAGCCGGGTTCACACTGCAGTGTCACTCTATTCAGAGTGTGAAGAGACCGGAAGTGGCGACTATAAGGAGAGCATTCGGACAGTGCTCTATTCTGGCAATGTCGATGATGGTGGAAGCTGGATGCGGACATGGGCTGGACCAAATCTTTTAGGTATGAACCATGTGGACTGGGATTCTGATGGTACCAACGAGATGATGGTCGTGATGGCTGTTGATAAGTCCGGCTTAACCACCTCATTTAGTTCACGAGTGGTTTTCGTTGATCCCTCTAATGGCACGGTCGAATCTGATAAGACCTACACAAATCTCTATATCGAAAACTATTAATAAGCAGCATGTCAGTTTTTTATCTCTTGATGCGTTTGGGGCATTTAAGCCCCTAAACGCTCTCGTTCTTCGACATCCCACTCACCCTGTTTCCGTCCCGCTTTGCTATGCCAACGAGATATGTACATACTCATGCAACAAAATCCCTACTAGCGTTGTTCTTCCATTACCTGGTCCAGCACCAATTCCCAGTCAGGAAGCACCACACCAAAATGATGTCGCAACTTGGCATTATCCAATCCTGAATAACCTGGTCTCGGTGCAGGAAGTGGATACTCCTCTGTCGTTATAGGTTTTACAGATTGGAGTAATATTTTTTCGTCCGCTTCACGCATCAATTCAAATATTGATCTAGAAAAAACATACCATGTTGTCATTCCATCTGAACTCAGATGGTAGAGTCCCCGCTTCTCATCAACCAAATCCGAATCTACTACGCATTGCGCAACAATTTGGCCGGTTGCTTCTGCGATATGCCGGCACCAGGTCGGTGCACCATACTGATCATCGACAATCTTAAGTTCCTCACGCTCTTGCGCCAGACGCCGTATTGTCATCAGAAAGTTATGGCCGCGATTGCCATAAACCCAGCTGGTTCGAAAGATAAGATATCGCCCATCAACTGCCTCAACCGCTTTCTCACCGGCCAGCTTTGTCTTTCCGTAGACACTTAGTGGATTTGTTGGACTCTCTTCTTTGTAGGGTTCGGTTGCTTTGCCATCAAACACGTAATCTGTTGAGTAGTGGATTAGCGTGGCTTTCATGGCCTTTGCTTCCTCTGCCAATACGCCGGGTGCTGTGCCGTTTACCGCCATGGCAAGTTCATGTTCTTCTTCAGCCTTATCGACAGCTGTATAAGCGGCAGCGTTGATGATCCAGTCAGGTTTAATTTCCCGCACAGCTTTGCGAATGGTACCGGGATCTGCAAGGTCAATAGTCAATGATTTTGTTCGGCGACCGATGGTAATGACATCGCCTAGTGTGGTCATGGCACGCTGAAGTTCCCAGCCGACCTGGCCTTGATCACCGATGATTAATATTCTTTTTTTTTTCGCGGCAATACAATTACTTTGATTAATGGTAACCGCTCAATGGGGAAATCTTTTAAGCGTATACCTTCCTGGTCCTTAGCTGAGAGTTCCGGGTTATCAATCGGCCAATCGATAGCCAAGTCAAGATCATTCCAAAGTATGCTGCCTTCAGCCCCTGGGTTGTAACGGTCGGTACATTTGTAGCTGAACAGGGCCGTCTCGCTGGTTACACAGAAGCCGTGGGCAAAACCCTCGGGAATGTAGATCAGCCGTCTGTTTTCAGATGAAAGACTTACCGATGCCCACTGTCCAAATGTGGGTGAACCACGACGAATATCAACAGCTACATCGTAAACCTCACCCTGAAGGACAGTAACGAGTTTCCCTTGGGCATTGGGATTCTGAAAATGCAGCCCGCGCAGCACCCCTCGACGTGACATGGAGAGGTTATCCTGCACAAAGTCAGACGTAATCCCCGCTTCGGTATACAGTTGCTTATTCCAGGTTTCCGCGAAGAAGCCACGCTCATCACCAAAAATTTTCGGCTCGATAATCAATACGCCCGGCAACTCTGTTTCGATAACTTTCATTCTAATTTCAGACCTTCTTTGAGCAATCTTTCCAGATACACCCCATAGCTGTTTTTTGACAATGCGGCTGCCTGTTTTTCCAGTGCTTCATCATCAATCCACCGACTTCTCCAGGCTATCTCTTCCGGGCAGGATATTTTTAACCCCTGACGAAGTTCCAGAGTCTGTACAAACTGACTGGCTGCAAGCAATGAATCATAGGTACCTGTATCCAGCCATGCAGAACCTCTTCCCAACAGATGAACATTGAGTTGCTCTTTTTCCAGGTATATACGGTTGATATCAGTTATCTCCAACTCACCACGTGGAGATGGTTTTAATGATTTAGCGATTTCCACGACCTGTTTGTCATAAAAATAGAGGCCGGTTACCGCAAAATTCGAACGTGGATTCTCCGGCTTCTCCTCAAGACTGATTGCATGACCACTGCCATCAAACTCAATAACCCCGTATCGCTCAGGATCTGTTACATGATAGGCAAATACTGTGGCACCATCCCTATGGTTCGCGGCATCAACCAAGATTTCTTTAAGATAGTGTCCGTAGAAGACATTGTCTCCCAGGACCAGAGCACAGTTATCATCGCCAATAAACTCTTCACCCAGAATAAAGGCCTGCGCCAGCCCTTCAGGCCTGGGCTGAATTTTATACTGAATATTTAGCCCCCACTGAGCACCGTCACCAAGGACATCTTCAAAACGCTCTTTGAAGGTAGGTGCAGTGATGACCAGGATATCTCGGACCCCCGCCAGCATGAGGGTGCTTAGCGGATAGTAGATCATCGGTTTGTCATAGATTGGAAGGAGTTGTTTTGAAACACCTATTGTTACCGGGTGAAGGCGTGTTCCAGAACCACCGGCGAGTATAATTCCTTTCATTGTGTTTCCTGTTTTATAACCCCTCACCCATCTGTGACGGGGGTAGCAAATGACTTTCAGGTAGGTCGAATTAGCGAAGCGTAATCCGACGATAATTTGATTGTTGGGTTACGCTTCGCTAACCCAACCTACAATTTAGTACATTGTCTTGTTGAGGCCCAGTCGTTCTCTGCGGTAGCTGCCATCCTGCACTCTTCGACACCATTCCAGATTATCGAGATACCACTTTACGGTTTTCAGCATACCGCTTTCAAAGGTTTCTTCTGGGACCCAGTCAAGTTCTCTCTTAATCTTACTGGAATCGATAGCATAACGCTGATCGTGACCTGGACGATCTTCAACATAGGAAATGAGATCAACGTAGGTATCTATCCCATGGCGGTTGGGAACCAACTCATCAAGATGGGCACAGAGCGTATGGACCACTTCAAGATTGGTTTTTTCATTGTGACCGCCGATATTGTAGATCTCACCCACTTCGCCTTGGGAAAGGACTCGATAGAGCGATTTGGCATGATCATCGACATAGAGCCAGTCTCTGATCTGGTCGCCCTTGCCATAGATAGGCAGGGCCTTTCCATCCAGGGCGTTAAGGATAATCAAGGGTATAAGCTTTTCAGGAAACTGATAGGGACCGTAATTATTGGAACAGTTGGTAATCACCACCGGCAGACCATAAGTCTCATGCCAGGCTCGTACCAGGTGATCAGATGAGGCCTTGCTGGCTGAATAGGGCGAATTGGGTTCGTATCGGGACTCTTCTGTAAACAAGCCGGTTTCGCCCAAGCTTCCATAGACTTCATCGGTGGAGACGTGGTGAAAACGGAAGTTTGCCTGTTGTTCTTCACTGAGTCCTGGCCAATAGTTACGAGCCACTTCAAGGAGGTTGCAAGTGCCAACCACGTTGGTCTGTATGAACTCCGAGGGTCCGTCTATAGAGCGGTCCACATGGGATTCTGCGGCAAGGTGCATGATTGCCGATGGCTGGTGGCGCAGAAAAATATCGCCCATGACCTCTGCATCACAGATATCAGCCAACTCAAAATGATATCGAGGATCATCAGCGACCGGCATGAGCGAGTCGAGATTTCCCGCATAGGTCAGTTTGTCGATATTGACAACCGTATGTTCGGTCTCTTCTATCAGATAGCGGATGACTGCCGAGCCGATAAAACCCGCGCCGCCTGTGATCAATAGTGTTTCTTTATTCACCTTATTATCTTGATATTCCCTGATTGTGATAATTGTCATCCTGGCCAGACCAAATTGCATCAGCGATGCGATGAGTGCAATCACCAGAATATAGATCCTGCCCAAAATACCGCTCCTCGTCGGCCAAAGAGATTGGAAACACTCACAAGAAGGGCAAAAAAACACGATTGGTCAGTCTATAGATTTGCGTTCAAAGTATCCAGAAGCCCCCTGTGGATCGCTCATCACTCAAACCCCAACATTCGATTTGATAGGTGTTTTCCCCCTTGACCCATCCGCCTGAAGCGGCTTTAATGTGTATGAATTATGAATACACTACACACCGGATACTGCCATGCGTACGAATATAGTCATTGATGACGACCTTATGGCTAACGCCTTGAAGATGACAGGTTTAAAAACAAAGCGCGAAGCCGTGGAACTTGGCCTCAAGACATTGATTAAATTAAAAAAACAAGAACATATTAGACGCTTCAGGGGTAAGTTGCATTGGAAAGGCAACCTTGATGAGATGAGGTCTGGCAGTTGATATTTGTCGATTCCAGCGTTTGGATCGATTTCTTCAACGGGACTCAGTCTGCTGAAACGAACAAACTTGATAGCCTGCTGGGTACAGAACCTATTGGACTTGGAGATTTGGTACTTATTGAGGTTTTGCAGGGATTTAGACATGACCGGGACTACAATACCGCTAAGGAATTGCTAACGTCACTCACCGTTTTTGAACTTGGTGGCAAAAATATTGCGATAAATAGTGCTGACAATTTTCGCTTTCTCCGCAAAAAAGGTGTGACTGTACGGAAAACGGTTGATGTATTAATTGCCACCTTTTGCATTAACAATGACATTCCATTGCTTTATTCAGACAAAGACTTCGAGCCTTTTCATCTGCACTTAAAGTTACGTAATGCAATTTCTGACACATAATCAGCATTTCTCCGCACATGCTGTAATCGGAAGAGCTCCGACCCCAGCACAAAGTATGCGTAGATTCCTCAAATGACCCAACAGCCAGACCACTCCACTGCCGCTTGGTTTATTGGGTTACTGCCCTACTCCACAAACCTCTATATTGATGCCGGTGTCCACAGTGTGCGGATCTTGGCCTGCGATTCCACTGATACCGAACTCGGCAGCATTGAAATAGCCAGTAATGAAGATCTCGGCGGTACGATCTGCCGGCTTGGACTTGACCGACAGCCTGAACAAACGGGTATCACCATCACGGGTAAATTGCAGGAGATCGTTCGTCGCTATATCGGCCAGGGTGAGGTGGTGCTTGGCTCGGCAGCGCTGTGGTCAGCGGCGCGCAGCCTGCTGCAGGACAAACCACTGGGCATCATCGAAATCTCCGCTTCAGGCTATATGGCCATAGGCGTCGATATCGAGGGCAATCTCAAGAACGATATGCTGGTGGTCAATCCGCGTTGCGGCGCGGGCTCTGGGGTCAACCTCGACCGCGTACTGCAAAAGCTCAATATCCAACGTGAAGCGGTTGACGCACTGTTGCGCGACTACCTCGGCGAGGAAAACCGCCCGCGCCGTGATGGCGTGGATATCCGTGCTGACCGCTGCGGGGTGTTTGCCTCTTCGGCGACGATCTCCGACAAGAACCAGGGTATTCCCCTCGATTTCGCCTTGGCGGTGACACTGAAATCCGAGGTGCTCAAGGCCTGTAAAAAGCTCAAACCCGGTTTTGATACGGTATGGTTGAGCGGCGGCATCTTTGCCTGGCAGTTTGCCCGTGACTGCGCTGGAGATTATCTCGAATCCGTTGGTACCGCAGATGTACGCTACGACGAGGGCGGCAGGTTTCCGCTGCTGGGACTACAGTATCTGCGCCAGATCATCGGCGATGGCAACTTCGCCCAACCGGACCGCCGCGTTGTGCAGACGTCCAGACTCAGCGAATACCCGGCCATGTTTGACGTCAAGGCAGATCTTGAGGCGCGGCGCCTCTACCAGCGTATCCCCAACATCGCTCCGACTCATTTTGACGCGGCCCATCTCCGCACCACACCCGTCATGATGGGGCTGGACGTAGGCTCAACCATGGCGAAGCTGATCATCAGCGATGCCTCGGGTGACACCGTTCTCTACAAGGGTGCCTACTCCAATGCCGGCGATACCATCGATACGATCAAAAAGATCTTTGCCGACATCATAACCAAGGGGGCGAAAACCCTGCGGATCGGCCAGATCGGCTTGACGGGTAGCGCCCGCTACCAGGTGCAAAAAGCCCTCATAAACATCTACCCACAACTGGCAGACCGCGTTTCGGTGCTGGTTGAGAACTACGCCCATGCACGGGGTTCCATCGACTATGCCCGTCAACATATCGAACGCCTCAAGGCGAGCGGCATCGACGACATCAATGAGGACTTCTGCCTGCTGGTCGACATTGGCGGCGAAGACACAAAGATCTCTTCCATTGCGCTGAAAAAGGCCGAACTGTTTGACAATGCGATGAACGTCAAGTGTTCCGCAGGCACAGGCAGCCTGATCGATACCCTGACCTCTATGTTCTTTCTCGATGACATCAGTGTGGCGAGTGAACTGGCCTTCAATGCCGACAAGGGTTATGCCATCAACGCCACCTGCGCGGTATTTTTGATGGAGAACGCCCGCAAGCTGCAGGCAGATGGTTATGAACTCGGCGAGATTCTCGCTTCAGCCAACTGGGCGATCGTGGAGAACATGGCCAGAAGCCTCTGGAGCCAGATCGAGCTGCCGAAGCACACGGTCGCCCTGCTCCATGGGCAGACCATGCTCAGTGAACCTCTGCCACTCGCGGTTGCCCAGCGCATGCAGCGTTATGTGGGCGAAGACATCTACTGCCTGGTGCCACCGGATCCGGGCCACCGCGCCTGTGTCGGACTGATTAAATCACTGGCAGAGCAGAATACCACCACGGCGCTGGAGATCGAACTTGAGGCCTTTATCGACAAGGATTACAAAAAGAAGATCGTAGTCTGCAAGGGAGCCGTGTGTGGCGACAAGGCTGCGCGCTGTAATCGCGCGCACCTCACCGGCCTCGGCAATGAGGGCAACCGCTTCACCTTCACCCTCGGCGGTTGCACCGCGATCAACGAAGTGCAGGCCATGAAGGGCCTCAAGCGAAAAGGCAGCCCGGACAGCTATAAGCAGATCTGGGACTTTATCAACGACCGCCTGCCCCACTCCGATGACCCAAACCGGCTGGTGATACCGCGCAGCTTCGCCGTCTCAGAGTGGGCGATGTTCTTTGCCTCTCTGTTTACACCGCTGGAGATCCCGGTGGAGGTGGACAATGTGCAGGCGTCCGATGTCATTGATGCCCAACCGCATTTTCACATCGACACCTGTGCCCCGCACATAGGCGCAGTCGGCCAGTTCCTGCGCTTGGGCGCACAGCCACACGGCATGATTCTGGCCCCACAGATCGAGTTCCTGCCCGCAAAACACTCCCTGGGACGGACCTGCACCATCAACCAGGGTGGGCTGGCGGTGGCCAAAAAGGTCACTGAATCCAAGCACCCGCAAAGCCGCATCCATCTGTTTTTTCTGGACCTCAAGTTGCAGAATGCGGAGCGGATCGCACAGAAGATCTATCCACGCCTACAGCCGGTGTTTGAGTATTACGGCAAGCAGGTTGAGTATGAACAGTTCCGCAACATCGTTGAAGGGGCGATACAGGCCCAGCAGGGACTCAAAAAGGCGGCCGCCGATTTTGCCACTGAACTGGCCAAACAGGCCCTCAACGATGGGCGCGAAATCGCCCTGGTGATGGGCCGCGAATATATCCTCAATCCCGGTATCTATGACAGCCACGTCGGGCGGCTGCTGCGGGACAAGAACATGATGGGCATCCCCAGCTATCTCCTCGATGCTGACTTCAACCCCAAATTCAAGCACCTCTACTGGCGCAATCCACACATGATCGCCACCCTGGCCGATGCCTGTAGCAGGCGCGAACTGCACAGGGTAACCGGCCATGCCGGATTGCGACGGGTATTTGAGCGGGTGGAAAAGAACTCCGACACCCTGATGCCGGTGGTGCAGGTATCGACCTTTTTGTGTGGCCCCGACAGCGTCACCAATCCGCTGATTGCCGAGTTGACAAAAAAACGTCCCTATCTGCTGATCCAGTCCGATGCGGCGATCAAGGAGCTGGCGCATCTTGAAAACCGCATGAACACCTACGTCAAACAACTGGAGTCAGGGCTGCATGAGGAGCTGAAAAGCGTAGAAGAGGAAGGTTTTGAGGTGAAGGTGCTCGACCGCCTGGTCAACCAGGATCCCCTCAACCCTGAAACCGATGCGATCTACTTCCCGACACTGTCTGACACACGGGGGCTGACCTCAGTCATCCGCAGCGCAGGTTTTACCTGTATCGATCTCTATGATGAGGATTATAACCTGCAGGCCGCCATCAAGGATGGGCGCTCCATGTCGGGTGACTCAGTCTGTGCTCCTTTGGCTGCGGTGTATGGCGATGTGATGGCGGCGATGGAGGATTTCAAACGCCGCAAGCAGGAAAACGATCCTGAATTTATCAACAAGACAAGATTGCTGATATTCAACAACAAGGGACTGGGACCCTGCCGCCAGGGGCAGTACGTCGAGACCCACAAGATCTTCATCAATCAGCAGAAGAACTCAGGCAAAGACGCAACCGAAGAGTTGGTGATGCAGTTTCTCGTTGGCCATGAGAACAAGGGATTCAATACCGGTTTTCCGGCCTGGGTCTTCGTGCGTGGGGTGCAAAGTGCGATCGTGCAGGGTGTGCTGCATCAGCTTCTGGCCGATGGCAGTTCTCAGTGCAGGGATTATGCTGAATACCAGACCTTTATGCAGGCGTATCGAAAACTCAAAGAGGAACTGCACCGGCTTATCGAGTTTGAGATGAGGCCCTCAGCTGTTGCATTGCGGGTAGCGGATGCCTTTTCCAAGGTTCCCGGCATCAACTACCTGGTCAACTATTTTGCCTACGGTCTGCATCGGTCTGACCTGAAAGACCCCTTAAAGGCTTTTGCCCGCCAGTGGTGTGCACAGCCGCTCAAGGGTAACCCGACCCGCATCCATATCGACGGCGAAGCCTATATGCGCGTCGCCCAGTACGAGGCCGTCCATAAGACGCTGCTGGCCACTCTGGGCTTCCGGCAATTTACCCTGACCCACACACCGGTATGGAGTTTTCTGGATTATAAACTTGCAGGCATGTTGATGCGTGCTCGCGAAGCAATCGATGAAAGCAGGGCCGAACTCAAACGCCCTATTGAGAATAGCGAGCGCAAACGCATCACCCGCTACAAGCGCAAGAAGCAGCTGCGGCTGATTGGCCTCAGGGCAGTACACTTCATTTTGCGCAACATCATCGCAAAACCGCTCTATACCGCAGCCGGTCTGGAGATGCCTGCTGCGATGCTGAAGATACTCAAGATAGCCGAATCGGTCATCACCACCAAACGTCCGGGGGGTGAATTCATCCCCTATGTGGGCGAAGCCGTATTAAAGCTGCAAAAGGGGTATGACCTGATTCTGAATGTTGCCCCGGAGGGATGCATGGTCTCATCCATGGGTGAGGCAATCACGCCGGGCATCAACGCCGCCGTCCCCGAGGCCAAAGGCAAGATTCAGCACCTTTTCAGTCAGCAGGGTGATGTTGATGAAGAGCTCATCGCCCTTGCGCTACTAAAAACGATCGGACCGGAACGCTACTACAGAGCCGCAGAGGCGAACGAAGCAGGTTAATTCCGCAGTGGACTATTAAATTGTGGGAGCGACGCCCCCGCCGCGATTACTGAAAAGATGAAGCGCGACATTTAACTCACTCTGGTAGGGTGCGCCATGCGCACCAGAATAAGCAATCATGGTGCGCATGGCGCACCCTACAGCCACACACCAGCTATCTATCTGTTAAATAAGTAATAATTCTGCAATACAAACATATCCCATGATTTTTATCCTGGGTATTCCCCTTGTAATAAATAATTCCTGACTGTATTACTAGGTTATAGCAGCCTGCTGCCATGAAACCGGAAGAGGTGTACTCATGTGGAATTCGCGAATTATATCCAGAAGCTGTTGCGGGGGACCTGTACTTGCCATGACCCTGCTCTTTGCCGGGATGGGCATCCTGTTTCTGCTCCTGTCCGCTTCTGTGCTGGGCGTGGTCTTTCTTGCCATCGGTATTCTCTCTGAAGGTCTCTGCTTTATTCTCAGCCGCACCCGTTGCCGACAAAGTTACGCAGGGCAGTTGAGGACCCGATAATAATCCAGGCTGAAAAAATTTACCCTAATTTCACGGTATTTTACTAGGTTATAATCGGGGCAATAGAAATGGGCTTACCAGATAGCGGAATGAGCGAACTTATCCAGTCGGATTATGCCCAAGGCTTTGTCACTCAGATCGAATCCGACACATTGCCTCCCGGCCTCAACGAAGGTGTCGTCCGAACCATATCCGAGCGCAAGGGCGAGCCGGAGTGGATGTTGAAGAGACGGCTGGCGGCCTACCGGTTTTGGCGCACTATGAAGGAGCCAAACTGGTCCTCGGTGCACCATCCGCCGATCGATTATCAGTCGATCTCCTACTACTCGTCGCCGAAGAAAAAAGCTGGCCTCAAGAGTCTGGATGAGGTCGATCCTGAACTCCTGGCCACTTATGAAAAACTGGGCATTCCCATCCATGAACAGAAGGCCCTTGCCGGTGTGGCAGTGGACGCGGTGTTTGACAGTGTTTCTGTGGCCACTACCTTCCGTGAGTCCCTAGCCGAGGCTGGCGTGATCTTCTGCTCCATGTCCGAAGCGATCCGCGAGCATCCCAAGCTGATCCGGAAATATCTGGGAACCGTAGTATCGGACCGGGACAACTTTTTTGCTGCGCTGAATGCCGCAGTATTCAGTGACGGCACCTTTGTCTATATCCCCAAGGGCGTGCGTTGCCCCATGGAGCTTTCGACCTATTTTCGTATCAACGAGGCCAAAACAGGACAGTTCGAACGCACCCTGATCGTCGCCGACGCCGGAAGCTATGTGAGCTACCTGGAAGGCTGCACCGCACCCATGCGTGATGAGAACCAGCTGCATGCGGCGGTAGTGGAACTGGTCGCGTTGGAAGATGCAAAGATTAAATATTCGACGGTGCAGAACTGGTATCCAGGGGATAAAGAGGGTCGCGGCGGCATCTACAACTTCGTCACCAAACGGGGAGACTGCCGCGGCGATCGTTCTCATATCTCCTGGACCCAGGTGGAGACAGGCTCCGCCATCACCTGGAAATATCCCAGCTGCCTGCTGCGCGGCAAGGATTCGGTCGGTGAATTTTACTCGGTTGCCGTGACCAAAGGTTACCAGCAGGCAGACACCGGCACCAAGATGTACCACTTTGGCGAGAACAGCCGCAGCACCATCGTCTCCAAGGGGATCTCCGCCATGCACGGCAGCAATGCCTATCGCGGGCTGGTCAGTGTGGCCTCCGGTGCGGAGAACGCCCGCAATCATACCCAGTGCGACTCCCTGCTGATCGGCGACCGCTGTGCCGCCCATACCTTTCCCTATATCGAGGTGAGAAACCCAACCGCCAAGGTGGAACACGAGGCGACCACATCAAAAGTGAGCGAAGACCAACTCTTCTATTGTCGTCAGCGCGGCCTGTCGCAGGAGGATGCGGTATCCATGATCATCAACGGCTTCTGTAAAGAGGTCTTCAAAGAGCTGCCCATGGAGTTCGCCGTAGAGGCACAGAAGCTACTCAACGTGAGTCTGGAAGGCCCCGTGGGGTGACCGGGAACCGACCCCTTCGGGAATAATCGAGGTTGCAGGAATGTTATCCATCAAACAACTGAAAGTGTCCGTGGAAGACAAGGAGATCCTCAAGGGGATCAATCTAAAGATCAAGGCCGGAGAAGTCCATGCCATCATGGGACCGAACGGCTCGGGTAAAAGCACCCTGGCGCATATCCTCTCGGGCCGAGACGGCTACCAGGTGACCGCCGGTCAAGTAAAATTCCTCGGACAGGATCTGCTGCCTATGGAGACCGAAGAGCGAGCCCGGCAGGGGATCTTCCTGGCCATGCAGTATCCGGTAGAGCTGCCGGGTGTGAACAACATGACCTTCCTGCGGGAATCCTTGAATGCGATTCGCCGCGCCCGTGGCGAGGAGACGATCGACGCACTCTCCTTTACGAAAAAGGTGCGCGAGAAGGCCAGGCAGGTAAAACTCGATGAGACGCTGCTGAAACGATCAGTCAATGCCGGCTTCTCCGGTGGAGAGAAAAAGCGCAACGAGATCCTGCAGATGGTCATGTTGGAACCATGTCTGGCAATTCTTGACGAGACCGACTCGGGGCTCGATATCGATGCGCTGCGTACCGTATCAGACGGGGTAAACATGCTGCGTTCACCGGCACGGGCGATGATTGTGATAACCCACTACCAGCGCCTGCTCGAATACATCGAACCTGACTATGTACATGTGCTGGCCAACGGACGCATCGTCCGCTCCGGCGGCAAGGAGCTGGCACTGGAACTGGAGGCACGCGGTTACGCTTGGCTACTTGAGGAGACTGCGGCATGAGTGAACAGTCTCCATCGATAGCCGGCTATCGACTGGCCGCTGACCGCCTCATCGACAAACTGCCAGTAGGTGACGGCCTCTGGCTGACAGATAAACGCCGCGCTGCGGCCCGGCGATTCAACGAACTGAGGTTCCCAGATACCCGCCAGGAGGACTGGCGCTACACCAGCATCAAGGGGCTGTTGGAAAAAGGCTTTATTGTAAACGACGACACCCACCGCAGCTTCGCCCCGCACACAGTGAAACGCCAGTTCCTCAACGAACCGGTAGCCGGACGACTGGTTTTTGTTGATGGGCTGTTTCAGCACGAGCTTTCCGATACAGATCTGGAAGGGGTGCAACTGAGCAGTCTGAACAGCGTCATGACGGCAGGAGACCAAACGGTACTCAAGGCCCTGGGATCGCTCTCAGGAATCGGGGATCACGGTTTTGCCGCCCTTAACATGGCGACGATGCAGGATGGCGCGGTCATACGTATCAGCAACGGAGTCAACGTTGAGCAACCCATCGAATTACTCTATCTGACCTCCCGGGCAGCCGCCAGTTTCAGCCTCTGCCCCCGCCATCTGATCATCCTGGAGGAGGATGCCAAGGCTACCCTGGTGGAACGTTATCTCTCTTTGGATGAAGACGAACACTTCACCAACCTGGTGTGTGAGATTGTGCTGGGCGAACGGGCGCATCTTCACCACCAGCGGGTCGAGCAGGAGAGTCCCCAGGCTTATCACCTCAGTGAACTCTATCTCGGTTTAGACGCAAAGGCTGAATACCGGCTGGTAAGTGCATCTCTCGGCGCCGGTTGGTCACGCACCAGGATCAACAGTCGCTTTACCGCATCTGGCGCCAACTGCGAGCTGGACGGCCTCTATCTGGCAGGCGACGGCCAACTGGTGGATTATCATCTGGACATAGATCATGCCGTGCCGGATTGCAGCAGCCGGGAGAATTTCAAAGGCATACTCACCGGCCAGGGCCGCGCCGTCTTCGATGGCCGCATACTGGTGCGCGAGCAGGCGCAGAAGAGCGACGCTCATCTCTCCAATGCCAATCTGATGCTCTCGCGCCACGCCGAGATCGATACCAAACCCCAGTTGGAGATCCTTGCAGACAACGTGCAGTGCAGCCACGGCACCACCGTGGGCCAGCTGGATTCAGAGGCCCTCTTCTACCTGCGCTCAAGGGGCCTGAATATGGAACAGGCCCGACGCTTGCTCTGTCTTGGCTTCGCCAGTGAAATACTCGAACGCTTCGAATCAGAGTCCCTGCGTCAGCAGCTCTGTGAAGTGATTCGGCAACGCCTGGAAACATCGATGATTGAATCATGAATGAAATCGATGAAATTGTAGACAACTTCGAGTTTCTCGATGACTGGGATCAGCGCTACCAATATCTGGTGGAACTGGGTGAGGCCTTGCCTCCCCTGCCTGAAGAATTAAAGACCCTGGAGAACTGGGTCAAGCCCTGCATGAGCACCGTACATGTGCATGCTGAGGCCATACCTGAACAGCCCGGTTTGATCCGGTTTCGCGGTGACTGTGACACTGCGATCATCAAGGGGGTGCTGGCAGTGTTGGTTGATCTGCTCTCCAGCCACACACTCGAAGAGATCCGTGCCATGGATGTCGATGACTTGTTCAAACGGCTGCATCTGGCAGAGCATCTCAGCCCAAACCGGCATGTGGGCATCTACGCCATTGTGAATAAGATGGCTGAGCGGGCTGAAACGCTGGCTGACCTAAATGCCTCAAACGTTGCCTGAGAGGATCGCCACATATAATTCAAGTTTATCTTGGTGCGCACGGCGCACTCTACCAAAAGTGGTGATGTTGGCATGGAGTGTGGATTCTCTGAATCTGGCGAACGTAGGGTGTGCTGTGCGCACCATGATTGTTGTAACTGTTTATCTTGGTGCGCACAGCACACCCTACGTTCTTTTCAGGATGGTTTGAACTTAAGAACTTGAGTTACAACACTTCCTGCAGATGATCGATGATCCGTTCCTCCAACCAGTATCTTGGGCGCCATGGGAGAACACCGGCGACAAAGCCGACATGGCCTCCATGAGTCGACAACTCCAGGGTGACTGAAGAGGAGAGTTCATCGGCGTCTGGAATCGTCCCTGCCCACATGAAGGGATCATCCTCGGCATGCAGAATCAGGGTGGGTATTTCAATCTGCTTGAGATACTGCCGTGAGCTTGACCGGCCGTAATAATCATCTACCCCGGCAAAGCCATGCAGTGGGGCTGTAACTTCATCATCAAACGTTCTAAAGCTGTCCAGCCGATCGACATCGACGGATAGTGGGGATGGAATGCGGCTGAAGCGTGCTTTGTAAGATCGTCTCATTCTTCTCAGAAGATGATTCTGATATTGCCTGCTGAGTCCACGTTCAAGCCGCGCGGCACAGTCCCCCAAGCGGAAGGGCACAGAGACGGCAATCGCTGTTTTCAGCCTGCAGCCAGAAGACTTTTCAGCCAACCATTTAAGCAGGACGTTTCCTCCCAGAGAGAAACCAATGGCTGCACTTAATGGCCTGTCCGTTCGCTGCTCTATCAACCTGGCAATAGTGTCAAGATCCCCCGTTTCCCCCGAATGATAACCACGGGGCAACCGGTTGGGCTCTCCACTGCAACCCCTGAAGTGCATAAATACGGGATTGAAGCCCTGTAATTCAAGCGCCTGCAGCAAGGTCCCAGCATAGTGGGAATCTATCGAGCCCTCCAGTCCGTGCAGCACCAGCACACTCTCCCCTGGCTGTTTGTCATGCCAAACGATATCCAGAAAATCACCGTCCGGCAGCTCGATTCTTTCATTCACTGATGAAAAAGCAGGACGACGGCGTGCCAGCACCGGCCAGAGGGTCTGCATGTGAGGCCCCGGCAGCCACCAGGCCGGTTTGAATGTACTGCGTTTTATCATGCTAACTCACGTTTTGGAGCAATCATGGTGCGCACGGCACACCCTACGTTCTTGGTAGGTTGGGTTAGGCCGTCTTTTTGGCCGTAACCCAACAACATGCACCATCGTTGTCGTGTTACGGGTCGGAATCGAGAACTCTAGGGTAGAATAGACCAACACCAGCCACCGGACCACACACATGAGCCTGCAGACCACCCAACCCGCTGCCGGCCAGAATCAGGCCGAACTGAAGCGCCACTACCTGCCCGCGCTTCGATCACGCTTCAAATCCAAGGTCAACCGTCTAACCTCGGGCGGCATGCTCCGTCTGCTCGGTATCCGGCCCGATGCGGAAGACCTCGCATTCCTCATGAGCTACCTCTACATCTATCACTGGCTGAGACAGCAGGTTGCCACCCCATTCCGTGGCGAGGTGCTGGCAAGTTTCAGCAAGGGTTCACGGGGATTTCTTATCCGCCTGCTCGATGAGGCTGAGGATGCAGATGATTTCATCCAGGGCTACATTGCCCACTGGTTGAGCGCAGATGACGAAGGGCCTGTACAGCGTCAGCAGTTGCAGCGGCTGCTGACCGACTGCCATAACGATCCGCAAGCGCTGACCCGGCGGGTGCTCACACTCTGGGATGAGCTGGGTCTGCTGCAGCAGACACCGGCCAAAGCCTACAGCGAACTGGGCCACCGGGAGCGGGATCGTTACCGGGAGATGCTTGGGGCCGCCGACCAGCAGCGGCTGACGCTGGTGGATGCCCTGCCGGATCAGCCGGTAAAACCCGGCCGTTTCACCAAGCTGGGGCTGATCCCGGCAATGGGCTGTCCCCAGACCTGCCGCCACTGCATGTTTATCTGGCGTCCGCCGAGCAAAGATCAACCTGACGCCGGTCCAGTGATGGAGCTGGTAGATAGCCTGACCGACAGTGTGCTCTTCACCGGCGGCGACCTGACCCGCCATATGGATCACTTCTACCGGGCGATCCGCGAGATGCCTCACATCCGCACCTTCGCCATCCTGCTCAACGGCGACTTCGCGGTGGATAAAAAGACCACCAATGAAGTACTGCGCCGCATGACCGAGGAGATTGAGAAGCGTCCAAAAAAGTGGACCAGGGCGTCGATCCTGCTACAGATCAGCTTCGATGAGTTCCATCAGGAGGTGGTGGTCGGCAAGGACGGCCGCCTCAAGGAGCGCATCCCGGTCTGCCGCATCGCCAATATCGTAGAAGCGGCGCCCCGCTACAGTCGCATACAACTCGGCCTGCTGCACAAACAGACCCATCTCAACTTCTCCATGGATCTCTTCAAACGAGGCGTCTTCAACCGGCTGGTCGAAGAGTTGGGGCGACGTAAACATCAGCTCCAGATCCTCTCGACCGCGCCTGCGCCACGCCAGAAGGCCAACCCGATGAGTCCGGGGCAGCGGGGACAGTTGGTAAAAGATGCCAGCTTTGTGCTGAGCCGATACCCTGATCGCCCGATCCTGCTCACCAGCTCCACCATCGACGCCTATGGCCGGGCGGAGACTCTTGAAGCCGGTGAATTCGTCAAGGACCAGGGATTATTGCAGGAGGTACTGGTGGGCCGGGTACCCGAAGGCGAGGTCTTCGATATCGATATGATGTTCTGGTTCAGCGGCTGGGTAACGCTCTTCTCGGCAGTGCATATCTGCCTTGGCAACCTGCACCAGGATGGTGCTGAAACGATTCTCGCCCGCCAGCGTAAAGATCCGTTGACCCAGGCCCTTCACCGCTTCGATCTGCGACTGCTGGAGATCTATCGAGAGGTGCACGACGACCTTGACACCATCATCGCCAATTCCACTGGCCCCCATCACCTGTTCCACGTCATCACGGAATCCGCCGATGTTCGGCTGCACATGACGCGCCGTCTTCTCGAATCTGCAGATCACCCGGAGTCATAGTAGGAGCCGCGCCACCAATCTGCTATGGTGCTAGGATTTGATCAATTTTTCTTCACTAACGACCTTTTTCATCAGCTTGTTACTCCAAATTCTTTCGGGTTAGCACGTCTGATTTAAGCAAATACGACGAAAAGCAAACAGACTTAGGAGACAAGCATGAGCACAGCAACAGAAGGCAATACCGTCAAAATCCACTATACCGGCACGCTGGATGACGGCACCCAATTCGACAGTTCAGCAGGACGTGAGCCACTGGAGTTCGCTTTGGGCAGCGGTCAGGTCATCCCCGGTTTTGACAACGCGGTAAGCGGTATGGCCGTTGGCGAGAAAAAGACCGTCGATATTCTGCCTGAAGATGCCTATGGTGAACGCCACGAAGAGATGGTACAGGAAGTACCCCGCGAGGCGCTGGGCGATGACATGGAACCTGAGGTCGGCATGCCGCTGCAGGCGCAGGGCCCTGATGGTCAAGTCTTCGATCTTGTCATCATTGAGGTGGCAGAAGAGACGGTTCGCGTGGATGGCAACCATCCCCTCGCCGGCAGGACTCTGACCTTCGACATCGAACTGGTAGAGATCGCCTAATCTCGAGGGGACTGAGTCGATCTGCCTGTGCGCAGCTTCTCCAATATCTCATCGAACTTGCATCTAACCACGCCTCGATGAACGCATTCTCAACTCCGGCCCCTGGACCAATCTCCAGGGGCCGGAGTCGTCCCGACTATGAGGCAACCTCTCCAGCGTCGCATTGACGCAGGCATCAAACCATACCCCCGACCAACTCCCTCACGACCCCGACCCCGGGTCACTTAACCACAGTCAGATACTGTCTCCATTGCCGCCGCTTTTACCGCCGCGCAGCAGACGAAAAACAAACAGCAACAGGAAAGCCCCGCCTGTGGCCATGGCGATACTGATCAGGTCGAGACCGCTGGGCGAACCAATACCGGCAAACTGGCCAATCTTGCCACCAATAAAGGCGCCAGCCACACCAAGCAGGGTGGTGAGAATCATGCCTCCACCATCCCGGCCAGGCATCAGCAACTTGGCAAGAATACCCGCGATCAAACCAAGAATAATCCAGGTGAACATACCCATACTACATACTCCAAATGAAAGATGCGGTGATTATAAGGGTTTGGCCGGGAATTGCCTGACCGAACGCGCTGACCCACGACCAACATCCAGCAATAAACCATCCCGCAACAAAAAACAAATCCATTCCGTGGTTCAGAAAAGTTATTGCGGCACTTGACGCACAACTGCGCCATATGACGCAACATATTGATTTACATTGTTTTTTGTGACTTTCCTCCGCGTGCATTTTGATTACAGTCACAATACCCCGCCACATTCAGTGACAAACTGCCGCAGAAGCAGATCAGACAAACAACTCTGTTCTGAAATCGAGTTAACAATACTTATTGTTAACTATTGATATCACTCCACAGGAGCAAACCTATGCGGAACAAACAACATTTCAAATACACAGCACTACTGTTTTCAATGTTCTTTACGACCATAAACCTACATGCCGCACACGGACCTCAACATGCAGGCTCAAATCATCTGAATCCCGGTTATGTTAATCAGGATGGATATGTGAGTGACAATATCTACGGCGTGAAAAATCTGGCCTATTATGGCGACTGGGATGCCAATCGGGTTTTTATTATCGATGTTGATAATATGGAGTTGCTAAAAACCGTTGAGGGCACAGGAGACGGACCGTATGGCATCGATCAACAGGGGGTATCCAAAGCCTATGCTTTAACCCGTAAAACAGAGTCTGTGACAGTAGTAGACAATTACGACATTGAAAATGTTGGCCAGATTCAACTGGAACATAAACCCCGTTCCACGAACTTTAATGCTGACACGGGGCTCTCTTTGATATCCGGCGGTGACAAGGTAATGACCAGCATCATACGTGTTGATCATGGCGTGGTTACCAAAGTTGTGGGTTATAATGAACTCTCTGAACCACACGACTATGGTGGTTCACTCGCGACAGGCCACCCTCTCTGGGTTGATGATCAGCGTTTCTTTATGCTCGACCGGGCAGCACGTCAGATTCAGCTGTGGAACCGTAACGGTGACCTTCTCTCAACCCTTGCCGCCCCGACTTCAGTACACCATATTTTCAAGTCACCTTTAGATGCGGATAACGATACTTTTTTCGCAGTTGCTGAGGGTAATCAGGAAGCGCAGATATCACCATCGATCTTGCGTTTTGATATCAAGAGAAAAAGGATGGTAAAAACCGGCGAGGCTATCCTCAGCGATTACGATCCTGAAATGCTGAATCCAGCTGAAATGGGAGCCCATCATGCCGACTTCCACCCGGACGGTATCCATATTTATATCGGTTCCACTGAAGGCCACGTTTTTGTTGTCAATAAGGATTCAATGAGTGTTGAAACCATGATTGAAACGGGCATTGGTTCCGGCCACACAACATTTGCACCGATGCGTGATCTCGCATTTGTAACCAATCACAACGACACATATATGACAGTGATCGATACCACCGATCACAGCTGGTTGAAGAACATTGAAGTCGCCAGTTCAGCTTCCCCGGATTACAAGTCGCAAGCACACACTTCAGCGGTCAGTCCGGACATGAAATATTTCTACAGCTCTGCAAGCCATGATGGTGTGTTTTTTGAAATTGACATGGAAACACTCGAAGTCACACGCACACTTGATCTCGGTGGAAATGCCCTCATGGGCAGCTTCATATGGGATGGCGATGGTGTGAATATGTAAAACCATCCCGCTGCAAGCAGACAGGGTATTAAATTGCAGGAGCGGCGGGGCGCCGCTCCTGCAATCGGTCGCTGCAAGCTGCGA
This sequence comes from endosymbiont of Escarpia spicata, assembly GCA_003349915.1. GTDB lineage: Bacteria > Pseudomonadota > Gammaproteobacteria > Chromatiales > Chromatiaceae > QGON01. The sequence continues at coordinate 20,671 of QFXE01000005.1, forward strand.
AAAGTTAGATTCAAAGTGTCTCCCTGATACGCAGAAATGATGCGAACCGGGGTATCCCGTTGGCGGTGTAGCCTTGATGCTTGAATGTGATGGTCGAGCCTATCGATGGGGGCTCTTCCCGCTCCCGATCACTCAGGCCGGTACCGATATAGAAACGCCTGCCATCCTTCAGTTCCACCCAGAGTGCACCAACCTTTCCTGTATATTTGCCCTTTCCGGGCCGATAGCCGACCACCCTGCCCTCCCGATCATCAAAGCGCTTTACCTTGAGTGCGTTGGGACTGCGACTGAACTCGTAGGGGATATCCGGATTCCTCAAGACCAGACCTTCACCACCTACGGCTTCAACCTCGGCCAACCGTGCCTGCAGGTGATCATCGCTACTACAATGCATCTGGGGAATAATATGGATACGAGATACTGGATATTGCTTAAGATAACTCTGCAATCGTCCCAGACGGGCACCCAGATTCCCCGGCGCATTGGGCACCTCGAATATATTGTAGGTGACTCGTTGCCAGCCATCGTGGGGCTGGTCGCGTGAGGTAATGGAGGCAACCTCCTCAAACCGCCCCCGGGCAATCCAAAGTTCACCATCCAGCTCAAAAGGCGGGAAATCTTTTGTGAACCAGTCCGGGGTGGCGAACGGGTTGCCTTGGCGGGAGATGAGTTGCCGGCCATTCCAGTAAGCCCGCACCCCATCGAGTTTTTCACTCATGTACCAGCCAGTGATTTCCATCCCCGGCCGATAGTTTTTCAGCAGAAGAAGGTTTGGCGCATCCGCCGAAGCGGTGAGAAAGGGCAGAATAAACAGCGCAAAAATAAGACCCGTCCCTGTCTTTTTCATGATCACTTTTCCTTGTTGATCCAGGTAAACAGCGATTATATTTTAGCGCATTATCCGCCACCCCAGAAACTCAGAATTAAGTAGACTGTCACCAGAACCCTCCTAATTAGTATTTAAGAAAAGCATTTCGTAGCCTAAATTTAGAGATAACAGCTGTTTGCACCCTCCGGGTATAAGTTTCGTTTGAGCAGACGAGCTGCTCAACTCAGCTTTATGGAGTACTCGCATGGCTAGGAATCTCTTCGATTGGCATAAGTTGCCCCATTTCAGCGTAATGGCTCACACCGGGTCGGATACCCATCACGCCTCAGCGCAGAAAGAGGCATCCCCCTCCACTGAATCCGACTTGCCTTGGCACGCCATGGAGGCGGATCAGGTACTCACTGCCTTCAAATCCACCAAACAGGGCCTCAGTGGCGAAAACGCCCAGCTGCGACTGCAACAGTACGGCCCCAACCAACTCCCCGAGGTGAGTCCTCGCGGACCGCTGCTGCGTTTTCTCGCCCAGTTTCACAACGTCCTGATCTATGCGCTTCTGGTGGCGGGCATCGTGACGGCGATGCTCGATCATCTGGTGGACTCCGGCGTGATCATGGGGGTGGTGTTGATCAACACCATCATTGGTTTCATACAGGAGGGCAAGGCGGAGGATGCCCTGCGAGCCATCCGCCAGATGCTCTCCGCCAAGTCGCTGGTGTTGCGTGACGGCCAACGGATATCCATTCCCGCAGAGGAACTGGTCCCTGGTGATGTGGTGCTGCTGCAATCCGGCGACAAGGTTCCCGCCGACCTGCGGCTGTTCCGGCTCAAGGGGTTGCAGATCCAGGAGGCCGCCCTTACCGGTGAGTCGGTTGCAGTGGAGAAAGCGATTGAAGCTGTGGCAGCCGAGGCTGCATTAGGGGATCGGCTCTGCATGGCCTACTCAGGCACTCTCGTGACCTATGGTCAGGGGGCCGGGGTGGTAACCGCCACAGGCAGTAAGACCGAGATCGGGCGCATCAGCGCCATGGTGGCCGGGGTGGAGCAGCTCACCACCCCCCTGCTGCAACAGATGGACCAGTTCGGGCGCTGGCTCACCGCAGGCATCCTGGGACTGGCTCTCTTCACCTTCACCTTCGGTGTACTGGTGCGTGACTACTCATCCTCCGAGATATTTCTCGCTGCGGTAGAACTGGCAGTAGCAGCCATTCCCGAGGGGCTGCCGGCCATCATGACCATCACCCTGGCCATCGGTGTGCAGCGCATGGCGGGACGCAATGCCATTATTCGCCGCCTGCCGGCGGTAGAGACCCTGGGAGCGGTGACCGTCATTTGCTCCGACAAGACCGGCACTCTCACCCGCAACGAGATGACCGTGCGCAACATCGCCACCGTCGACGATCTCTACGACATTAGCGGCACTGGCTATGATCCTCACGGAGGTTTTTCCTTTCAGGGCAAGGAGGTCACTCTGGCAAAGCACCCGGTGCTGTCGAAGATGCTCCGGGCCAGTCTGCTGTGCAACGAGACCGCACTGCGGCACTCGGACCACGGTTGGCAGGTCCATGGTGATCCCATGGAAGGTGCCTTGATGATAGCCGGCCTGAAGAGTGGGCTGGATCCTGAGACCGAGGCCGCTCTCTACCCCCGTGACGACATTATTCCCTTCGAGTCAGGCCACAAGTTTATGGCCACTCTGCACCACAGTCATAAGGGGCAGTATTTCATCTTCATCAAGGGAGCGCCGGAGCGGATCCTCGAACGCTGCGCCACCCAACTCAGTCTTGAAGGCGAAAAACCACTCGACTGTGACAGCTGGGAGCGGCACATGCAGACCATGGCATCCAAGGGACAGCGCCTGCTGGCGGTAGCCATGCGCCCGGCTCACGGTGGACGTCTGGACCTGGAGTTCAAAGACGTGGAGAAGGATCTCACCATGCTCGGTCTCTATGGCCTGATCGATCCTCCACGGGAAGAGGCCATTGCCGCCGTGGCCCGCTGCCGCGAGGCGGGAATCCAGGTGAAAATGATCACCGGCGATCATGCCGATACCGCAACTGCCATCGCCCGCCAGCTGAAACTGGCAAACACTGACAATGCCCTCACGGGCCAAGCCCTGGATGCCCTCTCGGATGAGGAATTGTTGGCGCGGGTTCAAAAGGTGGACATCTATGCCCGGGTCAGTCCTGAGCACAAGCTGCGTCTGGTGACGCTGCTGCAGAAAAGCGGCATGATCGTCTCCATGACCGGAGACGGGGTCAACGACGCCCCGGCCCTGAAACGCGCAGATGTTGGCGTGGCCATGGGCGACAAGGGCACCGAAGCGGCCAAGGAGGCAGCGGAGATGGTGCTCGCCGACGACAATTTCGCTTCCATCACCCACGCGGTGGAAGAGGGCCGAACCGTCTACGACAATCTGAAAAAGGCGATCCTCTTCATCCTTCCCACCAATGGCGGCGAGGCGCTGGTGATCCTCGGCGCAGTGCTGTTGGGCTTTCAGGAGCTGCCGCTCACCCCGGTGCAGATCCTCTGGGTCAACATGATCACCGCCGTCACCCTTGCCTTGGCGCTCGCCTTCGAGCCACCCGAACACGGTGTAATGAAACGTCCCCCCCGCGACCCGGTCCAGCCTGTATTGAGCCGCCACTTTCTCTGGCGCATCGCCTACGTATCGCTGGTACTGATGGCGGGGACCTTCGGCCTTTTCGTGTGGGAGATCGAACAGGGCGCGAATATCGAGGTGGCCCGTACCGTAGCGGTGAACACCCTGGTCTGCTTCGAGATCTTCTATCTGTTTAACTCCCGCTACATCACCGAGCCGGTACTCAACCGGCACGGCCTATTCGGCAGTCGCTACGTGCTGGCGGCGGTGGCCACCCTGGTGCTGTTCCAGCTCGCCTTTACCTATACGGGGCCTCTACAGACCCTGTTCGGCACCGCTGCAATAGGAGCCGACGTGTGGCTGCGCATTCTTTTGGTCTCCTCCAGTGTGTTGTTCCTGGTGGAGGGGGAGAAGGCTCTGGTACGGCGGTTTCAGGAAAAACAGGTGCACCAGAGTGTTAAACCGTAGGGATGGTCGTTGGGTTCGGTGGCAGCAGAAGAAGGTTTGGCGCATCCGCCGAAGCGCTGAGAAAGGGCAGAATAAACAGCGCTATAACAAGACTCGTCCCTGTCTTTTTCATGATCACTTTTCCTTGTTGATCGAGGTAAACAGCGAACATATCTTAGCGCATTATCCGCCACCCCAGAAACACAGAGTTAAGTATACTGTCACCAGAACCTGTGACAGGAAAAAGGAATGAGCACGACTCCAGAGGAGATTAAAACCAGCGAGGAACACTTTCGCCGGCTCTATGAAGAGACTCCCCTGCCTTACCAAAGCCTGGATGAGAAAGGCAGAATTCTCTCCATCAACCGAGCTTGGGAAGAGACATTGGGTTATACCCGTGAGGAAGTTCTTGGCCAATTCATCGGCGAGTTCCATGCGCCAGGCCAGGAGGTAAAACTCAGCAAAGCTTTTGCCGAATTTCTAGCGTGCGGTTTGGTCGACAGGGTCGAAATCCTGTTCCAATGCAAGGACGGCACTGAAAAACTCTTTTCGATAAACGGCCGTATAGCCCATGACGGGCAGGGCCGCTTCCTGCGCACCCACTGCATACTCACCGACATCACGGACATCCAAAAAACCGAGATGGAATTGCTGCAGAAAAACGCTGAGTTACACAGCCTGCTCGACACCATTCCCGCACCAGTCTATGTTATGGATCGCCAACTGCGTTACCAGTCTGTGAACCAGGCATTTCTGGCCTTCATGGAGATATCTGCAGAGCAGATCATCGGTAAAACAGACGCAGATATTTTTCCCCCGAACACGGCCAAGGAATTCGAATCCAACGATTATAAGGTAATCAACGATGGACGCATCTTTACCGACCTGGAGCAGGCGGTTTCCGACCCAGCGGGTACCATCCGCTGGTTCTCCACCACCAAAACCCCGGTATTCGACACAAATGGCGCCGTGACGGGACTGGTGGGAGTCAGCTTCGAAATCACCGAGCATAAGCAGGCCCAGGAGAGACGCCTGGACGAGGAGAAAACCCACCGGGAAACGTTGGTCCGTGAGGTGCACCACCGCATCAAGAACCATCTTCAGGGGGTAATTGGACTGCTGCACAATCTTTCACAGAGCGGTCTCCCTGCCGAAGAGGCCCTTAACAAGGCCATCTTCCAGATACGCTCCATTGCCACCGTTTACGGGCTGCAGTGTGACACCGGCGGTGGACGCATAAAGATCAGCGAACTTCTCCTGGCCAGCCTCAATGTCTACCGCAACACACGCCCTGCACACATCGTGCTGGAGGTCGACGAGGTCTGCTCGATGGAACTGAATCGGGAAGAGTCCATACCTGTTGCTCTGGTGATCAACGAACTGATCACCAACGCGGTCAAACACGCTTCACCACCACCCGGGAAGCAACCGGTAGTGATTCAATTTGGCACAACGGATACCGGTGTCCGCCTGCGGATACGTAACCACAGCAAGCATCTGCCGGAAAGCCTTGATCTCGATACAGCAGCGACTCTTGGGACGGGCCTCAAGATCGTTCGCACGCTGCTGCCGACCAAAGGAGCCAAACTTTCACTTGAGTCCAAATCGGGGTATGTGGTTGCGGAACTGCTGTTGGAACCTCCAGTGATCTGGAGTACAAAAGAGCCGTAACAGGAACTAGATTCCTTTTATTTCCAGGCTTTTTCGGTAGAATGAACTAATCTGCTATAAACAGGCAGGAGCATTTTAATAAGGGAGCGGCTCCCCTCCGCAGTTCAATGGACATGAAGATAGGGAATGACAATGGGCAGTACAAAAATCCTCTTGGTCGATGACGACCGTCTGGTTCTCTCCACCTTGGGCGAGGGATTACGCCTCGCAGGTTACGAAGTGTCGGAGGCGGACAGCGGTGAAACTGCCATCGAACTCTGCAGCAGACACCATCACCATTTAGTGGTTCTCGACATACGTATGCCTGGGATAGACGGTGTCGAAGTCGCCCGTTGGCTACGTCAGAATAGCGACATCCCTTTTATCTTCCTCTCCGCCTACGGCGACGACGACGTGGTGGACCGGGCCGTGGCGGAAGGTGCGCTGGGTTACCTGATCAAACCGGTGGACCCGCCTCAACTCCAGGCAGCAATACGGGCGGCTTTGGGACGCAGCACCGAGATCCGCCAGTTGCGCGAGAAAGAGGGTCAACTGTCACAAGCTCTGAGCGGGGAACGAACAATAAACACCGCTGTGGGCATCCTGGCCTATCGCCAAGGCCTAAGTGAACACGAAGCCTTTGAAATGCTGCGCCACCACGCCCGTTCCAACCATCGCAAGCTCACAGAGGTGGCCGAGGATCTTGTAAGCGCACTGGAAACGCTTAACAGCGTATCTTCCAGGAACGCATAGCCATCATGGTGCGCACAGGGCACCCTACGTTCTCCACATTTAGAGAAACCGCACCCCATACCAACCATCATCACGAACTCCGAAACTTGAGTTGTAAACAGCCGACAACACACCTGAATTGAGGAATATAGCGTTGTTCTCATTTTTCATTCTTTTGGATTAAAGATCCAACCTACGCTGCCGAAAAGATCTGAAAGCAACTCTGTTTTTCCCGCTATCGGGGGCCAGGACCCGTCCCCGAAAGCGTTCACAGGATTGGCCAAGTGCCTTTCCCGGCCCCGAACCGCCATTCTGCAGTGCCTAGCGGCGCTGCCTGACTACTTTTTCAGGAAAATGGCGATATGGGTGCTTTGCCCCAGAAGAATAAGACCTCTCCCCCCGAATCGACTGGCATCGCCAGCGGACTCTCCCTGCGTTTGATGCCCCGGTTACAAGAGCAGTTACAGTTTCAGCGTGACGACGGGTGCGATTGTGTGCAGGGTTACCTGTTGGATCGTCCGATGTCGTGGGAGGCAATCGCCAATTACTTTTCCTCAGAAGCCGGCTTTTATCGGGTATTTCAAGGAGGATTCTCTTGATCAACGAAGAGAAAAACACGGGGAACATATTGAATCGTCTCAAGGAGAGTTTTTCCTATTTCAGCATCAAACAGCGGCTGTTCGCCGGAGCCGTATTGATTGGACTGGTCTTCTTTCTGGGCCTGGCCAGTGCGGCCCACTCCCAACATGAGATCGAAGCGAGCCTGCATGCCATCGCCGCACTGACACTGTCACCCCAGGCGGAAGCGGTAGTTGCCGAGGCACTGATCCAAGTAAGCAGTGGCGCACAACGCCTCTACCTGATCGGCGGCGCAGGATTCCTGCTGCTTCTACTATTGACCATGAGTGGATTCTATATCCTCACACACCCGCTTGGGCGATGCGTGAAAGCCATGCAGGAGTTTGCGAATAACGGAGATCTCGGGTGCCGCATGCCGGTGCGGGGAAAGAATGAATTCACCGAACTCGCGGATGCCTTCAATAATTTCGTAGGAAGAATGAGCCAGATTGTAGACCTGGTGAACGCCTCCTCGGGTACTCTGGTGACAGAATCACAACGGCTCACCAATGTTACCAGCCTGAACCGGGAGCGTGCAGGCACCCAGAATGAGCGGGTTCAGGAGGTGACGGTCGCTGTGCAGGCTATGAATGAAACCCTCTCAAGAATCGAGACCCTGACCTCTGATGCGGCTACCAAAGCAAAAATGGTGCGCGACGAGGCGGATCGCGGCAGCCGGATTGTGGAAAATGCTGTCGGGGCGATCAACGAAGTCGCGGCCCAGGTTGACAGCGCAAACCGGGCGATCGGTGAACTGAAAGCGGCAAGTGAACGCATCGGCAACATCGTCGTCCTGATTGGAGGCATCACCGATCAGACCAATCTATTGGCCTTGAACGCCGCCATCGAAGCCGCCCGAGCCGGAGAGTACGGTCGTGGTTTTGCCGTGGTGGCCAACGAGGTGCGCGCGCTCTCACAGGAGGTGGCGGAGCAGAATGCCCGCATCGGCCAACAGATCCAAGAATTGCGTTCGGCCACCAACAAAGGGGTGGACATTATCAGCAGCGCATTCGAGAAGGCCCATAACAGCGTGGATGTGGCTGCGCAGGCCGGTACTGCCCTGATTGCCATTACCGAAGCCGCAGAGGAGATATCCGGTATGAACGCGCACATTGTCGATGCCATGGCCGGTAATCGCAAACAGACACGGCATGTCGATCACAATCTGGATCGGATCGTCGCACTGTCCACCGAGACAATGGGGATCGCCGACGAGACAGCAGCCTTGGGTAACGAGTTCAAGGTACTGGCCCAGCAACTGGGCAGCCTGGTAACCCAGTTTCTGGGTGGTGAGCGCCAATCGCCGGATAGCGAAGTGGAACAGCAATCAAATATGGGAACTGTGACCGTCTCCGGCAACGGCGCTGAGCTATTTTGACAGCATGCTATTGCAGGAGTGGCGCCTACGGCATTAAACCCAAAAGATTCAAAACAGGTCCATCTGGTTGGTGGTGATACGTTCGAAACTCCCGCCGACAAAATGGAGAATACCGTCCGCCACCGGGGCCAACTGCCGATCGATGTAGTGTTGATAATCAATAGGACTCCGCAGATCAGCAAGCGGCTCGGGACCATTGAGGGTGATCAGATAGCTGATCCAGCGCCCCGCCCGCTCCAGCTTGCGGGCCGCCTGGATATGGGGCGGCACATTGCGCTGGTAACTTTCCAAAGGATTGCGGATGCGCTTACGATAGACCAGCTGTTCATCAAGTGCGCCCGATTTGAGGCTTGCGACCGTCTGCCGGATGTAATCGTCCCAGGGTTCATTGAAAAAGACCCGCCGGTAGAGTTCCCGCTGAAAGGACTGAGCCAGCGGAGTCCAATCACTACGCACACTCTCCAACCCCTTGAACACCAGTTCATACTCTCCTTCCCCATTACGCACATAACCCGCGTAGCGTTTTTTGCTACCGGTTTCCGCCCCCCTAAGGGTAGGCATTACAAATCGAATGAAATGGGTCTCGAATTCAATCTCCAGGGCCGATTTCAAACGGTATTCAGTCTGCAGTCTGTCAGTCCACCACTGGTTGAGGGTGGTCGCGAGTTGTCGGCCGATACGCTTTGATGCCGCTTCGTCGTGCTCCGGCCCAAGCAACACGAAGACCGAGTCCGTATCCCCATAGATAACACGATAACCCTGCTGTTCGATGTAGTCCCGACTGGTAGTGATAATCTCATGTCCCCGACGGGTAATGCTGCTGGCCAGGCGAGCGTCATGGAAACGGCAACCGCTGGAACCCAGCACTCCGTAGAAGGAGTTCATGATGATCTTGATCGCCTGGGAGAGTGAACGGTCTCCCTGCCGTTTGGCCTCATCACGCTGTTGCCAAAGCTGGGTGATGATGTCCGGCAGAATCGGCGCTTTCCGGGAAAAAGCGGCACCCAGAAAACCCGGCACCGGGTCATCTCCCGGACGGACCAGACCGAGTGGGTCTATGAGGAAGGTACGGATGATGCTGGGATAGAGACTCTTGAAATCGAGTACCAGTACATTTTCATAGAGCCCCGGCTGGGAGTCCATCACATAACCGCCGGGACTGGAAACTCCGTCTCTGTTGGCGCCGATATCCGGAGCCACGGCACCCGCCCGGTGGAGTCTGGGCAGATAGAGGTTGTCGAAGGCGGCTACCGATCCACCCTGGCGTCCCAGTGGCAGTCCCGTCATCACCGATCGCTGAATCACGAAATTGAGCAGATCGGTCTTTTCAAAGATCGCCTCCACCAGTCGGCAATCTTCCAGGTTATAAGCCGCCAGAGCAGGTTTATCCTCCCGAAATAACCGAAGAATCTCCTCGACCTTACCCTCACTCCCTTCGATCAACTTCTTGCGGCCCAAGAGTTTGTGCGCCACAAAACCCAAGGCAAAACTGTCGAAACGCCAGAAGGCCGCCTTCAGATTATCGATACCATCCAGCACCACCCTGCCGGGAATGCTGGCGATCCTGACCTGTCCTGTCTGCTGAGGCTGCAGAATAGCCGCCTGTTCTTCCCCGCGCCCCATGTCGAACCGTAAACGATGGTAGCGACATCGCAACTCGATGGTATTCAGGTCGAAGTTGATGACATTCCAACCCAGGATAAGATCCGGATCCCACTCTCGCAATCGTGCAAAAAAACCAATGAGCAGTTCACGTTCGCCTGGAAACCATTCGACAGGCAGATCGGTCGTCCAGTCCGCTCCATCTCCCTGCATCAAAATGGCCTCGCGACCCCGGCAACTCAAGGCGATGGAGAGTATTTCGCTGCTGAATGCATTGGTCTCGATATCGAGACTGACATAACTGAGTTCGGGAGTGATCGTCGCTGGGCGCAGTCGTGGATTGACCAACTCCCGGTAACCCGCCTTTTGGACTGGATGACCCAACACCTCCAATGGAGCAGTGATAAAACGCTCCATCAAATAGCGGTCATGGGGTTTGATGTCCGATTCGTAGAGGGGAATGGCATCGGATGTGGCCCGTTCCCGGAACTGCTGCAGCAATTTCTGCGCAGAAAAGTAGAGTCCATCGACGGTCACGCCATCCAGCCCATGCAGTTCCAAAGGCTTGCGTTCAGGAGAGCATCCCGGCAGGTAATCCGGCCCCAGCTGGATTTCGGATGGAATGAAACAGACGGCACGCTGATCCGGATAGACACAGCGCAGTGGCCCTTCCTGGGTGTGAACCCAAAAGACGAGATCGATCCCGTTAGGCCTGTCTCTCCAGTGACGGGTTAGCAAAAATCCAGTGGCTGCCAGCATCTATCAGTTCTTTTCCTGGACATCCGTAACGATTAAACCCTAAAGAGATTGCAAATCAGACCGATAAAAAACTACACCGTAGCCGACAGAAAGGGTAGTTTATTATCACTATGCCCAATATTACCCCAAATCCCCAAACCCTCAGGCACAAGAACAGCGTCTTCCCACTGATGTCTCTGATTCTCAGCCTCTCTCTCATCGGCTGCAGTGTCAGCGAATCACCAGACACCATCTCGACTTCCGAAGAACCGGCAGGCACTTTGACCGAATCAGCGATGGATCAGGACTATTTGCAAAGCGTTCGTCAGCAAACAGCTGAAGCTGCCAATCATCGCTTGCAGCAAGCCTACGAGCGCAACAACGTCCCCCAGCAGCAGCGCAATGGGCGAGCCCGGGTGAGTGGCCAGTACATTAGACTACACTCGAGAAAACTGGCTCTGCTTGATCTCAGTTATACGTCAGGGCCTGTACGGGTTACCCGAATCACGGGACTCAAGGCGCCATTCATAGTCTCGATCAGTTGTGTTTCTGCCAGCGGAAAAGCTTTCGACATCAGCGATATCGAAAACAAGTGCGGCCAGACCGTCGAGCTGGTCTTTGGAATGGACTGATGTCCAATCAAAACCGGTTAGAATGTTAAAGCACAGGGAGAGACCCGCCGTGATTTCTCACGCTTCACGACAAGGTGCGGGGAATTAACCCCATAGAGATTAGCGCCCTACCAAAATCGGACGCGGCCTGTATCCAGATGGACAAAATCTGATTTTGGATAGTAACCGACACCACCGCCCTTCAGGGCCAGTGCCGCCTTGCGAAGATTGCGAAGCTCTGTCCCTGGCAGGCGCACGTCGATCGCCTTGCCCTGCATGTGCAGACTGCGCTTGGCCACGCCACTCTTCCCACTCTTGCCCCGCAGCATCGCGTTGGTATGGGGGGAACGGTAACCTGAAATGATGCGGAAGGATCGATTGGAGCCGAGCCCTGTTTTCAGCGTGTGCAGCAGGTCCAGTAGATCCCGGTCGATTGACTGGGCATCTCCGGTACGGTGATCTCTAAGCAGATGACTGATCTCCTGAAGCCCGTCATCCAGATATTCTCCATTGGCCCAGTAGGTGGCCGTCAGCCGTTCCCCGGTATGCAGATGGCGAAAAGCCAGGCTCCGCGCTTCACTACGGGCGGCAGCTGCGACCCAGGATGGCGCTATCAAACCACTGGCCATTACGGCGCAACCACTCAGAAAGCGGCGACGGCTGATTGTGTCTTGAGATTCGACAGAGATTTTGTTCCGTAACTTCATGGGCCTTCAATTTTCATCCAGCAGGTTGTTTCTGCTAACTATTTTCGGCCATCCGGCAGATAAATTGAGGGCAAGGTTAACAGAACATGAGGGAGAAATGCCAAACCTGTGACCAAATTCACGGGATTGGGCGGCAATTCGGCCGGTTTTCGGCCCCCTCTCCCTCAGGGAGAGGGTTGGGGTGAGGGATTTCACTTGACTGCTGTATTTTGGCCCCACATCTCGAATAATTGGATAACGATTGATCTGAATCATGAGTGTCAGCCGAATAGCAAATCAGCCATCACGAAGTTAACTACTATTGGAGTAGAGGAGGCGGCAGATGGCTGCTTTTGGGCGTTCGGGTCGGATTTTATCGGCGATGGCCCTAGGGCTGTTGTTGCTGGGTGGGCTTGTATATCTGGTTTGCCGCAACAGCGCTTCAGTCTATTTCCTGGCAAGCATCTTTCCTGAAGCGGTCGGTTACTCCATGCCGGCCGCAACTGTTTGTAGTTCGGTTCCCTCCTTCATCCATATCTATGCGTTTATTTTACTCACAGCCATCGTGCTTAATCCGTCCAGGGCTGGACTGATCCTGATCTGTCTTGGCTGGATAGCCATAGAACTCTTTTTTGAATTCGGTCAGCACCCATTTTTTGCACAATACCTGACTGAAATGATACCCGCGTGGTTTGAAGACTTTCCTTTCCTCGAAGTCGCGGACACCTATTTTCTAACCGGTACATTCGATCCCCTGGATGTACTTTTCATTCTCTTTGGCACAGCTGCGGCATTACTAACCCTGCATAAGGTCCAGCGGTGGGAGGTGGATCATGCTTAAAATCAATAAGGGTTTACAGGCCTGGAGAATGCTGTTGCTCGTTGTAGTGGTGGCCTTTGGTTTATTAACGATCTTAGGTACTGCTGACGAAGAGCTTTATGTCGATCGCTACGGTATTGCCGATGCGGGGCCTGATCAGCATGTCGGGGTCTATGAAACTGTCTATCTCGATGGCAGCGGCGGTAACACGGCCCTTGGAGCGAATCCGGGAGATAGTGGCATTTTATACAGTTGGGAGATAGTAAAGCAACCAGCAGGCACATCATTTTGGATAAGTGCTACAAACATTATTAATCCAACATTTAGCGCCGGTCCTGAGCCAGGTGAATATGTTATTCAGCTAACGGTCTGGTATAACGGCTTTAGAGGGTCGGACATAGTCAAGATTACTGCTTACGCGAGAGCTGATGAGGTTCTTCCGGTCGCCAACGCGGGTGCGGATATTGTGGTAAAGCATGGTGCCTTGGTTGAGTTGAATGCCCGCCATAGTTTCCATAAAAAAACTTTTATGCCGCTGACCTACACTTGGTACATGACAGAGCGTCCTTTGGATAGTACTTCAGCGCTCTCTTCAACAGAGGTAGTCAATCCCTCTTTTATTGCTGAATTCAATGAGAATGATATGGCAGCAGGAACGAGCCATTATGAGGTTCGCCTGCATGTGATTGAGATAAATGACTGGGTAAGCTCGCCTGATCATATCGACGTCTATGTCTATCCATCGGAAGGTTATGTCCATCCCATGCCGATTGCCGGGCCTGATCAAAGAGTCAGCACTGGCACACAGGTAAACCTCGACGGGAGTGAAAGCCATGATGTGGATGGCAGGCCTCTGAGCTACGAATGGCAGTTCTATTCAAGGCCTCAGGGGAGTCATGCCGTTCTCTCAAATGCCAATACCCCAACACCTTCCTTTACCCCTGATGTAGACGGTGTCTATGTGCTTTTTCTGTCGGTCGATAATGGTGAATATAACAGCAGCAGTGATCTGATCGGTGCTTTTAATCAAAGTATTTATGACCGTCAGCTTCAGGACCGGATGAAGGTGGTTGCAACTTCAAGTACGCCTGAACCTGTCTCCATCCTTGGGCCGGATCAGCGGGTCGCCTATGCTGGACCGGATAGCCTGATACTGGATGCCAGTCGTTCTACCCCTGTCATTTCTGGAGTCACTCGTTATCAATGGGGGTTGATCAACAAACCGGCCACCAGTAACGCCACTGTCGTAACTTCTGATCTATTTGATCCGAATGGTGGTCAGCTGAATTATGATATGGAGGGGGATTATGTTGTAAGAGTGAGTGCAGCAAATGTCGCTCGCTTGGACTACGACACAATAGTCTATAAGGTCACCACGAATACCCCGCCGGTCGCGGATGCTGGCACTGATCAGAATGTCACGGCCAATTTCCCGGTCACATTGAACGGCAGCAATAGCAGTGATGTTGACCTTGACCCTGTAGCCTACAGTTGGAGCCTGGTCTCCACGCCGGTAGACTGGACATCCTGGCCAGGCGCGTGGCCACTGCTTTCCGAAGGCAGAGAGGCCAGTCCGACCTTTACCCCGACAGTGAACGGCAACTATCTTTTACGGCTGACCGTTAATGATAATCAGGTTTACAGCGAAGCTGACAGTGTAACTGTCACTGTCTCCGGATCGATGATCAATTCACCGCCGGTCGCCGATGCAGGCCCCGACCAGCCCAATGCGGTAACAGGGGTGCAGGTTACCCTGGACGGCAGTGGCAGCAGTGATCCTGATACGGATCCAATCACCTTCCTCTGGCATTTTGAATCCGTGCCTCTGTTGAGCATGATGTCCGATGCCTCACTGGCAACGCCAACCCTTGAGCAACCGGTTTTTACACCCGATATTGAGGGTATCTACCAACTCTCGCTTATCGTAAATGACGGCCAAGTCAACAGCACTGCGGATACGGTAAATATAACCGCCACAGATCCGGGGGGTGTTTGCAGCAATCCTCTTACCCTGCAAACCGCCTTGCCTTATCTGCCAGGACTTGGAGAGATGCCATCGATTATCCAGATCGATGCCTCAGGGATAGACACGATCAGGGTTGTCACCACAACTGATCCCAGTGCATTATCGGACGTATCTGCACTACAGGCATTCATTCCTGACCAGAATCAGATATCGGAAGCCAATTTTATTACGATTGTTGGAAACTGGACGATATTCAGCAGGACACATGACAATCCAGTGAGTGACACCGTAGCCCCGTCATTCGTCCTGGAACGGCAGAGCGATAACATCTTCTTTAAGGTCGATGTGGCGTTCACCGGTTCTGACGCGCTCGCCGAGGTGCAGATCGATTCACTGACGGCTTGCCGTTGTGGTGCGGATGCGGGAGATTGTCCATAAGTCCAAGCCTCCTGAGCGGGGTCGACACCCCGCTTTAGCGAGTCATCGAATCGGAAGAGACAGGCAGTCCCGCTACCGACAGACTGGGCAACTTGTTGCCACCGGCTGCCAAAGCTTGAATCAAAGGGGCATCCAGGCCATAGACGTCAGCCCGGAATTGGGGGATGCCATCCTCATTCGCCCATGCAGAGAAGTAGGCCAGGTAGACCGGTATCGGTTGTTTTAGCCGCCAGATCATCGTCTGACCGGAGTCTATACCCTCCTGCAGCGCCAATGTCGTAGCCTGTTCGCTCTCCCCCTGTAGCAGCTGTGTAGCCAGTAGGGAGGCAGACTCAACCCGCACGCATCCTGAACTGAAAGGGCGGGTTGGCCGCTCAAAGAGTCCTTTTGCAGGGGTATCATGAAGAAAGACCGCGTAGGGGCTGACCATATGAAATTTGATTTGGCCCAGACTATTGCGGGGACCCGGCATCTGTCTCAGGACAAAGGGGAAGTCGTTCTTGTGATACAAACTCCAATCGATAGCCGCCGCATCCTCCTGAATCCAGCCCCCTTCTTCTCCCTTACGAAATACTGCAATCCCCTTGCTGTCGAAAAAATTGTCGTCCCGTAACTGTTTTGGCAGTAAATCCTCCACTGCAATACGTCTTGGGACCGTCCATTGCGGATTGAGCACCAGATGGGTAATCCGGCTTTTGAAGGAGGGCGTTTCACGTTCCAGCTTGCCACCGACAGTGCGTCGGTGAAAAACCTCTGCACCCTGATCCCTCATCGTCACTTCGAAACCTGCAGTGTTGACCAACAGATAACGTTCTTCCAAAGAGTGGGGCAACCAACGCCAACGCTCCATATTGGCCTTGATCTGGGCAATGCGGTGTCCCACGGATACATTCAGCGCAGCCCGTGTTTTCGGGCCAACCCGCCCGTCCACATCCAGCCCATGGCGCTGCTGGAAACGTCTCACCGCAGCTTCCAGCGGTGGATTAAAATAGTCATCCCCGTCCGCCGGTGGTTCGGGATAGTCGCCTTCAATACGCAACCGCTCCCGTAGCAACAAAATTGAGGGATGACGATCACCTGGACGCAGAATCTGAACCGCAGGAAAGGGTTTCCAGCCCCCTCTGCTCTCGATTTCATGGTAATCGTATAGCACCTGCCGCAAACGCTTGTACTCCAGCGCGCCTGGAGCCAGATCACTCAACAGGTCAGACAGGCCATCTGCCGACAACGCAGCCTGCAGGAGTTCCATCGGTTCAGCCCGGTCAAAATCGAAGTGCCAGAGCGGATCCAGTTCCGCCGCTTTGACACGGCCTCCACGAAGATCGCCTGCATAGCGGAAAAAGGCATCGGTGAGCAGAAGTTCCCGCTCCAAAACCCCAGACGGACCCAGCTGGGGTCGTGATGCTTTCAAACGCGGGAAATGATAGTCAACAGGTTCCAAACCTTCCGTCAAGGCACTGTCAAGCAGGGTCAGTAGTGTCTCACCCTGAGCATTGAGCTGCTCGCCCTCATGCCATACCGCTCGTCCTTTCCGGTCCTTGTAGAAGACCTGTAACAGCATCCAATTGGGTTCGCGGGCGGGAATGGCGACTTCTACATCCTGTAGCACAGCCTGCAGACGGCCACGAATCGCCACCACTCCTCGCAGCTCGTCTTCAAGCGACGCGCTGTTCGCTGTTCCGTACCACAACACGACGCAGAACAGCCCAATAATGGTCGAGATGTGGTTATGCGATTTTCCCATCCTGTTACCTGAAAATGTCCTCAACCGTTTCACAGTTGCAGCTTTTCCCAGGGGAAGCGTACATGGAAAAAGAAGCCAGTACACTGATGCACACAAGAAGGGTAACTCAGCAACTCCTTACATTCAGAGTATATGGGCCAGAATAAATTCAACAGTTATCACCCTTTTCTATCAAGGGTCTGCCAGATTATGGCTAGAAAAGATCGATCTCACCGCTTTGCGGCTGTTCGGCGTTTTTCAGCAAATTCTTCTCGACCAGATCTTCGTAGATATGCAGTTGATTCCGTCCGTTGTTCTTAGCGTAGTAAAGTGCTCTGTCGGCACTTCCGATCACGTCTGCAGTACCGTTTTGATCCCTGATTTCAACCGCCCCGATACTGATAGTGACACGACCTGCCTGCGGCATCTCGTGGGATCCTACCGTCCTGAGGCAGCGCTCCAGTACAGAAACCGCATCTTTCCGGGAAAATACCTTGAGTAAGACGACGAACTCCTCACCACCATAACGAAAAAGGAGATCCCCATCGCGGAAGGTATCTGTCAGCAGACGCGCTAACAGGATAAGCACTTCGTCCCCGAATAGATGACCGAATCGATCATTAATCTTCTTGAAATAATCAACATCAATTAACGCCAACCAGTAGGTGGCCTCATCTTCAGAACGGCGCTTTACCTCAGACTTGGCGCTGTTGCGTTTGTGGCAGCTCAAAGTCAACTGTTTCATCACTTCACTGCTCAGGGTTTCGCGATTCAACAGACCGGTGAGTTTATCCTTCTGATTTTCGTCCAGCAGAGTGAGGTAATTTGAGTAGACTTTTAGCAGTCCATAGGTCAGGCGTTGAAGTTCAAAACTGGATTTTTCAGTAAACTGCACCAACACGGCGAAAACTTCGTTCCTGGTATTGAATACCGGATATACAGTATCTGTTATGCCACGCCTTTCATCGTCCACCGAGACAACCTCGCCCTCCTCCACGGCAGCGGCAATACCTTCGGAAAGCGTTTTGGAGATATGCCGTTCAATTGCAGGAATACCTGAAACCTCCTTGTTCTCGATCATGTGAGCAAGCAGAAGCAGATCGAGATTCTCTGCTTCACCAGACACCTGGTAGAGACGCAGTTCCTTACAGGGTGCAACCTCAGCCAGGGTTTTCACCAAGCTTCGTTCGATCAAATCACGGTCATGAAACCGTGTGATCTCCGCCAGAGAATCGATTACCTGGACGGTTGAGATTTTTTTCAAAACTGCCATACTTTGTTTTTTCTTTGTAATCAGATATTTAAGAGAACAAAGCAACAACGGAAACAGGTGCTTCCGCTTGCAGGAAAAATATGAGTAACCGCGCTGAAACGATCATTTTCAAGTACAATTTGACCTACAGCAGAAAATTTTTCCATATCTGGGCACCCAATGTCTCTATTCAATTTTCCTTGGCGGTATTTTACATTCATTACAAAGCTGCTACCTGGAGAATCATGCGCTTCAACAATTTGCTTCGCTAGTATTAACGGCAGCTAGTTGAAAACCTTGAAATCGAGACTTCTTAGTTTATAGAATTCAGTCATCAATGAAGTTACTCTTCCTGCTGGTACTACTCACCCGCAACGGCGCCGGTGATATCAACGTATCCTTCGTCAACACGGAAACACTGGAGCAGTGTGATCTAAAGACGTTGATGCTCAGTGGCATCTTCTCTACGGCAGGTATCGACATCGTCGAGAGCCGCTGCATTCCGAGTCAGATGCAATTTTCCGAGTTTTCCCACGCCTCTTCGTCGAACATCGCCCACACTTTCTATCTGATCCATTTCAGTGATGAGGCGGTAGAGATCCAGCCCATGCCAGACTGGCGTAGTTGCATGATCAAACAGCGGGAGGCAGGCAACCGGACGCGGGTCTACTGCAGCAGTACGCTTCAATCCCTCTTGACCCACGAGGGGCCGGAGTCAACCAACCCCTAAAAATCGAACTCTGCCCAGATTGGGCAGTGATCCGATGGCTTCTCCATCCCCCGGATCTCATGGGCGATCCCCGCGCCAGTGCAGCTCCGGTTCATGGGCTCGCTCGCCAGGATCAAATCGATACGCAATCCCCGTTTCGGCTCCCGGTCAAATCCCCGGCTGCGATAGTCAAACCAGCTAAACTGGTCATCCACATCCGGGTAAAGGGTGCGATAGGTGTCGTGCAATCCCCAGGACTTCAGACGCTCAAGCCACTCTCTCTCTTCCGGCAGGAAGCTGCACTTGCCGGTACGCAACCAGCGCTTGGCGTTGTCCGGGCCGATACCTATATCGAGATCCAGCGGTGCAATATTCATATCGCCGATCACCAGCACTGAGTCAGTAGGCTTGTGATATTCGTTCAGGTAGTTGAGCAGATCCGCGTAGAATTTCCGCTTGGCGGGGTATTTCGTCTCGTGATCCTGGCTTTCACCCTGGGGAAAATAGCCGTTGATCACGGTGACTTCGTTACCCTTCCCCGAGGCATAGCGAGCGATGATCAAACGTCGCTGGGCATCTTCATCATCCGCGGGGAACCCCTTCTCTACCGCCAATGCCGGCTGTTTGGAGAGCAGCGCCACGCCATAGTGGGTCTTCTGTCCGAAGAACTCTGCCTGATATCCCAGGCTCTCCATCATCCCGAGGGGGAAATCCTGATCCTGAACCTTGCTCTCCTGAATGCCGATGACATCCGGATCATAGGATTCCCGGAGTCTGGCAAGCTGATGTTCACGTGTGCGGATACTGTTGGTATTGAAGGAGACGACTTTCATAATTACACCCTTAATCCAGTGCCTGCCAGGAAAACCCTATCTAACCACAAAGAACACGAAGGTAAGCGATTGATTAACAATAAGCTTTCTTCGTGTCCTTCGTGCACTTCGTGGTTGTAGCGTGTTTCCCGGCAGATACAAATCCAATTTATCAGAGCACTTCCCGGGTCTCTTTCTCACCCATCTCGAAACCGTGCAGATAGGCCTTGCCCCAAGGCAGAAACTCCTGCCCCACGATACGCTCGTCACTGTCTGCATCGACTGTCTTGGATATCTGCACTCCAAAACCCAGATCCCGCAGGGCGCGGATCATACCGTTGGCATAACCCCGGTTATACCAGAGTTGCAGATCGCCATCCGATTCGGCCAGTCCGTCGCTCTCCACATAGAGCCGCTGCAGCAACCGCAACATTTTTTCTGCAACAATCTCTCTATCCTGGTTCATTTTCAGACCTGCATTGATATTGCGGGAAAGGCTAACACGCGACTGCAATCTGCACTACTTCACCATAACCACAGACCGGTTGCAGTTGTATTTCACCTCCAGGATCGCGATTATTCGAATCTCCGTCAGCAATTCGGCCACCACACCATGTTAATCGTCATCTCTCCTGCCAAGACCCTGGACTATGAAACGCCCCCTGTCACGAAAACCCATACCAAACCGGCATTTCTGAAACAGTCCCAGCAGTTGATCAATAATCTGCGCAACTATTCGGCACTGGACCTGGCGGAACTGATGAAACTGAGCATGAAGCTGGCTGAACTCAATTTCGACCGCTATCACGACTGGAAGACCCCTTTCACCACAAAAAATGCCAAACAAGCGGCATTGGCGATGAAGGGCGATGTCTATACGGGACTGGATGCAGAGAGCCTGAATGAAGATGATTTCACCTTTGCCCAGGATCATCTGCGCATCCTCTCCGGACTCTACGGTCTGATGCGGCCCCTGGATCTGATGCAGCCATACCGACTGGAGATGGGCACCAAACTGCCCAATGAGTTGGGCAAGGATCTCTACGCCTTCTGGGGAACCACCATTACCGATGCGATCAATAAGGCGCTGGCGACACAGGGGTATGATGTGTTGATCAATCTCGCCTCGAATGAATACTACAAATCCGTCAAGCCCAAACTGGTGAAGGGACGTATCATCACCCCACAGTTCAAAGAGAATAAAAACGGCAGCTATCGCATGATCGGCGTCTACGCCAAAAAGGCCAGGGGACTGATGAGCCGCTACATCATCGAAAACCGGCTTACCGACCCGGAGGATATCAAAGGCTTCGATGCAGCGGGTTACGACTACAATGCAGCGCTCTCCCAGGGGGACCAATGGGTCTTCTCCCGAGGCTGATCGACTCCCACTGCCACTTTGACGATACCCGTTTCGACCAGGACCGGGAGCAGGCCTTTCAGCGAGCAAGGGAGGCGGGAGTTACCAGCCAGATCATCGCCGGGGTGAAGGCCGAATGGTGGCCGCGGCAGAAGCAGGTCTGCAGGGATTATCCTGGACTCTACCCCGCCTACGGCTTGCACCCTATGTTCCTTGAGGATCACCGCCCACAGGATATAGAGCGGCTCGTTTCCTGGATCGAACGGGAGCAGCCGGTCGCCGTCGGCGAGTGTGGTCTGGACTTCTTCATCGAAGATCCCCAGCCGGAAGCACAGCAGGCGCTGTTCGAGGCACAACTTGAACTGGCCCGACACTGCCGATTGCCGGTAATCATCCATGCCCGCCGTTCCGTGGACCAGGTTTTCAACGCCCTGAAACGATTCCCCGGCCTAAAGGGAGTGGTACACAGTTTCTCCGGCAGTGAACAGCAGGCCCGCCGACTGATCGATCTGGGTTTTCTTTTGAGCTTCGGCGGCCCCATCACCTATGAGCGGGCCAAACGCCTGCGCAGTCTGATCCAGAGACTGCCCCTGGAAAGTTTGATGCTGGAGACCGATGCACCGGATCAGCCAGATAGCCAGCACCGGGGGGAACGCAACGAATCAGCCTATCTGCCAACCGTGTTGCAAACAGTCGTGGAGCTGCGCAACCAACCCGCTGCGGAGATCGCTGCCATAACCTCGAAAAATGCCGTGCAGCTGTTCAATATTCCCCCCAACGACGAGTCGTGACAGGCATGATGTTTCAGCCAGAATCCCCTGTAGCAGACCTCACCAACCTCTGGCTGTCCGAGCGTCCGGAATCGGCGCCCGACCCGGGTACTCTGCATCTCTGGTCCATCGATCTGGACCGTTCTGACTTCCGCCACTACCTTTCACAGGATGAACTGACTCGCGCCAGCCGGTTCACACTGGAAACCCCCAAAAGCCGCTTTATCGCCGGCCGGAGCGCCTTGCGATCCATCCTTGGACACTATCTGGCCACCCCGCCTCTATCTGTCCGGCTAAAATATGGCGAACACGGCAAACCTGAACTTGCCGGTCTTCCGGGTGATATCCACTTCAATCTGGCGCATAGCGGCCATCTTGCGATCCTGGCAGTCAGCTGCGACTGTCCTGTGGGGGTGGATGTGGAAAAGATCCAATCACGCAGATATATGCTCGGCATTGCCGAGCGCATGTTCAGCGCAGAGGATTTCACATCGTTGGAACCGCTTTCCGGTTCAGCCCAGACCAGACGATTCTGCCACTTGTGGACTGGCCTCGAAGCGCGGCATAAATGCCTTGGCACGGGGCTGTTCACGCCCACCCTGGCAAGTGGCGACGCCATGCCCTGTGGGGAAAACTTCACCCCTGAAGCCGGTTTTTGCGGCGCAATCAGCATGCAGAAGGAAATTCCAAAAACGGAAAACTGGACCGGCTTCAAGTTTCAGTGACATTCAGTCACGGAGACATGACGCAACCCGCCGCTCCCGGTATGATGAGCCGGTTTTGATCATATCGACAGCGGAGCGAGTAATGACCAACAAAGGGATTCTGATCACCGGTGGCGCCGGCTATATCGGCAGCCACACTGCACACCAGTTGGGGGAAGCCGGGGAACGTCTGATCACCCTGGACAATCTCTCCACCGGCTTCAGAGAGGCGGTACTCTACGGTGAGCTGGTAGTCGGCGATACCGGCGACCAGGCGTTGGTCAGTCGCGTGCTCAAGGAGCATGATATCGACACGGTACTGCACTTCGCAGCCCACACCGTGGTACCCGAATCGGTCGAGGATCCACTCAAGTATTACGGCAACAATACCTGCAACACCCGCAGTATGCTGCAGTGTTGCGCTGAGGCCGGGGTAGAAAACTTCATCTTCTCCTCTACCGCCGCCGTTTACGGTACGCCCGAGAGCGGCATTGCCCATGAGGACACCCCCACCAGTCCGATCAATCCCTATGGCACCTCCAAGCTGATGTCGGAATGGATGTTGCGTGACCTCTCCGCCGCCACCGATATGAAACACGTCATCCTGCGTTACTTCAATGTCGCCGGTTGTGACCCGGAAGGGCGCATCGGCCAGGCCACCCCCAATGCCACACTGCTGACCAAAGTGGCCTGCGAAGCGGCTGTGGGAAAACGGGATTCCGTCTACATCTACGGCACAGACTACCCTACACCAGACGGTACAGGGGTGCGTGACTACATCCATGTGGAGGATCTGGCGGCTGCGCATGTAAAGGCGATAGAACACCTGCGCAGAGGGGGGGACTCCGCTATCCTCAACTGTGGTTATGGACATGGATTCAGCGTGCGCGAGATGTTGCAGGCGGTGGAGAAGGCAGGCAACATCAAACTCGATATCATCGAGGCTGACCGCCGGGCAGGCGATCCACCGGCCTTGATCGCCGGTGCTGAGAAGGTGCGCGAGGTGCTGGGCTGGAGTCCGGCCCACGACGATCTTTCGGTCATTGCCAGTTCTGCGCTCAACTGGGAAAAGAAACTGCTGAAATCACCCTGGAAAAAATAGAGCCCCATCATGGAACTGCTTCAGATATTCATTCTCGCCGCTCTCCAGGGGCTGACCGAGTTTCTCCCTATCTCCAGTTCAGCGCATCTGATCCTCGCCCCTCTTGTGCTGGGCTATGCCGATCAGGGGCTGGACTTCGATATCGCAGTCCATGTGGGTTCTCTGCTTGCGGTCATCAGTTATTTCCGCAAAGAGGTCGTCAGTATCACCAGTGATTTTTTCCGCTCGCTGGTGAATCCTAGAGCCAGTTCGGCAGACTCCCACTTGGGCTGGATGATCATCGTCGCCACCATTCCTGTCGGTCTCTTTGGGCTGCTGATGAAATCGCTGGTCGAGACCGATCTGCGCACCCCGCTGGTAATCGCCATCACCACCATCAGCTTCGGTGTCGTTTTGCTGATGGTGGATCTGCTCGGTCGCCACACACGGGACGAATACTCCATTAAATGGACAGACGCCCTTGTCATCGGCATATTTCAGGCATTTGCCATCATTCCAGGCACCTCCCGCTCTGGTGCAACCATGACGGCAGGACTGCTGCTGGGGCTCTCTCGCGAGGCGGCTTCCCGCTTCTCCTTCCTGATCTCCATCCCGACCATTCTCATGTCCGGTGGGCTGGTAACGTTGGAGTTGATAGAGAGCGCCAATCCCGTGGAGTGGGATTCACTCTTTATCGGTGCCGGACTCTCGTTTGTCACGGCCTATCTCTGCATCCATTTTTTCCTGCGGTTCATCGAAAAAATCGGCATGCTTCCCTTCGTGATCTATCGACTGATTCTGGGCGTCGGAATTCTCTATATCTTTCTGCCCTAAGGTTTAGACCACCTTAGTAGGTTGGGTTAGGCGCACATCACCGCTAAAATCAATGACTTCCACCAAAGCAAAGCGTGTGCCGTAACCCAACAGTTTACGTTAATTTCAAGCTCCACCGTTGGGTTACGATGCGCTCAAACAGCGTCAATAAACAATAATCGTGGCATGTTGCGCATCTAACCCAACCTACGTTTTCTGATGACTCTTATCCAGTGTCAGAATATTCCTACAGAAACGTCAGGATTATCGGCTTCTTCCAATACGCAGGCTGGGATATTTTGAACACGTCTTGAATGATCCAAGACCTCCAAACGGAGTTGGAGCCATTGCAAAGGAGTGCTTACGATGCCCATCCCAAAACGTCCCACTATTTTTCAACGCCTGCTGTTCGCCGTCTGCCTGACATCCATCTCCCCGGTAAATGCGACACTTGTCATCAACGAGGTCGATTATGATCAGCCAGGCAGCGACCAGGCGGAATTTATAGAACTGTTCAACACGGGGGGCACCACCCTCAACCTTGACGACTACACACTACAACTGGTCAACGGGACCAACAGCGCACCCTACCGAACCTACGACCTGCCCACTTTCACCCTGGATGCCAACGCCTACTTTGTGCTCTGCGGCAATGCCGGCAACCTACTCAACTGCAACTGGGATGTATCACCGGACAGCAACCTGATAC
Organism: endosymbiont of Escarpia spicata; assembly: GCA_003349915.1. Lineage (GTDB taxonomy): Bacteria > Pseudomonadota > Gammaproteobacteria > Chromatiales > Chromatiaceae > QGON01. The sequence continues at coordinate 45,718 of QFXE01000005.1, forward strand.
AGAACGGAGCGCCCGACGCCATCGCCCTGTTTCTGGGAAATACACTGATCGACAGCCTCAGCTATGAGGGGGATATCGCTGGATATACTGAAGTTTCCGGCAGCAATCTGGTCGACCCGTCAAATGCTGCATTTCTCGGCCTATCACGCTCCCCGGACGGTGCCGACACGAACAACAACGATCTCGATTTCGATCAGGCCTGTATCACCCCCGGCATGCGCAACAGCACCCAGACAAACAGCTACAGTGCCCCCGTTAATCCGGTTGCCCTGCCGGAACCCTCCAGCTGGCTGATTATGATGATTGGATTGGTGGGCATGTTGCTGCCGAAGAGATTCCGCGATAAAGAGATGTGAATTGGGTTGCCCGATCCGCTGCGCTTGATCGGGCCTACCATCACTTCAATATCATCGCTTGCATGCCAATCCCCGCATGCGTACAACTACGGCCATGAGCAGCCAACCCGCTTACGCCGAAAAACTCCCCCGTCTGATCGATCAGACAGGTATCGGGAAACTGCCTGAGGTACAGAGGAAATTTCTGCAGTCTCAGGCGCTGATCTATCGCTTCACTCTGCAGGAGCTGCAAACTCTGAGTGAGATCTGCCTTGATCTGAACATGTGGGGAGAAGACCCTATCGAGCAGATATGGCCATCTGAAATTTCCTCAGACTTGGCGCCAAAAAAGAGACGGCAAGAGATTTTAGGGCTGATTCGGAAACATTGGGAGGATCTTCGCCAACAGCCAAACCAATATCCCGTCTCTTTTGACAAGACTGAATATCAGCCGGACAGAATCAAGCGGGTTATGGTGGAAAGACCCAAACTCGGTCTGGGTTATTGCCCGGTGGCATCATCCCGCACCCGCTGCTGCAATCTGCTGACACTGGATGCGGTGGAGAACTGCGGCTTCGACTGCAGCTACTGTAGCATCCAATCCTTCTATCATGGAGACGAGGTCCGCTTCGACAGCCGATTCGCCGAAAAACTGGCCCAGATCGAGATCGATCCTGACCGGATCTACCACATCGGCACCGGGCAATCCTCCGACTCCCTGATGTGGGGCAACCAGGCGGGTATTCTCGATGCGCTGAGCCATTTTGCCACTGAACATCCCAATGTCATTCTGGAGTTGAAGACCAAGTCGAAAAACATCAGCTACCTTGAAAAGAATCCGCTACCGGCAAATATCATCTGTACCTGGTCTCTCAATACCCAGACGCTGATTGCCAACGAAGAGCATCTGAGCGCATCACTGGAGGATCGTCTTATGGCTGCCCGGCGTCTGGCGGACAAAGGCATCATCGTGGGCTTTCATCTCCACCCGATGATCCACTACGCCCAGTGGCGAGAAGACTACACTGAACTCTTTGAACGGATGACATCACTGTTCGACCCGGATGAGGTGGCCCTGGTCTCAATCGGCACCCTTACCTACATCAAGCCGGTGATCAAAAAACTGCGGGGCCGGAGTAACTTTCACAGCAAGATCCTGCAGATGCCAATGGTGGAGAGTGACGGCAAGCTCTCTTATCCGGAAGAGATAAAACTGGAGATGTTCTCCCACGCATACCAGCAGCTTGCGCCCTGGCACGATAAAGTCTTTTTCTACCTCTGCATGGAGAACCAGCGTTTGTGGAAACCGGTCTTCGGTTTTGAATATGCAAGCAACGATGAGTTTGAGAACGCAATGAAAACGAGCTATCTGGCAAAGATCGAGCAGCACAGGCAAGGGTCTTGCTATCCGTAGGCCTGATCAAGCGTAGCGGGTCAGGCAACAGATACAAAAAACAGATAGTGTTGCCGGCTCCGCTAGCTTGAACCGGCCTACGCTGAAGATTGCGCTAACCAGAAAATCTCATGACACAAAATCAACTACTGATCGGCCTTACCTTCGTACTCTATCTGGTCGCCATACTGGGGATCGGCATCCACGCCTGGCAGCGCACTCGCAACCTTTCCGATTTCGTCCTCGGAGGACGCCAACTCGGCAGTTGGGTGACCGCTCTGAGCGCAAGTGCCTCGGATATGAGCGGCTGGCTGCTGCTCGGTCTGCCGGGTTACGCCTATCTCTCCGGACTGGAATCCATCTGGCTGGCAGGCGGTCTGCTGATCGGCACCTGGCTCAACTGGCGTTTCATCGCCGCTCCGCTACGAGTCGCATCGGAGCAGGCAGGCAACGCCCTGACCCTGCCGGAGTATCTCTCCAACCGCTTCGACGACAGGAGCGGCCTTATCCGCACCATCTCATCTCTCTTTATCCTGCTCTTTTTCCTCTTCTACACCAGCTCCGGTCTGGTGGCTGGCGGCAAGCTTTTCGAATCAGTGTTTGGTCTGCCCTATCTCTGGGCAGTGGCGGCCGGCACCCTCACCATTATCCTCTACACTTCTTTTGGCGGTTTCCTCGCAGTCTCTTGGACCGATCTGCTGCAGGGACTGATGATGGCGGCGGCACTGATCATCGTGCCGCTGATGGCATTCGGAGAGCTGGGTGGAACAACGCAGACCATCCAGCGCATCTCCGAGTTTAACCCGGCACTGCTCGACCCATTTACCGACAACAAGGGTGTGCCCCTCGGTTGGATAACCATCGCCTCCCTGCTTGCCTGGGGGCTGGGCTACTTCGGGCAGCCTCACATCCTGGCTCGTTTCAAAGCGATCCGGCGTGTGGAGCAGATTCCAACTGCCCGGCGTATTGCCATCACCTGGGTGCTGTTAACCCTGGCGGCAGGCTGTCTGGTGGGTCTGACGGGTATCCCGGCTTTTGAGACACCGCTGGCCGACCCGGAGCGGGTGTTCATCCACCTGGTGGATCTACTCTTCCATCCGTTGATTGCAGGCATCTGTCTCGCCGCTATCCTGGCAGCCATCATGAGCACCGCCGATTCCCAACTGCTGGTGGCCTCCAGCGCATTCACGGGAGACCTCTACAAAGGCCTTTTCCGCCGTAACGCAAACGACCGCGAGTTGATGATCACCGGCCGACTGGCTGTCGTCGGCATCGCCGCCATCGCCTTTATGCTTGCACTTGATCCCGACAGCAGTGTGCTCGACCTGGTCTCTTACGCCTGGGCGGGATTCGGTGCCGCCTTCGGACCCGCCATCCTCTTCTCGCTCTACTGGAAACCCATGACCCGCAATGGCGCACTCACCGGCATCATCCTCGGTGGTCTGACCGTGGTCATCTGGAAACAGCTGTCAGGAGGGATCTTCGATCTCTATGAGATATTGCCGGGCATCGTCGTTTCAATCGCCGGTATACTGATTTTCAGCAGGAATCGCCTATATTAAAGAAGGCTAAATACTCCAGCACAATTGATTTTTGCCCCAACCCCTTCAATATTTTCTTGGTAAAATAAAAAGGTACGAGTTAAGGAAAGAATCAAAATGGAAGTATTAATATTTGGCGGCACACTCTTCATGGGGAAAATTCTCTGCGAAAAACTGTTCGCCAATGGACACAAACTAACGATAGTTTCCAGAAGAAAACCAGATAACCTGACCGAAATTGAATATATAGACGCTGACAGAAAATCATATCAACAATTAGCAACTAAGCTACAAAACCGCACGTTCGATACTGTCATCGATATGCTCAACTACTCCTCCTTCGACTCATCAGTCATCGAGAAACTGATCAATCAGAAGATTATCTCGTGTGACCACTATATTTTTACTTCTTCATCTCACGTATACCTCCCTGAAGGAGGAACGGAATTGAAGGAGAGCGCATTTGATCCATTCACCTATAATTCGACAGTAAGTGACAGACCAACAATCTCCTACAGCGAAGGCAAGAGGAGGGCTGAAGCCTATCTCTTCCAAAACATGGTGGGGACGCCGATCACGGCGATCAGATTTCCTGTCGCGCTTGGCACCAATGACCCCTCCGAACGTTTCACCAAATTATTTGAAAAAATCCTGGATAAAAAACATGTTCCACTTTCAAACAGCGCGCAGCCCATAAGCCTGGTCTGGGCCGATGACGTCGCAGGTTTCCTCTATTGGACAGCCACAAAAAAACTCTCTGGCATATATAACGCCTGCTCCCCTGAAGCGTTCACGGAAGGCGAAATATATGAACTTTTTCTTTCTGAACTAAAATCCAAAAAAAAGATCACCAGAATTAACTACAGGCGTGAAAAGAGACCTTTTTATTCAAAAGTACCTTTAACCCTGGATTGCTCTAATGCCACATCGCAAGGCTTCAATTTTACTCCAGCTTTCGATTGGATCAGACTTGAGGTTTCTCAGCTACTATCAAAATGGGGATACAACCCCAGTTGAATTCAGGTTGCTATATTAGGGCCTGTTAACCCTATTCAGATACCCATCGACAGGCCTAGTCCAGATCAGGGAAGGTCAGCTTCTTCCAGGGGATGGATATACTTGCCCTGCCGGTTTCATCCGGGCCATTGATCTCGAAATTTTTCACGGGTTGATTATCGATTGTCAGTCGGATGGATTCAGGTTTTTCAGTGTAGATAGTCAGACCCGACAGATCATATTCCGCTCCACCTGTAACGAGATTGATCAGGATCAGACCACCGTTCCCGGTCTCTTCGACACGAATCTGCTCCGTCATTTTCGTGTACTGCAGCAACCGGTAGGTCGTGGCGACAAGAATCTCCCGTCGGTCGGCGTACCCCTTAAGCCGACGAAACCCGTTGCGGGTCGCCTCGAAGAAGATCTCTGCCCTGTCTGTGATCTTGCCCAGATGAGTATAGAAAATGCTCTTGCCCCGCTTGCGTGTCAGGGTCGACAGCACCCTGTCCGTCAACACCTCGGGAATACCCTGGGCGGTCTCCCCCGCACTCACACCACCCCAGTGGGGATTGCAGCGCATGAACTCGATCACCGATTCACCGCTGCGAAGGCTGGCAGGATAGATCAACCGGTTGCCTTTGTGCAGCGCATATTTTGGATGATTCTTGAGCGCCAGCAGACTTTTGACGAAATCCTTCAGGATCGTCTTTGCCGCCGTCACCGCATGTTTTATCGACCAAAGCCCGCCGTACCCCTTCGCACAATCCTGACCGATGACGCTGGTGACGCGGCCCCGCCAGACATAACGCACGCCGTGCCGATAGGTAAGATCAGAGTGGAAGGCCTCATCTCCTTCGAGATCCCCTTTGCCAAACATAATACCGGGGTCGAAGTTGGTGGCCGCCTTGGAGTGGTCCACCCAAACCCTGATGCAACAGTCATATGACTCCAGCTCACTCAGCGCCCGTTCCACATAACCTCTATCCACCGCAAGATCGCCATAGGAGTGGAAACAGTCGATATGACCGGAACGGATCATACGCCGTGCGTTCTCCCGTCCCTCATCATCGGTATTCCAGTAGGCGAACTGGTTATCGGGCATATCGAAATAGAGCGTATTGCCGATCTCCAACCCGACACCCGGCCCCATTGCCGTCTCCTCTTCGGTATTGAGGAATCTGGCGATTTCAAAATACTCCCGCTTTGTTGGCGTCTCATCCAGATCACTGCAGATTGCCAGCATCGCGTGGTAGGGATAGGGGATCTTCCTGATTTTTGGGTCGGTCATGATAACTGAGCCTGTCGGGTCTTCTTGATTATTTTTCAGCACGGATCGCCGCACACCGGTTCGATTATTTTACGCATCACTGGTTTTCCGAAACCGGTGGCGTCGGATTTTCCTGCACACCATCGTGATAGGCAAAAAAACGTTTCACATTATTGAAATCACGGCTCTTTGTCATCGGTGGCAGGCTTTTGATAAAAACTTTTCCGTAGGGTTTGCTGAGCAGACGTGGATCACAAAGCACCAGCACACCACGATCCTTCTCATCCCGGATCAGGCGTCCGGCACCCTGTTTCAGTGCGATCGCCGCCTGGGGCAGTTGAAAGGTCATGAAGGGGTTGCCGCCCCGTGCCCGCAGTGCGTCGATCCTCGCCTGCAGGACAGGATCACCCGGCGAGGCAAAGGGCAACTTATCGATGATCACGCAGGAGAGCGCATCTCCCCGCACATCCACCCCCTCCCAGAAACTGGAGGTTCCCAGCAGCACCGCATTACCGATGCTGCGGAACTGCTCCAGGAGTTCACCGCGAGGTGCGGTTCCCTGTACCAGCATGGGAAATTCGATACGATCCTGCAGATAATCGGCCGCCTCCTGCAGGGCGCGGTGGCTGGTAAAGAGCAGAAAGGCGCGGCCACCGCTCGCTTCCAGAATAGGGATGGAGAGATCGGAGACGGTGCGGTTGAACTCAGGGTTGTTGGGTTCCGGCAGGTCACTGGGCACATACCAGAGCGCCTGTTTCGGATAGTCGAAGGGGCTGTCCCAGCAGTGGGTCTCGGCATCCTCCAGCCCCAACTGATTGGCAAAGTGGCTGAAACTGCCCCCCACCGCCAGGGTTGCGGAGGTAAAAATCCAGGCCGCCGGATTGTTCGCCATTCGCTCCCGGAAGATAGCAGAGATCTCCAGCGGCGTCCGGTTGAGTCGGAAGCTCTGACGCTGGGTCTCGAACCAGCGGATATCCTGCGCCTCATTCTCATCGAAGAGTTGATCCAGACGCGATGACAACTCCTTGCAGCGATCGCGGCAGCTGTCGAGCCCCTTGCCCCGTCCTGCAATCGCTTCGAGCATGTCACCCAGAATCGATAATTCGCTGCGCAACCGCTCCAGCCCGGCCTCCACTGCTGGGTTGTTCTCCACATCGGACCATGCGCCACGCCGCATCTCCAGACCAAAGGCGAGACGCATATCCCGGGTGACCTGTTTCAGACGATCGGCCTGATCCACGATCTTTGGCAGATCCCCCGCTTCACGGTGATACTCCGACACGGTATCCCTGGCCAGATCGAGCAGCTGACGGCCGCTCAGACTCATGCCGAAGAAGCTACCCGCCACATCCGGCAGTTGATGCGCCTCGTCCAGGATAAAACAGTCTGCACTCGGCAACAGTTCACCAAAACCCTCGTCCTTCAGCGCCATATCGGCACAGAGCAGATGGTGATTGATCACCACCAGATCCGCCTCCTGGGCACGCCGCCGCGCTTCCACCAGATGGCACTTGCTGTAGGCGGGACACTCCTGGCCCAGGCAGTTCTCAGTGGTGGAGGTCACCATCGGCCAGATGGCGGCATCTTCAGGGATCGCCGACATCTCGGCGACATCGCCGCTTCTGGTCTGTCCCGACCAGCTACGCACCTGCTGCAGTTGGTGGCTCTGCTCGGCAGTCAAACGCCGATCCTCCAGCATGGCTGTCTCCATGCGATGGGTACAGAGGTAGTTGGCACGCCCTTTGAGCAGGGCGACGGAAACAGGGCTGGAGAGGCTCTCCCGCACCAGTGGCAGATCCCGATGGAACAGCTGATCCTGCAGATTCTTGGTGCCCGTGGAGACGATGACCTTGAGACCCGACATCAACGCCGGTACCAGATAGGCAAAGGTCTTGCCCGTCCCCGTGCCCGCCTCACAGATAAGAACTCCGCCATCGTTCAGGATGCGGCCGATCGTTTCCGCCATCTCCTGCTGCTGCGGGCGGTGGGAGAAGCCGTCGATGCGCCGGGCGAGCCAGCCGTCAGGCCCAAAGATCTCGCCAATATCGGTCATGAAGACATTCCCGGATGCACCTGGATAACAATCAGGGTTTCAGCCGGACTGGTTGTCCCAGACCTCGGATTCGAGCCCATCCTCGCGGGTCCAGACCAGACGGCCGATGATCTTGAAACGGGCCACCGACATGGCGCCACGCTTGGCCCGGCTGCTGCTGGAGTCATTGACGAACTCAAGGATCTCATCCTTATCCGCCTCGTAGATTTCGTAGGGTTCATAATCCTCGTCCATGAGTACCAGCACCACGCTGTCCCACTCCCGATCGAGTTTGAGTTGACCGATACGTTGTCCGGACTTGCTCTCGTCGAAGATGGTGCGGGATTTTATCTGCACCCGCCAGCCGTCCCGTGACGGGTCGATGGCATTGTAGCCGGTCTCACCCTCGGGACGCGGTTCCAGCCGCAGCAATTTTACTGCGTCATGTTCGGCAATCTCATTGCTGATACCAGGCAGTGGCTTACCCATGGTGCGTCGATACTCTGCCGCGAGCAGACGGGCCTGGGCGATCAGTTTGTCGGCGGCGTAGACGGTCAAGCCGGGTTCCTCATGGGTGCTATTCCTGGATTGTATCTGAATGTGGGGGGTGTGGCACAGGGTTGGAGTTGATTTATTGTGTCGCTGCGCGACGGTTTTTTGATCGGCGCTTCCTTACTCTGTCGTTTTTTCTTTTATTGCGGAAAGCGTGTTCCTCGCCCCGCTGGGCGAGTCACTTTTCTTTTTCGTGAAAAGAAAAGTGACCAAAAGAAAGCACGCCCGGCTGTCACGCCCTGCGGGCCGCTGCGATGCTCGCAAAAGTCGGCGGGACCGGAACTCGCTACGCTCAAACAGCCGGTCCCTTCTCCCGACTTTTCCTGCGCTTCTCGCTCGTGACAGAAACGGGGTTATCCACTGGCAGACAGCGCCTTACCTGACTAGTGGCAGGGCGGCTTTCACACCACCGAGCAACACAGTAAAACAGGGATAAGAGCCGCAGTTGTTTGAGCCCAGCGAGTTCTGCAAATCACCGAAACAACTGCTGAAACCAGTCGATATTATCATCGACAAAAGTCTCACTGCCTCTCTGTGCAGAGGCGCACTCAGCCCGTCGCGTCGGCTCACTACCACGGATGAACGGCATCAGTCTCGCCTCCGCACATCCAGCGCCAAGCAGTCCCGATTGCGGGTCGATGGCAACCGGCACAATGCCTTGCGGCATCTTTTCCTCCAGGCGCGACACACCGATACGCCGCATCAGGTCTCCCCATACACGCATAGCGCCGTTGGAGCCAGTGAGACCGGTACCTTTATTGTTGTCGCGACCTACCCAAACGACAGCCACCCGCCTGCGGTCAAACCCGGCAAACCAGCTGTCCCGTAACTTATCGGTCGTCCCGGTCTTTCCTGCCAATCCCCCCACATTGGAGAGCTGGTTCACAAGCCCCCGGCCTGTCCCCTCGAAAATCACCTGCTGCAGGGCTTTGCTCAGGAGAAAAACCGCCTTTTTGTCGGCAACCTGAGACACGGACAGGGAGTAGCGGGAGAGCGGCCTGCCGCCCGCATCCGTCACTGCGCTGATCGCCCTCAGTCGGGCCAGCAGGCCACCTGTCGCCAGCGCCTGATACATCTGAGCCATCTCCAGGGGAGAGAGAGAGACCGCCCCCAGCAGCATGGATGGATAGATATTCAACGGCCGTTCGACACCCAGATCCCGCAGGGTTGCCGTCACCTTTTTCAGACCGACATCCATGCCCAGTCGCACGGTCGCCAGATTGTAGGAGTGAGCCAGCGCGTCCTGCAACAGGACCTTACCGTGACTCTTACGATCGTAGTTGCGGGGCGACCAGATATTACCGTCCGAGCCTTTAAGACGAATGGCGCTATCCTGCAGCGAAGTGGCCAACGTATAACGCCCGGGCTCGGAGAGCGCCGTGAGAAAGACCGCCGGTTTTATCAGCGAACCCACCGGCCGTATTGCATCCAGCGCACGGTTGAAACCGGCATAGCGGGGATTGCGGTCACCCACCAGCGCGCTGACTTCCCCCGTCTCCACATCGGCCACAACCAGTGCACCCTGCAAAGTGCCAGCCTTGATTCCAGGACGTTTCTCGATCTGTTTCAACTGACTGCTCAGCGCCTGCTCCGCCCGTTCCTGTACCCAGGGATCGAGGGTGGAGAATATGCGCAGTCCCTCACTGTTGAGATCTGCTTCGTCATAGTCCCGCCGCAGTTGCCTTCGCACCAGGTCGATAAACGCAGGGTAGCTACCCGCCCCCGCCCGGCCCTTCTGCAAACCCAAGGGCGCCTTTAATGCCGATGCTGCCTGACCTGCGCTGAAGAGACCCTGCTCCTGCATCAGATTCAGCACCAGTGTGCGGCGTTTCAACGCGCGCTCGGGGTGACGTTTGGGATCGTAGGCAGACGGACCCCGAACCAGCGCCACCAGCAGTGCTACCCTCGGCAGGTCCAGTTCAGCCAACGGACGGTTGAAGTAGAAGCGGCTTGCCAGTCCGAAACCGTGGATTGCACGGCCGCCATCCTGCCCCAGATAGATCTCGTTGGCGTAGGCTTCGAGGATCTCATCCTTGCTGTAGTGAAACTCCAGAATCACCGACATCAGCGCTTCATTTACTTTTCGCAGCAGGGAACGCTCTCTGGTAAGGAAAAAATTCTTCACCAGTTGCTGGGTCAATGTGCTCCCCCCCTGCACGACCCCACCGGCGCGGATATTGGCTATCAGCGCCCGGCCTATGGCCAGCAGGTCGAGACCGAAATGGGACTGGAAATGGCGATCCTCCACGGCGAAAAGGGCCGACACCAGCAATTCCGGCAACTCACTGCGTCGCAACAGCACCCGGTCCTCGCTGTGGGCAGGATGCAGGCTGCCGATCAATGCCGGTTCAAGGGGGTAACTGTCGAAACGTTTGCCGTTCGCCGCCTGTTTGAGGGTTTTGACACGCCCCTTCGCGATACGGACTTCCAGATAGTCGGAACCCCGTTGGCCTGTGGCGAAGTGGAACGGGCGGGTACGAATCAGGAAACGCCCTTTATAGCTAGAGTAGCTGCCGGCATTGTCGGGGTGTTTGATCCGGCGATAACCCAATCCATCCAGCGTCTGACGCAGACGTTTTTCAGTGAGCGGCACACCTGGCTGGAGCAGCAGCGATCGTCCATAAACCTGTGCCGGCACAGCCCAGCGGCGTCCCTCGAAACGAACCTGCACGATCCGGTCGAGATAGAGCACATAGAGTGTGGCGCTGAAGATCAACGCCGCCAGGCCCAGCCATATCCATCGCTTCCATGACGTTGCAGCCCGCCGGGCGCTCCGTCTGCCCCGCTTTTTCCTGCGTTTTGCCATATACGCGCCAGGAGTTCCTTCAACAGGATTTGTAGGGTGCGCCATGCGCACCAGAACAAGCCGTATTCACGGTATACACGCTGATCATGGTGCGCGCAGCACACCCTACATCCTTTTTACTGCGTTTAACCATATGAGAGTCAGTGCACCGCTGCCAGACGATCGCACTCGCTGTTACAGGGGACCACCTTGGCTGCCAAGGGAAACTGCTGCAAACGTGCAGCGAGATAGCGATAGAGTTCCCTGACCCACGCCGCGCTATCCTGTTTGGCCGCAACAGAGTGCTGCCGGAAATCCCGCGGGGTGATCAGCACACCAGCCTGCTCCACACCGATGCGTGCCGCCAGCACAAAAAGCTCCTCGATCCCGCGATTTCCCATTGCCAGACAACCGGCAGACCAGGTGCTACCGTGAATAAATATATTTGACCCAGGCTGCATCCGTCCCTCTACTGAGGCGTTGGCCCAATCGAAGGTGTTGGGATAGTCGAGTTTCATCGAAAGGTGGAAGGCACTATTGGGGTTGAGGGCCTCGATGCGGTAGAAACCTTCGGGTACCTGCCGGTCCCCTTCCCGCAGTTTGGGTCCGCTCCCTCCGCTGGCGGCCAGCACGGGGTAATCGTGGATATGCTTCCACTGAGTATCGCTGAAGACCCACAACTCCACGATGCGGCGATCCTTCAATGCTATAAACTGGATCTGCTGCGGCGGGTATTCAACTCCTGCGTGATGAAAACGTTTCTCCAGTACCGCTTCGGCGGCAGGGGCGTAACGCTCAAGCACGCGTTTAAGATCAGGATCGATGATTGCCGAAACCTCTGCCAGAACCAGACTGCTCCACAGCAGCAGCAACAGGAGCGGCAGTCTCACTTGCGTCGAACCCGTTCAAGCCAGTTGCCGTAAATCACATCAGAAACCTGATGCAGCTGTTTTATCTTTGCCGACAGATCATCGGTAATGGTCGTGGAGGATTGTGCGCAGCGGGAGGTCAACATCAGATCGCTGCCATACTTGGACAACCAGGCCTCCACCATCTCCTCGGTCATCTCCAGATGGAACTGCATGCCGATGTGGTCGCCAAAAATATAGGCCTGATTGCGGAAACACTTGCTCTTGAGCAACGGTTCACTGCCGGGAGGCATGGAGAAGGTGTCGGCGTGCCAGTGAAAAGTATCGAAGGAGGTTGGAAGTCCATCAAGCCAGCCGGTGTGCTCTTCACCATTGATGCGCTGCAGTGGATACCAACCGATCTCCATCCCATCTCCCTTGGTGACCTCACCGCCGAGCGCCTTGCTCATCAACTGTCCACCAAAACAGATCCCCATCATCGGCACCCCGGCCTGGTGTGCCTTGCGGATCACTTCCAGCTCGGCATCCCGCCACGCCAGCGAATCGTTCACGCTCGCCTGAGCCCCCATAAAGACCAGCCCGGAGACATCATCCACCTGCGGCGGCACCGGGCGGTCCGCATCAATACAGACCAGTTCCCAGGGAACCTGATGACGATCGAGGAACTCCCCAAGATAACCGGGGCCTTCACAGGCGATATGGCGAAAGATGCGGATCGGTTTCACGTTGACTCGGACAGCGGGGTTTAGAACTCCATTTTAACCGCGGATTCAAGGATTAGAAACCATCTAAACAGTCCACTTTAGGAATAATCCATCACAGGCTGAAAAACAGGATTTCTAACCTTGCAGAGTCGATATTCTTGAACTATGGATTATCTGTTGAGTCGTTTATTTCCGCCCTCGCTCACCACCAAATGGATAAAACACAACTATAAAGGGGAATGCCATGTCCACAGAGATTCTCGAAACACCCGACGGCTACAAGCTCAATGCCGATAACGATACCCCGGACTCTCGGGACCACTTCTATCAACCATCGTTGATACAACTCAAACCGGCCGTGGAACCCGACTACGTCAGTCTGAAGATTCTGGATCAGGGCAAGGAGGGCGCCTGCACCGGCTTCGGTCTGGCGGCAGTCATCAACATGCTGAATCAGAAACGGGACAGCGATATCAGGGTCAGCGCCCGCATGCTCTACAACATGGCAAAAAAATTCGACCGTTGGCCAGGTGAAGCATACTCCGGATCCAGTTGCCGGGGTGCTATTCAAGGCTGGAAGAGTATGGGTGTCTGCAGTGATGAACTCTGGCCCTATCGAAGTGAAGACCGCTCCTACCTGACCATCGAGCGCGCCAAAAACGCACGCAACAATACCGTTGGCGCCTACTACCGTCTGAAACACAACATTGCTGATTTCCACGCCGCCCTGAACGAAACCGGGGTAATCTACGTCTCCGCCAACGTCCACTCCGGCTGGTGGCCACGCAACGTCCGCCGCGGCCGCATACATTTCCGGGACCGTCCCCAGGGCGGACATGCCTTTGCCGTCGTCGGCTACAACGAAGCGGGTTTTCTGGTGCAGAACTCCTGGGGGCCAAGCTGGGGCCAAGACGGCCTCGCCCTCTGGAGTTATGAGGACTGGCAGGCCAATATCAAAGACGCTTGGGTGGTCCGGCTCGCCCTGCCCACGCCAAACATCTTTCCTGGGGTGGCGCATGCCAATGGCAATGAGACCGGCGAGAACTTCTCCCTCTTCAAAAAACGTCCAACCCGGGGAGAGATCGCTGGCCATTTCGTGCATATCGACGATGGCGACCTGCATGACCAGGGACGTTACTGGAGCAAACGGGTAGACCTGCGGCAAACCGCTGATCTGGTCGCAGACAGCGAGGATTACGACCACCTGCTCTTCTACGCCCACGGCGGCTTGAACAGCATCTACGACTCTGCGCGGCGTATCAAGGCGATGAAACAGGTCTTCAAGGACAATCGCATCTACCCCTTCCACTTCATGTACGACACCGGACTGCTGGAGGAGCTCAAAGACATCCTGTTGCGGCGCCACAGGGAAGGAGGTGAGAAAGTTGCCGGTTTTACCGACTACACCGACAAGTTGCTTGAGAAGTCGACCCGCCCCCTCGGCCGCGCCCTCTGGCGGGAGATGAAGCTCGGCGCCAAGCGCCCCTTCAGCAGCAATGCCCGCGGCGGCATGCAGACCCTCAATGTCTTTCTCGATGCACTGTCCGAAAGCGACAAGCCCAAGAAGATCCATCTTGTGGGTCACAGCACCGGCGCCATCCTGCTGGCTTGGCTGATCAAGGCACTACCGAAAGCCAACGAGAACACAACCATCGCCAGCTGCAGCCTGATGGCCCCTGCCGCCACCGTTGATCTGTTCAGGAAAAACTTCTCCCCCGAAATCGGCAAACTGATCGAGCAGTTGCGTATCTACAGTCTCTCCAAAGAGTTGGAACTGGATGACCATGTCGCCTATGTCTATCGCAAGTCACTGCTCTACTACGTCTCACTAGCCTGTGAAGAGGAACTGGGAGAGCAGATCGTGGGTATGGTTGAGCATAACGAACAGTTCCCCCAGGATAAGAAATTTAAAATCATCATCAGTAAAGGAAAGGATGGAGGCGAAAAACGCAGCCATAGCGAGGAACATGGTGGTTTCGATAACGACCGCACCACCATGAACGACATCCTGAAAACCATTCTTGGCAAAAAACCGAAGCGGTCTTTTGAGGACGATGACCTCGATTATTAACCTCCAGAAATAGACAGGACGTAGACCCGATCAAGCGTAGCGGATCGGGCGTCCTCAAATTGACTGAACGCCTGGATTGCCGGTTCCGCTGCGCTTGAACCGGCCTACCTCCGGTCAGATATTTTGGCCGGATCACATCGCCATCTCTTCGGCCATGACTACATACCTCAGCGGACCACCCGGCACCAGGGCATCGAAGGGGTAACAGGTGATGAGCAATAGCTGATTATGCGCATCGGGTAACAACAGTCCGATCTCTGTTTCGTGACGTACACTCTGCTGCAAAACAGCGTAGTGGACCAGTCCCCTATCAGGGCGTTCTATCACCAGCCGATCACCCTGTTTTAGCTGTTGCAGAAAACGGAAGTGGGTGTCCCGGTGGCCACTGACAATGCTTTTGCCCGCACTGCCGGGACGAGCGCTATTTTCGATCCAGCCCGGCCCGAAGGCGAGGGTGCGGCCACTGGCTCCGGCCAGGATGTAGCGCTCTATCTCCAACCCAGGCACCGAGAGCTTCGCCACCGGCCAAGTGTCGGCCCAGTCCCAGGGGGGTACATGATCAGATTCTGATCGGGTCTTTTCCCAGGCATCGGCGATCAGAACTTCGGAGAGCCATGCCTTGGCATGAATCCACCCCCCAGCGGTCAATTGCCAGACGGCGGCCAACAGAAGGGTTATCACCAATAATCGCTTCATGTCCTGCGTTTCCACGTCAGAACGAGCACGCTCATCAGCAAAAAAAGGCCGATCAAAAGATGTAGTGAGGCGGGAGTGGCGGTTTGAGGCATACGGCCGAACACCTTGTTCGCCTTCCAACCATGAGGCAGGTTGGTCGGCATCGGTTTTGTTTTCAACATCTCTTCGAGTTGGCGGACGGGGGTTTTGTCCACCGCAACCAGGCTGGTGTATCGGCTGACCAGTTGGTGTTTCAGTGCGACTTCAAGGACTGCTTTACGAATTTCCGGTTCCGGCCTGCCGCGATTGCGCTGGGCCATCAGTTCAGCGATATTCGCCCTGGCCCAGAGCAGATGCACACCGGCCCGATCACCACCACCCCCCAGCTGGATACGCCGCTGCCAAGACTCCCCTGCTCTGTCACCCTTGATGGTCAACAAACCTTGTAGTTGGTCTGCCTTCAACACCAGCAGGATCGGCTCTCCCGCATAGAGATCAGGTAGTGGATTTGGATAGCCCTCCACCTCGACACCATCAGGCCACTGCAACTGAATATTGGTCAGCAGAGGCTGTTCCAGTTTTAGAAAGAGTGCCGCCAAACGTGACTCAACCTCTTCCAGATCCCCCACATAGGTGAAGCTGCCACGGCCAAACTCCGCAGCCTGGGACATGAAGAAGCTGTTGGGCGCTGAACCTATGCCGATGGTGAAGAGACGACTCGCTCCCAAACGACGATGGATCAGCTTAAACAGTTCATCCTCATTGCCTACGCTGCCGTCGGTGAGGAATATCACCTGGCGCAAACGGTCGTGGGACTCCCTGCCATTGAGGGCCAACTCAAGCGCCGGTAGCATCTCAGTACCGCCATCGGCTGCCAGCGACGAAACATAATCCAACGCCTGTCTGAGATTACGCGGTGTAGCATCCACTGCATGTTGATGGAGGGCACGGGTATAGCTGCTGAACTGGATGATATTGAAGCGGTCATCCGGCCGCAGACGCCGCAGGGCAATTTTGAGCGCGGCTTTGGCCTGGGCAATGGAGGTCCCATGCATGGAGCCGGAGGTGTCGACCACAAAGATGATTTCCCGTGGTTGGGTTGGCATCACAGCATCTCCCTGGGGCGGCATTACCATCAACAATCCATATACCTCGTTGTCCCACAACTCGGTGAAGAGAGCCGCATGAGGGGCAACTCCGAGCTTCGGCACCCAGGTCAACTCGAAATCCCGATCCGCCGGAACCTGTTTCGACTTCAGGCCGATTTGATATCGCCCTCTGTCATCCTGGGTATGGACTATAGGATGATAGCGGCTCTCCAGAGATGCCAGCGGCAAACCCGCATCCAGATGGATATTGAAAGAGACCGGGTTGATCCGCCCCAACGCAGGATCGGCCACACTGGGCGTGATCCGGCTGGCATCAGGCACCTGATCGGTATCCGCAGCCCAGCCAGTGCCGCTGAAACCACTGCTCTCCTCCGGCACTATCGGGACGCCGGGGATATAACGCGGTGCGATGACCAGTGGGAAACGGATCTGAAATCGTCCCTGGTCATAACCCAGGCTCTGCTGGTATTCGATCTCGATAACAATCGACTCCCCCGGCCCGATATTTGCCACCGACGTGGTAAACATATTGGGCCGTTGTTGACTCAACAGACTCGCCTTGCGCCCTTCCGACTTGGCCTTTTCGTAGGTCCTCCTGGCCTGCTGTTTCTCCTGAATCTCGCCTTCGATGACCCGCTCGCCAATGCGCATCCACAGCCGGTCTACCGCCGCATCCTCCGGCAGGGGGAATTGATAGATCCCCTCGACCCAATCCTGACTGGGATTACTGAAGCGCTGCGCCACCTTTACCCGTGCCAGCATGCCGCTGATCTGCATCTCCACATCGGTGCTCAGGTTGGGTGCATCATCTATGCGCCGACCATCCAGTGAGTAGAGATTGAGGGTGCCGCGCATCACCTCGTCGGCCGCCGCCAGCGCACTGCCGCTGGTACTGAGGACCAGCAGGACGAAGAACACCGATCCCGCCAGACCTGCGCCAATAGCAGCAACCAGTGTCAGCAGCATATCCTTGACGAATTCCCGGTTTCGGAGATTGATCCTGACCGGCACGTCAACGTTATCACCCGCCTGCATGAGTGAATGGCTCATCTTTGCGCCCTCCCCGCGGCTGGTTGTCTCCTTTTATCGCCCGAATCTCCTCCTCCGATAACCACCTGGCCGACTGGGTTGAGATCCGTTCCGGCGATCCGTAAAGAAATGCCTCGCTCAGAGGCTGCGGACAGCGCTTCATCGTCCCGATCCCGGGACAAATGAGAGCAGCACGAAACGATCGAAACCGAGTCCTTCCAGATCTACTGAGGGATAGAGCGCCATCCCCTCACCCTCAACTCGCTGTTGAATGCGTTCTGCATCCACCCCGGCAGCAACCAACCGTCGGGATACGGTTTCGGCCCTCAGTTTTGACAGCTCCCGGTTGTAGTCGTCACTGCCCCGATGATCAGCTGAAGCAAGGATCTTGATATCAAGATCGGGAAAGGCATTCAGCATGCCCGCCAGGGCGTCGAGCTGCGGCTGAAAACGGGATTCCAGATCGGCACTCTCGGTGCGGAACTGCAGACAGAAGGAGAAACCCTCCGCCACTGCCTGTTGCCGATCCTGCTGCAGACGCAGCTGCCGTTCGATCTGCTCCGATTGACTGCCGCTCTGCTGTTGCAGCTGCTGCACCTGTTGACGGGTATCGGCCAATTGATTCTGTTGCAGACTCAAGGCTGTTTTCTGCCCGTCGATCGTTCCGATCAAGGCCCCACCAATGGCACCTACGACCAGACCGGGAGGGCCGCCCAGCACCCCGCCAATCAGCATACCAATGGCTGGCCCCTTCAGTTCGTTGGTATCGTTTACGGCAGCATTGGCCAGCAGTGGCGTGGTAAAGAGCAATCCCATAATTGCTAAGCTGAGCATTTTTCTTTTCATGATAATTCCCTCTGATTATTCCAGCGCACCATCCCTGGCGGAAAACGACAGACCTTTGTCTGCGCCGGGTTGGGGGTATTACAGACGAGTGAAGTGACAGGCCGGTTGCACAAAACAGGCAAAGCCATGACGAAAAATGGCAGGAGGGTGGCAGTGGGTAAATCGCTCTTTTGAGGCTTCCCTGGATTTTTCTCAAACGGGGTTGGTCACTCCTCCCGTCTGGCAGTTCAATATCAGGGGTGATGGTAGCTTGATGACTATGATGTTCTGCTTGACGAATATGGAAAGGAGCCACAAACTCTATTTGAGACAATCACTGAAATTATCTATTTTTGGATCGCGTCCATGTCATCAGAAAAGTCCTCGGACAAGCTCGACCGCATCGTTGCACAGGCTCGCAGTGATCGTGAAAAGAGGGAAAAGGGTTATCGCGAGAGAGCGCTAAAAATGTATCCCTGGGTTTGCGGCCGTTGTACACGCGAGTTTACCCGCGAAAATCTGCGAGAACTGACTGTCCATCACCGCGATCACAATCACGACAATAATCCACTGGACGGCAGCAACTGGGAGTTGCTATGCCTCTATTGCCACGACAACGAACATTCACGCCACATCGATTCAGAATACGGGGATACCTCGACCGATACGAAAACGAGCACTACCCATAATCCATTTGCGGACCTGGCAGCCATGCTCAAAGAACGGAAGTAACATCCCGTCTCACCTGCACGAATATCCTCTTTGGATCAATACCAACAATCGTATCTGGTATATTCTGCGTCGTCAGACGTTAATTGGCGGAACCGAGTCGAGCGAGACTTCACCCTCTTGGGCCGCCTCCAGCGCATGAGCCTCATCGATATACGGCCCGTGGCTTGGATTGTCCTCTTCCTTGAAATACCAGCCTGCATCCGCAAAGAGCGAACTGACCCAATATACCGATGCCTGATGGCCGGCGCCTTGATTTATCATGTCGAAAATCCCCTTATTCAGGCTCCACGACGAAGGTAGTTTCGTCAGAAGCCTGCACTACACGCTTTCGTGGTATCTTTTTTATTACCGAAAGTCCTATTAATCAGGATATATTTTCAGATCAGGATGTCTATGCGTAATAACCCAACCCCCCATTGGTAATCACCTAAGGCCAAAAAGCAGATGCCAAAACAGATCGCCATCGTCGAAGATGAAGACGTTATCCGGGACAACTATGTCGACTTTCTCTCCCGGCAGGGTTATCAGGTGACGGGGTTCGATTCCCGACAGACAGCCTCAACCGCGTTTGCAAACTGTTTGCCCGATCTGGTCATTCTCGATATCGGTCTCAATGATGAGATCGATGGCGGCTTTGAACTCTGCCGTGAACTGCGCGCCCGCTCATCGACGCTGCCGATCATCTTCCTCACCGCCCGGGATGACGACTTCGATACGGTTGCGGGATTACGTCTGGGCGCCGACGACTACCTCACCAAAGAGATCAGCCTGCCCCACCTGTCGGCCCGCATCGCCGCCCTCTTCCGCCGCATGCGCGCCATGGAGAAACCGGTGGCTGAAAACCAGATTCTGCAACGCGGGGATCTGCAGCTGGATATAGATCGCCTGACTACAGCGTGGAAAGAGCAAACGGTCGACCTGACCGTCACGGAATTCTGGCTTACCCACTCTCTGGTACGTTTTCCCGGTCATGTACGTAACCGCGATCAACTGATGGATGACGCCAACATTCTGGTAGACGCCAGCAGCATCAGCACTCACATCAAACGCATACGCCGCAAGTTTCAGCAGGTGGATGACCAGTTCGACGCCATCGAGGCAGTCTACGGCGCCGGCTACCGCTGGCATCAGCCAGGCAGCTGACCAATAATGCGGCGGCGATTCTATCAGGGACTGCGCTTCAAACTGCTGCTCGTCTCCCTCACCCTGCTGGCCATTCCCTGGGCTGGATACCGCTATGTCATCGAGACCGAGTCCTTTCTCCGCGCCTCCCAGGAAGAGGTGCTACTGGGCCGGGCCGGACTCATTGCCAATCTGCTCAGTCAATCCTCCAACTTACCGACCATTCCCCCTGACCCGCAAAATTCCGTTTCGATTCTCTACGCTCATCGCCTCACACAGCCGATCCTGCTTGACGGTTACACAGACGACTGGAGAACCCTGCTGGAGCAGAAGCGCTATTTCCGCTCCAGTGAGACAGACCCAAAGGCCGCTGCTTTCTCCCTGTTGATGGGTATCTATGAGGGCGATCTCTTTCTGATGCTGCAGGTAAAAGACGAGACCGTGATCTACCCATCCCCAACGGAAAATCGCATAGACGTGGGAGACCATCTGCGGATCGCCCTCATCGGTGATGATGGAGAGATTGCAAATTTCCAGGTCAGCACAGCCGCCCCTGGCTGGGTGACTGCTGAACCACTGGCGGGCGCCCCCCGCCAGCCTCTCATCAGGGGGGAGTGGCAGGAGACGAAAACAGGTTACAACCTTGAATTGCGCATCCCACACAGCCTGTTCAAACAGCGCCTCTCTCTGGCTTTGTCTGATCGGGATGGGGAGGCAGACGGGACATCGACAACGACTGCCTCCACCTCCGGCCTGATGCACTCCGAGTCTCTGGCTTTTGTCGTCACGTCATATGAAGATGTGGAAACATTGCTGGCCGGCTTCGCCTATCAGGAGAGCCGCATCCGCGTCATCAACCGGCAACAGTGGGTAATTGGACAGAACGGCCGCCTTGCCCCTGGGAGAACACCAAACACCCAGAAAATGGGCCTGCTTAACGGCATATTGAACCTGGTTCTGCCACTTCCCGATAGCGACTTCCTGGACGACCAGGAGTATGCCGCAAGACTTGATGGCCCTGAAATCCGCCAGGCACTACTGGGCAATCCGACTGTGCATCGACGCCGCGCCGGTGATGTGTCAACAGTGGTACTTTCAGCCGCCTACCCGATCAAGGGAGACACCGGCGTGACCGGTGCAGTGGTCATGGAACAGACCACCCAGCGCATCCTCACCATGCAGCAGCAGGCCCTGAAGGGAATATTTCAGATCACCCTGATTCTGTTCCTGATCACCGGCGGTCTACTGCTCGGGTTTGCCACCCTTCTCACCGGACGCATCCGTCGCCTGCATAACCGGGTGGAGGATGCCGTCAGTCCTGACGGGCGCATTTTGCACTCTCTCAGGCATGAAAAAACAGCAGATGAAATCGGCGATCTCGGCCGCAGTTTCAGCAGTGTGCTGGAGCGGTTGCAAGAGTACAACCGCTACCTCGAGGCGATGGCGTCACGGCTTTCCCACGAATTCCGCACTCCGCTGGCAATGGTGAAATCGTCCCTGGAAAACCTGCAGCATGATGAGGATCCGACGGCCCGGACACGTTATCTGTCACGCGCCACAGAGGGCATAGACAGACTGACCCTGATTCTCGACCGCATGCGTGAAGCGACCCGGCTTGAGCAGACCTTGCAGCAGGCGGAAAAATCGCCCCTGGATCTGGTGGAACTGGTGCGGATAATGCGGAACAATTATGCCGTCACCTACCCTGAAGTCACCATCAAAACCCGACTCCCAGACAATCCGGTGGTAATCAGCGCCGCTCCGGAACTCATCGTGCAGGCCCTGGACAAGCTCGTCAGCAATGCAGTGGATTTCCACCTGTCAGGTACGCCTCTGACACTCGCGGTGACGCAGGAGACCGACGGCAGCGTCCGTCTCAGCGTCATCAATCAGGGACTACCCCTGCCTGAGACCATGCAGCATCATCTCTTCGATTCCATGGTTTCTGTCCGTCCCCACACCAGCGATTTGACCCATCTCGGCCTCGGTCTCTATCTTGTGCGATTGATCGGTGAGTTTCACCAGGGATGTGCCAGCGCCGAAAACCTGAAGTCTGGAGACGGGGTCTCGGTGAGTCTTATATTGGCGACAAGCACAGCATTACGATAATGTGCTGCGATACCGATGGGGCGCGATGGTTACCTGCTTTCCTCAGACTCCCTGCAGGCTACTATCCAAATGCAAATTATTTACCGCAAGTCTGTTCAGCATTCTCTCCACGACATTAATGCCCACCATATCTATTCCTGCCTTTAGAATCAGCATCTCGGTATCCAATTGATGCTTGTCCTCATGAATATAGACCGCTTGTAGCAGAGACATACCTTCGGGACTGAGCAGATACAGCACAGCCTTTCTCTTCGCATGGTTCCGTTTATTCCGCCAGGCATGGTGGATCTGATTGTAGGCGGATGAGGAAAGATTCTCTTCACACCACCGATTGAGGGTGATCCAATATGGGATATTTTCCTGTGTGAGCGGGAGGTCAGTAGAAGTAATTTCATGCCTATTAAGTAGCTGGCTCTTCAGCCAACATGAACTTCTAATAGGTAAGAACCGGCTTTTTATTATTGGTTTTAAAGCCATGCAGATGACCCAGCATCAAGTGGATTAGGAATTAAAATACTATACCATATATCGCAGCAATATTGGCTCTTGGAATTGTTAAATTGTGTCACATACTGTTCAGCTGGGAACGAAACTGACAGAAACTACAATGGAGAACAAAGGATCGAGATAGTGCAGAATCCCCCTGAACGTCAGACTGAAGGTGACTCGACAAACTCCAGCGCATTTTTATCAGGATCACGACAGAAGAGGGCCCGCCGTCCGGAGCGGCTGAGGGTGTAGGTTATGCCCGCCTGATCAAGTTGGAATTTCAACCGGTCGAGATCGCTGATAACCAGCGCCAGATGGCGATCTCTGCCACCGTGCTCGGGTCTTCCTTCCAGGGGATCAGGATTGGGCAATTCCAGCAGGTGGATCTGTTGCCCGCCCACCTGCAGCCAGACACCCGGATAACCCAGATCAGGGCGGGACTCATCCACTTCAAGTCCCAACAGATCGCGGTAGAAGCCAAGCGCTCGGGAGGTATCAGCGACAATCAGGCTGACGTGGTGCATACCATTGATCAATTCACCCATTTTGATTCCCGTCCAAAAGATCGGCGATAGGTCGGCTGCGGCGCCAAAAACGATAGCGGTGTGTTTTCCGCAGCGTATAGCGCTTGCCGTTGCAAGGATAGACATGGAGCCGGGCGTTTTGCTGTCCATTTAGCGATCCGATCAGCCGCTGCAACTTCCCATCCAGCCTTGCCAACTGTTCGGCCCAGTGAAATGGGTCGGCGTTCAGGACAGGCGGCAGAAGGTTTGTAACACTCAGCAATGCCTCACCCTCTCCGAACCAGGCATCAGCCAGGTTATCGGGAATCACCTGTGGCTGTATACCTGCCAGTTGAGCCAATCCCCGGCAGGTGGGATCTTCGCCAAAGATCCTTTCAAAGGGCACCTTCCCCAGACTGGGCAGAGTTCCCACCCCGGAGAGCCAGAGACCATTGATGGCCGGTCTTCCCTCCGCTTCACGCTGTTGATTCGACGGCGCATTAAAGAGCAGCATCTGGATTTCGTTGCTCAGAGCACGCCATTTTGCAGCATCTGGGCCACTCGGCAGAAAAGCGTCGATATTCCGACCCACCACCTGTTCCAGATTGGTGGTAACCAGATCAGGACACTTTTCCAGGTGTAGATACCAGTGCGCCGGTAAAGATGTTTCCAGGCGAACACCATCTTCGGCAAAATGTGCATTGATTTGGCCGGCAATCTCGTCCGCCTCAGCCTGTTCAACATCGAGCAGTTCGGGGTTGAAGAGCAACAGGCGATCCCGATCCGGGCGCAGGTGTACTGGATCGGCGCGCAGCCAGCAGGTTTCACCCGGGGTGCCGCCGCTCCCAAGGTAGTTAACCGCCCCCTCAGGCAGATCCCGGCTTGGCTGGGCCGCCATACCGAATAGGGAAAACAGGGTGGTCGAGAGATCGTGACCAGGCGTCTCCTCCTGGTCAGCATGAGCCAAAATTCGCTCCAGTACCGGAATACTCACCTCGCACCCCGCCGTCTTGAACGACGGCATCGGCCCGAGCAGACCAGGCAACAGCAGATGCAGGGTTACCGCCATCAGTAGCAGACCTTGGCGTTACACCAATCAGCCGTCCAACTGCTCAACACGAATGCGCATCACCTCTCCGGCGACCGCATCCAGGGCCTCAATCGCCTCAATGGCCTGGTTCATCTGTCGTTCTTCCACGCGATGGCTCAACATCACCAACGGCACGCGGGTCTCCCCTTCTGCGGGCTCTTTCTGCTGAATCGCTTCGATGCTGATCCCGGCATCACCGAGGATACCGGCAATAGCCGCCACCACACCGGGTTTGTCATCCACGGTCATACGCAGATAGTAGGCGGTCTGCACCTCCTCCATCGGAAGAATCGGATGGTCGGAAAGCTCGCCGGGCTGGAAGGCCAGATGCGGCACCCGGTTCTCAGGATCGGTGGTGAGCGCGCGCACTATGTCAACTACATCCGCCACCACTGCCGAGGCAGTAGGTTCAGCTCCCGCACCTGCGCCGTAGTAGAGGGTCGGCCCCACGGCATCGCCCATCACCAGAACAGCGTTCATCACACCATCCACATTGGCGATGAGTCGCCGTTCAGGAATCATGGTGGGATGTACCCGTAGCTCGATGCCCTTCCCGGTCTTGCGGGTCACGCCCAGATGTTTGATGCGATATCCCAACTCTTCCGCATACGCCACATCCTGCCGTTCGATTTTGCCAATCCCTTCGGTATAGGTCTTGTCGAACTGCAGCGGCACGCCAAACGCGATGGAAGCGAGGATAGTCAGCTTATGGGCGGCATCAATGCCCTCCACGTCGAAGGTGGGATCGGCCTCGGCATAACCCAATGCCTGGGCCTCTTTCAACACATCGTCGAAATCACGCCCCTTGTCCCGCATCTCGGTGAGAATGAAGTTACCGGTACCGTTGATGATACCGGCAATCCACTCGATGCGGTTCGCCGCCAACCCTTCACGCACCGCCTTGATGATCGGGATACCACCAGCCACACCCGCCTCGAAAGCGACGGTGACCCCTTGCTTCTGCGCCGCCTCGAAGATCTCGTTGCCATGCATTGCGATCAGGGCCTTGTTGGCGGTTACCACATGTTTGCCGTTTTCAATCGCCTTGAGCACCAATTCCCTGGCCGGGGAGTAACCCCCGATCAGTTCAATGATAATCTCCACTTCAGGATTATCCACCACCGCGAAGGCATCATCACAGACCTCAACCTGGTCCAGTCCGAGCAGACCCGCAGGGTCGTAGAACTTTGCTGCCGCATGCGTGATCTGGATACCGCGTCCGGCACGACGGGCGATCTCTTGTGCATTGCGGGTCAACACATTCAACGTGCCGCCACCCACAGTGCCCAGCCCCAACAAACCAACTTTGACCGGATTCAACTTTATTTCTCCTTAGTTACTGATAAGGCCATCGCGACGAAACATGTCGCGAATGCCGCGTACCGCCTGTCGGGTACGATGTTCGTTTTCGATCAACCCGAAACGCACGTGATCATCTCCATGGGCACCAAAGCCCATGCCGGGGGAGACCGCCACCTTTGCCTCCTGCAGCAGCTTCTTGGAGAAGGCAAGGGATATACCCCCCTCTTCATCCTTGAATTTCTCCCGATAAAACTCAGGAATCGGCGCCCAAACGAACATGGTCGCCTTGGGCTTGGTCACCTGCCAACCGATATTATTGAGGCCATCACAAAGGGTATCGCGCCGGTTCTGATACATATCGCGTATCTCTTCCACGGCTTCCTGGGGGCCCTCAAGTGCTGCAATCGCCGCCACCTGAATCGGGGTAAAGGTGCCGTAATCAAGGTAGGACTTGATGCGTGAAAGCGCTGCCACCAGGGTCTTGTTGCCGCACATGAAACCAACACGCCAACCGGGCATATTGTAACTCTTTGAGAGCGAGAAAAACTCCACTGCGATCTCTTCCGCGCCAGGTATCTGCAGTATCGACGGCGCCTTGTAACCATCGAAGACGATATCCGCATAGGCCAGATCGTGGATCACCCAGATATTATGCTCTTTGGCAATCTCCACCACCTTCTCGAAAAAATCGAGTTCGACACAATGGGTGGTCGGATTACCGGGAAAATTCAGCACCAGCATCTTTGGTTTGGGCCAGGAGTCGTTGATCGCGCGCTGCAACTCCTCAAAGAAATCGACACCGTCGACCATCGGTACATGGCGTACATCGGCACCCGCAATGATGAATCCATAGGGGTGGATCGGATAGGCCGGATTGGGTACCAGCACCGAGTCCCCCGGTCCCATGCAGGCCAACGCCAGATGAGCCAGGCCCTCTTTGGAACCGATAGTGGTGATGACCTGGGTCTCTGGATCGAGATCCACGTCGTAACGGTTCTTATACCAGCGACTCATGGCTCGCCGCAGCCGCGGAATACCCTTGGACATGGAGTAGCGGGGGGTATCCTTGCGATTGGCCGCTTCGCAGAGTTTGTCGACGATGTGCTGAGGGGTCGGCTGATCCGGATTTCCCATGCCGAAGTCGATGATGTCCTCGCCCCGCGCTCGCGCTGCTGCCTTGAGTTCATTTACAATGGCGAACACATAGGGCGGCAACCGCTCGATTCTGCGGAACTTTTCCATCTCGGACGTAGACACGAATACCTCTGCTCTATTTAGAGTCGGCAAAAGGGATAAAGGTAACCGACAGACAGTGAAATATCAATTTCGCTGCACATAAATTTGCCCCGAAGCGGTGCTTTTTTCAGCCTCGGGAATCCGGTATCTTCTGTCTATGAAATTTACTCAGGATGATCAATCTCAGGGGTATGTGATCCACGCCTACGATAATGGGCGGGTCAATATCAACGGCAAGGACTATCACGACAGTCTGATTCTGCTACCAAGGCAGATCATCGAACACTGGCGTCCGGACTCCTTCGACACCCTTGCCAGGGAGGATTTCTCGGAGATCGCTGAGTTGGCGCCGGAACTTCTGCTGCTTGGAACCGGCGCCACACATCGATTTCCCCATCCGTCGCTCCTGCAACTGCTGGCGGCCTCGGGCATCGGTGTCGAGTCGATGACTACCGCCGCAGCCTGCCGCACCTACAATATCCTGATGTCTGAGGGACGCAGGGTTGCAGCCGCCCTGCTGATAGAACCTTAGTGGTCGTACACGACCTCTTCCACTACCTTAATATTCTCCGGTGGCGGATACTTCTCGACCAGACGATCCGGCAGTTTGTGCAGCATCGTCTGATGCAGAGCATCCGATTCCATCAGGATCAACACCAGCACGGTCACCATGACCGGCAGTCCCGCTATCCCACCAACCAGTGCGTAGACTGCCACCTCCATCATCCCTAAGTAGGTATAACCAATCCAACCCAACAGCGATGCAACCAGCCCCAGTACCAACATGTAGATAAACAGTCGGCTCCGGGCAGCACAAATCTGCCAGTGGCACATCACAAACCACTCATCGGTCATCTTTGAACGTCGTGCACGCCAGAGCGTATAAACCAACAGCATGAAGGAGACGACAGGTACCATCGCAACAGGCTGCCAGTAGGATTTGGCCAAGCCCAAGGCCGCCACAAACCAGAGGATATGGTTGCCAATCAGATTGGTAAGAAAAATCTCGTGGGGAATCTTGGCCTTGCTGGCCACTTCATCAGCAATCTCGAATTTCATCTGAACAGACTCTGGGTTGATAACAACGGTACAAAGCTCGGGACGTTACCACCAGACGAAATCAAATGCATCTCTTCAAGAAGACTCGTTGTTACTCTCCATCTTGGCGAACAGCCACTTTTTCAGTCCAAACAGCGCCAGAAAGAGAACCAAACCGACAACCAACCCAATCCAGGGCTGCTCTTTGAGAATTGTTATAAGCCAAAGACCGTTTCCCATTGTAGAATCCCCGCTTCGGTGAATATCTTTCATATACTAGCGCCGAACTCAACGCACTACGATGTGTATTATCAATTGCCCCAGGTAGATGGCCAATGGAAAAAAAGATCTTTTTTTGGGTACTTTCCCTCACCCTCGTCGCATTGGCGCTTGCTCTGGTACTGCCCGGAGGGCGTGCACCCGACCCCAACCCCAAACTGCCCTGGGATATCAAGGTGGACGGAACAGGTGTCTCCGAGGTGTTCGGATTGAAGCTCGGCAGCAGCACACTGCAGGAAGCCAGAGATATTTTGCAAGACTCAGGGAAGGTCAGCCTGTTTGTCACAAAAGCAGGAAAGCCTGAACTTGAAGCCTACTTTGAGCGCATCTTTCTCAGCGGTCTTAGGGCCGATTTCGTCTTGGTGCTTGAGGGCGATGAAGAGATCCTGCAGCAAATCTATGATAGGGGCAGGCGCATCAGCCGCACCACTGAGATCACACGAAAAGTGGAAATTGCCACTGAAGATCAGTTTCTGGTAGCAACTTTTCCCATAAAATTGATCAACTATATTCCCCAGGCAAACCTGGAAGCAGAACTGCTAAGCAGCCGTTTTGGAGAACCTTTGCAGAAAATTCCGGAAGCTGAAACCGGCGTGGTTCACTGGGTCTATCCCGAGATGGGCTTGAGCATCGGTCTGAATCCCGATGGAAAGGAGGTCTTCCAATATGCGCCACCAAAAGAGATCGATAAATTGATTCAGCGCCTCAACGAGAGCGCGAAGGATGAGAGAATTGTAAACTGACGGTTGTTGCCGGGTTTCAACACAGGCCAAGGCTGTAGAAAATCTCCTACTGCTGTATCAATGGGGTTTGTACACAAAAGTTCGTGGCGTAGGCACGATCAAGCGTAACGGATCTGGCGTTACTGAGTGCGATTGCCGGTTCCGCTACGCTTGAACCGGCCTACGACTAAGGTATGTTCAGGATTTTCCGTAAGAAACCGGAACAGTATGCTTCAGCTCTTATCCTGATCTTCCGCGTCAGGCATCATCCTTTTTGGTCTTTTCTTTTTAACGACAATGTCATCATCCATCAGAATCCGGTGGGCCTCACCTTCCAGGTCATCAAACTGACCACTGTGAGCTGCCCAGAATAACACTGCCACAGCCACCAGACCGAGCAGAATCATACCCGGAATCAAACCATATATGACTTCCATAACCGTGCTCCGTTAAGAGTGGAGCAACCCGCTTCCATCCAGAAACAGTGTTGCTGCGTAAGCTGGATTTTACCGGGCTTTGACGCCCCGGAACAGGGTGCGTATCCGGGCAGAGTTTCCGATCACTGCCAGTGAACTCAGGGGCATGGAGATCGCAGCCACCAAGGGCGTCACGATTGCAGCCATCGCCAACGGCACCATAATGAGATTGTAGACAATGGAGATACCAATATTCTGCCGGATGGTTTTCAGAGTCCGCCGCGAGAGACCGGCAGCCAGACGAACCTTCTCGAGCTCACTGCTCATCAGCACAATATCAGCACTGGCGATGGAGACATCGGTACCGGACCCCATGGCGATCCCCACATCAGCCCGTACCAGTGCCGGTGCGTCGTTCACACCATCGCCCACCATGGCGACCTTTCTCCCATCCGCCTGCAGTGACTGGATGACCTGATCCTTCTCTTCGGGCAACACCTCGGCTATCACCTCCATGCCACCCAAACGCTCGGCAATCGCCTCAGCTGCCTGACGCCGGTCCCCGCTCAACAGGGTCACTTCCATACCCTCCGCTTTGAGGTCGCGAATCAGTGCAGGCGCCTCTTCACGAATCCGATCCTCGATGCCGATCAACGCCACCTCTTTGCCATCCACTGCAATCCGGATGGAGCCAATTCCCCGCTGATCAAGCGCTGCTGCATGCTGTTCCAGAGAAACCTGCAGTTTGATTTGGTTCTTCTGCAACCAGCTGCTGCTACCAGACAGCAGCGATTCACCCGCTACAATGCCACGGATACCAAACCCAGGTTCGTTCTCAAAACCCGTGGCCGTTTTCGAACGAAAGCTCAACCCCTGCGATTCAGCCCATGACAGGATTGCCAGCGCAGTGGGATGCTCAGAGTAGCGTTCAAGGGCCGCTAGTTTTGTCATAAGTGACTGAACTTCCTCAGGTATCGCCTCGCCATCGCTTTCATGCCATTCACAGCCATCCATTTGTACCAGGACAACCGACATTTTCCCTTCGGTGAGGGTGCCGGTTTTGTCGAAGATGACATGGTCGATGGATGAGAGCGTCTCCAGCACCTCGCCGTTCCTGACCAGAATGCCGTACTTCGCCCCCAGACCCGAAGCGACGGCGATCGACATGGGTGTGGCCAGGCCAAAGGTGCAGGGACAGGTTATGATCAAGACGGAAGTTGCGGCCAGCAGGGCGACCTCAAGGTCGGTCCCCACCCACCAGAGGAAGGTGCCGGTTGCGAGGCCCAGGGTCACCAAAACGAACCAGGGGACGATCCGGTCCGCCACACACTGAATCGGCGCCTTCGAGGCCTGCGCCTCCTCCACCAGGCGGATGATCCGCCCCAACGCCGTATCCTTCAGTGAACTGACCACCTTCAGCTGCAGCATTCCGTGGCCGTTGATGGTCCCTGCGGAGACACTATCCCCAGCTGTCTTGACCACGGGCACAGCTTCGCCGGTCAGCATCGCCTCGTCCACAACACTCTGCCCGTCGATCACCGTGCCATCGACGGGGATGCGTTCACCCGGTTTGACGAGCACCACTTCGTCGACAGCCACTGCGCGGATTGGAACAATCTTCTCCTCACCGTCACGGAAAACCGTCGCCACCCGGGGCTGTAGGTCGAGCAGACGCTGGGTTGCCGCCACTGCCTGCCGTTTGGAGATCGCCTCCAAATAGCGTCCCACCAAAATGACGAAAAGAAAGTTGACGACGGTGTCATAGTAGACTTCGCCGGTTTGGGTTCCCGTGACTGTGACATAGACCGAATAGAGATAGGTGATGCCGGCGCCGATGGCGATAGGCAGATCCATGCCCAGGTGAAAGTTCTTTATTCCCGACCAGGCACCCTTGAAAAACGGAAAGCCTGAATAGAGCAGCACCGGGGTTGCCAGCATAAAGCCGACCCAGTGAAACAGACCGCGAAACTCTCCCTCATCCGCTCCGGAATAGAGCGCGATAGAGATCCACATCAGATTCATCATGCCGAAGCCGGCAAATGCCATCCGATACAAGAGGTTGCGGTTCTGCTGCTTCAGCTTGCCCTCGGCAACCTCGGGATCATAGGGCACCGCTGCATAACCGATCTGCCCCAGGCGGCTGATGATGGCTGAAAGTGCGACCTGCCCGTTGTGCCATTTGACATGCAGCCGCTTGCCGGAGAGATTGACCCGCGCTTCGATAATGCCGGGCATGGCGTTGAGACTATGTTCGATGAGCCAGACGCAGGCAGCGCAGTGAATCCCCTCCACCAGCAAATGGATATCCCGGGCCTCCCCCAAATCGCCGACGAACTCTTCCTGAACTTCATCCAGATCGTAGAGCGCAAGTTCCTTGGGAATATCCGGTGGCGGCGCCAGTGACGCATCTTCCGGGGTTCGCTGGTAGAAACCTTCGAGTCCTGCTTGATAGATCGCTTCACAGACAGACTTGCAGCCATTACAGCAGAAATATTGCTGTTCATCCTCGATCTCGGCAATGACCTCATCCGCCGGAGGGATAGGAAGACTGCAATGGAAGCATAACCGCTCCGAGTTTGACTCTGTCACAATGTGGCTCAGGGCTGCCAGTCGATACCAACCCCGACACGTTTAGGGGTATTGAATTCATCTTCGCCAAGTTTGGCGCTGACGAGCATATCCCACGCGCCGATAAGCGGGAAAGCCACCTGGGTTTCGTAGACGCCGGGCTCAACTACTTTCATCGGTATGGAGAAATCCTGACTGGCGTCGGAAGGCCGATAGACATAAAGGATAACCGCATCCGGCGTTACCGCTTCCCCCGCTTTGTCTTTCACCACGAAACGGCAGAGGACAGACTGATCGATCTCGATCTTTTTTGGCAACTGCACCTCCATCTGCCAACCGGGATCCCGCGCCTGGCGTTTGAGCATGTTCTTTTCATAATCCTGACCACGCTCATAGAAATCTTCAACGACCAGTCCGGAATCGTTATTCACTGCCAATAAGATCATGATCAAATTCATGGTAAAAAAGATAGCCACCATAGCCACCCAACCGATGACCCAGGGACTTCTCCAAGCAGAATTTTTGTTTGCCATATTCATCTATATCAAATCGTTAACAGGCCAAAACCACAAATAGTAAGGGGGCGGACTTTTCAGTCCGCCCCCTCCTTGCGACAGGAATTATATCAGTACTTTGGTCCGATAAAGACACTCTTACGCGTGCCCACGAACATCTCGCCATCCTCTTCACCCTCGACCTGGAAGATGATCGGGGTATTTTCCCCTTTCAGATTCGACTTGGGAACCCGCACAAACACCGTTCTCGGCGTTACCTTGCCGTGCTTGGCGGTAATGCCGTCAGCATCAACGAGAATCAGTCCCTCAGGCCCGGTTGCAGTGATCTTTACCGGCACATCCTTGGTCATCTTGTTGAGCACTTTCAGGGTGTACTTGTTCTGAATCGAACCGTTGCTCAGCAGCACGAAGAGCGGCTGCCTGGCATGGATCACCTTCAGTTCCAACGCATCGAGCATGCTAAGTCCATAGCCGATTCCGGCCAGAGCGGCTGACATGATCAATCCATAAACCCAAACACGTGGACGTTTGAGCAGCGGACGATTCTCGCCGCCTTCAAGCACGTCGAGGGATTCGTAGCGAATGAGGCCCTTGGGCCGGTCAAGTTTTTCCATGACCAGGTCGCAGGCATCAATACACAGGCCGCAGGTGATACAGCCCTCCTGCTGACCATGACGAATATCGACCCCAGTGGGACAGACTGCGATGCACTGCTTACAATCGACGCAGTCACCAGTAGTGCGCTCATCCTCGGACTGCCCTTTTACAATTCGACCACGAGGCTCACCCCGTTTGAAATCATAAGTGGGAACCAGGGTGGTATTGTCCACCATAACCCCCTGAATACGGGCATAGGGACAGAGCCAGAAACAGGCCTGTTCACGCATGTAACCGGCCAGTACATAGGTGCCCACAGTGAACAACGCGATGGTGCCATACGCCGTAGATCCTGCTTGCAGGCTGAAGATATCCGACCAGAGATCGAACGCGTCATAAAACCAGGCAACAAAACTGATACCGGTCAACACTGATATCAACAGCCAGATAAGATGTTTGGTGAACTTGATACGGAATTTCGCAAAATCAAGTTTAGCCTTGTCCAGTTTCCGGCGCTTCGGAGGCGTGCCTTCCAGTTTCTCGTCCAGCCAGGTAAAGACATCGGTCCAAACAGTCTGAAAACAGAAATAGCCACAATAGATCCGCCCTGCCAATGCTGTCGATACCGCCAGCAGCAAGGCAAAAAACAGCAGTAGCAGGGAGAGCATCCAGAAATCCTGAGGCAGAATCGTCGTGTTCAGGATATGAAACTGGCGGTTGGGTATATCAAAAAGTATCGCCTGTCGATCACCCCATCTGAGATAGGGAGCGATAAAGAAAAGGATCCAGACAGAGGCTGACAGCCATTTGATGTTTCGCCAGAGGCCGCCCATGCGTTTTGCATGGATTGTCTCCTCGCCGGTATTCAGATTCCAGTGTTCCGCCTCATCGTAGAGTCCATCAACGGCAGACTGTTGGGGGGATTTCTGTTCGGCGCTCAAGGTGGATACCTCACATTAAAATATGTCGTCACAGGATTCTACGTAGCATTATTCTTAAAACCAGCACACGAACCAATGCGATTTGTCAAAACAGATACAACAATGGTGTTTTTCTATGCCTACGGTACATAGCAAAAAAAAGGGGAGATAAATCCCCCCTTCTCTAATTATACAATCACCGATTATTACTGTTTGTGTTTCTCGGCATCGCTCTTTACCAAGGCGCTGACCTTAAAGCCGAGATAAACGATGATCACAACACAGATCACCACCGAAACAATCGAACCTATCGTTACCGCATCCCAATGCATAACATACCCCTTAAATTATTGCTGCGCGTGACGGAAGACACCGTCACGCGCTTACAAGGAAACAAGGCCCTTACTATTGACCGCCACCAAACTTGTAGACGTAGACAGCCAGCTTTTTGATCTCGTCTTTTGACAGACGCTCACCAAATGAAGGCATTACCGCCTCACGGGTCTGCGGATCAGTCACATCGTTAACACCATGCAGAATGGTCTGCTTGACGCTGTCAGTGACAGACTTGCCTTCTTCCGGAACGAAACGGTAGATACCATCAGTCAGGTTAGCCGAACCCAACATCTGCATACCTTTGCCATCCATGCCGTGACAGGCGATGCAGCCCTTCTGCAGGAAGTTGGGATCAGAGGTGGGGTTACCCGCCGCGATTGCATCAGCAAGTTTACTCGCCTCATCATCAGAGAGAATCTTGCCGTGTGCAGTCATGATGCCTTTGCGACCCATGGTGATGGTCTGCTCAATAGTTTCGACAGTACCACCGAAGAGCCAGTCATCATCAGCCAATACAGGGTAGCCTGGGCCACCCTGACCACCGCCGCCGTGGCATGGCGCACAGTTATCGCCAAACAGCACCTTGACGGAAGCCACGGTGTAGTCAGCAAGCCCAGGATTGGCCAGGATATCCTTGGCACTCATATCCTTCAGCTGATTTTCGAACTCGGCACGAACCGCCACGACCTCATCGAGACCTTCCTGATACTCCTTGATTTGGGTCCAGCCCATAACCCCCTCAGTCGGCTTCTGACCGATTGGGTACATGGGGTAGAGCACACCGTAACCCAAAAACCAAGCGATGGAGGCCCAGAAGGCTATCATCCACCAGCGTGGAGGTGGGTTGGCAAGCTCCCTGATATTGTCATCCCAGATGTGTCCGGTATTATTTTCACCCGGAAATGGATTGTTATCCGCCATTTTTTTCTCCGCTATCTATTCGATCTTCATCCATCGGGATAAACCGGTTCTTCTCCAGCTTATCCCGATTTTTTGGACGCAATGCGTAGAAGTACAGACCTATCATCAGGAGGAATGTGACCACCGTCATAACCAGGCCTACCCAGTCATTGGTGGTCATAGCCTCCCAATCGGTATGAAAGTACTCAGCCAAACTATTCACGATAAGCCTTGCTATCGTCCAGTTTGGCCATGGTGCCCAACACCTGAAGGTAGGCAACCATCGCGTCTTCCTCACTCTTGCCCGCCAGTTCAGCATTTGCGCCGGCGATGTCCTCATCAGTATAAGGAACACCCATCAGCTGCATGACGCTGAACCGGGCAGCCATATCCACACCTTCCACTGAGTTCTCCTGGAACCAGGGATAGTTAGGCATGACTGACTCAGGCACGACTGAACGAGGAGCGCGCAGATGTTTGCGGTGCCAATCATCAGAGTATTTGCCACCAAGACGGGCAAAGTCAGGACCGGTACGCTTGGAGCCCCACTGGAACGGATGGTCGTACATCGACTCCGAAGCCAGTGAGTAGTGGCCATAACGTTCCTTCTCGTCACGGAACGGACGGATCATCTGGGAGTGGCAGAGATAGCACCCTTCCCGCTGATAGACGTCGCGACCCGCAAGCTCAAGTGCGGTGTAAGGACGCATCCCGTCACCCGGCTTGTGATCGGCCAGAGTCTGGCCGGCTTGACGCTGCCAGACAAGCTCAGGCGCCTTGTTGTGCTCAAATGTGTCGTCGATAAGGAACAGCGGAACGATCTCCACAAGACCACCGACGGACAGTGCAATAGCCAGGAAAAACAGGAGCATCCAGATGTTTTTCTCCATCTTCTCCTGCATACCGACTGCTTCATTGTTATTCGCCATTTTGACAAACCCCCTTAATTAAGCGCTAGCGGCAGCTGTGGAAGCCGCACGGACACTGCCTTCGCTGGCAGCCTTGCGGACTGTCATCAGCACGTTGATAAGCATCAGCAGAGCACCTGTTACGAAGATCATGCCGCCGATGGCGCGCATTGCGTAATAGGGATGCATTGCTTCAACAGACTCTGCAAAGGTGTAAGCCAAGGTGCCGTACTCGTCATAAGCACGCCACATCAGACCCTGCATGATGCCGGATACCCACATCGCCACGACGTAGACCACGGTACCGATGGTAGCAGTCCAGAAGTGAGCATTGATCAGCTTGGTGGACCACATTTCGGTGTGGAAGGTACGGGTCATCATATGATAGATGGCGCCGATGGCAACCATGGCAACCCAACCCAAAGCACCTGAGTGTACGTGACCAACGGTCCAGTCGGTGTAGTGGGAGAGCGCATTAACCGTCTTGATCGACATGATCGGACCTTCGAAGGTCGACATGGCGTAGAAGGCCAGAGACATGATCAGGAAGCGCAGAACATAGTCAGTACGCAGTTTGTCCCATGCACCGGAGAGGGTCATCATACCGTTCACCGCGCCACCCCAGGAAGGAATGATCATGGCGATGGAGACAGCCGCACCCAGAGAACCGGTCCAGTCAGGCAGAGCGGTGTACTGCAAATGATGCGCACCCAGCCAAACATAACCGAACATCAGCGCCCAGAAGTGGATAACTGACAGACGGTAGGAGTAGACGGGACGACCCGCCTGCTTGGGTACGAAGTAGTACATGATGCCGAGGAAGCCGGCAGTCAGGTAGAAACCAACTGCGTTATGTCCCCACCACCACTGGATCATCGCATCCTGTACACCGGCAAACAGTGAGTAGGATTTGAACAGATCAACCGGGATCGCCAGGCTGTTGACCACGTGCAGATAGGTAATCATCACCATCATGCCCAGGAAGAACCAGTTGGACACATAGATGTGAGAACTTTTCCGGGTCGCCAGGGTCATGACGAAGTTGAACATGTAGGCGAGCCAGACCACTGCAATTGCCAGATCGATCGGCCACTCCAGCTCTGCATACTCCTTGGCCTGGTTGATACCCAGGGGCAGAGTGATGACAGCGGAGACGATGATCAGATTCCAGCCAATGAAGACGAACCAAGCCAGTTTGTCACTCCACAGACTGACACCGCAGGTGCGCTGAACACTGTAGAAAGACGTTGCCATCAACGCACACCCGCCGAAGGCGAAGATGACTGCGTTGGTGTGGAGCGGACGCAAGCGCCCAAATGTGAGATACGGAATATCAAAGTTCAGAAATGGCCATGCCAGTTCTGAGGCGACGTAGGTCCCCACCAGAGTGCCTACTACCAGGTAGACAACTGCCATGACGGTGAACCAGCGTACAATACCAAGATTGTACTTCTGTTCTGCTGCGGCGTCCATGAACCCCCCTCTTTACAGATTATTGAACGTTGCGTGAATTTTCGGGAAACCCCAATTGCCCACTATGTGAAATCACACAATGAGGCGTGGCATATCTCACTCTCAATCCTGACAAATGTCAAGATCCAATACATCGATCAAAGCCACCATGTGGCGTTCTTAGTCGTTGATTATATTGATATTAAATTTTTTATTATTATTTGATTGATCCAAGGCAAAGGAATCGCTAATAAACTAATTGGATTTCCGCACATTTTTTGTGCCAATAAGCTGAAATTAATCTTGCTGACAGGAAGTAAAGAACCGTTTTAGTTAGGCTCTATGATCGACATCAGCCCGGCGTGGTCCCGCAGCAGAACCTGCTTACGGCGCAGGGTAATCAACCCCTGATTCTGAAACCGGGTCAACAGACGGCTTACCGTCTCACTGGCCAGGCCAAGGTAGTTGGCGATATCGCCGCGGGACATCTGCAGACAGAATTCGCTTTCCGGCAATCCACGCTCTGAACGGCGGTGGGAAATATTCAGTAGAAATGCTGCCAGTCTTTGCTCGCCATTCTGCTGAATCAGCGTGGTGGCGACGATATGGCTGAATGCCACTTCGCTGCCGAGCAATTGGATCAGCGCCTGCTGGACGACCTCATTGGGACGACCCGCCTCCGGTAGCCGTGAAATCCACAGTTCGCATACGCTACTGGGCTCCAGCGCACGCGCAGTGCAGGGATAACTGCCGCTGGCGACCGCCTCGACGCCGATCAACTCGCCAGGCTGATGAAAACCGATCACCCGATCGCCTTTTCCAGTAGAGGGGATATAGGTCTTGAAGGAGCCGGATTTGACGGCAAAAATCGAACTGAAGACTCCGTTGGCTTGAAACAGTGTCTCACCCCTGGCCACCGGCAGCCGGCGCAACAGGACACCCTCGGGAACCCCGCTGCCTGCCTCTGCATAATCGAGTACCTGGCAGATGGGATCAAGGCCGCAGGCATCGCACTCCACTTCGAGTGGTTCTTCCGCCAAACACCGCTGAGTCCGGCAAACACATGGAGAGGCACTGTTCAAAATAAGGTTTCCGCCGTAGGTTACTAATTTTTAAGTAGCTTGCTATTTAAATATAGTATCCACGGAAAAACCGTCACGTTCCAGAATATCCCTTAAGCGCCGCAAGGCATCCATCTGGATCTGCCGCACCCGTTCACGAGTCACACCCAACTCGTTAGCCACCTGCTCAAGTGTGGAGTTCTCGTAACCATGCAGCCCGAAACGGCGTTCGACAACTTCGCGCTGCTTATCATTAAGCTTCTCCAACCATCTATCCAGATTGGCATTTAATCCATCATTCTGAATATCGACCGTGGGATCACTGGCCCGTTCATCGGGAATAGTGTCCAGCAACGGTTTATCTGCATCTTTTCCGTAGGGCGTGTCGACGGAGGTCACCCGTTCATTGAGTCCGAGCATGCGCTTGACTTCACCGATAGGCCTGTCGAGTAGATCGGCAATCTCTTCTGATGAGGGTTCGTGATCAAGGGTCTGCGCCAGTTGGCGGGCAGCCCGCAGATAGACATTGATCTCTTTGACTACATGGATAGGGAGGCGGATGGTGCGGGTCTGGTTCATGATCGCACGCTCGATGGTCTGACGTATCCACCAGGTCGCATAGGTGGAGAAGCGAAAACCCCGTTCAGGATCAAATTTCTCCACCGCCCGGATCAACCCGAGATTCCCCTCTTCTATCAGATCCAGTAACGCCAGACCGCGATTCATATAGCGGCGGGCAATCTTCACCACCAGCCGGAGATTACTTTCGATCATGCGCTGGCGGGCAGACTGATCCCCCTTCTGGGCCAATCGAGAGAAGTAGACCTCCTCTTCCGCCGTCAGCAGTTTGGAGATACCTATTTCGTTGAGATATAGCCGGGTGGCATCCATCTGCGCGTCATTGGGCTCCCGCGCAGCACGTGCATTGGGTTTCTTCAGCTTTTGGGCTGTTTCCGGTTTGGGGGAAACTTCAGGCTTATCACTCGACACCGAGTCTTCGCCAGCCGCATTTGCATCGTTGGGTTCGTCCATCAGCGCCGTCTCATCGCTCCCACCTTTGCTCATCCATCATCCTCCACTCAGACATCGACTATCGGTTGCGTGGCAAGAGCCCCAAGGGATTCACCGGCTTACCCTGCTTTCTGATCTCAAAATGCAGTAGGGGTTCCGCTCCCTTTCGAGGCAATCCCATATCCGCAATACGATCGCCTCTTGCCACTTTGGCCCCCTCTTTTACAAGGATTTTTCGATTGTACCCATAGGCACTTAGAAAATTATTGTTATGTTTGATGATAATAAGGTTTCCATAGCCGACAAGTCCACTGCCGCTATAGACCACCCTGCCCGCTTCCGCCGCTTTCACTGGCTGGCCGGGGTGGCCACTAATGCGAATCCCTTTGCGGTTCCGGTCCCTGGATGAGTAAGTCTGCACCACTCTGCCACTTGTCGGCCAACGCCAGCTTAACTTGACCGATTCTTTGCCGATCTTAGCTGCAGTTCCCGTTTTGGCCTGTTTTGGCACAATTGGCTCTACCTTCACCCTCTTCTTTGCTGGAGTTACCACTGGCTGGCCTTGCGCTCTCTTTGGCTTGGTCAGCACCGCATTTCTGCTTGGCGGCCGTGTCAGGCGCAGCCTCTGACCCGGATAGATACGGTATTTCGGACCTCTGATACCGTTCCATGCTGCCAACCGATGATAGTCCAGGCCCTGCCGCCATGCGATCGCGTAGAGCGTATCTCCTGACCGGACCTTGTAGTACCCGGTACTTTTTATAACTTTTTGTTCAGCTGTACGGTTGGAGACCGGCGCACCCCCACCGGTGGAGCCACAGGCCGTCAGCCCACCTGCCAGCACGACAAGACCGATCACCAACAGGCCATCCATCATCCATTTGGACAAGCTGAGTCTGACCGGTTTCAATGTGACGCCTTGCCTCCAAATAGTTGGCCTGATTGTTGGCCTCAGCCCTTCAGGAGCACCAGGGCAACCAGAAATACCACCACCAGCGCCCAACCAATTCGGTCAATATACTTGTGCAGTGCCGTCTCCATGCGTTCGCCGCCCCACGCCATCAGTGCCGCTACCAGAAAGAAGCGGGCTCCACGGCCAATCAGTGACGCCAGGGTAAACGGCAGCAACGGCATGGAGATCACCCCCGCCGTAATGGTAAAAATCTTGTAGGGAATCGGCGAAAAACCCGCCAGGAATATCGCCCAGAACCCCCACTCATCGAACCAGGCTTTGGACAGCAAATAGCGATCCCAATATCCCAGATCGTGCAGGTGGGGTTCCACCAGGTCGAAGAAAAACAGGCCGATAGCATAACCCAGCAGCCCCCCCAGCACAGATGCAGCGGTGGTCAGCGCGGCAAAGTACCAGGCGCGCGCAGGGTTCGCCAACGTCATCGGGGCCAACATCACATCGGGGGGGATCGGAAAGAACGAAGACTCAGCAAAACTCAGACCTGCCAGATAGCGCGGCGCATGGGGATGGCGCGACCACTGCATGGTTCGGCTGTAAAGGGACGAGAATAGACGCATTAAAGCACCCCTCCTTGCAAGGGTACGAAGTTGACCGCTTCGAGCTGTTCCTGTTCAAAACCGCGTGACGTACGGGTCACCCGTAACAAGATCTGTCGACCTTCCGATTTGCTCGGCAAAACCAACCGCCCACCAGGATTCAGCTGATCCAGCAGAGCGCGGGGAATACCCTCGGGCGCGGCGGTGACCAGGATGCCATCAAAAGGCGCATACTCCGGCAGGCCGATGCCGCCATCACTGTGTTTCAGGCGGATGTTACGCAAACTCATATCACGAAGCCGTATCCGGGCGCGCTCCTGCAAGGCGCCGATTCGTTCCACACTGTGCACACGGGATACCAGCTGAGCAAGAATCGCACATTGATAGCCGGATCCGGTCCCGATCTCAAGCACTTTGTCCATCGCCCCCCCCTCCAACAGGACTTCCGTCATACGGGCCACAATGTAGGGCTGGGATATGGTCTGGCCATGGCCGATCGGCAGCGCAGTATCCTCGTAGGCCCGGCTGGCCAGGGCTTCGTCGACGAATATATGCCGCGGCGTATTGCGCATCGCCTCGAGGACACGCAGATCGCGGATACCGTTCTGTCTGAGGCGTTGTATCAGCCGCTCCCGGGTACGTGGAGAGGTCATACCTATACCCTGGTGCTCGGGACGCATCACGTCTGCACCAGCCAGCTTTTGATACTGTCCAAAGCATCATGCCGGGTCAGATCCACCTGCAACGGGGTGACCGAGACAAAACCCTCCCGCACGGCGTGAAAATCCGTACCTGGCCCGGCATCCTGCTCTGCACCAGCGGGCCCGACCCAATAGATGGTCTTTCCACGGGGATCCTTGGTCTTTACCACGGGTTCCGCCTTGTGACGGTGACCAAGCCGGGTGGTACGAAAACCCCGTAACGATTCATAAGGCAGATCCGGCACATTCACGTTGAGGATCACATCCGTTGAGAGCGGTTTCTCGCAAAGCCGCTGCACCAGTTCCCGCGCCACCCGCGCTCCGGTTTCATAGTGTTCAGGGTCATGGGAGTTCATCGAGACGGCAACAGCCGGCAGTCCGAGAAAACGCCCCTCGGTTGCCGCCGCCACTGTGCCTGAATAGAGCACGTCATCCCCCATATTGGCACCGGAATTAATCCCCGACACCACGATGTCAGGCTCTTCATGCAGCAAACCGGTGATGGCAAGATGCACACAATCCGTCGGTGTGCCATCGACACGGATAAAACCATTGTCCATGGTTCGCGGACGTAATGGATGATCGAGGGTGAGGGAGTTGCTGGCTCCGCTACGATCCCGCTCGGGCGCCACTACCAGAATCTCTCCCAATTCGGAAAGGCGTTCCGCCAGGGCCTGCAGCCCGGGCGCCTGATAGCCATCGTCATTGCTCAGCAGGATCTTCATATTGGGGGGTAAATATACTGGAAATAGCCTGCGGTAACACCTTATTTATAAACGCATCAACCGCCATATTCGAACCCTTTAATTCCACACTTCAGACACCGATGCCGCGTAGCCGCGACAACATATCCTCCCGTCTCCGAACATCCCTGGCCGCCTGTTTGTAATAGCTCCGCAGAGACTTCTTGAGGTGGCGCAACACCACCTTGTCAGGCATCTCTTTCAAGACCGCAAACATCGCCAGCGCGTAGGTAATATCGAATTGAGACAGATAACTGGAGCGCTCTGCCTGACCGCCGCCACAGCTGCCGCATGAACTGACCTTAAAACGAGAAGCGCTGTTGGCAAACATCAGTCCAAATCCCAGGAACACCGCAAGCACCTCAGTGCAGTGGGGCCAGTTCTGTTCCCCACCTGGCGGTGGCTCCTGGGCGGCAGACCCCAGGTAGTGAGCCAGCATATGGGCGTATGTGGCGATAAGCGCTTCGGGATTGTTCACCAGGGCGGGATCGTAGGTGAAGGTCAATCGGTTCACCTCATCAACGGACTCGGGAACACTACCTTGTAACCCGCGAAGAGCGCCATCGATTTGCAGCTTTGGCGGCGCCATGATGTGACAGCTGCCCTGATCGATCAGCCGGGTCGGCCAATGCCCCATCCCAGCATACCCTTTAGCCTGTTCGAAAATCAGATTCGCCATCCCATGAAGCGAGCTCTCCCTGCCGGGAAAAAACTCGTTTGAGGGTACAACCAGGATCGTTTCGTGGTAAAAAACCCCGGCATCAAAATTTCTCAGCGCCCAAGCATAGAGGTCAAACAGCCACTCGATCGACGTTTCGTCGAGGGCAGGTTTGTCTTTCAGGAAACCGAACATCAATGACTACCACCTTGTTTGAAAAAGAGGATCTTATCTCAGTTGCAAGCATGCAGATGCCTTTCGGCAAATACAAGGGGCGACCTCTCATTGACCTGCCTGAGGCCTACCTGCTCTGGTTTTCAGGCAAAGGATTTCCACAGGGCCGACT
The DNA here is from genome assembly GCA_003349915.1 of endosymbiont of Escarpia spicata. GTDB lineage: Bacteria > Pseudomonadota > Gammaproteobacteria > Chromatiales > Chromatiaceae > QGON01. The sequence goes on from QFXE01000005.1 coordinate 89,164, forward strand.
CGGTATGTTGATGCAGCTGACTTTGGAGATAAAGATCTACGGCCTGGAGTATCTGATAAAACCGCTCAGGTAGGACAGCCGGTTTGAGATAGGGCGAATTCCTCCCTACACTAGTGCTCTATCAACGTGATAATTGAGAGCATGGGTAAAAAATCCAACCGGGAAGATGAGTCGAATCTATTCCGGGAGTCGCTGGACGATATCAGTCCGCTTCCCCAGGATAAGACCGAGCCGTATAAGAAACGCCTGCCTCCCAGACCCCTTGAACTGGAAGATGAGGACGACGACGGTTTTTCCGATACCGACCACTACTCCGACACCGAGATCGAAGCCACCGATGAACTGCTGTTCAGTCGTCCGGGGGTACAGGACCGTGTGATCCGCGATCTGCGCCGGGGACGGTTCGAAGTCGGCCTTGAACTCGATCTGCACGGACTTACCGTCGCTTATGCGCGGGAGAATCTGGGACTCTTCCTGACCGAGTGTCAGCAGCGACATATCCGCTGCGCCCGCATCATCCACGGCAAGGGTTATCGATCAGAGAACCGCCAGCCGGTGCTGAAACAGAAGATCAACCTCTGGCTGCGCCAGCGCGAAGATGTACTCGCCTTCAGCTCCGCCACCCGGCGCGACGGCGGCACCGGCGCCGTCTATGTCCTGCTGCGCAATCCAAAAAAAGGCCGACGATGACACTTTTCCAGCTGAAATCTTTAAGGTGGTGGTTTCTGGCGGGATTGTTCTGCGGGCTCTGCATAACGCGCCCCTCTCAGGCCGCCCCAAAGCTGCATTTTCACACTATCCCGGCACCTGTAACAGCAGAGGCACAACAACTGACCCGCACATCCCCAGGGGTCGACTTGGGGGAAGAGACATTTGCCATCGGCTATCACCCGCTCTTCCGCAATGGTGATCGTTTTGGTAATGAGACCTTCGGCCTGCTGCACGACGTTCACGGCCAGCCTCTGAAAAAAGAGGATGGCAGCCCACGAATTTCCAACAGCAACGACTTCTCCTCCCTGTTGCAGGCAGACGGGCAAATTTTCCTGCTCTCTCAATTCGAAGACATGCCTGCTGGAATCTATCTCAGCGAACTCCGCCAGAGTGCCGAAACCGGTCTTCTGAAGGTAAAACGTACCCGGCCACTCGATCTGGCGCCTCTCAAGGGAGCCTGGAATCTCTGTGCAGGCAGTGTCACGCCCTGGAGCACACACCTCGCATCAGAGGAGTACGAACCCAACGCAGCGGTCGTCGATGACATCCCCGATCGTTCCTTTCAGTCGATGGCCAGCTATATGGGTGGAGATCCAGCTCAACTCAATCCCTACGACTACGGCTGGCAACTGGAGGCCCGCGTCGACTCGTTCGATCAGGTCCAGCTCACCCGGCACTACGCGATGGGGCGTTTCTCCCCGGAAGTCGGCATCGTGATGCCCGATCGCAAAACCGTCTATATCACCGATGACGGCAACAACACCGCACTGTTCCGCTTTGTGGCCGACCGGGCCGGGGATCTCTCCAGTGGGAAGCTCTTCGCCGCACGCTGGATTCAGACCAGCCCTCTCAATGGGGGCAGCGCAGAACTGAACTGGATTCCGCTGGGACATGCCGATGACGCGACGATAAAAAAGCAGATCGACCGGCACATCGGTTTTGATGAAATATTCCACTATAGCCATCCCGGCCTGGGTAACGAATGCCCCAACGGCTACCGGGCCATCAACACCCGTTGGCAACACGAGTGCCTGCGAGTCAGATCCGGCATGGAACAGGCCGTTTCACGTTTGGAGAGCCGCCGTTACGCGGCCCTGTTGGGGGCGACCACTGAGTTCAGCAAGATGGAGGGGGTGACCTACGATTCGGCAACCAACCGTCTTTATATCGCCATGACATCGTTATCAAAAGGGATGGAGGACAACCGAAAGGGAAATATTCCCAACGACCGGTGGGACCGGGGTGGTCCCAACCATATCCGCCTGCCCTACAATCCCTGTGGTGCCGTCTACACTCTGGAACTGGACGAGGCGTATGTGGCCCACAGCATGCGGGCGATGGTGACCGGACATCCGGCCAAAGACGACCCGGACAATCGTTGCGATACCGCCGGCATCGCCAACCCCGATAACCTGACCTTCATCCAGGGACAGGACACCCTGATCATTGCCGAGGATTCCTCTAAAGGTCATCGCAATAATGCACTCTGGGCCTACCGGGTCGCCAACGGGGAGCTGACCCGCATCCAGACCGCCCCGCTCGGCGCAGAGATCACCGGCGCCTACCATTTCCCCGACGTCAACGGCTGGGACTATCTTTTCAGCGTGATCCAGCATCCACTGGATGCAGCTTCGATTACGGGCTACATCGGACCCTTTCCCACCGGTACAACAGCCGGTAAGCAAAACCAATAACCTGTTGTTGCGAAGCGTTTGTAGGAACGGCGCCCCGCCGCGATTTACCCATCTACGGAGTCATCGCGGCGGGGCGCCGCTCCTACCCACCGCAGGCTCGCTAACCCGTAGTAACTCCCGCAACAGCATCGTTGCGTAACTGCCTGCGGGAAGAAAAAACGTCAACGCCAACACACCTGCTTCAGAAAACTCCCATCGCAGATCATCCACACCGATCCGCAGGGTACGACGATCCTGCTCCAACCCAACGTGTTCCAGGCTGTTGCGCCATTCACCGAAGGGGGCTAATACCTGCTCTTCAAGGGCCAGAACTTCCCCTTCGACCGGCAGTCTGCCCCGTCCCCAGAGGGGTCCGCTGGGGTGGATATCCATCTCACGGCAGCGACGTCCGATCTCTTCATCGATCTCCTCCACACTAAAGCTGGAACGGGAGCCATCCAGCGAAGCACGCTCTCCGGGCAGAATTCGATCCCAATCCTGCCGACGAATGCGCTCTGCCAGTACCTGATTGAATAGCTGTGACCTTACCGCAGAGATCAACAACCCACGCAATTTACGATCGATTCGTCCGCTTTTGCCGGAAAAAAACAGGTCGGCCTGTGCCAAATTGCCATAGTCGTGACCAAATCGCTGTGTGCCAAAGTAGTTTGGAAAACCCAGTTCCCGAAGCTGCCGCAGACGCTGCTCCAACAGGCCTGTATCGGCTTCAATCCCGCGAACCAACAGCCGGAAACGGTTACCCTGCAGAGCGCCCGGCTTAAGCTTCCTACGATGCCGCTCGTGGACAAGGACTTCGACCAACTCAGAGTTAAACGCCTCCCAGTCGGGTTCGGGTCGACCGGCCAAGCGCACGGAAAACCACTGGGTCGTCACTGCATGCCGGTCTTTAAGGCCCGCGTAACTCACATCCCTGGCAGGCACATCGGCAAACTTTGCCAGCTGGCGCGACAGCCAGACAGTGTTGGTGTCCCGTTTGCGCAGCTGGATCAATACATGTTCGCCCTCACCATCCGGAGAGAAGCCGAGGACCTCTTCCACCTGAAAATCCTCCGCCGAACTGCGAATCAGGCCGCCACCTACCGGCCCACCGTGTGCAAACGGCATCTCATCGAGTCGTTGCCAGGTCTGGCCGGTCACACTGATCCCTCCTCCAGCAGCGCGACGGCATAGGCTGCGATGCCCTCACCCCGCCCTGTGAATCCCATGCCTTCAGTAGTGGTTGCCTTCACGTTGACCCTGGCCGGTTCGACCTGCAGATCACTCGCCAGTCGTGTTTGCATGGTATCGATGTAGGGTGCGAGTTTAGGCCGCTGCGCCACTGCAGTAAGGTCCACGTTGCCGACACGCAAACCTGCGTCCTGTATCAGTTCCACCACTCGCTGCAACAGCCGGCGGCTGTCGATCCCGGCATATTCGCTGGCGCTATCCGGGAAGTGACGGCCGATATCCCCCATCCCGGCGGCACCCAGTAACGCATCGCAAAGCGCATGAATCAGCACATCTCCGTCAGAATGTGCCTTGAGACCCTGATCGTGCTTTATCTCCACGCCGCCCAACAGCAGTCGCTTTCCACTTTCAAAACGGTGGGCATCATAACCCTGGCCAATGCGCATCACTTTCTCCTCGACAGAAAAGGAATCTAAAGAGTTTGCCTCTGCGGACGCTAACCTGTCAGAGAGCATCGGTGAATTCTAACGATCCCCGCTGTGGAACCCAACAGGAAAAGCGCAAACCTTATCCAGCGCAAGTTGAGAAAAAAGATGAGTCACAACGTTGTAGCAGCCACTGCCAGTGAAATTCTGCGCTTCAATCCAATCAGGAAGCTTCCTGCGCGCGTTCTGGCGTATGTCGCCACTTTCGGCACGGTGGAGCACTTCAGCAAAGGTACCCAGGTTATTGCAGAAGGGACAAAGGACCCGTCTGTCAACTACCTGATGCATGGCGAAGTGGATATCGACTGCAGCGATGGCACCCATCTGAATCTCAAGGCAGAATCGAACCGCAGCACCTACCCACTCTCGGTGAAGCAGCCCCACGCCTGTAATGTCACGGCAAAAAGTGCGGTCGTCCTGTTGAAGATGCCACGGGAGATCATCCAGGGCATCGCCTCTCTACCCGCCGACGAATCCGGGCGGGATTCACAATCGATAGAGTTGAAGGAGACTGGCGGCCCTGAGGTCCGTCTCTACTGGGAGTTTCACCAAGCAATGAAAGATGGGCACATCGAACTGCCCAGCATGCCGGATGTCGCTACCCGGATCGCGAAAGTGGTCAACAACCCCTCAACGGACAGCGACGACATTGCCCGCGTGATTCAGGCCGATCCAACGATCGCCGCACGGGTTATCAGCGTCGTCAACAGTGCCGCCTACCGCGGACAGGACAAAATCGGTGACCTGCCGGATGCAGTGACCCGCCTCGGGCGCAATGTAACGCACAATCTGGTGATCAGCTTCGCCTTGGGTTCCCTCTTTAAAAGTCGTTCGAAACACCTGCAACGGCGCATGATCTCCAGCTGGAAACACGCCTGCCAGGTGGCGCCGATCTGTCATGAACTGGCCAGGGTCACCCCTGGGCTTAGTCCGGATCGGGCATTGCTCAGCGGCCTGGTGCATGATATCGGCGCACTACCCATCATCAGTGCAGGCAGAAGCCACCCGGAGATGGCCGAGAATCCACAATTGCTGGATCAGGTGATCAACAACCTGCAGGCGGAAGTTGGCGCCATGGTATTGAGAAAATGGGGGTTTGCGGACGAGTTCGTTCAGGCGGCGCTACACGCGGAAGACTGGATGGCGGATGACGGCGATCAACCCAACTATGCCGACCTTGTGAGGGTCGCCCAGTTACATGTCTATATCGGCACACCTATGATGCGTTCCCTGCCGCGCATGGACCTGACCCCCTCATTTCACAAGCTGGCGCTGGGTAAACTCACGCCGAGTTGCTCACTGGGTATCATCGAACGGGCAAAAAGCGACATCCGGGAGATGCAGAAACTACTCATTGGCGGATGATTGACGCTCCAGGAAGAAGGCTGCCAGGGCAAGATCTTCGGGACAGGTAACCTTTATGTTATCACTTCGACCCTCCACCATCCTGGGTTGAAATCCGGCCAGTTCCATGGCGCTGGCATCATCGGTCACCAGTTTTCCGCCTTCAAGCGCATCACTCAGTGCCTGACGCAACATGCCCAGCCGAAACATCTGCGGCGTGAATGCGCGCCATAGAGGCTCCCGCGGAATCGTCGTCACGACCCGCTCTCCTGTCTCGACCGATTTCACCGTATCGTGCAGCGGCACACCGAGCAGACCGCCGACCGGATCATCTCCGAGCTGATCCATCAGGTTATCCAGATCCTCTCGATGGACACAGGGACGCGCCGCGTCGTGTACCAAAACCCAATCAGCTTCTGCTGCCTGCTTCCCCATGGCCTGCAAAACATTGAGCACGGAGTGACAGCGCTCCTCGCCGCCTCTGACCCGGACCACCCTTGGATCATCTGCGAACGAGGTTGAGGACCACCAGCCATCCTCTTCTGAAAGCGCCACGAAAACGCCTGAGATTTTTGGGTGCGTCAACAATCGTGACAGGGTCTGCTCAATCAGGGGGCGGCCCAGGAGGGGAAGATACTGTTTCGGCACTGCACTGGCCATTCGTTTGCCAACGCCTGCGGCGGGAACCACCGCCCAGAAGCGATCACTCATTGGGTCGTGATCTGGGATTGATCAATCACCTGGTAGAAGGTCTCACCCTCCTTGATCATGCCCAATTCACTGCGAGCCCGCTCTTCAAGTGCCGCACTGCCGCTGCGCAGATCTTCAACCTCAGCCTGCAACGCACGGTTGCGCTTCTTCAGATCGACCAGTGCCGCCTCTTGGCGGGTTATCTCTTTTTCCAGGTTGTTCACTTCCGCCAGACTCCCCTCACCGACCCAGAGGCGGTATTGCAGAAAGGCAAGCAACAGAAACAGGATGGCAACTAGAATGCGCATATGATCAGCTCTCTCGACTCAGATGCCCCCCGTTCCAGGAGAACTCAGGAACGTAGGGTGCGCTGAGCGCATCAGAATAAGCAGCGACAGCAATCATGGTGCGCACAGCGCACCCTACCAGACGCTCATGTGATGAATTAAACGCGCTCTGCGTTGTTAGCGCCATGTCTTCCCGATAAACTCAGATGTCGACGGGGAAGGCATCCGCCCCCGCGTAGACCGCCGTATCACCCAACTGATCCTCAATGCGCATCAGCTGATTGTATTTCGCGACACGGTCTGAGCGAGAGAGAGAGCCGGTCTTGATCTGCCCGGTGTTGGCCGCCACCACCAGATCTGCAATGGTGGTATCTTCGGTCTCACCTGAACGATGGGAGATCACTGCGCTGTAACCCGCCGCTTTAGCCATATCGATGGCGGCGAGGGTCTCGGTCAGGGTGCCGATCTGGTTGACCTTGATGAGGATGGAGTTGCCGATCTTCTCCCGAATACCGCGTTCAAGAATCGCAGTATTGGTAACAAACAGATCGTCGCCCACCAACTGCACCTTGCTGCCGAGTTTTTCCGTGTGGTATTTCCAGCCTTCCCAGTCACCCTCGTCCATACCGTCTTCGATGGAGATGATCGGATACTGATCCACCCAACCCGCCAGGTAGTCGGTGAACTCTTCAGCTGTAAATTTACGACCTTCAGAGGCCAAATTGTAGAGCCCGTCTTCGTAGAACTCGGAACTGGCCACATCGAGGCCAAGGTAGATGTCCTTGCCGGCGGAGAAACCCGCCTTGCCGATCGCTTCCAGGATGACTTCGATGGCCGCCTCGTTGGAAGGCAGATCGGGTGCGAAACCACCCTCGTCGCCCACACTGGTGGCCATGCCACGGCTGCTCAGTACACTGGCCAGGGCATGAAATACCTCGGCGCCGTAACGTACTGCTTCACGAATGGAACCAGCACCCACCGGCAGAATCATGAACTCCTGCAGATCGACGCTGTTCTTGGCGTGTGCACCCCCGTTGATGATGTTCATCATCGGCACCGGCAGGCGGTAGGGTCCGTCAGAGAGGGAACGGTAGAGCGGCAACGCCCGCTCCTGGGCGGCGGCATGAGCAGTCGCCAGGGAGATACCCAACAGCGCATTGGCACCCATGCTGGCCTTGTTGTCCGTGCCGTCGAGTTCGAGCATGCAGTTGTCCACTGCTGCCTGATCGGTGACGTCCATACCGATCAGCGCATCCCGCAAAGGACCATTGACATGGGAGACCGCTTTCAGCACACCCTTGCCAAGATAACGCCCTCTGTCCCCATCTCTCAGTTCCAGTGCTTCGCGGGAGCCGGTGGAGGCGCCGGAAGGCACCATGGCGCGGCCGATGGCGCCATCGGCGGTGAATACATCGGCCTCAATGGTGGGATTGCCCCGGGAATCGAGGATCTCCCGTCCACGAATATCAACTATTTCGGACATGCTGTCTCCGTAATTCGATCTAAAAAAATTCTGTAGTAAACCGAAGAAATACTCTCCGATTATGAGAAGTTCTGGTCAGATGGTGGACTCGATAAAAGGCGCCGCCTTGACGGTGCTGTCGATGGCCATCAAGGTTTGCAGCAGCTCCCGGATACGGTCGAGGGGCCATGAATTGGGACCATCGCTCAGCGCCCTCTCCGGGTCGGGGTGGGTCTCCATGAAGAGGCCGGAGATACCCGCCGCCACCGCCGCCCGCGCCAGCACGGGGATAAACTCCCGCTGCCCACCCGAACTACCGCCCTGCCCCCCGGGTAGTTGTACGGAGTGGGTGGCATCGTAAACCACCGGGCAGTGGCTTTCGCGCATCGCCGCCAGCGAACGCATATCGGAGACCAGGTTGTTGTAACCAAAGGAGACGCCACGATCGCAGACCATGATCTGCTCGTTGCCTTCTGCCCTTGCCTTGTCCACGACATGTTTCATGTCCCAGGGGGCGAGAAACTGGCCCTTCTTGATATTTATCGGCAGCCCCTGACAGGCAACATTGCGAATGAAATTAGTCTGGCGGCAGAGAAACGCGGGGGTCTGCAGCACATCCACCACATCCGCCACTTCTGTCAGCGGCGTATCCTCATGCACGTCCGTCAGGACCGGCACATGGATCTGCTCCCGTACCTTTTCAAGAATTCTTAATCCCTCTTCCAGCCCGGGGCCGCGAAAACTGCTGCCGGAGGAGCGGTTCGCCTTGTCGAAAGAGGACTTGTAGATAAACGGGATGCCCAGCTCTCCGGCGATCGTCTTCAGTCTGCCTGCAGTATCCAGGGCCAGTTGCTCGCTCTCGATGACACAGGGGCCGGCAATAAGAAACAGGGGTCGATCCAGCCCGACTTCAAATCCGCACAGATTCATGCAATACCTTCCCGGTGCTTCCTGGCTGCCTCTACGAAACCGAAGAATAGCGGATGACCGTAACGCGGCGTGGAGGTGAATTCAGGGTGAAACTGGCAGGCCACGAACCAGGGGTGGTCTGGAATCTCCACGATCTCCACCAGGCGGCCGTCCAGGGAGCGACCGGCAATCTTCATGCCGGCAGTGACAATACGGTCCTGATAACTGTTGTTGAATTCATAGCGATGACGGTGCCGTTCGACAATGACATCTTTCTCATAGAGGTCACGGGTACGGCTGCCCACCTCCAGCTGACACTCCTGACCACCAAGACGCATGGTGCCGCCCATGTCTGAATCCTCATCACGGACCTCCACACGCCCATCCGCATTGAGCCATTCGGTGATCAGCCCTATTACCGGGTGCGGCGTGGTGCGGTTGAACTCGGTGCTGTGGGCATCCGCCAGCCCAGCCACATTACGGGCAAATTCGATAACCGCAACCTGCATGCCCAGGCAGATACCCAAATAGGGAATCTTCTGCTCGCGTGCATATCGGGCAGCGGCAACCTTGCCTTCCACCCCCCGTTCGCCGAACCCACCAGGAACCAGTATGGCGTCCATACCCGCCAACAGCTCCACGTTGCCCTTCTCCAGTTGCTCCGAATCCACATAGTGGATATGCACCCGGTTTCCGGTACGCACTCCGGCATGAATCAGCGCCTCGGAGAGGGATTTGTAGGCCTCGGTCAGATGGACATATTTGCCCACCATCGCCACCTGCACCTCCTGCTCCAGTGCATCCAGCCCATCAATGAAATCCTGCCACTCGTGCAGATCCGCCGGCGGCAGATCCAGACCGAATCGCTGCACCACTATCTCGTCCAGACCCTGCTCGTGCAGCATGGTCGGTATGCGGTAGATGGAGTCGGCATCCACGGCAGAGAATACGGCCTCTTCCGGCACGTTGGTGAACAGCGCAATCTTTTTCCGTTCCGCGCTGGGCAGAGGGTTCTCCAGCCGGCACATCAACAGATCGGGCTGGATACCGATCGAGCGCAGTTCTTTTACCGAATGCTGAGTGGGTTTGGTTTTGATCTCGCTGGAGACTTTGAGGTAGGGGACCAGTGTCAGATGCATGAAGAGCGCCCGCTGATGCCCCATCTCCACTCCCATCTGGCGAATCGCTTCCAGAAACGGCAGGGACTCGATATCGCCCACGGTGCCGCCGATCTCCACCAGGCAGACATCGGCATCTCCGGCGCCACGCAGCACGCTCTCTTTTATCTCATTGGTGATGTGCGGGATCACCTGCACCGTACCGCCCAGATACTCCCCCTTGCGCTCCTTGCGGATTACGCTTTCATAGATCTGGCCGCTGGTGAAGTTGTTGCTCTGCCCCATCGTGGTACGAATGAAGCGTTCATAATGCCCCAGATCCAGATCGGTCTCCGCACCATCATTGGTGACAAAAACCTCGCCGTGCTGGAAGGGACTCATGGTGCCGGGATCGACATTGATGTACGGATCGAGCTTGATCATCGTGACCTTGAGGCCACGGGCTTCCAGTAGAGCCGCGAGTGATGCGGCTGCAATACCTTTGCCAAGGGAGGAGACCACTCCGCCCGTTATAAAGATGAATCTGGTCATGAATTTTGTGCGCCAGGATAGAAAGAAAACAGACGGGCGTAAAAGGTACCAGAATGGCTCTTTTCCCTCAATCAAAAACCCGCTTTTTACCAGCAGGCACATCTTCCCTTACAAGTTCCCCAAGAATTTAATGTTGAATCTCCCGAACCACTGTCTATAATCTATTGGCGGATTTCGCAATAATTACAATTCGGCCAGCGATAAGGGATGAGGGAGTCTGGATCACTCCATGCCTCCTCTTCGGATTGACAGGAACTGTCGCATTGATGCACCACGACCTGTCCCGATCTTTTCCTGTCGGGTAGTTAAATAAACAATGTCCTAAATTTATATGAGGAACGTACGCATGCGTAAGATTTCTATGTTACTGGGCGCTGCAGCCCTGATTGCTGTCTCTTCCACTGCTTCCGCCTGGTGGGGCGGTCCTGGTTATGGCAACCGTGGTTGGGACAACAGCGGCTTTGGCGACGGCTGGGGCGACGGTTCTGGTGACTTCAGCTTCGGCATGAGCGGCAGCGGCAGCGGCCGCGGCTACGGTCGTGGTTACAACGACTACCGTAGCGGCTATGGCTATGGCGGCCCTTACGGCGGCTACGGCGCTCCTTATGGCGGTGGCTATGGCGCACCTTATGGCGGCGGCTACGGTGCTCCTTACGGCTATCCGGCTGCACCTGTTGCACCGGCTGCACCTGCCAAATAAAGCGGGTTAGATACAGTCGTATCGAAAAAGCCGCGCCTTCGGGCGCGGCTTTTTTTTGCCTGAAATAAATTAATTCAGGCAATTTCCAAACCAGTTTCGGCATTTAATACGCAAAAACACTTGATCAAGCTCAATACAAATTGGAAAATAGAAATCCATCCCGATTTTTACGGACTGGAGCTGTATCTTGACAAACCGGAACGTAGTTTCCTTTGAGAATATCAAAGTCGCCTGCAAGAACTGCGGTCTGGCCACACTCTGTCTCCCCATGGGACTCTCCCCTGAGGACATGGAGCGTCTTGACAGTATCGTCAAACGCGGTAGGCCGTTTCATCGTGGCGACCATCTGTTTCGTGAAGGCGATAACCTACACAGCCTGCGGGTCATCACCAGTGGATCGGTAAAAACCTTCACCCCCAGTGAAGACGGCGGCGAGCAGGTTCTCAGCTTCCATCTGCCGGGAGAACTGATCGGTCTTGACGCCATCCAAAACGAGTGTCACACCTGCTCCGCCAAAGCGCTCGAAACCACCGCAGTCTGCGAGATCCCATTCCACAATCTGGAAGAACTCAGCAGCAGCATGCCCAGCCTGCAACATCAGATGTACCGGTTGCTGAGCCGGGAGATCGGCCAGGATTCGGAGATGCTCACTCTGCTGGGCAAAAAGAGCGCGGAAGAGCGCCTCGCAACCTTTCTGCTGAGTTTCTCGGAGCGTTTCAAAAAACGCGGCTTTTCCGCCACCGATTTTTTTCTCAGCATGTCGCGGCATGAGATCGGCAACTATCTGGGCCTGGCGGTTGAGACCGTAAGTCGGCTTTTCACCCGTTTTCAGGATGAGGGACTGCTGCATGTGGAACGCAAGCATGTACAGCTGCTGGACCTGCCACGCCTCGCCACTATCGTACATGGCAACGAAAACGGCCGACCGCACCAGAGGCATGTGTAATTTCACGACACTGATCCGGCCGCAAACGTGGGCCGGTTCAAGTCTGTGGAACCGGCAAACACTATCGTTGCAGCAAGCCATTTGCCTGATCCGCTACGCTTGATCAGGCCTACAGAGCTGGCAAACGGTTCGGATTAGTCACTCACAACTTCCCCTTCCCGCAGCCAGACGCAGTCATCGCCCATCTTCTGCAGCTGCGCCTCATGCACAGCCAAATCCTCCTCACTGGGCCGCACTACCTTCAGCCGGGGTCTTTCGCCGGACAGACGGCGAATATTTGATGCCGCCCCAGCCACATCACCCTCCGCGCCCTGACTGTCCAAAAACAGGGCAGTCTGTCCGCCCGTCATCAGCAGGTAGACATCGGCCAGGATCTCGGCATCGAGCAGTGCACCATGAAGCTCACGGTGAGAATTATCGATATCGTATCGCTTACAGAGCGCATCCAGACTGTTGCGCTGCCCCGGGTGTTTCTTCTTCGCCATCACCAGGGTATCGGTGACCGCGCAGAGATCCGCAATGCGAGGCGAATCCTCATCCAGTTTCAACAGCTCGTTATTCAGAAATCCAACATCGAAAGGGGCATTATGGATGATCAGCTCGGCACCACGTACATATTCCAGGAAGTCGGCTGCAACATCCCCAAAGCGGGGCTTGTCCTCAAGAAACTCGTTGGTGATGCCATGTACGTCGATCGCGGCCGCATCTATCATCCGATCCGGCTGAAGATATTGATGAAAGTTGTTGCCGGTAAGACGGCGTTCAACCATCTCCACACAACCAATTTCGATGATGCGGTGACCCTGCGCCGGCTCCAGGCCGGTGGTTTCCGTATCCAGCACGATCAAGCGCGTCATAGATTCAGTTCCTCTATACCCTGGTTGGCGAGCTGATCGGCCAATTCATTTTCCGCATGGCCGCTGTGACCCTTGACCCAGGCCCACTCAACGTCATGGAGTGCCACCGCGCTATCCAGACGTTGCCAGAGATCGGCATTCTTTACCGGCTTCCTCGCCGCTGTTTTCCAGCCGTTCCGCTTCCAGTTGAATATCCACTGGGTAATACCGTTTTTCACATATTGGGAATCAGTGGTAACACGCACCCGGCTGCGTCTCTTCAGCGCCCCGAGCGCCTCGATCACCGCCAACAGTTCCATTCGATTGTTAGTGGTCTCAGGCTCACCGCCACAGAGTTTTTTCTCATGTTTACCATAACGCAGCAGCGCCCCCCAGCCTCCGGGACCAGGATTGCCTTTACAGGCCCCGTCGGTAAAGATATCAATCAGTTCATCCATTCAGGTTCTCGTTGTTGGTTCCACCGCATTGGAAGGCAGTACCCGCTTGCCCATCCGCCAACGGGGTCGAATCGGCGTCAGCGTGACGGTTCGCTTGACTGCCTGCAATACATACACACCCCCTATCACCGGCCACCACCTCTGGCCCATACCTTCAAGAAACTCGAGCCGCTGCATCAGCACCCTATTTCTCAGGGGCGGGCGATACATCAACTGATCACAGGATTCCAGATCAAAGCCCAGCAGCGTGAGCCAATCATGGATTCGCCAGGTTGTAAAAAAACGGCCGTTCCAGGGCGATACCCCGCTGCGACGACGCAGCAGCCGCCAGCCTCCCCACAGACTCCAGGGATTGAAACCAATGATCAGCAGCCGCCCTTCGGGAATCAGAATCCTCTCCACCTCACGCAGTACCTGATGGGGCTGACTGGAGAAATCGAGGGTATGTGGCAGCACTACCGCATCCACACTGTCCGTAGCAAAGGGCAGCAGGGCGGGATCCGAGCATAAACTCAGCTCAGGATGCCCCCCCCTCAACGCCTTGCCCAGCACGACATGATGTCGCGCCGGACTCTTCTGCAGCAAATCAGCGGTGGGATTTGCGCAACCGATCTGCACAATGTGATGTCCGAACAGGGAGGCTACCCGCTTATCCAGACACGCCTGCTCCTGTTCCGACAGAAAGACACCCGGACACCCTCTAAACCAATGCGCCAGTTGGTTTTGTGTGCTGGTTCCCAGTTTTTCCCCGTTTTCACCGCCCATAATTCTAAACAGGTCCGACCTCATTTCATTAAGATGGAAATCATACTCAGGTTTGATATTATTTTCCGCTTGGGAAGAAACAATAATTGTCTGTTATGTTGAACTATAAACTGAGTCGCTTTTTTCTGCTCGCCCCATTGGCTGGAATTTTCTCAGCCTGTAACTCTCTACCGGAAAAAGTGCCGGGGCATGCCCCTGAGCCTGTCGCACAGACAGAGGTTATTTCCGAACAGCCGGTCATAATTGCTAGTAGCAATGCCGTATCCGAACTTCCCATTCTGGAGTCTGATGAAGCAGTTATTGAGCCGCTTCCGCACAGCGCTTCCGCATTACCCGTGGAAGTTCTGTCCCAACCATCTCCCCAGCCACCCGCAGATGCCTGGGGCCGAATGCGGGACGGGTTCACCCTGACGATCCCTCAACGCTCCAGAGTCACTCAGGAGATCAACTGGTTCCGCAAACACCCTAACTATATCGATCGCATACAGCAGCGCGCCGAGCCGTACATCTATTTTATTCTGGAAGAGATCGACAAACGGGGCATGCCGGCGGAACTCGCTCTGCTGCCCGCAGTGGAGAGCGCTTTCCAACCCTTTGCCTACTCCCCCGGCAGGGCCGCCGGCATCTGGCAGTTCATCCCCTCGACGGGCCGTCACTATGGTCTGAAGCAGAACTGGTGGTATGACGGCCGCCGCGACATTGTCGCCTCCACCCGCTCGGCCCTGGACTATCTGCAGGTTTTGAGCCGTCAGTTCGACGGTGACTGGGAACTGGCTCTGGCAGCCTATAATTCCGGCGGCGGCACCGTTCGCAAGGCGATCAAGCGTAACCGAAAGAAAGGTAAACCCACTGACTACTGGTCTCTTAAACTGCCCAAAGAGACCCGCAGCTACGTACCCCGTCTGTTGGCCATCGCCACCCTGTTTGCAGATCCCGACAGCCACGGCATCACTCTTCAACCGATCCCGAATAGCCCCTATTTCGAAACCATCGAAATCGAATCTCAACTGGACCTCGCCCTGGCTGCTGAGATGGCGGACCTGTCGATCCAGGATCTCTACCAGCTCAACCCAGGCTTCAATCGCTGGGCCACAGACCCGGACGGCCCACATCAACTGCAACTCCCGCTGGACAAGATCGATGATTTTCTGGCACAGCTGAACCAGTTACCTGCGGAAAAGCGTCTGCGATGGAAACGCTACAAGATCCGTAACGGCGACAGCCTCAGTGTGATCGCCAGAAAACATGGCACCACCACGAAAATCCTGCAGCAGGTCAACAAGCTGCGGGGGAATAATATCCGCGCCGGCAAACATCTGTTGATTCCCGTCTCCACCAAGAAGCTCAACCACTACGCCCTGAGTTCAACGCAACGCAAGGCAAAGATCCAAAACAGGAACAGAGGCGGCACCAAACAGAACTACACGGTAAAAGCGGGAGACAATCTTTGGGATATCGCCCGGACTTTTAAAATCAACCATAAAAAACTGGCGAAATGGAACGGCATGGCGCCGGGTGATCCGATTCGCCCAGGACAAAAACTGGTACTCTGGCTTCCCCACCAGAAGAAAATATCCAGGGTCTCTTTTCCTGACACGCAGCCTGCCGGTATCCAGAGCACTGTGAACTACCGGGTGCGCAAGGGCGACTCCCTGTCACGCATCGCCAGCCGGTTCAATGTGACGGTGACGGATTTGAAACGCTGGAACAGCCTGCCAAAAAAATATCTACAACCAGGACAGCGGCTGAAACTCTATGTGGATATCACTGCCCAGACACTTTAGAGTGCGCCATACTTTCTTGAGCCGGTCTTCAAATACCTCTTAATCAGCCCCCTCTCTCTATTGGTGGGTATTGTCAAAGCTAAGTGTAGGTTGGGTTAGCGCAGCGTAACCCAACAAAATCAAAGCTTGTCGGGTTACGCTATCGCTAACCCGACCTACATCGGGGCTTTTGCGACAACCTCCTTGGGGAAGAAGAGCCTCCCAATTTGGATATGTTTGCGATATTTACAGGCAGAGCTTGTAACGACACAGTGGCAGCCATGCCACCAAACAACCTGGAATAAAAATGGAATCCATCGAGTCTGAAATCCAACCGTTGCTGGATCTCTTTGCTGGCCAACCCTATATCCAGTCAGCCCTGGTGGTGATGCTTACCCTCATGCTGGCCAAGCTTATCACCTGGTTCGTACTCGGCATCTTCCAACGTTTGACCAAGCTCACTACTGCACGGCTGGATGACGTCATCGTGCAGGCGCTCTATACCCCAATCTTCTACACCATCATCATGGTGGGCTTCTCCATTGCAGATCACTTGCTGCCGGTCAGCCAGGAACTGCAGGATACAGTCATCGCCATCCTGCGATCGATCGGCATCTTCGTCTGGATGCGATTCTTCATCACGATCTCCAAAGCCAGCCTGAAAAGTCTGGCCACAGACAGCAACCGCTTACAATTCGTCCAGACCCAGACCCTGCCCCTGTTCCAGAATCTGGCACTGCTTGTCATCATCGCCATTGCGATCTACCTGATCTTCGATGCCTGGCACATCGACATGAGCGCTTGGCTCGCCTCCGCCGGTATCGTCGGTATCGCCGTGGGTTTCGCCGCCAAGGACACTCTGTCGAACCTCTTTTCCGGCGTCTTCATCCTCGCCGACACACCCTACAAGATCGGCGATTACATCGTGCTCGACTCAGGGGAGCGCGGCGAGGTGACTCATATCGGCATCCGCAGCACCCGTATGTTGACCCGGGACGATGTGGAACTGACGATTCCCAACGCGGTAATGGGTAACTCCAAGGTAATCAACGAAACCGGTGGTCCTCACGAAAAATACCGCATCCGGATACCTGTGGGGGTCGCCTATGGCTCGGACATCGATCAGGTAAGGGCGCTGCTGATGGGGATTGCCATCGATTCCCAGAGTGTCTGCGCAAACCCGGAGCCACGTGTCCGGTTCCGGGCTCTTGGAGCATCGAGCCTCGACTTTCAGCTGCTCTGTTGGATTGATGAACCGAGTCTGCGGGGCCGGGTAATCGACCAACTGCTAACTGAGATCTACAAGTGCTTCAATCGTGAAGGGGTTGAAATCCCCTACGCCAAGCAGGACGTCTACATCAAAGAGATGCCTGCCCGGAGTTGATTTTGATGAAGCCCAGGGAAAAATGTCACGGTATCACCCTGGTGAATACCGGCGAGGGCAAAGGCAAATCATCCAGCGCCTTCGGTGTGGTCTTCCGTGCCGCCGGCTGGGGCATGAAGGTCTGCGTGATCCAATACATCAAGGGAAATTGGAAGACCGGAGAACAGCAGGCCGCTTTGCGTTTCGACAATATCGAATGGCACGCCCTCGGGGATGGATTCACCTGGGATACAGAAAACCCTGAGCAGGATCGCAAGACCAGCCGGGAGATCTGGGCCTTCAGCCAGGAGAAGATTCGCAGTGGTAAGTTCGATCTGGTAGTGCTCGATGAGATCAACTACTGCTGCAACTACGGCTGGATCGGCGGAGCGGAGATCGCCGACTTCATCCGCGAGCATAAACCGGCCTGGATGCACCTGATACTCACCGGCAGAAACGCGCCGCCTGAGCTGATCGAGGTAGCAGATACCGCCACCAGCATGACCCCGTTAAAACATGCCTTCGATAACGGCATAGAGGCGGAACAGGGCATGGAGTTTTGACCGTTATACTAAATTGCCACCCCCTGTTTTCTGTAGGAACGCCGCCTCGGCGCGAATTGACATTGCGGCAGTGCACCGATGCCTTTTCGCCGCGAGGGCGCGGCTCCTACAGGCGTAAAAATCCCAAATGAAAACACTGATTCTCGGCGGCGTGCGCTCCGGTAAAAGCCGGTTGGCGCAACAGTATGCACTTGACTCAGGACTGCCGGTCTCCTACATCGCCACCGCCCGCGCGGAGGACGATGAGATGCATCAGCGCATCGAACAGCACCGCAACCACCGTCCCGCTGACTGGTTATTGATGGAGGAACCGCTGGCCCTGGCGGAGACACTGCAAAACCACGCTGCACCCTCCCGCTGCCTGCTGGTGGAGTGTCTGACCCTCTGGCTGAGCAATCTTCTGCTGCATGATGATACACAACGGCTGGCACGAGAGAAGGCCGCGCTGTTAGCACTACTGCCGACCCTGCCTGGAGAGATAATCCTGGTGACCAACGAGACAGGGCTGGGGGTGGTACCCATGGGCGAGTTGAGCCGGCGTTTCTGCGATGAGGCGGGCATGCTGCATCAGGCAATCGCACAATGTAGTGACCGGGTGGTGCTCACCGTCGCAGGCCTGCCTCATGTTCTAAAATAACCCGAATAGTTACAGCATGTAGGTTAAGGACGAACCGCATCCTACATGCTTGAATGATTGGCAAAACAGACAATGAAACAGGAATATTCTGATTGGGTTTGCGCCCCTGCTGCAAAACTGGATGTGACTGCCCAAGAGGCCGCCGAAGCAAGACAGGTCCAACTGACCAAACCACCCGGCGCACTGGGTCAGCTGGAGACCATCGCCATCCGCCTGGCCGGTCTGCAAGGTTGCGTCTGCCCAACCTCTGCCGACTACGCGAATTCTGGGGACACATGACATGCCGGAAGGACAACGGTGACTGGACCCGCGCCCAACTTGAGACAGCCCTCTGCGACTGGCTCGACAAGAAAAAACCGGATGGCCTGACTTCAGCCCTCTTTCTGGAGCATCTGAAACGGGGTAACTGCCTGCTGATCATCGACGGTTTTGATGAAGTCCCACCAAGCCGTAAGTACGACGGCCACATCGAATACCCCCGCGCCGCCCTGCTCTCCGGCCTGAAGAAGGCGCTGCCTCACTGGATCGAAACCGGCAACCGCATCCTGCTCACCAGCCGCCCCTACGGCCTGAGTCCGGGTGAGCGTCAGGGGCTGGGCCTTGCAGAGAGCGAACTCTCCTCCCTCACCGGTGACCTGCAACGGCTCTTCGTTCAACGCTGGTTCCATGCAGCGGACAGGGAGAAAGGCACAATGAAGGCCGAGGGGCTGTTGCAACAACTCGACGCCCGCCCCGACCTTAACGAGTTTCGTACCAACCCCATGCTGCTGACCGCCCTCTGCGTGAAGTATGACGAAGGGAGCAGGCTGCCGAAAGATATTCACGATCTCTACAGCGCGGTGATAAACCAGGTACTGCACAACCGCTATCTTGACCGGGCGCATGAGGTGGCGAAGGTGCGGCGGCGACTGGGGGTCATCGCCTGGGAGATGCACAGCGGCGATCTGGCAGGAAAACAACGCAGCGTACCCGACGCAGAGATCCACGAAGAGGAGATCGAGGGGGTATTGATAGACTATGCCCGTTCCAAACCCCACGATGAGGGCGGTGAGGACGAGGCGGCGGACAAGCGGGAAGACCTGCTCTCGCGCTCCGGTCTGTTACTGCCGACAGAAAACAACCAGGCGGAGTTCTACCACCTCAGCTTCCAGGATTTCCTCGCAGCAGAGCGTTTTGTCCGTTCTGGGCAATCGGTGGAGAATCTGGTCGCCTCCCATGCGGGCACATCCCAGTGGCGACAGACCCTGCTGTTTCTCTTTGCGCGGCTCACCAGCCGGGAGGATCTGGATACCGCCCTGGAGCGTTTCTCGGTACTGGGGGATTATCTTGACCGGGATTCAATGGGCCAAAACCCGCGTCCCGCCATTCTGTTGGGCGACTGTTTGGAAATTGCACAGGCACGAGGAGAGATAGGCGAGTGGAGCAGGATCTATCGCCAGGCATGTTATGCCGCACTGGAAGTGGTAGAGAACCCGGGACATCGTGAAGCACTGTTTCGCGCCTTGGGAGCAGCCGGTCTCGATGATCGCCCCGGTGTGGGGCTGGATGAAAACGACCTGCCCGATATCGACTGGCAGGAGATCACGCCGGGTGAGGTGGTCCTGGATGATGATGACAGCACTTTCCCGGTGGACAGCTTCTATCTTGCCCGCTACCCCGTCACCAACGCCCAGTTCCAGGCCTTTATCGATGATGACAAGGGGTATAAAAATCCTGAGTGGTGGGCAGACCTGGAGGTGGAACCGGACAAACCTTTGTCCTCACGATGGAAGGAAGACAACCATCCCCGCGAAACGGTCTCCTGGTACGAGGCGATGGCCTTCTGTGCCTAGCTATCCAACCGGCTGGGTTACCGGGTGAGTCCACCGACAGAGTGGCAGTGGCAGCAGGCCGCCACCAGCGGCAATCCGGGTCAGGACTACCCTTGGGGTTCGGAGTACGAAAGCGGGCGTGCCAATATTGATGAGACTGTAAGAGGTGCAGGTTCTCACTATCTGCGCCGAACCACAGCCGTGGGTATCTATCCGCAGGGTAATTCTGTGCAAGATATATCGGATCTTGCGGGAAACGTTTGGGAGTGGTGTCTGAATGAGCGAGGTGAACCAGCCAATGTACAGGCTAGCGGCACGGAACGTCGCGTGCTGCGCGGCGGGTCCTGGTTCGGCCTTCGAGGCCGCGCCCGTGCGTCGATCCGCCGCTACCACGTACCGGCCAGCCGTTCCAGCCGCCTGGGTTTTCGGTTGAGTTGTTCGTCCCCCATCAGGAAAAACTGATCGCTGCTGTACTGAACACTGAATCACTGATTTTCTGTTCACTGATCCGCCGCGATAGCGGCGATGGCGCGCGAAGCGTGCCCGCCGATTTTTTTGCTTGATCATGGCCTACCCACAGCCGCATAATTCCAGGTGCTGGTACGCCAGTGGGGTCACCCGTGACGTTCCGACGCGTGCTGCGCGGCGGGTCCTGGATCAACAATCAAGACAACGCCCGTGCGTCGATCCGCAACAACAACGAACCGGACAACCGTAACAACAACCTGGGTTTTCGGTTGAGTTGTTCGTCCCACATCGCCCCTGTTCTTCCTATTGCCGGTACTGCCTGCCGATCACGATTTGCAGGCCGAGGCGAAGAACGGATTGATGGCGCGGGATGGTCCCGTCCGCACGGTAACGATATCGTCGGGCATATATAAAATTGGAGTTTGGGGTCAGAGTAAAAACTCTCCTTTAGCACTTTTTTCATTCTTGCTATTTTTAGGCGTTGGTCCCCTTTTGCAAGGGGTGACGCGTCGTCCCGTCAGTTCTTCAATTTCGGCCTTAAAGCGATCCTTTCCTAATGCCATCCCCATATTGGTGCTATCCCGTATCTTCTGAAATTGCTCAGCATCATGATGTCCCTTGAAGAAGCCACGATAACGCTCAGCACGCTGTTGGTCAGTTTTTCCAAGCCTTAACCACTCTGCATGGGCTGTTCTCAAACTTGATGGTCTGTTTAAGCCGTTTGCATGGTAGCTTGACCAGTGATATTCAGCAGGATTGTCAACCATGCCCGCACGGACCGGATTGAGTTCGATGTATCGTTGGCAGATCAGTAAGTAGTTTTCAGCATCAACGACACATGATTTGAAACGACCTTCCCAGAGGGTTCCTGAACGCTTGTATAAGTGGTTGAAGTGGCGCACATAGTGACGGCCAATGAACTGCATCATTTTAGAGATGCTGTCGTGGGATTTAGGGGTGGCGAGCAGGTGAACATGATTGGTCATAAAAACCCAGGCATGAATGGCAACTGAATATTTTTCAGCTGCTTCATGCAGCCAGTGGGCATAGGCGGCAAAATCATCAGGTACAGCGAAACAAGCCTGCCGATTATTCCCTCGCTGGATAATATGTTGCGGTATGTTCGGCGGAGATAGCCGAGGTAGTCTGGCCATTTCGATCTTCCTTGATCTGGGACTGTTTTGGTTATGGTTTGTCTGTCTCAGGTTAACATGCAGATGCTGCGTTTCTGAAGTTTTTACTCTGACCCTAAAACTCCCTGACCCTAAACTCCCGAATGATCAGGAGTGTCGCAAGCAACGCTGGATCAGCCAACCCAATCAAGGCCCGGCCGCAGCACCGACCAAATCCAGCACGCTCTCACCGGAGAGGCCATCGAGTGCCACGTGGGTACCCCTAGTGTAATTAGGAAGTTCCGCAATGGCATTTTCGAGTCTTGTGGTGATATCCGCAACACTCAACGCCAAGGCAGCCACAACATTCGCTTCCGATATGGTGGGATCCTGTAGCAGGATACGTGTGCAAATCTCCTGATAACGTGCGGTGTCCCCCTTTGTCGCCAATATGAGTGCCCATTGAACCCATACGCTGGCGGCCGATTGCCTGTACTCACGGATGACCGCTGGCTGCCCGGCAGCCGGGAGTGCCAGGATCTCATCCATGGTGTATTGCAACTGGCGGGTACGAGCCCGAGCCTCGAACTCAAGCACCCGCTGGTGGGTGATGCCTCCAGATGCTGCGTCATCGGCAGCGTGAGTCAGTTCATGGATGACCAGTGACCGCGAGTCGATATCCGCAACGTTCAGGTTGGTCGGTAGATAGAGCGTATCCCCCTTTGCCTGATCGGTCCTGCCTACTGATGAGTAGAAGGCAGCAGAACCGTCACCTGAGCTGATACGCCGGTAGGCGCGAGGAATCAGCGCATCAACCTTTATTTGACCGCTTCTGATCTGCCCCGTGGTGGCGTGACCTGCCTTCCTGGCGATGACATAGACGATCCCGGCCATCACCTTGTCGCCGGAACTGCTGTCGGAGGCCGCATTCAACATCGCGCCCAATACCTCCAGAGCGGGAATAGTGTGCATCTGCATGTAGGCAATCAGTGCAGCCGCCTGTGTTTGGAACTGTGGACCCGCGTGCTGCAGGATCTCTCTGGTTGCCGCCGCATCGACCTCAGCCAATAAGGCCAGTCCACGTTCAAGATCGAAACCCAATGTGGTGACGGCGTCCCACAACTGCAGCATGATCGCATCCGGTATCTGTTCGCGCCCGATATCACGAGCATGCTGGCGGTTGGCATCGGTGATCGTGGTGATCACGATTGAGAGGGCACCCGACCTGTGCGCCTGAAGCAGCGGGACGTTGACCGGGTTGAGCATTGCTGCCGTCAAGAGTCGTTCCGCATTGGTAACCGAACCTCTAACCCGCAGTGCATAGATACGCAGTGCATTGAGTTCGTTGTCCGTCAGCGCGCCGTCTCCGACAAAGCGCTTTATACGCCTGAAGAAGCCTGCCGTGATACCGCTACCGACTCGAAACAGATAGTTACCGGTAGGCACGTTTGCCGCATCGAGCTCAATCTCCCGTTGGATCATGGAAGAGCGTTGCAGGCCTCCAGTCCCACGGTTCTGTTGCACTACATGAGTCAACTCATGGGCCAGCAAGTGCTTTCCGGTAGTCGTCCCGGGGTTGTATTTTCCTGAATTGAAATAGATGTCTTTCCCGTGGGTAAATGCCTGGGCACCGACAGCCCTGTTCAAGCTGGCGGATTCATTGTCGGTGTGGACCCGCACTCCACTGAAATCGAATCCGATCGACTGCGACATCTCCGTATGAGTTCGTTTTGGCAGTCTACTGCCGTTTCCCTTAGAAGATATCAATCTGGCTGCCATGCCGGCTGGCACGGAAGGTGCGGCGACCCGGTGGCTGGCCCGCCGTTGTATGGTAAAAAAACCCGGCAGCTGTGGCGAAGAGGCGTGCACAGAACGCTGAACAACCGCAGTGGCGACGCTATCGGCTTCCTTCTCATACTGATCGCCGGGCTGTCCGATCGCCAGCTTTGCCTGAAAGAAAGCGCCCTGCTGAAATCTTTGCCCCGATGCCTTGCCAACATAAGAGAAAAAAGGTTGCTCTTTCCTGTCTATGCCCTGAGTTACGCGGCGTCTGTGCGGCCGATAGGCGCTAATATCCCTGTTCATGATGTCCGTGTTTTGTTCAGATCCTTCTTAAAATGTAGACCAACCGTCACTGAACTGCCCACAGGAGCGCCGCCCAGGCGCGATCCAACGCTGTGGTGAAATACCGACACCTTTTCGCCGCGAGGGCGCGGTTCCTCTTCGCAGCAAGCTGTGGGGAGTCACACCTATGGCGCTTAAGGCCCCGCCGCCGCCCCAACCAAACCCAGCACACTCTCGCCGGAGAGACCGTCCAGCGCCGTATTCGTGCCTCTGGTGTAGTTTGGATGCGCAGCAATGGCATTTTCAAGATTTGTGGTGATATTCGCCTCGCTCATCGCCAACGCAGCCACGACATTCGCTTCTGATACGGAGGGGTCTTGCACGATAATTCGGGTACAGATGTCCCGATAACGTGCAGTATCACCCTTTGCTGCCAAGACCATCGCCCATTGCAGCAGAGCGCTGGTGGCTGATCTTCTGTAACCGCGAATGGCCGCAGGTTGCTCGGCTGCCGGAAGCGCGAGGATCTCATCCATTATATATCGCATCTGGCTGGTATAGGCCCGTGCTTCGAGTTCAAGCACCCGCCGCTGCGTGATACCTGCACTCGCGGCGTCATCGGCAGCGTGGGTCAATTCGTGGATGACCAGTGCCCGCGAATCAATAGCCGCAACGTCCAGACTGGTCGGCAGATAGAGCGTATCCCCTTTTAACTGGTCGGTCCTGCCTATCGGCGAGTAGAATGCGCCGGCACCGTTACCTGCTGTCAAACTCCGGAAGGCACGGGGGATCAGGGCATCGATCTTTATCTGACCACTCCTGATCTGCCCAGCGGTAGAGTGGCCTGCTGTCCTGGCGATGACATAGACGATCCCGGCCATTACTTTATCCCCCGAACTACTGTCGGACGCCGCATTCAACATGGCACCCAGTACTTCAAGGGAGGGAATGCTGT
Source organism: endosymbiont of Escarpia spicata (assembly GCA_003349915.1). GTDB lineage: Bacteria > Pseudomonadota > Gammaproteobacteria > Chromatiales > Chromatiaceae > QGON01. The sequence continues at coordinate 114,003 of QFXE01000005.1, forward strand.
GTGTTTCCATATAGGCAATCATCGCAGTCGCCTGTCTTTGAAACTGTGGACCGGCATGCCGAAGAATTTCCGTGGTTGCCGCCGCATCAGCCTCAGCCAATAAGACCATTCCACGTTCAAGATCAACACCCAATGTCGTGATGGCAGTCCACAACTGCAGAATGAGTGCATCCGGTATCTGCTCCCGTCCGATATTTCGCACACGTTCACGGTTGGCCGCAGTGATTGTGTTGATCGCAATACTCAGCGCACCCGTTCCATGCGCCTGAAGCAATGGGACATTGACCGGATTGAGCATCGACGCCATCAGGAGCCGTTCAGCGTGGTTTACAGAACCCCTGACCTGCAGCGCATAGATACGCAGTGCATTGAGTTCGTTATCCGTCAGGGCGCCATCACCGACAAAACGTTTTATGCGCCTGAAGAAACCTGCAGTGATACCACCACCGACGCGAAACAGATAGTTGCCGGTAGGTACGTTTGCCGCATCTAGCTCAATCTCCCGTTGGAGTATTGAAGAGCGTTGCAAGCCTCCAGCACCGCGATTCTGTTGCACCACATGAGTCAACTCATGGGCCAGCAGATGTTTTCCGCTTTTCGTCCCGAGGTTGTACTTTCCCGAGTTGAAATAGATGTCTTTCCCGTGGGTAAACGCCTGGGCACCAACAGCCCTGTTCAGGCTGGCGGATTCACTGTCTGTGTGTAGCCGCACATCACTGAAATCGAAACCCAGCGACTGCGACATCTCCCTATGGGTTCGTTTTGGCAGTCTACTGCCGTTTCCCTTGGAGGATTGCAATCTGGCCGCCATACCGGCGGGCGCGGAAGGTGCGACTGCCCGGTGACTGGCCCGCCGTTGAATGGTGAAAAAACCCTGCTGTTGCTGTGATGAAGTGTGTTCAGAACGCTGAACAACTGCGGTGGCGACGTTATCGGCTTCCTTCTCATACTGATCGCCGGGCTGTCCGATCGTCAGCTTTGCCTGAAAGAAAGCGCTCTGCTGAGACCTTTTCCCCGATACCTTGCCGGCATGGGCGAAAAAAGGTTGCTCCTGCCTGTCAACCGTTTGGATTCCACGCCGCCTGCGTGGCCGAAACGCTCTAATGTCCCTGTTCATGATGTCGGTGTTTTTTCAGATCCTTCCTTAAAAGATAGACCACTCTTCACTGATCTGCCCGTAGAAGCACAGCCCCGGCACGATCCGGCGTGGTGGTGGAATACAGGCGCCTTTTCGCCGCGGGGGGTGCGGCTTCTACAAGGTGTGTCGGCCTGTCGTCACGCATTCTCAAGTAGTTTGGTGACTTGTTCCTCAAGCTCTCCAGGGCTTTTATGCAGCCGTTTGGAATAAAGCCAGTTCACATGGGTGCCGACATTGAGCAGACCGGTTTGCGCGTTGGCACGGTCACGGGCACGCACTGGTAGATTTTGACTCAAGGATTCGTGCCACTGTATAAGCCTTCCGCGCTTGCGTGTCTTTTCACCATCCAGCACACAAAACAGCTGCCGCTGAGTCACAGCAAGCCAAGTACGCTGTTTCACGGTGCGGAACAGCAGCACTCCATCGACGACGTATTCTCCAGTCTCGCAGAATCCAGACTCGTCTATCAGTTTGCGTACACCATTCCAGGTATGAAATTCATTGCCGGACGCATTCTTCTCCTGCAGCGGCGCTTTGTAGACGGGTTGGTCGACTGCGGAGGAAGTGAATATTTCCTCGATACTTTCAGGCTCTTCATCCACCAGCTCCTGACCGCTCCGTTCGCTCTCCAGTTGTTCATCAATACGCAGGGAAAATTCGACAAGTTTTTTCTCCCATTCATGCTTTGGCAGTTCCGACATAGCCTGCCCCGCATCAAATATTTGAATCTCCTGCAGCCAGGCGGTTTCGCGCCACAGGCAGGGACGTATGATGAGTGGAAAGATGGCAAGTTCGCCGCTGTTGGAACGGTCGATCAACAGTGGCAGCTCCTGTTCGAGGATAAACTCAGAGGCTAAAAAGTCGGTCGAAACCAACAACACAGCCACCCTCGCCTGCCGAATGGCATCCTCTATCTCCGGCTTCCAGTTGCTGCCGAGATCAATCTGTTTGTCCGACCAGGCGCGATAGTGAAATCTGGCATTCTGATACAGGTTCCCGCTCTTCAGATCCTGCGCTTTCAGACGGGTAAACTTGAGAGAGTCCAGAAAGGCGATAAGCCGCTCATGCCAGTCATCATCGCGATGACTATAGGAGACGAATATATTTATTTCTCTACTCATCGGCCTTTACGAGTTCGTGGTGATAGTTGGCATGGAGTGTAGCTGCTCAAAAGGTGACGAACGTAGGGTGCGCCACGCGCACCATGATTGCTGTAACTGCTTATTCTGGTACGCACGGCGCACCCTACCAAAGCATAACAGCCGTTTCACCCGCCGCATTGGCCCAATAAAGACGAACGCGGAGAATATAGGTTGTGCCTTTCATCAGTCGATGCTCGATTCTGGCATTGTAGTCAGTACCGCTGTCATCATCGGCTTGAAGATAGATGGGATCATCGGTTCCACCATCCTCAAAAAGCACCATCAAAGTATCGGCCTCTCCAAAAGACTGCATGGTGTATTTGCGGGTTGTTTGCGGCTTGATAACCAGATTCACCTGTCCGCCCGCTTCGATCTGAATAACCTCAGACTGAAACGGTGTCAGATTTATGTAGTCTTTTTTTCTCAGCGACGGGTAGAAATGCTGTGCCCAGCTTTTGTCTTTGGGTGAGAGGCCGGCAGCAGGATGAATGCCAGTGGAATCATAGGGGGACGGACCTTCAATCAGAGCAGCACGAAATTCGTAATGCATGACGGAATTGCTGTCCCAGCCCGAACCTTCCACGTCACTTTCAGAAACTGCGTCCAAAATATTGCTGTCGATTTTTCTGCGACTCCAGTTATTCGGCGGGCCGCTGAAATAGTCGTAGACCCCCTGCCGGTTCCATTGAATGCCGGCAAACGGATTCTGATGTTCATGTTTGGCACCGAGTGAATGGCCAATCTCATGCAGCGCCGTATCCTTGCCATGGGATGTTGTCAGCGACCAGCCAAAGTTCATCGTTCGCTTACGCTTTGAGATATTACCCATCGGATAGGTGCCGATATATGACCAGGAGCCTTCATCCTGATTAAAGCCGATCCTTATTTCGGCTTCATCGAGATTTTTCACTTCGGCAAATTCAAGGCCGATACCCAGATCCTTCCACTCCTTGAAGGCTTTTCTCACCGCGCTCTTGTCCGCTGCGCTCCCTGTCCATTTTGTTGGCGTGTCATGTTTCGTATGTTCGAAAAAACAGTAATGGATAACCGTACCGTTTACCCAGATGTTATCCATATCCAGGATGAATGCAGCCCGTCCCGGATCGACATCCTGTGGCACTTGGCGCACAGCCATTTCCGGCATATCACAGAATTTACGGCCCGCTTTTTCAGCTTTGGAAACACTCACCTTCTTTGCTCTTCTTACGCGTGTTTTTTTCTTGATCACCTTCCCATCCTCCTGTCCTTATCCGGCATTGGTCTATCAGAAGATATAGCACAAGCAGAATAATGTTCCCAGAAACCCCGCGTTTGACGCCGTGAAAATGGTATGTAGGTTGGGTTAGCGCAGCGTAACCCAACAAAACCATAAGTTTTTACAACACGCTCTTATATCTGATCGATGCGGAAGCACCTGACGCGGTGGGTCTCTGAAATCGTAGTTTCAGCAGGATATCCGTCACTGCAGGCTGCAACGGCCTCGGGACAGCGGGGGTGAAAATGGCAGCCATTCGGCGGATTGGCCGGGGACGGCATATCTCCCTCCAGACGGATCACCGAGCGTTGGAAATCGGGGTCGGGCACAGGCACGGCTGAAAGCAGTGCTTTGGTATAGGGATGCGCCGGCGACCCCAGCACCTTCTCGACACTGCCCTGCTCCACAATACGGCCCAGATACATCACTGCCACCTCATCGGCCAGATAGGAAACCACCGAGATGTTGTGCGTGATGAAGAGGTAGGATAACTCCAGTTCGCGCTGCAGCGATTTCAACAGGTTGAGGATCTGCGCCTGCACCGACACATCCAGCGCACTGGTGGGTTCGTCGCAGACGATCAGTTGCGGCTCCACCGCCAGGGCACGGGCGACACAGATGCGCTGACGCTGACCGCCGGAGAACTCATGGGGATAACGCGTGGCTGCATCGGCATGCAGTCCCACTTGTTCCAATAGCTGATTGACCCGCACCTTGCGATCTCTTTTTTTGCCGATCTTCTGCGCACGCATCCCTTCGGCAATGATCTCCCCTACCAGCATGCGCGGGTTCATGGAGGACATGGGATCCTGAAAGATGATCTGCATGTCTGCGCGACGCCGGCGCAGCGCCTCTCCCCTCAACTGCGTCAGTTCGTCTTCACCAAATTTTACCTGCCCATCGGTGGGCCGGATCAGTTGCAGAATGCCCTTGCCGACGGTCGTCTTGCCGCAACCCGACTCACCCACCAACGCCAGGGTTCGTCCCTTGGCGACCGACAGACCGAGACCATCAACAGCCCGCACCTGGCCCACCACGCGCCGAAACACACCTTTATGGATGGGAAAGTGGACCTTGAGATCCGTTACTTCCAGCAGGGATTCGTCTCCCACCCGGGACAAGATATGGGTTTCCGCCTCGACGGAGGTATCACTCAGCGTGGGCGTGATCGGGTCGTCGGCATAGATAAGGCAGCGTACGCCCTGCCGTTCGGTCAGGTCGACCCAGTCGGGTATCTCGTTGCCACAACGGGATACCGCCTGTTCACAGCGATCCGCAAAACGGCAGCCGGAAAATCGCTGGTTCAGCGGCGGCACCGTCCCTCTGATGACCGCCAGTTTTTCGTCCCGCTTGTGACTGTCCGGCAGAGATTCGAAAAGCTTGCGACTGTAGGGGTGTTTGGGACCTTCAAAGAAGGCACCGACATCCGCAGTCTCAACGATCTGCCCCGCATACATCACCGCCAGGCGGTCGGCGGTCTCCGCCACCACACCCAAGTCGTGAGTGATGAGCAGGATCGCCATGCCGGTCTCCTGCTGTAACTGTTTCAGCAGGTTCAATACCTGGGCCTGTATGGTCACATCCAGCGCTGTGGTGGGTTCATCGGCGATCAACAGTTCCGGTCGCCCGGCCAGTGCCATGGCGATCATTACCCGCTGTTTCATGCCACCGGAAAGCTGGTGAGGATACTCTCTGGTACGGTGCCGGGGATCGGGAATACCGACAGAATCGAGCAGTTCCACTACCCGCTCCGTCACAGCCGCGCCACTCAGTTTGTCATGGAGGCGCACCGCCTCGGCAATTTGATCACCGATGCGCAGCACCGGGTTGAGAGAGGTCATGGGTTCCTGAAAGATCATGCCCATGCGACCGCCCCGCACCTGGCGCATCTCCTGTTCGGAAAGGGCCAACAGATCCAGACCGTCAAGTTTGACATGCCCGGCGTTGATGCGCCCGGAAGGGGGCAACAGGCGCATCATGGAGAGGGCGGTCATGGACTTGCCACAGCCCGATTCACCCAACAGCGCCAGCGTCTCGCCCTTGCGGATGGTCAGATTGAGACCATCCACCACCCGCACCGGGTTCTGCTTGTTGCCGAGCCGGGTGTGCAGATTTTCTATTGCTAACAGGTGATTTTTCATGGGCAATATCACTACCGGCTAGTGCGCAGTCTGGGATCAAAGGCATCCCGCACCACATCCGAAAAGAGGTTGGCGGAGAGCACCAGGGTAAACATGAAAATCAATGCTGCAGCCAGCGACCACCAGACGATCGGTTCGCGGGCCATTTCAAGCCGGGCGCTGTTGATCATGTTGCCCCAACTGTTCATGGTCGGATCGACCCCGATATTGACGTAAGAGAGCACCGCCTCCGCCAGCACCAGGCCGCTGAAGTCGAGCACCAGGGTGATCAACACGATATGCAGCACGTTGGGCAGGATATGACGGCCGATGATGGTGAAGTGACCGACACCGAAGGCCTGGGAGGCCTGCACATACTCAAGCTCCCGCAGCTTGAAAGTCTCGCCCCGCAACATACGGCAGAGACCGGTCCAACTGGTCACTCCCAGGATCATGCAGAGAAAGAGCAACCGCAGGTCGGCCCGCTGGGTCAGACTGGCAAACTCCGCTTCGTGATTGCTCATGTAGATCTGCATCATGAGGATGGCGGCGGCGATCAGCAGCACCCCTGGAATAGAGTTGAGGGTGGTATAGCTGTATTGGATCAGATCATCCACCCAACCCCGGAAATAGCCTGCCATAATGCCGAGCAGGATCGCCGCAGGCAGCATCACCATGGTCGTCAGGGTACCGATCAACAGTCCGGTGCGAATACTCTTCAGCCCCTGATAGAAGACATCCTCCCCCACTTTGTCGGTGCCAAAGAGATGGTACTGAACCGCCAGTTCGCCCAGGATAAAACCGAGCACCAGCAGCACGCCCAGTGTAATGAGCACTGTGCGCCAGGGGATTGGCGTCTCATAGCGAATCACCCGTGACTGCATCTGCCCGAAGGTCAAACCTTCCCGCCTTGCCATCAGCGCCACAAACAGCACGGAGAGACCCAGCCAGCAGACTACGCCCTCCAGCGTTCCATGTATGACATTAAAATAAATATCGGAAGCCCAGTCGAGTTCAGGGTCTGCCAGATGAGCGCCGCCGAACTTCAGCCTGGGATAGTCACGTTGGCTTTTTCCACCAGCCAGTTCGATGGTCTCCTTGGCGTAGAGGTGTGTTGCCAGCGGCGCCGAATAGGTCTTCTCGGTACGGGTGCGCAGGGGGGTGACCATAAGATCGAAGAGGCTCAGCACCTCGGCTGTCTCCCCCTCTGAGCCATCCATATCGGGATGGTAATGGATGGAGTCGAGCAGGCCGATCAGGATATAACAGGAGAGCACCACCAGCGCCCCCATACCCACACGGCTGCGCGCCACATGCCGCCAGGGGGCACGCAGATGTTCCCGCCGACTGGCGAACAGGCCAAAGCCGACTGCCAGTAAAACCAGCAGGAAGACCAGAGCATCGGTCCAGAGAATCACCAGATCAGGCATGGAGGTTCACCACACTCTCCCAGGGGGAGGAGACCGTAAGGTACGCTGTGCGCGCCATGGTTGTTGTAACTGCTTCTTCAGGTGCGCACGGCACACCCTACCAGACTGATTCATGAAAGCCGCACCCTTGGATCGACGATGGTGTAGGAGATATCGGTCAGTATCAGTCCGATGATGTAGAGTACGGAACCGAGAAAGACCATCGCCCGCACGATGGCGAAATCCTGTCGGTTGATGGCATCGATGGTGTAACTGCCGAGGCCCGGCACGCCAAAGAAGGATTCGGTGATCAGACTGCCCATGAATAGCAGCGGCAGTACCGCCACCACGCCGGTCAGGATCGGGATCAGCGCATTCTGAAAGACATGGCCGAACAGTACCCACTGCTCACTCAGCCCCTTGGCCCGGGCAGTGCGCACATAGTCCTTGTTGATCTCCTCCAGAAAAAGGGTGCGGTACCAGCGGGTGCCTGCACCGATACCGCCAATGACCCCGATGATCACCGGCAGGAGCAGAAACTTGATCGCACTCAGCCCCGTGCTGTAACCCGAGATCGGCACCAAATGGAGCAGTTTCCCCACCAGATACTGCCCGCCGATGATGTAGAAAAGCGCCGAGATCGACATCATCACCACGCAGATCACTACCCCCCAGAAATCGATATAGGTGGCGCGAAAGAAGGCGATCAGCAGGGCGAAGGTGATATTCAGCGCCAATCCAACCAGCAGCACCGGCACCGCGATGGCAAGACTGGGCCACATACGCTGGGAGATGTCGTAACCGATATCGCGGCCGCTGTCGGACACGCCGAAATCGAACTGAAACAGCTTCACCGACTTCTGAAAGAAGATGGTCCGGGTGATCTGTCCAGTACCTGTCTCGGATTCGTTGTAGAGCATCGGGAGATCGTAACCCCGCTCCGCTTTCCACTCCTCGATGGCGGCGGGAGTGACGCGCTTCATGCCCAGATTCATGCGCGCCATGTCATCCGGGGAGTTGACCACGAAGAAGAGCAGGAAGGTGATGATGTTCACCCCGATCAGGATCGGGATGGCATAGAGCATCCGCCGTACAATATAGGCCATCATCGTGCAGCACTCCTCTCCCGGCGTCGGAACAGCACAACGGCAGGAATAAGGGAGAGCAGTAATATTACCGCAGTGCCGATCACCGGCCAGAGCACGGGTTGATTCCATGCCAGCTGAGACTCATGGCGCAAGTCAGGGTCGACCCGTTTGTACTTCAGCGTGTTGTTTGCCATCAAATTGGGTTTTACGTTGTGATACCAGGCGTGGCTCAGGGAGAACGCCTTGGAGTGATAACCAAACAGCCAGGGGGCATCCCGCCGCAGTATCTCCATCATCTGGTCGATGATTGCCATACGTTCAGGGCCGTTATCCATGTTCTTCATCCGGCTGAAACGTTCATCAAACTCAGGATTGGCGTAGTTGGAGGCGTTCTCCCCTCCCCCGTCCGCCTTGGAATTGGGGCCGTAAAGGAGGAAGAAGAAGTTCTCCGGATCAGGGTAGTCGGCATTCCAGCCCCAACTATACATCTGACCGGTACCCTTGCGGATCTTCTCCTGAAAACGGTTGTAATCGGTAGCACGGACCACCAGCTGGATGCCCAACTTGGTGAACTGCTTGCGCCACCAATTCATCCTCGCTTTGTCATCCGGACCGGTCGCCACGGCATCATAGTAGAGCACCAGGGGCTTGCCGGTGTCCGGATCCCGCCCATCGGTATAACCCGCCTGTTGCAGCAACGTCTTCGCCTCATCGATGGAACGGCGCTTGGGTTTACCGTCGATCACCTCATAGACGTAGGGGTTGATTCCCTCAGCTCCAAGCCGGTTGCCGTAGATACCCGGCGGAATCATTCCCTGTGCCGGGATACCCCGCCCATTGGCAAAGATGGAGATAAACTCTTCGTAGTCCGCCGCAATGGCGATGGCACGACGCAGCAGCCGCGCCCGTTCAGAACCCCCGCCGACCACCGAATCGCGCATATTGAAGCCGAAATAGCCGATGGAAGTCTGTACCGCAGTGGTCAGCTGAATCCCTTTCTGCCGCATCGACTCCGTCAGCCCCACCTCTCCCTGATCGCCGAACTGCACCGCCTGATCAAAACTGTCCGACGAGATCCCGGAGGTATCGTAGTAGCCCTGCAGAAATTTATTCCAGTAAGGGATGGTCTCCTTCTCCAGGCTATAGACCGCCTTGTCGACAAAGGGCAGCGGCAAACCGGCGTCCTGCAACAGTCCAGCCGCGACGTCCTCGGGTTCACCCACTTCGGGATAGGACTCACCATGAAAATTGGGATTGCGCGCCAGCACCATGCGCAGGTTGGGGTTATTCTCCGTCAACATAAACGCCCCGGTGCCCACCGGATACCAGTCCAGTTTGATATTTCGCTTGCGCAACCCCGGCTGGGCGTAGAAGCGGTCCGCCTCCCAAGGCATGGGGGCAAAGAACGGCATCGCCATCCAGTAGACGAACTGGGGATATTTACCCTTGAGACGGATGCGATAGCGGTAGTTGTCCACCACCTCCACACCTGGCAGATCATACTCCCGCAGATCGACATAAGGACGCTCTTGACCAGTCATCTTCTGCAGCCGTTTGTCCTCGGCGCTCAGGCGCTCGGAAAACGCCTTGAAACCGACGATATACTCATTCATCACCCCGGCGATGGGGCAGTGAAAACGGGGAAAAGCGAGACGTTTGATCTGGTAGACGTAGTCCGCCGCCGTCAGTTCGCGGCTGCCGTTCACCGGCAGATCAGCCAGGGTATGCAGCGTTTCCAACTGATTTTCATTCAACTGATGGTAGAGAAATTCATCCGACTCATCCTGGGCAAACAGGGGATGGGGTTGAAAGCGGATGCCGGGCTGAATAGTGATCAGGTAGTCACTGAAGGCGATCTCATCAACCGGGGCACCATCCGGCAGAGGTTTTCCGTCGGCGTCCAGATAGGTGACCTGGGGCATACCCTCACTGGTCAGAGGCACCAACTCATAGGGCCGCTTCAGAAAGTGGTACTGCAGTGGCGGCTCATAGATCTGGGCGATAAACTCATACTCATTGGAACTGTAGGAGCGGGCCGGATCGAGATGCTTGGGGCGCTCGGAAAAGGAGCGGTAGAGCACCTGACTGGACATCTCGCCGGCGGGATGAGGCGAGTTCCAGGGGGAGTCATCGCACCCCGTCAACAGCATGCCAATCAGCAGCAGACTGCAGAGTCCTCTCAGTTTTATCAATCTGACGCGCATAAAATGGCAGGGCTCGCCCTTTTCGATTCGGGAAATTTCCGGTAACTTAGTCGGTTCTTCGTTAGCGTACATCCAGAAAGCTGGAAATAGGCGCAGAGTTCGCCGAGGCAATCGGCCTCTGGCCGCATTATCCGCAATTCTGTTTGATGACACCACCAAGGAATTGTTCCATGGGTTTTTTGCAAGACAAACGTATTCTTATCGTTGGCGTCGCCAGCAACCGTTCAATCGCCTGGGGCGTTGCCGAAGCCATGCACCGCGAAGGCGCACAGCTCGCCTTCACCTATCAGGGTGACAAACTCAAGAGCCGGGTGCAGAAGATCGCAGACCAGTGCGGTTCGGATATCGTACTGCCGCTGGATGTCACCAGTGACGAACAGATTGATGCCGTATTTGAGGAACTGGGCAAGAAATGGGACGGTCTCGACGGCATCGTCCACTCCGTAGGTTTCGCTCCCCGCGACCACCTGGAAGGCAGGTATCTGGACAATTTGACCCGTGAGGGTTTTGCCATGGCCCACGACATCAGCGCCTACAGCTTCGCCGCACTGGCCAAAGCAGGCATGCCGATGATGCAGGGCCGCAACGCGTCACTGATCACCATGAGCTATCTCGGTGCCGTGCGCACCGTGCCCTTCTACAATGTAATGGGTGTAGCCAAGGCGAGCCTGGAGGCCAATGTCCGCTACATGGCCGATTCAATGGGGCCCGACGGCATCCGCGTGAACGCAGTCTCCGCAGGCCCGATTCGTACCCTGGCGGCATCCGGCATCAAGAACTTCAAGAGCATGCTCGACGAAGCGGAGAAGAAAACCCCGCTGCGGCGTAATGTGACTACCGCAGAGGTGGGCAATGCGGCTGCTTTCCTCTGTTCTGACCTCGCCTCAGGCATCACCGGCGACGTGTTGTACGTCGACTCGGGATACCACATCCTGGGGGTGTGATTCGAAACGGAGGAGCGGCGCCTCGCCGCGATTACTCCGTAGAACGTAGGGTGCGCCGTGCGCACCAGAATGAGCAATCAAGGTGATCACGGCACACCCTACCCTTGACAGGATCATCAGCTGCTGCGGTACTCCGCAATACCTGGATTACCCTTCACGCCGACCAGTTTCGGGGTGTTGAGCTTTTTGATCTTCACCGTCTTCTGATGACGCAGGTAGTCACCCACCACATCCCAGATGGGGCGGCCGGGAGATTTTGAACCCACCGTCGCCCAACCGGCAACCACATACTTCTTGTCAGCATCAATTGCCGTACCGTCGTTCAGGGTCATATTGGTAATGCGCTTGCCGAAACCCTTGCCAGGTTCACAGACATAGTCCAGGCCACCGACCCGCACCATGTCACCCCCCTGCTGATAGTAGGGATCCTTGTTGAAGAGGTTGTCACTGACATCCTCCAGGATCGCCTTGATGTCGGCACCGCTCATCTCCCGGCGATAGGTCTCGGGATAGGTGATACTGGTCTGATCCATGACGTTGTCCATGGTGATCGTCTGACCCGGCAGCACGGTGGTGCCCCAGCGGAAACCGGGAGAGAGGGATATCTGGGCGTCATTGACCTCGGTGAGGGCATCGCAGATGACCTGATCGAAGGTGCCGTTGAAGTTGCCACGGCGATAGAGGGTCTCCTCCGCCACCGCCAGCTTCTCATCCAGCTGAGCCTTGTAGGGGGCACGCACACCGTCGATATATGCCTGCATCTCCTTGTCTGCGGGCAGCAGGTTGGAGAAGACCGGTAGCAGCCGGTAACGAAAATCCCGCACCTTGCCACCCTTTACCTCCAGATCCATCACACCGAGGAACTTGCCGTTGGAACCGGCATTGGTCACCAGGGTCTTGCCGCCGGCATTCTTGACGACCGTCGGGGCCGGCATACCATCATGGGTATGGCCGCCGAAGATGGCGTCGATACCGCTGACCCGGGAGGCCATCTTGATGTCCACATCCATACCATTGTGAGAGAGCACCACTACCACATCGGGCTTCTCGTTTTCGCGCACCATATCGACCACCGCCTGCATACTTTCGTCCTGGATACCGAAGGTCCAGTCCGGGATGAAGCGCTGGGGATTGGCGATGGGGGTATAGGGGAAAGCCTGGCCGATCACGGCTACACGGGCACCGCCCACATTCTTGATCACATAGGGCTTGAAGGCGTTGCCCTCATCTTCGTCAAAACCATCAAAGTCGGCAAACTTGTAGTCGAACAGGGCATCGTCGCTTACCTTGACATTCTGCGCTACGAAGTCGCCTTTGAAATCATGGATATTGGAGATCACCTCCTTGTCGAGATAGGTGAACTCCCAGTGACCGGTCATGACATCCACACCCAGCATGTTGCAGGCACCGACCATATCTTTTCCGCGGGTCCAGTAGGCTGTACCGGAACCTTGCCAGGTGTCGCCCCCATCCATCAAAAGGGTGTTACCAGGCCCCCGCTCTGCACGGATACGGTCCACCAGCGTTCGCAGATGGGCAAAGCCGCCGATCTTGCCATACTTGGCCGAGGCAGCATCAAAATTAAGATAGCTGAAGGCGTGGGATTCGATGCCGTTCGGTGCGATACCGAAGTGGTTCAGCAGTTTGTCACCCACCAGGTGAGGCGCCTTATTGAATGCATAACCCAGTCCTAAATTAACATTGGGTTCCCGAAAGTAGATGGGATTCAGCTGTGCATGTGTGTCGGTAAAGTGCAGCAGAGAGACATTACCAAACTTCGGCACCTCATAGAGGTCGGCGGGCTGCCTGGCCGCTGCAAAGATCGAGCCGGGCATCATGCCGGCAGCGCCGGCGAGTCCCATCAGGCGAAGAAACTCACGTCTGGAAATAGACATTCTCTTTTAATCCTCTCAGGTATCAAGGGCAATTTTTCATTGGGTGGCAAGAGGGGCGTAGTCGATGCTGAATGATTCCAGGCACAGAAAACCTCTGTTGCCTCAATCAAATTTGACTCCGACCCTTATGAGATTCCAAATATTTTGTACTGCGCCCATTACACATTTTCAGTCTTCAAACTGCGGCAAATAGTTGAGTTGCCGCAAGACCACTATTGTTATTGCGTAAAAAAAGTTGGCAGGAATAGAGGGGGCGCCTGTCAGAGCTCTCCAATAACCTTTCCTGCCAACATCAGGGCTTCCCCCCCACTGGCTCCAGGCTGGTCAGGGGGAAATTTATTATCTAACTCTATGTCGCATAAAGAAAATTCCCAATTACGCCAAACCCTATTACGGTTTTCCATAATTTCTGTCCAGGGACAGCATCATGCGCATCAGGTGGGACAATGTATCCGCATGCATCTTCTCCATCACTTTGGATCGATGCGCCTCGACAGTCGATAGGGTGATGCCCATTTCATCGGAAATATTTTTGTTGCGTTTACCGGCAATCACCAGTTCCAGGACCTCCCGCTCACGAGGCGTCAGCTGCTCAAAACGATCCTGTATATCTGTAAGCCGCAGCACTTCACCGCGCCGGTTGGCATCCTGCTCGATGGCACGATGCACACTGTCCAGCAACGTCTGGTCGCGGAATGGTTTTTCAATGAAATCCACTGCTCCATTCTTGACCGCACGCACCGCCATCGGCACATCACCATGACCCGTAATAAAAATGATCGGCGGGTAAATAGCTTCTCCCTGTAGCCGCTCCTGAAGTTCCATGCCGCTCATGCCCGGCATGCGGATATCCACCACCAGACAGCCCGGAAGGCTGGCATCGAAAGCATCAAGATAGATCCCGGCAGAGGCGTAACAGGCAACCGAAAGACCCACGGATTGCATCAAAAGCTGTAGTGCGTTGCGAACTTCCTGGTCATCATCCACGATGAAGACTGTCGGCGAGTTCTGTTCCATACTTCAAGTACCCATAATAGGTGGGAGGGTAAATTGGAATTCCGCTCCGCCATCGGCTGGCGTGACAGTGCTAAGTCTACCACCATGGGCGTCAATGATCCCGTAGCTGATAGAGAGTCCAAGTCCCATGCCCTCACGTTTGCTGGTCACAAAGGGCGCGAACAGCGTATCCATGATATCGGGATCGAGTCCCGGCCCGGTGTCCCTGACCGTCACCTGGACCTGATTGTCACGCAAACCGGTGCGGATGAGCAGTTCGCGGTCCGATTTCGGAGTATTCCCCATCGCCTCAATGGCATTGCGGGCAAGATTAAGGATCACCTGCTCGATCTGTATCCGCTGAACACCAACCCTGGGCACTTCCGGATCAAGATCCAGTTTCACCACCACATCGGCCCGGCGAATCTCGGGGCGGATCAGCACCTCCACGCTCCGCACCAGGTCGTTGATGTCGACCTCGGCACTCTCCAGCGGCTCCTTTTGCACCATACGGCGCAGCTGGCGAATGATCTCCCCCGCCCGTTCAGCCTGTGAAGCGATTCGATCCATCACATCTGCACAGACCCGTTTGTTCTGCGAACCGGACTCAAGCATACGAATGCTTGCATGGGCGTTGGTTGCAATCGCAGTTAATGGCTGATTCAGTTCATGGGCGATACCTGATGCCATCTCACCCAGCGTACTGAGCCGCGCCACCCGTGCCAGCTCATTCTGATGCTGACGTGTTTCATCTTCCGCCTGCTTGCGCTTGGTGATATCACGAAACACCACTACGCTTCCCAGCGTCTTGCCAGATACATCCCGGATCGGTGTACTGGTGTACTCCACGGAAAAACTGCTGCCGTCCTTGCGCCAGAAGAGGTCATCAGAGACATGCCTGGACTGGTTGTCCCGAAACGCCAGGTAGACGGGGCAATCCTTCTGCGCATGTGGAGTACCATCCGCATGGGTATGGTGCAGAATCTCATGCTGGTTCTTACCAATGAGGTCCTCCTCCCGCCAGCCGGTGATCTCCACCGCAGCACGATTGACGAAGGTGGAATTGCCCTGAAGGTCCACGCCATAGATACCGTCGGCCACCGAGTCGAGGATCAGTTCATGCTGCTGCTCCAGTTGCACCTTGGCACCATGCAATTCCCGATTGAGTCGCATCACCCATAAAGTCATGAAGGCCATGAGAAAAAGAAAAGCCAAGCCGCCCAACAGCCAGTATCGGTAGCGTTTGATGGCGTCCAACAGAGTGAAACGCCCAGGTTCCGCATAGGGAGAGAGTGAAAGCTCCTTGAGTAGCTCATGCACCGGCTGATAGTCGAGGGGAATCGTCCACCCGGCATATTTGCCGGAGATCGCCGCAGGGTGATCGTGGGGCATGTTCAACAGTGCCACAGCCACCTTTTGAGCCAGATCATTGGCAGTATGGCTGACCTTACTGAACGGCCACTCCGGATAGAGCCGGGTGCTGTGGGCAAAGGGAAACTCAGGGCTGGTCAGCGGATTGATGATATGGAACTCATCCAGGTCGATGACCCCGTCATTTGCCATGCGCTCCAGAATATCCGTGCGCACCGTACCGACATCCACCTTGCCGTCGCGCACGGCCATCACCACCCGATCGTGGATGCCGCCGAACTCCAGCCTTTCAAAATCGCGGTAGGGATCCAACCCTGTGGATCTCAACTCGCGCCACGCCATCTGAAAACCACCGAGAGAGGTCGCATCCACTGCCATCAGCGAACGTCCGCGCAGATCTTCAAGATCCTTTATTTCCGCATGATCCCGGCGGGTGAACAGTACGCCACCGAAGATATTGTAGGGCACATCCCCGCGCCGATTGTTAAGCGTGGCAATACGTGAAACGCGGAATTTTACTTCCAGATTGACGTAGATACCCGGATTCACCAGGATGAAGTCGACCGCACCCTGCAGCACCGCTGGATCGACCTCATCGAAGTCGAGGGGAATGATTTCAAACTGCTTTTCCGGGATGGCATTTCCCAGGTATTCGGCAGTGGGACGCCAGGCGGCCAGTGTCGCCCGATCACCGCGGTGACTCAGTACACCGATACGGACCAGATCCTCTTCGGCACCCGCACTGCCACTGAAACACCATAGAAGGGACAGCAAAACGAACGGCACGATTCTTGAGTGAAATAGCGACACCAGATAGATCTTCAACCACCGCCAGTAGAGATAACCAACACCACGCCTGCCAGATTATTCCGTCAACTTACGTAACTTACTGAACAGGCTCTTGCTGTTTTTCTCATCGGCAAGCGCGACCTCCTCACGCTGGAGCATCTCTTGCGTCTCCTTTTCACGCTGCTGTTTTTCCATCTGTAGACGTTTACGGATTTTTTCCTTCTCTGAGTCGGAAATATCCAAACTATGGAGCTTTTCATGTTTGCGCAGAATAAAATTACCCAGATCATCAAGCCATTTCTCGGTAATTTTTTCAGGCATGTAGAGGTGGCGCTTGATGGAAAATCCTTCAAAATTCGAGGTAATCATGCGGATGCCACCCTGTTCAGGGTCGGCCTGAAAGAGAAAGATCACTTCAACCTTGACCTGCACCTGAAAAGTGAGGCCGACCAGCCGCTGCTCCATGTCCCTGACCGGCCACTCGGCAAAACGCATTTGTTGGCTTTCCAGGAAAGACCGTGTCGCATCTGCTTCCGACTTGGGGGTAACCGAAAATTCCAGTTCGTTCTCTGTCGCACAGTTGAAACGCAAACGGATAGTTTTGGTCTGATCGGTGCTATCCGCGTTGACGATATAATCCTGTTGCCGTAATCCCTGAATTTCCCCGTAACCAGGCAGTTCATAGGTACAGCTGACATCCGGGTTGACAAGCTGCAGCTGCTCCGCCAGTTCGCTGAGATAGCGCAGGATCGCCCGCATGCGTGGTCGCAGGGTCGACTGGTAGAGGACTTCCTGCCTGACTTCAGGCGAGTCCTGTTCGTTATCCGGTTGCTGAAGACGCTCAGCCTCGTGTTTTAATTCATCAAGCAGGGACATGGTGAATCTTCGGTAAAATCAGGTGGTTTCAGTCTTTTCCCTATCGATATTCTCAGGCTTCACTGCCATTCACCCCGCCTTATTCATGGCGGGTTCCATCAGGCTAGGCGATACACCCGCCTAAATCAAGGATTTCGATTCTCAAAACCTCATACACAGACATCCCGCAAAGACAATCTTTTCACGCTCTGCTGCAAGAGGTAGAGTGCCGCTTTTTCCACGTAGAGATAGCCGAATCAAATGAAAAGGATCAGCCAATCGATCGCCGAAACACTCTCCGTCAGGCAGGCCCAGGTCGATGCCACTATCCAACTGCTGGATGAAGGCGCTACTGTCCCCTTCATCGCCCGCTACCGAAAAGAGGCCACAGGCGGCCTCGACGATGCCCAGTTACGCGCCCTGTTTGAACGCCTCGGTTATCTGCGTGAACTCGAGGCGCGCCGGGAGACCATCCTCTCAAGCATCAAGGAGCAGGAAAAACTCACGCCGGAACTGAAATGCAACATACTGGAAGCCGACACCAAAACCCGGCTGGAAGACCTCTATCTGCCCTATAAGCCGAAGCGCCGTACCAAGGCACAGATTGCACGGGAAGCGGGACTGGAGCCACTGGCACTCTCACTGTTGGGAGACCCCAGCCTGTCACCGGAACAAGCGGCAGCTGAGTTCATCGATGCAGACAAAGGCATTGAGGGGACCAAGGCCGCCCTGGACGGCGCCAGGCAGATCCTCATGGAACGTTTCGCAGAGGATGCCTCCCTGATCGGTCAGCTGAGAGACTATGTTCGCGATAACGGCCAGCTAAGCTCTGTGATTGTCACCGGAAAAGAGCAGGAAGGCGCCAAATTCTCCGACTATTTTGAATACAGCGAGGCGATCAGCAAAATACCCTCCCACCGTGCCCTGGCACTATTCCGGGGCCGCAATGAAGGCATGCTGAGTCTAACCCTTTCGGTTGCAGAGAATCCGGGCGGCGGCCACCCCTGCGAAGGTTTAATCTCCAAAACCAACGCCATCAGCCAGCAGTCCAGAGCCGCCGATGACTGGCTGTTGGAGACAGTGCGCTGGGCCTGGCGGGTGAAGATCTCCCTCCACACCGAACTGGAGCTGCTCTCTGAACTGCGGGAACGGGCGGAAGAAGAGGCGATCCGGGTCTTCGCCAGCAACCTTCACGACCTGCTGCTGGCCGCACCTGCCGGCCCCCGCATCACCATCGGCCTGGACCCCGGCCTGCGCACCGGCACCAAGGTGGCAGTGGTGGACAGCACCGGCAAAGCTTTGGAGACCGACAAACTGGCGGCGGAACTGATGCAAAGGCATCCAGAGCTGAAGCTGCAGAAACTGATGGTCAGCGAAGCAGGCGCCTCCGTCTACTCCGCTTCGGCACTCGCCTCACAGGAATTGTCCGGCATGGATGTCTCCCTGCGCGGAGCAGTTTCCATCGCGCGCCGCCTGCAGGATCCGTTGGCGGAACTGGTCAAGATCGATCCCAAATCAATCGGCGTCGGCCAATATCAGCACGACGTAAATCAGGGACGCCTGGTCCGATCCCTCGAAGCCGTGGTGGAAGACTGTGTGAACGCCGTGGGCGTCGACGTTAATACCGCTTCCGCCCCTCTACTGGCGCAGGTATCCGGCCTCAGCAACACCCTGGCACAGAACATCGTCAGCTTTCGCGACGAACACGGCGCCTTCGACAGTCGTAAGGTGTTGAAGCAGGTACCGCGGCTCGGCCCCAAAACCTACGAACAGGCTGCCGGATTCATGCGTGTGATGAACGGCAGCAATCCACTGGATCGCTCATCGGTACACCCGGAGTCCTATCCAATAGTGAAAAAGATCATCAAGGAGACCGGCTGCCGCATCGAAAATCTGCTGGGAAACCGCGATGAACTCAAAGCACTGCAACCGGCAAATTTCACCACCGAGAAATTCGGCCTGCCCACGGTGGTGGACATCATCAGCGAACTGGAAAAACCGGGCCGCGATCCCCGCCCTGATTTCAAGACCGCCAGCTTCAAAGAGGGAGTGGAGAACCTGCAGGACCTGAAACCCGAAATGATCCTGGAAGGCGTCATCACCAACGTCACCAACTTCGGCGCTTTTGTGGACATCGGCGTCCACCAGGATGGACTGGTACATATCTCCAATCTCTCCAACAAATTCGTCAAGGATCCCCGGGAGGTGGTAAAAACCGGTAACCTGGTGAAAGTAAAGGTACTGGAGGTGGACATCCCCCGCCGCCGCATCGGCCTCACCCTGCGCCTTGACGACAAAGCCGAACGCAAACCGGCTGCAAAACAGCGCCAGGAGATGGCGCATAAACCCCATAAAAAACCCGCTCAGGCGCCAATGGGAAACAGTTTGGCCGCTGCTTTCGCCAAAGCACGCAAGGACTGATTAGGGCCTGTTAACACCAAGTGTAGGTTAAGTTAGCGTAGCGTAACCCAACAAAATCAAGATCTGTCGGGTTACGCTATCGCTAACCCGACCTACATCCTACGCATGAAGGCTGCGAAATCCGGATGACAGCGCTTCCTTGGATTTTTCAACAAATGCAGCTATGGTTATATGCGTTTACACTATGTCCACTCCCAGAAAACAATAAGCCTCATGCAGTTTCGGCGAACAGCTTAAATAGATCCTGTAGTGCGGAAGAAATGGGTTTAGGAAACCTTTGATTTTATTTGCTGATCCCATCGAAACAAGAGGAAGTTCCCATGAAAAAGCAGTTTTTGTTGAGTTGCTGCATCGCAGCAGGGTTAGGTTTTGCCAATGTCCAGACAGCAGCCGCCTTCAATTTTGGCGACGCGATGAGTCCGAATAAATGGATGAGTCCCAACAAGTGGATGAATAATAACAACAATAGCAATAACGACCGCAGGGATGAGCGGCGGGATTATGACGATCGTGATTACGGTTACGACAGAGGCCCCAACCAGGGATATGGCGCTCCTCGTGGCCAGGGTCCCTATCCGGGTCAACAGGGTAATTACGCAGATCCACGACAAGGTGGCTATCAGGGACATCCACCCCAGGGCATGCCAGGCGGCCAAGGTTATGGAGGGGCACCCCAAGCCGGCGCAGGGGCTAATCAATTCAGACCGCAGCCTCAAACCCAGGGTGCTGCCCCTGCCGGAGGAGTACAGGCGCCTCAAGCCGCACCAGCCCAGGGTGCAGGCTACCCACCCGCGGGAGGTTACTACCCACCGCCCAGAGGATATGCACCCGGTTATGGCACACAGCCCTATGGCGCGCCCTACCCGAGGTACTAGCCTGAACAGCTGATCGTGCAAGTAGGTATCGCAAAAGCCATAATGTAGGTCGGGTTAGCGATAGCGTAACCCGACAAGCCTTTGATTTTGTTGGGTTACGCTGCGCTAATCCAACCTACACTAAGCTTTGCACTTCGCAGTGAATTTCAGGTTGCAGAATTCCAGTCAGAGCGATTTGGCTGAAAAGGTGTCGCAATCCTTAAGCTGGCCACTCTGCATGCCGATTTTGAACCACTTGACCCGCTGCTTTGAACTGCCGTGGGTAAAAGAGTCGGGGCTGACATATCCCTGGGACTGCTTCTGCAGGCGATCATCGCCGATGGCGCTGGCGGCGGTCAGCCCCTCCTCCACATCACCGGCTTCCAGCAACTGCCGGGAGTGATCCGCATGGTGTGCCCAGATACCTGCAAGGCAGTCGGCCTGAAGTTCCTGTCGCACCGATAGCTGGTTGGCTTTTACCTCATCCAAACCCTTCTTCGCCGCCTGCACCTTTTTGGAGACGCCAAGCAGCGTCTGCACATGATGTCCCACCTCATGGGCGATCACATAAGCCTGGGCAAAATCACCCGGTGCCTTGAAACGATCTTTGAGATCACTGTAGAAACTGAGGTCGATATAGACCTTCTGATCTGCGGGACAGTAGAAGGGACCCATAGCTGCCTGCCCCAAACCACAGGCGGATTTCACCGCACCGCGAAACAACACCAGCTTGGGTTCTTTGTAACGACTGCCTTTCTCACGAAACAGCTGATGCCAGGTCTCCTCGGTGTCGGCCAGTACGACAGAGACAAACCGTACCAGCGCTTTCTCCTCGGCACTCTGTTCGATCTGCTGACTCTGTTGACCCTGCTCGGGGGAGAGACCCTGCATCCCGCCACCCAACAGGCTGTCCAGGTTCCCGCTAAAGAGGCTATAAGCGCCGATGGCCAGTACCGCCACCAAACCGCCCTTGAAACCAAACAGCTTGAATACCATCGGCAGCAGGTTGAGCATACCGCCGCCTCCACCAAACCCACGGGCTGAAGGAGTGCGCATTCCGCGCCGGTCTTCGATATTGCCGCTCTGTCGATTTCCCCGCCAACGCATCGTTTTACCCCATCAGTCGCCCTTCAGAACACCAGCCACCAGCGAACTCAGTCCATCTCCCCCTTTGGACTGCAGAAAAGAGAGCAGCACGGGGACAAATTTTCCGATCATTCCGGCATCGAGATCCAGTTTGGAGAAACCGCTGGCCAGGGAGGCCATGTTTCCGAGCTCTGAACCACCCAACGCTGAGACCACACCGCCCAGCATTCCACCCAGACCGCCGGTATCAGCAGCAGGCGCACCATCGATCAGGTTTTCGACACCCGGAACGGCATCCGCAATCCTGGAGAAATCTCCCGAGGAGAGCTGATCCTTTACCAAACCAAACAACAAACCAGCACCGCCTTCAGCCTGCTGCTGGTTCACGCCGGCACCTGCAATCAATTGTTGTACCAGTTCCATCATGTTAAAACCTCCGGTATGAGTAGCCTACCAGCCATAGCGGCCCTAAACACAGGGCCTTGGCCGGTATTCGGATGTCGAGTCTAACCCAGTGATTTAGACCGGCCTTGCGAAAAATGTAAACCATTGTTAACTACCATGGCCCGAAAAGGGCCTGCAACAGGGAACAGACCATGAGTGAAAATCAGATCCTGCTCGGTGGAAACGGTAAGGAACAGATCCTGCTCGATGCCGGAATGGCCAACAGGCACGGCCTCATTACCGGCGCAACCGGTACCGGCAAGACAGTCACTCTGCAGGTACTGGCTGAATCCTTCTCCCGTCTCGGGGTGCCTGTTTTTACTGCAGACGTGAAAGGGGATCTGTCAGGCCTGGCCGGTAGCGGCAAAGCCCATCCCAAGGTCAGCGAGCGTCTTGAATATATCGGTATCGAAGATCACGACTTTGAAGGCAATCCGGTAATCTTCTGGGATGTCTACGGCAAACAGGGACACCCGGTACGCACCACCGTTTCCGAGATGGGTCCCACTCTGCTTGCCAACCTGCTGGAGCTGAACGAGACACAGGGAGGGGTACTGCAGATCGTCTTCAGCGTCGCCGATGACGAGGGTCTGCTGCTGCTCGACCTGAAAGATCTGCGTTCCATGCTCAACTGGGTGGCCGACAACGCCAAGGAACTTGAACGGGAGTATGGCCGTGTTTCGAGACAGAGTGTGGGTGCCATCATGCGCCGCCTGCTGGTATTGGAAGAGGCTGGCGGCGAGATCTTCTTCGGCGAACCGGCAATCCGCATAGAACACCTGATGCAGACCGACTTTTCCGGTCGCGGTGTCATCAGCATTCTCGATGCCACCACCCTCTACCACTCGCCCCGAATCTACGCCACCTTTCTGCTCTGGCTGCTCTCCGAACTGATGGAAGAACTGCCGGAACAGGGGGATGCCGACCGTCCCAAACTGGTATTCTTTTTCGACGAAGCCCACTTGCTGTTCAGCAAGGCACCAAAAGCGCTGCTGGAAAAGATTACCCAAGTGGTCCGACTGATTCGATCCAAGGGCGTGGGTGTCTTTTTCATCACCCAATACCCCAATGATGTGCCCGATGAGGTCATCGGCCAACTCGGCAACCGCATTCAGCACGCCCTGCGCGCCTTCACCCCCAGGGACAGGAAGGCTGTCAAGGCGGCCGCCGAGACCTTCCGTCAGAACCCCGCCTTCGATACCGAAGAGGTGATCGGACAGCTGGGTGTGGGGGAGGCCCTGATCTCAACCCTCAACCACAAGGGTGTGCCGAGCATGGTGGAGCGCACACTGATGTCGCCCCCGCGCTCCAAGTTCGGCCCGGTGGATGAATCAGATAGGGAACGGATCATCAGCCGCTCCCCTCTCAAGAGCAACTATGACAAAATCCTAGACCGGGAATCGGCCTATGAAATGCTGATCAAGCGTGAGGAAGAGCTGGCCAAACAGCGGGAACAACAGACGCTGGAAGAGAGTGAGGAGAAGGCTCCGAAGAGATCACGCAGCAGTGGTGGCCGCAAGCGCCAGGGCGTGGGAGAGGCATTCGTAAAGTCGGTGGCCAGGGCAATCGGTTCCAACCTGGGCCGGCAGATCATCCGGGGCATCCTCGGCAGTATTATCGGCAAGCGCTGATGGCTTTTTTCAGGTGGAAAATAATGGGTCAACGCCGCTTTGAATTGTCCGCTGGAGCTATTTATGCGATTTTTGCTTTGAGCGGGAAACGATCCGGATGCTCAATCATTTCCCCTGTTAAATCAACATCGATATCAGGCCAATAAAAATGACCAGGAGATTGTTCTTCTACGTTGATGATTGATTTAACCGCCTGTTCTTTAAACCAAGGGAAATCTTCGTATGACATGAATAGCTCTTTGTCATGAGCTAAGAGCCATACCCCATGAGTTGAGATATTTATAACTTCAACTGCTAAAGTGCTGTTTCCATGCGCTAATGAGCTCATTGTAATGAACCTCGGTAAGTGATTCGATTTCTTTCAATTACTTTCTTGAATAATGATAGTTCTTTGCAAGCTCGATTTCTGGTTTTAGCCAGAATTTTGCTTCTCCGCTGCCCGATTACACATGAACATGCATTCGCTCTTCTTCCCTTGAAAAGAAAAAGAACCTGTAGCCGCGTTCTTTAAATACCGTTGGACTCATGATTCTTCCTGCACATAACACTTGAGTTCAGCCGACCGCAAAGCGGAGTAGCTTTTGTGGAAAAATGGAGCGCAGCGACTGCCACAAAAGGCGCGTAGCTTTGTGGGTCGGCTGGAACGACTTGATACTCATTGAGCCTCCTCCCTCAGCGGGCTTGGCAGGCATAACCTACCATCCAATTGTGTACCTTTAGCACAATGATGAAGCACGTGACCTGCTGCGCCGTCGTATCCATATGATGCACAAACGTTCTGAATTACTGGCCCACGTCCATAATACGACCAGCCAGTACAATCTGTCCTCTATCAGCAAGAATCTGCGGGGAAGACCTATGGCACCGGTGGCAGCAAGATCGGCAATGCCTATTTGAAATGGGCGTTCAGTGAGGCTGCCGTTCTGTTTTTGCGTAAGAACCCAGAGGCTCAAGCCTGGCTGGAGAAAAAGTCGAATCAGCACAATAAGGCAAAGGCGCTAACCATTCTGGCCCACAAGTTGGGTCGTGCCGTCTTTTTCATGCTCAAACGAAAGGTGACGTTCAATCAGGAACAGTTTCTATCAGGTTAAGGAAGTCGTGTATACAGCTCATCTTTACACGTCATGTTGTGTTACGGGAACTGCACCTTCCCCGAGCCTGAAACTAACTGGATGGCAACCGCCAAGCCAATGCGCTTTTGAATAGGCCGGTATAAGGTGAACTGAATGCGTTTCTAGTAGCCGTGCTGTTGAAAAGCAGCCAGACTCTCAATATGTGTTTGGGCAGAACCCAGCCTTGAAGCCAAAGCAGTAAACCCTATGGCACAACATAGTTTCTCTTGAATTGTTAAAGAGCAGGTTTTCTATTGACTATTGACAGGGGGGCGACTCATATGTGTTAGGGGTTTGGCCATTTTGCACAGCGCTCTAGTAGCTCTTTGATTTCTTCTTCGCTCATTCGAATAGATTTACCTAAATACCATGCAATCATCATATAGCGCTCTCTGTGTGCTTGCTCCCAAATATTGTAGTCTTTTTCCCATACTTGAAAGTTGGTCAGCCGATCTAATGTTTTTAGGAATGGTGGCATATCCGTGCCACTATAGTAATTTAGCTCTTTTTTCTTTAAGAGCTTTTTAAGATCACGCATGATCGGCGTTTTTCAAGATAGTTGTCGCCTTTTTAGGTTATGCAGCTTGTGCTAACTCTCCATTATCCCGCTCGGGATTAAGAGCTACTGAAGCCACCGGCGCCCAGTTACGTGTCTCTCCTGACCAACGGCTTGGGTTCTTCTTTTTTGCCTGTGTATATACTTGATCCCGCTTCGCGAGGATCGCTACATCTTCTCCCATATGACGTTGCGCCGGCGTGACAAATCGAATCTGGCTATGGTGATGTTCTTCGTTGTACCACCTGACAAGTTGACTCACCCACTTGCGCGCTGCCTGCACCGATTCGAATCCGTGTGAGGGCCATTGCGGACAGTACTTCAGGGTTCGGAACAGTGACTCCGAATAGGGATTGTCGTTACTCACTCTTGGCCGGCTGTGCGATGCAATGATTCCCAGATCGTATAGCTTGATTCGCATTGTTTGCGATTTCATCGGGCTGCCGTTATCCGCATGCAGCACCAGGGGCTTACGGAAGCAGTGTTCTGCCAAAACCGTGCGCTGTATCAAGGCGGCAGCTTCTTCACCGCCTTCGCAATCATGAACCTCCCAGCCCACGATTTTACGGCTATAAATATCCATGATCAGATACAGATAGAAATATTGGCCACGCACACTCGATGGCAGGTAGCTGATGTCCCATGACCAAACTTCATTCGCTGACTGTGCAATATGGGTCGTTGGTGGTTGCCGCCTCTGTTTCGCTTTTGATCGGCCTCGATGATTCAACTGACCGGCTTCCTGTAAGACACGATAAAAGCTCGACTCAGAGGCCAGATACTCGCCTTTATCCGCCAGCATTGGCACAATTTGGCTTGGCGGCAAGCTCGCATACTTCGGCTGGTTACAGGTTTCCACTATCTTCCTGCGCTCCTGTTCTGACAGCTTGTTCCCGGGCTCTGGACGCTGTGCTTTTGATCTCTGGTCTTCACCGATATCTCCATCTTGTGTCCAGCGCTGTAAGGTGCGGATCGTTATCCCTGCTTCTTCACAGGCCAACGCCTTCCGGGCTCCCGATGCGACTGCTTCGCCAATCCATTTCACCCGTTCTTGCCGCTCTGGGTACGAGGTCACTCTTCCTCGTCTTCCCCCCAGAGGGCATTCAACTTTTTTCGCAGCACCAGTAGTGCCGCCGCCTCCGCCAGCGCCTTTTCCTTGCGGTGAAGTTCCCGCTCAAGATCCTTGATACGTTTCTTGTTTTGCTTGGCCTCAAGCCGCCTGTGTTGCTGCTGCTCCACAGATAACTGAGCACCTTGAATACAGGCTTCCTTCCATCGTTCTATCTGTTCAGGGTAGAGCCCCTTGCTGCGGCTGTATTCACTGATCTCTAGCTCGCTCATCGTGGCTGTTTCTACCACTGCGGCAAACTTCGCCTCTGGTGACCATTCTTCTGTCTGCTTTCCGCTACCTGGCACGGGTATCCCTTGTTCCTTGGCTTGATTACGCCAATTGTATAACGTCGGTTCTGAGATGCCTTCCTCTTTGGCCACTTCCGGCACAGAGCGATTATTCGGTGGTAACAGCTTCCGCATGACCGATGCTTTACGTTCTTCTGAATAACGGGGCATTTGCTCCTCTTTCCGTCCCCTGTTTGCTCTAATTACCCCGTCTCGGGGAGGCGACAACTATCCTGACACAGGGGGGTATGTAGCGACCAAGTATCGTAACTAGCTGAAAGATAAAGGCGTCATCCAAAGTATGAATCGAAGGGGTGTAATGAATGACAATGCAGAGATGGAATCATTTTTCCATCTGTTCAAGGCAGAACGCATACACAGGAATAAGTATATGACGGAGAAGGAGTTACGGGGAGTCATCATAGAGTATGTGGGCTTCTACAACCGAAAAAGGCTACACTCTTCGTTGAACTACATGACGCCAGATGAATATGAGGTAAGCATGGCTTAACAGCCATCGGATATAACAAGCTATGTGTGCAAAATCGGGGGAGATTCCTCGTTTTGCGTATTCCGCTGCGCTCCATTTTACGCAAACCAACCGCCACTTTTGCCTTCCGGTGATTTGCGGCGTTAGGCAACAAAAATAGATGAATCTTGAAACCAAATAGAGAGATTCTTTTCAGGCAACTCGCCAGCTGCCAGTTGCTCAAAAATTACTACTGCTTCAGGCTCAGTGGCATCGAGGCTATATCCATTTATCTCAAGAAAAATGGCGGCTACGGTTAAGGCAACCCGCTTATTTCCGTCAACGAATGGATGGTTCATTGCAAGACCATAACTGTATGAAGCTGCTAGATCAAATATTGAAATCTCATTGCCATATGAGAAAAGTTGTTGCGGTCTATTCATCGCAGAATCAAGCAAATCATCATCACGTACACCAGATAATCCGCCATGTTCTGCTATTAAGATTTGATGAACCGCTTTCACTACATTTGGCAAAATCCATTCAGGCTCATTCATTTTGCCAGCTCATGAAGGGCATTTCGGTATTTTTTCATCACCTTTTCAGCGACAGCCATCTGATTTTCAAAATCCTGCTGATAAGGTGTAAGGGTCAATCCTTCTGGAGCATCCACCAAATACAATACATCCCCTTTACCAGCCTTCAGTTTTGTAAGTGCCTCTTTTGGGAGTACTATTCCCATAGAGTTCCCTATAGGGGTAACTTTAACTTTGAGCATACAGACAACCTCGGGGGTTATTACGTAAGTTATAACTTCATTGTAGTTGTGCCAAATGATCCGGTCAAGCGGAATGCAGAAATGCCTAACAAAGCAAAATCGGGGGAGATTCCCGATGCTTTTTTATGCCTTAAACTACTCTAGATTCATGACAAATATAGATACCAGTCAATACAAGAAAATCATCGAAGAAACATTTGATGGCGTTTCTACCAGATATGATGAGAACAAGTTCTTTGCCATTTCAGCAAAAAGAATGGCTGAGTTAGTTCCGTCTTTTGAAATAATGAATGTTCTTGATGTCTCTACAGGAACCGGCGCTGTCGCCATTGAGGTGGCAAGGAAACACCACCATGCCAATATTGAAGGCATTGACCTATCGCTTGGAATGCTTAAGCAGGCAAAAAATAAAGCTCAAAATGAAGGTCTGAATAAGATCACATTTAAACAATGTGACATTGAAAATATTCCCTATGCTAATGAGGCATTCGATGTCGTTACCTGCGGCTATGCGCTATTCTTTTATCCTGATATGGAAGCAACGTATCAAGCAATATGCAAAATAATAAAACGTGATGGAATCTTCGTCTTCTCCTCATTTACAAACGATGCTTTTAACCCGTATGCAGAGCTGTTTCTACAACGGCTGGAGGTAGATTATAAAACAGAAGCCCCATCGAGACTTAGAGAAAGACTCAAGACGAAACCACAAATAGAAGAGTTAGTAGCATTAAGCAAACATAAGAGCGTTAATATAGAACTCTATCCAATTCGCTATTCGATCACTATAAAAGAATGGTGGTCATTACTTAATAACGCTGGCTATAAATCACTTCTTGATCAATTGAATACTGAACAATTTGCACAATTCAAACAGGAGCATCTCAGGGAAATTGAGTCCATTTCTGTGGATGGTGTTATTGAACTTAATACTGATACACTGTTTGGTGTGGTGTATGTGTAGAAGACATAAAAGATTTATCGGGTAAGGGAATGTCGCTGACCCACCTCTAAAGCTACATCCGGCTCCGCACTGGGCATTTTATAAATATATTTTAAAGCAAGCTGGCATCAATTATTTCACACCAAATATTGGAGGAGTCATACATAATAATCTGGAGAGGGCCATAATGCGTATTCCGCTGAAGATAACCATCGATTTCGGCATCGTGATCAAAGATTCCGGGGAAATTCCCGAAATCGGTCACGATAAAACGGGATCACCGGCCACGTTAGCCCGGAATGGGCGGCCATGATAGAACTGCATATTCTGGCTCATTCCGATCACTGATTCTGTTTTAAACCGATCACCCAGTCTGGAACATTCCGATCATTGATTCTGGTTTCATCCGATCACTTTTTCCGGATTTCCAGAAGCGATGACCGGATATTCCCAGAAACTTCCCTAAAACGTTGATTTAACTTGGCGACTGCTACCCTCGGCTTTTTTCTGGCGGAGAAATCAGAGACATTCTGCGGTTTCGCTATGAGGCGGGATTGGCCTATCGAGGCATTTGCTATTAATGCTATTCAGGGCATTTGGATCCGTTATGCTGTTTTTTTGCAGTCGACTCCGGGAGAGTAGCTTTCCTTGCCATACTTAGTAACTTTCTTGTAGCCATTCTCCTGTTATCTTCTGGTGGTGCAATGTTATTTAAAAAGGAGTGGGGACGACAATTATTCCCTATTGGCCAACCAATTTTGATTGGCTTTCAATTCTTTTATCTAACTGCAGCTGTCAGTATTAGAGGTGCGGCTCTTTCATCACTTATTGCACTTGGGTTATATATGATTCTTGCATTTTTATTAACGCGCCAATCAGTATGAGATAACCTTCAGAATATATATCCCAACGAAAAAGGCGAGAAGAATATCCGTGAGTTACTGGAAGGCTTTTAGCTACGCAGATACCAGTGTGGCCGCCTTCAACGCGCTATTTAATTCAGTCACGGCAACTTAATAAAATGGGCAAAATGATAAATGGAGTACACTAGAATTGCGCCATAGACACAAAAAAGGGGTTACGATTTCTCGTAACCCCTTGATTTTATTGGTGGGCCATGAAGGATTCGAACCTTCGACCAATGGATTAAGAGTCCACTGCTCTACCAGCTGAGCTAATGGCCCAAAAGATCGCGCTTTTTCCCTTTCCCGCGGCTTTTGGGAAAGGTCAGTGTATGGGGTGGACGATGGGTCTCGAACCCACGACCGCCGGAATCACAATCCGGAGCTCTACCAACTGAGCTACGCCCACCATAAACTCTTTTAACCGCCGCATTTGGCACGCCCGGCAGGATTCGAACCTGCTACCCTCGGCTTAGCTTACCAACTACGCCTTTCGACGCCCCACCTGCGTGGGTTTGTGGTCTGGACTATCTCTTCACCATCTCAGGTGCCACACGTATAGTCTCTACGGAGCCCTTCGATAAGCAGAGGCCAACCTTACATTAGCCGTCTGATTATTCTTGGGTTTCTCTACCCTCAAAGTGACAGACCTGTTGTAGTCTTTGGGATCCAGGTAGTAACACTCATCCGTCTCAGGGCAATACAGACAATAAAGATCAACTTCATCTTTATCAATCTGTTGCATATGTGTCCCATTCTTATCTGCCCAACTTGAGCGAAAATGAACGGTGATGCTCCCTGTTTTATCAACAGATTTGTATTTGACCTGTATCCTTTTGAACTCCTTGTCTTTGTACGCTACCAGATCAAAGGAAGCGTGCTCTGTCACCGGGTACAAAATAATGTACCCTTGCTCGAAAAGATCAAGCTGAGCCTTCAAAACACCCAGATCGCCTTTGTCTTTGGTGTGATGCATCATAAAATGCTACCCAACACCAATGGACGGGTCAACCAAAGGTTTCCTCGGGATTGCCATCAGCATGACCTGTTAAGGTTTCCCCGATACAGTGCGGTCCACTTTATGGGTTCTGTTTCCCCATAAAGGCTCCTACCGTGTACGCCGTCGTACACACTTAAAGGCCGATGCTCTATCCAAATGAGCTACGGGCGCAGTAAAACTTTCATCCCTACAAAGCATTTGGTCGGGGTAGAGAGATTCGAACTCCCGACATCCTGCTCCCAAAGCAGGCGCGCTACCAGACTGCGCTATACCCCGATTTCGGGTCTCGCAACACCTCAAGGATGCGCGAAGAAGCGGAATAATACTGATCAAGGCGGGTCAGGTCAATGGGCGGTGCCAATGAATTGATTACAGGCCCCACCCTTTCAGGCTATGATTTGCTTCCCAGTCAAATCCTGTTTTGGAAGTAGATAAAATGAGCGCACAGATTCTTGACGGCAAGGCGATTGCAGCCGACCTTAAAAAGGAGATCAAAACCAAGGTGGAGGCCCGTATAGAGCAGGGTCTGCGCCGCCCGGGGCTTGCCGTGGTTCTAGTGGGTGAAAATCCCGCCTCCCAGGTCTATGTCCGGAACAAACGCCGCTCCTGTGAAGAGGTGGGATTCTACTCGGAACGCCACGATTTGTCCGTTGATACCAGCGAGGAAGACTTGTTGGCTTTGATCGACAAACTCAACGCTGACGACGCCATCGACGGTATTCTGGTACAGCTGCCGCTGCCGGAGCAGATCGACGAGGAGTCTGTCATCGAGCGCATCCTGCCCACCAAGGATGTGGATGGATTCCACCCCTACAACGTCGGTCGGCTGGTATTGCGTATGCCCATTCTGCGTCCCTGCACCCCGAAGGGGATCATGACCATGTTGGAGCGCACCG
The DNA here is from genome assembly GCA_003349915.1 of endosymbiont of Escarpia spicata. Classification (GTDB taxonomy): domain Bacteria; phylum Pseudomonadota; class Gammaproteobacteria; order Chromatiales; family Chromatiaceae; genus QGON01. The sequence goes on from QFXE01000005.1 coordinate 145,699, forward strand.
GACAGAAACTGGAGGGGCTGGATGCCGTCATCATCGGCCAGTCCAACATCGTTGGCAGGCCCATGGCGCTGGAATTGCTGGCTGCACGCTGCACCATCACCGTCTGTCACAGCCGCACTAAAGATCTGGAAGAGAAGTGCCGTAACGCCGATATTCTGGTGGCGGCAGTGGGTCGTTCCCGCTTTGTACCCGGCGACTGGATCAAACCCGGAGCGATAGTGATCGATGTCGGTATCAACCGCACGGATGAGGGCAAACTGGTGGGGGATGTGGATTTCGACAGCTGCAGCGAACGCGCCAGCTGGATTACCCCCGTCCCTGGCGGTGTGGGGCCGATGACCATCGCCACGTTGCTGGAGAACACGCTGCAGGCCGCAGAATTGCACAACGCGCTGTAAAAGTAACACAGGAGCGATTTGTAGGGTGCGCCATGCGCACCAAAACAAGCCGTGATCACGGTATTTACGCTGATCATGGTGCGCACAGCACACCCTACATCCTGGCAGGATCCGTAACTAGCCACTCCTGCGAAATACCGTTCAATCAGACTTTAAAACGACCTACCAGGGTCTCCATATTACCGGCCAGTGCGGCTACGCCCTCTCCAGCATCTGACACTGTCTGAGCGCTCTCTCCGGTATGTCTGGCCAGGTCATTGATACTGGTGATACTGCGGTGGATCTCTTCGGTCACAGAGCTCTGCTCTATTGAACTCGCCACAATCTGCTCATTCATCTGTGCTATCGCTGCAACGGCACCTGTAATCTGCCTGAGCGACTCCCCGGCCTTGCTGGCATGTTCAACACTCGCCTCCACCCGCTGCCGGCTCTCAGCCATTACCTTGACCGCGCGGCCAGATCCCGTTTCAAGCCGTTCGATCATCTGCTGAATCTCACTGGTTGACTCCTGGGTACGCCCTGCCAGCGTCCTCACTTCATCGGCAACCACAGCAAAACCCCGTCCCTGCTCGCCGGCCCGTGCCGCTTCGATGGCTGCATTCAGCGCCAACAGATTGGTCTGTTCCGCAATACTCTTGATGACATCGAGTACCGAGCTGATGTTGGCCACATCCCCTTCCAGACTCTGCACCACATCAGCTGCACCCTCCACATCCTGCGCCAGCTCTCTGACCTCAATGATACCCGTCTCCACAATCTTACGACCCTCAGTGGAGGCGTCATCCGCACTGCGCGCGGCCTCAACGGCTGCTTGGGCGTTACTGGAAACCTGGCTGACCACGTCGGACATCTGATCCATTGCCGTCGCCACCTGCTGGATATCGCCCTGTTGCCGTCCCAGATCGCCCTGAGTGCTGTGCGTTGCCACAGAGAGATCCCCTGCTGCCCGGGTCAACTCAATGGCAGCACCCCTGACCTCACGGATAATGCCGCCGAGATGTTCTTTTACCTGTATCGCACTCTCTGCCACTTCGCCCAGTTCACCACCATGATGCCTGATATCGATCTCACTGAAATCACCATCGGCAAAACGTTTGAGAGAAAAAGAGATATCCTTGGTGGGGTTGATGATAATGCGCTTCACCATCCAGACAGAGATGCCCGTCAAGGCAATCAGCGCCGCTACCACGGTCAGCATACTGACGACCATTGCATAGTGACTTTTTTCGGGCAAATGGCTGGTGGATTGGTAGAGCCGCTGCGAGATGTGTTCCGCCGCTTCAGTCAGTTTTTTGGTGGGTTCCCGATCGATCCCTTTCACCGCTTTGTCACCCATCCTGGGATCAAAACCGGACTGTTTGAACTGCTCCAGCCCTGTCCGGTAGGCGGCCCCCAACTGCTCATGGGAGGTTAGAAACGATCGCAAAAGCTTTTTCGCAGTTTCATTTTCCAGCCGGGGCACCAGCTTTTCCCCCGCCGCTCTTATCGAAGCCTCCCTGGCTTCGAATTTACCCCAGTACTTATCGAAATTCTTCTTTTCAAATCCACGCAGCAGGACATTCTTCCACTCCTGCACCTGTTTCTTGAAGTCACTCTGCATGATCAATACCTGGCGCTCATTGCCGGCCTGGCGATCCAGGGCATATTCATACGAGTCCAGCACATTGAGTAGTGTAATCACCCCGTATGCGGTAGCCGAACCCATCAGCAGGGTGCCGACGAGCGCCAATAGAAGCAATCTGGAGCTAAGCGATTGTCCTTTGATAGACATCAAAATTCCCTCATTAAGATCGTCAAAAGCAGGTTTTGTCTCTCCGGCGCCCTGCTCTGTAGGTTGGGGTCGTAAGAAAACATAAGGATCTACCTTTGATAGGCGTCCGGAGAGGGGATTTCTTTAATCTCTTTGGGGTAAATTCCCCGAAATTTGCCGAGAAGCATATGTAGGTGCGGCTCACCCATCGCGATTTACCTATCTACGATAGTTTTCGCGGCGGGGCGCCACTCCTACATTTAATACCCCGTCCAATTGCTGGGAATAGGGGTAAGAGGTATCAGCCTCTGCGCCAGGTGGTGCCTTGCGCACCATCTTCGAGGAGGATTCCCGCCTCTTGCAGCACATCTCGAATGCGGTCTGCCTCGGCCCAATCCTTGCTGACGCGAGCATCGATACGCTGCTGGATCATGGCGTCAATCTCATCGTCCCTGAGTCCATCATCTGCACCCGGTTCTCCCCCCTTGAGGTAACGCTCCGGATCATCCTGCAGGATACCCAGTACATCACCCAGACGGCGCAGCTCTGCTGCCAGACCCGCTGCCGCCGCCTGGTCAGTATCACGCAACTTATTGATTTCACGAACCATGTCAAACAACACAGCCAGCGCTTCAGGCGTGTTGAAGTCGTCATCCATAGCATCGTGAAAACGCTGAGAAAAAGCCTCTACTCCGGTTGACTCAACCTTCGGCAAACCCCGCATCGCAGTGTAGAAACGGGTCAATGCGCCCCGGGCATTATCAAGGTGCTCACTATCGTAGTTGAGAGGACTGCGATATTGGCTGGTGAGGATGAAATAGCGCACCTCTTCTGCCTGATAACGCACCAGAATCTCCCGCACGGTGAAGAAGTTGCCCAGTGATTTGGACATCTTCTCGTCGTTGATGCGCACAAAACCGTTATGCATCCAATATTTTACGAACGGGTGACCGGTCGCGCCCTCCGATTGAGCGATCTCGTTTTCGTGATGGGGGAACGTCAGGTCGGCACCACCACCGTGGATATCAAAAGTATCGCCCAAGGCGGTGCAGGACATGGCGGAGCACTCTATATGCCAGCCCGGACGCCCCTGTCCCCAGGGAGAATCCCATGCCGGCTCACCTGCCTTGGCCGCCTTCCAGAGGGCGAAATCCAGCGGATCGCGCTTGGCATCCCCCGGTTCGACACGAGCCCCCGATTCCAAATCATCGATCGACTTGCCCGACAGTTTTCCGTACCCGGCAAAACTGCGCACGCTGTAATAGACATCGCCATTATCCGCCACATAGGCGTGATCCTTGGTGATCAATTTTTCGATCATGGCAAGAATCTCGTTCATATGGCCGGTGGCCCTGGGCTCATCATCCGGCGGTTGAATGCCCAATGCTTCCGAATCCTCATGCATCGCCAGGATAAAGCGATCAGTCAGATCCATGAAAGGCTCGCCATTTTCATTGGCACGGGCGATAATCTTGTCGTCGATATCGGTGATATTCCGAATGTAGGTAACATCGTAGCCGAGATGACGGAAGTAGCGGGCCACCACATCGAATACCACCATCACCCGCGCATGCCCCAGATGGCAGAGGTCGTAGACGGTCATACCACAGGCATACATCCGCACCTTGCCTGCTTCCAGGGGTTCAAACGTTTCTTTGCGGTTGTTGAGGTCGTTGTAGATCTTGAGCATGACTGGCCCGCTACCTTATAGAGTGTCTGCGAAATGCGCGCATGGTAGCGAAAACCTGCCCGCTTCACAAAACAGAGAGGCAGAGAGACAACCGGCAACTCGTGCCGATGTGGATTGTCGCGGCGAAATCAGACCTTGAACTGATTGACCATCTGATCCAGTTGTCCGGCGATAGCGGCAACTTTTTCACTGGTCTCGGAGGTACTCTGCGCCCCTTTTGCGGTACGGTCCGTGACATCACTGATGGCGAGGATGCTGTTGTTGATTCCCACAACCATCGCAGACTGCTCTTCCGAGGCAGTAGCGATGCGGGCATTGATGTCGGTAATTTCATCAACGGCCAGGGTAATCTCATCCAATGCTGCCCCTGCACGCACAGCGTCCTCGACACTCTGCAACGCCTCCTTTCCGCCCTCCTGCATCACAGTCACAGCCTGGTTGGTGGCGCTATCGAGATGCTCGATACTGACCCGGATTTCCCGGGTTGCCTCCTGGGTTCTCTGTGCGAGATTACGCACCTCATCGGCCACCACCGCGAAACCCCGTCCCTGCTCACCCGCCCTGGCAGCCTCAATGGCGGCATTGAGCGCCAGCAGGTTGGTCTGCTCCGCAATACCCGTGATCGTCGCTAAAACCTGCCCGATACTCTGGGTATCTCCTGCGAGTTTCTGCACTACCTCTGACGCCTTGGCGACGCGATTTGAGAGATTGTTGATCGACGCGGAGACCTCTGACACCACGTTTTTGCCACCGGCTGCATGTTCACGAGCACTTTTTGCCGTTTTCGCAGCACCCGCGGCGTTCCTGGCCACGTCTTCGGCTGCGGTCGCCATCTCACCAATAGCGATTTTCAACTGATGCGTCTGGGTTCCCTGCTCGGAGAAATCCTCATGGCTTGAAACGGACACCTGAGCCAACTCATCGGAAGAGAGCGCCAGAGTATCCATCGTGCTACTGAGTTCATGGATGGTGGGCTGAAAGCGGTTGAGCATATCGTTCACTGCCCTGCCGACATAGTGAAATTCATCATGCGCACCACTTGCCACCCGGGGGCGCAGGTCGGCATGTTGACCGATCTCCTCCATGATCTTGCGCAGATGGCTCAGGGGAGAGATAACGACTTTGTGGATGATCAGAATGACAATACCCAGACCAATCAACAGGATCACCAGGTTCATCCCGGCGCCAATCCAGAGTTCCCGCTCGATTGCAGCGTCCCGTTTGGCCAGGGAAAGACTCATACGGCCGGCACCAAGTACCGTACCCTCCGGCAGCGCATGGCAGGTCAGGCAGTTGGTACCATTGTGACTGGATTCCGCAAAAAAAGGCTGGATGACGGTGAGCACTCTGGTCCCATCAACCTTTTTCAGCTCTACGATGCGCTCTCCCACCAGCGCCCGTCTGGCAAGATCATCGGTTGGCTTTTCGATGTCAAAGCCGGGACCATAGACCTTACTGACCGCCTCTCCTCTGAGCATACGGACATCGACAACCTCTTCGCGGGACAAAATCTTCTCCCGCAACATCTCCCGATTGGCCATGGTGCCGGTAAACATCATGGCATTCATGCTATCCAGATAACCGTTTAGCACATCGGTCATCTGGGTTTCGGCGGAGCGCAGAAGCTGAGCTTTCTGCTGATAGGCCGAATAGACCGTGGCGATTGCCATGATGAGCAGGAATATCAGGGCCATGGCAGGCACGATTTTCCATTGAACAGAAATATAGCGGGACATTTTCAACTCATCCGATATACGCAGGCGTAGGGCGCATTAATAAATTAATCGATACGATTTAATTCGGCATCCCCCAAGAAAACTTGAAGTTTTTTGCTAATACCCGCCATTCGGGTGGCGGACCGGGAAAATGCGCCTGTTTTCTACCAACAGTTTGTCGAGGTGGCGAGCGGTAGGATGATCCCCCAGCCGGAAAGGTCTTTTTCCTGCCTGAGAGAAGCTATATCATTGGTCCCTTCAAATTTTCAGTTTTAACGGGGCATCGCTTCATGAAGCAATTATTTATCAAAACACTACTCACTCTGCTGCTGACCGGCGCCTTTGCAAATATTGCAGCGGCGGAGACGGTTCGGGTCATGATGGTGACCAATCAGGGAAATATCCTGTTGGCGCTGGATCGTGAAAAAGCGCCGGAAACTGTCGACAACTTTGTCCAGTATGTGGAAGACGGCTTCTTCAATGGCACCATCTTCCACCGTGTTATCAAAGGCTTCATGATCCAGGGTGGCGGTTTTACCAGCGATATGGATAGAAAAGAGCCCCGTGATCCGATCTCCAACGAAGCCAAGAATGGTCTGAAGAACAAACGCGGCAGCATCGCCATGGCCCGCACCAGCGCCCCCCACTCGGCCACCGCCCAGTTCTTCATCAACCACAAGGACAACACTACCCTCGATTACCCCAGCTTTGACGGTTGGGGTTATGCAGTGTTCGGAGAAGTGGTTGAAGGCATGGACGTGGTGGACAGCATTGCATCGCAACCGACCGGTTTCAAAGGCGGCATGGGTGATGTGCCCAACACTCCGATCGTCATCGAAAAGGTCAGCATGGTTAAATAAACTCTGACCCGGCACAATTCCAACCTAAACAGACAGGCAATTTACATGATTACATTGACCACCAACCTCGGCCCCATCGTCATCGAGCTGGATGAAGAGAACGCACCCAACACCTGCGCCAACTTCAAGCAGTATGTCGAGGATGGCTTTTTCGACGGCACCATCTTCCACCGGGTCATCGGCAACTTCATGATCCAGGGTGGCGGGTTCCTGCCAGGCATGGTCCAGAAGCAGACCCGCGATCCGATCGAAAACGAGGCGAAAAACGGACTTTCCAACGAGATCGGCTCCATCGCCATGGCCCGCACCGGAGACCCCCACTCCGCCACCGCCCAGTTCTTCATCAATGTCGCTAACAACAGCTTTCTCGACCATCCGGGACAGGACGGCTGGGGCTACTGCGTCTTCGCCAAGGTGACCTCCGGCATGGATGTGATCGACAAGATCAAGGGCGTTGACACCACCATGAACTCTGGCCACCAGGATGTTCCGGCGGAAGACATCATCATCGAAAAGGCAGAAATCACCGATTAAACGTCGGCTACTGAGTCGTTCGCAGGAGCGGCGGGGCGCCGCTCCTGCCGACTCTGCTCAGCAAGCTGCGTAAAATTAAACCCAAAGAGATTATATTGGGCGAAGTCCTCTTCATATCAGACTTACACCTCTCCGGCGAACGGCCGGAGACGGTGCAACTGTTCCTCGATTTCCTCGAACACCGCGCCCCTGGCGCAGAAAAGCTCTATATTCTGGGTGACCTCTTCGACGCCTGGATCGGTGACGATCTCGAAATCGAACCCGCGCCACAGATTAAGGCCGCACTAAAGAGACTCTACGATAGTGGCACCCGAATCCTGCTGATGCACGGCAACCGGGATTTCCTGCTTGGCGAGCAATTCTGCGCTCAGACCGGCGCGGAACTCATCAATGATCCAATACAGATCGATCTTTTTGGCACACCCACATTATTGATGCACGGAGACCTGCTCTGCACCGATGACCTGCCCTATCAGGCCTTCCGCAAACAGGTTCGCGATCCGGCATTCATCACACAATTTCTCTCCAGGACCATTCCGGAGCGCATTGCCATTGCCCAGGAGTACCGGGCGAAGAGCGGTGAGGCAACCTCACTGAAAGCGTCAGAAATCATGGACATCAATCAAACGACTGTGGCGCAGTATATGGAGGATCGCAGCGTAAAACGTCTGATCCACGGACATACCCACCGTCCCGGCCGCCACGACTTCATGTTATCCGGCGTTGCAGTCAGCCGCTTTGTTTTGGGGGAGTGGCATCCAGATCATGCCGAATTTTTAGTGGCGTCGCCGGAAGGACTCAGGGTGGAAACCATCAAGCCAGGTTGATGGTTTTCAGACAGCCATCTCAATGTTTTGCACATAACGCCTCCAGGCGTTCCAACTCACTTTCCGAAAAGCCTGCATCCAGCCGCGCCTGCCGATGCAGGGGGCAACGAATTTCGCCGTTTAGAACGTTGTCCAGCAGATCGAAATAGGTGGTTTCAGGGTCCACTCCCCGCTGCTCACAGAGCCAGGCAAACCAGTTACTGCCGAACTGCACATGCCCCACCTCTTCGTCCAGGATCACCTGCAACACCGCCACCGTCTCCTGATCTCCCGCCTTGCGGAAGCGCGCCATGATGCCCGGCGTGACATCAAGCCCACGGGCCTCCAACATGCGGGGCACCAACGCCATGCGGACCAGTGGGTCATCGGCGGTACGGACAGCCATCTCCCAAAGACCATTGTGGGCAGGAAAATCACCGTAATCGGCACCTGCATCCCTCAGACGTTCCCGCAGCAGGCGGAAATGCCGCACCTCCTCCACCGCCACCTGTATCCAGTCGCTATAAAATTTCTCCGGCATGTCGGGGAAACGCTGCACTGCGTCCCAGGCCAGATTGATGGCATTGAATTCGATATGGGCTATGGCGTGGATCAGTGCGACACGTCCCTGCTCCGTGCCTAGACCGCGCCGGGGCAACTTGCTTGGATGCACCAGCTCCGGCAGAGGGGGATGACCTGCTTCTATGACATCGTCCGCAGGGCTCCAGTCGCTGAGTCCCAACTCCCCCAACCGCCAGGCCTGCGCCAACTGGTCTGTAAGATTCAGCTTTGCTTCCACTTCATTTTCCAGCAGGCAGCGGCGGGCAGCCCGATAGAGGCTTGTTTCGTTTTTCATTACAACTTCAGTCCCAACATCAGATCCATCACATTTGTCCCGGTAGGCCCTGTGGTCACCAGATCTCCGCTCGCCTCCAACAAAGAACCTGAGTCGGCCTGCCGCAGTGCCTCACCCGGGTCGAAACCCTCATTTCGTGCTCGGGTCAGTGTGGCGCCATCCACCACTGCACCCGCATCTTCGGTGGGACCATCAGTGCCGTCCGTACCGGCAGCGAGAAACCAAAGATTGTCGTGGCCCCGCAACACTCCCGCAGCGGCCAGGGCCAGATGCTGATTACGGCCGCCCTGCCCCGGTTCAGACGGCAAGACAATCGTTGTCTCCCCACCCCAAATCATCACACCTGGCTCTGCGGTTTTGAGTTCATCAGCCAGCCGCACGCCTGCCGACGATGCATCTCCGGCTACGAACTCATCCACCATTGTTGCCCGATAGCCCAGTTTCCGGGCTTCCCGAGCCGCAGCAGCCTTTGCCCGCTCCAGGTTAGCGATGATCTCGATGGCTGGACCATGGCCTACATAAATCCGCCGCTGTCGAATGGCCTGTCTGACAACCGAATCCAGCCAGTCGGGCAGGCTCAGGTTTTCCATTCCATCAGGCGTTATCATCTCCGGCACCAACAGTCCGGAACCGATCACGTCAGGTTCATCTCCCGGCACATCGGAGATTGCCAGTGCAGTCACCGATCGATCACCCACCCAGTGCAGCAATCCACCGCCCTTGATTCGGGAGAGCGCCTTGCGCACCCGGTTCATCTCACCAATCGCCAGACCGCTGCCCAGCAGCCAGCGATTGGCGCGGACCAGAAAATCACCCCCCACACCGTCGACAGGAGACTCAACCAGGCTGGATGCTCCCCCTGAAAGCAGAAAAAGCAGCGGTCTCTCTGGTTCTTGTTGAAGAAAAGTGATCAGGCGATCACCCGCCGCCAGACTCCTGCTATCAGGCAGTGGATGGCCAGCCTCAAACAGCTCCCAGTCCGGCAAACTGGCCGAAACACTACCCAGATGGCCATGCTTGGAGATCACCAGCGCCGAGACAATACGTTTGCCAAGAATCTCTCTGGCCCCCATGGCCATAGCTCCCGCCGCCTTACCCACGGCCACTAGGGATATTTGGCCCTTTAACGGCCTCTGCCGCAGCCTCTCCCTTACGCAGCGGCGGCCGTCCACCGCCCGCAGCGCGGCATCGAAGATCTCCAGCAGTGACATGCGGGGCGTGCTCATGGTCTGATTTTCCCACGATTGCCGTCAAATAGCCGTAGACATCTTCCTCATAAGCCGCTCAAGGCAGTCTCCCGAAAAGAATTACCATCTTCTTCTTAATTCCCGGACTCTCCTGAGGTAAACTGACCCGATTTGAAGCACCATCGGAGAAGCCGCGTTGGGAAGCATACAGTTACGCCGTAACTTCAGTCGAAACATCCTGATCAGGATGGTCATCATGTCCACCCTGGTCGCGGGACTGATTGTCTGGAAGTTCGATTTCATCAACCAGGTCTATTTCCGGGACCAGCTCACCAGCACCGGCCTGATCATTAACGGCACCATTGTCGGGCTGTTCTTTATCGGCATTCTGCGCATGATCCTTATCTTCATCCACTATGTCCGTGAAGAGAATGCGCTGATCCGTTTCGTGCGCAATCTGCGGGAAGGAATGGAAGAGCCCTACGCCCAGCTACCGAAAAAATCCATTATCGTGATGCGCTACCGCATCATGGAAGGACTTTTCAAAGCGAACTGCCCGGTCAACCACGGCTCACTGGCGTCCACCCTGTTGGCCAACGAGAGCACGCGCAACAGCCTGCCGAAGTTCATCAACAATATCCTGATCCTGACCGGTGTTTTCGGCACAATCGTCTCCCTCTCCATCGCCCTGATCGGCGCCTCTGACCTGCTGGAGAATGCGATCAATGTGGGTGGTATGGGCATGGTGGTACACGGCATGTCCACCGCGCTCTCCACCACCATTACCGCGATTGTCTGCTACGTCATCTTCGGCTATTTCCACCTCAAACTCACCGACGTCCAGACCAATCTTGTCAGTGCCGTGGAACAGGTCACGGTCAACGAACTGATCCCGCGTTTCCATGTCCATACCGACAGCGTTCTCTACGAGTTCACCGGCCTGATCCGCTCCATGCAGGGCCTGGTCAACCAGATGGGCCAGTCACAACAGGCCGTTCAGGAGATGGAAGAGCACATGCTCACCACGCTGGATGGCTTTGCTGAACAGTCGAAGCCTCACACCCGCGACATGGCCGATATCAAACACATCCTGATTCGCGGCTTTCGACTGCGCCAGCCTGAATAAACGGCATGGATAACAGCTTCGTCGATCTGCGACTGAACCACCACGCAGCCCAGGCTGAGGAGGGTTTCTGGCCCTCTTTTACCGATATCATGACGGTAATCCTCATGATATTCATGCTCGCTATGGTGGTTCTGTTGATCCGTAATATGGAGCTGCTGGACCAGCTGCGCTCAACCATGGCTGCAGAGCAGGAGGCGATGGAACTGGTTAAGACGACGGGCGAGGAGAATCAGACGCTGGAGGAGCGCCTGCTCTCCCGTGAATATGAGCTCTCGATGATGCGCATGCAGCTGATGCGCTCGGAGGAGCAGCAGGAAGCGGCCATCGCCAGCCAGTTGCACCAGATCAGCAGCCTGTCACGGGAACGGGACGACCTGGAGAGCAACGTAACCCGCCTTACCCATGACAAAGACGATCTCAACATTCTGGTCACCCGGCTCACCCACGACAAAGACAACCTCAATGTCCAGGTCACCCGGCTGACAACAGATACCAACCGCCTGCAGTTGCAGATCGACGACGCCACCCGCAGCATTGAAAATCTGACTGAAGACATGAATCGAGTCTCCAGCCGTCACGCTTTGACCCAGGACGAACTGGATAGCCTGCGCACTTCTTTTCGCGCCCAAAGTGAGGAACTGGCTCAGGCACAGGCCAAAAATGTGGACGCAGATCAAACGCTTGCCGATCTGAAGATCGACTTTCAGGCACTCAAGATCAAATATGACAAACTTGTCAGGCCTGCCCGCACCTCCCGGGATAAATTTGTCGTGGTGGTGCGTTTCGCCAAGATCAAAGGTCAGCTTGTCATTGATTACAAGGCGCCCGGAAGCGAATCCTTCAAGACCGTGTCGCGCAAACAGCTCGATCAGTCACTTACCCGCCTAAAAGCGCACAAAGCCAACCAGCTTTACGTCAAGGTCATCATCCCGAAGAACAGCGGTCTGTCTTATAACGAGGCTTGGACCTTCACTAACCAGATGCACAAGAAGTATGACTACTACTTCCAGGAAGACGCGAAAAAAGAGCGTATGATCAACGAGTAAACAGCAAGCATTCACGACCGGCGGGGCAGCCTGATCCCGTAAAAACGGTCAGTCTGCCCTTAGATTCCCTAAGCCGCCTGTTTGCATGGAATTCCAGCGCCAAACAGTTAAAATAAGATGAATTCCAAACGCACGAGAATCTTCTGTGAATTCAGCACTCTATCCATCCGAATCAGAACTGCGAAATGCCTATGAAATAATGAAAGGCATAGCCGTTCCCTCCCTGCCCAAGGTGGTACTCACCATTGAGAAAGAGATGCAGAACAAGGATGCCAACATAGCTGAAATTGCCGACCTGATCAGTCAGGATGCTGCAATTTCCGGGCTGGTACTGAAGACCATCAACTCCCCTGCGTTTGGCATGCGCCGAAAATTTGAATCAATTCAACATGCTTCGGTTCTGCTGGGCCTGGAAAACATCAAGAACCTGGTGATCGCTTCTGCGCTGAAACATGTATTCGAAACTAACCAGCCCGCAGTGCAAATGATCTGGGAAGATGTCAATGCAGTTGCCCAGTGCGCTGTCTGGATCTCCAGCTCAATCACTTCAATTGCCAATGATGAAGCCTATCTCGCCGGTCTCTTTCATAAATCCGACGCTCTCCTTATGGCTAAACGCTTCACCGACTATGATCAGGTTCTCAGGGTAGGGAAGTCAGATCCCGGGAAGTGGATAGAAGAGGAAGAGCGAAGGTACGGGACCAACCACGCGATAATCGGATTTATCCTGGCCGAGAGTTGGAAATTACCCGAGATCATCTGTCTGACTATTCTTCACCACCATCGAGAGTCGTGCAGTGAAATTGAAGATGAAAAACTCAGAGAGCTGATTGCGACCATTAAGGTGGCCAACTACATTCTTGACATAATTCTGTTGAGGGAATCCACAACCGCAAGCGACACACTCAATTTCTTTGCAAAGGCGATAAAAGAACTGGCGCTGAGCAGTGATGAAATTGAGACTTTGAAAGACCAAATGACTGAGTTTATTTTTTCAAAATAGACATCTAAGGCCCATTTGTACCAATAAAAGACCGCAGGCAGCGTATGGGACAGTGCTGTACCGCCGGATAGTTCTTTATTGAGTGCTGTTGGGACTCCCTCTGCAAGCAAAATCGTTCTACAATTGAATTATCGATTGTTCTGCCATATTGGAAAAGGCCTAATAGCTCCAGAAAGCGGTTTTCTATGTTTACCAGAGACAAAATCAGCACCGGCACTCCCTATTATCAACGATGCCTGTTCGTTTGTATTTTGGCTGGCTTGCTGAACGGCTGTTCCTCCAATGTGCCCGAACTAATCAAAAAAGCTCCACCAGGAAATATTCAAATTTCTGAGGTCCACCAGGCTGCAGGGCGTTTCAAACACTCCCGGGTTCGCTGGGGCGGCACTATTATCAGAGTGGATAATCTCAAAGAGAGCACCCTCATCGAAGTATTGGCACGCTCGCTGGCCTCGGAGGGAAAACCCGATTCTGGCAGTGATGGGCAGGGGCGCTTCATGGTCAAAGTGAAGGGGTTTCTCGATCCGGAAGAGTATCCAAAAGACCGATTACTCACCGTAACCGGATCTGTCACCCAGGCGATTGAGCGCAGTGTCGGCGACTATAGCTACACCTATCCAGTGGTCGAGGCAGAAGTCTACTTTCTCTGGCCGGAAGAGAAGGATTATCCTTATCGCTACTATCGTGATCCCTTTTATGACCCCTGGTATCCTTTTGGGTACAGGTACCCTTACTACTGGTAGGGCATATCCATGACAAAGTATTTCAAGCGCATTTTCTTCGTCACCCTGTGCCTGTTTTTGGCTGCTTGCGCCGCCCCGCAAACCCGGGCACCGGCAGGAGATCGTTCAGTCACGCCAAAACAGATAGCTGAAAAAAACCGGAGTATCGGGGCATCCCCTGTGGAATGGGGTGGTGTAATTATGGAATTGCGGAATCTGAAGAGCAGCAGTGAACTTGAAATAATTGCTTACCCTTTACAAGAGAACGGCAAACCGGATCTCGATGCTTCTCCAACCGGGCGCTTTATCGCGGTCACACCTGGATACCTTGAGAGTGTCGACTATAGCAAGGGGCGCCAGGTCACCATTAGCGGCCCTGTCAGTGAAATCAGAACGGGCAAGGTTGGCGAGGCGGATTACCAATTCCCGGTCATCAATACAGCCGATGCCCATCTTTGGCCGAAAGCAGTAGCACAACGCGATACCAAACCCAGAATACACTTCGGCATTGGCGTCGGTAGCGGCGGTTACTCCCGCGGCGGCGTCGGGATCGGAGTCGGTTTTTGAGCGTCACACAATTTAACAGCCACCTGCGTGCTGCAATCTGTAGAAAGGTATGATCATGGAATGGCTGTCTAATACATTCCCTTTGTTCAGCCACTATATGCCGGCACTTATCACGGCCGCAGTCATTGTCGTGATCGTCTGGACATCCAACAGATTCCTCATCACCCAGCGCACTAACCTGGGCGCAGAGGCAAAGCTGCCCCGCCAGTTACTCATTCTAGGCCTGACATTGGTCGGAATACTGATCCTGCTCTTTCAAATCCCGATGTCGGAGGTCGCGCGAGGACAGATACTCGGTCTGCTTGGCATCGTACTTACCGGTGTCATCGGCCTCTCATCCACTACCTTTATCACCAATATCATGGCCGGGATGATGCTGCGGGTGGTGCGCAGCTTTCGATCCGGGGATTTCATCCGTATCGGCGATCAATTTGGGAAAGTCACTGACCGGGGGCTGTTTCACACTGAGATCCAAACCGAAGACCGGGACCTGACAATCTTTCCAAATCTGTTTCTGATCACGACGCCTGTCACGGTCGTCCGCAGGTCAGGCACAATTATCTCAACAACTCTCTCTCTTGGTTATGAAATACCCCGCGCCAGTATAGAGGCGTTATTAATCGAAGCGGCGGAAGAGGTAAAATTATCCGAATGTTTCGTTCAAGTCACCGAGATTGGCGATTACGCGGTAACCTATCGAATCGCAGGATTTCTGCCGGAAGTGAAACATCTATTGACTGCCCGCTCGAATCTGCGAAAGATGGTACTGGATGTGCTTCACCAAAACGGCATCGAAATCGTTTCTCCGTCCTTTATGAACCAGCGCCAATATGGATTGGAGAGTCGGTTTATTCCGACGGACACAAGTGCCAAACAGGATGATTTGGTTGCCAGTGACGATTCACCTGAAACCATCATGTTCGACAAGGCAGATGAGGCAGAAGAGCTCGACCAATTCCGTGATGAGCTTGAGCGCCGCAAATCGCGTAATCAGGAACTCAGCGAATTGCTAAAAACCAGCAGCGAATCCGATACGACGTCGATCAAAGCAGAGGTCGAATCCAACGAACAGCGAATCCTTCAACTTTCAGAAATTATTGAAACGAAAACATCTGATTCAAAGCCTGAAAAATAATAAAGTTAGATGAAAATCCAAGTCAGTGAACTAATTATCAAATATATGGAGCGTTTGGGTATCGAGGCTATTTTTGGCATGCCCGGCGCTCACATATTACCTGTTTATGACGCATTGTATGATTCAGATATACAAAGCATATTGGCCAAACACGAACAGGGAGCAGCTTTCATGGCTGGCGGATACGCCAGAGCCTCCAATACAATATCTGCCTGTATAGCAACTGCCGGACCTGGTGCCACGAATCTGATAACGGGCGTTGCCAATGCTTATGCGGACAGGTTACCCATCCTTGTCATTACGGGTGAAACATCAACCCATATTTTTGGTAAGGGTGGTCTCCAGGAAAGCTCTGGAGAAGGCGGTAGCATCGATCAGGAAGTCCTGTTCAAAAGCATCACAAAATATAGCAAAACAGTAGAAAGGACCGACTATCTTGCCCAGGTTTTGAACCAGGTTTCCACAATACTGCTCTCCCCAAACCCAGGACCGGTACTCCTCAGCTTTCCATTTAATGTTCAGAAAGAGATGGTTGACGACGCAATTCTGGATAACATAAAGACAAAGCGGCGTGTTCATAGAGTCCAAGAGGATTTTCCAGCCGTAGAATCGCTATCCAGGCAGATAATCGATGCCAACAACCCTGTAATAGTAGCCGGGTATGGCTGTATAAAATCCGGTGCACAGGAGATCGTCTCCCGGTTGAGCGAATCGATGAATATTCCTGTTGCAACCAGCCTCAAGGGAAAGGGCATTATAGAGGAGCATGCGACACTATCCCTTGGAAGCTTGGGGGTCACCTCAAATGGCAACGCCTACAGATACATCGTAGAAAAAGCGGATCTGTTAATTTTTCTTGGCGCAGGCTTTAACGAAAGAACAAGTTACTTATGGGATGAAAAACTGCTGAGAAATAAAAAAGTCGTGCAGATCGACAACGATAATGACCAGTTGGAAAAGGTCTTCGAGGCAGAGGTTGCAATTCATGGAGATATCAAAGAAATCCTGTCTGGTGTACTGAAAAATATCGACAAGAGTGAGTGCACCAAAAAAAACATCAAGGAGATCGGGGAGAATATAGAAAAACTGGCGAGGTATTCAAATGCTGGAGAATCCTCGGTTTCCCAGCCGGAATTTTCGCTGGCAGAAGGTTTTTTCACAAGATTGGAAAAATATTTCCCAGAGGAGATTCTTCTCTTTGATGACAATATCATTTTTGCACAAAACTTCTTTAGCGTATCCCGAGGCAACCACTACTTTCCGAACTCTGGAATCTCCTCATTGGGACATGCTATTCCAGCAGCAATTGGCGCAAGGTTCGCCATGCATATGCCGACATTTGCTATTCTTGGTGATGGTGGGTTTCAGATGTGCTGCATGGAGATAATGACGGCAGTCAACTACAACATACCGCTAAATATTGTTGTTTTTAACAACTCCACTATGGGCCTCATCCGCAAGAACCAATTCCAGCAGTACAACAAACGATTCATCAATTGCGACTTCATCAATCCTGACTTTAAACACCTCGCCAGGTCTTTTGGGATAAACCACAAAACAATCAAAACTGAGTCAGACATTACCGATTTATTTAAAAGCAGTGACCTTGAAGGTTCAATAAATCTTATAGAGATAATCATTGATAAAAATGCCTTTCCTACCTACATGTCAAAAAGATAAACCACGGCTTCAAGCATTATGGTTTCGGCCTCTTACAAAATTCTCACCCGTTTTCTTGAGACACACACCAATAATCCAGCATTAAACCTTCTTAACAAATCACTCAAGAAGAAACTATCTCTACCTTCTGCTCAGAAACAGATCGATGAGATTCTTCCTGTCTATCAAACATCCATTCAAAATATTGAAAAAGATTTCCTGACATCAAATTACGATGACGCACTCATCGAATGGTATCACCTGCTTTTTCAGGAGATGGAGAGCCATATTACCTTAACTGGGCGCGATTCCAGGCATAAATTCGTCATCATTATTCCTGTAGCTGACAGGCCACAACATCTGCGAAACTGTCTGAAAAGCTTGCTCAATCTCTGTCAATCGTTTCAATACGGTGGATTCCAGGATCACAAATTCAACAAAGTATCCGTAATCATTGCCGATGACTCAAAACACTCAAATAGTATTCTGGATAACAGGGAAATCTCTCATTATTTCAATGTTCATGGGCTTGAAACCCTCTACTTTGGTCAAGATGAGCAACTGGAACAGATCGCTCAACTGACAAATGAAAAGAGAAAATCATTGTCAGGTGTATTGGGAAGCTTCGACAGATCTGCCTTCTATCACAAAGGCCCGTCCTTGATGCGTAATATTGTCTATCTCAAGCTGAATGAGATGAGCAAGCAGGAGGAGAGTCTCTTATTCTATTTTGTTGACAGCGACCAGGAATTTAGAGCAAGGGTCCATTCAGATAATGGTGATAAGGATATCTACGCCATCAACTATTTTTACGAATTGGACAGGGCATTTTCATCTAATGATATCAGCGTACTGACGGGAAAGGTGGTCGGCGACCCCCCCGTTTCCCCTTCCGTTATGACCGGAACATTTCTTGATGACGTCATTGCCTTTCTGCTTCAAATGGCAGAATCAGGTGCCGGACACTCCTGCCTGTTCCACCAGGCAACCCGCCGCAATGCCAACGAGGCCGCTTACCACGACATGGCCAATCTGTTTGGCTTCACACCGACATCAAACACCTATAGATACAACTGCACGCTGGATGGCAAGCATGAAAACTGTCACTGCTTTGTAGATTTCTCCAGCAAGTTAAACCAGTTCTTTTATGGAGAGCATCCCACCAGAAAAAGTTACTTCAGCCATAAAGTCGATATTCACACCACCACTCCCGCAAGAACCGTCTATACCGGAAATTATATTTTCAACAAAAACGGATTGAGCCATTTCATCCCGTTCGCAAGCCTCAAACTAAGGATGGCAGGACCTGTCCTTGGAAGACTGATCAGATCCGAGTTAGAAGATCAATTTGTCTCGGCAAACCTGCCGATGCTCCACAATCGAACGGTAGAAAAGACCGGTCGATCAGAATTCAGACCCGGCATAGAGAAACAGGCCGACAACATCGACCTGTCAGGAGAGTTCGAACGGCAATTTTTTGGTGATGTAATGCTGTTTACCATCGAAAAACTGGCTGAGGCAGGTTATCCAATACAGATGCCAGCCAAAGCAGTCATCGTTCAGACATTGGACACAACAGAAGAAAACATCCTTCGGCAATACACTGAAAAGCGCACAGAGATAGTGGGCAAGTTGGAACAGTTAAAGACAATCTTTTCCAACAAAGACAGCTGGTGGAATCAATCGAAGGCAATGGAACCTGCAGCCGAAAACTTCAATCTGTTTATAAATAATATAGAAAATAATTTTGGAAAAAATTCCCGGTGCTATGCACTTATAAATTCAACGGCTCACAGAAAAAAACGCAACGACGATATTCTCAATGCGATCCTGCAATATAGAGAAGACAGGAAATCCTGGAAAAGTGCCTTGGCCGCAAGAGAGTAGCCACATCACTATTCAGAATGTAGGCCCGATCAAGCGTAGCGGATCGGGCATTGCCGGTTCCGCTACGCTTGAACCGGCCTACTTGCTAGGGTCTGTTAACACGATGCGCATCGTAATCCAACAACATTGGCCGCGTTCTAAATAGTTCATAGGATAGGCGACATACACAAATAAGGGTGTCGGCGGAATGGACGCCGCCGTCAAGCCTACAGGGATGTATATTCGGCGTCCCTCATTTGAGGAGGTCGCCTATCCAACGTTCTCCTTGGCATGTTGAATTGTGCTGAATAGTTACCCGGCTTTTTTATTGGCAACACGATCCCTGAGATAGATCGGCAAGGCCAATTCAGGTGCCACACTATTCCCCGCCTCAAAACCCGCCACACCCAGCAGGGCCACATCCTCCGCACTGCAATAGAGATCAGGCATCTGCTCTTCCAAACCTGCACCCATACGTTCTGCCAACAGCCCACCATATGCAGCCCATCCTGTGCCGACACCGTACCAGCCGTCACCATCCGGAAGGTTAACATCTTCGGCTTTCGCGGCTGCCTCCCTACCCTCTAATTCAACCAGTCCAGCCGCACCAAGATGATAAGCCGCCCAGTAGACCTCACCCATACGCGCATCAAACGCCGGCAACAGCCGCTTAAAGCCGTTCTCCCGGCAGGCACGCTGGGCCAAAGCAGCAAGCGTGGAGACCGGCACTACCGGCAGGTCAGCTGCAAATGCCACGCCCTGAACCACGCCGGTGGCAATCCGCACTCCAGTGAATGATCCCGGACCCCGGCCGAATGCAATGGCATCCAGTTGCGGCGGCACCAAACCCGCCTCACTCAACAGTTCATCCATCATGGCAAGTACCAGCTCACTGTGACCTCTTGGGCGTACTTCGTAGCGCAAGTGAATCTCACCATCGATTGAGAGGGCAACGGAGCAGGCTTCGGCAGCAGTTTCGAGGGCAAGCAATTTCATTGAGGGGGTATCAACTCAAAAAACAGGAGACCGATTTTATCAGTTCGTTGCCCGCAGCGCTTTTCTGCGTTCACGACGTTCCTGCAAGCCCTGCAACAGATCCCACAAAACGGGCACGATAAACAGGGTCAGGGCGGTTGCCGTCGCCAGTCCGGCAACAAAGGTCGAAGCCATGGTGCCCCAGATGAGCGAATAGCTTGGAAAACCGACTGCCATCGGCAGCAGGCCCAGGGTCGTGGTGAGCGTCGTCAAGACAATAGGGCGCAATCGAACCTGGACTCCGTCAACGATTGCATCCCGGCGTGACATACCGCTTCGATAGCGTTTATTGATAAAATCTACCAGTACCAGCGCATCGTTTACCACTACACCCGCCACGCCGATGACAGCAATAAAACTGTTGACCGTGAAGAGTGTCTGACTCACCAGCTTACCGAACACCACGCCAATCAACGCAAAAACGATTGCAGACAGAATGATCAACGGTTGCAGATAGGACTGAAACTGCGTCGCCAGGATCACATACATGACCAACACTGCAATGATGAAAGCGTAGGCCAACGACTCGAATGACCGCTGCGTATCTTCATGCTCGCCACCAAAAGTGACCGTTGCGCCGGGATACAAATCACGAACAGATTCATAATAGCGCTTTACCCCGTTCACGATGGCAGGCGTCGAGGTCGGTGCACCCGGCTTGATGTTTGCCTTCAGGCTGATGGCTCTTTGCCCCCGATATCGTTTTATCTCTCCGGCTTCACTGTAAGCATGGATTCTGACAAGATCGGCCAGGTGGACAGGGCGTTCAGCATCCTCCACAACCGGAATATAGAGCGCATTCTCCGGTTCTATCAGCCTCTCCGGATCAATATAGAGCTTGAGATCAACCTCTTCATCAATGTGCCGGTATTTACCCAGATAGCGGCCATCCAATACACTGGCGGCCAACTGCGTCACATGCGCGCTGTCGAGTCCATACTCAGCTACTCGATCCTGCAGCACTTCAAATTGAATCGCCCGTTTCGGTAGCCCCCGGTCATCCGCCAGATCAAGCAAGTGTGTTCCAATTTCCGGATCTCCGCGCATATAATCAAGCAGATCCGTCGCCAGGGCCGATACCGATTCGATATTTGAACCCACCACACGCACGTTGATGTCCTTGCCACTTGGAGGGCCATCGTTCTGTGGGTGAATGTGCAGTTCAAATCCATCTGTCTCAAAGATCGGTTTGAGTTTTTCCCGCATCCGATCCAAATGCAGCAGGGGATCATCAAAAGCCTGTTCATTCGCTGATGGCATGGTCACCATCACCGAACAGTGATTGTTACCATAGACCGGCTCATAATCCTCATTGAAGTAGAAACCGGCATAACCGGCCGCTGCCTTGGCCATCCCCGGCCCATCTGCCATCACTGCCTCAGAGATCTTCCGCACGCGTTTGTCCACCACCTCGATCGGTATGCTGCCTGGCCCCACCACATCGACATAGTAGAGTTTGTAGTCATCGGGAAAGAATTGAATACGGATCAACGGCACCTTGCCGCTGGCCGACAGACCCAACACGACCACAGCAGCAGCGAACAGCAGCATCACCAAAGCCACGCTGGTCAGGCGAAAACGCATTGTCAGTTTCAGCAGGCTGCTGGTAAATCGCCGCAACACCCGCATCAGGGCATTGTCCCGCTTCACTGCGGTATTCTTCTTATCGGCTCTGGGCCCAAAGTCGAGGTAGTGAATGGGCAGGATCAGCAGACATTCGACCAGCGAGGCCACTATGGCAAAGGTGACCGCCTTCGGCACCAAGGCAAAAAACTGTCCGGTCGTTCCGCTCATGATCAGCATCGGCAGAAAAGCTGCCACCGTGGTCATGGTTGCGGCGATCACCGGCAGGGCCACTTCGGAAGTCCCCTTGACGATCGCCTCCCGAAGCGGACGGCCTTCCTGCACATGACGATAGATATTTTCCGTCACCACAATGGCATCGTCCACAACGATGCCTGTCACCAGTACAAAGGAGAAGAGCGTGATTTCGTTCAGGCTGTTGCCGGTGAGGTACATGATCAGCATGGTGATCATGAAAGAGAAGGGTATCCCGATGGTAACCAGACCGGCATTACGTATGCCCATGAAATACCAGATAATCAGGGAGACCAGAGAGATACCCACCAGCATATTCATACCGAGGGTATTCAGCCCGTCCTTGATATAGACGGTGGAGTCCTGGGTCAGGACCAGCCCTACATCCTGTGCCTGCAGCAGGGGACGATACTCATCGACCACTGCCGCGACAGCATCACGGATATCCATGGCATTGCCGGCATCCGACTTGGTCACCTTCAGCGCCAGTGAAGGTTTGCCGTTTACCGACGAGATCACGGTTGGATCCCGGTAGCCCATCCCGGCCCGGCTTATTACATCTTCAACCCGTACCAGGCTGCCATCGGCATCAACCCGGATCACTGTCCCCAGAACCTGTTCCAGAGAGTCGAAACGTTCGTCAACCTTGACCAGGAATTGACCTGTACCGTTACTGAAATTACCGGCGGGCAGTGACACATTGGCCCTGTTTAATGCATTGGCGACAGCATCGAAACTGACCCCAAGAGATTTAAGCTTCTCCGGATCAAGTTTGACATGAAACTCCTGGACATACTCCCCCGAGAGTTCAACCTCCTGTACTCCACTGATCTTCTGCAGCCGGGTTTTCATCTCCCCAGCCATCAGGGCCAGCGCCCGGTTCTCATGATCTCCAGTGAAATTCACCACGATCACCGGCAGCCAGTCCTGCACCTTGGCATTGATCAGGTTGGGCGGATCAACGCTTTCCGGTAGTTCGCTGATAACGTTGAGCACCTCAAACCGCACCTCGTTATAGAGCACGTCATAATCGGCGTCATCGACAAACTTTAAGCGAATGTGTGATCGGCCGCTGAATGATGTGGCGCTGATCCACTCCACATCGTCTACCGATTCGAGCGCCTCCTCAATCTTGCGGGTTACCAGACTCTCCACATCGACCGGAGAGGCCCCTGGATAGACCGTGGAGATGATTACCTCTCCGAAACCAAAATTGGGATAGCGTTCCGCCGGCAAGGAAAAAAGAGAGAAAAATCCCACCACGATCAGAACGACAAACATCAGGTTGTAGAAAACCTTCTGTTTTAGCGAGAATTTGACCACCGATTCCATAGCGGATTACTCCCCACCCATGACGAACTGATCGCCTGGCTTGACCCCGGGAGCCGTCACCCTGACCCACTCCCCTGCCCTGCCCTTGGCACGGCCCAGGAATACAACCCTGATATCACTGCCGTCAGTACGCTTCAGCCAGTGCTCCTCATAGCGTTCCGACACTGCCCCTGCAGGCAATACCACTGCCCCGGAACGGGCGGGAAGATCAAGTGTCAACTCAGCACGCAGTCCACCCCTTGCACTCCCGGCATCTACCGCTATCTCCAATTCAACATAGATCTTGTGGGAGGCTTCATCAAAGGAGGGTGAGACCCGCTCGATCTTCGCCACCATCTTCTGACCCAGTCCGGGCAGAAAGAGCGCCAACTTCTCACCCAGCCCCTGCAGGGTCTGAAATTCCGCCAACGATAGTGCGAATGGGACCAGCAATCGGCTGTAATCTCCAACCCTGACCACCGGTTCGCCGCTATTGATCCACTGCCCCCGCTCCACATGGCGCTCGACCAGATGCCAACCATCAGGCGCGTTTATGCAGTGGCGATTCTTTTTCTCACGCAGTTTCTCTTTCTGCACCTTGAGGGAAACAATCTGACTGCGGGCGCTGTCAAGATTGCGTTGCGCATCGTCCAGTTGGCTCTCGGAGGAGCTCTTCTGTTTCAGCAACTGACTGAAACGTTTCACCTGCTTTCGATAGTGACGGACATCGACTTCAAGACGCTGTGTCTCAGCGCTGTTGGCACGCAGATCCAGTTTAATAAAGGTGTCATCAAGACAAACCAGCGGACGCTTGGCGTCGATTCGGTCACCCACATCAGCATTTACCTCCTCCACCCTGCCTGAGGCTTCAGCGGAGAGTGTCAGCAACGTGCGCGCCCCGGTAAATCCGGAGAGCACCTCCCGTTGCGTGGCGAGTTGCGCCGCCACCAACTCTTGCGCACGGATATCAGTAGCGATCAGGCCACTGATCAGTAGCAGCACTCCCAAAACCTTCTGCATCGCTTCCACTCCCTATGTCACTATTTGCTCTATTTCAGATGTAGGCCGGTTCAAGCATAGCGGAATCGGCAAGCGCTATGCGTTGTACCTAATTCATTGCCTGATCCGTTGCGCTTGATCAGGCCTACGAACTCATGGAGGACAAAGCACGATATCGACATGCATACCAGTAATGTTGGCAGTGTATACATAGATGTATGCAATGTCAACATCGACTGATATACTCCCCCTGAGGAGATTGTTAATGAGCAAGAGATCGGGCGAAACATATCACCACGGTAATCTGCATGACACGCTGATCGCCGCTGCAATCGAACTGATCCGCGACAAAGGCCCGAATGCATTCAGCCTTCGGGAACTGGCTAAAAAGGCAGGTGTCAGCCACACTGCGCCCTATCGTCACTTCAAAGATAAAAATGCGCTGCTTTCAGCGATTGCCGAAACAGGTTTCAAAACACTGACAGAGCGCACACAAAACGCCGCCATGCAGTTTGATGGTGACCCGAAGCGGCAACTGATCGAAACCGGTGTCGCTTATGTAGAGCTTGCATTGGACAGCCCCGAGATCACGCAGTTGATGTTCGGTGGCTTCATCGATACGAAAAAATGTCCAAAAGAGAATTTGGATTCTGAAGCGGATAACGCCTTTCAGGGTTTGGTAAACTTGATAGAAAGCGGCAAGCAGTCCGGAATTTTTCGCAATGAAGAGACTGAATTGCTTGCGCTGGCAACCTGGTCCATGGTGCATGGATTGGCCATGCTGATCACGGGTGGCCAGCTATGCGGGATTGCGGATGAGCAGGATCAGGTGCGCAACCTGAGTGCAAAGGTGGAGACTCTGTTGATGGAGGGCATACTGGTCAGGTAACTCACCATCTGCGCTCAAGACCATGAATTTTCTTGTCCTGATTCTTTCTCATCACACGACAGTCTGCAAAACCACATTCAACTACCAGCAGGTAGTTTTCCAAGGCAGAACACCAACCGACATAGATCTCCTGCCCTTCCATGGCAGCCAGCAACTTTGTCTTGAAGGAGTCGCAACCTGCATCCCTGAAGGTACTTTCCACCAAATAATAAGATGCCGAAAATGCAGGCGCGGCCATAGCGGACAGAAGTACAAAAACCGCAACAATTTTACCCATACTGAATACTCATGTTTCGAATGCCGGCCGCAGGAATTCATCACCACGGCAGTTCTATTGATTATAAGCCCACGCAGGTTGAAAAAAGTTCCCGTGATCGCTGCGTTAATCTTCCTTGTTGAGAATATTCACCAGTCCCACCCCATCTGCCGACTGTAGTTCATGACTGGCAGCCACAACGATACGCTGGGACTTGCCTGCCAGGGCGGGAACATTGTTCATATCCTGGCTGAAGAGCGGCACCATTGCATCCCCAATACCCACCGGTCCCGGACGCATTACTGAGATATAGTCGATGTCCGGATGCGGCTGGGTATTCAACCAGTAGAGCAAACTACCGGGTTGGGCTGGTGTCAGATCGATCAACACACCCCAGGAGTCCTGGACCAGATCGTAGAGATCCCCCCCAAAGAAATCCTTGATAATGCCAAAGAGCCCGGAACTGTCTGTCGCATCCAGGGCCTCTACGGCACGCATGGTGCCGAGATGTGGTGAGCCGATGGTAATCAAACGCTTCGTCTGGGGCGCCCCGCCCTGCACCAAGACCATTCTTGCCACCACTCCACCGGCGGAATGACCTGCCAGGATCAATGACTCGTCAGGATGCCGGGCAGAGATCGCAGAGACCATGCCACCCAGAAGGTTCGCCTGTACCGCAATTGGTGCAAGAGACGGCAATTCAACCGGGTAGACCTTATTGACTGCGTTGCCTCCCGGTCCCGGAAGAATTCCCTGAGGGGTGGCAAGACCAGCACGCTGCCAGCCATTTTGAGCCAGCATAGCATTGACGCCACTGGTCTCCCAAGACGATGCGCTGCCCAGATAACCATGCACCAGGACTAAAACATCAGGGCTGGCCGGCAGGCTCTGCAGACCAAGAAAGAACAGAATGAAGACTTTTACTGCGCGCCTCATGGTTTCACCTCTCTTCACATCAAGTCAGTCAAATATTGCCAGATTGCTACGCCATGCTCTGGTAATAGAGATTCTGCGGATGCTGCGCCTCGGTAAAGAAATGATAGCGTTCCAAAATCAGGCCGAGGTATTGGATCCCAAAGGCCAGCAACGGCAAGGTTTCCGACTCCAGGACGTAAGCGAGCAGAATCAGAATCACGGGCACGACAAACACCATCAGCAGAAATGCATACCGGATCAGGTTCAGCAATCCCTGGGATCTACCGTGGAAAAACTCACGGGTATTAAATGATCCACCCATGAAACCCTGGGCCTTCTGCTCCAGCTGGGAGTGGTGAACACCCACGGCCGACTTTAAATCAACCTTGCATCTGAACTGACCGTTCCGGTAGAGGGTAGCCACACGGGTCAGCAGGCCGAACAGAGTCGCAATCACCGCCCAAGTGCCATAGAAACCGACAAGTGAAGTCCCCTGATAGGCGGAGAAAGCCGCTGCCAGCATGAACCCTGAAGCAACACCGAGAAACAGAAAATTTGCTACTGTCAGCGGTGAATACCACGCCTTGATGAAGCGCAGACTGGCATAGATCATTGCGGTACAGAGAAACAGGCCAAAAACCGCAAACGTGCCCAGACCACCCATAATCAGGGAGAAATCGACAGGCAGGGTGCCTGAGATAACAAACAGAGGTTTTGTCAGATCAAAAAAGTGCACCGTACCGTAGAGAAAGATCAGTCCCATGGCAGCCGGCAGGGCCAGTACCTCGCGGGAGAGCCAGGATGTACGCCATTGGGTGGCCGCACGCCAGGCACGCTCCGGATGCCCCAAGTGGAAAAACGAGGCGATCAGACCCGCAAACAACAGCGCCAGTGAGACCATGCTTCCAACCGCATAGAAGTTACTGCTCTGCGCAGGCAGCAAATTAGCCAACGCATAGAGTTGACCGGTATAAAGCGCCAGAAACAGCCCCTGGCCCACACCAATGAGGGTGGTTAGAAAAATAACGGAGAACGCGGGATGCATGGTCAGTTCCTCCCGGAACAGGGCCAGGGGCCGAGGGCCGAGGAAAAAGGCTCAGCGAACCGGATCGTATCTCCGTCACATCATTCATCTTCAAAAAAACTCCAAAATTCATTCCCAGGCCCTTGGGCCTATACCCTCGGCCCTGTCAGCTACCAAGCCACATCGTCAAGAGTTTCACCGACATCAGGCAGCGTCGGCAGCTCCTCTTTCTTCAACGGATTATCGACCCGCACCAATTCATCCTCGTGGATCTGAATCCGGGTCTTGCGCCGTGGCAGATAGTGGTTTGAGGGCTTTGTTCCCCACTCAGGCTGCAGCGCATACCCCCCCTGCTCACGAATCGCCACTGACACTTCAGAGTCGGGATCATGAATATCGCCGTAGATTCGCGCACGGGTGGGACAGGCCAATACACAGGCCGGCTTGCGTTCCGATTCAGGCAGGGTCATATCGGTAATCCGGTCGATGCAGAGGGTGCACTTCTTCATCACCTTCTGCTGCTCGTCGAACTCACGAACGCCATAGGGGCAGGCCCAGGAACAGTATTTGCAACCGATGCACTTGTCGTAATCCACCAGCACCACACCGTTGTCCTCCCGTTTGTAGGAGGCCCCGGTGGGACAGACCGG
Organism: endosymbiont of Escarpia spicata; assembly: GCA_003349915.1. Classification (GTDB taxonomy): domain Bacteria; phylum Pseudomonadota; class Gammaproteobacteria; order Chromatiales; family Chromatiaceae; genus QGON01. The sequence goes on from QFXE01000005.1 coordinate 173,516, forward strand.
CACACAGGGGGGATCTTCACAGTGCAGACAGGATTTGGGGAAGTGGTAGGTCTCAGTATTCGGGAACACCCCCGCCTCATAGGTCTGCACCCGATTGAAGAAGACGCCGGTAGGATCGGCATCATAAGGACGCTGATCAGTCATGGGACCCGCCCAGCCGGAGGTATTCCACTCCTTGCAAGAGGTCACACAGGCATGACAGCCCACGCAGACATTGAGGTCGATAACCAGTGCGAGTTGAGTCATAACATTAACCGTCTTTCCGTTCCTGCTTCTTCATTCCTGAATCTTCGCCTTTTTGCGAAAAGCACCCGCCACGAACGCCTGCCACTTGCCACGCTTCGGATCCTGGCCCGGCACTCTCTTCTGCGGCTTGAATTGGGGCGAAGTCACCTCCGGCTCACCAGCCTCCGCCGGGTAGATCTTCACCCGCACATCGAACCAGGCAGCCTGCCCGGTGACAGGATCGGAGTTGGACATATGGTCCCCCGCCTCGCAGGGCGGCAGCTCTTCGGAGATAACGTGATTGAGCAGGAAGCCCTTCTGGGACTCATTCGCCTTGGGTGATAAGCCCCAGCTGCCTGCCGCCTTGCCGATAGCGTTCCAGGTCCAGACTGTGCCCGGCTCCACCGCCTCGGAGAAGCGGGCCATGCAGCGCACCTTGTTGATGGGCGACTCGACCCAGATCCAGTCGCCATCGCCAAAGCCGTTGGCTTCAGCGGTACGGGGATTCACAAACAGGTAGTTGTGGGTATGGATCTGCCGCAACCAGGCATTCTGTGAGTCCCAGGAGTGATACATCGCCATCGGCCGCTGAGTCAGGGCATTCAGCGGATAGGTATGGGTATCCACCAGCTTGTGTTCCAGCGGCGCAGAGTAGAACGGCAACGGATCGAAATTATCCTCGACACGTTTACGCAGACGCTCCGGTGGAATGCGGCCGGGCCACTTGCCTTGGGCTGCCAGACGGAAGCGCTGCAACACCTCAGAATAGAGATGAATCGTAATAGGCTCTGCGTAACGGGTCATGCTGTGTGCCCGTGCCCACTCCAGGTAGCCGCGATTCCAGTTACGCATGTACTGATAGGACTTCGGCAGTTCATAGTGGTAGACACAGCCGTTCTCCTTGTACATCTCCCACTGCCGGGGATTGGGATCGCCCTTAAGAAACTTCTCACCACCCTTGCCGCGCCAACCGGCAAGAAAACCGATACCGGAACCCGGCGAGGTCTCATAGTTGACGACAAAATCGGGGTAGTCACGAAACTTGCGGCTGCCGTCCTCTTTGACAAAGGCGGGCAGGCCGAGACGGGATCCCAGTTCGATGAGCACCTCCTGAAAGGGCTTGCAGTCGCCACGGGGCGGCACCACCGGGATACGCACCGAATCCACCGGCCCGTCGAACTCGGAGATCGGCCGGTCGAGCATCGACATGGCGTCATGACGCTCCAGATAGGTGGTGTCCGGCAATACCAGGTCCGCGAACGCCACGGTCTCCGATTGGAAGGCATCGGCAACGATCAGGAACGGGATCTTGTACTCCCCGGTCTCATCCTTGTCGGTGAGCATCTTGCGTACATTCTCGGTGTTCATGGAGCTGTTCCACGCCATATTGGCCATGAACAGCAGCAGCGTATCGATCTTGTAGGGGTCACCGCGCCAGGCATTGGTAATGGCGTTGTGCATCAGACCGTGTACCGACAACGGATACTCCCAGGAGAAGGCCTTGTCGAGACGCACCGCCTCTCCATCCTCATCGACGAACAGGTCATCCGGTTTCGACGGCCAGCCCAGGGGCATACCATCCTTAACGGCGTATTGGGCTGCACAGCCTCCGGTCCTTTCGGCGGTTTGGGACAGGGGGGAATCGGACGCGGGAACGGCGCCTTGTGACGAAAGCCACCGGGGCGGTCGATGGTGCCCAACAGGGTCATCAGGATACTCAGTGCGCGTATCGATTGGAAACCGTTGGAGTGGGCAGCCAGACCGCGCATCGCATGAAAAGCCACCGGATTACCGATTACCGAATCGTGGTCGTTGCCCCAGGTATCGGTCCACTGAATCGGCAGCTCGATCTTCTGATCGCGCGCCACCACCCCCATCTCATGGGCGAGGCGGCGGATGGTGTCAGCCGGGATACCGGTGATGTGCGCGGCCCACTCCGGCGTATACTCCTCGACCCGATCCTTCAGCAACTGGAATGCCGGTTTTACCGGCGTTCCATCCTCCAGCTTGAACTCGCCCATCAGGCGGGGATCGACACCAGGCGTATGGGTGGATATCTCATGGTCCAGATCTATATCCCACCAGAGTTTGTTCTCGGGGTCGAAACAGCCCTCTTCGACATGCATCTCAAAGCGGCGAAAGAGGCCGTGGTCATCACGGCTGGGATCATCCACCACCAGCTCAGCCGAATTGGTATATTTGATCAGGAAGTCACGATCGTAGAGCCCCTGCTTGATCAGCTCATGGGTGATCGCCATGATCAACGCACCGTCTGTGCCTGGCTTGATGGGCACCCACTCATCGGCGATCGCCGAGTAACCGGTGCGTATCGGATTGATGGAGATGAAGCGGCCGCCACGGCGTTTGAAATCTGCGAGGGCAATCTTCAGAGGATTGGAGTGGTGATCCTCCGCCGTGCCGATCATGATAAACAGCTTGGCCCGATCCAGGTCGGGACCACCGAACTCCCAGAAGGATCCGCCAATGGTATAGATCATACCGGCGGCCATATTCACAGAACAGAAACCGCCATGTGCTGAGTAGTTCGGGGTGCCGAACTGCTTGGCAAACATGCCGGTCAGGGCCTGCATCTGGTCACGCCCGGTGAACAGGGCGAACTTTTTGGGGTCCTCGGCACGGATCTTCGACAGCCGCCCCTCTATCAGCTCAAACGCGTGTTCCCAGGAGATCTCTTCAAATTCAGAACTGCCACGCTCTGCCCCCTGCTTGCGCAGCAGCGGTTTGGTCAGTCGTGCCGGCGAATACTGCTTCATGATGCCGGAGGGGCCCTTGGCGCAGATCGCCCCCTTGTTCAGCGGATGGTCAGGATTGCCTTCGATATGGCGAATCTCACCATCCCGCAAGGTCACCCGAATGCCGCAACGGCAGGCGCACATGTAACAGGTGGTCTCTTTGACCTCGACGCGTCCCTGATCACTATCAGACCTGGAAGTGGGATCCTGCATGCTAAAAAACCTATGCAAAAAAGCGGAAATGAAGATCGGCAATGATTTTAATATATTAGCCTTTTCTTATTAATAATGCCAATCGTGATGGTGTGACAAAAACCAAATTGGATCAACCAGAGATAAAGGTAGCGCAGAAAAAGCAGGATGTAGGGTGCGCTGTGCGCACCATGATTAGGGTAAATACCGTGATTAGGGCTTGTTTTGGTGCGCATGGCGCACCCTACAAATCCTATTTTTGTTTATTGAAAGACTACTGACATTTCAGCTGCGGGCCGGTAGCACATGGCCCGTTTTTGCCAGCATGGTATTCACCGCTTTTTGCAGGCGTTTAGGGTCGAAGGGTTTCTGCAACCAACCGTTGGCACCCATGCGCTTGGCTTTATCTTTTTTGAAGTCCGCGCTTTCGGTGGTCAACATGATGATCGGCGTCTCCGCATAGTGATCCAGACGGCGCAGTTTGCTGACAAGACTGATACCGTTCATATTCGGCATATTGATATCACTCAGGACCAGATCTACGGCATTGTCGCGGGCAACTTGCATCGCTTGCATACCATCCTCCGCGAGCAACACTTCGTGCCCCTCACCTTCAAGCACACCCCGCACCAGTTCCCGCATCACTTTCTGATCATCCACCGCAAGAATTATCGCCATCTCCAGACTCCCGTTTCAATAGAGGATTGAGTTCTCTCATATATCGTCGGGTGGGTGAAAAACTTAAGGAAGCTCTGATTAATTGGGTCATTGTCATCTCGACCGCAGGGAGAGATCTCAAACTACAGAGTGCTTAACAGCTTTCGAGGTATGAGATTTCTCACTACGTTCGAGTAGTGCTACACGGATGTAGCGTTTACGAACCTAAGGATGGAAACGACAATTAATCAGAGACTCCTTAAATCGCTTTTGGGTTTAATTCCCTATAGTTTGTTGCGATTCAATCGTAGGAACGGCTCAATAGCTGAATTTCTTCAAAACCTCATAGCCATACTCCGGTTTCCAGCCCCAGGAGTAGTTACGCAGATCCTTTAACGCCGCTTGCTCCGCCTGAGCCGCAGATCCGGCGCTATAACCACAGCCATAGCTGGTTCTGGGTTTTCCGATGGCACTTTTGTAGTCAGTTTGTACTATGACCACATGGGCATGGGGGAGATTGGTGTTGGCCTGGGGATGGGCGTCCTGGTATTTCTTGTGCCAACCCTGCTCGCGCAGCTTGGCTTTGGCCTTTTTAATCGCGCTGGCCACGCTCTCATTCTGGCCTGCAACCCACTGAATTTCCCAGCTTTTTCACCACGACACAGGCGGCTCCGGCCTGGACATTCTGCCCAGCCAGCAACAGCATCAGGCCAATCAGGTATCCACTCATCTGTCGCATGATAATTTCCGTAGTCTGGCTTCAACTTTGTTGGGCTTCCAGCGTCTCCCAGCGATCGAATGCGGTTTCCAGTGCCTGTTCCAATTCTTTCAGTTCCTGCTGCAGGCCGGTAACTTTGTCACCACCCTGCTGATAGATTTCAGGATCACTCAACTGCTGCTGTATATCCCCCATCTCTTTCTCGATGGTTTCAATCCTTTGCGGCAGAGCGCCCAACTCACGCTGGTCTTTGTAACTGAGCTTTCCTGCCCCCTTTTTCGGCGGACTCGGCTCAGACTTTACCGCTTTTTCTGAGGAAGCCACCGGCAGAGCCTGCTGCTGTTTGCGATGGCGGTCCCAGTCGCTGTACCCCCCGACGTACTCGGCGATCCGCTTTTCCCCCTCGAACACCAGGCAGGCAGTGACCGCATTATCGAGAAAATCACGGTCGTGACTGACCAGTAGCAGCGTACCCGTGAAGTTGATAAGCAGCTCTTCGAGCAGTTCCAGGGTCTCTACATCCAGATCGTTGGTGGGTTCATCGAGCACCAGCACATTGGCCGGTTTTGTAAACAACTTGGCCAGTAGCAACCGGTTGCGTTCACCACCGGAGAGCGCCTTCACTGGGGTGCGCCCCCGCTCTGGGGTAAAGAGAAAATCCTGCAGATAGGAGATGATGTGTCTGCTGCTGCCGCCGATTTCGACCTTGTCGCTGCCACCACCCACATTATCCTGTACCGATAATTCCTCCCGCAGTTGGCTGCGCATTTGATCAAAGTAGACCACTTCCAGATTTGTCCCGAGCTTCACACTGCCGCTGTCCGGTTGCAACCGTCCAAGCAGCAGATTGAGCAGGGTGGTCTTACCGGCGCCATTGGGGCCGATGATGCCTATCCGGTCACCCCGCATAATGGTGGTGGAGAAACCGCGGATCACCGGCTCCCCCTCCCATGCATAGCTGATGTCATCCACCTCAACCACCAGCTTGCCGGAGCGTTCACCTGCCTGCAGCTGCATACGCACCTGGCCAGTTTCACTACGCCTGCGGCTATGCTCATCCCGCATCGCCTTCAGAGCCCTCACCCGTCCCTCATTTCGAGTGCGGCGGGCCTTGATCCCCTGACGGATCCAGACCTCCTCCTGCGCCAGCTTCTTGTCGAAACGGGCATTCTCCTGCGCCTCGGCATTGAGCATCTCCTCCTTGCGGCGCAAAAAATTGTCGTAATCTCCCGGCCAGTCGGTCAGGCGTCCCCGATCAAGTTCCAGAATCCGGGTGGCGAGATGACGCAGAAATGCACGGTCGTGGGTCACAAAGAGCAACGCCCCACCGTAACCGAGCAGAAATTCTTCCATCCAGTCGATGGATTCGATATCGAGATGATTGGTAGGTTCGTCCAGCAACAGCAGATCAGGTTCAGTCACCAGCGCCTGGGCCAGCAGCACCCGTCGCTTGAGTCCACCGGAAAGTGCCTCGAACTGCATGTCGGGATCCAGCGATAGTCGGGAGATTACCGTCTCGACCCGCTGCTCCAACTGCCAGCCATCCCCTGCCTCAAGCTCATGCTGAACCCTGGCCAGGGATTCGAGCAGGGTTTCGTCACCCGTCTCCGCAAGACGGGAGCTGATCTGATGGTACTGTTTTATCACATCAGAGAGCACCCCGACGCCATTTGCCACCACGTCGAAAACAGAACCCTTCAGCGCTTTGGGTACCTCCTGCATGAGGCGTGCAATGCGCACGCCGCCACTGACAACCCGCTCACCGTCATCAGCGGTCAACTCCCCAAGAATGATCTTCATGAGGGTCGATTTGCCGGCACCATTGCGCCCAAGCAAACAGATCCGCTCACCCCGCTCAATGGAGAGATCCACACCATCCAGCAGCAGCGGGCCACCAAATCCAAGTTGTATATTTCTCAGTCTGATCAGCGACATCGATTCACCGTTGGAGATTGACGCAGAGAGAGTCCTATCGACCCACCGGTCGCGCCAAAGGAAAAGCCGGGTAGTTTAACAGGCTTGAAGTGGAATTAAGGATCGCGAAAAAAATAAAGTATCCCATAATGCGCAGGATATCAGCCAAGATTCAAGGCGCAGATGAGGGCGCATATCATCGATTATGTAACTGAATCTGCAACGCTGAAGCTGGGCTTAGAGACAAGCAGGATGGGACAGTTTATTTTTTCGCGGCCCTAAGGGCAGAAAGGCGTACGGGGAATGATAAAGCTGAAGACAGCGCCACCATCATCGGCATTTTCCGCCCAGATGCGGCCCCGATGCCCATCGATGATCTCATGGCATATAGCCAAACCCAGACCGGTGCCGCCCGCACCATTATTGGTCTTGCTGCTCTGGATAAACTTATCAAACACGGCCTCGAGTTCATCTTCCGGAATTCCTATACCCTGATCCCGAATGGTGAAACGCAGTGCATCGCAATCTTTACCATCGTCTTCCCGCCGCCCCATGGGGATTACATCAGCAACGATGGTGATATGGACAGCTTTTCCGTCAGGAGTGAATTTAATGGCATTGGAGAGTAGATTCGTAATCACCTGGCCGATGCGTAACGCATCGAAAGTTGCCAGCGCTGACTCTTTTATCGGGTCGATGAAGACCCTCAAGTCATGCTCCTTGAGTCTGGCCTCCTGTTCTGCGAGACAGGTATTGAAGACTTTTGCCAAGTCATTCTGTTCCAGCTCGAACTCCATGCGCCCGGCTTCCAGTTTCGACAAATCAAGCAAATCGTTCAGCAGTGCCAGTAGCCGATTACCGCTCTCATTGATGCGCAGAAAGTATTTGTTCAGCTTTTGATCCACCTCCGCGGAGACCTTATTGAGGCCAAATTTGGAGAAGCTCAAGATTGCGTGCATCGGTGTACGCAACTCGTGGGACATGTTGGCAAGAAATTCCGACTTACTCTGGTTTGCCCGCTCAGCCGCCTCCATTGCCTCTCGCAGATCCCGGGTCTGCTCCGCCACCAGTTCCTGCAGGTGATCACGATGCAGCCTGACTTCACTCTCCTTCTCTTCGAGCAGTTTCAACGCCTTGTCCAGACTGCGGGCATGTCCTTCCGACTCCACCAGGCTGATCTGCCCCTGCCAGTATTCGGCAGCAATGCGATGACCGACCAGAAGAATAAATCCCCAATAGATACCGGCATAGACCACCATCAGATAACCCAGGGTATCGCCCTGAATCCCTATATAGAAGCTGATTATTATGACCGGCATCCAGATCAGGGCGAGAAACGCGTTCCAGACTTTCGGGAACTGCGTCATCGTACCTATCGCTCCGCCGCTCATACCAGCCGTCGCGATCAGCATGACGAAACCATCTGCGCTAAGTCCGGCGACGTGAAGTGCAAGCACGGAGAAGAATCCCAGCAGAAAGCCGCTCGCCAAACTCCAGAAAGTGTATCCACTGCGTGATTCGACGAGCCTCTCATCGGCAATCAGGGAGAGTCGTTTCGAGTAGAAATAACGAATGCCGCTGGCGGCAAGCAGCATCAGAGCAACAGGTCCCATGATCTGTAGCTGACTTCTGAGAAGCGTACTGCCGATGAGGATAAATGAGACAAGCGCGGGGTAGGCAAAAACGATAATCCCGGCCCGGCGCCCCATGTCCCGGCTACCGCGCTCATTGACCTGGAGTCTCAGTTCAGACGAAATTTCAGATGCAATATGACTGTTTGAAAAGAAATCAGGCATGGCCCTCTCCATCTCCCATCAACCTGCCTGTTGTTACACGACTTCAGATTCGACCGCATCGAGCAGCAGAACCATCTGATCGATAACCCGCTCAACGCTACTCCTGCTCATTCCCTCGGATGAATCATTTGCATTCCGCATATCAGACAGAATGTTCCGTGTCAGATCCTGCATCCGAAGCAGTGTTTCACCCTGCCTTTGCAATCGCTGCTCATTGTCGATTCCGACAACTCTTGCATTCGATATCTGCAGCATTACTTCCAGGTTTTTTTCCAGCGGGCATGTCTATTCGCGTCTTCTACCGGCATATTCCTGATCAATACGGAAACACCGCCGTATTTGGCCAGTGTGCGGCGTCCGAAATCGATGAAACGTCCATCATCCGGCCCCATCTCCAGCACTTCCTGCTCCAATGGACCGACATCGCCTTCATGGGAGAGGTAGAGATCACCTTCTTCACTCTCTATTCTCAACACAACTCTCAACCCGTAACACTCAAACATATCAAGCATGCTCTTGCCGAGATCCGCTCGACTGTTCAACGGGTAGGCAGCACCCAAAAAATGGAGGAGTGCTTCAGCTTCACCACTGGCAGACAGGGCCGTTTGCGCCACATCCAGGGCATCAGTTGAGGACTGCTGAAGCGAATCGAGCTGACGCTTGGTCGCAAGCGCAAGCTTGACCTTGATCAGGAGTTCCTCATCGTCGAAAGGTTTCGTGACGTAATCATCACCCCCTGCCTGGTAGCCCGCCAATCGCTCTTCCAGTTTGGAGTAGGCGGAGACGAAGATGACCGGAATTTCCGAGGTATCGGGTTCTGCCTTTAAACGACGGCAGACCTCCAGACCGTCCATCCCCTGCATATTGACATCAAGCAGAATCAAGTCAGGCGGAGCGGCATTTGCCTCGTCCAGGCAGACACGGCCACTGCTTACAAGCGTCAACTCAAACTGATCTCCCAGAATCTCCTCGAGAATTTCCAGGTTCTGTGGTTCATCATCCACACCGAGAATCCAGAATTTATGATCATCTTGACCTGCAGCCATATCTCCTCCATTGCCATCAGGCACGAGCACGCAAAAACGCAGCTATGGTAGCATCAAGAAACTGCCTGAATGGACAGTTTGTACCATTTCAGATGAAATCGGGAAATAAATTCAGGCTTTTTCTCACACTGATATCTGCTATCGTGCAACCTGACCCCACACTCGGGAAAAAGCAGGCGTTTGACCTGCGACAGGGCTTGCCAGCCTACTTACATACCGTCGGAAAAGCCAACATGGTAAAAAATGTCACATTCAAAGAAGCCTGGGATGGTATTGCAGACTGCAAAGTCTGTGCACTCAGAGAATCGGTGCTTTTTTCAGGGCTGGACGAAGATAATTTTGAACAGATACACGACCCTATCGATCAATACACACTTCCGGTAGGGTCAACGCTCTATCGCGCCGGCGACGTCGGCGACCGCATGTATACTATCCGATCCGGAGTACTCAAACTGGTACAGTACCTGCCGGACGGCAGCCAACGCATCGTACGTCTGATCCGCGCCACGGATGTCACTGGACTGGAGTGCCTGCTCGGAGAAAACTACAAGCACGATGCCGTCGTCCTGCAACCGACTGAGGCTTGCAGCCTGCCGGTCAAGGTCGTGGAAAAACTGAGCAAAGAGAACCCAAAACTTCACCGGGAATTGCTCAACCGCTGGCAACGGGCCCTCAACGAAGCTGACGCCTGGCTTACTGAACTCTCAACCGGATCCGCCAAGCAGCGTGTGGCCAGATTGCTGCTGCGCCTGGTCAGCGATGCTGAAACCAGCGAATGCCAACTCTTCGCCCGTGAAGACATGGGTGCGATGCTGGGTATTACCACTGAAACCGCCAGCCGTACCATTGCGGAATTCAAACGGCAGAGTCTGTTGGTAGAGACCAGCAGCAACCATTTCCTGCTCGACATTCCCAATCTGCAGCGTATCGCCGAAGATTGACTATTTTCAATGCCTCCAGCCGGGATGAGACTTAGCATTCCCACTGTCCTGATTGATAGGTTTTTCTGGGCGGAAACTAACTAGACGGCTTGGAGTGGCAAGGTGAAGCAAACACTGCTGGAAGAAACTTATTCTGTTTTTCAACTGGAGATCAAGCGGCCGGAGTGCCGATTCAATGCTGTAGATGAGATAGTTGCCCATATCAGGCAACAGATCGAAGCTCATCGGAGCGCCCGATTCATCGCAGTTTTTGATCATTTCGCCCATACGACTGCCCTACCGGAAGGTCAGGTTGCTGAAGAGATCACTGCAGCAGTCAACATCGTTTTCTGCTTCGGCCTAACGCTGCAAGACCCCATGCAGCTGGCGGTACGTCCACGCTCCATCGGTGTCTGCGAAACCGACGGGCATTTCATTATCACCTTCATGGAAGCCCCCATGCCTGTCGCCAATGCGGCAATGGAAGAGTGGGCCAGGTCACTCATTGCAAACCGGGCAGCCGCCTGAGGTCATTATGAAAATCGGTATCACCAGCCAGAATTTCCGGACCATCACCGGTCACGCCGGAAAAACCCGTCGTTTTCTGGTGTTCGAACAGGATGATAGTGGTCAGATAATCGAAGGCAAGCGGCTAGATCTCCCAAAGGAGATGAGCATGCATGAGTTCCGCGGCAGCCAGCATCCCGTTTTTGAACTGGACGTGCTGATTACCGGTGGCTGTGGAGAGGGCTTCGTTCGCCGCATGGCATCTCAGGGTGTCCGGGTTGTCGCCACCAGCGAGACCGATCCACAAGCTGCAGCCGCCAAGGTTGTTGCCGGGGAGGCATTACCGCCCGCTGAACCCCATGACCATGACCACGATCATCATCACAATTCGGTAATGCCCGGCTAACAAAAAAACAGCCGATTCAAGCCGCCAGATCCGCTGCGCTTGATCAGGCCTACATCGACATCTCCAGGTCGTCAATGACCTTGTCGATCCCCGCTTGAGCGCATGCCTCATCGGTCTTGCCCGAAGGTGCCCCGCTGACGCCGATACCACCCACCAACTGCCCACCCACCTGGATTGCCAGACCGCCCGCAGCCATCACCAACCCGTCGATACGGCCAATCGGCGTATCGGCCCGATCACTGAGTTGAGAGGTTGCCGCATTGAAGTTGACGGCGGTAAAAGCCTTTTGCCGGCTGATCGGCACGGTGATCGGAGCCGCAATGGTATCTCTGAGCACGACCTGTACCGTTCCCTCACGATCCACCACGGTGGCGGCAATCTGTATACCCTGTTCGCGGCAGGCTGCAACTGCACCTTGGGCAATGGATGTTGCCACCTCCAGGGTGAGGCGTTGCGTCGACACCAGAAGTGCGGGTTCTTCATCCGCCGGTACGGCTTGGGACAGGGTCAGGCCTACCGCTGCCAATAATAGGTTTTTTGCAGATTTTCTCATTGCCTTCTCTCGGCTGATTATTGAATAAGGAGCGTCATGGTGCGCACAGCGCACCCTACCACCTCTGGTTTTCAGGGGTAATCAGGAATTTTTTATGCGACAAAAATGGGACGGTGGGATGATTATTCCCACCGCCCTTATTTCTGTTTTCCTGGAACGCTTATACAGCAAGTTTAGGTAGGCTCTTCTGGTGGGGGGACATAATCGCCCCCGCCCCCACTATCAGTGGTCACAGCATCATCCCTATGAAAGCAAGGCCACTGGTCGTTGGCACAGGAAATCGCCAAGCCGGCGGCTGCGCCGCCCAGGATCGCCCAAAGCCAGGGAAAATCTTGAAAGCTCGCTTTCGAGGCCTGGGGGGTCGAGCTTGATCCATCTTCACCGCCGGGAGAATAGGCGAGCGTCTGACCACGCAGATCAATCGAACCCGCGCCGGCTCCAGTCATATTGAAATCGAGTAGTGGCGCCATACGGAAACGCGACGCGCCCCATCGCACTCTTTTCTCATTCCACAACTGCCGGGAATCATAGTCGAGCCGAAATCCGAGCCGTTCGTCACCGCTATTCCGGGAACTACTCTGCCCAAAAGGCACATTCACGTAGAACATCACGCCCGGATCGAACATGGGCTCCGCCATGGCCGTGGAGTGCACGCAAAACGAGGCTGCCGCCGCCAGTGAAATCAGTGTCAATCTGTTCAATGTCTTATCCTCCGCTTCTGTTTCCGCTCCCGCTAAGCCGCGGGTAGCGGTCTTTTGCCGACGTACTCCTCTCCTGGGAACTCGCCGTCAAATTGGGTGGTGTCACCCAAATTCTCACCTTGCTCGAATCGCATCCCATCTGGTTTCACTGCCCGGCCAGGACACTCTCCTGCTTGATATCTTCGCACCTCGACAACACCGCCGTTTCGGGCAGAGCCCCGTACATCTCGTCCGCCAGCTCCCGCACGGCAAGCCGAACCTCCCGCTCATCGACCTCACTGTCCAACGGAAACAGCGCCAGACCCGTATCCATGAATCTGTCTACCGGCTTTCTCAGTCGCACTTTGAATCCGTTCCAATAAAAGAGGTTGCCCAAGCGCTGATCACAGGTGAAACGACGATGCAGCTCCTCTTTCAATGCGTTGAGCAGATAGATCTCGGTCAGTGTATGTCTAATGCTCAGCAACGCCACCCGCTTTGATGCAACAACAAGATCTGAAGGCATCAACAGTCCGTGGTCGGGGATCTTCAGCCAATCCAACACCACGGAAACCGAACGATTTGGGCGATTCGGAGGGAGTTCGAAACGTTCTGCGCCTCCCGCTTCCAGCGCCAACGCGATGAATTCGGTGCAGTAGAGCTTTTCGTGCTCGGCGTAATTGAAATAGGGGTCGAACGGCGCCTCCTCACGGAGCTGCGTCCGGACATAGGCCGCAATACGCTCCTTGTCCAGACCCGTTGGTTCGTAGATCGCAACATGATGGTAACGTCGGAGAAACCGCCCCAAAGGAGTACGCTGCACCTTGCCTTTGATCACATCCGTTGGCGGAAGGCCGGTCAGGTTGAAACCGGCGACACCCGTGATGTGGTAGACATAGGGTGAGCCGTCATCGATTACCAGGATGCCGACATGAAGATAAGGGGGATAGGACTCGGGGATCAAGCTAATGCCCATATCCATGATGGCGCCGGAGCCGATCACCACCACCTGACCGGAGGCGAGGGGCAAACTGAGAAACTGCTGCGGGTCCTCACCGGCCACCTGCCAGGCCTTGAAATCTTGCCGCGTCGGATTGGCGCAGGCGGTCAGTAGGAAGACAAGGGAAAGCAGCAGCAAGCGCACTGCTCAGTTCCCCTTGCCGACCGTTTCGGAACTGCGACTGTCACGCGCTTCCGATGAGAAGTTGTTCGGCTGGCCCGTCAGGGGTTCGAGCAGCTCCGCCTTTACCTCCGGCGGCAGACTCACGCAACCAGACAGTGCCGGCAGCGACACCAGAAAAATACAAAATAGACCTGCTTTCACTACCTCTCGAGCCATAACGGTTTCCCTGACCTAAGGTTGTCATGCAAGTGAAGACTATCTTTTGGCAGGCATTATAACAAAAAAACTACTTTAAGTATGGCTATTGAATTATTGATTGCCACATAGGAGATAATTATTAATTCATCCGCCCTCTTCTGCTTGCTGTGCGACGATGTAGAAAACATTGAACACTATTCTCCCTGTGGATCTCGCCCGTAGCGATCCTTCACATATCCATCCACAATCCCCATAAACTGCACCGCAATATCATCTCCCTTGAGTGTAGCCACTTTCTCTCCATCCACAAATACCGGCGCAGAGGGACTCTCTCCGGTACCCGGCAGGCTGATACCGATATTGGCTTGCTTGCTCTCTCCGGGGCCATTGACCACGCATCCCATCACTGCCACCGACATCCCTTCCGCACCTGGGTATTGCCGCCGCCAGACCGGCATCTGCGCCCGCAAGTGGCTCTGCACGTCCTTGGCCAATTGCTGGAATAAGGTACTGGTGGTACGCCCACAGCCGGGGCAAGCCACTACCATCGGTGCAAAGGCCCTCAGTCCCATCGACTGCAGGAGCTCCTGGGCAACCACCACCTCCTGGGTGCGTGCGCCGCCGGGCTCCGGCGTCAGGGAGATGCGGATAGTGTCACCAATCCCCTCCTGCAGCAGCACCGCCAGCGCAGCTGTGGAGGCAACGATCCCTTTCGAGCCCATCCCCGCCTCGGTCAACCCGAGATGCAAGGCATAGTCACTGCGGGCGGCCAGTTTCCGGTAGACGGCAATCAAATCCTGCACACCGCTCATCTTGCAGGAGAGCACGATATGATCTCTGCCGAGGCCCAACGCTTCCGCCTGGAGAGCGCTGTCCAACGCCGACTTGACCATGATCTCGTGAGTCACCTCATCCGCATCCAGCGGATCGGCCGCACGGGCATTCTCATCCATCATGCTCGCCACCAGAGCCTTATCCAGGCTGCCCCAGTTGACCCCAATACGTACCGGCTTATCATATCGGCAGGCGGTCTCGATCATGGTGGCGTACTGACTGTCACGCTTCTCCCCGCTACCCACATTTCCAGGATTGATGCGATATTTCCCCAAGGCTTGGGCGCATTCGGGAAAATCCGCCAGTAGACGGTGGCCGTTGAAGTGAAAATCCCCGATCAGCGGGACACTCAACCCCTGCTTGTCCAGCGCCTCGCGTATTGACGGCACCGCTTTGGCGGCTGCCTCATTATTGACCGTAATGCGCACCAGCTCCGACCCGGCCCGCGCCAGTTCCGCCACCTGTCTTACGGTGGCGTCCACATCCGCCGTGTCGGTATTGGTCATCGACTGCACCACCACTGGCGCATCACCGCCAATGAGAATCCGGCCAACCGGCACGCCAACCGTCTGGTGTCTGCTTATACAAGAAGATGTCATGGAACCAATCTACCTTTAAATCACTATGGGTTTAATTCTCCGCAGCTTACTGCGAAGCGATCGTAGGAGCGGCGCTTCCGGTGGGCTAGTTTAGCCTAACTTGATGGGTATTATCGCCAATCCCACGCCTTAAACCAAAAAAGCCCGGTCACAAGACCGGGCTTTTTATCGGGATATGCGGTGTCTATTTCAGCTTGCCGATACCCAGCATCTTGAGGATGTACTTCTCGTAGATCGGCTCTGATGTACCCTTCTTCATCTTGCGGATGAAGTACTTCTCGAAGGCGATCTTGGCCATGTGCACCCATTTCCCCTTCTTGAACCAGGCGACATTGCGCGGCGGTATCTGCGGCAGGGCAACAAAAGCAGCACCTGTATCTCCCATATCCGCCAGACAGATGGCATTCCAGGTAGCCAGGGTAGTACCTTCCTTGCCGTTCAGGGTATCCGCAATGTTATGCACGATTGCGGTCACCATCGACTCGATCATGTAACCGGTCTTGGGCGCACCGGTTGGCACAGCAGTCGCTTCCACCGGCGGGATGGCAATACAGACACCGGCAGCGTAAATATTTCCATAGGTCGGGTTGCGTTGGTGGTCATCCACGAAGACAAAGCCGCGAGGGTTGCAAAGTCCCTCAACATTGGCAACCGCATCGACACCCTTGAAGGCTGGCAGCATCATGGAGAATTTGAATGGCAGCTCGATCTCTTTGATCTTATGGCCGGAATCATCGTACTGCTCGATGAACATCAAATCCGCTTCAATCTTGATCACCTTTGCATTGGTGATCCAATTGATGTGGTGGGCGCGGAAATCACTCTCCAGAAAACCCTTGGAATCACCGACGCCACCCAGACCGAGATGCCCGACATAGGGTTCGGAAGTCACGTAGGTCATTGGGACCTTGTCGCGAAGCTTGCGCTTACGCAGGTCTGAATCAACGATGAAGGAAAATTCGTAGGCCGGACCAAAGCAACTGGCGAAGGGCATGGCACCGATCACCACCTGCCCCGGATCTTCGAGTAGTGCCTGATAGGCCTCGTAAGCCTTTTCGGCATGATCCACAGTACAGATCGACTCCGTATGCCCCTTGGGACCTGAACCCTCAACCTCTTCAAAAGCCAGTCTTGGGCCGGTGGCGATTACCAGATAGTCGTATTCGATGACTTCGCCGCCATCCAACTCGAGCTTGTTGCCTTCCGCATCAATCTTATCGACGCGTTTGGCGATAAAGTTGATCCCTTTGCGCTCCAGATGTGGACGAATCTCAAAGGTGATATGCGACCGCTCACGCCACCCCACAGCCAGCCAAGGGTTCGACGGCACGAACTGGAAATACTCCCGTTCGTTGATCATCGTCACCTCATGTTCGCGCCCCAATTCGGCGCGTAATTCATAAGCACAGGGCATTCCACCGGTACCAGCACCCACTACAACGATATGCGCCATATATCACTCCTCCAACCCATTTTTTCTTACACGGAAAGGTCAGGCAGTCCTGCCGATCCGCTCAATTGTTAAAACCCGCACACGATACAACCAACCGCCTGAAAATTAAAGAATTATAAGTAATTCAGCAGGAACCAATACAAGCGGAACGCACTTCATAAAGCCAACCAGGTGGTGGGAGTGCGCTGTGTCGCCACCGTCAACCGTTCAACGATTTGAGGCGCATGCAACATCACTCCCCCGCGAACCAGTGCGGCGGTATTATTTGCTTCACTAAGATGGGCAGCCACCAGATGTTGCAGTCTCTGCTGGCCAAGACGCGTCAGAAGCTCAAGGGATTGACGATTGCTAAGATGCCCCAGCACACCGCCCACCCGCGCCTGCAACCGGGGCGGGTAGGGTCCGGCGCGCAACATTTCGGTATCGTGGTTGAACTCCAGCTGCAAAGCGTCGCAGTCGGAAAGATTATCGACGATATGCGGCGTAATGTGCCCGGCATCAGTCAGTAAACCAAGAGATACCCCATCCGCCCGAAAAACAAACTGGCAGGGTTCACGGGCGTCGTGAGGTACCGGATAGGGGGTGATTTTCAGGTCGCCTATAGAGAAGGGACCGGCATGACTATCGATACAGTGCAGTGCCGGTATCTCACCGCACCTGGCGCCTCTGTAGGTACCTGCAGTCATCCAGGCGGGAAGCTTGTAACGGCGGGTAAGCGGCCCCAAACCACTCACATGGTCGGAGTGCTCGTGGGTGATGAGGATTGCATCCAGCGAGTCCGCAGCCACATCCAGCAAACCGAGCCGCCGTTCGATCTCCCTGGCAGGAAAACCGCAATCCACCAACACCCGCACATGGCCGGTTTCAATCAGCAGCGCGTTCCCTTTGCTGCCACTTCCCAACGAGGCAAAACGCACGTCACTATTCGGACAAATATGAGATTGTCGAGTTAACGGATATTCTCATGCAGCAGCGTCAAAATACGCAGAGCTGTCGATGAATTATCACGTTCTCCCTGCTGGTTGAGCACGGTTACCCGGCTCGTCTTACCCTCGGCTTCGAGCTTGACCTGGTACTGATTCTCATCGTCGAGCTTGTCATCCGACCAGAAAGCGAGTTTAGAGAAGAAGCCCTTCTCCTTGCCGCCCTCCTTGTCGGGATCGATGTAGCGAACAAAATAGATCCCTTCAGAGCGATTGCGATCCTCTACCGCAAACCCAACACGATCAAGGGCAACGCCGGTCAGGCGCCAACCTCTGGCAAAGCCTTCATTAATGATGAGGTAGGCCTCGGTCGCGGATTTCACCAGTTCAGAACGTGCCTTGCGCTCCTCTTTGCGCGCCAACGCCTGTTCAGCATGTTCCCCGCTCACGCCCAGATAGACCATCAGGCGCCGCAGCATCTCCGCCTCTACGCCGGGATCGTGTGGCCGTGGTGTCCAGTAGGTGGTATCTGCATCGCCTCCAATCTTCTCCACAAGCTTCTCTTCAAGCCCCCTGTGGGTCAGATAGAGTTCAGTAGTACCGGGGTTTTCACCATCTTCAAGGCGTACGCGAAACTGATCGCGGGTAGCGGAAGAGTAGACGCTGTCCAGAACCTTGCGAAACAGCTCTGTGATTGTACCCTGTTTGACATCCGCCCGACTCTCAAGCCAGTCGGTACGCATGATGCCAACGGTGGGATCCTGTTCCACCAGCAGCAGACCGTTTTGGCGCCAGAATTCCACCACCCTGGGCCAGACTTCGTCTGGAGTGGCGTTGATGAGCAACCAGCGTTGATCGCCGTCGCGCTTGACCTCGACATCTTCCACAGTAGGCAAAACGGTGCTGCCGGCCAGCCTGGGCGTGGTTGAACCTCCACCCTGCCGGTTAGTGGCGTACTCAGAGTAGGAGGCACTTCCCGCCGCACCCGCCTCCGGCACCATCAACGCATCATTGATCGCAGAGCGGGAAAGGTCTGGGGGCACTTCAAGGTTGTCTACCATCTCCCGTTGGTTTCTGTACTCCGTCTGTTTGTCGGAGAAGATATCCCCGGTTGAGCTGCAACCGTGGAGCAGAACAGCGAGGGCCGGGATGAGAATCAGTCGTTTAACAGTATGCAGCATAGCTGGATTCGATCTTTCGATAACCTTGAGTTCCCGCAAATCTGCGGATAATTATTAACTGGTTTAGCAGACGCCAGCCTGCTCCATGGCAGCCCGTACTTTTGGCTGGTGTACTTCAGAGAGCCAGGTCAGCGGCAAGCGGATACCTTTCGGCGCCAAGCCCATTTCAACCACCGCCCACTTCACTGGAATAGGGTTGGATTCGACAAATAACGCTGCATGCAGCGCCGCCACTTTGGCATCCAGCCGCTCCGCGGCTTCACGCTCCCCGGCCAAGGCCGCCTCGCACATCTGCCGCATCAGTCTGGGTGCCACATTCGAAGTTACGGAGATCACCCCGTCGCCGCCAATCAGCATCGACTCGCAGCCGGTTGCATCGTCTCCGCTGTAGATAGCGAAATCGGCACCACAAAGCTCGCGGATCCGCGTCACCCGCTGCAAATCGCCGCTGGCTTCCTTGACGCCGATGATGTTCTCCACCTCTGCCAACCGGGCCACGGTCTCGGGCAGCATGTCGCAGGCAGTACGGCCTGGAACATTGTAGAGAATTTGTGGGATATCGACCGCTTCCGCCACTGCCTTGTGGTGCAGGTAGAGGCCCTCCTGGGTCGGCTTGTTGTAATAGGGGGTCACTAACAGGCAGGCATCCGCCCCTGCCTCCATGGCACAGTGTGTCAGGCTGATCGCCTCTGTGGTCGAATTGGCCCCGGTGCCCGCAATGACGGGAATCCTGCCCGCAGCATATTCAACCACCTTGCGGATCACGCCACAGTGCTCTGTCTCGTCCAGCGTGGCGGATTCACCTGTTGTGCCCATCACGATGATGGCATCCGTCCCCATTTCGACATGGAAGTCCACCAGACGATAGAGCGCATCATCATCCAGACTACCGCCCTCCTTCATGGGAGTGACCATCGCCACCATGCTGCCGCGAAACATCTCTTCGAAAACCCTCAGTATCAAGCTCAATCCGCTATGTTATCCTGCGGCTTGCGATGCTGACAAGTCGACTGGAAAAGCGATTTGCCGGACGGAAGCCGCCGACGTGTTACACTTCGAACCGGATACCAATAAAATGTTGGCGCTTTTCCGGCCGTCCGTACATGATGCGGGCTAGTGTGAATTAAAGGCTCAGTGCCTCCCACTTCAGGCGCACACCCAGAATCAAAACAACACGAAGATAAATGACCACTCCAAACAGCTTCCTTGTAATCTCCGCACTGGGCAAGGACCGTCCAGGCATCGTCAACGCACTTTCAAAGAAGATCCTGGACGATGGATGCAATATCGCCGATAGTCGCATGACTGTACTTGGTGGCGAATTCGCTATCCTGCTGCTGGTCGAGGGGCAGTGGAATACCCTTGCCAAGCTGGAAAACGCCCTGCCGGAACTGGAACAGGAACTTGACCTTACCATCATCACCAAACGTACTGAGGAGCGGACTCCGTCCAGCAATCTGCTGCCTTACGCTGTTGACGTGGTCGCCATGGATCACCCCGGCATCGTAAACCACCTGGCGGAATTTTTTTCCCAGCGAAGCATCAATATCGAAGACATGATGACATCAAGCTACGCTGCGCCGCACACCGGCACCCCGATGTTCGCCGTACACATGAATGTGGGCATCCCTTCCGATCTGCATATTGCCGGGCTGCGGGACGAGTTCATGGACTACTGTGACGGGTTAAACCTTGATGCCGTCCTCGAGCCCGTCAAGGGCTGAACTCCAGAGAATATTTGACAATGACAGCTATCGCCATCGGAAAACCGGTGCCAGACATCGAACTGCCCGCCACCAGCGACAAGACGCTTAAACTGTCGGATTTTCGCGGCAAATCCATCGTGCTCTATTTCTATCCCAAGGCCAGCACACCTGGATGTGCCCAGGAGGGTCGGGATTTCACCGCGGCTATCAACAAGTTTCGACGTCAATCGACGGTCATCATCGGCGTCTCCCGCGACGGCATCAAGGCCCAGGAAAATTTCAAGACGAAACAGGCCTTTCCCTTCGAACTCCTGTCGGATAAGGAGGAGGCGCTCTGCAACGCCTTCGACGTCATCAAGATGAAGAACATGTACGGCAAGAAGGTACGCGGCATCGAGCGCAGCACCTTTCTCATTGATGAGTCGGGCCTCCTGCGAAAAGAGTGGCGCAAAGTTAAGGTCAAAGGACACGTCGATGAGGTCCTTGATGCGGTCAAGGCGATGCGCGCCGAAACATAACACCGCCCATCACCACGCGGAATAGAAGATGTCAGAAGAAGAAAACAACCGCCTCTTTGTCCTGGATACCAACGTGCTGATGCACGACCCCACCGCCCTGTTCCGCTTCAAGGAGCACGACATCTTCCTGCCGATGGTGGTGCTTGAAGAACTCGACAAGGGCAAAAAGGGCATGTCCGAAGTCGCACGCAACGTGCGTCAGACCAGCCGATTTCTGGACGAACTGATGTGCGGGATCGACGGTAGTGAAATCAATCTGGGACTACCCCTCAACACACTGCAACTAAACGGCAACCATGCGGATTCGGTAACCGGACGCCTCTTCTTCCAGACAACCCCCGTCATCAGCCATCTACCTGACAGCCTGCCGGGCAATACGCCGGACAACAACATCCTGGCAACCGCCATGGGGCTACAGGAGGCACATCCACACAAGCTCGTGATTCTGGTCTCCAAGGATATCAACCTGCGCATCAAGGCTGCGGTCCTGGGCATTCGTGCGGAGGATTACTCCAATGACCAAGTGTTGGACGACGTCAATCTTCTCTATCGCGGCGAGGAAAAACTGCCGGACGATTTCTGGGACCACCATACGAAAGAGGTTGAAGCCTGGCAGGAAGAGGGCCGGACCTTCTATCGGGTCAGCGGCCCGGACGCCCGTGAATGGTATCCCAGCCAATGCCTCTACCTGGAGGGTGATCACGGTATCGAGGGCATAGTTCGGCGGCGGGAGGGAGACGATGCAATCATTGAATTAGTCGATGACTTTCGTCACCAAAAACATACCGTCTGGGGCATCAATGCCCGCAATCGGGAACAGAACTTCGCCCTCAATATGCTGCTCGACCCGGAACTCGACTTCGTCACCCTGTTGGGCACTGCCGGCACCGGCAAGACCCTGCTGACGCTGGCAGCGGGACTGATGCAGACGCTGGATCAGAACCTCTACCGGGAGATCATCATGACCCGGGGGACAGTGCCTGTTGGGGAGGACATCGGCTTTCTACCCGGCACAGAAGAGGAGAAGATGACGCCCTGGATGGGTGCACTGATGGACAATCTGGAGGTACTCACCCAGACCGAGGGAGGAGAATGGGGCCGTGCCGCCACCGAGGATCTGCTGCGCAGCCGCATCCGCATCCACTCGCTCAACTTCATGCGTGGCAGGACATTTCTGAACAAATACATCATCCTGGACGAGGCACAAAATCTGACACCGAAGCAGATGAAGACTCTCATCACCCGGGCCGGACCAGGGACGAAAATCGTCTGCCTGGGGAACGTGGCGCAGATCGATACGCCCTATTTGACGGAGACCACTTCAGGCCTCACATACGCCGTTGATCGCTTCAAGAACTGGCCCCACAGTGGACATATCACTCTGTTGCGGGGAGAGCGCTCACGTCTGGCGGATTTTGCTTCGAATAACCTGTAACTCAAGCGTGCATGGTGCGCATGGCGCACCCTACGTTCTGAAAAGATGAAGAGCGGCGTTTAATTCATTACATGAGCATCTGGTAGGGTGCGCTGTGCGCACCAGAATAAGCAATCATGGTGCCCACGGCACACCCTATGTTCGTCACAATGCCAACCTTCACTACGAACGCCCAAACTTGAGCTGTAACCCGTCACTCCAAACTGCCACGCTCGACGATCTGCTGCAAGGCTGCGGCCGAGAGCTTGTAGACATCTGTGATCTGCTCATAGACGGTATTCAGATCACTTCCATCCTGTTCACGGCCTTTGGTCTCCAACTCCCTGGCCAGGACCGAGAGTTCGATTGCCCCCACATTGGCACTGCTCGATTTCAATGAATGAGCAGGCCCCACCAAGGCGTCCAGATCGCTGGACTGAACTGCCTGTCTGATTCCATCCATCAGGTCAGGCGCACTGTTCAGATAACTCTCCAGCACCATAATGAAGTCCTCATCCATGATCTCAAACAACTCCTCCACTACCGCAATATCGATGACATCGTAGGACACTTCCCCCTCCTCCACATCCGTTGACTGCTCCTGAGTCTGCGAAAATTCCGCTGATTCAGCAGAATCTTCCGGAACATCCACTTGATCTTGCAACACCTCCCGCATGGGCAACCACTGCCGCAGCATATTTTCCAGCGCCGCCGGCTTGACTGGCTTGGACAGATAATCATCCATCCCCGCCGCCAGGCACCGTTCCCGATCCCCTGCCATCGCGTTTGCCGTCATTGCAATGACCGGCAGTCGGGCAAGTCCCTGCTGCTGTTCACGTTGCCGAATAGCATCCGTCGCCTCGTAACCATCCATTCGAGGCATCTGACAGTCCATCAGTACAACATCAAAATTCTCACTACCGACCGCCTGCATTGCATGGACACCGTCCGTCGCTGTGACTGGCTGTAAGCCCGCCTTCTGCAGAATCTTCTTTACCACTGCCAGATTGACCGGATTGTCCTCCACCACCAGGATCTTACCTACCAGCGGGGTGTGTTGAGGTAGTGGCGTTTCTTCGGCCATCTCCACAGTTGACGGCTCATCCAGTATCTCAGCATGCCCATCATCCCAGCCGAAAGATTCGTCAGGCATTCTTGGCATAGGCTGTTCCGCAGATACGGCCCCAACACCCGACACCGTCTCGACATCAAGCAGCCGTTTGAATCTCTGCTCCACCTCCACCCTGTGGATCGGGGCGTTCAGTATCTCAATGCCCTGACGACCAAGGGACTTTGCATCTGAAACAGTGGGGTCCAACACCAGAAACTTAACCTGAAAAAGCACAGGATTGGCCCTAATTTCCTCGATCGTCTTCAAAATTCCCTGGCCTGAAACCCGACCATCGATAACGATCAGTTCATAACTCCAGCTCTCTCCCAGGTTTGCTGATGCCTGGAGCTTGGATATCGCATCGTAACTATCCACAGCCTGTTCAAAAACCATTCCCCAATCCCGCATATAGGCCGCAATGTTATGGGCAACCTCATCTTGCGCCAGTATCAAGGCACGTGCGCCCTGCAGATCCCGCCGCGCGGAAGGCACCTCTTCCAAGGATTTGCGCAGTGGCACGACAAACCAGAAGAGGGAGCCTTTGCCCTTCTTTGATTTAACCCCAATGCGCCCACTCATGAGCTCCGTCAGACGTTTGCAGATCGCCAACCCCAGCCCGGTCCCTCCATGCGTGCGGGTGGTGGATGCATCAGCCTGTGAGAAAGGCTGAAAAAGCCTCTCCACCGCCTCTTCCGACATGCCGACACCGGTATCACGTACTGCGAAGAGCAATTCCACCTCGGTACGGGTAGCGTGCCTGATGGTAACTTCCACGGAGATACCGCCTTTTTTGGTAAATTTAATCGCATTACTCACCAAGTTCGTCAAAATTTGCCGCAGCCGAATCGGGTCTCCACGTACTGCGGGAGGCACATCCTGATCTATCCGATAGCTAAGTTTGAGCTTTCTGCGGACTGCAGCGTTCGTCATCAGGACGGTTACCTGCTCCACCAGTTCACGAATATTGAGTTCGATGAACTCCAACTCCAGTTTGCCGGCCTCAACCTTGGAAAAATCAAGAATATCGTTGATGATGCTCAACAGCAGTTGGGATGAGTTGAGCGCGGTATTGACGAATTGGCGCTGTTCACTCTCCAGCTTGGTCTCCCGCAGCATCTCCAGAATGGGAAGAATGCCGTTCAGAGGGGTACGAATCTCATGGCTCATGGTAGCCAAAAATTCTGTCTTGGCCAGATTCGCGGTCTCAGCCGCCTCCTTGGCCAGCGAGAGCTCCCGTTCGACATCCTGCCGTTGATCATTTTCCGCACTCAGACGATTGGACAACTCCGACAATTGGGTCTCTGTCTCCATCAGCCGTTCGCGCAACAAAGTCCGGTTGGCCGACATCAGCAAAAAGCGCTGCTGAGCCGCCGTCATCCACATGGAGAGGATTCCCAACGCCAGCAGATAGGCGATGAGTCCCACCCAGGCGCCTTCCTCTAATGCCATACCTGAGAGGGTCACATTCAGGATCACCGGCAGTGATGCCGCCAGAATAAAGACCAGGCTCGCCAGGCCGTCCACTGTCAGCAAAATGGCAGAGAGAAGCACCACGACGCCAATCAGGGCATAGCTCAGCAGAGACTCGTGGGACATAGGCTGCAACAATAGAAATATCAGTGCAGCAGACCAGGCCAAGCCCAGCAACAAAACACCCGGAAGAAAGGGAAAACGCCAGTTGAGCAGATTGGAAACAGCCGCGCGGTGGGCAAAAAAGGTCAAAACAGCCTGTAAAAGCAGGATAGCGAGCAGCACCCCACCCCAAATCTGGCCACGGGCAAAATCCCAGGCGTTGTTGATGGAGAAGAAGATAGCGGCGCCCACCAGATTGGCAAGCATCAGCACAACGCCACTGCTATAGAGCAGCCTGACCTGTTCGGCCTTTACCTTGATATCTTCAAAATTATTTTCCGTCATCAACCAATACTGTCAGCGAGAACCACAGGGCAAGGGTGGCTGGAATGTTTCAACGCAGATTCAATGGACACAAAATGAACCACGTCCTGGGACAACAAGCCCAGACCCAGATCAGACAACCATGCCGCCCTCGCGGGCCAGCAGCAGCCCTCTACCACCAGAGATGTCATTCCACAAAATCCCTTTTCGTTCCTAAGTTAGCATATAGGCAGCTATTTCGCTCCTGATAAAACCTGTTTCGGCCGCATGAAAAAAAACTATAATCCCGTTTATTATTTTTCAACATCTTTCTAAAATCCTGTAAACTTTTGTCATGATTCTTATGGAAGCAGAACTTGTCGTCCCGGTTTTGAAAAAGTCTTCATAATCGGTCTGTCCAATAACAAAATCTAAACACCCGTAAGGATGTCTGAGTCCAACAACATTCATAAGCAGAGCGTTGGCGAATTGAAGCAGGTTTTCCTGCGGCACTTGCCGGAGCGCATGACAGCTATCGACGATGTATGGAGTTCACTCACATCGGATGATTGGGATAGCGACAAACTATTTCGTCTTTTTCAGAGAATTCAGGACCTGGCTGGTGCCAGCAGTCGTTTTGGACTTGTCAGAGTCAGTGAGACGCTCTATATCGATGGAGGCCTATCTCGGCACACTCCTCGGCACTGATCGAAAACCCGAGATGGAGGTAATAAGCCACCTGAACGAAAGCCTTATGTCACTCCATGATGCTGTGGATGAATTGCGGCAAAAAAAAACGGGGCCCGACAAAGGCAAAGACTGTCTGCTTCATTACCTGCGTCATGCTCAGGATATCGTACCCAGCCTCATACAGACCCTGGAGGCGGAAAACTGCCAGGTTTTGACTTTCAACCAGCCCGATGACCTAGTGGGTGAGCTGGAAAAGAAGCTGCCTGACGGTCTACTCATTGACTGTCAGCTACTCGCTCAGCTCAAGCCGATTTTCGATGAACTGGAGCGGCTTGAACAACGAGACATAGAGAGACCGAAGCTGATCTTCCTCTCTCGACCCAACGATTTGGGACTCCGTCTCCAGGCGTTGCGTATCGGTGCGGCGGGCTATTTCACATCTCCATTCAATATTCCTGACCTGACAGGGAAAATTCTGCAACTGGTAAAACCCGACAGAGAGAGAACCTATCGGGTACTCATCGTTGAAGATGACCCATCTCAGGCGGATTTTGCGGCGGCTATTCTGCGCAAAGCCAATATCGAAACCCTGGCCGTCACCGATCCGCTCAAGGTAATGGATATTCTTGATCAGTTCCGGCCGGACCTTATCTTGATGGACCTTTATATGCCGGGAGCCAACGGCATCGAACTCACCAGCATCATCCGGGAACGGGAGGAGTTTGTCAGAATACCCATCGTTTTTCTCTCCGGAGAGCAGAATGCAGACAAACAGCTGGACGCACTGAGTGTCGGCGGGGACGACTTCATCTCGAAACCTATTCGTCCCCGTCACCTGGTGACTACCGTCAATAACCGCATTCAGCGAGCCAGGCACATCAGCTCCGCCCAGTCCACACCCAATCAACGGGATCCTGTCACAGGCCTCCATACCCGGCGATTATTCTTTACGCAACTGGACAGGCAACTTGTGCCTGCCTCACCATCGGCCCAAATATTGGGCGTTTTCTATGTTGGGCTGGGAAACCTCAGTGAGATTCGCATCAGCACCAACGAAACCCAGATCAACCGATTACTTGGCCAGCTCGGCAGCCGAATAGCTGGACTGATCGAACCTCAGGACATGGCCGCGCGCAACAGTGACGACTCAATTCTGTTGCTCGCAAACCGGCCACACAAAAATAACCTGGAGGCTCTGGCAGAGGCCGTTCGAAAGGCAATATCGGATACCCCCTTCGAAATTGATGGCTTGAAGCTCAGACTTGAAGCCAGCATTGGTATCAGCTTCAACAGCGAGCACGATCACAGCAGCTCCGAAATGGTTACCAGAAGCTCCCTGGCATCGGCCAATGCACAGGCAGCTGGAGGAAATAGAACGGTCGTGTTCAGCGAGGGGCGACACGTTCAAAAGAAAAACGCTCAAACGCCGGACATTCCGCTTGAAAAATTGGTCAGAAAAAGTCTTGAAGAGAATACATTTCAACTGGTCATTCTGCCTTTAGCCAGCACTGAACAGCAGGCCGGCATCTTCCACGAGTTACTGCCACGGATTCGATCCGAACAGGGAGAGACCGTCCCTGCAGAGCAGATTCTGCAAACCGCCAAACGCATAGACCGGCTAAGCGACGTCGAACGTTGGCTCTGCGGGGAAGCAATCTCAATTCTGGATGAACGGCGCCATGAAGGGCGACAGACCAACATAGTCATTCATCAATCTGCTGCCACCATTGAAGATATGGGGCGTTTACAGTGGATTCGTGATCAGCTCCGCAGCCGCCAACTGGTGGGTACCGGGATCCACATGGAGTTCGATCTCGCTGATCTGGCTTTCGATCTAAAGCGTTCAAAAGCCTTCATTCGGGCACTGCGCGAAATGGGCATCAACATCTCACTCGCCCGTTTTCTCGGTAACGATGCGGCCTTTAAAGTACTCAACTATCTGGGGGCAAATTTCATCCGACTGTCCAAAAAATCATTGCACAGTGAAGAGGCCGCAATTGCCGGCATCTCCAGCAAACTGCACGAATCTCATATCAAAATCATCCTTCCCAGAGTCGATAAATCAGATCAGATTGCGCCAGCCTGGATCCATCACGCTGATATTATCCAGCCGGATTTGCAGAATAATTCCGGCAAATCATGAAGTCGAACTTCCGACCTTGATCACCGATTCCCAACAAATCGATCGGATCATCGACTGCTTCGGTTTTCTGCGCCGGAAAGACCCGACATTCAAGCGACTTTTTTTCCAGGCCGCCTCGGTCGTCCATTTGGACAAGCCGCAATCCATCTGCCACGAGGGTATGTCATGCACCCACCTGGCATTGGTAATCAGCGGCACTGCACGCATCTACAAGCTTGGAGAGAATGGCCGCGAAATCACTCTCTATCGCATCGGCAGAGGAGAGAGCTGCATCTTGACGGCATCCTGCATCATCAGCAACACCCCCTTCCCTGCCATTGCCGTCTGCGAAGAGGCGTTAGAGGCAGTATTGATACCCACTGCTGAAGCACAGAACTGGATGAGCCGGTTTCCGGCTTGGCAGGAATATCTCTTTGGACTCGTCTCAGAACGTCTCGCCGAAGTCATCACAGTGGTGGAAGAGATCGCTTTTCGGCGGGTTGACCATCGACTTGCGGCATATCTGTTGAAGCGCGCCGAATCGAACGGCAACCAGGCGATAAAAGTAACGCACCAGGAGATCGCTTCAGACTTGGGCACCTCCCGTGAGGTTATCAGCCGCATCCTAAAGGATTTTGAGAGCCGTCAGATGATCAGTACAAATCGCGGCAGCATTGATCTACTGAACACCCGGGCGCTGAGTAACCAACTGTAGGCCAGTTCAAGTTTGCGGAACCAACAAACAAGGATGTTCTACCGGATCTTTCGCCTGATCCGCTACGCTTGATCATGCCTACGAACCCGTTGAAGCAAAGACACTCCCTCTGCGGCCTTTGCGTTATACAGGAGTATCCCGGACACGCGGAGCCAATGTGACTAAGTCACATACATTCGGTGCATCTACGAGTAGCATTCCGGGCATGGCGTTGCCTCTCATGCTACTGAGGCTCGTCTCCTTCATCTACAGATCAGGAGAAAAAGATGACTAAGAACGTTGGCGGAATAGAAAAAATTCTTCGTATTATCGTTGGTATTGCCCTGCTTGCCTGGGGATTCATACTAAGCGATCCGATCAACTGGTGGGGCGCTATCGGTGCTGTGCCCCTGTTTACCGCCCTGATGGGCTGGTGCCCCCTCTACTCCATTATTGGCGTCAACACCAACAAGAGTTGATCACGGCCAAACCCGGGCGGGAGCCACCGACGCCACCGGTGTCGTGCCTCTCGTTTCGGGTTCGCCTCCAGGTTGGACCGGGGTTAATTCACCCAGAGCCCTCGATTACGGCCGGCCGTGGCCAACTGGCCAAAACTGCCTGCACGAGAGTGGCTAACGGAATGGCGAAAAAGACGCCCCAAAACCCCCAAAATCCTCCAAACACCAGGATCGCAACAATAATTGCCACCGGGTGCAGATCAACAACTTCAGAGAAGAGCAACGGCACCAACACATTCCCATCCAGCGCCTGAATCACGAAGTAAGAAGCTGCGAGCCAGGCAAAATCGGGAGACCAGCCCCACTGAAACCAGGCGACGAAAAGCACCGGGAAGGTGACCACAGCCGCTCCGATGTAGGGAATGATCACCGAAAGACCTACGGCCACAGCGAGTAACAATGCGTAATTCAGTCCCAACAGGGAGAAAGTGGCATAACTCGTCGCCCAGATGATGATAATTTCCCAGAACTTACCGCGCACATAGTTACCGATCTGCCGATCCACATCTTTCCACACCGTTCCTGCAAACTTTCGGTGCTTGGGCAGGTACTGGATAATCCACTCCAGGATCACCCCTTTGTCTTTGAGAAAAAAGAAGACCAGTAACGGCATCAGAATCAGATAGACAAGAAGGGTAATGACGCCGACTACCGAGGCCACCGACCAGGAGAGCACCCGCTGGCCAAAACCACCAATCTCACTGCGAATCTGGCCGATCAACTCCTCTATCTGTACCTGGGAGACGATTTCAGGGTATCTCTCCGGCAACTGCATCAACGCCTGCTGGCCGGTCGAGATCATTGTCGGCAACTGCTGGACCAGTTCCGTCACCTGACGGGAGAGCAGCGGCAGCAAGCCCAACACAACCAGCGCGACAAACAGCAGAAAACCGCTGAACACCAGTAGCACCGCACCCAACCGGGGCCACCTGCGACGCTCCAGCAGGCAGACCACTCCCTCCAGCAGGTAGGCCATGACCACACTGGCCAACACCGGCGCAAGCATGTCCCCCATGGTCAAAACAACGCCAAAACCGATCACCAGAAAGATCGTCAGGGAGACAATCTGGGGATCGGAAAAGTAACGTTTGAACCAGTCAGTAATGACTTGCATGTTGTTTGAAGTCTAGGCTCTGCCTCGTCACGAGGCTGCTTTCCAGGTAATGGAAGCTGGAAACAGGATATTCAGTCTCCATCTCGATAGCGCTGATAATGCCGCTCAAACAGGGCTTCTAGATCATCGATGACCTCCACTGCCCCCCTGCCCTGCATCACATGGGCCATCATTAGTGACGAGGTCTCGCTAAACATCTGATCCCGCTCCAGCATGAAGTAACTCTCACTCAATCTTTTGATCGCCTTTACCACGGATTCACTCTCAGGACGCGGGATTGGTTTGAATGTCTGCAGCGGTTCCGGCTCGGATTTGGTCTCCTCGACGCCTCGTGCTGACAAAAATTCAGCGAACGCCATCAGACTCAAGCGGTTCTGTTCATCCAACATTGAATACAAATCAAGCAGCTTACGCTGCTCTGGAGGTAATTTTTTCTGGGTTGGCATAAACTGCAAATCTACAATTCCTCAGTAGAGTGACTCTCACAGTAAGCACTGGCAAATTCGAGTAATTCTTCCATGACCCGGAGGCGAAACTTCTGTTTCTGGTGGACAAAGGAGAATGGACGTTCCAATGGCGGATCCAGCTTAATGGCACACAGGGCACCCAACTTCAACTCTTTCTGGACAGTCGCCCGGGAGACCACTGAAACACCCATACCCGCCTCCACGGCCCCCTTGACCGATTCCGGGCTGCCCAACTCCATGGTGATGTTCAGGCTATTGTTGCAGCTATCAAGGTGCTCACACATATAGTCATTGATAACCTCCCGGGTGCCGGATCCCTCCTCCCGGCAGATAAAGGGAAAATCCAGCAGTTTCTTGAACGGGATGGCCTCATGACCTCCCAACTCATGGCCGGGTGGCACAATAGCAACCAGATGGTCCTTTCGGCATACCTTGACCACCAGATTCTTGTTGCCCACAGGGGCTTCCACAACCCCCAGATCGATGCTGTTGTTCTCCACCATGGAGACGATGCCATCAGAGTTGGAAACCCGCAGATGAATGGTGACTTCCGGATAACGTTTTCCAAAGTCGCCAAGCAACGCGGGTAGCATATACTCCGCAATGGTGGTGCTGGCGCCAATGGTCAGCGCCCCGCGGATCTCTCCAGTCATCTCACGCACCGCGTTTTCCATATCGGCATAGAGATCGAAGATTTGATCGGCATATTCGAATACCCGCCCCCCTGCCTCGGTGAGGCTGATCCGATTGTGCGTGCGGTCGAACAGTCGCGTGTTGAAATACTCCTCAAGTTGACGCACCTGAAATGTCACCGCTGGCTGTGTCATATGCAGGGTTTCAGCCGCCTTGGTAAAACTCAGCAGGCGTGCAACTGTGTGAAATACTTGTAACCTGCGATCGGCCATACTTATTTTCCCCTGCTCAGCCTCGGCTTTCTGTGCCGATAAATTCCTTTTATATCATAAATCCCTATTATGAGGAAATGCTAATCTAGCTTCCCCCATAAAAAAAACCGCTTTTTGGTGGCATTTTTTCCCTGAATCTCTTAGCCTCACAGAACTGCCCGAAATGGGGGCGAGAATAACCACATAAATACGGGCGGAGGAACCCATGGATCAAACCATTACACCGAAACTGCACAAACTGGCCCTGGCCTGCGGAATCGCACTTGCGTTCTCCGCTCAACAAGCCGCCGCTTCCGGTTTTGCTGTTCCTGAACTTTCTGTTTCCGGCTTGGCACAATCAAATGCCTTAGTCGCAAACCACAAAGACCTCGGCGCAATTGCCTACAACCCTGCTGCAATGGCCTTCCATGAAGGGAGGGCAGTCAGTCTCGGCGGGCTGTTGGTCAAACCCAATCTGGGCGTCACGACGGGCAACGGTTCTTTCGACAGCGAATCCAATGACATTGTGGCAATTCCCGCTATCAGTGCGCATTATCAGATGAGCGAAGACTGGTCGATCGGCCTGTCAGTCAATGCACCTTTTGGACTGGAGACGGATTGGCTGCC
Organism: endosymbiont of Escarpia spicata; assembly: GCA_003349915.1. Lineage (GTDB taxonomy): Bacteria > Pseudomonadota > Gammaproteobacteria > Chromatiales > Chromatiaceae > QGON01. The sequence continues at coordinate 205,934 of QFXE01000005.1, forward strand.
AGAGACCTATGCCGCCAGCGCCTCCAATCCCGGCGGTTATCCGCTGGGTGAGACCATGCCCACCAATACCAAACTGGAAATCGTCGCCTTCTCCCCCAGCGTCTCGTATAGGATTAACGACAATTTCAGCGTAGCAGGCGGCATCGATCTCTACTGGATGAAAGAGGTGCTATTCAATGCGGCAATAAATGATGGGGGCGCAGCGTACCCTGCCGTTGAAGTCGAGGGTGATGGCCGTGGCGCCGGTTTAAACATCAGCGGCCTCTACGTAATGAACAACTGGAGCTTTGGCGGCAGTTTCCACTCTGCCGCAAAGATCCCTATCGACGGCACTATCGCCCTTCCCCCCGGCTCACCGGTCCCTGGGTTTGCCTCAAACAATGCGGTTGCCGAGCTTGAAGTGCCTTACCGTCTGCAGATCGGCGTGCGCAACCAGACAACAGATAAGCTGGCGCTGGAGTTCGACATCACCCGGACGGGTTGGAGCAGTTTCGACACGCTTGTGGTGGACAACAAGGAACTCTCCTTTATCAACTACGTCAGCAGCGAAAACAAATGGAAAGACGTCAACGCCTACCGTTTCGGCGCCTCCTACGACCTCACTGGAAACACACAGTTGCGCGCTGGTTATACCTTTGACGAAACCCCGCAGGGTGATGACTATTTCAGCCCCCGCGTACCTGATGCCGACCGCCATCTCTTCAGCTTTGGTGCCGGACATCAACTGGGAGACGACTGGTCGATCGACGCCGGTTATATGTACGTGAAGTTTCAAGACCGCACACCGACAGCGACAACCCACACCAATGGCGAGACGAATGGCACCAGCGCCGTTGTGGGCGACTACGAGTCCAGCGTCCACCTGTTCGGTTTTGGCGTAAACAAGACGTTTATGTAAACCTTACATCACTACGACCACAAAAAAAGCGCCGCCCCTTGTGAGGGCAGCGCTTTGGAACTGCAATTTACAACGGATTAGATGTAAAGGCAGATATCACTTTCGCCGGCAAACTCAAAGAATGCGGCTGCACCGGCATACTCGACGCCGTCGATGAATTCAGCGGTATTCATCTCAAACAGGTCAACAGTCATCTGGCAAGCAACCAGCCGAACCTCAGCCTCTTGGCAGAGTTCCCGCAATTCCGGCAGACTGGCAACGCCTTTGGATGCCATCTTCTTCTTCATCATACTGGTCATCATGCCCTGCATGCCCGGCAGGGTCAGACCCATGACAGGAAACCACTTATCCATGCCCATCGGCATCGGCATACCCGGATTACCCAGGGGTGTGACTTCCAGGTCCAGATTCTTTTTCAGAAGCTGCAGGCCATAGAAGGTGAAGAATATCTCGGTATCATAGCCCAAGGCCGAAGCGGTCGACGCGAGGATAAAAGGCGGATAAGCCCAGTCCAGCGAACCCTTGGTGGCGATGATGGCTAACTTTTTCATGTCTGACATCTAAACTGTCTCCAATATAACCCAGCGGCCGGAAATCAGCCTTTCTTGATCAGGAATTCGAACTTGCCGCCGACTTCCTTGGATTCCATCAGCTCGTTACCGGTCTGCTTGGAAAATGCCTCGAAGTCCTTCACGGAACCGGGATCAGTAGCAATGATGTGTAGAACCTTGCCAGACTCCATGCCGTTCAGAGTCTTCTTTGCACGCAGAATGGGCAGGGGGCAGTTCAGTCCGCTTGCATCCAACTCTTGATCGAAATCAGCCATGGTAAGACCTCCAGAATATGGTTGTATTAGAATGTATAGGAATAATCCAGGGCGTAATTTATATGCGAAGCGCCGCGGAAACGCAAGCAAAACCTCTTGATAAAACAGCAGCCAAACAGGCTACAAACCCATTTACCTATGGAAATTCAATTTGTTAGCCAACTTTTCTAGCAGCCACCTGATATCCTGAGCGCGCCCAACCCAGAATACCGCCGCGCAGATTAATCACGTTTTCAAACCCCTGCTGAATCAGATAGGCACAGGCATGATAAGATCGGGCACCACTGTGACAGTAGAGGATCACATCCTTGTCCTTGGGCAGTTCTTCCATGCGCAGGGGAATGACATGCATCGGCATATGGTCTGAATCGGGCAGCATCCCCTGGGCCACTTCGCCGGCACTGCGAATATCCAGCAGATAGAAGTCATCGCCCTCGGAGATACGGGCCTGCAGATCGGAAGAGTCTATTTCCTGTACCAGCACGTTTTACCACCTAATATTGAATAACTGAGCGCATTAGTATATTAATGCGTTTAAATATTTCAAGCCAAAAGCATGAAGTAATCGTATAAAATAGCATGGATTTCACCGGGTTGTTCGCCCATGCTCAACAGCTGTGGCAATCCACCACCACTCCAAATTCTCACTGAAGCATTGAATCTATGGACTTTTTCCCCATCTTCCTCGACATCAACAGCAAGCGCTGCCTGGTGGCAGGCGGCGGCCCTGTCGCCGAACGCAAGACCGCAGCCCTGCTGAATTCTGGTGCGGACGTTACTCTGGTGGCACCTGAACTAACGCCAAATCTGGCCACTTGGCGGGACACGGGACAGCTTACCCATATCGAGCGGCATTTTGACGAGAGTGACCTGGCTGAGAGCCATCTCGTCATCGCTGCAACCAGCGACAGTGATGTCAACCGCAACATTGCCGAGCTGGCCAGCGCACAACGCATCCCGGTCAACGTTGTGGATCAACCCAAGCTCTGCAGCTTTATCGTTCCCTCGGTGATCGACCGCTCCCCTGTGGTTGCCGCAATCTCCACCGGTGGTGCCTCCCCGGTGCTGGCGCGTCTGATTCGGGCCCGCCTTGAGTCCCTGATCCCTGCTGGATACGGTCGTCTGGCAGAATTCTGCGGCCGTTTCAGAGAACGGGTAAAGGAGACCTTCAGCGAACCGAAAGATCGGCGCCTGTTTTGGGACAAGGTGCTGCAGGGTGGAGTGGCGGAACGCATCTTCTCCGGACACGCCGACGAGGCGGATCAGTTGCTGGACAAGGCCCTGGCGGATGCCAAACTGTCGAAATCGACCGGAGAGGTCTATCTGGTGGGGGCCGGACCGGGTGATCCGGATCTGCTGACTTTCCGCGCACTGCGGCTGATGCAACAGGCCGATGTCGTGGTCTTCGACCGGTTAGTGGCGGAACCGATCCTGGAAATGACACGCCAGGACGCCGAGCGCATCTACGTCGGCAAAGAGCGCTCCAACCATGCCATGCGGCAGGAAGAGATCAACAAGCTGCTGGCACGCCTGGCCAAAGAGGGCAAGCGGGTGGTGCGCCTGAAGGGCGGCGACCCTTTCATCTTCGGCCGTGGCGGCGAGGAGATCGACACCCTCGCCGAAGAGGGCATCCCCTTCCAGGTCGTACCCGGCGTCACCGCAGCTGCAGGCTGCGCCTCCTATGCGGGCATTCCCCTCACCCATAGAGACTACGCCCAGTCGGTCACCTTCGTCACCGGCCATCTAAAAGACGGCACCATGAATCTCAACTGGGAGATGCTGGCGCAACCCAATCAGACGATCGTCTTCTACATGGGACTGCTTGGGCTACCTGTGATCCGCCAACAACTCCAAGCTCACGGCACTCCCGGGGACATGCCCATCGCACTGGTTCAGCAAGGCACCACTCACATGCAACGGGTCTTCACCGGCACTTTGGATAATATTCATGAAGTGGTGGAACGGGAGAAACCCAAGCCACCGACTCTGATCATCGTGGGGCGGGTTGTGGAACTGCAGGAGAAACTCTCCTGGTACAAGGCACCCGAGTTTTCGGAGCAGGGAGCGACCTCGCCCATTAAGTAGCAAAAAAACGGGGAGAAACCTGTCTGCATCAACCTATCCGGTTGAGTGCAGCCAGGATATTAAATCGGAGCGGCGCCCTCGCCGCGAAACGTCGTTGTTGGGCAAATCGTGGCGAGGCGCCGCTCCTACAAACGCTTCGCAGCAAGCTGCGGAAATTCTGGCCCAAAGAGCGTGAACACAAGCTAATTGCGCAAACATAGATTCCGCTCTACCGCGATCACCGCCGCTTCGACCCTGGAGTGAACATCCAGCTTGCGCAGGATCGCCTTGACGTGCAGTTTTACGGTGCCATCGGAAATACCGAGATGACGTGCGATAACCTTGTTGCTCTGACCATCCGCCAGATGACAGAGGATCTCCCGTTCCCGCGGCGTCAGATCATCCAGTGTTGACGTCGGCTTCTCCAGCCCACGACTGTCACCCCGAACCGCCTTGGCCAGAATACCGGTCAACTCCTTGGCCACCACGGTGTTTCCCTGCACGATCTCCTGCAGGGCATCGATCAGTTCATCGGGTTCCATGTCTTTGAGCAGATAGCCTTGGGCGCCGTTCTGCAGCGAGTCGATGACATCCTTCTCCTCGCGACTGGTGGTCAGCATGATAATCGGCATCTGCTGCTCATTTTTTCGCAGCTGCAGCAACACCTCTATCCCGGTCATGTCGGGCATGCGCATATCCAGCAGTACCACATCGGGTTGCTGCTGCTCCACCAGGTCTATGCCCTGCACACAGTCACCAATGGCGCTCACTTCGATACCCCGGCGCGTCAGCAGTTCCTGCAGACCGATTCGAAACAGGGCGTGATCATCAATCAACATTACCCGCATAAACTACCTCCCGCCATCGGTCTTAAGATCGGCCTGGCGGATACACAACTCCACCCGCGTACCCTCTCCCGGTTCACTTTCAATACTCAATTTACCCCCAACCCGGCGCGCCCGCTCTTCCATGATGGAGAGACCAATGTGCTCACCTGGATTACCTTCCGGCGCAGCCCCTTCAAAACCAACACCGTCGTCCTCAACCAGCAGAAGGTAGTTCCCCCCTCCACGGCAACGCAGCAACACCCGCACAGTTTGCGCCTTTGCGTGCTTGCGGATATTGGCCAGCGACTCCTGCACGATGCGCAGGGCCTGTAGCTCCTGGCTGCTGTTCATTCTCACTTCCCGGCAATCGGACTGAAAGACGGCGTGGGCACCGGTCTCATGCTGAAAACGTTCAACCTGCTTCTCCAGCGCCGCCAGCAACCCCCGCTGGTCCACGGGGGCACGAAAACTGTTGATCAATTCCCGCAACTCCAGATGCGCCTCATCGAGACCGTGGCGGATACGCTGGGTCTCCTGCTGCGCCTCCGGGTGTTGATCGGGTTTCTCCAGGGTCTCCTCCAACATACGCACCTGGAATCGCAGACTCGCCAGAGTCTGGGCCAGGGAGTCGTGCAGCTCATGGGCCAGGGCGGTGCGCTCCTTGACGATAGAGAGCCGCCGCGCCTCCTTATCCGAGCGCTGCTTGGCCACCGCCATGCCAAGGTGACTGCCGATGGTATTGAGGATGTCGAGCACGTCCTCCCGTCCACTGTAGATGCCCGGCTTGTCCACATAGATATGGTAGAAACCCAGCACGTCCCCGTGGTGCCAGAGTGAAACCGTCACCCGCTCGATCTCATCCTTGCCGAACATCCTGCGGTCATTGGCCCGTGAACACTCCACTGCATCATGCTCGCAAAGACTGTTCCCGGGCAACAGGGCAATGCCACAGTGGCACAGCTTCACCGGCAGCATCTCCCGCTCCCGATAGAGGCGATTATCGAGACCGATGCTCCCCACCACCCGTACCCGCCCGTCCGGCATCACCAGATGGACGCTGGCAGAGCGGCCGTTCAGCATCTGCTTGAGCACCCGTAGATAGTCCAACAGCAGCTCGTCCAGGTTTTCCGACTGGTTGATACCGGTAGCCACATCATAGAGAAGCTGTAGAGAGGTGGTTTTCTGCGCCAGCTTGGAACTCTGGCGGGCAACCCGTACCTCCATATCCTCATAGATATCGGTCAACTCCTCACTCAGACTGTCGATGCCTCTGGCCATCACGGAGAGCACACCGCTCTGTTTCGGGGTCTGGGTTACCACGGGCTCACCTTCACAGACCTGTGCCACAGTATCCTCCAGCGTCGCCAGCGGGCGGAGCAGCTGACTGCGCAATCTCGCCATTCCCACCAACATCGTCAAACCGGCAAAAACGATGCTTACCAGCAACAAGCGCTGAACCGTTTCTGCAGCACCGACCCCAACAAAAAGTAAAACCACGAGCACCAGGCTGGTCAGGATACTCATACCCAGCAGACCGATAGGCAAGAGCAAGTGGCCGGTCAGGAGGATCTGCAGGCTCGGCCAGCGACCCGCATAACCTACCCACGATCCGCTCGTCTGCGCCACCGGAGGCTCCCCGGCATCCCTCGGCCGGGTGGGATCAATAGAAACGGTCTGTTCTTGATCTGGGTTCATAATCGGGCACTCTAACCCGCAGCATTAGAGATGTGAATTGGCAGCCTGTAAAACAGTAAAAAAGTCATACTTCAGACGTGTAGGGTGCGCCATGCGCACCAAGACAATCCGTAATCACGCTAATCATGGTGCGCACAGCGCACCCTACCTCCTGGTTGAATCTGCAATTATTACATTGATCTCGCATTAGAAGTCCGGCAATCGTTGCTGCAACATTTCAACCCTCGCATGCTGTAAGGCATCACCCAGAGCCGCCCCTTCGAGACCTGTACGACGCAACGCCTGCACGTCGACCGATGAAACCACCTGCCCTGCAAGTTCCAGACGAGGCCATGCCGACTGCATCTTCTCGGGCCAAAGGGCGTGGCAGCACTGCTCAAAAGCCCGGTAACGCTCAGGGTGCTGCACGGGCTTCAACCTGGCAACGATACGCAGCAGATTTTCCGCTGGTGTTTCGGCATCGAGATCAACCCCGTGAACCAGCACCCACTCAAGCAGATCCGTAAATTCCCGCTCAACACGCAACTGTCGGGAAAACTCAGCCATCTCACCGGTTCGTGCCAACCCGGCGAACATCACAGCAACGAAACGCACCCTGAGATCTTCGGTCAAAACCACCGCCCGGTGCAGAGGTGCCATTGTTGCTTTGGGGGAGGGATGACCATGAGCAGTCGCATCTCCCATCGTCTCTCCCAAAACGGGGAGCAGTCGCTGCAAGACGCCACATTGATGCAGCACCTCAAAAAAACGCCAGGGCTGAAGCTGGGCGAGAGCCTTTTTCATCTCTCGCCAGACCCGCTCAGATTTGAGATTGAGCAGATCATCGGAGGCGGCCATTTTCTTCATCAGGTCGTGGGTGCCGTGGGCAACCCGAAATCCCCATTGCCCAAGTTTTGCGGCGAAACGGGCAATCCGCAGCAGGCGGACGGGATCTTCGGTAAAAGCGGGAGTGATATGCCGCAACAAACCCCCATCCAGATCGTCACGTCCGTGGCAAAGATCGATGATGTTGCCGTCGGCATCCTCGGCCAGCGCATTGATGGTCAGGTCACGCCGCAGCAGATCCTGCTCCAGGGTGATGTCCGGACCCGCATCCACCTCAAAGCCGTGATATCCGGGACCGGTTTTGACCTCAGTGCGCGCCAAGGCGTATTCATCCCCACTCTCCGGATGAATAAAGACCGGGAAGTCGCCCGGCATCGACTGGTAACCCGCATCGGCCATCTGCTTGGCCGTGGCGCCTACCACCACCCAGTCACGGTCGTACACCGGCAGCCCCAGCAACCGATCCCGCACCGCACCGCCGACAAGGTAGACTTTGGCACCGGGAATTTCAGCAAATTCAGTCATCGAGCATTTTATCTACAAACTGGTTCATTAGGATGCAATGTATAACTTGCAGCAATTCAAGTCGAAAACTAACTCGCAGCCCTGAGCAGAAAATCCATCTGACCCATCCTGAGCCCTATCATTGATTCCAAAGTGCATTGATTGCAGCAATGCCTTGCCCACCCACCTTTTTCGCATCACCAAGATCTTCTGCTTTCATTCCACCCAACGCATAGACGGGCTGGTCAACCCCAGCAATCATCTCACTGAACTTTTTCCAGCCGATACCCGGGATGTCGGGATGGCTGGAGGTCGCCTTGACCGGAGAGAGCAGCAGTATATCCGCACCGAGTTGCACCGCCTTCTGCATATCCTCCCGGGTATGGCAGGAGACCGAGAGCAATCTCCCTTCCGCTACGGGTCGGCTCGAATATTGATTCAGCACATCACTGCTAAGGTGCAGACCGTCCGCTTCGGATCGACCGAACAGTTCGGCCGCTGTCGCCAGCAGAAGCAGTGCATCGTATTGCCTGCAGAGAGCGGCCGCGATATTCGCCAACGCCAGGTATTCATCCGCATCGCGGATCGTTTTACAACGCAATTGGACTATCCTGTTGCCATTTTTCAAGGCTGCTTCCAGCTTGTTACTGAAATCGTCATGATCAATGAATTTACCAGTGATCATGTAATAGTCTGGGAAAGGTCTGCTCATCTTGTATTTCCAGTTATTTAAGGAGCCTCTGAATGAATGACATTTTTCGTCATTGCGAACGTAGCGAAGCAATCTCTTTGGGTTGTACTCCGTAGCGGGAGATTGCCGCGGTCGCTACGCTCCCTCGCAATGACAGGTTTTTTCAGTAAGGTTCGGGGTCACTCCCGTTCTTCCTGCTGCAACTGCCACATCTGCCGGTAACGGCCATTTATCGCCAACAACTCCCGGTGGGTGCCCTGTTCCATGATACTGCCCTGCTCCATCACCAGGATACGATCCGCATCCACCACCGTGGAGAGACGATGGGCTATGACCAGTGTCGTGTGATCCTTCGCCACCTCTTTCAGGGTCTCCTGAATCACCTGTTCCGTCTTGGTATCGAGTGAGGATGTGGCCTCGTCGAAAACCAGTATACGCGGCCGCTTGAGCATCGCCCGGGCGATGGCAATGCGCTGTTTCTCGCCACCGGAGAGTTTGAGCCCCCGCTCTCCCACCACCGTCTCATATCCGTCCGGCAGCGAATCGATGAACGCTGCGATATGGGCGATGCCTGCAGCGGCCTCTATCTCATCCCGGCTGGCATCCGGCCGGCCATAGGAGAGATTGTAGAGGATCGATTCGTTGAACAGCACGGTATCCTGGGGCACGATGCCGATCACTGCCCGCAGGCTGTCACGGGTCACTGATCGAATATCCTGCCCGTCCAGCAATACCCGGCCGCCGGTGACGTCGTAGAAACGGAACAACAGTCGGGAAAGGGTCGACTTGCCCGCCCCGCTATGTCCCACCACCGCCACCTTTTCACCAGGCCGGATGGTGAAATCCACACCGTGCAGGATCACCCGCTCTTTCTGGTAGGAGAAATCTACAAACTCGAAGCGGACCTCCCCCTCACGCAGCACCAGGGGTTGTGCATCCGGCGCATCGGTGATCTCCGGCTTTTGCTTCAGCAGTTTGAAGATAAGATCCATATCCGCCAGGGAGTACTTGATCTGACGATAGACAATGCCGAGAAAGTTCAGCGGAATGAAGAGCTGCAACATAAAGGCATTGACCAGCACCAGGTCGCCGATTGACATCTCACCCTTCACCACTCCATCGGTGGCAAAGATCATGATAATGGTGACGCCGATGGCGATTATCCCGCCCTGACCAAAATTGAGCAGTGACATGGAAGTCTGGCTCTTGACCGCATTATCCTCCCACTGGGAAAGGGTGCCGTCGAAACGGTCCAGCTCCAATCGTTCATTGCCGAAATATTTGACCGTCTCATAATTGATGAGACTATCGAAGGCCTGGCTATTGGCCTGCGAATCCAGCTTGTTCATGGCATGGCGGCACTCCATACGCCACTCAGTGATCGCCAGAGTAAAGCCGATATAGACTGCCACTGTGCCAAAGGTGGCCAGCGTGAAGACAATGTCGTACTGGGTCAGCAGTACCACCGCCACCAGGCTGAACTCCACCAGCATCGGCAGGATGCTGAAGACCATGTAGTTGAGAATGGAACTGACCGAACGGGTGCCCCGCTCCAGATCGCGGCTGATAGCCCCCGTCTGGCGCTCCAGATGGAAGCGCAAGGATAGATCATGCAGGTGGTTCAGCACCCGATTGGATAGACGCCTCATGGCGCGATAACGCACCCGCGCGAAAACCGCATCCCGCAGCTCATTGAAAAGCGAACTGCTGAGGCGCAGCGCACCGTAACCCAGTAGAAGTGAGAGAGGCAAAACCAACAGCAACTTGTCGCCTTTTTCCAGGAGGTCGACAATCTCTTTGAGCACCAGAGGAATACCCACATTGGCCAGTTTTGCGACTATCAGGCAACCCAGCGCAAACAGTGCCCGCCCGCGATACTCCCAAAGGAAGGGCAGCATGTTGCGAAGGTTGTGAAAATCTCGTCTATCCTTGTGAACCCGGTTTTGGGATTGAATATAGTGGGACATGCTAGAATGCGGTCAGTGTGAAAACTGGATTTTATCGGAATCTCCGATAGAAACGCAGATTTCTCTAATATTTCTGTGGATAAAACCAGGCAACTCCAAGGTTTAATTCGCAACTTTATCGGCCAGATTGACACAGAACAGATCATGAGCAACGAGTGTAGTTATAACGAGCTTTACCCTCTCCAGGTACTGGACGACAGCATGGAGCCGGAATTTCCCGCCAAGTGCGTCATCGTCATCGAACCGGCCGAAGTCTGTGCCACCGGAGCCTATATCCTGGCCGAGGTGGATGGGGAACGCTGGTTCCGCCAATACATCTCGGAAGGAGACGGAAAGAAGCGGCTGCAGGCTCTCAAGGCCGGTTACCCAGCCATCGATCTCACGGGTAAGAGTTTCAAAATCCTCGGTGTAATCGTGCAACGTAACGTCAAGCGCGACATCAAACACTACTCTCCATACGTTCCCAATGGTGGCGCACCACCAGTCAGCAGCCTGAAGTAGGACCTGTTAACCGACTCATGCGTGCCAGGCATCTTTTCAGGCTAGTATCGACACTGCTGTTTACCATCAGCCTTTTTGCCTGCACGGAGCCGACCGGCAGCGCAAAAAAAAGTGGCGCTGACAAAAAGTCCCGCCCTGCCACCAAACATCTGGTGGTGACCGAAATCCTAACCCCTCGTGCAGTCGGCCTCAAACATGAACTCACCGGCACTCTGCGCGCCCGTCAAAAGGTGCGCATCTTCAGTCAGGAAGAGGGGCGCATCACCGAATTGCCCTTTTATGAGGGAGACCGGATTAAAGTCGGCCAACTACTGGCGCGCCTGGAGAGCGACCTGCTCGAAGCCGAACTGCAGAAGGCAGCAGCTACCACCCGTCAGTCCAGACTCAATCTAAAACGAATCGAGGATCTGGCTAAACATAAAGCCACCTCAGAAGACGAACTGGCCCGCGCCAGGACCGAAGTTGAAGTCTCGATGGCGGAGCAAAAGCTTCTGGAAACCCGGCTGGCCTATACCCAGATAAAGGCCCCCTTCAGCGGCGTTATCAGTCAGCGCCTGGTGGAACCCGGCGATGTGGTGCCCCGCCATACTCATCTGTTGACACTGATCGATCCTGAATCGCTCATCATCGAGATACCTGTATCCGACCTGCTGCTGCCCAATCTCAACCTGGGTGATCCCGTCCTGGTAGGCATAGATGGCCTCGGCTCCAAACGGTTTTCCGGCAAGGTAAAACGCATCCATCCGGAACTGGACATCAACACCCGCATGGGCATCATTGAAGTGGTGCTGGATCCCATACCCCAGGCCGCACGTCCCGGCCAGCTCTCCCGTGTAAACCTGGAAACCGCGCAAAAGCAACGCCTGATGGTGCCTTTCAAGGCTCTGCAACGGGATAATGCGGGGGAGTATGTCTTTCTCCTCGATGGAAACAGCAAAGCCCTGCGCACCACGGTGACCAGCGGCAGCCACATTGCCAACCGGGTCGAGATCGTCACAGGACTCAAAGTTGGCGACGTCATCATCAGCAAAGGCATTCTCGGCCTGCGAAACGGCAAGCGGGTTACCCCGGTGGAGTAATCTGCACAACAATCACTCCAAATTTTCCGCTATCCTTATAGGTAGGCAGCACTGTTGCGCCGCAACCTGTTCCATTATCCGACCGTTCAATGTCAGAATCGGGACACACTTTGAGGAGATAACATCGTGGACATCAATCTGGCGGACGTCACTATTCACGTCGACGAAAATCTTGATAAAGCTACGCTCGACCAGTTGCAGTCGTCCTTTCGACAAAAAGATGGAGTCGTCTCCGTACATGTAGACGAGCGCCGTCCCCATCTCTTCCTGCTGGAATACAATCCAGCACTGGTAAGCGGCCAGGACCTGTTGAGCATCACCCAGTTTCAAGGTCTGCACGCAGAACTGGTCGGACTCTGACAGAGCGGAGGGCTGCCCCTTCCAGTGCAGGGTATTCCTGCTTGTGACGGGGTGCGGCTCCCGATACTATTCGCACACCGATCTGCAGGGTGGTTACCAGTGTGCGGCTGGACAAAGACTCTCTGCGCGGATCAATTTACAAATGCAGGGTGCTGAAAAGATCTTAAAACTTGTTGGGTTGCGCTATCGCTGATCCGACCTACCTGATCGCTTTTGTGGCACCCTCCAAATTGCGCTGGAGAACCCTTGCATGAAGCGAGTAACCATTGTCGGCAGCGGTTTTGCTGCACTGACGGCTGTGCAGCATCTGCGGGCCGGCGACAAGGAGATGCAGATCACCGTCGTCAGCCCCAAGGCTGAATTCCACTATCTACCCGGCACTATCTGGATTCCCTCCGGTCTGCGCCAACCCAAAGACCTGATCATTCCACTGGAGAAGTTTTTCCGGCGCATGAACGTCATCCATCACGTTGCCGAAGCCACAGGCCTGGAAGATGGCGGGCGCACCCTGATCACCAGCGATGGCAAGATCGAAAACGATGGTCTGATCATCGGTTCCGGCGGCCGGTTCATAAAAAAACTGCCCGGTATCAAACACGCTATTACTCCCTGCGAAGGCGTTTCGGCAACCGTCAGAATCCGTGACCGTTTACAGGGCCTGGAGGGCGGCACCATCGCCATCGGTTTTGCCGGCAATCCCAAGGAGCCCAGCGCCATGCGTGGCGGCCCGATGTTCGAGTTTCTCTTCGGCATCGACCGGCAACTGCGCCTGGAGAAACGCCGCGACAAATTCAAACTCATCTTCTTCACCCCTGCAGAGAACCCAGGACAGCGTCTGGGACCTAAGGCGGTGAAAGGGCTGGTTCAGGAGATGGCCAAACGGAAAATCGAAACCCATCTCGGCGTCAAGATGAAAGCGTTCACCGAAACCAAGGTGATCACCCACGGCGGCGAATTTGATGCCGACCTGATCCTCTTCATGCCCGGCATGACCGGTAATTTGTGGTTCGACAACACTGACCTGCCCCGCTCCCCGGGCGGACTGGTAAAGGCAGACGCTCAGTGCCGGGTCGAAGGCATGAAACAGGTCTACGTGGCCGGTGATTCCGGCAGCTTTCCCGGCCCCGATTGGATGCCGAAGCAGGCCCACATGGCCGATCTGCAGGCGGTGGCAGCGGCCAAGAATCTGCTGGCGGAGTTCCGGGGGGAGGCACCCAAAGAGACCTACAAGGTGGAACTGGTCTGTATCGTCGACAGCCAGACCTCCGGCATGCTGGTGGCCCGCACCGCCACGCGTAACATCGTGATGCCAAACATGCGTCTGTTCCATTGGCTCAAGCGCCTGTTCGAGTGGTGGTATCTGCGGCAGTACCGTTAACCAATAAAAGGGTTTTACTTCCCTAAACTGTGGTATTCCTCAATTTTTGTCTGGCTAGTGGCCGCTATAATGAGTGGATGCACGAAGTAACAGGGCCAAACTCGTCAACGCCTCTCAAACAGCTTTTCATCAAAGAAGAGCAGCAAAGCGAGCGTTATGCAAACAACGCCAGGATTTTATTCACCTTCCTCTACTTTCTGGCGGGATTCAGCATACGCAATGAGATTCCCGACTTTTCCTTCATCGCCATAATCAGCGCTTCGCTGGTTAACCTGATCTACGGCGTCCTGCTCCATTTCCACCTCAAACGAGACAGGCATATCTGGTGGCTGAAATATCTATCTGTCACCATAGATATCCTCCTGCTCTCCATCGTTCTCTACGCCTTCGGCACCTATCGAACCTTCAAGTCAGAGGCCTTCCTGCTCTACTATCTCTGGATCGGTCTTGCCACCATCCGTTTTTCACCCCGACTCACACTGCTCTCGGGGGTACTCAGCATCAGCCTCTACCTGCTGATTGTTTTCCTGGCTATCAGCAGAGGCACGATAGAACTCGGCACAATCTCCGAAGATTTCACCACCCCATTGGTAAGTGACAGCAATATTGCGCTGCGGGTTATTTTTCTTGCGTTTTTTACCGCTCTCGCCGTCTATATCTCTTCGATCTACCGGGGGATTGCTGCCCGTGCGATCCGCGAAGAGCTGCGTAAAGAGGAAAACGCCCAGCTGACAAATGCGCTGGACAGACTTCGCAGCACGCAGAAGCAGCTGGCGGCCAAGAATCGGGAGCTCGCCCGCCTTTCGGAGATCGACGTCCTGACCCAGCTCTACAACCGGCGAAAAATCGATCAGGTGATGCAGGAGAGTTTGGATGGCGCCCAACGAAACGACTCACCCCTGGCACTTATCCTACTCGATATCGACCACTTCAAATCGATCAACGACCGGTATGGACATCAGATGGGAGACGAAGTCATTCAGCATCTGGCAGAGCAGTTGAAGGATAACGTGCGGGGCAACGACACGATTGGCCGTTGGGGAGGTGAAGAGTTTCTGATCATCTGCCCCGACCTTACAGCTGACAAAGCAATGAAACTGAGTGAACGGCTCAGAGCCGCCATTGCCATGATAAAACCCAGCAACGGCACTCAAGTCACCGGCAGTTTCGGCATCACCTTTCTGCAGTCGGACGACACAACGGCAACCCTCTTAAAGCGGGCAGATGATGCGCTCTACCAGTCGAAAAACAATGGCCGGAATCGGGTGACGATGCTGTAGGGACAGGTGAAAGGTGAAAGGTGAAAGGTGAAAGGTGAAAGGTGAAAGGTGAAAGGTGAAAGGTGAAAGCAAGTATGTGTCCGGTGCAGCCCAATGCAAGTACTTTTTTCTGGCCCCAGTAGTATGTAGGCCCGATCAAGCGCAGCGGATCGGGCGCTCAGAATTTAGCGCTGGTGCCGGTTCCGCTACGCTTGAACCGGCCTACAGCTTTTCCAGCACCGCGTAGCGACATAGTTCGGTCTCTCCGGCGGCACAGCCATCTTTGACCTTTAACCTTTAACCTCTTATCCCCCACCGCAATCAACCGATAGACCGACGGAATCAACAACAACGTCACCAGGGTGGAAAACAGCAACCCGGAGACCATGGTAACCGCCAGCGGCTGCAGCATCTCCGCTCCCTCCCCCCAGGCCAGTGCCAGAGGCAACATACCAGCCACGGTGGTCAGGGTGGTCATCAGGATCGGGCGCAGTCGAAGCCGCGCGGCCTCGATGATCGCGGCATCAATCGTCAATCCGGCACGACGTTGTAAAACCATATATTCCACCAGCACAATCGCATTGTTCACCACGATCCCGGCCAGCATGATCAGGCCCAGCAGCACCGGCATGGAACGCGGCAGTCCAGACCACTCCAATCCCAAAGCGACTCCAATCACCGCAAAAGGCACACTGAGCATGATGACAATGGGATTACGCAGTGATTCATACTGTACCGCCATCACCACAAAGACCAGAAACAGCGCCAGCCCCAGCAAGAGCAATCCCAGGTCACGTCCCTCACGCTGCGCCTCCTGGCCGCCCGCATCATAGACTATGTATCCTGGCGGCAACTCCATCCCATCTATCACAGCCTGTACCGACTGCAACGCTTCTCCAGGCGCCAAGTCCTTGCTGGTGGAGGCACTGATATTCACCACCCGGCGCTGCTGATCCCGATGGATAGAGACAGGGCTTGGCACCAACTCGACCTTGGCCACCTCTCCCAGGCGCAGGGGAACCCTTGGCTCCGTTCGACTGAAGATAATCACCGACTCAACATCGGCCGGGGTGGAGACATCCCGCCGCTGTAGACGCAGACGCACGTCCACACTGCGATCACCATCGAGGAATTCAGTTACCTTCAGACCTCCCAGGGCAAGCTCCAGGATGCGTCCGACATCTTCCACTGAGAGGCCAAAACCCGAGGCCCGTTCCCGATCCACCACAACTGAAAGTTCCTGATTCAGGTCCTCGCTGGTATGAGAGATATTTCGTAAGCCTTCGATTTTCCCGAGACGTTCAACCACCCGATCTGCAATCCGGGACATCTTTTCAAGATCCGTACCCTGCAGACGCAGTTCAATGTCGTCATCCCCCCGGTTCAGGCGGATACCGCGAATGCCGGAGACCCGCATATATATCCGTATGCCGACCAGGCTGGCATCTTGAATCTGCTTCTGCATACGTGCAATCCATGTCCGGCTGTCGATACCCCGCTCCTTTATCGGTTTCAGGGCAATATGCAGACTGGAGCGATTGGATGCTTCATAAGTGGAGCGGCCAAAGACAAATCCCCCCACCTGGGCATAGATACTCTCGACCTCAGGCTGCTGCACGAACATCGTTTCGATCTTTTTGACAATTTCATCCATGCGGGCCAGATTGATACCACGGTCGGCAGTAATACTGACGTAGACCCGCCCCTCATCCATCTCCGGCAGAAAGATCTGCCGTCCCTGACTGAGCATTGGCCAAGCCAGAACCATCCCCAGGATAAACAACAACGGCACGAGCCAGGGCACCTTCAACAGCCAGCGGGTCAACCAGGCATAACCGTTCTGTAGAGCAGCGATCAGAAGGTTCACTCCGCGTCTCATCAGCCCCTCACGTTGCGCCGGTATGCGGCCGGCCAATGCGGGTACCAGGGTAAGCGCCACCAGAAGCGAGGCAACAATGGCCGCTGATATGGTGAAGATCAGCTCCTGAAACAGCAATCCGACCAGACCTCCGATGAAGAGAAACGGCAGTACCGCAGCCAGGTTAGTGGACGTGGAGGCGACAATGGCGCTGTTGACCTCGGCTGCCGCCCTACCCGACACCTCGGTTACATCGGTTACGTCTGCCCCACTGCGTTCCCGCTGATGCCGATAGATATTTTCGAGCATCACAATGGTGCTATCCACCAGCATACCGATACCAAGCGCCAAACCACCCAGCGTCATGATATTCAGCGTCAATCCACCACTCGCCATGAGAATGAAGGTCACCAGTATGGCAATGGGTATAGCGCTGCCGATGATCAGCGTACGGCGCAGACTGCCAAGGAACAGATAGACCACCAGCATTGCGAGCATTGCGCCAATACCGGCTGAGTTCACCGCATTGTTCAGTGCCCGCCGGACATAATGCGCCTGATCATCCACCGGGCGTATCTCCACATCGGGGGGTATCAACCCTTTTTCCTGCAACTCAGCCACTCGCGCCAGGACACTGTCCACCACCTTTACCGTGTTCGCCTGCGGCTGTTTCTGGATCGAGAGTTTGATGCCAGGCAACTGGTTGAGACGGATTCGCAGCCGCTCCTCCTCTGCGCCGTCTTCGACCTCCGCCACCTCACTCAGCCGCACCATCGCCGACAGGTTGCCCACGCCAACGCTGGCCAATGGAAGGTTCAGAATCTCATTCACCGAGTGAAAACGGCCATCCGTGCGGCCGCTGATTTCACCATGTTCCATCATGAGACGGCCACCCGGCGTATCCACGTTTGCCGACTCCAGCACATCCTTCAAGTCGAGCAGATGCATATCGAGTCCTGCCAGGCGCAGCTGATCCGCCTGGATCTGAATCTCACGCACCAGCCCACCACCAACCTCTGCAGCAGCCACGCCGGGCAGGTTGAGGAACCACTTGCTCAACTCATAGTCGACCCAACTGCGCAGTTCCACCGAATCCCGCAGGGAGGAACTGACAACGAACTCCGCAACCGGCCGTTGGGACGGGTCGCGTTTATAGATGACCGGCGCTTCGATGCTATCGGGGAGAAAGCGCTTGGCCCGGTCGAGACGGGTACTGGCATCCTGCAGCGCCTTGTCGATATCCGTACCGTAGGCAAATGACAGATCCACCGCGCTGCGCCCCTCGGAGGAGCGGGACTCGATGTGAATGGCATCCTCCGTGATGGCGAGCTGCTCCTCCAACTGGCGGGTAACGCGATCCTCCATGATGCTCGCGGGCACACCGGGATCCAGGACCCGCACCCGAACGTCGGGATAGATGATGTGAGGAAGCAGATCGACACCCAGCCGTCCCAGGGAGAAGACCCCAAGAACCATCACCGCCAGGGTGATCATCACAACCCCGATAGGGTGACGGATGGACCAGGCGGCAATACCGCCGCCAAAGGATTTGCGCATCACCAGGGGAACCAATTCGTATCTTCCGGCTCTGTGATCTGATTGAGCTCGATCCAGAGGTTGTCAGGTCCCACCAGAATCGCCACATCGATTTTATACTCCCCGTTGGCGAGGCGTTCGGCATTCAGTGGTGGAGCGATATAGTCGGTTTCAAGTATCTTGGGGGCGCCGTCATTTTTCTGCTTGAGCAGTTCCCGCACCATTTCCGGTTTAAGCACAAACTCAGCGCCACGGGACTCCAGTTCAGCCACCGACCGATCCAGGTCAAACACACGTAATCCGATGTGGTTGTTATAGAGGCGCTCATCTCCCGGTCCAGGGGGCAGTTGAAAATCGGGATCTTCACGAAAGACCAGGGTGGCGCCGCAGACAATCAGGCGACTGAAACGCAGTCCCATCATCTGTCCACGAAAGATCACCTTGCCGTCGAACAGCTTTACCCAGAACGCCTCCTGAGCATCCACATCCGGGGTGCCGATAGAGAGTTCTATCAAAGGGTAGGTTTCCCTGTTGGCTTGACTCATGATTATCCCTCAAGATTCGCATCGTTCGGTAAAAAAGCTTCCCGGGATTGTAGCCCAAGTCCGCCTCCACAACCGCAAATTGAAAGTCATGCGTAGTCCATTGGCTACAAGAACCAGTTCACCAATACTAACTGATCTGATTGCCCCTAAAACCCAGCTCCTGTAGGGAAAGCGATTTGTTCGCGAACAACGTAAAAAGCGCAAATGCATTGATTTTGTTTGAACACCTGATGGTTATTCATCCGCTTCGGCCGGTTCAATTATTACAGAACAGGGCTTTTTGGACGGATACAATGACTCAATGCATAGGCAATAATTGCGCCTTTTTCATTATTTACGGATTGAAAAACACGGTCCAATCATGACTGAATTTCAGGGGTATATAATCAGGTACCTAATTGTAGTTTTTTGCCGTATTTCAAAGAGTTTTTGCCCAGTGGATGCAATTGTTACACGTTTTCCAATAAACATTATTCCTCGGTTGCATCAGGTCGATACTCAAGAATATCACCTGGCTGGCAATCCAGATGTTTGCAGATAGCATCCAGTGTAGAAAAACGGATCGCTCGTGCCTTACCCGTCTTTAGAATGGAAAGATTTTGAACAGTAATACCGATAGCTTCTGCCAAGTCCTTTAGCTTCATTTTTCGCTTTGCGAGTTCCACATCAACATTCACGATGATAGCCATGATCATCAGCCCCTAAATTACAAGACTGTCTTGTTCTTTTAGTTCCCGCCCCATGTCCATGACATAGGCTATGAGCACGACAAACAGCCCAACGATTAGAAAGCCAACTTCCAGCCTTGCACTGATATGGCCAGGAGTAATTTGGAAGAACGTCAGAACAGGGCCTGTTATCAACGTCTGAAGCATCGCCGCGATATCGATTGATACAAGTGCCCACCCGATTTTCCGTATGGTAGCCACATTTTCAGCAGTAAATATGACCCCCATTCGGTATAGCCCAAGAAGCTTGTAGAGCAAATAAAACGCGACCATATATACAACCGGCTTGATAGACCCAAGAGCAAGCACTGCAAGCAGTCCACCTCCGGAGATTTGTGTAGAATCGAGCGATATACCTTGTGGCATATTCAACAACTCCGCCCACGCCCCTGTCCCAGCATCCAGTGCGACAACACATGGTGTAAGAACAAAAAAAACGAGAGCCAAAACCTGTAGTCGGGCACTTGTAGTCTTAAGCTTTTCCACCTTATCTCCTCCACAGTCTTAGTTGGACCCGCTCTATTGTGAAGCCACTTCACGCGATCCTCATCTGATCCAAATGTCCACAAACTCCCAGTGATGACACCGCAATCATAGTGACCTACTAATCGCACGTCAACATCTTTTACGTATATTTATTATATGTTTATCATTAATTTTTATCCTATAGTCAATAACACTTTAACTCTAACCAAGCTAGGAGGCTAAAATGAAACCACTTTTAAAGAAATCGGGATGGCTGCGGCAATTCTGTCGACCATATCTATATCACCTGCATTCTCGCAGGAAGCCTCAGGCGAGCATCCCGGCGGCATAGCTCTAAGTGTCGGCATTGGATTTCCCGACACATCAGAACCACTACATGGGCATGTTGGTATTGGAATCAGCGGCCTCCCTGACCAGGAAGACTCAGACGATGACCATGCAACTTCGCTTATTGAAGAAACAGGAAGATACGGTGGCTCTATTGGCATACGCATAAAAAACAGATGCTGGCGGGTGCCTGTCGATGACAGTTCGGACCAGTTTTCAACCAAGGTCTGGATGATTGATTTTGTGTGCCCCAAGCGACAGCCTCGCTTATTCGAAGATTTAAAGTAGCTGTCTATCCGCATTCAGTCCTTGAGTAACGCCGGTGATTCTTTTAGTCTCAGACCTACACACCCATTAGAGCAGACTAAGATGACGGATCTATTGTTGCTCAGTACTCCACTGGCGGGCGACACCCTGCCAGGCGGTCTCTGCCCCTCTCTCTCCAACATCACTCTTGGTAGCTATCTGCGCAGCGAAGGGGTGGCGGTTGCAGTACTTGATCCCAGTACCGACCTCGATGATGAAGGCGATTCCGATTCCCCCAAGGCACTGCTGGAACGCATCGCCGATGCCGTGCTGAAGGAGTCGCCTCAAATGGTCGGCATTGCCTGCCTGTCACCGGTTGAAGGACGGTTCGGCGCGGCTATGGCGAGGGTCCTGAAACAGCGCAACGTGTCACTGCCGATCGTGCTGGGTGGTGTCTGGGTTACCGCCTGTGGCGCGGAGATCCTCGAACGCTGTCCTGAGATCGATGCCATCGTTGCAGGGCCAGGGGAACAGGCTGCTCTCGCGCTGGTAAAGAGTGGCCTGCAAAATCCGGCTTCGATACCAGGACTGGTGTGGCGCGATGGAGAAAAGATCCGTTCCAACCCGCCCGCAGAAACCCTCCCCACGGCACCGCCGGTGGATATGTCCCTGATGCGCCATCCGGAACGCTATGACATCTTCTGCTGGCTTACCAGCCGGGGTTGCCCCTACCACTGCACTTTCTGCACCGAGCGTCTGACCAATCCTGGTTTTACCCACAATCCTATCGAGAAGGTGAAGGCGGATCTCGAATTCTTTTCCAACATGGAAAAGTCCTGGTATCTGTGGATCTGCGATCCCCTGTTCGGGGTCAACCGCAAGCGGCTCGCAGAGGTCTGCAATCTACTCAAAGAGACCCCCATGCAGTTTCTGGCTGAAAGCCGGGTGGATGTGCTGCATCCGGAGGACGTGCCGCAACTCGCGGCAGCAGGTTGCGACCTCATCTACTTTGGGCTTGAGGCAGTCGGCCACCAGTCTCTCTGTGAACTGGAGAAGATCGATGCCCGTCCAAAGGTGCATAAAAGGTATCTTGAGGATGCCCGCAACCTGGTGGAGGCCTGTCTGAAGAACGATATCCTGCCGGTATTTGGCATTCTGCAACCGGTGCCCGGCGATACTCCGGAGGACCTGGCGTTCACCCTGGATTTTCTCCGGGAACTGGCCGCCATCGCTGAGCGTCTCGGGGATGCCGCCAACCGGCTCGGTCCCTGCTTCTACGCCTTCCCCCTGCGTTTCGACCGGGGCGCACCCTACGAAACGATGCAGGGACACCTGGAGGAAAAAGGCGTCAGCGCCACCGCAGACACCGATCCACTGTTCGATGACCGCTTTCTGGAGATCGCCTCTCCAAGCATTGACGAACAGACAGCGGAGACCTTCCGGGAGGCGGTGCGCGCACTGAACCCGGCATCCGATTATGTGCGTCAACGCCTGCTGCGCTCCTACCCCAGACCCTACATCGAGTTCGATGCCTGACCCCCAACGAATTGCCGTCATCGGCAGTACCGGCTGTGGTGGACGGGCAGTGGTCAACGCACTGCGGGCTGCCGGACACCAAGTCCTTGGCATCTCCCGTGGCGAGAGCAACAGCCCCGCCCCTGATTTCATCAGCGATCGGCACAACACCGGACACTTGCGCCAAAAGCTGGCCGAATTCCAGCCCCAGGCAGTGGTCGATCAGATTGCTTATACCGAAGACGACGTCACCTCTCTTATCGAAGCACTGCCCACTAGCACCCGCCGCTACCTGTTTGTCAGCAGCGCAGTGGTCTATGGTCCCGGTCGTGACAGAGCCTACCGGGAGAGTGATTCACCAGAGCCGAACGGATTCTTCGCGGAAGCAAAACTGGCGGCAGAAAATGCGGCTCTGAAATGGGCGGGGAGTGGCCGGGAGAGCATCTCTCTGCGTCTCGGAGGACTCTACGGGCCGGGGCACGCACCACTCACCCCTTTCGGCAGAGACCCTGCATTACCGCAGCATCTGAATGCGCAGGAATCCTTCCCGATACCCACAGACGACCAGTCACTGCTGCAACCCTGGTTTGCGGCGGATCACGGCGCGCTGATTCGTGATCTCATCTCTCAACCGAACCTCCCGGCCCTGCTCAATGTGGCCGGTGACGAGCGATTCAACTGGCAGACCTTCATGACAACCTGGTCCCGCTCCTGCGGTGCGCCCGCTCCCCATTTTGCATACTGTTCAAAAGAAGAGATCAAGGCTCGTGCACCGGCAACACTGCAACCCTATCTCGACGCACTCCTGCATCCGCCCGTGATGGACCTCGACAGATTGCACCGTCTGGCGCTGGGAAACCAACCGGCTACCCCTCTGATAGACGGCAGCAAACAGGTGTATGACTGGATGGAAAAATAGCCGAATGCCCGTGACAATAAAACACATTCTGCTGGCCCTTCTACTGCTGTGCCAGCTCCCCATTGCTATCGCGCAACAGCAGATTGAAAGACCAAAAATCGGCCTCGCACTGAGTGGCGGCGGTGCAAGAGGCGCAGCTCACGTCGGCATTCTAAAAGTCCTTGAAGCACTCAGAATCCCCGTCGACTATATCGCGGGCACCAGCATGGGCGCCATCATCGGCGGACTCTATGCGAGCGGAATGAGTCCAGCGACAATCGAACAGCATCTGGCCTCAATGGATTGGGAGAATCTGTTCGACGACGATCTCAGCCGCACCAAACACAACATGCGCGGCAAGATCAATTCCCAACTGCCACTGATCAATGCGAAACTTGGGGTAAAGGAACGTGAAGTCAGCCTGCCGACGGCTATGATCCAGGGACAGAAATTCAGTCTGGAACTGAAACGGCTGACGCTTGGCGTGTCAGAGATCACAGACTTCGCTCGCCTGCCCATCCCCTTTAGGGCCGTTGCCACTGAGATTGCAACCGGCAATCCCGTTATTCTCAGCAAAGGCGACCTTGCCCTGGCAATCCAGGCCAGCATGACCATACCCGGGGTATTTGCCGGTGTGGAGATCGAAAATCGATTACTGGTCGACGGCGGAGTTTCCAACAATCTGCCTATCGACGTAGTCAGAGAGATGGGGGCGGATATCGTCATCGCCGTGGATATCAGCACGCCGCTCTATCATCAGGATGAGCTAACCACTGCCCTGACTATCGTGGAGCAGTTGACGACCATCCTCACGCGACGCAATACCGAAACACAAATCACTGCTCTCAGTAATCGGGACATACTGATTGTTCCTGTATTGGATGATATCGAGAGTGCCGACTTCAAACAAACGGGCGAAGCTATCAGGATTGGCAAGGTTGCAGCTGAAGCAATAAAACCAGCGCTCTCCCGGCTGGCTCTTGGTGAACAGGCATACCAGAACTATCGTGAGCAACGCCGGATCAAGCCCACCACACCCATTGTGGAGTTTATACGCATCGAGAACCAATCTGAGTTGCGGGATGAGCTTCTCAGCAGTCGCCTGTCAATCCACTCGGGCGCACCGCTTGATCTCAAAGCACTCGAACAGAGTATTGATGATATCTACGGTCTGGATATTTTTGAAAGCGTCCGCTACAGATTGGTCGAGGAAGAAGGCAAAACCGGCCTGTTGATCAAAGCAAAAGAGAAGCGCTGGGGTACGAACTTTCTACAGTTTGGTTTGAACTTCAGTGTTAATCCCCGCCTTGGCGATTCCCATTTCAATGCATCTTCAGCCTATACAATAAAGCCACTCAACGACCTCAATGGGGAGTTGAAAACTTTTGCCCAACTCGGCAGGGAGCCCAAGTTCTTCACCGAACTCTACCAGCCACTGGATAGCAAATCTGAATTTTTCATCCATCCCATCCTTTTCTATTCAACCCAGTATGTCGGCAAATATCTTGACGAGGATCTGGTGGCTGAATACGGGATAAAAAAGTACGGTGTCGGCTTGGCTGCTGGGAGGGAACTGGGCAAGTGGGGCCGCATTGAGCTGGGTTATCAAAGATTCCTCGGGGATCTGGACTATGTGGCCGGGCCGCCAAAACTACAGGGATACGATTTCAGTGGCGGTGAACTCTATGGCAGTTTTAAGCTGGATGAGATGGATGACATCTATTTTCCCAGAGAAGGTTTTCGTTCAAAACTTCGCTGGACCGGCTCGCGCCGCAGCCTTGGCGCCGATAACGACTTCGACCAGATTGAACTGCAGTTCAATCTGGCAAAAAGCTGGGACGACCATACTCTTTTCGCCGCGGGTTCATTCAACAGCACACTGGATGACAACGCACCGCTGCAAGACCAATTCACACTTGGCGGCTTCCTGCACCTGTCGGGGCTGTCAGAAAATCAACTCATAGGACAGCACACCGCGCTGTTTGTCGGCAGTTACATGGCTCGACTTTACCGCAGCAAATACTTTCCGATCTATGCGGGTGCGTCCCTGGAAATGGGCGATGCCTGGCAAAGCCGTGATGATATAAGTCTGAATGACATGAGCTACGCCGGTAGCCTCTATCTTGGAGCCGATACGCCGGTAGGACCGCTCTATTTTGCCTACGGTCATGCGGAAGGCGGCCAATACGGTTTCTATCTTTTCCTGCGCCGCCCATTGTTTCTGGACTAGGAGGCTGTTGACACGATGAAATCCGCTATCTATTACCGGTCGGTTGCCTCCGTATACCATCCCCCTGTATCGAGACCTTTACGGGAAGCCGCATCCCTGACGTTTTCCAGCCATGTTGCGGGCCCTGCAATATAGACTTCGACCCGTTCACTATCTGTAGTGGCATTAAACAATAACTGCGCCAGTTCGTCGGCAGAAATATCATTCGCTGTGCTGGTATAGCTGAAATTATCCAGCGAATCATTCCAGGAGCGGCAGAGATTCTCAAGTGAGGAGCCCGCAGGATTTCCACCTATGTGGATCAGGTTCAACCCTTCCGCATTATCGATGGTGATAGCCTGTTCCACCAGGCTTTTGACCGGAGAGAAACCGCCCTCTTTCGCCAGAAAAAGTGTCGGCGCCGTGGAGTCCTCCTGCAACACGAAACCACCCATCGGCCCCTCTAACAGTACCGTCTGCCTGGCAAGGGTAGCGTCAAAAACAGCATCCCCGAAGCCCACCTCATCTTCCCTGAAGATGATGAATTGAAGATTCCGTCCATCGCAAGGACAACTGGCGATATAGAGATCGGCGCTACGACCATCCTCTGTAGTGACGCTTACCGACTGTCCTGCCTTGAAACGTAGCGAATGGGTACGAGGCGTCTGCACATGTATGAGCGCCAGCGACTCTCCCACCAGCTCCACTTTTTTGACCTGAGCCCTGATCTCCTGATACGGCAGCGTCTCTGCCACACCCGCTTCACCCACCTCGACAACCAAGTCGGATATGGCCGTATTCGAACATGCCAGCACATAGCCTTCTTCCTGTTCTTTGGCACTGAGCACATAGTCGTGGTTACGCAGTTTTCGTACCGCGCCGGAAACCACCTTGCATTTACAGGCACCACAGTTTCCACTGGTGCAACCATAGTCAAGATAGAGTCCGGCTTTTAATCCTGACTCCAGAATGGAATCATTACCTTCGAGAAAAAACTCATGGCCACTGGGTAGCAGACGCACGCTGGCGCTGACGATCTTCAGCATGGCATCTTTTGCAAACAGAGCAGCCTTGGCATCTGAGGCACGGCCCAGTCGATCCATCGCACCACTCAGCTTTTGGATGCAGTGCTCCACCTCGGCACGAAGTTTCTCGTCTGGCGCATTCAGAGCGGACTGCAGATCAGAGCTGGTTTCACTGAGCAGATTCTCTGATGCGTTGAGTGAGGACTTGGTCTGCACCAGAGTATGCTGGAACGCCTTCAGCCGGCTCATCAACACCTGAGGATCTGGCATCCATCCATCACTATAGTGCGCTTTGGGACGAGCCTCCTGCTTGATGAGCCGCACCCGTTCCAAAATAGGATCCCTCTCCATGTCAATATGCGGGTAGAGAGAGACCAGGACGTCGACAGTAAGCTTACCTTCAAAGGTCTCCACGCACTCCTTGCGTACCTTTTTCTGCAGTTCACCGCGGCTGACGCCAGCGAGCCGGGCTGCGCGCGACAGGGACAATAGTTTTGGCATCGAATTTTCCTCGGTGTTTTCTCTGCTGAGAAGACAATAGTAGCAACTCTATCGTGACAAAGTACGAACTCTATCCTGCATGGTGCCAAAGTGAGTTTAAAGGCTTCCAATCACCAATAACTAATAAAACCAAGAAAGGACCGGAAGGATTTGTCGAAAATTCTTACACAAGCAAAAAATCGCGTTTCGTCTGTAATTTCAGTCTATTACGTGATTTTTTTGATGAATCGATATAGAAAATGGCATGAGCATACTGCTTTTTTGTCGGGACATTTGACACTTTTCAGCAGTCGATCCATCCGGTGCAATTCAACTCATTGAATTATTGTAAGATTTTTATTTCGGTATAAATATTGCGTGATAATGAACGAAGCACTTCGCGGGAGAGCAATATGAAAGAATCTGAGAAAATTCTTAGTGGATGGCCCGAAGATCCAGCATGGCCAGACCCATTCGGTAATGATCCGTACGATATTGTTGATTAGCTGATCTGAGCGATCCACTAACACAAGACATGGATCGCGGTAAAAATTAACGAGTCTGCCGGTTATCTGCAATTTATCACAGATAACCGGCGTTTCAATCGAGGCAGCAAAAACAGCCTCGCTATATCCAGCCTGAGTTACTCAGCGCCGATCTGCTTCATCAAGCCAAAGCTCTTGACGAAAGGTCCTGCCATGCGGGGATCCTTGATCATGCCCTTAAAGTCTCCCTGTAGAAATTTCAGTTTGCCCATGGCAAATGCAGTACCCATTCCAGCCATGCCGATTCCCTTCATTATGCGAGGGTAAGAAATTGAAATTTGAACCCAAATTCTTCTCAGTGATCCGCATGTAACACCAGAATTCACGGGCTGATCAAACATAGCGAATCATAAAAAGAAACCGCACAACAAACAGTGTTTGCCGGTTCCACAAGCTTGAACCGACCTGCAACTTGTCACCCGGTCATTTGTGTAATAACTTATTCCCGTCGTATCAAGAGGGGCTAATAACCCCAAGAAATAAGGTTACGAAAGTTTCGTAACCACCTGGAAGATTGTTTTATCCACGCCGACGGCGTCGGTGAGGCTGTATATATTTACAAAGGGAACTGACATGAAACATCACATTTTACTATCATTCACTACTGCCGCCATTTTGGTAACAGGCGCACTTTCCGTTTCTGCCGCAGAGAGTCTCGTCGACGGCTACGTCAAGTCCGGCGGAGGAGTCGCCAAAAACAGCTACGGTGAGTGCTGGCGCACCAGTTACACCAACTCGACCGAAAAACTGCTGGAGTGTGGATACGAGGCTCCAAAACCGGAACCCATGGCAGCACCAGTCCCAATACCTGAACCCGAGACTGTGGTCGTGACCAAGGAAGTCGTCGCAACCAGCACTGCCGTCAGTTTGACCACCACCATCGCCGAGATGGTCGACATCAAGGCCGGAGTCCTGTTCGGCTTCGACAGCGCCGAACTTTCAGATGATGGCAAGTCGATCATCAACGAACGCGTCCAACGTTTCAGCGGCAAGAACATCAAGGCCCTTGAGGTCAAGGTAGTGGGATACGCCGACGCCAGTGGACCGGCCGCCTATAATCTGAAACTGTCTGAACGCCGTGCACGGACGGTTGCCGACTACCTCGAACAGAATACCAGGATCCCGGATGATGAGATCGAATCCGTCGGCATGGGCGAAGAGAATCCCATCGCAGATAACGGCTCTCGCGAAGGTCGCAAACTCAACCGCCGAGTGGAGATCCATTTCGAAGGAACAATGGAGAAATAGGTTTCCATCACTCCCGGCGGCACAGGCCGCCGGGTATCCTACCCCTACGCATCCGGCGCATCGTCCTCCTTATTCACTCCAGACTCTGATAAAATCCGATCTGAGTTTGGTGAATCCTTGGCTGACATTCGCTTCCTTTTGAACTAACTTTGAAGTTTATGTCTGTGGAAACAATCAAATGAACAACATTAGGAAAGAGAGATTATGACGACATCATCGCTACGTGCCTTCATTCTACTGTTATTCCTGACTAGCCTGTTCGCGTTACCGGGTTGCTTCTCGCTGATCGTTCACTCAAAAGAGGGCACAGAAACCACTGTCATCATGCTGCGCCACGCTGAGCGCACTCAGATCAGCAAAATGTTGACCGAGAAAGGGAAAGCGCGGGCCCGCGCGCTGGTCAAAGCTGTGGGTGACAGAAAAATCCATGCGATCTACAGCCCTGATATCCAGCGCAACATAGATACAGTCCAACCACTGGCCGATCATCATGGCCTTAAGGTCATCCGTGTCAGCCGAGGTGACATCACTGATATTCCGAAAACGATTGCCCAGCAACATGCCGGTGAAACCGTGGTCTGGGTCGGTAATACCTTTAATCTGGAATCACTCTACTGGATGATGGGTGGTGTAGGCGACCCACCGGACAACTACGGTGACCTGTTCTTTCTGACTATTCCCGATAAAGGTGAGACCCTGGTAGTCAAAAGCCGCTTTGGAGATTGAGTGAACTGAAAAGCACTCCTATGAGGCAGCTCAGAAATCAAAGCTGACTCCTACACCTGAGAATCATTTTCCTCACCCCCTCTGCATCCTTTTTTCCAGTAACCGCCAGGTTACCAGCAGATTAAGCATCACAAATGTAGGAACCACCAGAGCCGGCGCCAATACCATAGGGAAAGCAAATAGTTTGGAAAACAGGGCTTCCTGCATGAAAACGTGCATAAGCCCGGCAACTGGCGCTACGATCACCAAGGCACCGATGAGATGCCATACAAGAAGGAAACCGTCGGTCAAACGACCTCGATGCACCAATAGCGTTACAGCTATCGCCGATAACCCGAATAACAGATCCGCCCCTCCCACAAACCAGGCAAATTTTTCCGGAAACACTCCCATCGAAGCCTTGATCAGGGTTCCAAGCGCAAGAACTCTAAGGCAGTGTATCCCAGTCAGCCAATGACGCGGGGTTTCATCAACAAGCTTTCTGAGGCCGAAGCGCAGAGGAGCAATCAGCAGCGTCAGGGTAATCGTGACAACCACTGGAACATAGGGCAACCAATAACCGGGCAATAGATCAAGAAAATCTTCAGTGGCGAAAAAAACCTCACTAGACTGATAGCCGACGTAACCGCCCCAGATGAGCAGAATCAAAAGAAGTACAACCAGCCAGTTTCTCTGTGATGCATTTATACCGCCAAGGCGATGGATTCTTCTGTTTAGAAACCACAGGAAACCGAAGATAACAACAATCAATATCGGTAGTGTCGAAAATTGCATGAAAGCCTCCTTATTCTTTTACCTGGACATAAAATCACAAACCCAATAACAGTCTGTCGCCGACCTCAATATTGATTGCTCCTCCGGCTAAAAGCCGGATTGATCTGCCATTCAGCTGATTTCTGCCCCCTCTCCCTCAGGATGAGGGCTGGAGTGAGGGGCTTGGAACTAACTCAGACCCAACACAATTGGGTTACGATGCATTTCCAAATCCCGGGAAGCTCAAATGATATTCATGTCAATCTCCTTAATAGTGTATATGCACATTTAAGGGAAATATAAAGCAATCAGGCAGATCGTGCCGCACTTACCACCGCTGTCAGATCATCAAGCAACCGATCCAGACGCACACTGCCAAGTGCATGTTCGACCCTGTATTGCGCCTCTTGCCACAGAGGCAAAGCTTCTTCCAACTGCTCTAAGCCCTTGTTCGTGGGACTAACTTCACGTGAACGCTTGTCATCTTTACCAGGTACTACCCGAAGCAAACCTTCTCTTTCAAGGGGCTTCAGATTGCGTGTTAATGTGGTGCGATCCATCACCAGCATCTCTGCCATTGAGGAGATAGTGACCGGACCAAAGGCCCGGGTCACCACCAAAAGAGTAAACTGGGTCGGTAAAATCCCGCTTGGTTTCAAAATCTCCTCATAGAGCTTTGTGACCGCTCTGGATGCCTTGCGCAGATTAAAAACTGCACAGGTCTGTCCAATCAAACTACACTGCCCGAGATCACAAGTTGTATCGTATTTAGTCATATTTAAGTGTATATACACTTTTTGTGGTTTGTCAAGGCTGGAATTGCATTCCTGCCCTGATGAAACACTACTGAAGAACTCCTGTACTGCTTTACGAGGTACGCAAACCCTGTGGATGCCCCTTTTCCCAAAGTCCTCTCAGGCGCGGCTTTGACGCACTTTTCCTGAAAGATACGCCAAAAACCTTTCAAGTTTTGCGCATCCTGGACGCTAACTCATGATGGGAAACCAACAGTACGTGAAGGCATTGAAAGTGGAGTTGAAAAAACCTTATGAATCATCTGCTCAGACCACAGTGGTTGTTAGCAATGTTTGGGGTACATTCCAAGGGAACTGCGTGGCATTTTCCTTACGCCGAGTCATGACTCACAAAAAGCGAGACGCTTCGTGTGTTTGGGCAGGAAGAATATGAACAACAGCATCCAGGCAAAAATTTTTGCTGAGCGAACAGCGCTGCTCTACAAAAATGCCCCTGCATCTTCAATCACTGTACTTATCGCTTCCTCACTCTTTACAGTAATTTTGTGGGGCGAAGCACAGACTGAATGGTTAATTACCTGGTTCAGTGTTATGTCGACAATCACGCTTGCTCGCATTGGACTGGTAGTCCGATACCGTAAAGCGCTCTCCAAAAGACCCGACCCTAGACCTTGGATGTGGCGATATGCTGGTGCGACAGCGCTAATCGGTATTTTTTGGGCACTGGTCGTCCCATTGGGTTTTACCGGTGACCTCTGGATCCGAATGCTTATCGTAATCCTGGTCACTCAACTCCAGTCAGCAGCAATCCCCGTCCTGGTTTCGTTTCCACGACTTATGATGCTTTATACGCTGCCATCTGCTGGAGTATTGATTTGGCTATTGGCTGCCCGTGGTGGTAACGAAGCCCTGCTGAGCATTGCAATCGTCATTTATACCGCTTTGATGGTGCGTAGCTCATACAGTCTGCATCACACACTGAAACACAGCCTGCAGCTACAGTTTGAAAAGCTGGAGCTTGCTGAAAACCTGAGCAAAGAGAAGGAGAAAGCGGAAAAGCTGAATCAAACGCTGCAACTAGAGGTGGTGGAGCGCAAACAGGTGCAGCATGAGTTGGAACAGAATCGCCAGAATCTGGAGTCACAGGTCTTGGCGCGCACGGCTGAACTGACGCAGTCCATGGAGGCTGCAGAAGCTGGAAGCCGCGCCAAAAGCGAATTCCTTGCCACCATGAGTCATGAGATTCGTACCCCCATGAACGGCGTATTGGGTATGACGGAACTGTTGCGTGATTCGGGATTAAACGGCAAGCAACAGATGTTTGCCGAGACTGCCCATCGTTCCGGTCAGGCACTGCTCGATATTATCAACAACATACTGGATTTCTCCAAGATCGAGGCCAATAAGCTGAAGTTAGTGCATGCACCCTTCGATCTGCAGGAAGTAGTCGAGGATGTACTGCAAATGGTGGCCGAGCAGGCCCGTGAAAATCACCTGGAACTGATCGGCGATATCCCGGCTGAAATCAACAGTAATGTGATTGGCGATGGGCCACGCCTGCGCCAGGTACTGATCAACCTTGTGGGTAATGCAGTGAAGTTCACCAAACAGGGCGATATTGTGATAAGCGCCGCCTTGATGAAGGAATCCAGCGACGAGATAGTGATTCTGTTCAAGGTGCAGGACAGCGGCATTGACGCAGACAAATTAGCGGGAATATTTGATGCTTTCACACAAGCAGATGGTTCCATTACTCGCCAGTATGGTGGCACTGGACTGGGTTTAGCCATCTCAAGACAGCTGGTCGCACTGATGGGTGGCGAGATCAGTGTGGAGAGTAAAAAGGGTGAAGGTTCAACGTTTAATTTTACAGCACGGTTTGGTAGGCAAACACAAGTCGTGAAGCCTGTAGCCACGTCATTTGATCTATTGGTAGGCACCAGGGTGCTGATAGTAGACGACAACATGCCTACCCGCAGCTTGTTATTGAAAAAGATTCAGGACTGGGGTCTACAAGCAATCGATGCAGATAGTGGTGATAAAGCACTGATGTTGCTTCAGGAAGCCGCTGACGACGGCAAGCCCTATAGACTGGCAATCCTCGACCGGATGATGCCCGGCATGGATGGCATCACCCTGGCACGCAAGATTAAGGCAGATCCAGCGACTGCAGATACCCGACTCCTGATGTATTCAGCCCTTCATGAGGAAGCTGGCGATACAGATTGGCGCGAAGCAGGAATCCAGGCTTATCTGAGCAAACCTGCCCGGCTCAAAGATCTGCGTCATCAAGTGCTGTCCCTGTTGACCGACAATATTTCAATATTGGATCAGGCAAATGTTTTGCCCTCAGAAACAGCCGAAGTCACCAAAAACACACAGAGTGGCTCTCATATCCTGCTGGTTGAAGACAATGAGGTAAACCAGACAGTGGCCCAGAATATGCTGGAGAAGTTGGGCTGTCGGGTGCATGTCGCAGCGCAGGGACATGTGGCAGTGGAAAACGTAAAAAAGAGTAGCTATGACCTGATTTTAATGGACTGCCACATGCCGGAAATGGATGGTTTCGAGGCTACCAAAACGATCCGTAATCAGGAATCCGACGCAAGTCACGTGCCGATCATTGCACTGACTGCAGACGTACAAAAGGGTACGCAGGAGCAGTGCCATGCTGCTGGCATGGATGACTACCTGAGTAAGCCATTTGAGCAGGAAACCCTGCGTGGCATGCTGGAGAAATGGCTGCCCATAGAGCAAACAAACTCAACTGACCACAACCCACCGACAACACCCGCACAAACCGAAGACGCACTGGCACAGACCGATGAGGCCGAACTGCTGGATCAGAGGGTACTGGACAAAATACGTGCTCTGCAGCGCCCTGGGGCACCCGACCTCCTGGGCAAAGTGATAGGCATCTATCTGGACACGACGCCTGGGTTAATGGAGAAGATAAAAGATGCGGCAGTCAATGGCGACGCGGACGCTTTGCACCATACAGCACA
Organism: endosymbiont of Escarpia spicata; assembly: GCA_003349915.1. GTDB lineage: Bacteria > Pseudomonadota > Gammaproteobacteria > Chromatiales > Chromatiaceae > QGON01. The sequence continues at coordinate 239,693 of QFXE01000005.1, forward strand.
CAGCCTGAAGTCCAGCAGTGCCAATCTTGGCGCCATGCAGCTCTCTGCTATTTGCAGAGAGTTGGAAGCCATTGGTCGTGAGGGGAAAACCCTGAAAACTCAGCCACTGATAGAAAGTCTGAAGATTGAATACCAAAAAGTCGAAACGGAATTAATGGCGAGCTTAGTGAAGACTGATGAATTGTCTGCTTAGGCAACGATCGATCTTCGCAGCACACTCAGTGGACCTTTCACTGATCTCGCATTGTGAAAAAGAGAGTATTACCAGGAGTCAACGATGATATCAGAATCAACTTACGTCAAGAGAGCGGAAGTCATTGCACAAAATGAAGAATCTGCTGTTGCAGATTTTGCCGAAAACGTAAGACAACCGGATATGGCGGGAGTTATCTTCTTCTGCTCCGCTGATTATGACCTCGATCGACTCAGTCTGGCACTAGGCGAGCAGTTCACCTGCCCTGTGATCGGATGCACAACCGCCGGCGAGATCGGATCTACCTATCAACATGGCGGAATCGTCGGGTTTAGCCTCTCGTCAGAGATGTTCAGGATTCATACGTCTGTCATTGATCCTCTCATCGACTTCAACCCTTTGGCCGCCAAGAAGCTCGCTTCCGACCTGGAAGCCAACCTACAATTTTCCGAGTCACTGGATTCAAATAAGATGTTCGGACTCCTGTTGATCGACGGTCTATCCTGTATGGAAGAGCAGACTGTCGCGTCCCTTTTCAACTCATTCGCTGGCATTCCTATTATTGGCGGTTCTGCGGGTGACAGCCTCAAGTTTGAGGAAACCAGGGTCTATGTGGAAGGTCGCTTCAGGACAGGCGCTGCAATATTTTCGATAATCGAAACGCATCTTCCCTTCAAGACCTTTAAGCTACAGCACTTCGAACCCTCGAATATGGATATGGTCATTACCGGGGCAGATCCATCACGCCGGATCGTTACAGAGATCGATGGTGCCCCCGCCGCCAGCGAATATGCCGAAATCATAGGTCTTGAAATCGACAAACTTACACCGCAGGTATTCTCAACCCATCCTGTCATGCTGCAGATTGGAAATGACTGGTATGTAAGATCGATCGAAAAGGTCAATGAAGACGGAAGCCTGACTTTCTTTTGCGCGATTGATGATGGATTGCCATTACCAGTGGCCAAAGGGGTCGGTTTTGTAGATACGCTTAAGAAGCAGGTTGAACAAATTGAGGAAGAGTTTTCCAACATCGAGTTCACATTGGGGTGTGATTGCATTTTACGGCGCCTGGAAATACTGGAATCAGGTGAGAAACCAGAGGTCGAGGAACAGCTAAATAAGATCAACTTCATCGGGTTCAGCACCTTCGGAGAACAATTTAATTCTATTCACGTGAACCAGACTCTGACCGGAGTCGTGGTTGGAAAACTGGATTAATGAATTCAAAAAAAGACCTTCAGTCGCAAATTGCTGATCTTAAGGTCCGCCTTGAAAAACAGGAGAAGATCAACAAGGCACTCAAGGCGCGCGTAAAAAGGAGTATCAACTCGAGCGGCACCGCCTATTCGGTATTTGAACGCAACATCCAGTTACAAAAAGAGGTGGATCGTCAGATTCATGGCTTGAAAAAGGCCAAGGAGGCGGCAGAAGCAGGCAGTCGTGCCAAGAGCGAATTTCTGGCCACCATGAGTCATGAAATCCGCACCCCTATGAACGGCGTCTTGGGCATGACGGAATTGTTGCTTGATTCGGGATTGACTGACAAGCAACGGCAGCTTGCCGAAACAGCCTACCGTTCCGGCCAGATGCTGCTGGATGTCATCAACAACATTCTGGATTTCTCCAAGATCGAAGCCAATAAGCTGAAGCTGGTGCACGCACCCTTCGACCTGCAGGAAGTAGTCGAGGATGTGCTGCAGATGATGGCAGAACAAGCGCGCAAAAAACACCTGGAGCTACTCTGTAATATTCCGACTGAAATCGACAATCAAGTAGTAGGCGACGGGGCCCGTCTTCGCCAGGTATTGATCAATCTGATGGGAAATGCAGTGAAGTTTACCCATCAAGGCACTATTGCGATCAACGTCTCCACTGTGGAGGAAAATATAGAAGAGACCGTGGTTCAATTTGAAGTGAGTGACAGCGGTATCGGTATCGAGGCAGACAAATTGGCAGGGATCTTTGGCGCCTTCAGCCAAGCGGATGGTTCCATCACCCGCAAATATGGTGGCACCGGTCTGGGTCTGTCTATCTCCAAGAAGCTGGTAAAGCTGATGGGTGGCGAGATCGGCGTGGATAGTAGAGAGCAAGAGGGAGCGACATTTCGGTTCACAGTGCGGTTTGGCAAACAGGCGCAAACCAACATGCCTATGGAGGCATCTCTCGCTCAATTTCCCGGGGCCAGGGTGTTGGTGGTGGATGACAATTCACCCACCCGCAGCTTGCTGGTACGAAAAATCAACGATTGGGGACTTGCAGCAACTGGCGCCAGCGGTAGCGAAGAGGCGTTGAAGATTTTGCAGCAAGCTGCCGCAACAGACCAGCCCTTCACCCTGGCCATTCTAGATCGGATGATGCCGGGCATGGACGGCATCACCCTGGCACGGAAGATCAGGGCGGATACGAACACTGCGGAGATTCGGCTCCTGATCTATTCCGCACTTCATGAAGAGGCTGACGACACCCTTTGGCGTGAAGCGGGAATCGAGGTCTATCTGAGCAAACCCGCCCGGCTCACAGAGCTGCATGATCAGCTACTCTCCCTGTTGGTCGAAAAACCTTCCAAAGAATACGCGTCAGAAATGTTACCCGAAGAAACTGCCACAGCTGCTGAAACCACACGGAGTGGCTGTCGTATTCTGCTGGTCGAGGACAATATGGTAAACCAGGTAGTGGCCGAGAGTATGCTGGAGACATTGGGCTGTCGGGTGGATCTCGCTGAGCAGGGGCGGGCGGCAGTAGAAAGCGTGAAGAAGAATAATTATGACCTGATTTTGATGGACTGCCACATGCCTGAAATGGATGGTTTTGAAGCAACTAAAGCGATCCGCAACCTGGAATCCGCTGGTAGTCGAGTACCTGTCATAGCTTTAACCGCAGATGTGGAAAAAGGTACGCAGGAGCTATGCCATGCTGCTGGCATGGATGACTATCTGAGTAAACCCTATGAGCGGTTAAGCCTGCAGGTTATGCTGGAGAAATGGCTGCTCCCAAAGCAATAAAAACGCTGCTGACTACATTCTCCCTGCAGCACAGGCAATCCCATCCCACCATCAGCCCTTGCCATTCAGATTGTCGATCAGCCATTTCAAAGATTTCTGTTCCACGAGTTTAAAATGATTACTCATGCGTTCGAGGAAACCTAAGTGCTGCATAACGGACTTGAACTGACGCGGAGAAGATGCACGCTTGCGAATATGTCGATAGGTATCTGCAATCATCTCTTTCCTGTCGACCAAGTCACCTTGTTTCAACGCGGCAAGCAATCTACAGTCGTTTTCGGCGATGGCATTCCAGAAATACTCGCCGCCCATACTGGACTCAGACACATGAGCCTGCTGCATGGCCTGAGCCAGCAGGCTGTCAAAGTCCCCGTCTCCACCCAGATCTTTATCATTGCGTATTCCGGCCTTCACCAGTAGCCAGTGAGCAGTCAGCCAGTTGGTCAAGGGGTAGGTGTTAATCCTGCCCTGCTGACTTAGGCAGAGCTGGTAGGAGGCTTTATAGGCTTGCTCCATCTCCGCTAAAGAGCGACGACACTCTTTATCCTTGTCCAGATAGACAATTGAACGATGCTTGGCGGCACTCCCTTTCAATGCGAGTCGTTCGACGGTCGTCCCAAATTTTAAGTTCAGTCCATCAATGCGCTTACCGGCACGATTTACCAAACGTTTCGCAACCACCAACTGACCATCACCGTGCAGTTTGACCGCTTCACGTGCTTCAAAATTCGCCAATTGTTCTGCAGATAGAATTGTGGCACTTGCCGGATCGGCTGAGATGGCCCGTTCATAAGCTTCTATCGCTTTGGAAAACTCTCCAAGCTGGCCCCAAGCCCGTCCCGCAGTTTCAACCAAGCTGGCATTTTCCTCCCATTTCGTTGGCACACTTTGCAGTAGGTCGGCCAGCTTCTGACTCCAGCTTCGAACTTCTGAATCGGATGCCGTCTTGGCCCATTCGGCAATATTCTCGATTGCGCTCACATATTCCGCCAAAGAGACATAAGTTTGTTTGCTGCTGCGGCGCCGTCGTCCAGTCTCCGTCGTCAAGGCATAACCTGGATCGCCATAACACTGGTAAGCCCCCCAGGTATTGAACCGATCATGTTTATGATAGGTTTCCATCCGCGCCCGTTTTACTGCGTCACCGAAGCTGCTGCCGTAGAGAAAGGCTTCGTAGAAGGTCTCGGCAAAAGTCTGGGCCGCATCATCGTTAACTGCCCAGCCAGCAGCAATAACAGCCTTCACCCCTTGTCCTATCAACTGCGTGGCCAGATTAGCCGCCAAACGATGAAAGGCTTGGTTTCCTTGTCGGCCCTGAGTATCGGTACTCCCAAGATGGCAACAGTTAATGAAGACAAATGCCGGGGTGGAAGGCATCTGGCGTATCTCTATGGGTGTCAGAAAATGCTCTTTTCCAATCACCATCCCAGTTATCAACTTAGGTTTGTCTTTGCCCTGTTTGCTTTTACAGATCGAATCATCTTGAGGTAATGGGTAGTCAACCACGCCATGACCTGCCAGATGAAGGATCTCGTAGTCATCCGTCATCAGTTCAGTAAGAATCTCAGTACCATTGGCACCGATCAACGCGGGTTTCACATCAAACTCTGACTCGGACAACAGACGTTCCACAGCCCTCGCCTCTTTCTGTGCTGCGGGCAAGGCAACGAACTCCGAACCATCAAGCCGGGGGTCCCCCACAACCAGGGCGCGGTGGTTGCTGCAGACGCTGCCAACATCACTCTCAAACGAGGCAAGCTGTCGAACCATGCCTACCTTGCTGGCCAGGGGTTCATCTCCGTCAAATCCCGCATATTCAAGTAGTTCCCAGGGGTAACGCGCTGAATGTTTATCCACCACTAATACCATGTCCTGATTATCCCGGACGTGTGTTTTGAATTCACGGGGCACGAGCAGTTCGAACAAAGTGCGCCCTGCCCTGGAATTCGACCAGGTATTACCGGTCAGTTCTTGCAGGTAGGGTTCGACCGACTGTTTCTGCAGGGGTTGTATACTCATCTCCAACCGGGCTCGCCCCGCCAGGGAAGTATATTTCAGACCACCGTCTTCGGTACTCTCAATGCGCAGGCGCTGCCACCACGCCGGGTCTTCGTCATAATAGACACGCCGCAATCGACCATCGCCGGAAATAATCTCAGGTAGAGCAGTAATCCTGCTTCTAAACTCCGGACCTTTAACAATCTGGTGTAAGGCATGCAGGGCGCCAACGGCTACATCCTCATACAATTCGATAAACCGGATACTTTGAATCGTACGCTCAATATTGTTGGCAGGACCGGCAAGCAGTTGGTTAGCCTGCAACACCGCCCGCAGCATTGCAGTTACGGCATCTTCTGTAGACATGCCACCGGCACCGGTACCAATCAGCAGTGCAGACAGGCCGATCTCTTCCGGCTGGGCATTGCCCTCTTCCTGAACGGTAAGTACGTACCGCAATACCGCTTCACGGAACGTGTCGGTAAGACCGCTGCTGGTCAAGGTTCCCACCTCTCCCAATCCTATAATGATGGCACCGGGCAGTTCATCCTGGTGGTTTCTTAAAAGCACCTCGTTGGTTTGTAATGGGCCGGGATAGAGATTCAGCAGCAAACGCTTTTTCAGCCGATTTTCCAGACAGGCATCCACTGCTGCCTCTGCACTGACAATGCTGTCACCCTGGTAGTGACCCACTGCCACCGGGCTGGTGGCGAAACGCAGGTTGCCATGCACCACCGAGACCTGTACTGGAAGTTGCACGGGTTTACGAGGGGCTGCCGCCGTTGACCGTCCCAAAAATGCCGCTGTGAGTAGATCTTCATCAGGATAGACGTCGATCTGGTCAGGCAGCATCTCACGCCGCGCCTCAACACCTCGCGCTGTCTGCGGGCGAGTGGATAGCAGTTGTGTATTGCCCGTCTTCAGTATCTCCAACATCCCTGTGAAGGCAGGTTCATGGTCAGGAATATCACCATGTACTGCATCCACAAACCAGTGTTTGATGCCCGCCGGAATACCTGTGTTCCAGGGAACCTGACCGTCTCCCTGGGAAGTGGAGAAAAAACGGATCTTGGTTTTTCCCTTTGGGTTCTCGTCCACTTCCACCGCAACCGGGGTCTCATCCGCGCGCCCCGCAATGTAGAAAACCCTTTCCGAATCCAGCGGGTGGCTATCCAACTTATCCCAGGTACTCTGAGCACTACACAGGTCCGTTTTTCCGGGTCGCTTCCAGTCACCGCCCAACACCTTGCCGAATTGATCCCACAGATTATCTGCCGGTATCTTTCCCTGATCATCCAAGGGCAGCAGTTCAAGCATGCCCCTGAACTGGCTTAGCACAGCCAGCAGTTGATCCTGATTATGCCGAAGATCAGCCAGCGCCAGCATTTTCACCGTACTGTCCTGGCGGGAGAAAATCCTGGGAATGGAGTAGGAACCTCTGTTCGGCGTACCCAGCATCAGCACACGTGAGCCGGTCCGCTCCCGTAGCCTATCCCACAACTGCGGATCCTGAGCGATCATTGCACGGTAGACGATACCACCCATTGAGTGAGCCACAATATGTACCGGCTGATCGGTATTGCGCAGCCGCTCATCCACTGCTGCGGCCAGCAGCAGTCCACTCTCCATTACGCTACGGCGCCAATCGTAAGGGAAGGGAATCACCTCGTGGGTATCTGCAAGAAAATCGATCAAATCACCATAGGCGAGGCCGACAACCTGCTGTGCACTGACGTCAGAAGCTTTGTATTCAAGTTTTGTGAATTTGCCCCGCAGCAGGTCGAATGGATCCACCCAGATCCGATTGTTGTCGACAGCAAGATGGCTGCCTGTCAATCCGGGAAGGAGAAACACAGTGGGGACTTCGCCAGACACTCTTTCGGCAGACAGGGTACGAGCCACTGTCTTTTTCGTCTGCTTCCTCAACTGAAAACCGGCAGGAGGTGAGGCGATCTCGGTCAGGGCAGACAACAAGCCGCGGCGTGTTCGTTTATTGCAGAAATACTGGAAATGGTTGACATCCCTACCCTGATCGAACAGCACCGGGATACGGACCGCCCGGCGTGCGCCACCATCCATGGAAGGGGTATTCACCACCAGATCATGATCACTCTCGTAGAACTGGTCGAGGAAGAACATGGCAATTTTCTTAAAGATCCCCGTGGGATTGATATCCCCCTCTATCACTGCCAGTGAAGCATGGGTACTTACCGGTGTGCTGTTGAGCAATCCGATGAGTGGTGAACCTGGCATTTGTGCCTCTAGCCCAGGCAACTGTTCCGGGCGTGTGCGCTCCTTCGCAACCGCCAAAGTGAAGGTTTTGAGCAGTCCATAGATGGGGCTGGCCTTCAACACCGGTATCTGACCGATGACATTGAGCACACCAGATAGATAGAGATCCAGCTTGCCGCTCGCCAGGGTAGTACCACGCGCCGGACAGGCTACCCGCACAAACCTTTCTATCTTGGGCTGCTTCTCCATGAGCAGCGTATTGAGCTTTCGGAGTTGCCGACGGTGATGTGCATAATCGTCTTTGACCTCTTGCAGGAAACCGGCAAGACCAAAGAGGTTATCAGCATCGAACAACGCAATCTCTTCACGGGTAAACGGCTCACGGGATTCATCGAATTGAGCTCGGCATAGCAGCTCTCCAACCAGTCCGCCACGGGAGTGACTGACCAGATGCAGGGTTGCTTTGTCCGGCAAGGCTTCGAGCAGTTCTATCGCATTATCGATAGGACTTTCGCTGAGTGTGCGGTGTTCAAAGGCGAGAATATTTTCGCCATAGAAGCCTTTGAGCTGATCCCAGGTATCGTCGAAAGACATTTTCCAAAAATCAGAGAAGCCACCTCTGGTACTGGAGGCTGTGCCATGAATGAACAGCAGTATAGGGACAGTGTTATCAATCTCTTCCGGCTGTACGGGCTGAAATCCCGAACGCTCATCACCGCTGCTGTCCAGTTGATGAATCCTAAACAGGGCACCGTCGCCGACCAGCTGATCTTCGATCAATTCTGCAACCTTTCTGGCGGTAAACTCAGCAGCCTTCCCGGTCACATGGTCGATAATCCTGCCTTTGACATCCAGCAGTTTGAATGCCTCGACCAGCAGTCCATCCTCACCCCGGGAATGCTGATTCGAGAACGTCAGTCGCCTGGGCAGCACCAACTGACCCGGTTTGGCACCGCGATGAGAGTCAGCCGTTAAAATCTCCTCCCGCAGCCTGCCCACCGAGGTAAAAACCTGCAGATTGTCCTCAAGGGTCAGTTCGACCACATCCTCATCCGTGGCCATCAACTCCACAGCGCTGCTATCACCTGATCGATCCGGCGCCAGGCTGACGGCTGAACCATCACGCACCTCCACCTGAAGAATATCCGTCAGCTCTTCCGCCAGCTGCTCGTTCAACTCCCGGGTCGAAATATCCCGTCCCTGTACCACAAAGGTGGTTTTATTTCGCTTTGTTGGCATCTTGCCGTCCTCTTCGGTGAAGCGTGCTGGGCTTGGTGGGAATGACATCCACTAGAGTGAAAGACCGGCCACTCTTTGCCATTAAGATGTCTGGTCAAAACCCCGGATGTCCGGCACACTGTGGAGACTTTCCTTCCCAGTTTAGCAGACAGGCCGAAATTATCTGTGAAGCAACCGGCCCGCCTTCAGGATGTCTTAGGGCCTGTTAATATACTCAAATCATGGAACCCATCAGTTACGAAGTATTGTCTCTGCTAGTCGCCGTCGCTGCGCTCGCGGGCATGGTCGATGCTATTGCAGGCGGCGGTGGACTGATCGCTCTGCCAGCCATTTTGTGGGCGGGAGTGCCTCCGGTTCAAGCCTTGGCGACCAATAAACTGCAAGGCAGCTTCGGCACCCTGACGGCATCATGGCACTTCATCCACAAGGGCGAGATCGAACTGGGCAGACTCAAGCTGCCGATAGCCCTGACCTTTGTCGGTTCCGTCAGCGGCACCCTGACCGTGCAGTATCTGCAAAGCGACTTGCTGGCGCAGGTTATCCCACTATTACTGATCAGCTTTTCACTCTATTTCCTGCTCTCACCCCGGATTGGCAACAAAGATGCGCAGCACCGCATCAGCCATGCCATGTTTGCTCTGCTTGGGGGATTTTCCATCGGATTTTACGACGGTTTCTTTGGTCCTGGTGCAGGTACTTTTTTCGCCGCCGCATTCGTATTATTGCTCGGGTACAATCTGCGCCGCGCCACTGCCGGCACCAAGATATTGAACTTCACCAGCAATATCGCCTCACTGCTGTTCTTTGCATATGGCGGTCATGTGATCTGGACAATTGGGCTTAGCATGGGACTGGCGCAGGTGGCAGGTGCCTGGGTTGGTTCTCACCTGGTTATACGTCACGGCACCCAATTGATCCGCCCAATGCTGGTCACTGTTTCTGTGCTGATCTCCCTGAAGTTATTGTTGAGCGACTAACAACCGGGAACAGATCATTGACACAAAGAATGTTCGTCCCCTTTATCCGCATGACATTACCAAGGTGTATACTTAATGTATCACTGGCGTCAAGGGGGGCGAACGCTCTGTCAGAAAGACAATGCCTGCCTGCGCAAACCTGGGTTACTACACCTCGTAAATTTGGAAACAGCTGCCGTAGACATGCCGAAGTCATTCATTCCCGCCACGATGCGCATGCTGGTGACCCTACTCTTTCTATGGTCGAGCCTTTCTGCAACCGCCGCTGACCAACAGATTCTCTCGGGTCAGACGGAGCAGATCATTCTCGGTCCATATCTGGAAATATTCGAGGATAAACAGGCTGACCTGGATATTTTCGATGTAGCCTCCCCTGCATTCGAACAACGCTTTCACCCTGTCGGCAAGAAGCAGCTCAGCCTCGGTTACAGCAGATCCGCGTTCTGGCTGCGTTTTTCGGTTCGCTGGACTGACGCCAGTCCTCTGCTGCTGCAGCTGGCCTACCCCCTCTTGGATTCCATCGCCTTCTATCTCCCGAATGGCCCGGAAGACTTCAAGGTATCAAGAGCAGGTGACACGCTGCCGGCTTCCATTCGGGAACTCCCCTCACCGGAAATTTTATTCTCTCTGCCTGCTATACCGGAGTCCGAACAGACCTATTACCTGCGCATTCAATCCAGAGGCAGCCTGCAACTGCCGCTGTACCTCTGGTCTGCGACGGCATTTGCCAACGAAAATGGCAAGGTCAGATATATCCAGGGAGTCTACTACGGCATCATGCTGGTGATGATTCTCTACAACCTGTTTCTGTTTCTATTCGTGAAGGATCGAAACTATCTGCACTACGTGGTTTACATCACCTGTTACCTGTTATTCCAACTCTCCCTCAACGGCTATGCCCAGCTCTACCTCTGGCCGGAAAATCCCTGGTGGGCGGACCGCGCTGTACCTTTCTCCATTGGTTTGGCAACCTTCTTCGCCATCAGTTTCTCCCGACAGTTTCTCACCACGCGGGAATATCTGCCAAAGACCGACTGGTTATTAAGGGGCCTGATGGTATTCAGCCTGGGCATCATGCTGGGCAGTCTGGCCCTGGAAAACAACATCATGGCCCCTGTCTCAAATATTGCAGGCATACTGTTGCCCCTGGCTCTCTTACCGGCCGGCTATCTCAGCTTGCGCTCGGGTTATCGGCCTGCACGATTCTACGTTATCGCCTGGAGCATGTTTCTACTCGGGATCTTTGTCACAGGTTTGATGTTCACCGGCTTTGTGCCGCGTAATCTGTTTACCAGTTATGCGATGCAGGTCGGCTCCGCCATGGAAGTCGTGCTGCTCTCCATCGCATTGGCGGACCGCATCAACATATTGCGGCGCGAGAAGGAGATCGCCCAGCGCGAATCCACAAAAAACCTTCAGCAGCTCAACGAAGGGTTGGAATCCCAGGTGGAACAACGCACGCAGGAGCTTGCCAGGCACGCAAGCATGCTGGAGCAGACCGTGTTGGAGCGCACCTCTGACCTGCGGCACGCCAACGACGAATTGTCACGGGCCGTACACGCCAAAGATCAATTCCTTGCCACCATGAGCCACGAACTACGCACACCTCTTACTGCCATCCTGGGTCTCTCGGAGATATTATCCGGGAAAAGACCCGGACCACTGACCGATCTGCAGCAGCGCTACATCGGCATCATCTCCGACAGCGGTAACCACTTGCTCGCGCTGATCAACGATATTCTGGACATAGCCCAGATCGAATCCCGAGGCATGGAACTGGAGTTCGATTGGGTTCAGGTAGAGGATATCTGCCAGGCCAGTCTGGCGCTGGTCAGGCCAGCTGCTGAGAAAAAGGGCCAGCACATTGCTTTCAAGCGGGATCCGATGGCAAAAACTATTTGGGCAGATGAGGTCCGCCTGAAACAAATCCTGGTCAACCTGATGGGAAATGCAGTGAAATTCACCCCGGACGGGGGAACAATTGGTCTGGATGTCCAGGGAAAGCAAGAAGACAACAGCATCGAATTCACCGTATGGGACACCGGATGCGGTATCGCAACGGAAGATCTTGAACAGCTGTTTAAACCCTTCGTCCAATTGGACAACACTTTCTCACGCCAGCACGAAGGAACCGGACTTGGACTCAATCTTGTGTACCGGCTGACAGAATTACACGGAGGCAGCATCAGGGTGGAAAGTGAGGTTGGGCACGGCAGCCGCTTTATGGTGTGCCTGATATGGAACAGGGACGCGCAGCTTCAGGTCGAGCAGCCCACTCAGGGGAGCAACTTAACTGTCCCCGACTCACCGGCCCCTCTCACTGGATCAGCCACCGTGCTCATGGTGGAGGACAATGAGCTCAACCTAATCATACTTTCCGAATTTCTCACCGATCAGGGTTTCAAAATCCTGTCAGCAAGAAACGGCGTGGAAGCCGTTCAAATGGCATCGAATACCCAACCGGATATCATCCTGATGGACATACAGATGCCCGAGATGGACGGCCTGGAGGCAACACGGCGCATCCGTGCGATGCCGCACCTGGCATCGGTTCCCATCATCGCCCTGACCGCACTGGTCATGCCGGGCGACAAGGAGCGTTGCATGGAGGCCGGTACCAATAGCTATTTGAGCAAACCGGTGAACTTGAGCCAGTTGTCAAAGGAGATGACCTCACTGCTGAACGAACAAGCATCGGCTTAGACCGATACCCGGAGCGGTGTCATAAACCAGGTCGGTCATCAACCCTGAGGATCGATCAGAATTCACCCGAAGCCGCGCCTTCCATAATCTCCCGCATCACCCGACGTACCCGCAGGGCGTCGCTCTTCAACTCCGGGGGTAATTCCTTGGCTCCGTGGATGAGGAAATCCATATTCATGGCATACAGCCACACCTTGCCTTCCTTGTCCTCCACCACGCTGATCACACAGGGCATGAAGGCGGAATAGGCATCATTGTGGTCGAGCATCTTCACACCGACCTTGACGTCGCAGAACTGCATGAATGACACGTGCCGGAAATCTTTTCCGGTAACGGCCTTGACCTGTTTGTAAAAAGGCGAGTCGCTGACAAAGAAGAAGTTCCTGTCAACGGCAAGGCTCTTCATGGATTCTTTTACATCCTCAGCTTTAATATCGTCTTCCACCTTTACTCGCCAGACGAAGGCACTGGCCAGATCGCCGGTTTCCAGGAGATTACCGGCAAATTCTCTATAGAGAGTAAAGGCATCGGGATCAAATTGCCGGGTGGCAGACCAGATCTGACTTACTGCCACGGTGACAATCAAAAGGGTAAGCAGGCCGATAACGGCCAAAAAGTTTCTTAACAGTTTCATAGTGGCGCTTCCGACGGGTTATTAATTGGTGGGTTACGGCTTGGATCGTGAATGCCGACTGTAGTAAACAGAAGATCCATCCTCTCTCTTATGTAGTCTATATCCAGCGACTGAGTATAGGTAAGGATAGCCCACCTTTCACGAGAATCCATGGCTGACCCCCCTGTGCTTCCCTCGGTCACTCGCTTTCACTGGCATTTTTTTCCGCATTTTCGGCTGAAGAGTGGTGGAAAATATCTGTAAACGAGACTGGGATAGTCAGGCAGAGGCTGCGAGAGAGGTTCTGCTGAGGCATTGTTCCCAATTCGTCATGCATAAAAAACCGCCCTCCAACTACATGGACCTACCCATATCAAGCTGTCGCTCAGCGTACACACTTAAGTATAGGAATCTTGGGATGTGTGCTGAAAATAGTAGGAGAGCATCATGATAAAGATCGATCCAGTTCTGGAAGAGTCTCTTCCAAGCCTTCACGGTAACCGGCAAGAGTCTGATATCACGCAAAAGGGAATATTGAGCAGTCAATCATTGCGATATGAGAATCATCGCTTTGCCAATACAAGAGGTATCAGCGCCCACAATCGGGATCAGGGATTTATACCAGCCTTTCAGGATACCCGAAGTGGCCTCAGTGTTGTTTCGTGCTTTGCTGATGGTTGTCCTGCCCCAGTGCATATTCTCGATGGCCTGCCAGATGATTGGGTGGGAAGCCGGGATGCTAACGGCAGTGTCCTCAAGGCTCATGCAGAGATAATATCCGGTTTTCTCCGCGATGGTCGTTTCTATACCAGGGAAGAGGCATCCCAGACTACGCGGTGAGAGGGATAGTTGATCCACGAATCATGTTGACTGGATCAATCTTTTGAATTGTAGCACTGATGGTGTTTGGCAACCGACTATGGCCGGGGCCTCGTGGATGAGCTTGTCATTTACGAGGGCCTCAACCATAAAAAGGGCAAAATCCACCCGGCGTGTCAGGTTACTTTTGAGTATTGGATCTCCTACGTGTTTACACCATAAAGGAAGCCCTTGGCTCTCACCTTCTTCTAGGTCACTTCCACGCACAACTGTCCATAGCTTGTCACTCGCAAATATACGACGACAGGCTTCAACTTGATCGTTGATGTCCACGAAACGAAAGAATTTCGCCACCCATCCGACGATGGTAAGAACTGTAGTAAAGGTTGTTGAATAGACGTCCCGCCCGTCTTTTGCAATGTGCCAACCACATGAAAAGATAAGGCGAGCACCGGACTCCGCGTAGTCGAGTACAGCTTGGGCAGTTCCCGAAGAGTAATTATTGACTCCCCAAGGGGCGAGGACGGTCAAGACGCCCTCACAGCCAGCGACGGCCCGCTCGATGACCTCCCGGTCATTCGTTGCCCCGGGAATGATGGAAATCCTGTCCTTGAACTTTTCGAGTTTTTCGACACTTTGTTCTCGGCAAACGCCGATAACTTCATAACCTCGATCAAGGGCATGTTGGACCATGTACTGGCCGAGCTTTCCCGACGCTCCAACAATACATACTTTCTTGATTTCCATATGGCTGTCTCGTTTGTAATCTTCCATCCCTGAAGCATAGCCCAACTGACCTATCCGTCGCCTAAAGGCGAGGGGTTTACAGATCCCCTATCGGGGACTCTAAATGCATGAATTCCAGATCTGGGGGAAGAACCATTGATATATCCAATCCAGTTGCTGTAACGCCGGGACAAAAAAGACATTGAAAACAGTGGTTTTGTATTCGAAATCATCACATCCTCCATGCGTCAATGCCAGCTGGCCTGGTACTGAGGTGATGGTTTATTGGCTGAATGACCGGACGACAGGGTTTAGGTCTCAGAAGGAGAAATCAGCTCCACGATGGAGACCAATTGGGGATCACAAAATAGAAGTTATATTTATCTTGCTGATATATCAATTGTTTTTTGTTATATGGCGGAGAGGGAAGGATTCGAACATTCGGTGTTTTCTTATTTTTCAACAGGAGCAGGTGAGGATTGAACGTGCCGCTTGGTTGCCAGCTTATAGATTTCCAGCAAGTCTTCTTCAGTGACATCGACAAAGGTATCAATATGACTCAAGGCATAGACGAAATCTTCGTGGTTGATCGGCGCGTATCCCTGAACTCCTGATTCAGCTGCTGTCTTCTTCAAATGCAGGTGAGCCGGATAGCGGCGCCATGTGAACAAGCCGTTGAATACAATCGCAAGCACCAAGAGGGTCACGGCATTCAGCAAAACTGGTTCGTACTCATAAGCAAAGCCCAGCTGATGCAGTTTTTCCGAACCAATGACTGCAGCCAGCGCTGTGGCACCGCCCGGAGGATGAATGCAGCGTGCAAAATACATCACGCCAATGGCCAGCCCCACACTGGCAGATGCTGCTATCACATAATCTGGAATCCATTGCCAGCAAGCGACACCGACGAGCGCCGACAGGGCGTGCCCGCCAATCAAATTCCAGGGTTGGGAAAATGGCACATGTGGCGCAGCAAAGAGCAGAACAGCGCTCGCCCCCATGGAGGGCACAAGCAACACGGCAACATCAGGGTCAAATAGCCATTGGCTGGTCATGAAGAGGCCCAGAATACCGAGAAAACCCCCAACGGTGGAAAGCAGAGCTTCCCGATAATTGTGTTTGTGTCGGCTGAAACCAATCACATCCAGAAAATCATTGAGACTCATATAAGCCACTCACTCGTTTATTTCGCAGCCACCCTTTTGGGGTACTGATGCTCACGACAAATTAGTGCCATAATCGTCTTCAGCCAAGGGCTACTGTGTCAGTCCACAAAAGTAGCTGCCATCTATTTTCTGATTGAAACGACAGGTATGACAGGGTGCAAAAGTCTTCAGATCATTCGCCTTCTGAACTGAACTTAGCAGCAGGGGATGCGGAAAAGAAGGTGGATAAGCTGGACAAAAATCCTGCCTGTTTCCTGTCATCAGCCACCCCAAACAACCCTAAATAACCTTAATATTTGCCAACATGACAAATCGAGTTATTTATAATTTATTGAATTATGAGGAATAACTGGCGGAGAGGGAGGGATTCGAACCCTCGGACCCCGCAAAGGGTCAACGCATTTCGAGTGCGTCCCATTCGGCCACTCTGGCACCTCTCCTGAAAACTCTGCCGATTATTATATCCCGACGCTGCGGTCAGCTGTCTATCGAATATAATATGCTTGATTCCTTATCAAAGGTCAGCTATCTATAGTCCAATAACACTAATAATCTGAAACTGGCAAAGTTTTTACACTAGACGCCCGCTTAACCATGCGCCTCTCCCTATACGTAATATCATTACTCTTACTGGCCAGCTGTTCAATTCCGCCTCCGTTGATCGATCGGATCAAAGCCGGTGGTGAATTGGTCGTAGCCACGCGCAACAGTGGTACGACCTATTATGAAGGGTCCGATGGACTAACAGGGTTGGAATACGATCTGGTCCAGCAGTTCGCCAGAGAGATTGGAGTCAAAGCCCGCTTTGTCATACCCAAAGGCTTCGAGGAGTTGCTGCCATTGGTTACGCGGGGCGAAGCACATCTTGCAGCCGCGGGACTGACTATCACACAGGCCCGTGAAACCCGCTTGCGTTTCGGCCCATCCTATCAGGAGATCACCCAGCAGGTTGTCTATCGGGGCGGCAAACGGCGACCACGAAAGGTCGAAGATCTTATCGGCAAATCGATAGAGGTACTGCCGGACAGCAGTCATGAGGAGGAGTTGCACAGATTATTGAAAGAGTATCCTGAACTAGGCTGGTCAAGCCCCAGTGACATGGAGAGCGAAGATCTGCTGCAGCGAGTGCAGGATGAGAAGATTGACTACACCATTGCAGATTCCAATGATGTCGCTGTCAACCGCCGTTTCATGCAGAACATACGCGTTGCTTTCGATCTGACCAAACCCCAAAAACTTGCTTGGGCGATGGCACATACGGAAGACAGCAGTCTGTTTGATGCGATGCAGACCTTCTTTGGCCGCATCCATAAAGACGGCACTCTGGCGCAACTGATAGAGCGCTACTATGGCCATGTTGACCGACTCAACTTCGTCGAATCGAGAACCTTTCTCAAACACATCGAAAAGCGTCTGCCAAAATATGAAACGCTGTTCAAACAAACTTCGGATGAGGTAGGCATCGACTGGCAGATGCTCGCTGCAATCGGTTATCAGGAGTCGCACTGGAACCCGAATGCAAAATCACCCACCGGCGTACGCGGCATCATGATGTTGACCCGTAACACCGCGAAACAGGTCAAGGTGACAGACAGGCTGGATCCGGAACAGAGCATCACCGGTGGTGCCCGTTACCTCGGAATAATCGAAAAGAAGATCCCAAAACGCATTGAGGAACCTGACCGCTTCTGGATGACACTCGCAGGGTATAACGTTGGTTTCGGACATCTTGAAGATGCCCGCATCATCACCCAACGACAAGGCGCGAATCCCGATAAGTGGGCGGATGTAAAAAAACATCTCCCCCTGCTCAGCAGAAAAAAATGGTATTCAACAGTAAAACACGGCTATGCACGTGGGCAGGAGCCCGTCAACTATGTCGATAACATAAGAGCCTACTACGAACTGCTTAAATGGAAACAGCTGCAGATGGCACCACCGAACGAGAAGCCGGAATTACCCTATGCCCTCTCGATCTCGCCCGATGCCTTGTAGCCAGGCAGCCATAACGTCATAGCCAATCGGTCAAAGCGATGCCAAAACCCAAGCGGTGACTTTTGGCATTATAGTCAATCAGACTCTCGCCATAACCGTTGAAATATTTCATATAACCCCGAAGGCGACCATAGAGCGGGAAGGTCCAGCCCAGCTCCACCGCCCCTTTGTTGTCGTTTCGAAAATTATTGCGCAACATAAAATTGTAGGTGTGATGGCCGTTTTTGTAGACGCCGGCAAGTTCACCATGCCCCAGGAAGTCATCGATATCCGGATTATCATCGTCCTCCTCATCCTCGGGAATGCGATACCACGGCTTGATACTCAGCACCATATCCCCCCGTTGCAGAATGAACTGGGCATAGAGGCGATTCCAGCTCCGGGAGAGGTTGCCGCTCTGTCCGTTTGACTGGTGCACGATCGAAAAACGGTTGAGCGGATTTCTCCAGCCAAACAGTGTCCAATCGCTTTTCAAATCAAGAAAAGCCTCTGGTTCATGGTTGGTCTCACGGAAAGGTGAAGAGATCGGTTTGTTATATGCCTGCCAATAGGAGTGGTTCGTATAGGCCATATAGACGTTACCGATACCACCAAAAAGATCCTCCATCACCGGAACCTTGAGGCTCAACTGAAACTCTATCTCGGTGTTATCCAAAAGATTGTCACTTGGCGCGATCCCACTGTATGGCGCGGTGTTTGGATCGCTCTCATAGGAGGCGAAGAGTACATAGTTCATCTTGTGCGGGGTAATGACAAAGGGATTATCCTGTGTCGACTTCTCACTCTGTAGCCGTGTTTCAACCGGGGAGGAAGCAGATGGTTCATCTGCCACGACTGTTGGTGCAGCATTGTCAGTTATCTGATTATTTCCAGCATCCTTACACCCTTCCCTGAGCTCGGCTATCGTCATGTCTCCGGGCGCATTCCTGAGGGCTTCGAGCAGACACTCTTCATGTTCACCAACAGCATCCGCCTGCGTCAATACCGGCTGCAACAGACAGGCAACAGCCAATAGATAGAATGGCTTTCAATTCTCTACTCCTTGTTTTTTCTGCGTAATCTGAAAAACTGCCGTAAGCGTTCACCACTCTCCATCTCCAATAACCCCCCTTCACACTCGACCCTGTGGTTGAAACGTAAATCGGAAGGTAGGAGATCGAACACGCTGCCAGCAGCACCGCCTCGGGGATCGCGGGCAGCATAAACCACCCGCTCCACCCTGGCGTGAATAATCGCACCGGCACACATTGGACAGGGTTCAAGTGTAACGTAAAGGGTGGAACCGGGCAGGCGGTAGTTCTCTTCCCGCCGTCCCGCATCACGCAGGGCCACAATTTCGGCATGGGCGGTAGGGTCATGGTGGCCGATCGGACGATTCCATCCCTGGCCGATGATTTTATCGTCCCGAACCAGGATGGCGCCTACGGGAACCTCTCCTTCTGCCTCTGCCTGGGCGGCGAGTTCGAGGGCGAGTTCCATGTAGTGGTGGTCTTGTATATTGAATGTCATGGGTTTTGTATCGCTATGCTCAAACAACTGCGGCTCTTATCCCTGTTTTACCGCGTTGCTCAGTGGCGTGAAAGTCGCCCACCCACTAGCCAATCACGAGGCACCTGCTAGCGGGTAAACCCGTTTCTGTCACGAGTGAGAAGCGCAGGAAAAGTCGGAAAAAGGGACCGACTGTTTGAGCGTAGTGAGTTCCGGTCCCGCCGACTTTTGTAAGCATCGCAGCGGCCCGCGGGGCATGACAGTCGGGCGTGCTTTCTTTTGTTCAGCACATCCTTTAAACCTACTCCCACTAGATTGTAAATAAGCTTGGTAAATATTTTAAAAACCATCGCTTAATATTGGCCGTTAGAGTAAATACCATTTTCAATAATTTCTTGAAAAAATTTCTATTCTTTAACTGAGCGGCTAAACACTCAATATGGTCAACACTTCTGTTGTGTTTCTTGCTACTGCCACATAGGCACGGGTCATTGTGACCTCAGGGGAAAAGCAGCGGAAAAAAGGCTGAGATCAGCCTCGCGATCTGGTGATCTGACTGAGCACCGCAATCAATTCATCCGGATCGATTGGCTTGGTCAGATGATGCGACATGCCGGCATCCAGACATTTCTGTTTTTCCTCCACCAGGGCATGTGCGGTGAGGCCGACGACCGGTAGCTCGGGGGCCATCGCCTTGATATGCTGCGTGGCTTCGTAGCCATTCATCACCGGCATCTGGATATCCATAAGCACCAGATCAAACGCCGAAGGTCCTTTCTCTTTGAGAATGTCGAGTGCAATCTGACCATTGTCGGCAAAAATTACTTCTGCTCCCTCGGTAACCAGCAGGTCTTCGAGGATCATCTGATTGAGGTCGACGTCCTCGGCGGCGAGAACACGCAAGCCCGACAGTGATGGCTGGTCGCTGGCTGACGATGACACCGTTTGGTTGACGGGTTCGCCGGCCAACGGCAGGTTTACCCTGAACACGAACTCGGTGCCGTATCCGGGCTTGCTGCTGACAGTCAGTTCGCCCCCCATCATCCGAACCAGGCTGTGACTGATGGTCAGGCCCAGTCCGGTTCCACCGTACTTCCGGGTCGTGGTGCTATCCCCCTGTTCAAATGGCGAGAACAAGCGGGAGACTTGAGTTTCATCCATGCCGATACCGGTATCCCCAACACAGATGGTCGCGACACCTTCCAGCCATTCCGTTGAAACCGTGACACTCCCCTGATCGGTGAACTTGATCGCATTCGATAGCAGGTTGAGCAAAACCTGGCGAAGGCGGAACGCATCGCCCATTACCCAGGTCGGCATGTTGTCAGCAAAATCAACCCGCAGCGAGAGTGACTTGTTCAGTGCCCGGTCAGCCATCATGTTGACGACTTCCTCGACAGTGGGGACGAAGGAGAAGGGTGTTTCTTCGACCGACAGCTTGCCGGCCTCGATCTTGGAATAATCGAGAATGTCGTTGATGACTCGCAGCAGATGTTCGCCGGACTGCAGGATTTGCTGGAAGTGCTCGCGTGAATCGCTGTTCACCGCATCCCTCTGGCCGATGTGGGCCACGCCCAGGATGGCGTTCAACGGTGTACGGATCTCGTGACTCATATTGGCCAGGAAGTCGCTCTTTGATCGGTTGGCGGCTTCCGCTTCTTCCTTGGCCTCCTGCAGGGCGAACTCCGTCTGTTTGCGGCCGGTGATGTTGGAGGCGCTGCCGACCATGCGCAGTGGTCTCCCCTGGCCGTCGCGCTCCACTACCTGTCCGCGGTCGAGTACCCAGATGACTTCGCCATCAAGCCGCTGCATACGATGTTCGTGGTAGTAAGTGTCGGTCTTACCTGACAGGCAGTCGTTCAGGGCCTGCATGACGTCGGCTTTGTCCTCCTCGAACAGCAAACCGGCGAAGTCGTCGATCCGGTGTTCGATTCCCTCCTCGGGGAAACCGAACATGCGGCACCAACTGGTGTTATTGGTCACCATGCCGCTGACAACATCCCAGTCCCAGATGCCTTCACCAGTCGCTTCGAGCACGTAGCGCAGGCGGGTTTCACTCTTTTCCGCCATGTCGCGCGCATTGATCAGCTCGGTAATGTCCTGTGCAGTAACGATAATCTGGTTATTGCCCTGGGGGTCCTTGATCGGAGTCTTGATCGAACGGAAGTGCCGTATCTCGCCGGTGGCGGCATCGCGGCTATTTTCGTAGACGATTTCAGGCTTACCCCGAGCCATGATGGAAAGGACGTTCTCACGGAAGAAATCGGCCATTTCCCTGGGAACACCGAAATCCCCGTCGTGTTTACCGACCATCTGTTCGGGAGTGGTGTTGTACAGCTTTGCAACGGTCTGGTTGCAAAGCAGGAAATTGCCATCGGCATCCTTGAGCACAAACACGTCCGGCATCTGGTCGATAACCGTGCGCAACAGCTCATTGCCGAATGTGGTGGTCGATGTATTTTCGGAAGCTTCCTGCTCTACTCCAGGTTCATTGTTCATAGTTCAGGTCGGCACGTTAGATCGAGTATTAGGAAGAATAAACGCCCTTTTTGCCCAGGTCCAACGGTAATTTGCAGTCAGCGGGTCAGCGGCCCGCCCTACCGCCTTGAGTTCAAACAGCACAAGCCAGGGGTCAGGTCTTGCAATCACGCACCACCCTATATGCCTTCACTGCCCGACTGACAGTCGCGTAATGCACGCTAAACCAGTCCGCTATCTGCTTCATCGAATAATCACCTGAGGCATACGCTTCAGCCATCGCCTGTTTTCGGCTGGGATGTTGCTCCGCATAATCCGACAGGGGGCGAGCCAGCGCCCGCCGATGCATTCGCGGAACTTCTTTCAGATCACCCTGTTTTTCATCTGGATACCGTTTCCCAACCTTTTCGATGAACATTTCATCACCGAGATAGTGTGAATGTGATTGTCCCTCCCAGATCGAGGGCAGCCCAACTCCTGCACGAACGAAGTCGATATATTTGGCAATCACATATGACCTGCGATTCCCGAAGCAGGACAGTAACCAGTCGGTCTCCAGCCATGCCGGTGTTGCCTCATTGCCTACCATTGCCCGATAACTGCTCCAGGGCCAGTCCCCGACGTCATTGGCAATGCGGGCACGCACCGGGTTGAGAACAACATAGCGGCTCAATTCCAGTAAATAGCTGTCACGATCAACCAGAATGGCTTTATAGCGTCCTTGAAATACGTGTCCTACACGTTGATGACGCCGATTGCTTTTTTGAGTGTAGACACCATTTAGCTGTCTCATGCCCTTTGACAAGTTTCCTTCGATGGTCTCGATAACGATGTGATAATGATTATCCATCATGCACCATGCATGACAGCGCCAGTTAAAGCGTTCACAGACCTGAGCCATAACCTCAAGCCAGATGACTCTGTCTTCTTCATCCTGGTAAATGTCTTCACATCGATCACCACGGGAGGTAACGTGGTAGATCGCACCTGCGTATTCAATTCGGAGGGGACGGGCCATAAGAAAAGTCTAGCTGCTATATGTTGGATTGCAAGACCTGACCCCTTGCGCTCGTGTGCCGCCGGGTGATGTCGCCTTTGTTGCGATGTAGCCAGGGGCTGCCCTGGACCTCCCATTCCTAGGTGACTTTCCAGGCCGGCTCTATTCCATCCTGTAGCTGCTGCAGGATGATCCCGGCGCGCCGACGCAGTTCTGCCTGTTTGCCGTGGGCGTGGGGTTGCCTGGGGTCGATGCCGGCAGACCTGAAGTAGCCGATGGCCCGCGTCACGAACTCTACCTTGCCCTCCCCGTTTTGCATGGTGTTGGCCAGGGCGAACTGGATCAGCTTGCTGCGGAAAGAGCCGAAGCTGGAGGAGCCGGGAATCGTGACCAGGTCGTCGCCGTGTCGATAGAGCGCGACCGGTGGTTCCGCCCCGGTCCCCACGCCGATCAGTTTGTAACCTTTGTGGTCGGTGATCAGCTTGGTGCTGCGGGTGGTGCCGTGCTCGAACTTTGCGTAGTTCCCAGCGTGCTGATAGGCGGCAATGGCATCAAGCGCCTTGGCCACTGAGTTGGCGTTGGCCAGGTAGACGACGATGGTGTCGAAACGGGATTCCGCACCGGGTGCACCGACCTTGGCGTTGGAGAGTCCAGGGTGGCGATCGGGCCGACGCAGCATCTGGGTGACGACGAATTCGATGACGTGGATTGCCTGGTGGGGCTTT
Organism: endosymbiont of Escarpia spicata; assembly: GCA_003349915.1. Classification (GTDB taxonomy): domain Bacteria; phylum Pseudomonadota; class Gammaproteobacteria; order Chromatiales; family Chromatiaceae; genus QGON01. Next base: position 263,047 of record QFXE01000005.1, read on the forward strand.
GTGTGCAGGTAGATCCGCTCGGTGGAGGGGGAGAGGTTTCTGCGAAAGTGATAGAAGGTATTGGCCAGGACGTTGCAGACGTCCGGCCGATTGCTTTTCGCCAGGTTCACCAGGGCCGTGAAGTTGTTCCGATCGAGTTCGGCGAAGCCCGACTGGGCCGCATGGGCATTGAAATAGAGCGAGAGGAAGTCACCGAGGGCATCCTGATCGTCATCCGGATCGCACTGGATCTCCGGCAGTTGGGGCAGGCGCAGGATCTGTTCGAGAAACGGGATCATGGCCGCCGGGCTGGTATGGAAATTCCGGCTGGCCCGGGCATAGAGGCCGTAGACGTCTGCGTTGGCCGCGGCATAGGTGCCGCTGGCTTGGTCCTTGCGGTGAGTCCAGACCAGGTCGAGGAAGCGTTGCAGATCGTCGGAAAGGCGGGCCTGTTTCTGTTCAAAGGCTGCGATGCGTTCTCTTACGTTTACCATGGGTGCCACTCCTCTGTTGGATGCAACCCCGAACTAGGGGTCAGCCCGCCCGACGGCATTCTCCGTCTGGCTGTCAGTTCCGGATCAATGTCTCCGCCTTATCGCAGATCAGATTGCCTATCTTGGCATAGCCCTCCCCGTTGGCATGGATCTCGTTGAGCCAATCGTTGCTCTCGCCGGTAATGCCCAGTTCGGCGCGTTGCAGGGTATTCCGGGTGTCGACGACGTGGAAGTTGGGCAGTTTCTTGGTGCCGTTCGGCTGGGAAAGTTCCAGTAGCGCTTCGGCCAGTTTCTCGAACAGATAGTCGGTCAGCGCTATCCAGTCCTCCTGAGGTATCTGGTCGTTGTTGAACGCCCGGAAGAGCCAGGGGCCGAGCAGCCCGATCCCGAAAAAGCGCGCCGGGGAGTTGTTGGGAGTGGGGTAGTCGTAGGTGTGGCAGACGATGGGGACGCCAGCGGAGGGGGCACCCGGGCGGTCGCGCAGCTGGACGATACGCCGGTAGCCGTCCTGGATATCGATCAGCAGCAGATTCAGGCAGTCCTGGTCACAGTACGCCTCGGGGCTGTTCATCTTGATGGCCGGGCGCGTCCCGGGGTTGATCAGGATCTCCCCCGCTTCGTCGCTCAGATCGTTGCCACCGCCGCTGAGCAGGATCAGATCCCACTTCTCGCCGTTTTTCACTGACAGTGCGCGCCGCAGGCCGGCATTGCCCGCGATCTGGGACAGGTTCTTGACCGTGTCTCCGGGCTGGGCGCAGTTGACGATCAGGGTGGATTTGGAAAACCGCATGGAAAAGAGCAGGTTCGAGGTGGGTATCCCACCGATGGTGAACCAGGAGTCCCCCTCCGCAAGGATCTTCCAGTCGTGGTAGGCGGGGTCCGCCCAAGGTGGCAGTTCGGTGGTGTTGAGGTCGGCCCAGGTGACGACGTTGGCGCGAAAGTCTCTTGACATGGTTGTCTCCTTAACAGGGGCGGTAGCGGTCGGAAACGTCCACGCACTGCCGTTTTCTCCGGTGGGAATCGGAGATGATGGTTCTTCCCTTTAGGATTATAGACACTACGGTAAAGAAGCGAATGGTAAAGGGGTCGGTGACAAATACGAATCGTTCGTAAATCCATTCGACGCTGGCAGCGTATTGAGGTAGCCTGATCAAGTCAACCATTAGTGAAAGGATTCGCTATGCCCCGCAAGCCAAGGATGTATCTACCCGGCGTGCCTTGCCATATCGTGCAGCGCGGTAATAATCGAGAAGCCACCTTCTTTTCCAAAAACGATTACCTTTTCTATCTCGCCTGCCTCAAAGACGGAAGCAAACGCTATGGTGTTGCCGTACACGCCTATGCGCTTATGACCAATTTGCTACTGACGCCGAAACGAGCCGAAAACATATCGAGACTGATGCAGTCACTCGGAAGGCGTTACGTTCAATACATAAACAAAACCTATCAACGTACCGGAACCTTGTGGGAGAGCAGGCATAAAGCAAGCCTTGTTCAGGAAGAGGAATATCTGCTCAAGTGTTATCGGTACATCGAGCTCAACCCGGTTCGGGCTGGAATGGTTGAACATCCGGGAGACTATCCCTGGACAAGTTTTCAGGTGAATGGCTTTGGACGTAACGATTCCCTCATTCAGGCACATCAGCTGTATACGGCCCTTGGCCTGTCAGCAGAAGATCGTCAAAACGCATATCGAGATCTATCCAGGTATCAGCTCGACAGGGCCGACATCCATGCCATTCGAAATGCATCCAGTTTTTCGATGCCGCTGGGGAATGGTCGATTTCGGGGCCAGATAGAGCAGGCAATGAACCGGAAAATCGGCTATGCGTCGCGAGGGCGTCCTGTAGCAACGAAAACGAAGTGATTCGCGTTTGTCACCGACCCCTTTAATCTCCTTATCTTTAATCTTTCTCTCACTCCCACTCGATTGTAAACGAGCATTTTTTACCACTTAATATCAATGGCTTAATTACACACACCAGTGAGAATACCATGAAAAATACCATGTTCAGAATTTGCTGCTATTTCCCACTTATGTGGCTGCAAAGTACTGTCGCGTTGATACAGTCGTTCAGCACTAACTTGCCGGTTTCATCGTCACCAGCAAGCAGGCATTCAATCCCCTCTTGTGGCAAGACCCTTCGAAACGCGGGATCCCGTTGGGCACGAGCCTGGATGGTATCCATAAAATCTTTTGTCAAAATCGCCATCACATCCCATACCGTTTCCGGTACGCCTATGCAGCCTTCACCTTCACGGTTTTTCCAATCCGAGCCAGCATATTGACCAGTCTGTCGATGGTGAACTTGTCAATCTTGCCGCGCATCAGATCACTGATTCTCGGCTGGTGAACACCAAACACGTCTGCAGCTTCTTTCTGACCAAGCCCTGCATCCTCGATATATTGACGCAGTGCAATCATCAATTCTGAACGAATCTTCAGGTTCTGCGCCATCGCTGGATTATCCTCCAGCGCCTCAAATACATTGTGGTAACCTTTTGAAATCGTCATTTCTGTTTCCTCTGTTCTGCCAACGCCTTGTACCTGGCTTTGGCCAACTCGATATCCGCCTTGCGTGTTTTCCGTGTCTTCTTTTGAAAAGCATGCAATACGTAAATGGCCTCTTCGAATCGGGCGACATAGATCACCCGGTAAATACCGGCCGCGTCCTTAATCCGGATTTCAACAGCCCCTGCACCAACAGTATTCATTGGCTTCCAGTCACTTGGCTGCAACCCGGCCTGGACATTACTGAGCTCAAAACCCGCTTCCCGACGTGCGCCTGCCGGGAAGTGCTTGAGATCGTCCAATGAGCTACCCACAAAGCGCACGTCCTTCATAAGCGCAATTATACAATATTTTATATTTATATCAAGCTTTATATATTTTGGTATCGGACGTCGGGCAAGATGTGCTGGATTACGAATACCATGAACGACTCGACACACATGGCATGGTATTGGATCGCTGTGCTGATCTTGAGCACAGCGATACCATGATCTATACCATGAAAAAGTCTGCTTGGAGGTGCCTGCCAGTGCCAGCAGATGCCAGACGTGAATGAGGTCAGTCTGGTAGTTACAACGAGTTATTAGTGATTTGGTGCCTGCAGGTGCCAGCCAGTGCCAGATCTGGCCTACTCCCACTCGATTGTAAACGAGCCATTTTCACGATTTAATATCAATAGCTTACTTATTGTGGTAGGTGGCAATACCATGAAAAATACCATGCTCAAAAAATCCTGCCAAATACTCGGAAAAATTGCCGATTGAACGCTGCCACACAGCACCCTAGGCTACCTTCCGGGCCTTGACTTCCAGGTGTATGCCCTCCTGCTCCTGCAGGTAATGGATCACCGCAAACAGGTTGCTCGCCTGGGGATTCCCTTTTGGCCCGAACATGCGCATGAGACTCTTGCTCGATTTATCGAAGACCCGGGACAGTTCCTCGAACCCGATCGTCGCGTTGATATAGTCGCGCAGTACCGCCTTACCGGTATCGATATCACCGGCGAGCAGGCATTCGACCCCTTCTTGCAGCAGGGCCTTGCGAAACACAGAATCCCGCTGGGCGCGTGCCTGTATGGTGTCCTTAAAATCTTTCGTCAAAGCCATCATGTCACCTCTTGCCGTTTCCGGCGCTTATAATCGCGCCAGTGCCCTTTTGCAGCAGCAACATCTGCGTCCTGGCGCTTCTTGGTACCACCCGCGAGCAAGATCACCAACCGGTCCCCATCCTTGCCAAAGTAGATCCGATAGCCGGGACCAAAATCGATTCGGTACTCATAGACGCCGGCACCAACACCTTTCACATTAGAGAAGTTACCCTGCTCCATCCGATGGACTGCTGTCACCACCTTGACTGCAGCGGCCACATTCAGACGATCGAACCATTTGGCATAAGGACTGTTTCCCTCAGCATCGAGGTATTCTCTAACCTCTGTCATATGACCCATATAGTAGCATATATGTTACCTTTAGCAATGCCCACACAACGATAAATTTCTGGATAACGGTTGTCTTCAATGGAGTGGCAACCGGATCTGGCGTCTGATCCGTTGAAAACGAGCGCGTATCTTGTTGATTTATAAAAGTTGTACCACTATGCCACAGTGGAATTGCCGATCCGATATGCGCGCATTCGTTCCTGCAAGGCCTGTCGAACAAACTGGGTCGAGGCATTGTCACTCGCCTCGGCGAGTTGCCGAATCCGCTCGGTCACGTCGTCAATGTTATTCAACCTGGCCGCAGCGTCCATCACCCGGTCATAAGCCTCCACCACATCGACACTGGTTACCTCGTAACCCCACCCCTCACTCAACCAGCGCAGCGCTGCCATGGCGGAATCCAGGGCAAACTCCGGCGCCGTGTCGAGGTAATCCCTGGCCGCCCTTGTCAGCGTTTTCGGATCACAGGGACTCCGGTTCGCCAGCTCCAATGCCAGATCATAAAGTTCGAGTTCCCTGGCGGTCGCGAACCACTTACCCTCTTCTCCCGGCGTCGTGGCGATGAGGTCGGTCAGAATCTGTAATTTATCCTTCATCGGATAGCGTTTCGCGACCGAGCGAAAACGGGCGATGTAGGAATTGCCCACCGCTGCGCTCAATCCGTAGCGCTGGTAGGCCTCCTCATGCAGGCCGGATGAGATCAGGATCTCCTCGCAGGCCCGGTCAATCACGGAATCCGGCTGGTTCAGTCCCCGCGAGGCCTCAGCATATTGGACGGCCTCCGCCTTCCTGCCCAGGGCCCGGAGCGCTTCGACGCCATAACGCCGGTAATGCCACATGGGGTGGTGATCCAATTCCAGAAGCTCAAGCAACTCCTGATACCGACCCGCTGCCAGCAGACAGGACAGACACGCGGTGGCGCCGTGGAAATAGCCACCCGGATTGGGGTCCGTCCAGCAGGCACGGAGCGGGGACACCAGTTCATCGGCCCATCGTTTGGCGACTTCCGGGGAGCCACAGAGCTCACCCCATCTATCACCGACAGGGCTGAGGTAATCGACACCATCGTCCGCCATGGCCTGCCAGAGCCGGTCTAGCCATTTGTCGCGTGTCTTCTCGTCAGCGGGCGCGTTGGCGATGATCGGTATCAATGCATCCAGCGCCTTGTTGACCGCTGATCCCAAGGCGCCGCTGGAGCTATCGACATGCTCCAGTGCCGGCCAAATCTTTTCTATAAGGCGGGCCGCGCCCTCTGCACCAAGAACTGGATCTTTCTTTGTGGCCTTTTTGATTTCGGAGACGGCTTCACGAAGGCGCTGACATGCCAGTCTGGATGCCTTCCAGCTGTAGGCACCGGTTCGGAAACGCGCCGGGAAAATCCAGTTGTGTTTTTCGTGCTTACTCATGGATAGTCAGGCTATTTTTGGGACCTCAGTGGTGCACCCAAATTTCATTTGGGTCTACGCGGAAACGTGTGGGTTAATCCTGAATTAAACCAAGTGTAACACATTGAAATCGTGCAGATATTCAGAGATTCTGTGCTGGATGAAAGTGGTTTCATTTTTCGGTTAGGCTAATGCCATGAAGAATCCCAAGTCGATCCGAGCGCTTTTTGCATTCCCCGGTTTTACCGCCTTATCGAAATTGGTGGGTGTGTTTGGAGACCGGTATGCCCGTGTGATCCAACTCAAGAGGCGAAAAAAACAGCCGTCTGCTCTCGCTGTGGTCGCAGATGCCATGGGCGTTACGACAAGAAGACCTTGCGGGTACGTGATCTCTCAGTTGCCGGATGGCGAATCTACCTGGAATTCGAACGCTGGCGTGTCAGTTGTCCGAGGTGCAACAGCGTGCATGTAGAACATCTTGACTGGCTGGCAAAGAATCCTCGCTATACCCAACGCTTTGTCATGCATGTAGGCAAGCTGTGCCGGGATATGCCAAACAAGGCCGTTGCCGAGATGGAACGCCTGCACCACAGCACGGTGAAAGATCTCGACAAGCTCTATATGCAAAAGCAGGTTGACCTGGCGGGACTGCCAGCACCCAGGGCCATCGGTATTGATGAGATCTCCATCCGCAAAGGACATAACTACCGTGTCATCGTCAGTGACCTGGATCGGGGGCGTCCTATCTGGGTCGGAGGTGAAGGCCGAAAAGAGGCTGACATCAACTTGTTTTTCAAGATGTTGGGCGAGAAAAAGAGTACCCGCATCGAACTGGCGGCCATGGACATGTGGAAACCGTTCCGGAACTCGGTACTGAAGAACGCACCGAAAGCCAGGATCATCTTTGACAAGTTTCATATCATGCGCCATCTCTCAAAGGCTCTCGATGAAGTTAGGCGCAATGAATACAAACGTCTCAGCGGCAAGGACAGGAGTTACATCAAAGGCCAGCGTTATACATTGCTCTCGCGACGCGAGAACCTGAGTCTGGATGGAAGACGAGCCCTGAAAAAACTGCTCCATGCCAACCGGCGCCTGAACACAGCCTATGTCCTCAAGGAAGCCTTCGGACAGTTCTGGGACTACCGCACCGAGCGCGGCGCACGTGCTTTTTTCGAGCGCTGGAAAGACAGCCTGAAATGGCAGCGATTGGAACCGTATCGAAAGTTTGCCAGGCTGGTTGAATCCCATTGGGATGGCATTGCTTCCTACTGTCACCCAGAGAACAAAGTCGGTCTTGGATTGGTCGAAGGGATCAATAACAAAATCCGGGTTCTACAACGAAGGGCCTATGGTTATCGTGATGAGGAATATTTCAAGCTGAAAATCGTTGCGGCATTTCTTCCGCCACTACCCAGAAATGCTAATATCAACCCACACGTTTCCGCGTAGACCCTTTCATTTAGTTGTTATCCCCTTGCATCCGTTGTTCTTACTGTAGTTCTATTACGGAGATTACCGAGGGATTCAAACCCTCTCTCTTTCTTTGTTTTTCATAAGGTTACATCACTTGGCGGACCATATGTAGACCATCGATCCCCTGAAAAACAACACACCTAAAGCTATCAGTTGGATCGATGGCTAAACCGACAAATATCTGAGGTCGTGTCAGTCCAGAGAACTCCCCGCATAATCGATATCCGTCAGATGGGCAATCTCCCGGTCAAAGGTGGTCAGATCATCGATGTTTAATTTGTTCAGATGATCGTGACCACAGGCCCTGGCCATAACTTTCATCAGATCGGCTGAAGAGGTGAGAAATCGGTTAAGCCGGTTCGATGCCGCATTCACATCCAGTTTCCGTCGTAACTCAGGCTTCTGGGTGGCAATTCCAGATGGGCAGTTGTTCGTATTACACATACGCGCCGAGACACAGCCGACCGCCTGCAGGGCACTATTAGACAGGGCGATACCATCTGCACCCAGTGCCATAGCTTTTATAAAATCCTCGGGAACCCGTAGGCCACCTGTAATAATGAGCGTGACATCCTGGCGACCAAGCTTATCTAGGTGTCGACGCGCCCGTGCCAACGCAGGGATAGTGGGCACTGAGATATGGTCACGGAATAGTCGTGGTGCAGCACCTGTTCCGCCTCCGCGACCATCCAATATGATGTAGTCTGCACCTGCTTCCAGCGCAAAGTCGATGTCTGCTTCAATGTGATTGGCTGACATCTTGAATCCAATCGGAATCCCGCCAGTAATCTCCCGTACCCGGTTGGAAAAGCGCAAATAATCGTCTGGCGTCACCAGATCTATAAAAGTTGGGGGAGAGATGGCGTCCTGTCCCTTTTCAAGCCCTCGCACCCGGGCGATCTTTTCGGTCACTTTGGCTCCCGGCAAGTGTCCTCCGGTACCCGTCTTCGCGCCCTGCCCTCCCTTGAAATGAAAAGCCTGAACTTTGGAGAGCTGATCCTCGCTGTAACCGAACATGGCTGAGGCCAATTCATAGAAATAACGGCTGTTACTCTGCTGTTCCTCCAGCAACATACCGCCCTCTCCAGAGCAAATAGCAGTACCGGCCATCTCGGCCCCCCTTGCCAGGGCAATCTTGGCTTCTTCGGACAACGCGCCGAAGCTCATATCGGAAACAAAGAGAGGGATATCCAATACCAGTGGTTTCTTCGCATTGGGCCCGATCACCATTTCCGTCCCCACTGGGACATCCTCCATCAACGGCTTGGTGGCGAACTGCGCTGTGAGGATCTGAATCTCGTCCCATTGAGGCAATTCCGTGCGAGGTACACCCATGGCAGTCATCTCACCATGATGACCTGTTTTGTCTAGGCCATGTTGCGCCATATCATGGATGCGCTTGAGCGTGGGCTCTTCAGGTGTTGGTTGGATTACACTTTGCACCTTGGGGGAGGCAGAACCCTGGTCTGACGAAAGCTTGGCATGTGTACCATCACAGTAAGGTGGATTACCCGTATGTTTACACATACATAGCCAGGCTTCTCCATCCTCTTCTGCTTTGAAACCTACCGGCGTGAATTCAGTATCCCGATGAGATCCGTCACAAAAGGGTTGGTTTTGTGAGCGGCCACAGGCACACCAGTAGTATTCTTCCCCCTTATCTAGATTGACGGAAAAAGGTTTTCTATCGGCAATATTGGGTTTACTCATTATTCTTCTCAACTTTCTTCAAATCAGTTCTGGATCAGCAATGATCTCAACTAATGCAGGGCCTTCATGCGTAATGGCTTTACGCAGGACCGTTTCCAGTTGCTCCGATGTTTCAATCCGTATTCCAAGGCCACCGCAATTGCTTGCGAAATCGGCAAAAGCAGGATTGTGTAGCGATGTTTGCCATACCTTCCAATTTCCCGCCCGCTGCTCCTTTGAGATTTTTCCCAGCTCACTGTTGTTCAGCAGTATATGAGTAATATTCATCCCGTATTTGACAGCAGTGGTAAATTCAGCGAGATACTGACCAAAACCGCCATCACCACTGATGGAGATCACTGGTCGATTTTCATGTGCATCGAATACCTGAGTGGCGGCCCAGGCCCCCATAGCAGCAGGAAAGCCGAAACCGATGGAGCCGAGATAGCCTGACATCAATATCGATTGATTGGCGCACTCGAAGTAACGGCCGAATGAGTACGTATTATTGCCAACATCCACCGCAATCACGGCGTTATCCGGGCATACTTGACTGAGTGCGGCAAATATCGTGGCGGAGTTGATCCCTATGCTGCTTTCACGCATTGCACGGCGATGTTTCTCTTCACGCCACAACTTCCAACGCTCTTTTAGATCTACACGTTGCTCAACAAAAGATAGATCAGCTGGAATTTCACTGAATAGCCTGCGGGCTGTGACACCGATCTCACCCCAAACGGGTACATCGACTGCATGGAATTTGCCCAATGCCATACGATCGAAGTCCACCTGGATGATAGTTTTCTTCGGAGTGATGCCTGTGTGGTTGGAAAAAGAGGCACCAAACACGATCAGCAGGTCGGCCTCGTTCATACACCAACTTGCAATGGGTGTACCACTTCGCCCTAATACCCCCGCAGCAAGAGGGTGGCTGTCAGCGATCTGGCCTTTGGCTTTGAATGTTGTCAACACGGGGGCATTCAGTCTCTCGGCTAAGGCTATCACTTCACTCATAGAATCCCGTGCGCCATAACCAACGATGATGGCCGGTCGTCTTGATCCCGTTATTCTATGAACCGCGTTTTTAACTGCGGACTCGGAAGGCGATATGTCAGAGACCGCCAAACGGCCATCAGGTGATGAGACCTGTTCATTCTCTTCTGCCGGTATCACCTGAACCTCGTCTGGAAAGATCAAATGCGCAACGTCCCGTTCAACGACTGCATGCTTGAGTGCCAGAGTCATGAGTTCCGCATGACGGCTGCCCGGCAGGACAGTTTGGCTAAAGCGGCTTACCACTTGGAAAGCCGCTGCCAGATCAATCTCCTGAAAAGCACCGGGGCCGAACACTTGTGTATTGACCTGACCGGTAAGTGCGAGCACAGGTGCCCGATCAACCTTGGCATCCCACAACCCGGTAAGTAAATTGGTCGCGCCAGGACCCGCAATGGTCAGGCAGGCCGCAGGCTTCCCTGACAATTTTGCAAAGCCGGAACAGGCGAATGCGGCAGCACCTTCATGTCGTATTCCAATAAAAGTAATGCGCCCAGCCTCCTCCTGTTCACGCATGGCATCCGCCAGTCCGAGATTGGAATGCCCCACCATACCGAAGACATGTGTCACACCCCAGTTCACCATGGTTTCCACCATCAGGTCGGAAACTGTGCGGGTTCTCTCGCGGCGTTCCTTAACCTGGACATAGATCCCGTCGTCGCGTACTTCCACTGGATAGGTGTCGACCCCATCCTCAAACCCTCCTGGTGATCTTCCGGAAAGCGGATGAAAATCCCAGCCATGCCAGGGACAGCGTAACCAGCAGTCTTTTCCCTCACACTCGATGGAGCCTTCGCTCAATGGACCACCCTGGTGCGGGCAAGCATTATCCAACGCCCCATACTCACCGTTGAAGTAAGTGAGTGCGACAGTTTTTGAACCGGCCTGTACTGAGCGTACCTCCCCTGCCTGCAGTTCATTGAGTTCTGCCATCTTGTACCAGACAGCCTCCAGACCCTGTTCAGCATCCAACTCCTCCTCAGTGATGGCCTTGTGGCTACCATCACAGAAAGGCGGATTGGAGGACCGTTTGCATTGACAAAGGTAGGCTTTGCCATCCTTCTCGGCGGTGAATGTAATGGGTTGATATTCAGTGTCCTTATGAGAACCATCGCAAAAGGGTTGATTTTGTGAGTGACCACAGGCGCACCAGTGGTACTCTTCACCCTTCACGAGCGTTACCGCGGCGGGCCTGTTATCTGCAATTTTTGGCTTGGTCATCTAATCAGCTCCAAATCTTTATTGTTATGTTCATATCGTATCAAGCACGCCATTCAAGGTTTCTTAGCAAATGCTTGTACAACAGCACCTATACCATTGTGAAACTCACCTTCGTGTACTTCACGTACGCACTCTTGCAGATGTTGAAATTCAAGACCGGCAAGTTCTACTCTGAGTGTCTCCGCGTCCATCATCATATTGGTTGTTGGAGGGCCGCCGGTTTTGTATTCGAGTTGTAATGGCGTATATGCTTCAAGGAGCATCACACCACCTGAACACAGGCCCTCGACACAGCGCCGATGTACACTACGTTGCAGCTCTGGCGGCAAATGGCAGAAGATCGAGACGATGACATCCCAGCTTTGAGGTTTGATCTCGAAATCCGCAAGATCCGCATGTACGGTATTAATTTCTGCGCCACGTGTTTCGGCGAGACGTCGGGCTTTCTCCAGTCCGACTTCGGAGGCATCAACCGCAGTCACCTTGCGTCCTTGTTGTGCCAGCCAGACCGCATTTCGCCCTTCACCTTCCCCAAGACACAACACCCGGCCTTCCGGCAATTTTTCGAATTGGGCAACAAGAAAGTCATTGGGCTCAGTACCATAAGCATAGGCTTCGCTGCTGTAACGCTCATTCCACATCAGGTATTCCCTTCGTAATTAGTCATTTCTGCTTTCGTTTGCACCAGTTGACCCAGGCGATAATCTTCCAATGCCTGCTCAATCTCATCGCGGCTATTCATCACGAATGGCCCATACTGCACAATCGGTTCACCGATGGGCTTACCAGCCACCAACAGGAAGCGTGCACTCTCATTGCCCACTTTTACGGACAACTGTTCACCCGTACCAAGCACTCCCAATTGCTGTTCCTGCAAATCTGTATCAGCAACGCTTACGCCGCCCTCAATCATATAGATAAAGGCTGTATAAACATCTGAGAGAATATGATCAAAGCTACCCCCTTTCGGCATTGACACATCCAAATACTGAAACTGCGTGACTGGATCAATCACCGGCCCACGCTGCCCATCAATTTCACCAGCGACGATTCGTATTACAACACCATCGATTTCGATCTCAGGAATTACTTTCTGGCTTACTTCCTGATATTCAGGTGCAGTCATTTTCTGCTCGGCCGACAGATTAATCCAAAGTTGGAATCCACGCATACGACCGCTTTCCTGCTGCGGCATTTCAGAATGGATCACACCGCTGCCCGCCTTCATCCACTGCGCACCGCCAGGCCCGAGATCACCGCGATTACCCATGCTGTCACCATGCCGCATATGGCCGTCCAGCATATACGTGAAGGTATTGAATCCACGGTGTGGATGGTCCGGGAAGCCGGCAATGTAGTCATCCGGATCATCGGTATTAAACTGATCCAGCATCAGAAACGGGTCGAGGTTACGTCGTGCTGGTGTGCCGATTGAACGGAACACACTCACTCCGGCACCTTCGTCAACTTCAAGCGCAGGAACAATCTGTATGATTTTCCGATTGGTCATCGTTATATCCTCCTGCATAAAAACGAGAGATTAATTGATTAGAACAATGTGGCTGTATTAACAGCCACATAAATTATTAAAGCGACTGATGCGTACCATCACAAAACGGTTTATTGGTGGTCCGCTTGCAGCCGCAGAGATAAACGGTCTCTGTTTTTTCCGCAGTAAAGGCAACCGGCTCGAATCCGGTACCCTTGTGGGAACCGTCACAGTACGGCTGGTTTTTGCTGCGCCCGCATGCACACCAATAGTATGTCTCACCTTCAGTGACATCGACCTGGTACGGGGCCTTTTGGACAACAATTGCTTCTTTACTCATGGTTTTTCTCCTATCGTCTATGTGTTGTTACAAATGATCATGCTTGTGCGCCAAAACCCATGCGCTTCAGGACATCATCCTTCTTAATAAGGCGGTGGTGCAGGGCTGCTCCGGCGTGGCCGATTACTGCGAGAACGAGCAGGATCCATACCGTACCGTGGGCACCACGGAATAACTGGGCCAGCGAAGGATCTTTATCTAGCAGGACTGGCAGCTCAAACAGACCAAAGAAGCTTACCGGGTAACCGGCTGCTTGCGACATCAGGATGCCGGACAGGGGTTGTGCAAACATCAATGCATAAAGCGCCCAGTGCATGGCATGAGCCAGTATATTTTGAATGGGAGGCGTACCCTCCGGCTCCTTCGGCGTCGCATTGATCAGTCGCCACACCAGGCGCGCTAGGATCAGCAGCAATAGGATTACCCCGAATGATTTGTGCATTCCGGCTGCTTGAAGTTTCTCCGCTCCCTTGGGCATGGAGGCGAGAAAGTTACCCGCTACGATCGAGAAGGTAAGCATAAAAAACAGTAACCAGTGAAAGCTTTTGGCAACGGTTCCATAGCTGTTTTCAGTATTTTTCATCATGAGAGTTCTCCTTTAATTAGGTTGAAGTTTTAAGCACAAAGTTTGTTTTCTATCTGGCCCCGACAATGGGGCATGTTGAAATCGGGCTCAGGCCCTTTGGGAACAATCCCCGAGGGATTCAGTGACTTGTGACTGCCGAAGTAGTGGCGTTTGATGTGGTCCATGTTCACTGTGCTGGCAACACCGGGAGTCTGGTATAGATCACGGGTGTAGCCCCACAGGTTGGGGTAATCGGTAAGTCGACGCTTATTACATTTGAAATGGCTGTAATAGACGGCGTTGAAACGAATCAATGTAGGAAACAGACGCCAGTCCGCCTCGGTCAGTTGCCTGCCCACCAGGTAGCGTTGGCGAGAGAGACGAGCTTCTAATTCATCCAAGGTTGCGAATAAGTGGTTATATGCCTCTTCGTAAGCCTCCTGAGTAGTGGCAAAACCAGCACGATAGACCCCATTGTTCACGCTCTCATAAACAAGCTTGTTGATGTCATCTATCTCGGCACGCAATGATCTGGGATAGAAGTCCACGTCTGATCGTCCCCAGGCATCAAACTCACTATCGAGCATACGAATGATCTCCGATGACTCGTTATTGACGATGGTGGCGCGATGCTTGTCGTACAAAACAGGCACGCTCACCAGACCGTCATAGCCGGGTGCCGCCAGCTCATAGAGCTGATTGAGCCTGTCAAACCCATGGATATGATCGCGAGTTGAACCAGGGTATTCACAAAACACCCAGCTCTCAGGTGGCATCAATGGATGAACCACTGATACCGAGATGACATCTTCCAGTCCCTTCAACACCCGATAGATGAGAGTGCGATGAGCCCAAGGGCATGCGTAGGAGACATACAAGTGATAACGTCCCGGTTCGGCGGGGAAGACTCTCACGTCACCGCGTTCAGCATCCTCTCCAGCGGAAACCCAGTTCCTGAATAGAGACTCATTTCGGATGAATTCGCCTTTCATACCATTGCACTCCCGATTAGATGAACAGACTGACGTCAGACTTCTGAGCCAAGGGAAGATAGGTAGCCGCTCCCGCCCAATCCTGAACCGCTGGATGGAATTCTTTTTTATCCCAACCGAACAAGTCGGCGGTCATCTGACAGCCAATCAAATTGACGTCCGCCTCGACACATATCTCACGCAACTCCTCGATACTGGCCACACCCTTTTGCTTCACGGTCTCTTTCATCAGGGTGGTGGCGGCATCCTCGAATCCGGGGATGTTGGCTTTCAATAGATTCGGAATGGACAGATTCTTGCCTTTCAGCCAGTTAGGACCCACCGGCATCTTCAAAGGCATGGCTGGGTTACCCAGGGGAGAGACCTTCAGGTCCAGATCGTTTTGAAGTAGGGAGAGGCCATAGAAGGTAAAAAACACCGTAACATCCCATCCCAAAGCCGCAGCGGTGGAAGCCAGAATGAAAGGTGGGTAGGCCTGGTCCAAGGTGCCTTTGGTGGCAATGATCGTCAGCGACGGCGTCTTGGATGCTTCTCGCTCTTTCAGCTTTTCGTCCAGACGCTGATCTAGCCAAGCATCTAGGTCTGTCAGTTCAGGAACCGGTTGTAGTTGAGGTAGTGCACTCATAATCCTTATCTCCAGTGAGTGGAATTCTTTTCATCGCAATCGAAACCAATCTCGATTACTGTTGGAGATAAGCTTATAGGCTTTTAATTCAAAGATAATCGGGGTATAAAGAAACCTATTGTTTCTATTTCTTTACTAATATGAGCATTCTCCCTTATATCGAGACATTTGCTGCAGTCGTTGAAAAGGGTAGTTTTACCGCGGCAGCCGAGGCCCTGGGTATCTCCAAGCCAGTGGTCAGTAAACAGGTTTCCCAATTGGAACAGCATCTAGGTGTACAACTCTTGCACCGCACGACCCGGCGCCTACACCTGACGGAAGCAGGTGAAATATTTGCCCGCTACTCCCAACAAATCGTCGCGGAGGCACAGGAGGCCGAGCAGTCCGTTTTACCCCTGCAGAGTGAGCCCCAAGGTACATTGCGAATCACAGCGCCGGAGAGTCTTGCTGCGTCAATGCTTCCGGATGCGTTACTTGGATTTCAGCAACGTTTCCCAAAGGTAGAGCTTGACGTCCGTATTTCAGGACGGTTTGTCGACCTGGTAGAGGAAGGTATCGATGTGGCTTTAAGGGTCGGTGAACTGGAAGATTCCAGCATGATCGCGCGCCGCCTTCTTTATTGCCACTTCCAAGTGTATGGATCGCCCGAATACTGGAAGAGACATGGGATTCCGAGCCACCCAGATGAACTCAGAACGTATAACTGCCTCATTTACACGCAAAGTCCGAAACCAGATACATGGAATTTCAAAGACAGGAACGGCGAGGATATCAGCGTCAAGATCACAGGAAATCTCCGCTCGGATGCCGGCAGACTATTGCTGGATGCAGTTGTTGATGGCCAAGGCATCATGATTGCTCCCTCATACATGGTCGCCAAGGCCCTGAAAGAGGAACAACTGGAAGCGGTATTAGAGGACTACTCCCTCTCCCCCATAGGACTTTATGCGATTTACCCACAAAGCAAACATATATCCACAAAAGTCCGAGCATTCGTTGACTATCTTGTTGACACATGGAACAGCTGAGAATCAGCACGAATGAATATCTATTACAGATTCTCTTAGTGGCGGGCGTTTCCTGACACTAGCAGCTACCCCCCCTTAGAAACCATTTTCTGATGCATTTAAATTATCTGTTTTCTATTTAAGGCAGTTTGCTTCTGGTCTCCGCTGGAAGTCTACGAGTCCACCATCAGTATGAGTACTTTTTACTTATTGTTGCGAGAGGGCTGTCCGCTATTATCAATTGTTGCTTAAGTAATCGCATGTACGTGAGCGTGGCCGTCGGCAAGAGGGACCCTGCCGTCGAGCATACATGGTGGTATTTACAGCGTGTCACGAGTACGTACATGCGATTACTTTCGGGACAATAAAAGATGTATTCGTCACCTCGTTGATAATGTGTTTTAAACCATCAATTAGCGCATTATTTCTTTTGTAATCAATAAGTTAATAACATTCTACTCCCACTCTATTGTAAATAAGCCTTTTTTATCTTTTATATTCAATGACTTATTTTTCCTTTAATCGATAATACCATGAAAAATACCATGCTCAGAAAATCCTTCAAATTTCTCGAAAAAATTGCCGATTGAACACTGCCACACAGCACCTCAGGCTACCTTTCGTGCTTTGACTTCCAGGTGAATGCCCTCCCGCTCCTGCAGGTATTGGATCACAGCAAACAGGTTGCTCGCCTGGGGGTTCCCTTTTGGCCCGAACATGCGCATGAGGCTCTTGCTCGACTTGTCAAAAACGCGGGAGAGTTCCTCGAACCCAATCGTCGCGTTGATATAGTCGCGCAACACCGCCTTGCCGGTATCGACATCACCGGCGAGCAGGCATTCGACCCCTTCTTGTAACAGGGCCTTGCGAAACGCGGGTTCCCGTTGGGCACGTGCCTGTATGGTGTCCTTAAAATCTTTCGTCAGAGCCATCACTGCATCTCCGGTCATAGCATAAGGACTGCTTCCCTACGCAATGAGGCACCCTCTAACCTCTGTCATTCGCCCTAATGGTAGCATTCATGTTACCTTTTGTAATGCACAATTGAGCCCAGTAGCTCAGATGGTGAGGCGACATCGTTCAGCCCCCCGATGAATAAGTGGAGCAATGTATTCAGGAGACCATAGCCACAAGCACCATCAGCAACAGATCATGCTCAACAACGCGCGCGCCCTGCTCATCCCAACATAGTGAAGCGAACGCAGGGGCTCGCTATGCCCAGGTCTTGGCATATCGACAAGAACAACCACCTCGCTCTCAAGTCCTTTGAAATCCCCAATCTGTGCAAAGCCGATGGTATGACGATTCATGTTACGGGGTGAGGCATCATCCAGAACGGAGATTGAATGTCGCAAATTCTCGGAAAGAGAAGACGTCCAGGACTGTGCAAACGGTAAAGGCGAAAGTACGACGATGTCTCCCGGGTTGAATCCCTCGCCATCCACTAGGTCGTGCAGCTCTTTCTCTAGAGCTTGGATAGCACTGTCTTCGTCCGCGACACGAACTTCACGTACCGCAGGACCATCACCAACACCTGAATAACCCACATCTGCGTCCAGATCACCTTGTATCCGTTGCAGGATCGGCAGTGAGTTCCGACAATTCGTCTTTAGCGGGATTCGCACCGGGCAAATACTTTCCAGATAATCATAGGCATCGGGCACATAGGAGCCGCACAGGCCGGATTGATTGTTGGCGTCGTGAAAAAAGCACCAACGGCCTTCGCTTATGCCACCATATAAACAGCTATCCAGCTGGGCCAGCGCATCCATGTTCAATATGTCCTGACCTTCATCGACGATCAATGCATCGAATCTTTCAATGCTGGCACGCTTGGCGGCGACATGAATCGACTCCGCCAGGCTGACAGTCAGCCCGGGCACGGCGTTCCGTTCCAGGAATCGCTTTAGCCAAGGTGAATGGCAAGCCAGCGCGGTTTTCATTCCAGATGCGCCCCAGCGCTTCGCCAATTCAAGCGCCAGCATTGTTTTCCCTGTCCCAGCACCTCCGGAACATATTACCCGCGGGTTGGCTTCGACGACATCGATCAGCCTCAGCTGATCCTCTGTCAGTCGAGCAATACGCGTTTCGACCTCATGGGCAGAAACATGCAATGGCACAACAGCCTCGAAATCGGGTCGCAAGTGTTGCTGCAATACATTCAAGTGCGAAGGGGTTGCGGCAGTCTTACGAGTATCCTTCGCACGCCAGTAGCGAATAAATCGTTCCAGCCACTTTTCGAATTGCCTGAAGTCCCGACCGTCCGCGAGAACGGTGCGATCCCACTCCGCGCTATCGGGAAGTCGCTCGACATCCGGCATGACTACACCGTAGCCGACCACAAAAACATTGGAGAGAGAAGCGGGAAGCTTTCCCCGCAAACCATGCAGCGCCCCCTCTGCTTGTTTGAACGGTGACTCCCGCAATCGTTCGGTTTCACCGTACCGATTCGTAGTTTCCCAGATGCCATCATGGCAGGATACTCCGCCGCCTTTGATCTCCAGCACAAAAAGGCCATCCGGCCCGCATAGAACAAAGTCGATTTCTCCAAACCGCTTGTACTCATGCCGCGGGAGGTTGAGTGAGTGCATGGCAAACCAACCGTTCTGGTTCGGCTTAGAAAATGCCGCGCGCAGCTGGTCAAACATGCGTATTTCCGCACTACTGCTGGTGCCCAGGGGTTGGCTGGGAATCATCCGCATGATGAACCGTTTCCGTTTGCCTTTTCTTCGATTTCTTGCAAACTTACAAGTTTCTTGCGCACTTCGGATTCGATCTGGGGAGCTATCGGCGGCCATTGTCCCAAACGGTGCAGAAATTTGGCCTCATCCACTTCTTCCGTAACTGTCGTTACCCTACCCGGCAACACTACCTGCAAGCCTTTTCGTTCAAAGCTTTCAGGTAAATCACCCTCCGCCAGAGTGATGCGTGTCTGAATGCAATCGTTCCAATTGCATTTGCTCGCGAGCTCTACGGCTACGTCCTTCTTCATGCTGTTCCACTCACCGCTTGGCGAAGTAAAAAGCTCTCGCAAGGATTTTGGACGTGGCGGCGCATCCATGGCAAGGTTATCACCTTGTTTCCGGTGCTCAGCATCAGCCATGCGAAAAGCCACGTAGGCAGACAGATTCGGATCGCGCAGCTCCTTAGGCAACTGCAGCCAACCATCACGCACACCGAACAGAATTCCAGCAAGAAGGTACTCGGCATCGTTCAATAATGGATGTGAAAATTCCAGCAGGTCCGTGCAATGCTCGCGCAGGCAGAGTAATAGTAAAGGTCTCGATAAAGACCCCTTGTGCCGCTCAAGCAGTTCAGTGATTGTTCCACCACCGAGACCTAGGAAACCTCGCATGTCCGCTATTAACCGTTCCAGACGTGGACGGAATTCCATTTCAGGTAGTAGGTCAAGTTGGTTCTCAAGATACACAAGCGTGACATCGATAGGTGTTTGCGGGCGTTCTTGCGTTTGTGCATCGACCAGCGATTGGACAACGCCCCAAAAGAGCCGGGCACGGGTATCTGCTTGCTCGGATGTCTCACCCCCATCTACCCAGTTAGGTAGCTCGGCCAGTATGGTGTCGTTTTGGACTAGGTCATTATCTTTGTCGCGCGCGGCTCCAGTTACTAATCTAAAAGCCGCAAGCCCCAGATCGCTGCGATTAGCAGTGTGGTACAACATCGCAAGCACGCCACCAAGCGCCTGTCCAAAAGCGGGGATTGTGTCACTGCCATCCTCAAGCAACAGCTCTTGTGGCTGCTCCGCTGGCCACGAAACCTCTGTGTCGGAGGAAAACAGCGATTCCGCAACCTCAATCCGATGAGAGGACAGATCGACGTTCGAGACATCATTAGCTGCACTTTCGAATGTTTGCCTGTCCTCGGATGAGCTGAAGTTAATGCTCGATAGTAAGATTGGCGGTAATGGCGCACGGACGAGGAGTGCAATGTCGTCTTTGCGTTTTCTCGCGGCTGGGGAGGCGACGTCTCGCATACGTCCATCCTTCGACAGCATCCGAACGGGACCGGACAGCTCACTCAAATCGAAAGACGCGATGCATGGCAACAAATGCTTACGTTCACTGGTGGCGTGATTCAAAGCGTCAGCTGGAACCTTGACCTTATCTCGGAACAAGGGAATCCAGCCTGGATAGACACTTAAGGGATCGGAATAGTGCTTACCTCGAAAACCCGCGGGGCCCATCACCATACCGGCGGCCAACATATAAAGCATGTTTTGATGGTTGGTTACCAGGTGCCAAATGCGCGCTGGTTTTCGTCGACTTCGTGGCTTCTTTGAAGTACCTATTTTCGTAGTCATAGCCTACTTCCTGGCAAGAATAGATGGATCGGTGGGCAGTAATCCATCCACGACGGGACAAATAACGCCAGTACGGAGCAGCATGACCTGTTCTCGGGCACGCGCCACCATCACATAAAACCGTGCCTTAAGCGCATAAGGATCACGCTTGGGTTGGTGTTGGTCGATATCAGCCAGGATGACGGTATCAAACTCCAGGCCTTTGCAGGACTGGGCATTTATGATCATGATGCCGCCCTGACCGAAGTTCGGGAATACCCGCTGGCCAGAAACAAAAGTCTGGATTGGCAGTTTTTCATTGTCCAATGCAGGATTGGCGTTGTTAAGCGCATTTATGAATTTAACTCGTATTTTATTATTTGGAGTAATGATTCCAATTAGCTTGCGTGGATTGCGGTCGCTCAGCTGGAGGATATTATCTGCAATCACATCCAGCGTTGCTGTGTTTGCCGTACCATAAGTCCATAACTCCGGCGTAGCAGCAGCTGGTATGAGATCAGGCAAGTCAGGTCTCGGACTTGCCGGGTCTGCTGGGTAAAAGTGCTGGGCAAGCAGCGCGATAGGATGCGTGTTCCGGTAGTTGGTTTTCAGTTCTAACGTCTCGCCCGGTTCGATTGCAAGTGAGTTTTCGATATCTTGACGTGAACTACACTTGTCGGGGTGAATCTGTTGGTTCTGGTCGGCAGCAACGTAGAAATTCTCGAAACCCAAATGGATCAGCGTTCGATAAAAGGCTGGCGGCATATCCTGCCCTTCATCAATAACCAGGAACTTATCACTTTGGTTTTCGATGACTTCTAGAGATTGCACCTGTTGTTCAACAGCTCCCCAATCAATTGGGCAATATCCTCCCGGATAATCGGGCTCAAGTGTAGGAACATCAGTAGAAAGACGTCTTTTAAAATGACGGCGAAACCAGCTATCCCAAGTCATCGCTGAAAAAGGTTGATCATTACCGAATAAGTGTCGGTTTGAGTGATGCAACAATTGGTTGTAAACGAGCGTACCGTAGGTTCTTTTTGCTTCATTAAGCCGACGTGCACGAAGAAGAGCTACTACTGACTTTCCTGTACCAGGGCCGCCGACGATCAGGTGTTGCCCCTCCACTGGCTGCGCCAGTGCCTCATCCTGATCCTTGTTCAGGTCATGAATGCCGGGGAGGCTGAATCGGCGGGTGCGGTCAACTGGCATGTTCAGGTTATCCCAAAGAATGAAGGCAGTCCGTTGGCGGCATCATCCTTGACGAAGCCGCGGTCCAGCAAGGTATTGCCGTATTCGCAGGCAGGCTCGGGTACCAGCGCACAGGCATGGCAGGCGGCGCGATTCAGCAAGCCTGGTCCTTGACCTTCATGCTCGCTGCAAACTGGGTCAAGCGAACACCAGCGTGAATGCTCCAGTGCTCGAATCAGAATACCTAGAAAGCGCCGGGGTTCGCTCAGTTCAGCCAGGCCACCCAGTGAACCGGCGATGTCGGGAACAGCGACATGGATAAGGATACCGGCCATGGGCTCCGGCGCATTGGCACAGTAGATTCGCTCGATCAACGATGCCGCCGGATAGCCGCCCTCGGACTCGATTTGCCGCATCAGCAGGTGTGACAACGTATGTAATAACATGAAGCGTGTGGTCAATGGATTGGGGTCATCGCGACCGGATTCGGTGAATCGGGGAAGTAGTCGATTCAGTCGCGAAACAACCGCCGGTGTTTGCTCCCACACCTTGAGCCTGTCCTCATCAAGCGCGAGGAAAATGCCTTCTCCGTACAACTCTATGGCCGGCAACCAATCGGATTTCCCTACGATGTCCGGTGGTACTATTTCCTCTCCGCCCAGGCGGGTAAAGCCCTTGAATACCTTCACCGCCTTGAGGCGATCCACGCGGACAAGGTGACGAACGCTGTGGACAATTTTCCGTTCCTCAGAATTTAGATCGACCGCGCTTCCCAGTTCGCACCACTCATCACTTCTGTTGCGAGTCACCAGGTCTTCGTCCTCGCGCTGGTCGGGCAGCACCTCTAGGAATGCCTTAAACTCGCTTTCCCGCAATTGCCCGGGTGTAAGGTTCTCGCCATACAAGGGATAGCCGCGGGCAAGATCAGCCAATGCGGTTTCGATATCGTTGGGGGTACAGCGATATTCCGTCGCCAGCGTCCGTATGATGCCTTTCCTCGCCAATGGCGTTCGTGCACCGTCTATGCGACTACGGTCACCGGAATTGCGGTACAGGCGATCCACGACGGTTCCCTTCCGTACACGGGATTCCGGTGGAATCACCAGAACGGATTCAGCGACGGGCACGTAAACCCGCGTATCATTGATCACCAGCACCTGCGCATGGTCTTTGTCACCTTCTTCCCCGACCTCTATTGGCGGAACCAAATCGTCTTTGGTCCATGGCTGCATACGGCCCTGGCCAAAGCCCACTCGTTCATCACCACGAAACCGGGTTCCAACGCCGCAGGCGCCGCACCTTAATATGCGCTCTTCGTAGCCACGCTCAATTAACCGTAATTGATCTTGTACTTTGCAGTTGCGTTGCGAGGGATCACGGGCCCCCTGATGCGCGAGAAAATGCCACGGTACATCGGCAAGGTATCCCTCTGGATGTGCGAGTACCCAGGTCACCTGCTCCAGCTTCGGGTGATGTTTGCAATCTTGATGATTGCAACGGGGTGCGTGATCGGGTTGATCTTTCCGCCACGGCCAACGATACATGGAGCCGCAGGACGGGCAGTGCATCCAGGACGGAAATCGCGTCGCCGGTACACTGGTGCCATCCACCTGTCCATTCGCCAGCTCTTTCGCCACAGGCGGCTCACGCAGTTGCTCCTCGATGCCCAGCGCGGCACGCACGCGCTCCACATACGGAATCAGCTTGCCGGCGGAGATGCCCTGGCGATCCGTCCATTGCCGGGTGTCCTGAACGACCACCAACCCATTCGCCCCACGCACGATGGCCCCGACACCGCTATGGCCGAGCAAGTGTGACAGGCGTATCGGAATCAGTTCATTGGCCATAGTTCATAGCGCCTTGAGCAGAGCGGTGTTTTCGACGTTGCGCAGGGATTGCAGGGTCGGCCACAGGCCACGAATCCGATCATCATGGTTGTACAACAGGCGATCGCGCCCATTGTCCTTTTCGGGAACTTGATACTCCAATTGTCTTCGAGCTAACCGGCAACGTTCGACCTCGATCAGCCAATCAGCAATTAGGGCGTCGATATGCCCGCTCACCTCATCGACCTGATCGGGCGCTGACAGTACGCAACGTCGTTTGAGTTGTTCAACGGCTTTGGAAACTTGCGAATTATTCGGATCAAAGTTGGCAGCTGCACCGTTATTCAACAATCCAAACCCACCGTGTCGCATCACGATGACCAGCGCCGCCGGCAGGGCGCGCAGGCGGGCTTGGTAGGTATAAGGCGTGACGCTGGTAGGCTCGACGAAACGGTAGAAAGCTTCATGGTAAGGGCGGAAACTCTCGTAGTGTGACAGGCTGCGTGCCTGTTCGCGGTAATAGTTCGCGAACACCACGCCGGGCGCCTCGCTCCGGCCCACGCGGCTGCTGGCCTGAATATATTCCGCCGTAGTCAACGGCTGGCCGTTGATAATCATCAGTGCCAACCGAGCCACATCAAGCCCGACCGAGATCATATTGGTGGCCAGCACGGCATCCAGGCAGCCATCCTCTTCGCGCGTTTTGCTCAACCGGGCGAAAATGTCTGCATTCTGCGCCGCAGTCTGCAAGCTGGTAAGTTGTGCAATGCTCGGCGTCGAGCGTTCTTGTTTCCTCGCCTTTTCGTTTTCCTGGGCCTGCGCCTCCGTTGTGCCAGACAACAACCGCATGAAATCGCGCACATCGCTGGCAAAAGCCGTGTGGCTGTTCCCTACCCCCTTAAGGCTGCCGTGATACACCACCTGCGTCCACCAGGCATCCAGCAGTTCCTGCTCGTGCTGATCACTCTCGAACAATACGTGCGGGGCCAACAGCAATGCCGCCGCCAGCGGCGCCAGGCATTGCTGACGGTTCAGCATCGGCGCCAGATAGCCTACGTAGATTCGGCCTGGGCGTTGCTCCAGAGGCACGGTACGGGCGAAATAGGCATCGTCGCAACTCAGTCCCGGCGGCGGAAACACGGCGACTTCGCGTCCATACAGTCGTTTCACCTGTTGGTCCGCCATGCGGATGGTGGCGGTCGATGCAATGTACTTTGGATACACGCCACGCAATTGCAGCACGGTGTCGATAGCAGCTTCGTACAAACCAGCCACCGAACCCAGCGCGCTGGCGATCAAGTGCAATTCATCCTGGATGATGAGTTCCGGCGGTCGATGCTGTGTGCCGCCTAAAAACGCATTGGCGCGCTCTTCCCAGGCCAGTCTGGCGAATTTATCTACCGTGGCGACCAACATGGTCGGCGGTTCGTCATACAAGGCTTCATCAACGATATTACAAGGCAGTACGCCATCCGGGGACGCACCAAAGCCGCAATCCGGGTTACGGCAAAGGAAATGGAAGTGCTGCGTGGTGCTGTCGTAGTTACGGTCGGCTTCGAAGTCCTGTCCGCACCAGGGGCAGTGGTCAAGCACCAGTTCGGGCTTTTCGTTGGCGGCAATCGCCTTGTTTACAAGTTCAGCCGCTTTCCGAAAGGTGTTGGGGCTGGTGGCCTCACCCACCCACATGCCTATGGTAATCGGCGCGGAACCGAGATCATTGCGTTCACGCCGTATCAGTTCCAACGCGCAGATCAGGCGGGTGGCGCGTATGAACTGGTCACGGGTCAACAAGCGCAGGGTATAGCGCATCAGGATCGCGGTTCCGCCTCCGGTATCAGAATGACGAAGATGCCTCAGCGTTATCTGGAATGCGATCAGGCCGAGATAAGCTTCGGTCTTACCGCCGCCCGTCGGAAACCAGATCAGGTCAACCGTATCGCGGAATTCGTTGTCTTCATTCGCCGTGGATTCCAGCGTGGTCAACAAGAAGGCCAACTGGAACGGGCGCCAACGATAGGCATCGTCGGCGCGGGGTTTGCCCTGAAGACGATCATGCTGGCGCATCTGATCCAACATGGCGCTATTGGCCAAGGCAAAGGCCAGCCTTGCCTGTGCATTGTCGCCCAGCAGGCGCAGACCCACACGCATGCGCGAGACGGCTGTGTTCATGCGCTCGACCATGCGGCTTGCGGCTGCACGGTCGTCGGCCGGAAGACCTGGGATATTGCCCTGTTGGCTGGCAACCCAGCTCGCGTAACCGCTGATGAAATCGTCCAACTCGGGCAAGAGGGTTGCATGAACGTTATCGATGTCAGCCAGTCGCGCCAGCGACAATACAGGCTCGCCCCCCGATCCCGTATCCGCTGTCATCTGCGGCACTTCCACCGCCGGCATCGTTTCGGAGCGCAGTTCGACGACCTTCCCGTCTTTCACCTCCCAGTTGGCGGCGCAGCCATGCCCGATAGCGTAGATGTGCCGGTGAGCGTACTGGAGTTCGATTTCCTGTTCTTCCTGGTCTAGTAGGCTTCGGTCGACGCGGGGATAGACACCGACATCGCCGGCGTCGATCACGCAGCGGAGACTAGCCTCGAACAGGGTCTTTTCCGCGCGTTCGTAGACGTAGTCTCTGCCCGTCGCGCTGTCTGCAAGCTCCTGCGCATTACAAAGAGAAACCGTGACAATCCAGCCATCGACGAAGTGACGCCACTGAACGTCTACGCGTGCCTTATCTACCAGATTGGAAAAGCTCTGGCGCTGATCCCTTCCAGGACAACTGATGTTCTCGAACTCCT
The DNA here is from genome assembly GCA_003349915.1 of endosymbiont of Escarpia spicata. GTDB lineage: Bacteria > Pseudomonadota > Gammaproteobacteria > Chromatiales > Chromatiaceae > QGON01. The sequence goes on from QFXE01000005.1 coordinate 289,421, forward strand.
CATCATTTTCTTGCCCGGAAATCAGTTCACTGCGTTTCCAGTCGTTTTTATATTGTCCTCGTTCATCTCGTTCTGTGCGCTCATACCTGACGGCACGGCTTAACACCTGGAACCGGATATCCTCTCCCTTAATAAAGAACGAGAAACCTAGTGACGATGGTGGAATGTAACGTCGCACAACGGCAAGTTCGGCTGTGCTTTCACCCGCAACCTCAGTCGTACCCTCAGCTTCATTGACATCTTCACTTGCAGGATCGATACCTTCGCCCCATTGGGATGTGGGGTAAAGCGCACCACAAGGGAAACGCTCCGTAGGGAGCACACCACGGAGGTCCGGGCTATCAGACGCCGGCTCAGGCGGACCGATTAGTTGCTTGCGCACCCAGTCGATCAGCCTCCTTCGTGGTTCAGTAAACATTATCATTACACTTCTATCCCGCCCTGGAATATCGCCGCCCTGGATCTTCGTGCTTGTTCAAATCTCCCTGGCCAGAGTCCTTTTCGACAACGCCTGGCATGGTGCTCTTTTGCGTCGCCATCTCCGAGAACATATCGCTACGTTGCTGCGCAGAAAGCCGGGTAACCCAGTCCATCAGCCAGCCTCCTTGCAGATCTGTTTGATGGCTTCATAGACCCAGCCGGTGACCGAACGGGTATCCCTGAGGATACGGTCACACGCCTTCGACTCCAGCTGCTGGCGGATACACTCGACCACCTTCTGGTCCACAAGCTCCCGACCCAGCGCTTTCAGGGCCTGCACCACCAGGCCACTCTCCCTGTATTTGAAGCCCACATCCTTCAAGGCGGATTTCTTGAAAACCAGGGAATGGTTCCCAATTTCGTACTCACGGCCTGGACCATCAGAGAGGTAAACCCAGCGCCCCGGAACCTGGGTGGAGAGGCCCAGCAGATTTAGAGCCGCATCGCCGGAAGGCTGAATGCGCCAGTTGAATTTGCGCGCCAAAGCATGAGCCACCTGGTCGAGATCCGGGCTCAATTGACGGTCCAGTAACTCGCTGTAGCGAGGATATTCGTAGACCCCTCGGCAGACACGGCGGATCTTGCCAGCCTTGGTCAGGCTGGAGAGCGCCTGGTGGATATTGGCTTCACCGAATTCAGATACAAAATCGGTCTTGGTAAAGGCCCAACCCCTACCACGCCCATATATCCGTGAAATAATCTTAGTTTCAATACCTTGCGACATCTGATAGCGTCATATTCTTTAGAAAAACCGCATTGTTTTTCTAAAACAGAAGCTTAGCAGATGTATAGTATTGTGTGCAGCCTGATAACAGCACTTACTGGGCAAAAGCGTCTCTGGGTACCCATATCCAGCCTTCGCTTGGAGAAACGTCAGCCTCTGGCGGCATAAGAGCACCCCGCTTTTCCACAAACAGACTGGCTACCAAGGCACAGGTCAGGGCATCCTCGCAGTCTGCATGAGTGAGTGCGAGGTACAGCCGACGCATTGCTTGAATAGTTTCCGACTCCTTGCAGGCCGAGGGATAGGCCTCGATGGCGGTGAGATTACTGCCGTCACTCCAGACGCCGCACTCCACCACCTTCGGCGCAAAGCGAGCAAGGACATGCATCCCCTTCGTGGCCTGGGAGCCGATCATGTCTTTAATGGCCCAGACCGTGTGAAAACGCGATACTTGATATACTCACACCATAGTCGTGGCGTGAGGTGAAGATGAAGATGAAGCGTTTCATTGAGGGTGTAGACCGCAACCAAAGCACGTTATTTCCGGAACGACTGGAGGATTTCATTGCTGAGGATAATCCGGTCAGAGTTGTCGACGTGTTTGTTGATCAACTCGATCTTAGAGAACTGGGCTTTTGGGGTATTGATCCCAGTGCAACAGGTCGTCCAGCCTATCATCCCTCACAACTGCTGAAGCTCTATATCTACGGTTATCTTAATCGTATTCCCTCGAGCCGTCGTCTGGAACGGGAAACACAACGAAATATTGAGCTGATGTGGCTGATTGAGCGGCTGTCACCGGATTTCAAGACGGTTGCTGACTTTCGCAAAGACAATGGACCGGCGATACGCCGAGTCTGCCGTGAGTTTGTTGTCTTGTGTCGCCGATTGGATTTGTTTTCTCAGGCGATTGTGGCCATCGACGGCAGCAAGTTCAAGGCGGTGAATAACAGGGACAAGAACTTTACGTCGGCAAAGATGAAGCGTCGCATGGAACAGATCGAGAAAAGTATCGATCGATACCTGGGGCAGCTCGACAGTGCGGACCGTGAAGCACCCTCGATAGCTGAAGCGAAGACATCCAGGCTGAAAGACAAGATTGCAGTACTCACCGAAGAGATGCAGCGTCTGCGGAGGATTGAAGCGCAGATGCTGGAGTCACCGGACCAGCAGATATCGTTGACGGACCCGGATGCCCGTTCGATGAAGACGCGAGGTAATGGCATCGTTGGTTATAACGTCCAGACTGCAGTAGACGTTGAAAATCATCTTATCGTTTCTCACGAGGTGATCAACAGTGGTAGCGATCGCGGCCAGTTGTCGAACATGGCCAAGCAGGCACAGGACGCAATGGGAGCTGAATATTTATCAGCGGTGGCAGATCGCGGGTATTTTAAAGGCGAAGAAATTCTGGCCTGCGATGAAGCGGGCATCGAAGTGACACTTCCAAAGCCACAGACCTCGAGTGGTCAGGCTGCGGGGCGTTTTGGTAAACGGGATTTTCAATATGTACCGGAAGACGATGAGTATCTTTGTCCGGCAGGGGAGCGATTGATCTGGCGTATGACAACGCAGGAAAGAGGACGAACATTGCATCGGTACTGGAGTTCCACCTGCCCACGCTGCTCGATAAAAGACCGATGTACACCAAGCCCGCAACGACGCGTTACCCGTTGGGAGCATGAAGAAGTGCTGGAGGCGGTGCAAGCCCGGTTGGATCGAGATCCCGACAAGATGCGCCTGCGCCGGCAAACGGCAGAGCATCCGTTCGGTACACTGAAAATATGGATGGGTTACACGCACTTTCTGACTAGGACATTACCAAAAGTGCGTACAGAGATGAGCCTGCAAGTGCTCTCTTATAATCTGAAGCGGGCAATAAATCTACTGGGTGTTGGTGTTCTGCTCGACGCAATACAGGCATAGGAGGCGGCCTGTATACACCTGAGAATTTGAGCCTGTTCAGAGCGTTCTAGACATCATCACAGCTCATTTATTGATTACTCACGCCCAAGCAACGTAATTGATCAAGCAAGCTCATACCCCTTGTAGTAGCTTTGTCGGGCTTTTCTATCCAGGTTTCAGAACGAAAAAACTCCCAAGAACGTTTTCACACGGTCTGGGCCGAAAGCGGACTGAGGCCCTGCTCAAACAGGTAATGCTCAGTGCGGCGAAACAGATAGGGATTGGTATTGGAAGCCTCGATGGAGGCAGCAGCCTTACTTCGAGTTGCCAGTTGGATAAAGGCGTCTGAGAAACCCAAAGGGGTGTCAATGGCGACAGTCACTGGACCGGATTCTGGAGATACCCCACTCCCACACAAATCGAGCAGAGCTGCGATCCACTCGGTGCTCGTCGAACAGCTATTGATGCACTCGCGCAGGTTGCCGCGCCAGGGAGTACCGACGATCTCATGGTTGGCGTCGAGAATCACGATGGCGTCGCGGCTGTTCTGATTCTTGTCGCAGTTCCAACCACCGACATCCCAGCCGATAGACCAAGCCGTATTACTATTGGTGATGATAAAAATACCTTTTGTAACTAAGTAGTTTCATACCGCACACGTAAACCCGCCTCTTCAAATTTGTACTTATCCCTATACTTTCTGTCATATGGATTTGGCAACAACCGGAATTGCGGGCTATCGGAGAGTGCATCTAGCACATGCAAGATCACGAACTCTTTTTTCCTGCGATTTGCAGAATCGATAGCCAACTCCACCTCTGAAGAACCAAGCTCAAAAGCCTCATCTTCTGCCTGGGTCGCCTTCACCTCCACGTAATGAGTTTTTCCGTTTTTGTGAATTTTAAAGTCACAGCCATACCCATCATCGGTAGTATTTTCAGGATATTTGTGTCGACTGTTCTCTGAAATCCAGCTACTCGGCCCTACAGTTTCAACGCCGTAGAACTTTTGCAATGCTCGAAATGCATGAATTTCACCGGCCAGCCCGACAAGATCTTTCATGGCTTGACTCATCCGGCCCTTGGGTTTTTTCTTGTTTGTAGGTTTCTTATTGCGTATCTTGCGCTTCTTAGAAGCCCCCTGCTCCTTTAGTTCATCGAGATCACTCAGATCTGCCGTTGCTACACTGTCATCTTCGATAGCTCCGAGAATATGATCCCAGAGGTTGTTCAAGTTATCTTCCGTATTAACAAAGTCTGTTCCACACACATTTACCGTTTTTTTCTGTATATCCTGTTTCCGTTTACGCTGTTCAAGTTGTCCATTTGCTGTGACCAGTTCTTCTTCTGAGATATGCAGTATATCCATCAGGTTATTCACGCTCGAAACCGTATTAATTGCACCCCAAAGACTTTCATATGTTTGCGACTGATTGATTTTCCGCAGTACCTTGAAGCACATGGCCTCATCCCAAATATCAACAAACGCTGTTTTCGCAAATACTTCTGTTAGCTGCGTTTCAAACACGGCGGAATCTTGTCCCCACACGCCTTCATCAACGTTTTCCTTAAGACACCAGGCAATAGCAATTTGTTGGACCTTGTCGAGAAGTTGTATAAATAGCTTTCGGTTGTCTGCGTGTATGCTGACAGGATCAATATCTGGTTCCAGTCCCAGCCCCATAAGCTTGTCGCGTAATTCTTCCGCTGTACTCGCGTGCTCTACTGCTGTAGCCACGCTTGGCTCCACGCCCCACTCTGTAAGTACATCTAATATTATTTTCATTACATGGTTGAATTTAACGATCCAGTATTTTCCTGCGTACTCACGTGGGCAGTCGGATTCCGACAGCCGGTCGTCTAGTTCTGCGAATCCACCGAGTTTTGGATTATCGCGCATTGTCCTTCGGATGATGGCGCGTAGCATGGTACGAACTGAATCCAGGTGCTCCTGAAACTGCTCATTGGCTTGGTCATTCGTTACCAATGACTCTCCAGCTTGAGATAATGCCTTGTTCCATTCAGAAAGCTCTGCCAGCTCTCCAAGTATTTCCCAGACGCGATATCCAACCGACCTCAATTCGGCGGCCTCTCTAACAATAGGCAACACGTCATTAATATCGAGCGGAGATAAGTCACACGTTTGAAGAGATTCCTTGAATTGCTCCAAAGTCGACACGTCATCAAAAGGTGAAATGTCTGCGTTGGGTTGTATCAGCAGTATGAGTGGCCGGACCAGCCGGATACTCCACGCCAGGTCTCCCAACCAGCGCTGCTGAACCTCGTGATATTGATCGGTAGAAATGTGTAGCTTGTTCAGAGATAAGCCGATTATGTCATCGGTTATTTCTCCCGCTTTCTCATAGTCGCCGAGCACGAGCTTCAACGGGACATTAATATCAGCACGATCAACAATTGATGCCAGCCCCTCACTGAGCAGGTTGAGATCGGTTCGCGCATCGCTGATAGCGAGTAGCGTATTGATTTTGGGCAGCAATAAAGCGGGAATCGGAGTACGTGCAACCGCTGTATCACCGTGCCACAGTCCTGCTTCCAGACTGTCTACCCAGCATATTCTCGATTTACGCAGCGCATCCAGGGCACTGGTAAACGTTTTCGTGCCAACGCCCCTGCTCTGCCCGAAAAACGCGAATACCGATAATACTGTCGAGGGCAGCCATGGAAGTTCTTCTGACAATAGATTTGCATTGTCATGTTCCTGCCACTCTACTCCATCGACAAGTGCCTTGGTTGTTAGTTCTGACGCAAGTCGAATCCCTTCCCCGTAAGCCTTTTGAAAATATTCTCGCAAGCGTTGTGCGTCCTTGGTATCCATCGCAATCACTGGCTTGGAATGTAACTGTAACCCGTTATGGATCGCGCTACTGGCGTCAGGCAGGTACACCACCGCTTCTTCGGATGGTATTACGGTCTGTAATAATCCTGCGCCACTTTGGACAACAACTTTGTTGGGGAGTGGCCCGGCTTCATCCGGGTAGAATTGTTTCCAGGCAGACCTTAGCTGACCTAAAAAAACACTCTGAATGGAGATATCAATTGTTGGGTCCGCCCACGCTGATGCTAAATCATTCAGCAGTCTGGGCTCAGTGGTTTCCTGATCAGGATCGTAGCTTGCCATGCCCAGGTTTATTAACGCTTCAACAAGCCCAGGGGTATTGCTTAGCGTCGAAGCAATGGAAGTCGGCATAGGCATCAGGTGAGAAAATTGGTGCCGGCCACCTATCAGTGCCGCAGATGGTATGTACCAGCGATCAGAGGGGCGGAATTGAAATATTCTGTCGTCTTCACGGTCCTGTAACCATGGAGTCTGAGTTAAGGTAAATGCCAGTGGTGAGATGAGGGAAATCCAATCTGGTTTCCCCGTGATCTTTCTTATTGTGGTCCTTTTCCAGTCTTTCCATCTTGAGTCCCAGGCGGGAATAGAAACCAACAATAGTTCCATCAGGTGCTGACGGGGCTCATCATTCAAGTTTTCCAGTTGTTCCAAGCCAGACAGTCGATAGTGTTCCTGTATTTCATACTTAAAATCACCCGAATAAGGTGGGCTTTCAGATTCCTCAATAAATTGTCGATAACCACGCCATAGCTCAGCGCTAGAACCTGGCGATGGCTTTTCCGGCAGTTTTACACCGGTCCAATCCGACATGGTAAACGTGGCGCCCCATGCTTGAGGGCCGACAGGAACCAGTCGAATACCATTAAATACTCCGGCTTTATCCAGAAGGTCTATCGATTGCAGGCCCATTTCATCCCACAACGGGTGATCGGGTGGAAGCAACAGGCGTTGTTGGGCTGCATTGCATTCATTGGTTTTCGCACCGAGAAGATAGCTTTCCAGTTCCGAACCACTCTTGCCTGGCCAACCCGGGCCGAAGCTGGCCTCCTCAATGGGAAACCATCCGCCCACACAAGGCGCCGGAAGTCTACGGAGCAAGCCAATAGACTTATCCATGCTACCTTTAGATGCTTTGAGCAGTCTCAGGCTCCAACGAAGAATGTCCCGACACAGCGGCGCGTGTTGCCCATTGATATCCACTGGCAGAGGTGGCGTCGCTTTTACCAGGACGCTGCTGAATATTCGCTCGACTCCATAGGTTTCAACCAACCCAGATGAAAGATATGCATGAACCGGCGTGGTTTTTATACCGCCCTTGGCCTGAGGGACATGAACCTGTATTGCTTCATTCAAAAATGCGATATAAGGTCCTAGGTTCTCAGGGATCTCGTCAATCGCACTATCTGTGCTGATTTCATCATCAGTACCGCTACTCCGTGGCCGGAAAAATACCGAAGACTGTTCATCACGTGCATGTAGTTGATTGTCCGTGCCCAGAAGCACGCGTCGGCCAATCAGTGGCTCTGCATCACGGTCAAATAGCACTCTGACATCACGCCAGAAGCCGGTCCAATCCACCGGCTCCTGGCTTCGATTCAGATTTCCAGCGATAGCTTCAACCGTTGCCGCATTATCCTGGGGTAATGCCTGGGAACTAATGTCAACTTGATCGAAAAGGCTTTCCAATCCCGCCTGCCTTGTGGACAAGGACGCCACGACGACCGGGTATGTTGCTTCTGATCGTAGCATCGCTGGTTTTAATACCGCTGCTGATGCAATCTCAGGTAACAGTCTGGCATGACTTAGACTATTCCATCCTCCATCAGACAGGATGATGTTTTGGTCCTTTATATCCACACCCCTGGCTGAAAACACATCTGCCAGCATCTGCCACCACAGTGTTCCTGCCTCGTTGTCGTGGAGCGCCAACAGATCAAGAATTGTTGCTGCCTCCTCTTCACCATTTCCCGCTAGACTTGAAAAAATAACATCGGCAGATTTTTCGGCGATCGTCTTTAGTAGTAGTTTATTGAAAGGTTTTTCAAATTTAATATTTGTACGGCTCATATCACCATAGAACGGTGCACTAAAGTGTGCGTTGCACCCGCTGGACACATCCGTTGGCAAATAGATATTGAGAACGCCTTCCTCAGGCATATTGCCGACCCGCACTGCAACAGCTACCGTGGCTTCTTCTACATCAGGCCACTTGCCAGGCAGATCTGCCACTGCCGCTTGTATCAAGCCCTGTTCTTTGGGGTTTTTTTCACCACCAATTGTTCTTGTCCATAGCCAGTAACGAACGGGAATGTCCCCATTGTTTACTTCATCATTGTGCATCCAAGAACCAATTGTTACTTCGTAGCCGCCTGTTTTATCTGCTTTACGTGGATTCTGTGCTCTGTAATAACATCTTTCTTCATTGCAGCAGACGAGTCGTAATTTATTCAGGCGTTGCAGGAAAATCACGGTGCTTTCATCCATCTCCGCTATCTTTTCCCGGGCAATTTCAATTTTCTGATCACTGAGAAACGGGAGCCGGATGACAGTTGAAAATCCCCGCTTTTCAAAGTCTTTAATGGTTGAGGTTGCCTGATCTGAATGAACCGGAATGGGTAGTGCATACGGAGACAAGAAGGCCAGCTCTTTTTCAACCAGTCATCCTCGAGGTCGTGACATCGTTGCCGAAAGTATTCGTATCGTGAAGCATCCCACCTTAAGAGTGGCTCCTCAAAGTCGAGTGGGGATATCACATGATTATTCCCCCCAATTATCTGCTGGATCGGGTCTTCTAACGTTTGAATGACATCGGGGTTAAAGCGAAAACAATAGCCATCAAAACCGCTACTATCCTTTTGCTTACGTGAATAAATTTCAGGTGCTTTGGATACCTCAAGGACGCTGCGAAACCCAATCCCCTTGTTTCCAATTGACTTCTGAGGATCCTTGTCGCTTTGGCCGAGATTTGATAGTGCCTTAAAGTTCGATGGGGTAAATGGCAGGCCATCATTTGCGATATACAGTGCGCCATGCGGATGCTCATTTGCTACCAGCACGATTTCAATTCTTTGTTCTTTATCAACAGTGCCCGGTTCAAAAAGTGCATCATGTGCATTTTGGACAAGCTCGATCAGGAAACGACCTTCATATTGATGTTCTACTTGCTCAGTCAGGTTGTGCAGACTTCGGTACTGGGAAGTGCCATTCGTGATCTCATCGAGAAAAGTACGAATTTCCCCCATTGTTTTATCGATGACTTCATTACGTGACATGGCTGTTTCTATTGACCCTGATATCTACATGCGCGAGAGCACGATTTCTCCACGACGAATCCAGTTAATCCCCGTGCCCAACACCTGCTTTCCAGCGTTTGTGAGGGAGTCAGCATAAGACTCAAGCTGTGGTCTGTAATTGATAAACGCTGCCTCCGGATCATCGACCTGATCGGACTTGTGGTCGATCACCCAGAGACCTTCCGAAGTTTCCACAATCAGATCGACTGTTCCGGACACAACGGTCCCCTGCTCGTCCAGCGCCAGGATTGGCCGCTCCCGCAGCACCGCGGTGCCATCAAGGTGATCTGCCAGCCAGGACTCGAATTGCCCCACGGCGACAGTGATCTTTTCCAGTTCATCCGGCTCGATTTCCACGCCGGTAATCTGGGGAATTCTCTCCTTGAGGTCGGGCTTCGCTCCCAATACCTCGAAGCATCGGTGGATGAAGGTTCCGAAACCCATCCCTGTCAGACCGACATCAACCTCTAGCCCCGCGCCGTACCGCTCAACGATCAAACCTACCCCACCCTGCGCATCGGCAACCCCCTCCGTTGTTGAGGGCGCTCGGCTGTCCGGGGTGAGCGTCTCCGGGACCGCGCCGGCTTGGATCGCGCGACGGCCCGTGGCCGGCAATTCTGAATCCTCCGGAACAGCGTCGATGTCGAGGTCATCCGGAAACTCAGCCGGTCCCTCGATCACAGGACAGGGAAATTCCTGCTCACCGGCCTGGATCTTGTCGTCGTCCAACGTGAGGTCGCAATCCTCCGCTAATATCGACCAATAGGTAGTCTTTGGCGTTTTTGCCTGCGCAAGATAGCCCGGCCACTCCAGGACCATCTTGTCCCTGGCCCGTGTCAGCGCAACGTACAGTAGCCGTCGTGCCCCAATTTCCTCGGCATTCTGGAGCTCGGCCAGGAAACGATCGTTGGTCTCCGAAGCTGCGAATGCCGGGGCATATTCGATCCGGGCATGCTCGAGCAATCGCGACAATTCGTCGAAGGAGCTGTAACCCAGCTCGACGCTGGGCAACCGTGCCTTGATATCCCGATCGAGTCCACATACCGCGACCACCGGCCATTCCCGCCCCTTGGAACCATGCCAGGTCGTGAGCACAATCGCGTTTTCATCCAGTACCCGAGGGTCCGGCTGCTTGTCGCCATCCTTTTCCTCTACCCTGGTAGCCATCCAGGCCAGGAAGGTTTGAATTCCGGAACCGTGAAAACCACCGTTAGCCAGTGCTTCGCGGTTGGCATCCATGAACTCGCCGGCCTCCGCCAGCAGACGCAGCAGGTTCGCACGAGCCTGCTCCCCATCCGACCAGAGTGCCACCACGTCGAACAGGTCCAGGGCGCGGATCATGTCCGCGACCAATGCATAAACGGTTCGCTCGGTCACCCCCTCTGCCAGTTCGTCAAGCCTGGCAAGTAATGGCTCATCAATACGGCCTTGATCCATCAGCTGGGTCAACGCGTCCTGGAGGCTAAGGGAACCCAGCTCGGTCACCGCCAGGTACAACGCCGCGTGACGATCCGCGGGGTTAGCCAGGTAAGCCAATGCGTGCCAGGCAATCTGCACCGGCCGCGAAGAAAACCAGCCGTCCGCCTGCAGCCGTACGCGCAGTCCTTGCGCACGAAGCACTTCGGCGTACGTGGCCAACATGGGGTTGGTCGGACAAAGCACCGCGATATCGCCCCCGCGAAGTCGCCGGAGCCTCTTCGTTCGCCGATCCACAATCTCTTGGTCGCTATCATCGAGCAACGCCTTCAAACGCTCGCCCACGGCAACAGCACGTATGGCGTGCTGGCCCTTCCTGGCCTTCTTCGGGAACGACATCACGTCGAGCGGCGCGAGGAGGCTATGCTCGCTCTGCGGATCCAATGCGACGTAGTCTTCGCGGAACAGGCCAGGCCCAAGCGCATTGACGAAATCCATCAGCCGGGGTTGTGAGCGCCAGTTCCGGGTTAACGGCTGAGATGCCTCCGGATGTTGACTGATCAGTGCCTCGAATAACCTAGGATCGGCTCCCTGGAATCCCATGATGGCCTGCTTCAAATCGCCGACCACAATTGTCGGGACACCGGCCTCTTTCAATTGCCACAACAAGGCGAATTGCAGCGGGTTGGTATCCTGAAACTCGTCGACCACCAGGCAGTCCACTCGCTGTACCAGCGTCTGAAGTACATCGGGACGCGAGCGGAGCAGCTGACCCGCCATGGCGATCATGTCGCTATAGTCCACCAAACCCGCCTCATGCTTGGCCTCGGCGTAGTGGACCAGCACTTCCTGTCCCGCCGACAAGAGTGCCTGTACGTGTGCGTTCGCGTGCGCCAGAGGGCCCGGGTGGCGTGGTAACTCGTTAGCCGCCGTTATAACCGCAGACGACAGCGTGTCATACATTTCCGGCAGTTCCGTCCCCCGCTTTGACTGGCGCAGCTCACGCAAGCCTTTCCAAAGTTTCCACTCCCTGTCCAGGGCGTCCCCGTCGAGCGCCCGATTCAGGTTTTGAAAATCGTTGAAAAACGCCTTGGTCGCGGCGGCACTGGTTCCATACTCCCGATCGAGGCTTTCCGGATACGCCTCGAGCAAGGCCTCGACGCTTCGCCGCAGGGCAAGACTCAGCGCATCGCCATCCGCTGTTGGCCCGTAACGTTCTGAGATCCATGCTGCGGCCTGGGTGGCGTAGACATCGGTGTAGGCCTGCCAGCCCAGCGACCGTAACAGCTCGACGATATGCAGAAGGTCGTCGCGGAAACTATCCTCGGCGCTTTTCTTGGTGACAAAGTCGTAGGTGTAACCGTAGGCCGCGAGATTGGACATGATCTCGTCCGCCTTGTCCGTACGCGACAATGCCAGGCGAATCAGGGCATTCTTCTCGTCTTCGTTTAGCAGACGAGGCTGAGGCGATGAACCTGCCTCAAACGCGAATTCGGTCAGCACCCGCAGTCCAAAACCGTGGATGGTGGAGATATAGGCCTGGTCAAGGCGCAGCGCATCTTCCGCCCGTCCCATGGCAAGCAATTTGGCACTGATGCGTTCCCGCAGCTCGGCTGCAGCTGCTTCGGTAAAGGTCACCGCTACGATCCGTTCCGGCGCAACCAGGCCGTCGCGAACCCAGTCTCCCAATTGCTGCTGGATCGTGTAGGTTTTCCCTGAGCCCGCGCCGGCAGGAATGACAGTCAAAGACGGCATAGTCATTGCGCTTCCTCCGCCTCGCCCGCCACAGTGAACAGATCGATCAGAGGGCTTTTTTCCAAGGCGTAAGGTTTTATCCCGGCCTGCTTCTCGAAAAACTCGGCGTCACCGTCCCGATTAAGACGCGCCTCGCCGGTACTGACTTCGCCAAGCCGCTGCTGAATCAGCGCCATTGCCCGACTGGCCACATCGTTCTCCAGCGTCTGCCAACCCGGGACAGCACCGGATTCCAACAGTGCCGAATCGGACAGGGAGACCTGATCGTTCAGCATGTAGTAGACGATCCCTGTCCGGGCCGCACTACGAATCCTGTTCAGCAGCGTTTCGTCTGAGTCATCCTTGGGGCCACCACTTTCCAACATTGCCCGATAAAGGTTCGCCTGACTGTCGTAGCCTTTCTCCATGCGCGGACGGCGACTCGTCGACTTTGAGCGTTTGTAGTCCACGACCAGCAACCGGTCCCCGGGCAAGCCAAGAAGCAGATCGGTCTGACCATGAATCGGGATCCCCGACCAGGTTCCCTGCAGCCAGGCCTCACTGGCGAGGACCTCGGCGCTCAATCGGGCCAGTACATCGCGCCAGGCCTGTGCGGCTTTGATGGTCTGGGCTGTGAAGTGCCGCCGTTCAACCTGCCATTGGGAAGACCGGAGAAAAGGCGCCAGTCGTCGGATGGCATCGTCCAGCAGGGTTTCCACACGCCCCGGAATCTCGCTCGAATCGGGCGGGGCCTCGCCGGGGCGAAACAGGTCTTCGAACACCTTGTGCGCAATCGTCCCCAACAAGGCCACGTCCGCTGACTCCGGCGCCCACAGCAAAGGCTCAGCCTTTAGACGTTTCAGCAGCCAGGCCAATCTTGAGACCATTAGCATATCAAGGCTGCTCGGAGATTCAGGCTTTAACTGACCTTCCTTGTCGGCTCTCAGGGCCAGTAAGTCACGATCAAACTTCAGGTCTTCTGCGAGAAGCGTGCGCGGTGATTGTGTAGATGCAGAGGCGGCCAAGGCGAGATGTCTAACCTGTACACGATCATCGGCAGAATCCAGCTCGACGACCCTTTCGGCGGCTGAGTCCGGGCCGGTAAACAACTGATGCATGAATACCAGGCTCTCCGAGGGCGATTGTCTTTCCCCTCTCGGGTCACGGCGCGGGACGAGAAAGGTTACCGATTCGAAGACAGCACCCAACTGTCTTTTGAAGCGCAGGCGCCGGACTTCCAGCACTTCCGATGGCGCGCTGACGGCAAGGCCAGTCAGCTCGCGAATGGATCCAAGATCGTCGGCCGAGAAAACCGGGTCGCTCGCCATGGCTGATGGATAATGCCCCTGTGCGAAACCCAGGACAATCAAGCGCTTTACGGGACGCCAGCCCTCCTTGGATTCGCGCCACACCGTCACGCCTTCGAGATTGAAGTCGGGTGATTCTCCCGAGGTAATGAACCTCGGACTCACGGTTCGACGCAATCCCGTCCAGTCGATGGAGTCCACGCTTTCCAGTGAATCTTTCAGCTGCTCGACCGCCGCCTTTGCCTGTTGGACATGGCCGACGAGATCCTCACCGCCTCGAAGTAAAGACACGAATTCCGGCAGCGCCCTGACTAACGAGGCAGGCTCGCTATCACCGTCCCGCAATAGATCCAGCATGATTCGCCCGTCCCGGCTGGTGGAGGACAACGGGCGCAAACGGTAATCACCATCCATCACCGTTTGAGCCAGCATCGCCCCTTCCTCACGAGACCAGGGCATCAATGGCGATGACAGGCAGATCGCCAGAGCCATGGCGGGCGCAGGCTTTTGCCGGCAATACAGAAAATGAAAGACAACTTCGCGGCCGAGATCACGGCGCCAGCGTTCCGCGGGCAACCCCGAAAGCGCGATGCCGCCAAGAGCACACGCATCCTCCAACGCCGTGGCGTACTCGAAACTATCGGGGATCAGCAGGCCGATGTCCGCGGGTTCAAGGTCGGGAGTCTCGCTCAGCATGGTCTGCACCATACCGGCCGCGACTTCTGCTTCTTGCAGGAAGTCCCGAGTGCCGACCCACTGTACCGATGTGTCTACCTCACCTTTGTCCGTGACTGCTTCAAACAGCCGCTCTTGTAGTACACGCAGGCTACTTCCTGGCTCCCCGGCGAAATCACTGCCCAGCACTTCATTCAGAATCTGGGGCAACGCTTCGTTCTGACGCTCCTCTGAGTTATCCGCGTCCTGATTCAATTTTTCGAGCAGTTCGGTTTGCCACCGGGTCAACCGGGGGTTCCCCTCACTGCGGTACACACGGATGGTATGGAGGGCATCGTTAGCATCAGCCGACAGCACCGATTGCATCTTTGACAGTTCCTGTGGCCATCGCCCTTCGAGCAACTTGGCCAGTCGGAACAGATCGTCGAGGTGCCGCCGTGGTCTTTCAGGAAGACCCTCCAGACCGGCAATTCCGATATCGCTCGTGGGATCGGTGGCAGATACGACCTGTAACAACGCCGATTTGACCGCTTCGCTGGTTTCTACAGGCGCAACCGATAAGCTCTCAGTCCAGAATGCATCTTCGAGCTCTTCCAGTGCATTCCTGAAGCCACTGTCGTTGTCATCGGTCGTTTCCGGTACCAGGTATGCACGACACGCCCATTCCATCAACTCCGACCATGTGCCTACGACCACACCGGAGCGCGCGCTTCGCTCCGCCAAGATGCGTCGCAGGCGGCGAGCCGTGCCAGCATCGGATACCAATAGGTATTGAAGGTTTTGTCTAGACACTATTCTCTCTTTACCCGTCGGTTCCGTGTGTGTTCGCTGAGAAACCGGCTGTTGTATTCGTTTTCACTGTTCACTATCAGTTCAAGCCGGACTGTCGCTCTAGTCATTCCGCAAAACAGTATTCTTTCAGCGCGCGTCAGGTATTCTG
Organism: endosymbiont of Escarpia spicata; assembly: GCA_003349915.1. Lineage (GTDB taxonomy): Bacteria > Pseudomonadota > Gammaproteobacteria > Chromatiales > Chromatiaceae > QGON01. Next base: position 304,751 of record QFXE01000005.1, read on the forward strand.
TATTCGGATCTATATCCACCAGAATCACAGCGGGCGCCTCCTGCCCCTTGAATCGATAAACGCTGTCGAACATCAGGTGACCCTCTGTCATCACCTGACGCCCGTCTTCATCGTACTCACCCGTGAAATGTCGCAAACCCACACCACCGACCTGATCACATTGACTAAATACGGAACTCTGCGCACCCCGACATGTAATCACTACAATGTCATCACGCGTAAAACCATGCCGCATCAACTGCTGAACGATCTTTCCTACAATTTTTGGCTGCTCATCAGCATCTATATAGCTGTGAACAGCGACACCCAGACCCGGCAAGTCATTACCCTGCTCAAACGGAATGGGCAGCGTATCCTTGATAAATCTTGCAATAGACTCCGGAGAGCGGTAGTTGATTTTGCTGCTATAGCGAACAAACCCATCCAGCGATACCGGTGGCTTATCCTGCAGATTCTGGTCATCATCCTCCAGCCAGAGAATGTTCGCGCCTTCACGAAGGAAGAGCTGGATAATCTCAAACCATTCCTGCTCAAAATCCTGACCTTCATCAACGATCAGCGTGTCGTATTTACTTTCCTCTCCAATGTCCTGCACCAGAACCTGTTCCTGTACACGCTGCCAGAAACCCGGATCCGTCGTCATCGACGAGAAGTCCAATCTCTGTCCGAGAGATTGCAAAAATTCATCACAGAAACCATAAAATGTGCTGACCTTTCCAGCATCGCCAACGCTTTCCCTGATGCGATCAGCCAACGGCCGGTTATAACAAATCAGCAAGACCCTTCGGTTTTCGGATACCTCACGATCCAGGAACCTTCTGGCAAACAGGCTCTTGCCACTTCCGGCGGCACCTGAGATCTTGAGCCGGAACGGCGCCATCTCGAGATTGGTCAGAATATCTGCCAACGCCCCGCTTTGGCTCACGAACTGCTTCTCCTGTGAACCAATATGAGTATGAATATCGGGAACAAGGTCAAACGTTTGGTAAAAGAAATCTTCAACCTTTTCATACCAACCATCGCGCGTTTCCGTGCCGGGCCCCAGTAATGTCTGGATTCGTTTCGACAATCCATCTTTTGCAGCCGCATCTACGATACGCTCAGCATTCAGCCCGGCTGCATTGACCTGTTTGACCTGATAGTCAGGACAGTAAATAAGGTAATCGACGACGAGACTTCGACTTTTGCCGTTCAGCCAGTTGAATTTTTCACGCACCTTGTCAATGGATCGGTGAACCTGTTGGGCGACATTCTTCTCGTCAGTTCCATATCGCTTGACGAGTCCATCGTCTGTTTTTTCCAGGCCTCCATTCTTCTGTTCTATAAAAAGGACTTCTCCAGACCGATTCAGCACGACGAAATCTATTTCTCCAAAATGCGTCCATGCCTCATATTCCCTTGACCAGTGAACCCCATGGAAAATCGTAAAATCGTTGGGCAGCTCGGCTTTAAGCATTTGCAAAGCTTTGAGCTCGGCATTCTGCGCGCCGGAGAGGGACAGGCGAGACAGATCGGATGGGACTATGTACGCCACATGGATCTCCGGTATCTATGTATTCCGAGCATTTCTCAACCTATGGGCTCAAATTAATCTTCAGGCGTCCGACCAGTTCGTCCAGCCTTTCCTTCGGAACATGCTTTATCAGGTACTCGACCAGGTCATCCTGCCTTGGCTGACCAAATACCAACCTGTAAACCGCCAATGACCGACGCAACGCGTCGATAAGCTGTCTGTCTCGTGTCAGTGGAAGTGATGGCACATATCTTTCGATACGCGCCCCACCCTCGATCGGGTAAATCCAGTACGGCACAAGGTCATTTTCCCCTTTCTGCCGGTCCTTCCTGCCTTCGTCCAGCATCGCAAACCACGGATCTTTGTCGCGTGATCTCATGGCATGGTGTCCATACTGGCTCGCAATGTTTTTTCGTACCGCATGTCCCTTATAGCGATGCACGCGGCCTTCACGTTGCTCCAGGTCCACGGGATTAGAGGGTAAATTCCAATGCACGATGGCATGGCAGTACCAGTGAAAATCGAGTCCTTCCTGGCCGATAGAGGTCGAGGTGACAACGAAGGGCCAGAAAGGTGAATTGAATGCCTCACGCACCTTCTGCGCACGTGACGCAGCTGTGTCGCCACTTTCCTCGTCCCGCCCTTGACCAAAAGGCATGGCGAAGCGCGACGGGAGTCGATGCGTCTGTACCGTAACACCGCCATTTCCCGCTCGAATATCGTCCACAGCTAGTGCTGCCGCACGGACAGTGAGCGCTGTTTGAATGGCTTCGGCAATATCCTCGACCATCTCCTCTGGCGCTTCACCAACAAGGCCGAGAGAATCTTTGAGGATGTGTACATATTCATCCAGCACAGACTGCAAACAGCCTTCAGCACCATATTCAAGTACCCGCCGCCAGTAGGGATCGGCCTGCTTCAATCCACGCAAGAGCGCAGCGACTTCGACCCGGTTGTAAAGACTTCGGAATGCCCAGCCAATCCTTCCTGCCGCATTCCTTGCACCCGCATGAGTCGCCAAAGTCGGGCCTGTAAAACGGTCCAAAGCGCGCAGCGCACAGATAGCCGGCCCACCCAGGGCGAACAAAGTAAGCACCTCTGCCAAATCATCTGGCGGCCGGCCTAAGGTCAGCTCACCGTTGAGCAACTGCCTGGCACGGTCGACGTGCTCATACCATGCGTCGTCTCCACTACTATCTTCTCCTGCCCACTGGCCTTCGAGATCGTATTGGCCGAACCATTCCTGTGTTGCCTTGGGATAGTGGTGTCTATCCAGAAGAATGGGAGCCGCCCAATACCATTGCTCGTCCACACGGGATTCGTCCGTCGGCATTGCGAGCACCTCGAGTCCCTTCGAAATATCCTCCCAGATAATTCCTTGCACCTGCTTCAATGTAGGCGACTCTCCATTGCCGTACTTCCTTGCCAGACTCAGTGGGTCATAGCGACGAGCCAACGAGATTGATGGGTACATCAGAGCCAGCACAGGCATGCCTGTGGGTCGGTTTTTCGACACCGCAATACGCAATAGCAGGGTATGACCTCTTCGTTCTCGCTCATCCTCTGTATTCAGGGCGGCTGGCTCGAACAACTTGACCGACTGTCGCTCGGCTTCGTAACTGAGAATGGTCGAAACGACCTTGGGTACAACTCGCCAGCTTGAAAATATCAGCCGTTTGGTAATCTGCGAATGGGTGCTATTGCTGAATGGACCATCCAACTCGTAATATGGCAGAGACGGGGGCAGCCAAAGCAACTGCCACATCTTGGTGTCAATCACCTGTTTAATAAGGCCTCGAAGTCGCGCGTTCCGCGGATCCAGCACCTCGTAATTTTCAATGTCATCCCAGGAAAGCAACAGATGTTTTCCTTTGGATAGTGCTCGCGTAATAACCTCCGTCTTCCCCTCACCATCCAGTGCATCATGGAATGCCCGCTTCAGCTTGTAGTCCTCCATGAAATTAAGAAGATACGATGATGACTTCCAGTATTCGATCGTATCCGGCATATCCAGCTCACGCGCAATCGACTGTAATTCGACATATGCGAGGATGTCGTTCGCCAGAAGCTCTACATCCTTTGGTTCCACCTGGGTGAGCATGCCTGCCCGATCATCAGTCACTGCCAACCGCTCAGTGCGGGCCATAACGCGACGTAGCGATTTCTGGATATCCGACTTTATGCTTTCAAGCTGATCAGGGGATTGATCATTGAATCGGAGTAATTCGTAGCGGTATTCCCGAAGCAGGTCTGCAAATTTCTCTACTTTCCTCTTATCGCGAAACAGGAAGCCCAGCGTGTCAATGAAATCACGATAGTGGTCCTCATCATCACTCTCGTCTGACAGTGTATACATCTTGTAGGGCGTGGCCGAGAGCAAGAGCACGCGTACTGCAGTCAAATCATCGGAGTATTCGAATAACTGGCGCGCAAGCACACTCGCATCATCTTCCCCACTGAGAAGGTGCTTAAAACGCTGGAATTCGTCGAGAATAACCAGATCAGGTTCCAGCATTCTGACGCAGGTCTCCGCGAGTAAACTTCGCAGTTTTCCCACAAAAGCAGACCGTTCAAGCCTGGCTTCACGCGTAATCTTTGAATCTGAACGCCGATACTCCTGACAAAGCCAGTCGAACCGTTCACGCAATGTCCACTCACCCTTGTCCTTCTCCTCTCGCACATGCTCTCTTACAGTTTTGCGAAACTCCTTTGCAAGTGTTCGATCAATATGATTGTTTTCAGAGAAGGTTTTTAATTGGTTTCTGAATCGTTTGGTTCCCGACGTTCCCTGAAATACATTCATGGGAGCGGTTCCGGAAAAATGCCATATTTCTTTTAATAACCAATAAAGCAACATTCTTTCCCGAGCTACACCAAGATTGCTTTTTAAATCAAACGAGGTGCCCGGCGTAAATGAAATGAAATTAATTCGATTCTTATTCAGATCGCGCAGCATGATGGGCAATAACGTGATACGCGTTGGTAGCGTCTTGCCTTCATCTCCCAGCACATTCAGCCGCTTGATGTTCTGCCGAGCAATATCTGCGTTGGAGCAGATATACACAATATCGATTCGATCGACTTGATCCCACAAATGATGCAACGTACGTGCGATAACAGATCTGGCAATGAGTGTTTTTCCAAGCCCCACCTCATCCGCGACAAGAAACCGGTGTGTAGAACGTGCCTGCTCATACAGTCTGCGAAAGACTGCAGCTGCTGTGCGCCGCTGAAAATCTTTCAAGCCGCGTTCAATCTCTCCGAGATCCGGCAGTTCGCTGTCCCTAGCCCCCACGTCTTGATAACTCCTCTCGTGCTTCCCACAAGGGACGCCAGATCTGCTCGAACTGTTCCGGAAGAAGCGCTCTCCCTTCCTCAGTGTTCTGGAGGTCGGTCACTAGATGGGCAACCTGGTCGATTTTTTCCGGGGCACGTTCCAGTGCCTTAACGAGCGCCTCCAGCATCGGAATATCCGCATGAAACCCTCCATTCCCTGTTCCCGCATATCGTGATGATCCGGAGATTTCAGAAAGCGATAGCGCCCCCTCTTCACCAAGCAGCAGAAACAAGTAGCGCATCAATTGCTGTTGATCCTTCAGCATATAGCGCAGCAGTCGCTGACGTCGGTTTTCCGGGAATCCCTGTGAAGGGAGATTCAGTACGAACCGGCAAGCGCCTGACCTACCATTGACAGAGACCCGTCCCTCAAAAGCAAAAAAGGTCGTCAGTCCCTCAAACGATACTGACGAGAACGAGGACGACCAGCCACCATCCGATGTCAAGCGCTGCGCGCCCGCCTCCTGCCTGAGCGTAAGTGGCCAACATTGCAGGTCGAATTCTGCATCTGGAAGATCCGGATGTTTTGTAGAAGACAGCCTGATATCGAATAGATTCTCTTCAGACTTTTCGGCATGCACCACTAACTCCAGGTCAACGACAAAACGGCGAAGACGCAGGAGCAAATTCTCCAGAGCCTGTTGAGTCGAGTCAGCCCCGCCTTCTACGTCTGGTGAAAACGGCTCCAGAAGATCGCGTAGTACACTGATACCTTTCTGTTGAGGGCAGAGAATCGCCTCTACCCCCATGTGCTTGCTTTGTCCTCGCATCTCCACGAGAAACTCAACATTCTGGTGGAACGCAGCGTTCGTGGCATTCGCTGATCCGGTCCACACCCGCCCTATTCCCGAATCGTCAAAAGCAAACAACTTGGCATGTAAGCCTGAAAGTAGGCTTGCGGTGTCCGACCCACCATCCGGTTCAGCACCTTCTTCCTGCTCTATGTCTGCCCCTTCACTCAAAGCGAAAATCTCGTAGTCGCCTATTTGGTCGGGATTAATCGCTTCCAACTCATCGACGCGGGAAACAAGCGTCTGCTCACCGGAGATATTCAGCCGACTGAGGGTGCTTTTCGCGACAAATGGTGCGATGACGAGACCCTGGTCTGCGCTATCCGGGAACGGCCACACATCTTGTTCACCAGGCAAGCCGATCGGCCAGAATTCAATATCTTCAATATGCTCCGGCAACTGGAACTCTACATAGCCAAGCTCACTGGCCAGCTCCGCCAACGTATTCTTTGTATTATCCGTTAGCTCCTGTACAGCCATCTCCTGCAGCGAACGGATGAACCGTGAGAGTGGTTCATTTTTCTTTGTCGCCCCCTTGCCCACTACCCCATCCAGTACAAGCAGGGTGTCCCAGGAACGATCAAATGTGAGATTACGAGAGGCACAGAGCAGGCGATACTGCGGTGGCTCGCCATCATCCACGTAGCGCACTATCCACACTTTAGGGTGAAACACACCTCCATCCCTGACCGCCCTCACCTCATGGACACTTGACTCGAGGTAACCAAAGAGCAGTCGATAGGTCTTTGGCACAACGATCTGGCCAGCCTGGCAAAACACGTGGATGCGATCTACATGACGGCGCAACGCTTCCAGCAAGGCATTCGGGTCCTTGGTTGGTTGACCATCGTCCCCTTCCCAGTCAAAGAAGGTAAACGCAAGTGGCGCGACCAATAACGCCATCAGGTCCAGGGAGTAAGTCGTCGATACCGCGGCATCCAGGTGGAATCCCGGTGGTGGGCGCAGTGATTCAAGCAGCAGAGTACGATCCTTCGGTGCCAGCACTACCCCTGCCCCCTTCCCAGACCGCGAAGGATATCCTGCACAATGGTCTGAGCCTGCTGCCAGCGGTAGGTGAGTTGCTGTGTACCGGCCGCACCACTCCACATCTCAAGCGCCCTGGGGTTACCAAGTCGGGCCAGTGTTCGTTTCAATCGACGCTCACGATGATGAATGAGGTCTCTCGCGGCACGAGCACCAATGAGGGTATCGATTTCATCTGTAGCAAGTGCGAGATCTGTCCAGGTATTTATGAAATGGACAGTTGGAATTGGAATACGCGGATTTACATGATGAATGACTTTCCAGAAATCAGAGCGGGACTCAACCCACCGATCTAACGTTCGGCGTTTGTCTTCGATCTCACCATACCAATCGCCCAGTGCATTCCGATAATGACCAACGAGGCCCTCCGATGAGTCGGCTCCATCATTGCGGTTCGACGCGCGCTTTTCCGCCAGCATCAGGTTATAGAGCAAAGCTGCTCCTAGCATAACCAGCGAGAAGAGTTCCGCATGATGCAGCTGCGCCTTCACTTGGCTTGTGCATTCACCAATTTGTGGATGGTGCCAGGGGAAACTGACCGCATCCCACCACTTACCCTGGTCGATTAGAAATGCGATTAGGGTACCCGGAACATTTGTCATTATCTGCTGATGCAGATACTCGGCCTCTTCTTCTCGCAGTTGAAGCGAGGCTTCTTCAGGGAATCCATCCGGCGCGGGTGGCAAACCCTCGTGCCAGTTGGTCTGCGGCTTGAAAAGTTCGACGACTCCATCCTCGGCAGAGGCATGAATCTGACGTCGACCCAGGTAGAATCCATCAAGCGACCGATGATACTGATCCAGAGAACCCTGAAATCGGCGGATACCAAAAACACCGAGACCCGCCCAATACACCGAACTCGGTAATCTTTGCAAACCGGCTTTCGCATCTTTACCGATTACTCCGTCCGTATCGTCCGACTTGAGTAACTGGTAAATCAGATCAATTTCGTGCCGGCGCGCCAGCCTGGCCACATCACTAGATTTTGTCCTGCCGGCCTCAAGCGCCTGATATATCCATGGAATGAACAGCAGGTACTTAGCCCGTGTCTGGATCGTGCTGATGCCGGGAAACAATGAATCTGCAAGCGCGTCTCTAACTGTTCCAATGCCAAGCTCATCCCGCGTGTCTTGTTCACGGAACAGATCAACGACATCGAGCGCTTTACGACGGTCGCTTTCTGAATGATCGAGCCAAGCAAAAGTGGATACCATTTATTCTTTACCTGTCCAGTCCTGAGCTCGGAATAGTTCGAGACAACAATATGGATTACTGTTGCACGAGTTCATTCATTCGCTCCTGGAAATAGCTTGGGTATTTCTCCATCACCGCTTTGGCTCCGCCCCGGGCTTGTTTCAGCGCCTTCACGAGATCCTTCTTCTGGGTCGCTGCCAGATTCAAGGATGCAGCGAGGTCCTGAGAGATAACACGGTCCGAAATGCCAAGCTCATAAAGGGCAACGGTGGTTTCCGTGGGCAGACCATATTTAAGGCGCTTTTGAAAAAGCTGCAGGCGATTGACCAAGTCTCCGGTGCCGTCTTGGTCAAGTGTTTCAGTGAATTCACACAACGCACCTACCAGCAGCGCACCTTCATAAGCGAGCGTCCCTTCGCAGACGTCGACAACATGATCGATCTTGAACTCCCTCCGTCGGGTACCCCATATCATTTTGGCTTTACGCTGACGGATGATTTCCAGTAAGTCTCTGAAAGGCAGCCCACTGATCCATCCAAGCGCGATTTCCTTAAGCACCTCCGGTTTATCGAACTTTGTGAATACGCCGCTGTTGATATGCCGGGTGAGCAATGGCCAGACAAGGTCGAGCGCTTCTGTTTCATCAACAATCGAAAGCAGGCGGTCAGCGTTGGCCTGAACCCATTCCTCAATGGCTTGGGCATCCTGAACACCATAAAGTGTTCTGCCATAGATTATACGGCGAGGCGGATCGGTGATGTTTGCGGAGATATTCCCAGCGAGAAGCTGAAACAACTCGCGGATATGCTCTTTTTTCTGATCATCAGCCAGGAAGAAAGCAAGCGTACCTTCGGCTAGGCGGGTCACATCGTCCTCTGAAAGACCATCCTCCTTCTCATCCCAGTGGGATAACAGGAAGCTCTCGACGGCACAAATGAGGCTGATTCTCCATGCAACTTGCCGCTCGACACCGTCTCGTGAGAATCCTTTATCTCCATGTTGAGCAGCTATCCCGGCAGCGATCTGGGCAATTTCATTTGGGTTGCTGATGTAGCCCTTAGCAAAATCCAGAGCATCCATGGTGATGGTGTATTTCTCGTCATCACTCTTGATGGGATCGAAGATCGATAGGAGATTGCTGATGCATGGCTCCGAATTGTGCGGCTCCAGAAGTTCTTTCATCTGATCCCAGCGCCATTTGCCGTTACGGACCTTCCGCTTGTCATAGATCACCGGATCTGCGAACAGGATACTGCCTTCGGTATGCATCCCGGCTCGGCCCGCTCGGCCAATGAGGTTGTGGAAATCGCGAACCTTGATACGCTCCATGCCCTGATAGACACTGGTCACGATGAGGTATCGAATCGGCAAATTTACGCCCTGTGCCAAAGTGGATGTGCAAACAACGAATCGCACAAGGTCGTCACGCATGGCGTGTTCTACCGCCAGCCGGATACCGTGTGGTGTATTGCCATGATGGGAAAAAATGCCATGTGCTGCGCTCTGGGATGCTGGGGCGTCAGCTCCGAGATTCTCAACGTGAAGATGAGTCAGGCACTCAACTTCCTGGGCGTCTGAAAAATCCGAAGGCAAAGCCAGAGGTGCGCCTCGCTCGATAACATCGACAGCCTTTTCACAGATGTTTGCCGCTGTCGACTTCCTCCCGCAGAAAACAGCGATGCTGCCATTCGGGACCAATTTCAGACCGAGGTAAAGCGCAATGGCCTGGCCATCATCTTTCTCTGGGAAGTAGCGGTCTTTCTGTTCTCTGCCTCTCCTCCCGAGATTGAATCGCTCAATCACCCTCGGAACGAAAAACTCGTTCTGTTCTGCGTCACGGCTGTCAACGTACTCGATCCTCCCCAACTGATCGAGCCAGCTCGCGAACCCGACCGACCTGAAAGTCGGAATCAGGGTAGTGCCTTCGACGACATTAGGCTCGCCGTTCAGCCATTCGCCGACAGCCTCGGCATTGCTGATCACTGCCGATATCAGCACCTTTTGGGTTCCTGCAGGAATCATGGAGCGCAGAGATGTTAGGAGCAGCTCGTATGTTATGCCTCGCGTGCCGCTGTCAAACTGGTGGCCTTCATCAAAGACCAGCAACCCAACGTGGGCAGCCAGCTCCGGAGCGTGCCGAAGGACGTAGAGCAGCTTCTCGGGGGTTACAACCAGGATCTGTTGGTGCCCCAGGAGTTCGGCAATCTCGAAGTCAGTCTGTAGGGCATCGGATAATTCATCAACCTTGGTGGGTTCGTTATTGAATGCTTCGACGAGGCTGTTCTTGATTTCATGGCATAGCGCCCTGAATGGAGCGATGATGATGGCCAGCGCTATGCGATCAGCCAGAAACGCGCTTCGAAGGATCAGTTCCGTTGCCTTCGTTTTGCCGGCGCTGGTGGGCATTTGAACGATGGCGGACTCGCCTTTGAGAACATCAGCCTTGCCCAAAAGGTGTTGCGCGGGCCAGAGCTCCTTGATGAAGGACTCCTTTTGCAGCGCATTTAGCCATTTGTCGCGGGGCAGCCCGGAATATGACGGCAAAGCCTTCCAGACAGAATTTTCGAGTTTTTTCCTCAGAACGGCCGCAATCACATCACCAAATAGAAGCTGCCTTGGCGTGCCAATTTCATAGACGGCGTCTCTCAGCTTCGTGGCTAAATCGAGAAGGTTGTCTTCACCATTCCCATCCTCGAAAAACTGGAGGAGCCATCGGGAAGTGCCGTCGAGAAATTCTCCAAAAGGTCCTTCAGCTCCGTCAAAATAGGTCTCGAGGTCGGCCTGCAACAACCAGAGCAACAGGTCTTCCAAGCCATCGCCATCCAGATCTGGGCAGTCCTCATCGATGCGCTTCGCCAATACCGACGCGCTTCCGGGAAGATCGCACAGGTAATAGGAGGCAGAGCCCATAAGCACGAGGTATGGATCAAGTGCCTCGTTCAGCTTTGATTGGAGGTAGGAGTCGAAAAAGCGGGCAGAAAAAAGCAGATTGGTTCTCAGCTCCGAGAGGGAGCCGGGATCTAGCTCCTCACGGTTGATGGCGGCGGCAAGGTCGCCCAGCAAACCAATCGAGATGGTGAAGAGCTTGGCCGGATCTTGGGTAATTTTGATGTGATGCTCTTCCGGAACACCGTACTCGAGCATCTTGGCTTTTGACCTGGTGACGCCAAACAGGAGTTGGGATTTCTGTTCAGGCCTCATCCGCAGCCCTCCTGTAGAGCTCGTGGACGAGTACCATCATCTGTTCCCCTTTGATCACAATCAGCACCAGGTCACCTGAATGCGGATGAGAGGAGGAATCGGTCGTGGATGTCAGGTCGTCGTCAAAAAGCGGATTCTCAAAAAGCGCGACAGCCCCATATACTTCCTTGTATGGATGATCCACTTCGTTCTGGAAGCGCTCGATTTTTTCGGCGTCATCAAGCTCATTGCGGCCATGCAACCTTTGCTTAATGGCATTTAAAGATTCCGCCTTTCTGGCTATGTCTTTTACCGAGCCATCTACTGCATCTTGAAGTCTGGACTTGGCCTTCTTTCCTGAGAACTGCGCCTTCGATTCAAAAATTGCCAGCCTATCCTTCGAAGAGGCTTTGCCATCCTTGACGATATGAAAGCCGATTATGTCACTGCCTTTGGTAGACTCATTCCGAATGGTCTTGTCACCGTAGCGTGTGCGTGGAACCCAGTAGCCAAGCAGGTATTCAAGAAAATCGGCAACCAGCACTTCTCCAAAGTCGCCAGCGCGGATACTTGGTCCTGGCGCATCTTTTGGGTCAGGGAACTTTATGGTGTTGAGATACTCTCCGCGTGAGCACTTGTAACCCCTGCGCCAATAATCGATTTCGCTGTCATAGCAGTAGTGATTGCGAAAGTGTTTCGCCCAGGCGGAGAGCACTGCCTCGTCTTTCTCATGACGGAACTCCCAGACTTCGACCTCCTTGCCGTCTGCGGTCTTCAGTCGTTCGCCGGTATCGACGAGCCATTTAATGTGTTCCGAAGTCCAGGACATTGCTAGATCAATATCTACTTGTGCGGAGTTTATTCAATTCCTCTTTCTGACAGCTATAAACATTTGCAGGTGAACCTCGGTACTTGCAAGCGTCTATGATCCCAGCCCGATCAGAAGATGAAAGCCCCGACAGATCGGGCCCTGTCCCTATTCGTTTCAACTTACTCAGCTCCTCTTTCTGACAACTATAAACATTTGCTGGTGAGCCTCGGTATTTGCAAGCATCTATGATCCCACGCCGATCAGAAGAAGATAGCCCAGACAGATCGGGACCTGCCCCTGTTCGCTTCAACTTATTCAATTCTTCTTTCTGACAGCTATACACATTTGCTGGTGAACCTCGGTACTTGCAAGCGTCTATGATCCCACGCCGATCAGAAGAAGAAAGCCTAGACAGATCTGGGCCTGTCCCTGTTCGCTTCAACTTATTCAATTCTTCTTTCTGACAGCTATACACATTTGCTGGTGAACCACGGTACTTGCAAGCGTCTATGATCCCACGCCGATCAGAAGAAGATAGCCTAGACAGATCTGGGCCCGTCCCTGTTCGCCTCAACTTATTCAATTCTTCTTTCTGACAGCTATAAACATTTGCAGGTGAACCACGGTACTTGCAAGCATCTATGATCCCAAGTCGGTCCGCTTCAGATATATCACTAATATCTTTGCCTGGTATTTTGCTTTGTGAATTTGTTGGCGAGTCATGTTTTCTTGTTTTTTTAATAGTTGCGTGACGCAATGTATCTAATAGTTTTTTACTAACCCATCCATCTACTGTTAGCCCTTGCGCCTTCTGAAAAGCTTTCACGGCGGCAGCAGTCCGGCGACCATAATCTCCATCCACCGGCCCGGGTTTATACCCGAGGTCAGTCAGAATCTGTTGAGCCTCTCTGGTGTATTGTGCACTGGGCTTCTTGGGAGCACTACGGGTCGATGTGCCCGGTGAAACCGATGGATACGACGGTTGATACGAACCACCCAACTGTCTGGCCTCACGAATGGCCTCCGCGATAATCTGGCTCCGGTAAGGTTTTACATCACGCTCAGCTCTCGACTGGGAACCCTGACGATACCGATAGCTCCCACAGCGGCTATTGTAATCGTCGACGATTCGGTTGAACTTTCCGACCTCTGCATTGCTATCGATGACATCTCGCATTGCCTCAATGCGAATGCCCTCCCGGATACACCAGCGAATCTGTGGCACGGAGAGCACCTTGTTGGTGCCGACTGAAGGCTTTGTATATTTCAATCCGGCGTTTTGAGCCGCGCCTGGGGTTCGGACCGCCGGAGCAGGACTGCTCTGCGGGTAGCCGTAGTTTTGCGACGATGATGGCGGATTGTATGAGGGCTTCTTGTTACTTTGTCCTCCATTGTTAATAAGCCATATCACAAATACGACGCCGATAATGCCAAGAATCCATTTGCCACCCGAACCGCCGGTGTTATTGCCAGAACTAACCGTTTCAACAGGTGGAGGTGATCTTTTGGTCTTTCGCTCGGGTTTGGGGGTGGCTTTTTCCGGTTGAGGCTGCGGCGGTTGCTTAGGCGTTGAGGGCTTGGCTTCCGCTTTTGGTTCGGGCTTTATGGGTTCGTCGACGCCACTGACCTCGGAGGCCAGATCTGAAAGCCCGGAGAAGCCTTTTTTGTCCTTATCGTTATCGCCAGCCATGGGCTTCGTCCCCGTCCTTTTCGCACATAAACTTTATGCCGAGTTCCCTCATATAAACGTCAGCCCCCAAGCGCCCAGGCCACCAATGCCGGTGCATAAAAGAACCTGCATATTCACCGAGTTTCAAACGCGCTTTCCATGTGAATAAGCCGATCACATAACACCCGCTTTTCTTAGGTAGTCCTTTGCTGGATGCGATCCCGTTTTGCTTCCACTACCCTTTTTTGAATTCGGGGGTTCAGAGCCGGTAAAGTTTCCTACATAACTCCACGTGTGATTGCCAACCTCTATAACATAGATATCGCAACTCTTCTGATAGCCAGAAGCGCCATCTGAATATGATCCAACCACTTCGTCAGAACACTTAAACCCCACAACGGAAGAGACGTCTGCAGCCGATTTCGGTTTGTAAGCGTCATTCAATCGAAAATACATCCGGTCGACAGTTCTTGTTTTAAGATCAACAGGTAGAACGCCTGGGACTAGACGCGGAACACTGTTCGAGTCAGCACTTCTCGTCAGGTAATAGGCAATTTTTCCCTGGAATGAGTCAATCTCTCTGTCTTCCATGGTGTCCTGGTAATAGAAATAACCTGCAACACCCCCTACCAGATAAAGTTGCCAAGGAATAGCCAGCAGTAATTTCGTAATTCCCGAGAACAAACCACCGGAACCAGATTTGACCGATTTCCTGTCAGATGCATTGCCTTCACCAGGCAGCTGTCTCGAATCGGGTTCACGGTTTATCCCTGATTTTGCTCGACCGGGAGATTCTGCGTGATTTTCATGCTGCTTAGACGATATGGACTCCACATCTGAAGTCAGGTCAGAAAGCCCTGTAAATCCGCGCTTATTGTCTTTGTCGTCCATCGACCCTTATCCCCCCAAAAGACTGCTCAGTCTTTCTCCACCACGTTTCCAGAACATACGAATAGCGGCCTCGAGAACGTGGATGTTATCCTCCTCCTGGTACGAGAAAGCAGCAGCCAACTTTTTGTCTTCTTTTTTTCCGATGCAGAAAACGCCAGCACCATCCCAGATCACTAGCTCACCCCAGCGACAAAAAAACCGTTCATTACTGCCGAATAGTTTTTTACGCTCCAATTCCATTCCTAGATCACTCATAACAGCTGAACCAAAACGGTACTGTTTGCCATCACGCAGACCTTCCAGATACTCCGTCAGTAAACGAACCCCGACCGCCTTCCACAAACGATCGATAAAGTTTGAATAGATTGCCTCCTTCTTCAGTTCGATGGAGGCATAATTGGATCCGTTTCCAAAAACAATGCTGTAGGTTGTTCCGGTTGGAATGCCGTTGACCGAATGCCGGGTTCCGCCCCAGCGTACCCGCGTAATCGAATCAAGATCCCATCGGCGGCCTTTCCACTCGATACCTTCTGGAGAAATTCGCAGCTTATCTTTGAAGACAGCTCCTACATCAGCCTCGTAGGTTATTTCTCTTCGCCACTCTTCAGCACTGTTCTTTGCATCCTCAATCAAACGATCACGTTGTTCTGCAATGCCATCAAGTGCATCCGCATCCTCAGCAGTACGTTCGGCAACTTCAACAACCTCAGCAAAAACTTCCTGCAGCATATTCGTAAGTTGCTGCGACAAATCGAGCTTGCCGTGTTCGTTGAACATATGAATCGCCAGGTCACGAACCACGCCAGCAACGCGGTGGCTTGCTTCGTGAGCGAGACCTCGACTCATCGTACTGACCTGAATTGGCTGGGCGACGGTATCCCAGTTCTTCACAATCTGGATTAGCTGCTTCACCATGGGTGCTATGGTCGAATCGGACTGTTCCGCATCCACGGCAGCCCACAGTCGCTCGGTCAAGGCTTTTATAGTACCTTCCTCCTTATCAAGGAATCCCTGGGCTTCTACTTCATACGAATCAACAAGATCGTCTATCAGAATCGGACCATGTTCCTCCCCGTCATTAGTGGCAGACTCAACGGCAACGGTAACGGCCCTCACGAGTTCCTTTGGCGAAAGGTTATCGAGGGCCGACTTGATGACTTGGCGATAGTGCCCTCGCCGTTCCTGGATTGCCGCTTCGACGGCCGAGAGGTCTGATACTTCTGGAAAACCGGAAACAACCCGTTCTTCGTTGATAATCACGCTCAACTCTTCGGGGTCGATGTCCTCAAATGCCCATGAAATTTCGAGAATCCATTCTGCTACGTCATCGGCATTGTGGTCGGGCACAAGAGCGAGGCCCGCCGCAAGCAGGTTCGCCCGAGCAATTGACGACAGCTGATCGATAGCGAGCAGATCCATTGGCGTGGATTCGAGGAGCGACAACACCTCTCCGGCCCTTTTTGGCCCGATGCCGGGTAGCCATGCGACTTCAGCAGAGAGCCTCTTCCGCGGGTTGGTCAAGTCCGAGCGAGCTTCCATAACCCCACTTGAATCAAGAAGCAGGCTGCGTTCATCGGCCAGTTCCATTATTCGCCGACGGTTATCGCGAGGGTTGGCAGTTAAAATATGAAAAGGATTTTGTAATAGGTCCATGCTCCCCTCCAGTTACTCGTCGTCCCAGACGAACCCGATGCGCCTGCCTTTCTTTTCTGTGTCTTTAGGCAGACTGTTCAATGCGGTATCGATGCTTTCTTGATCAAGCTGTGTCTTCCCGGCCTTGGCAGCGAGCCGCGCGGCCTCCCGTATAACAAAAGCCGAATCGGAGAGAGCCTTACCCGTGAGCGCATTGAGGATCTTGTCCAGGTTAAGGTCATCAGATGTCGGCAGTTTGCTCAATAGTGAGTCGGCCAAAGACGACACTTCTTCCCTCGACGGCATACCGACCTCTATGATGTGGTCGAAACGCCCGCGACGCAGAATGGCCGGATCGATCATTTCGATCATGTTCGTCATGGCGATTATCAGCACCTTGCTCTTGATGGCTTCGGGAATGCGCCGAAGGAACTCTGCTACCTCTTCGACATGATGCAATCCTGATGAGCTGCCAGACCTCCTATCCGTGAGGAAAGACTCCATCTCATCGATGACGACCACGGACGGAGCGCCATCAATCGCCGTATCGAAAACCTCCGAGATCTTCTTACTGGTTTCGTGAATATAGGGGCTGCCAACGCTGTTGGAATCAATCGAGTAGCTGGGCCAATCGATAAATTCGACAAGCCGCTCCACGGCGAAGGTCTTGCCACAACCCGGCGGTCCATGCAGGACGATGGCCGAAGGAAAATCAATGCCCAAAGCCTGATATTTCTCGGCATTGAAGATGATGTCGATAACGTGTTCGTTAAAAAACTCCTCGAGTTGTGGTCGCCCTGGAAGTTTGAATATCTTGGCCTCGGTCGTGTCTCCAGGCGATTGCGGCTGTTCAGGTTCGACAGACTCCTTCGTAATGGCGATCTTTGCATCGCTCTTGGATTGAGAAGCGGGCTTGCGCTTAGCCAGTAGCCCAGCATCTGCAGGTACAGCAAACCCAGCGGCGTTTATGATTTCCGCCAGATCACCAGCGGGCATCCAGCCGGTCAGATTGGTCAACCGCCTGAAGGATTCAGTTGATATGACGACCCCACCGGTGATCCAGGTGCCCAAGACCACCTCATCATCGACGTGGGGTGTCAGCGTCCAGCCCGGGAGCAATCTGGAGTACTGCTCCACATAAACGGAATCATGGTAAGAGGCTTCCTCTGACAGTTTCCGGGACTCTTTGAGAGCGAATGCAAAGGCCATTGCATCGACCTTGCTTTCCGGAGATTCCCCATTCTCAACTGGCGTCAGAGCGTATTTCTTATGGCTGCTCAGGCTCCGAAATGATTCGCTCCCGAAGGCGACATCTTCGAACAAAGATTCGTCGAGAAAACCGAATTCATTCCACTTCTGCGCCAGCTCTGGACGCGTGAGCAGGATATTGTTCGAGCCATTGGTATCGAAAATCTGCCACTCGTCTCCGGAATAGAGGAGCGACCGGACTTTCGATCCGTCCGGCAATTCATACCCTTTAGGTAGCCATAAGTCCTTCGCCATGAATCACCCCCTGATAATGTTCGCTACATCGAACATTTCGTTGTCGGGGCCGCCACCGATCTGAATCATCGAAAGCTGGGCAACCACGGCGCGAAGTTTTTCAATGTCATCGGAGCGCATGAGTTGCGTGCCGACCTGGGCGAGTTCCTCGAAACGGTGCTTGTCCGCAAACAGATGGGGCGAACTGACCATCCATTTGAACCGCTCGACCACGAACCAGTCTTGCCGCCAAAGGATCTCGAAGTTTTTGCCTTTCAGTTCATCAAGGTGATGCTCGAAATCCTTATCGTTTCGGTCGATTGAGCGTTGAGCCGTCTTCGCCAGGTTGTCGAAGCCCGACGCTTCGGACGGACGGGCATGCTGCCGGATATGCTCATCGAAGAAGGACACCACATAGTCGAGGTCTATCTGGCGAATTTCCTTGAGGTGCTCCTTACGTACTTGTGCAAGGAGCCGCCGCGCCTCAAGCACCTTCTCCATAGCCTCCTGGGAGTTCTCGGTCTCCGCTTCCTCAGGATCGAGGGAGGCAGCGGATTCAAGCTTCTGACGTGCTTGATCCAGTTTCGGGTTGTCCACCACGTCATTGATCTCGTCGATGCGGTGCAGTGTTCTTTCACCCTCCTCGACAACCATGGTGGCGGCCGCGGTGTAGTCGAGCTGCCCTTCCTGGCGGGAGTAGAAATTCTTCCCGGAATGGAAGGTCCCGCCGATGCAGGGCACGGATACTTCGATGATGATGTTGCCGGAATCCAGAATCTCGTATTCGCAAGCCAGATCGGCGCCGGCAGGAATTACGCCGTCGTCAAAATCGGAGCCGGAAATCTTCAAGACGCCGATGGGGCGGTTATCGGTAATGGGGTCTTCGATTTCACCTTCCCAAAGAGCAAAGTTTAATGAACCGGTTGATCCGGCTTTGAGCGACTCAGCCGCCTTGAAAGTCTTACTCCCCTTCTTCGGTAACGAATCGCCAGATTTCACCAAATATTCCAGCACCTGTGGGCCACCAACCTTATCTAGAACCGCGATAGCGATTGAGTGTGAGGCCGGGATGGCATCAACCGTAGCAGCGGTTCGGGTAATGACAATGCTGTCCTGTTCCAGGGCAATGGGGCCACCCACGGAATCGAACACGAACACCTTGAAGGTATTTTCGCTCGTTTTTGTCAGACTGACGTCGAGGGTTGCACCGTGCTTGAGAGGCATGCGGCCGGAGGTCCAGCCGGTGTCGACGCTATCGATCTGGAATTCTGAGCCGGACGCAGCCTGGCCTGCCAATTGAACTGCGATCTTGGCCTTAACATCCGGGGTGCGAGCGATGTAATTGAAAGACAGCTCCAGCCCTCCTCCAGAAGAAATCTGCCCACGAGTACTCTTGCGAGACCGGTTCTGGGAACCCCAGTCAATGGATTCTGCGAAGAGGCTCGCGCCTTCCGCCACGGCTGTCATGGGGTTTACATCGGTGCTTCCCGGTATACCCAGCTCGAAGGCAACCTTGTCGCGCAGCATTTTGTAGTTGGTCGGGCCACCAACGAACACAATACGCTCCAGGTCATGCGGTGAAAGACCGGCCTTATTGAGTGTCTCTCGCGCAGATTCGATTGACTCACCGACGCGCTCGGCAATCAGCTTGTCGTAGGTATCACGCTGCAAGGGAATATCGAGATAGACCTCGTTCTCGCTGAGATCCCGTACCCGGGCTTCGGTTTCCGACAAGCTGATGACCGAATCCTCGCGTGCCGAAAGTTCAATCTTGGCGCGTTCGGTGGCCCAGGTGGCCAACCGAATGAGCGACTTAAAGCTAGGATTCACGGAAAAGTCTTCTGGAAGGTCGAAGTTTTCCAGCAGCCAGGGGCGGACAACATTATCGACGAGCACGCGGTCGAAATCCCGGCCACCGCACATGGCGATACCACCGTGGGCAAGGAGATTAACCCGTCCACCGAGGCTTTCGGCAATGGCGATATCCAACGTGCCGCCACCCAGGTCATAGATCAGGAACATACCGTCGGTATTGCGGGCACGCATGACGCTCATGACCGCAGCGACCGGTTCCTGCATTATCCCAACTTTGCCGAGACCGGCCATGCTGGCGGCCTGCATGGTGGCATCCTTCTGCATTTGGTTAAACGCCGCAGGGACAGTTATGACGGTTCCGGTATCCGGATCGTTTCTGATTTCCTCAGGCAGGTAACCGAACAGAACTTTTAGAATTTCCGCTGAGCACTCTTCAGGAGTCATCGTAATGTTGACTGCTGGAAGATTGATTGGCGTACTTGTACCCATCAACCGTTTGAAAAGCATCGCAGAGTTGTCCGGGCTTTGCGGTGCCATGTTGTATGCGTTAAAACCAATCTGCTTGTTACCGCGCCTGTCGATATAGATCGCAGAGGGAGTAACATCGTTTTGCTGAGGGCTCTTCCACACGCGCGTATCGGAACCGTCATAGGAACAGATCGCGCTGTTTGTTGTGCCCAGGTCTATGCCAACGAAATTTTTCATAGTTCCACCTTCCTCAAAGTGACGGTTCCTGTCTTAACCAAACCTTCTTTTCCCATGATGATCGGCTCGAGCATCTGATCGACCATCAAGGCATCCTTCGCATCGAACTCGTCAATATTCAGCGGCGTGGCGGCCATTCCAGGATCGAAGGCATGACCCTCGACATCGACGATTCTCAAATCCGCTTGCTCCAGGGCCTCTTCGACCTTTTTGATGAACCAACGGAACTGGCTCTTGTACCGATTCTGTTCCCCGGCATCGAGCTTCAACAGCAGACGATCAAAAACCCGACCGAAGCGCCAGGACTCCACTGCCATATTGATCACCGCATCGCGCATGGCCTCGGGGGTCGTTGTGGTTTGTTCAGAGTCCGCCATATTTTTCTCCGTGTTCATTAAAATTCTTAGTAGTACTGCCGGATATATCCGAAAGCCTTGTCAAACAGGTCCTGATCCTTGACCTTGTACTTGACGTAAATCACCTTGCGTAGCGCTTTCTGAACTTCACGCTCTCCGGCTTTGGTGTCCTGCCAACCCGGGAAGCGAACCAGGCGTACAATCTCGTCGATGTCGGCCACAATCCGCTCGACCACGACCGGCGTCTTGCCGCTCTTCACTTCAACGAACAGCTCAGTCAAAGCTGCTTTGGCCTTGGCCTGTTCATCGACGAGGTCCACCTTTTTCTCGGCCTGAACGACCTCCTTGGCCAGGGTCAGCAACTCCTTGAGGAAATCGATGCTGTGTAGCAGCCCCTGATCATGCCGCTCTTTTAGCTTTTCGAGACGCTCGCCCAGATCGACGAACTTCGGGTTATCCTTGTGCTTGCGCAATCGGGCAATAATCTTGATCTCGATCTCCTTGGATTTCTTCTCCGGATCCTTGGCATCAAGCAATCCCTCAAGCACTTCGGCGTCCATCACCAGGGTGTCTAAATCGTCCCGCACGGTTTCCAGGTGGACATTTTCGTGGACCAGTTCGATGGTCTTTGCCCCAAGCGTATGCCAGAGCAGTTTTCCGTTACCGCTCGGCGGTTTCACCGATTCATAGATTTGGGTTAGCCATTTGTAGTCGGTTTGGTAGAGTCCCAGGCAGGGGTCTGGCGACAACGCCTCCCAGAGACGGGAGAGCACCGAGTATTCCGCCGCAAACTTGTCCCGTGTCTCGTTATCCGGCAGGCAGTCCTGTGCCGCGATCAGTCCCTCGTAGCCACCGACGGTGCGGTCCACGCCGGGGAAGAACGCCAGACATTTCGCCACCACGCCTGGCAACTCTTTCTTAAGATCATCCAGGTTTGTAATAACCTTCTGCACCGCCTTCTCGTCGAAATCGAGTGCTGTGGCCACGTCGTCAAAGATTCCGAGGTAGTCCACGATCAGTCCATGGGTCTTGCCGGAGTAGACGCGGTTGGTTCGGCAGATCGCCTGCAGCAGGTTGTGGTCCTTCATCGGTTTATCCAGATACATGACCTGCAGAATCGGCGCATCGAACCCGGTCAGCAGCTTGGAGGTAACGATCAGGAATTTGAGCGGGTCTTCAGGATCCCGGAATCGATCCAGCAGCTTCTCCTCTTCATCCTTGGAAAGTTTCCACTCGGCATATTTGTCTGATTTGCCGCCCTGGGTATGCATGACAATGGCAGTGGCGTCCGGGCCGACCAGCTCGTCCATGGCTTTCTTGTAGAGCACGCAGCATTCCCGGTCGAAGGTCACCACCTGGGCCTTGAAGCCGTTCGGCTCGACCTTGTCCTGGTAGTGATTGACAATGTGCTGGCAGATGGCCTGCACCCGGGCCGGGGCCTTGATCAGCACCGCCATCTTGGCGGCCCGCCTGGCCAGATCATCCTTGTCCTCTTCGCTCAGCTGGTCGGTCATCTGAGCATAGGCTTCGTCGATAGCGTCCTTATCGATGTGCAGTTTCACATCCACTGCCTCGAAGTGAAGCGGCAACGTGGCCTTGTCCCGGATCGAGTCCTGGAACGAGTAACGGCTCATGTAGCCCTGCTCGTCTTCATCCGCGCCGAAGGCCCAGAAGGTATTACGGTCCCGCTTGTTGATCGGCGTGCCGGTCAAGCCAAAGAGGAAAGCATTGGGCAGCGCATCACGCATCTAGCGACCCAGATCACCCTCCTGGGTTCGGTGCGCCTCGTCCACCATCACGATGATGTTCGGGCGCTCATTCAGGCGGCCGCCTGCTTCGCCGAACTTATGAATGGTGGTGATGATAATCTTGCGGGTATCGGCGGCCAGCAGGCTTTGCAGTTCCTGCCGGGTGGCCGCTCCGATCATGTTCGGTGTATCGGAGGCATTGAAGGTGGCGGTGATCTGGGTATCCAGATCGATACGATCCACCACGATCATCACCGTAGGATTACCGAGATTGCGATGCATCCGTAGTTTCTGGGCCGCGAATACCATCAGCAGGGACTTGCCCGAGCCCTGGAAGTGCCAGATCAGACCTTTCTTGGGATAGCCCTTCACCACGCGGGCCACCATCAAATTTGCAGCCTCGTACTGCTGATAGCGACAGATAATCTTGATTCGCCGGTGTTTCTTGTCGGTGGCGAACAGGGTGAAGTTCTGCAGGATGTCCAGCACCACATGGGGGCGCAGCATGGAGCGGATGGAGCGCTGCACGTCCGCAAGCGTTCCCTCGGCCTTGTTCTCACCCTCGTGCCAAGGCCCCCAGATATCGATAGGCATGCGCACCGAGCCATAGCGATAACACTTGCCCTCGGTGGCAAAGGAGAGGACGTTGGGTACGAACATCTGCGGCACGCTCTGTTCGTAGCCGTTGTGGATGTCGCTGGCCCCGTCCACCCAGGTCACCGCCGGGCGCACCGGCGTCTTGGCCTCGCCGATTACCAGCGGAATGCCGTTGACTAACATGATGATGTCGAAGCGGCGGCCGCCTTCCTTAACCGGGTAGACCCACTGGTTGGTGACCACGTAATCGTTATTGCTCAGATTCTCGAAGTCAATCAGCCGCACCGGTGCATGTTCGCCGCGCTCGCCAAAAGGCATGGACTTTTCGCCCCGCAGCCATTCGGCAAACAGCTCGTTGGCCCGCACTAGGCCTTCGCTTTGCACCGACAGCGGAATGGTCCGCAGGCGATAGAGCACCTCGTCGGCGCGGTCTGGCTGGGCCTTGATTTCCGGGTTCAGGCGGACAAGTGCGTCACGCACCATTGATTCCACCATCACATCGGAATGCTGACGCGGTAATTCTTCTGCAGCGATAAAGCGCCAACTCTTGATCTCGCCGCCGTAACAGGCACGCTCTTCGGCAACCATGTTCGAAGTTACGCCCTCGCAGAGCGTATCGAGAACCATCTGTTCAACAGTATTTTCTTCGTTAAACATGGGATACCTCTTCAGCTATCGTCACCCCGACCAGGTTGTTTATCAGAGCAGCCAGGCATTTTTGTGCTTCGGCGACATGATTCCTTTGAAGATGCTTTCTACGCTCCAAATTATTGAGAATCTCAATAATCTGCTTTTGCTCCTCCATAGGAGGCAGTGGAACCAGCACCTTTTTCAAGTTTCCCGCGCTGATATTGGTTTGGCTCACACCTGGGGTGGCATAGGCGAGAAGCCTTCTTTGGCCGAGATCGGAATTCAGATAATAATTGAGGAAATCAGGAAGGATTTGGTTTTGATCCGCTCTCAAACGAACCAGGTATGATGCAAATACATAATCCCCTTCAAGATCAAACATTCCGACCTTCCCGACCAAATCAGCACTGTTCGTTCGATTGAAAAGGATGTCTCCTTTGTGAACCTTGAATGAAGTGAAATCCGCATCATCCAAGTCAACATATTTTAGGTCGTTGGCAATGATTCGACCGTCATCGTAATTCATCATTCGAAGAATCGGATATTGGCCAGATTCATTCAAAGGTATAGACAAACCGTATTGGCAAATCGATGTTACGTCTTCAACAGTAGCGAGACGCCAGTGGTCTGGTATTTCACCAAGCCTGGTGTGCTGGGTTGAATGCTGCCCAATCCCTCTGACTGTTAGTCGATTCAGCAAGGTTCTTTTTACCGACATCAGATTGTTGTTACTCTGCTGATGTTGATTGAGCGCCTCATCCGCCGCCCACAGGATCTCGGCAATGCGTTTCTGTTCATCAAGGGGTGGCAGCGGGAATTCAAAGTCCTTTAAAGCCTTCCAGCTGGTTCTTGGTGAAAGCGAGCCAGCTGAGGTATCAAGCGCATGGTCGAAGAACGAGTCGCTCTGACAAATAAACGGCAACAGCTCAGGGAGTAGCGCCTTCTTGTCTTTCGGCTCGAATGTCAGGATGTCTCCAGAGCAAATGCCTTCAAACTCAGCGTATGCCACCTTTCGCTGGTAGGCCCGTCGCTTACCGAAGAGCGTCTGCCCCGGCACGAATTTGCGGGTAAACGAGGTGCCATCTGCAACGGAGTTCCAGCGACTGATATGCAGATTCTCGGGGTCGATGTGTTCGAGCCCGACGATTCTTTCAATGTCATTGGCCTCGGGATCACGCTCCACAAGATTGGCGTTTTTCACCACTTCGCCAAACTTGACCACCGTCCAGCCGGGCTTCTGGAGTTGCGCACTCATTTGCCACCTCCCATCACCCGTGCGTCTTCAAGCACCGCGAAGAGGCCATCCATCGACTCGCGCAATGTCATCGAGCTTTCCTGCCATTTCGCAATAGCCTGTTTGAGGCTGACCGCTTCAACCGCTCCGTTGCCATTGCCGTTTCCGTTTTCCGACCGGACGTAGAGTGGGATACTGAGGTTGCTGCCTTTCTCCCGGATCTCGTCATTACCGACCACACGGGCAAAACCGTCTTCGTCGCCGAAGGCCTGGTAAGCGGCGACAATGCGCTGGAGGTGGTCATCGGTAAGAAAGCTCTGCGCCCGCTCGCGGGTCACCTCGTTCACCGCGTTGATGAAGAGCACCTTGTTTCTGCGCTCCTTGGGCTTGTTCATACGGCAGATGACGACACAGGCTTCCATGGGCGAGTTGTAGAAAAGGTTGGGACCGAGGCCAAGCACACACTCCACTACGTCGTGGGCGATCAGCTTCTCGCGCATGGCCAGTTCTTCGTTGCGGAAGAGGACGCCATGCGGAAACAGGATGGCGCAGCGGCCGCTCTTGGCCTTCATGCTTTTTATTATGTGCTGCCAGAAGGCATAGTCGGCACGGCCCTGTGGTGGAGTGCCGTAGATGTTTCGGCCCCACGGATCGGCGGCCCAGGCATCGCGGTCCCACTGTTTGATGGAATACGGCGGATTGGCCAGCACCACATCGAACTGCATGAGTCGGTCGCCTTCGACAAATGCAGGATGGGCCAGGGTATCTCCCCTAACGATGCGGAAGTCCTCGATGCCGTGCAGGAACAGGTTCATGCGGCCGATGGCCGACGTGAGCAGGTTGCGCTCCTGACCGAACAACCGCAGGTTGCGCCACTCCTTGTTCTGCCGCTTGAGGTGGGTAACGGCGGAGAGCAGCATGCCCGCCGAACCGCACGTTGGATCATAGATCGACTCGCCTGGCTTGGGCTCGAGCATCTCGGTCATCAGGTGAACCACGGTGCGGTTGGTATAGAACTCCGCAGCGGTGTGCCCGGAATCATCGGCGAACTTCTTGATCAGAAATTCGTAGCCCACACCCAGCTCATCCTCCGGGCAGTTGATAACTGAAAGCGTCTGAGAGCTGAAGTGT
Organism: endosymbiont of Escarpia spicata; assembly: GCA_003349915.1. Taxonomy (GTDB): domain Bacteria; phylum Pseudomonadota; class Gammaproteobacteria; order Chromatiales; family Chromatiaceae; genus QGON01. The sequence continues at coordinate 330,510 of QFXE01000005.1, forward strand.
TCGATCAGTTCGCGCAGCATGTGATCCGGCAGGCGGTCCTTATTGGTCCACTGGGCATCGCCGAAGACTCCGTACAAGGTATCGGGATTGGCCTTCTCTATGGCACGCAGGGCGTCCTGGATGGCCTTGCCCACATTCTTGACCTTGGTGCGGGTGGTCTTCCAGTGAGCATCCTCCGGGATCTGGAAGCGGTGCTGCTCGGGCAGCGTGGCGTATTCCTGATCGCCGCCGGATTCCTCCAGCGCTTCGGCCAGCTCCTCGTCGTACACGTCGCACAGGCGCTTGTAGAACAGCAACGGGAAGATGAACTGTTTGTAGTCCCCGGCATCGATGTAGCCACGCAGCAAGGTGGCCGCGCCCCAGAGATAGGATTCCAGCGCTGATTGGGAAATGTGCTTGTTCTTCTTCACAGCAGTCCCTCCCGTATCAGCAGGCCCTTCAGGCGATCTTCTGCCGCATACGCTGCTTGCAGCGATTCCTTGAGGTTGGCGACGGCCTGATCGATGGTCATGGATTCTTCCTCGATCACCGGTTCCACGTAACGGGGGATATTCAGGTTGAAGTCGTTTTCCCGGATTTCATCGAGCGTGACCACCCGGCAGATCCCTTCGACATCCTGATAGCCTTCATACCAGTGGTGGATGTTGTCCACGTGCTCCGGCAGCAGTTCGTTCTGCGCCCGGCCGGTCTTGAACTCCTCCGAGGCGTCGATGAACAGCACCTTCTGGCGGTGCGGTTTCGGCTTACTGTCCCGGAAGACCAGCACGCAAGGTGCGAGGCCGGTACCGTAGAAAATATTCTGCCCAAGGCCGATCACTGCTTCGAGAATGTCCATCTCCAGCAGCTTGCGGCGGATTTTGCCTTCCTTGGACATGCGGAACAGCACACCATGGGGTACTACCACCGCCATACGTCCCGTTTTACGTGCCATGGATTTGATCATGTGCTGAACCCAGGCGAAGTCACCGGACTTGGCGGGCGGCAACCCGGCAAAGTTACGGCCGTAGGGATCGTTGATCCAGACGTCGTCCCCCCACTTTTCCAGGGAGAAGGGAGGATTGGCGATGACACAATCAAAAGTCGCGAGGCTGTCGCCTGAATAAAAGGCAGGCAAGCGCAGGGTGTCGCCGCGTTCGATATGGAAATCTTCCGCGCCGTGGAGGAAGAGGTTCATCCGGGCAATGGAGGATGTGGTCAGGTTCTTTTCCTGGCCATAGAGCTTGCCCAGCATGAGGTTCTCGTCGCCGCCATGCTCTTTGACATGGTGCAGCGCCTCGAGAAGCATGCCACCGGTGCCGCAGGCCGGGTCATAGATGGTTTCCCCGGCCTTGGGCGCAAGAATGCGGACCATCAGCGCGACCACGGAGCGCGGGGTATAGAACTCACCGGCTTTCTTGTTGGTGAGGTCGGCAAATTTCTTGATCAGGTATTCGTAGGCCTGCCCGAGGATATCCGCCTTGCAGTGCTCATTCCCCAGGTTGAGCGACGAGAAGTGTTCGATCAGGTCCTTGAGCAGCGCATGGCCTTCTGGAGTGCATGACCGATATTGGCGCTTTTGGCCCGAACATCTTGCCAATGGCAGCCCTCAGAGACCTGGAATCGGTGGTTCTCGGGGAACTGTGCGAATTCCACGTCACCGTCGGACTCTTCTAGTGCAACGGCATACTCTTCGTCATAAACATCGGAGAGCCGCTTGAAGAATAGCAGCGGGAAGATGTAGGTCTTGAAGTCGGCCGCGTCGACAGGGCCGCGCAGAATATTGGCCGCCTCCCAGAGATGTCCGGAGAGGGTCCCGATATCCAGATCGACTAAATTGATTTTTCCGTTCCTTGGGCTCATTCCGATTTATCCGACCCCGCAATATCCGCCGCACCGCCAGCCTTAACCCACTCGTCGACTTCGTCTTTCTTGAACTTCCAAAGACGGCCCATGCGGTGGGCAGGCATACCACCCTTGTCGATCCACTTGTACACAGTGTCATTACTGACGCCGAGGTATTTGCATATCTCGGTGATTGATAACCAGCGGTCTTCCATCTCAACCATTCCTCTAAACCCTCGTAAACGATGAGTCAAAACGTCATAGGTCTGCGAACTGCCGACACAGGAGCAACAATCCTCCAGCGCCCGAACCAAATCATTGAAAATTATGCGGTTTAGCGCCTTATGTCAACCGATTATTGCCGTTTTTAACCGATTACTCTCTAAATTAGACGAATCTATGGGCTCTAGCAGCTTCTCAATGAAGTCACCCCACTGTCATTCATCCACCCGTCGCTGGATTGTCAAAATCATAAATGTGTAGTATATAGTACACATGACATTCGGAGAATACATCCGTGAACATCGCGAGGCCCTGAAGTCACAGGATCGGCGGTTTTCGGTCCGGCAGGTCGCTCAGCGAATTGGTGTGGAACCCGCCTACCTCAGCAAGATAGAACGCGGGGATGTGGCGCCACCGTCCGAGGCAAAAATCCGGGCATTGGCCGAGGAGCTTGACGAGGATCCGGACGTGCTGCTGGCAATGGCCGGGAAGGTCTCGTCGGATTTACAGGAGATCATCCGGAAACGGCCGCAACTGTTCGCTGACCTGATCCGCCAGCTCAAATCCGCACCGGATCACGCCATTTTGCGTATTGCCCGGGATGTCCGTGATGGCGACTGGTAACGCCTGAATAATCGACTCAGGGGAGAAAAGACAATGATCGAACTACTGAACAACCAACTGACCTACCGGTTTCCGGAGGTCCACCAAAAAGCGGGGTGTAGCATCGATTTCCAGCGCACCTTGCGGATCCCGGACGACAACCGGGAATATCCCCTACCCCCCGGCCTCGGTCGATTTCCGGTGGAGCACGTGGATGACTTTGCAAACAAGTTGCCTGATACCTGGCGGACACATGGTGGAGTCTTCATACCCATGTATCAGTCAGAGGCACTTTGGATCAATTTCTCTGGTGACTACCCCTGCGCCATCAAGATCGCCGCCGGCAAGATCAATGCCGTTTCCGGAGAGCCCTGGAGCAATGGGCTTTCGGCTGATCCGCAGGACTACGCGGTGATTCCGGAGCAGCCCTGGCTGGATGGTTTCAACGTCTCGGAGGACTTTATCCGGCAGTTTGTCGCCATGCCGCTGGGTGAAGGCTTCACAGCCGAAGAGCAGATTACGGGGACGGCTGAACATGGCGGACTCCAGATCATCGTCTACCCGATGAAGCATGATGTTTACGTCGAGCATTTTGAGCGAACCGTGCAAGCAGACATGGACTACCTTGATATGCCGATGTTCAGTCGCACGGTCTGCGAATCCGCTGCCCCGGATATGGGACTTGCTCCAGGCGGCTTAATGCGGCAGGAGATCTACGAGGACGAGTACGGCATCGATGCCTGGGATCAGGACAACGGTTTCCGGTGCTTCGTCCACCTGGCCAACAGCGCGCAATATCTGGCAATCACAGGACACAAACCGCCGCATACGCCGCCGACTGCCAATGATTACACGAGTGCCGGGCTGCCCTGGTTCGACTACTACAGTGACGCCAAGGCGCTGTCCGGTTCGGACACATTAGGCAAGCTGACCAGTGTCGCAGCCAAGGTGATTGAGAAAGGCAAAGGACTACTACCGGACAATGAACCGGTTCATCCTAAAACTGTCAAGATAATCAGCAAAGGCAATGTGGTCCGGGATGGTGAGTTCTGAAAGAATTATCATCCCGAATCACACCTCGTAAAATCAGAGAGACATGGACTTTCAGTTCGGCCAGTTCACACTATTCGCCGCGTTCATTATCGGGCTAATCGTATTTTTGGAGTATCGCGCCAGGTCTGTTTGATATCCCGATGTTCAAAATGTTAGCGAAACACGATTGCAGGACAATCTATGAAGCATAAGGTTCTCGACAAAAACTATCAAAATGAAGTAACGAGGCTTTTCACGTCTGTTTTCACATCATCTGAAGGAGACGAAGAAGGTAAGCTAATTGGCAATCTTGCCTCAGAGCTATCCTCCAATATCGACAATGAAGAGATAATCTGTCTCGGCACATTTGAAAATGAATCGCTTATTGGTTCTATTTTCTTTACTCGCCTCCGGTTTAATGAGTCTATTCTGGTTTATATGCTCGCTCCGGTTGCAGTGAGTACTAAACATCAGGGAAAAGGCGTAGGACAGGCGCTAATCAATTATGGACTTAATGAACTGAAAAATCGTTCAGTGAGTGTTGCTATCACATATGGTGATCCATCCTTCTACTCAAAGGTGGGATTTGAACCCCTGTCAGAAGATATCATCCAGGCCCCTCTAAAGCTCTCAATGCCAGTAGGCTGGCTTGGCCAATCATTAACGGGAGAGCTAATTCCAGCTATTAATGAGCGCCCCATATGCGTTAAGGAATTTAATGATCCCGTTTATTGGTAAATACGCGAACATAACCATGAGATTCAAGGAGCGCGCAGCGTAGCGGCGCGTCCTGAGCCCAAGCACTATGCACTACTTAAGAAATTTATTATTAGTTCTGAAAGCAATCATTGGCGTCACGAGCAAACTTGTCGCTGGCCTTATTGGCTTGCTGGCTGCTGGCGTCGTTACATCCGAAGAAAGTGATTCTGAGGATGGCGACCTGACTGGCAACTATAATTTCCGTACCCGCAAGTTTGACAATGGCACTGATCCTTACGGATGGTATGAAGAGGATTTGTAAATCCGTTATCGCTTCGCGCCCTTAGACACAACGGCCTTACCGATACTTCCACCTTGTCGCCCTGCATCTTGAGCGGTCCGTGTGAATTCGCCTTGTACCGAATTGATCGAGCGCCCGATATGCAACCCCGCCCATGCCATCATCCCACTCCAGAGCAACGGCAAACCCAGATAGAGGCTTGTCGTGATCATGTTGAGCAGCATGCGTTTGATGTCGTGCTCGCCGGGGTTTGCGAACAGCTGCAGGAAGACATTCACATCCGGATACATGGACAGGATGAGGTTCTGATCCACCCACAGCGCCAGGTACCAGAGCACGCTCCAGAACTTGACGGTGAAGATTGCCATGGCGCCTATGACCATCATGGAGATGGAATAGCGCGACAGGACCACGACCATGGGAAGCAAGGCGTAGATGCCCAGTAGCAGCACGGCCTGCACCATTGGGAGTGCCTGCAAGACTGCGGTCATGGTGACGGAGAACAACGCTGATGCGGCCAGCACGCCGCCGGATGCCAATCCACCTTTGGCGACATTCTCTACCGTACTGAGTAACCCGGTACTGCCGGAGTTGTGTGCCACGAGATCGTTGTTCGACCACGAAGGCGGGGAATTCGCCAGAACGGTCCTGGCCACCGCATCATTTTGCTGTTCGCTGGCCAGGGCTGGAGCAATGGCAACCACCAGGCCTGAAAAACCGGCCGATGTGGCATCGGCCTCGTTAATCAACTTTTCACGCAGGCCAGCCGAGGCGTCCTCCCACCACTGCTTGCAGTAAGGCCTGCCCCAGGTTGGTGGGGCAGCAGGATCATATTCGGTATCACGGGCAGCATTGTAGGCCCAGCCACTGACCTGCGTGGTGGCGCGCAGGGTGTCATAGTAACCCGGCGTATTACGATACACTTGCGATCCCATCCAATCCGGATCGTCGGGGCCATACGTTGTTAGCAGGGCATTGACCGCGGCGGTGGCAGGCCTTTCTGACTGGTACATCGACCGGGCCGGAATGTAGCACTGGCTGAAGAAATCGCTCACTTCCTGGCGAAGGCGTGGATCAGCAATGGTCGCGAGCCGTGCCTGTTGTTCATAGGTACGCATGTCCGCAGCACTTGGGAGGCCTTCGACCACCGCGTGATTGAATCCCGAGGTCATCGAGAGCACCGCATACCACCACACCGGGATATTCACCGTTGCAGGTGATCCCGTGAAGCCGGTAGAACCGTAGGTGCTCTGGGGTGCGGCCACGGTTGCTGTGGGCGGTGTCGGATCGATCAGTGTCGGTGGTGGTGTGTAGTTGAGTGAAGCCGCATTCAGTGGCGTCAACGCGGCCGGTTGGCCGGACAAAACAACCACCAGTAGCGCAATAAAGAGTTCCAGTTCCATGCGCCGCAGCGACAATCCGGTGACAGTACCGAACTCACCACCTTGCGCCGGTTCCCGCCAGTTGTCGATCAGGATGCCAAGGAACGGCAGGAACACGATACCGGTGCCAACCAGCACATCCCACAAAATGCCGTAGAAGGTCCAGCCGAACAGTGTAGTGAAGAGTTCGAGATAGCTATCGACGGTCATGCCCCGCTCCCCTGCAGTACGGCAAGCACCTGACCGAGCAGGTTTTGGCCCAACACCAGTTCGATCACGACGAGCCAGGTCACGATACGCCAGCGTACGGCGAGCAAATTCCTGGTCTGTGTCTCATCCAGGCGTCCCCAACGTTGCAGGGCGTTCACGATCCATGGCCAGCCCATAGCCAACAGGGCAATCAGAGAGACTCGAATGCCAGTCAGGAGTGGCTTCAAGGCATCGATCCGTGTCTGCACCGCGACTACAGAGGTTGTTTCGACCGAATGCCAGAGGATGGCGCCAGCCCCCAGTGCCAGACCGAATGCCAGCAGGGTCAGCAAAAAAAACCAGCGCCGACGCAAGGCAAAACCGTTATTGGACACGGCCATTGCTCAGCGGACGCGGATCGATGGTGGGTACTTCTGGAGTTTTCAGGGACGACTGCCGGCGAGCCGCGGCTCGCTTGAGCAGGGTCGCGATGGTATCGGAGACCACTTCCTTACGCACTCGGGTCTCGAACAACAGGTTCTCGATCTCCTTATCCAGCTCGGCGATGGACTTGTCCGCGTGCTCGCGGGCCACTTCGGTGGCATAGACCTCGGGCACTTGGCGGCCGGAAAGCAACAGGCGACGGCCGTACAGCGCCTTCTCCACCGTGCGGGCCGTACTGATCTCCGACACCAGTCGGCCCATGATGAGGCTCTGCTCGGAGGCCGGCATCTCCCGGATCGCCTCGATGACCTGCCGGGTGATAGCCACACCGGGAGCAGTTATATTGTCCAGGTTGGCCAGTGTCAGGGGTGTCGCGCCGCTGACCAGGTTCTGGATGTCCGTCGTTACAGTGGTTGCCTCCTGATTGAGCTTTGGCAGCAGTCCGGTACCGGGGATGCTGTCTTTGCGACAGGTATCACAGGTCGTCACGATGTTCTCGCCGACCACATCGACGACCCAGTTACGCGCCTCGGTAGGTGTTGTCCAGATCTCCGTCAGTCGGGTAGCCGATGCAGGCGGCACCGGCCCTGCCGTCGTGATCGGGCGATTCATATTGATGTTGTACCCGGCCTTGACGATGTCGCCGGTAAATTCCAGCACCGGTTGACCGGAGCCCCCGGCCTGCCCGCCGATCCAGGGCACGCCATTGTCGCCATTCGATGTCTCGACCGCATCCTTTGCGGTCACAGCATCATTGCCACCGACGCCCATCTGGAGCTTCCAGTCGTTGCCCTTGGATAAGGTGATAAGATCGGCATAGGGATTCTTGCCCTGGGCGATCTCGGCCTCCATCTGCTCGCAGGATTTGGTCGCCAGTTGCATGGTCTCCTCGGCCTGCAGCAAAGCATTTTGAAACATGTCGTAGAGGCCGGGATTGGCGCGCTGTAGGATCAGTGCTGGCAATGATGCAATGGCAGCACTGGCTGCTGCCGTCATCGCATTCATCATGTTATCGATGCCGGCACCGATGTCGTTCAGTGTATTGGTCACGGCAGCCACGGGATCGAATTTGCCGCAACTGTAGCCCAGTCCCAGTTGCGCCGACCCGCCCAGGGTAACGGATACGACAGAAGGATTGGCAGGCGCCGATACCGGCTCTGCCCCACCGATTTCGTAATACCAGAAGCTGTCTTCCGTCGGCCCCTTGGTGATGGCATGCGCATTATTCAAACTGAGGAGCCCAATCAGCAGCCAGCTGATAGCGTGTCGGTGACAGAATGTGTGTAGAGAGTTCGTTTTCATCAGGGATAGGCAATCCAGTCAATATCAAACAGAAACCACTGGCCGCGGCGCTCACAACACTTGTAGGGCCGCCATAGATTCCAGACATAGTCACCTTCGCTATCGACGCGGCCCCCACCCCAGCCGGTCAGGCTGGCAAGATCATTGGTACCAAAGACGTTGCAGCTCGATTCAGATAGCGGCAATAACATCTGCCAGGTACCGGTGGTGTGATCTTTTTCCATCAAGGGCCCCGGAGACCAAATCTTCATGGAACCCGATGAGCCGGTGACTGGTACATAGACATGCGGTTGTCCCGTACGCGTGACGATGTCGCCGGCTCGCTGGGCATTAAGGGCTGCAGCCTTGGGCTCTTCCGCCTGAGTCGTCCAGCCGGTACGTGGATAGACACCACCCCAGGTCTGCAAGGGCCAGGTACCCAGCTCGCGTAGACCGGGAATCAGGCTGGCGGGATAGAAGATCTCCGGGATCTCCTGCCGCCACGACAGGGCATCGAGGCCGGACTGGAAATAGGGAAAGAAAGAAGTGGTCTCTGAGGGACACAACAAACCGGTACCGGCGACGATACCTGTCAGCGAGCTCATCGGGTGGCCGATAGCATCAGTTTCACGGTAAACCAGATTCTTGTGATCACGTTCCGAGGTTCCTTCCGTGCGGTTGCCAGCACTGTCGATCGGCACCGGCAGCAAGGCACCCAACAGACCCGTAGCCGCCGTCCTCTGCGCCAAGCCCAGCGTCGCCCGGATCTCGGTCCACGGGTTCCCGCCCAGCTCGTTGTAGGTGCTGACCACCAAATCCGGGTTGTAGTGACCCACCTTGATCGAGGTGCGTACGCTGCAACCGGTCCAGGAACAGCGCAACCAGAAACAGGTGCCGATCGGCATCCACCGCATACAGGACAATGCCGCCGTTGTCGTCTGGGCAACGATCTGTGGTGTGGTCGTTGTACCGGAGAATCCGGTGACCGGCACCCATAGCGCAATGGCAAGACAGAACGATAGGCATCTCTGGCGGATCATCGCTTACCTTCCCGCCGCCATGTCCGGTAATGCGCAAGCGCAGTCTGCACATCGGTTACACCATATACGACTGCCTGTCCATCGAAGACAACGGCTGGATAGCGATCCACACCATACTGCATCGCCTTCGCCAAGCCCTGCGCTGCCATTTGCATTTTTGTTTTTGTCTGATTACCCATATGCTGGATGCGATACAGCGCGATCCGCTTCGACTTTTCCGGATCGGCTGACATGTCGATGGAAAGGTCTTTTTCCATCGATTCGATTCCATCGATTTCGTAGACGGTGATGTCCGGACCACGTGACTTGTTACCGATGCCTCTGGTATCAACGAACGGATACTTGACCGATGTAAACGCCTCTATCGAATGAGGTTGATCCGCAAACGTGGCTCCTGAATACAGAAATACGGAAGCAAGACAAACCAATGTAATCCCGGAACGGTGTTTTGAGGCTTTGCAAATCATAGTGGTCAACTCTGTGTCGATATGCGTGCTATCGTGACGCGCAAACAGGCGCTTCGATACCGAAAATCGATTCACGAGCGCGCAGGGTTTATGAAAGAGAACTCATCAGATCGACGACTAACCACCGCGTTTCTTTGCGATGCGTTCAGCGATGACATGCACCGCCTCGAGTTCGCTGCAGTTACGCTCCCGCATGATCGCGCCACGCTCTGCTTTTTCGTGTTTCTCGGTCATGGCAAGCGCCAGGGATAGCGGCGGCGGAACATTACGAAACAGCGCTTCCATATTGTCGGAGAGCACGACACCCTCGACATATTTGCCCGGCTCCTTGCGGGCCGACAGCAACAGACTGCGCTGAACGTCAGAGAGATCCTTGAAGCGGGCGATCTGTTCCACTTCTTCTTTGGGCATGACCAGGCACAGCCACCACTCCATCATGTTGAGCATCTTGCGACTGGCATCGGGGAAGTCTTCCAGATTCTGGGTGGCAATCCAGAACCAGGCGCCCAGTTTTCGCCACATCTTGGTGATCTTGACGACGTAACGGGCCAGCAACGGATTGGTGGTAATGATGTGCCCTTCATCGGTCACCACCAGTGTTGGCCTTGCGTCGTGCTGGTGGCGCTCAACCAGATCGTTGATATGGCTCATCATGGAGATGTAAGCAACGGTGAGCTGATCTTCGTAGCCTTCCCTAGCCAGTATCCCCATCTCCAGAATCGTGATGTCCGCCTCGGGCCAGGGGGTACCAGGCCGGTTAAAAAAGTGTCCGGCGAGACCTGAACAGAACAGCGCCATGCCGTCGCCCATCTCGATGGCGCGGTTGCGCCGGTGGTCAGGTAGGCTGTCATCGTGTCCGATACTCTGAAGTGCGGCGACGACATCCTGGGTGAGCACCTGATCGCGGCCAGCCTCCTTGACGGTTTTTGCGGCGAGGAATATCGCATTGCGAATTAGCAGCCTGTCGGCCCGGGTCATGCGGGCATCCTCGCGTTCATCGCCCCCGGTGATCATGATTCGAGCTGCTATCTCCATTTCGCCGAGCACGTCACGGCCGGTGCCCTCCTCATCCAGCTCGTCGTCTTCTTCCAGTGCGTCCGGATCGTCTCGCAATTGCTGCTGACGTTCCTTCTGCAATACACGCAAGGCGTCGGCAAACGGCGGCAGACTGACATCGGTATTCGGGTTCAGGGTAACCTGGTTGACGGCCAGGCCATGAGCCTGAAACTGCTGACCCAGCAGCGAGAAGGAACCGCCGGCCTCGATGATAAAGATGCGCGGGCGGTACATGGCGGCCATCTGTTGCAGCAGATAGACCAGCATTGCCGACTTGCCGGCGCCGGTGGGACCGAGGATGAGCATGTGAGCGTTCTTCTTGCGGTCGGCCCGATGCAGGGGATCGAACACAAGAGGTTCGGCGCCCCGATTGAAAAACACCAGACCCGGATGACCTGTACCTTTGGACCGGCCATACAGCGGCAGCAGATTCGCTGTATGACTGGAAAACACCAGTCGTGATCGGCGACTGGTTTTCTCCAATGTGGCATCGTAGGCCATGGGCAGATTGCGAATATAGCTGTCGAGCGCCAGCAGATCGGCCTCATGCAGAATCGGTTGCAGCCCGTTGGGCAACAACAACGCATTCAACTGATTGACATTGGCGCGAAGGGTCTTCATATCGTTACCGCGCACATAGAACGCAATGCCCAGCGGATAGAGCTTGTTACCGCGCGCCATCTCCCGCTCCACGGCCTCGGCATCTTCCTTGGTGAGTTCGGCCTCCGCAGAATCCCCTACCGCTGCCCGTTTGACCTGGGCGATGTGATTACGCGTGAAGTCCTGAGGCTTGGCCGTCAGGGTCAGCACCATCACGGTGTACTCCGGGAACCGATCGAATAACGAGAAGACGTGATCACCGGCCTGGCGCTCTGCGGTGATGTGCCCCACTTCCGGCGCCCGGCGCAGCCCCTGGATGCTCACCAGGGTATGCGGCAGATCATCGAACCACCAGGTCGCCGTAGTATTGTCCGAGCGCGGCATCGTCAACGTCAGCCGTTCGGCAAGATCATGCCCGAACGGCAGATCTTCATCCCCTGGATAGGGCGCAACCTCCAGCAACCTATCGGGATCACCTCCCGTAATTTCAGGCTTTGGATTGAACCATTTCAGCAACCACTCGTAGAGGTCCTGGCCAGTGCCACGACGTACCCGAATCCCGGCCGAGGCTAGTGAGGCCACCCACTTGGTGGCCACATCATTCAGGGATTCCTCGATTTCCACGGCGGAAGGCACCCTTCCATTGGGTTTCAGACGACGATACAAAGTGGCCCGCACACGCCGGATCTGGCCTCGCCACTGCGTGCCGGTTACCGAGGTATCTTCAAAAAGACCACCGGGACGGGTGATCCGTGCGAGATGCTCCGACAGCGTTTGCTGGAAGTGGCGGGTATATTCCGACTCCCGTGCACCGCGCTGGGCATAGTCCGCGATTTCCTTCTCGAATCCCTGAAGACTCGGATCGTCCTGAACGTACACCTGCAAGATCCATGGGGCATCGTCTTCTTCAGGAATGGCATCGGTCAGTGCAGTCTGGATCGCATCGCGCAACTGGGTCATGAATGCAGGCGTACGTACCTCGGTACCAGCCGGGATCAGATCGAACAGGGCGCCGACACTGATACCGTCCTCCAGCAAAAAGGTGCGGCTTGCCGGGTTGTATTCCATCCACGGCAAGAAGTCGGTAAACGACGGCGGGCGTTCATACAGATGCTTGACCTGGTTCGTCGTGACTGGCAAGTCTTCCTTTTGTTCTTCTCGCTTTGCGGGCGTAGGGACTGACTTCATGAAATTCACCAGTGGACACCACCCTGCTGACTACGGACTTCACCGGGTAGCGCATATTCCACCTGCTCATACATCGGGAACGCTGTCGTATAGCCAGGCACCGGTGCGCCAGCATCACCGGCCAGATGCGGAAAGATGTACATCACCAGCGTCGGGTTAGGCAGGCGAGGAAACAGCACATCGATCTCGTTGAAGGCATCTCGTGTGTAGCCTTGCAGCGCCGCCTCACCCGAGACGATGGGCCGGTCACCCAACTCGCCACGAATGACCTGGGGATTGTCAGCATTCATCTCGTGCACGTGGCCCTCATAAATAGCCTTCATCGAAGGGCCATTCTGGGGTAGTACGGTGTCCTTGGTGCTGGCGCAACCGGCCAGCACCAGGCTAATCAAGCCGAGTACGGCGATAAGGATCGATGATTGGTTCATGAGTTAGTTTCCTGCCAGTGGTATCGAAATCAATAGGGAGTTCCCGGTCAACATGGATGGCAATGCGGATGCCCGCCGGGACGAAGACGGCATCGAAGCTCTGGGACTGGCGCTCCAGCAACCACTTCGACACTTCCTCACTACCGCCGGAAATGGTCTTGCCCAACACGAAGCGACCGGTATCGCCGCTGACGCTACTGGTGACACTGCCCGCATTGCTCACGACCGAGGTTGTCTCGGCATTGGCCGCCGCTTCCGCCGCAGCCTGGATGGCCATCACGCCGATCCGTTGACTGAGAAATACCGGAGCGTTGGTCTTGCGCTCACCTGTGATGCAGGGAATGCCCTGTTCATCCGAGATCCAGCCCAGTGGCTTCTCTGCGCCACCTCCCTGATTGCCTTGGTCATCACCGGAAATGGTTCGGATGGTGCCATCCTCAAAGACGAAGGTGACCGAATCGAGGCGACCTGTCACACACGAAAGCGTCCAGTCTCCAACGGCGGTCCCGCTCCACACCATGCCTTGAACGCCGGGCACCGTGAGACCATTGGCAGCCAGATTGTCTGCGCCGGTGATTACCTTGAACGGCATCGGATCACGGACCTGTCCCTGCACCGGCACCCGACCGACCAGGGCCGTCATGGCCGTCGAACCGATCAGGGTGGCGTTACGGGGAACCGTATAAACGGGATCGACGGTGCTGAGTTCCTGGGTGAGTGCCTGTTTGAGTTTTGGGGTCTTTTCACTAGCTGATGTCAACGCGCTTCCGGTGGACTGGCCTACCCTCTGCAGCAGGCTATTTCCATTGGCCACTAACGCAGCATCGTCAACAACATCCAGCGGCTCGACCCAGATCAAGCTGTCAGTGGTTGCATCACCTTCTCCGACGTCATCGAGGCCCAGACCCACCGGAATATCGTTGCCACTTTGTCCGGGGTAACGCTGGGAAAGAGACTGGGACAACGAATCCACACGCGCGGTCAGGGAAGAAAGCACACCGGCATCGATCCGGTCGCGTGTATCCCGGTCTTTTTCATGGGAGAGCAGCTCACGCTTGACCCTGGTTGTGACGTTCTCCTCGATCTGGTGACGGTTGGCCAGCAGTTCGCGGTTCTCTTTGCGCAACTCGTCATTGTCCTTGCGTAAGGCCTGTACTTCCGTGGTCATGGCCGCGACATTGGCCGTCAGCGTCTTGATGGTATCGGCAGGACTATCCGCATCCGGCGCGGGTGCCTGGGGTACGCTCTCCAGAACGAGTGCATCTTCATGTTCCTGCGAACAGGATTTCAGGGTGACGAACACCAGCATCAACACAACGGCGCCGGCAAGCAGGGGTAAGAGTCGGTTGGAGGTTGCAATCGCCATGTGAACCCCTAGTGCGAAACGCCAAACGGCCGGGCGGAGATCAGGTAAACAGCCGTGGTATCAGCCTCATCGCCTTTAGGAAACAGACGGTGGTGCTGAAAAGTTGCCGTCAGCCAGGAGCCACGCAGATTTCGCGGGTCCAGTGTTAGCGCCTGTTCGGTACGGTTGGTGATCTTGACCGCCGTGATATAGAGACCCTTGGCGCGCCATGCCACCAGCGGGACTCCTTCGACGGTACCACCATGGTATAGACCGACAGGGCCACGACTGACCGGAACACGGACAATACCTGGTTGGTCTTTGACCAGGCGAGCCGGGGCATAAATCTGTTGGACGGCGAATCGGGTCAACTGAATAAAATCAGGCCGCTCCTGTTCCGGCTCATGCCCGCCAGTCGCCTGATCTTTCTCACTGCCTTGATCACCCGTCACATAAATTTGAATCGGATGGCCCGGCCCACTATCTTCAGTGGCCGTGACATCGAACAGGTAGATACGTCCACTATCGAGTTCGCGCACCATGAGCCGGTTGGACCCGAAGGACGTGTTCGCCAACAAGTAGACCATCCCGTTGACACTCTGCGTGCGCAGCACACCCTGAACAGTGGCCGGCACACCCACCTTTACTGTGGCGGGAAATTCAATCCGCTGTTCCTGACCAACCGCGAGTTCCAACCGGATCGGTGCTTTCTTCCACTCGATCCGCTCAAGCGTTTCCGTCTCGGCATGCACGAGCGACTGCATCAGAAGCAGCGTCACGCCCAGCCAGGTAGCCATTACGGAATGGTTCGATGGTTTTTTTCGCATGGGTTACTCCTGCTATTTTTCGTACCCGGCATCTACACCGAGTTCCGATGCTTCCAGCCGGCGCGGTCCGTCACTCGCAAAGCCGTCCAGCGCCAGCCCCCAGGGGTTGGCTTCCGGATCGACCGCGAGACTGACCACCCGCAAGGGATAGCGAATGGCGGTTTCCTTCACGGTCATGCCTTTCACCGACTCAAACAGATCGAGGTCCAGCCAGACCACCCAAACACCGGGCGCGAGCACATCGACGCGACGTTCCTCGTAGCCATGTCCGGAAATCTCATGCACACCTCGCACCCGGTAGGCTAGCTCACCCTTGCGGCCTTTTTGCTCCAGATCGGCCATGAGTTCTGTCCGGTAACGCGGCGTCACATACGGAGAGATGCGGAAGATAGCCTTGCCATAGTCCTTGGCTCCATCATCGGGCCAGCGATTAAGCTGCTGGAAGATGTAAAAGGCAAAGGCGTACACATTGGCCGCCGGCACTTCGTCGACCGAGAGCGTCGCCCCGGAGCGCAGATCGGGAGGGACATGCACCGTCAATTGCTTCGGCGCCTGACTCCAGCCAAACCAGAGGACCAGGATCACGATGAACTGGAGGCCAATCACCACCCATAGTGAGCGCAGGTGCGCGCGAACGTTATCGATCTCGGTGCGGTAACGTCGCATACCGTGTTCTCCCGATATCCCAGGCGCCACTGCGCCGAATGAACGGCGCGTGACGCAGACCATGGTCTGACAGCCAGATGGCAATCTGTTGCTGGTAATAGCCATCCGGTCGACCACGTTTCAGGCGTTGAAATAGTCCCGCCATAACGATGACTGTTCCCACGACACCGACACCAGCTATGCCAAACCCCATGGTGACCGCGCCCATCAAACCCGCCAAGAGGAGGCTAACGGGTAACCAGATGAGCGCGGCCACACCCACGATGATGCCCAGCTCGGACGACGAACAGCCCTTGAAGATCGCCGGCTCCACATTGAGCCGGTCGGCCAGAATGTCGTCACGATCCGACATCGGTTAGATGACGCCCGCGGCTTCGGTGAGCAGGTAGCTGGCAAAGATCAGTACAATCGCACCGACGATGCCGAGCACACCCACTTCAGCCCATTCGGCCTTGCCCTGGCGTGCCTCGTTGAACTTCGCGAAACCGAGATAGGCGATCCACAGGAAACCAAGCACGGCGATCGCCAGTCCGAGAACCAGGCCGCCATCCTTGATGTAACCCGAAATAAGCGCGATCCAGTCACCGGCCGCCGGCGCGGTACTGGGTGCCACCGGGGTCGGCAATGCCGCCAATACCGACTGGCTTGCTGTAACTGCAAGCAATCCAGCTGCGGTTACCACCCTTTTTACTGCTTTCTTCATCATTACTTTCTCTCCGAGGTAACGGGGTTGCCCCCTGTTATAAATACCGGGGAATCCCCCGAACCCCTGCGACAATGGCCAACGGCCGCTACCGCAGATAAAAACCCAACACCATGAGCACGATGCTGGCGCGCAACGTCGCCCAAATAACATCGAACAAAACGACCTGCCCGTTCTGCCAGGCACGGAAGGTACCCAGCGTGACCCAAATGACCCAGATGAAAGCAAGCACCAGTACGACCGATGCAATGCCGGTCAATAGGGTTGCCGGAGTAAAACCGGAACCCGCTTGAAATGCCGTGTTCTGTGCTGCCGTCATGACCTGACATCACCGACGGTAATCGCCGCGCAGCGGCGGGAAAGTCCGGGGCTCTGATCGTGGTGCATCGACATGTTCCTGGATCCCGAGTCGAATCCGATCGAGATCCTGGCGCAGCCACTCATACTGGAAACGAACACGGGCATCCGGATTTGCTTGCGAAGCCGCTTCCGTGATCAGCGGATCGATGGCCTGAAGTTCGTGGATGATCCGAGCGAGTGCTGCCCGCTCACCGTCTGCGTCAGCAATGGCAAACTGAACCGGCAATACAGACGCCAACAGTCCTGAGACCAGCAGTTTGGTAATTTGCATGGATGTCCTCCCCGTGTTGCGCATGACGCGCATGGTGGGGGATCGGGGGAGGACTAGATATGGAAAACTAATTCAGACAAGTGCGGGGTTTTACCAGCTGAAAACTACACTCCTAGAGAGCTATGTACTTTTTCGTTGCCTGGCTGGCTTGCGTTTCTTACCGAGATACCTCGAGGCCTGATTCTTTTCCCAGGTTTCGTGCATCGTCGGTAACGGATTTCGAGCCGCTAGTCGCGCCACGCGCTCCAGCACCTTTATGATAGGGCGGTTCTCAATCCTGCGCCGTGAATCCGGCGACATCATATGTTCAATCAGGATCTCGCTTAATTTGATTTTCTGAAGGCCATATTGAGCCTTGTTCTCATAAAGTTTTTGCAGACTGGAACCCGGATTAGGATCTTTCTTACAAGCAGTCACCTCAGCAGTGGTAAAACTTGCATACCCCTGTGCGAGTTCGTTCATTGCGGCAGCAATCTCGCTGCACGAAAAGTTGTCGAACTCGAATGTATCTTTCCATATGCGGATATATTCTGTCCGCGTTACATAACGCTGCTTGCTATGGATGGACTTGGATTTACGTGATTCCCGCTTGAGCCTTTCCGCGTAATTTTCGTTGTCGAGGATAAGAAACGTGAATGTCTGATGATGATGCAGATAATCGACGAGCCTAAGGATTGCCCTGAAACGGTCTTCCTTTTTTGAGCCAGTCGCCACGTCAACACTACCAAGCACAATAATCTCGATCCCATATACGCCGGGATGGGCGCCGAAATATTTTTCAAAGATCTTTTGCACCGCAACCTCTTCGCTCTGACCTTCCACAATGAGCGAGAGCTTCGGCTGGGGATTGAGCCCAAAGCGGTTGACCACAAACTCAAGATAACGACGTGGATCTTGGCGGACAGGCAGTTCAGGGATATGGGTAATGATCGTCCCGGTGACTTCGTTCGAGTTTGGCAGTTCATCCTCATATAAATCTTTATAGAGAAGACGCAACATGTGGGCACCGGCGCGCAGCGTCTCAGCCCGTAAAGCATCCCCTTTCAACTTTGCACGCTCGCCAACAGCGACAAACTGCGTAAGTTGATACCATCGCTCAAGAGGATCGCAGTGCGCTTGCGCAACCGCGAGACCATTGTAGGCATGGTGCAACTTTTCACGTGTTACTCCAAATAGTCGCTCCGCTGTCTCTGGGTTCCAATTCTGAACCTCGTCATGCCACTTCCAGTCAAACCCGTTGACGCTGATCCAATGATCCGAATAGTGGCCTCCGCCCACCTGTATCGTTCTCTGGTCACTCTGCGTCTTTGGAAAATAACGGTTGGATATGAACTGGCACAGCAGCGCCACGCTACGGCGGTACTCATGTGTTTGCAGGCTTTCCAAACGACTTCCTGCATACTGCATCCAACTTTCGCCATTCTTCTGCCAATCGATACTCTGCTCTTCATTTCGATCCAGATAGGAATCCAGTTGAATCTGAAGCGTCATCTCCATAAGGACGAGATGAAGGTAATCGATTTGGAAGATAGAGTAGTAGCCATTCTGCGTCTGATCCTTATGATCGGGCACTATGTAGGTGTGACGAATTCCAGTCGTATCCCACGCCCATTTTTTGGTGAACCAGTTATTTCCCTTTCGGACCGGAATGTAAAATGGCGGCGTATCTTTTTTGGGCGTTCTTACCCGGAAAACCGGGGCAAACAAACCCAGGCGTTCGAGCCGTAGCAGACGCTCTCGATCAACTGATAGACCTCGCTCGCGACAAAACTTGATAAATCGATCCGTCCCCAGCAGTGGGCAAGAGATGACAGCACCAGCTTCTACAATGGCCCGTCCTGCGTTGACGGGAAGTGTAAGCAGCTTATCGTTAACCACCTCCTCCTTATTCGCATGAGATTTTGTCATTGCCATTCCTTCGCCAACATTAAGAAAGGGAAAGCGCCCCCTTCAAATCCTCATGTTCAAAGGCCGAGGCCATGCGATCGATCTCGGCTCGCGTCAAACCCAGTTTCGCGGCCTCTTCGCGCCAGGTTCTCACGGCCATCCCGACTTCGGCGGCAATCGCGTGCGCCTTGTTTTCATCCAGTTCAAAATATCCCACCACGCTCATCGCCAGGTCCAGCGAGGCTGAGCCGTCATCAAGATCAATGGCCGTTGTCAGAACGCGTGGTTTGATATCCGTGGGCACCGGATTGAGATCATAGGCCGGGGCCAATCGCCAGCCATCCGGACCGGTATAGAGAAAAGCGTGATTACGTAAATGATCATCGGTGTTGGAGATCAGAATATTGAAAACGATGCGTCGCCACAGCTCATGCATATCCTGGATCGGGCTTGCACCATACCGGCGCAGTGCATCAACAAACTCGAGATAACTGCGTGACTCGTTGTCGCTGGCCCCGAGCATACTCATGGCTGAAAGAAACGGGATACGATCGCCTTGCACTCGGTCGAAACGACGCAACAGCAGTACCGGCTTGTTCAACACATGCTCAATTCGCCAGTCGGGCACGGGAATACCGGACTTTGCCGCAAGACGGAGAGCAACTCCTTCCCAGAGAACCGCATTGATTTCATCATCCTTGTGCGGGAACTTAGCAATGGTGAGATGCCCGTCCCGGTCCCTAACAGAAGCCTTGGGACGTGCGCCACCCAATGATGAGCCAGGGGCCAACAGCAGGCGCAAATCCTCGTCGCTATCCGTATCACCAACGACATGTTCCGCTGCCGACAGCAATTGTGGCAAATCAATCAGGGGCGGTATGCGTGCTGTTTCATGTTCCGCAAGAAATGGGCCTCCCTCCTGATTGGCAAAGCGCAAGGCACCCTGACGGGCTTCATCATCAACCCCGAGCAGATAGTCGATTTCCATCAAAGTGCGTGGTGTCTCACCCACACGCTCAGCCCGTCGCCGTTCAGCCCGACGCATCAGAACCCGCCCCCAGCGGTCTGGGGCGGAGTCGCCAATGGTGCCAAACAGGGGGCTACCTGAAGTGGTATGAAAGGGGCCCGGGCCAAGCGTGAGGGCCGGTTCCAGAGCGAAACGGTTTGCATACGCGAGCCAGCCCGCATCATATTCGAAGGTGGCGCTTTCTCTGCCCTTGCGCACGCGTGCCCACAAGCGTCCCGCCAGATGCGGCGTGCCGCCAATATCCACATAGACAAGCACTTCTGTTTCCATCAGGTTTTACTCTTCTGTCCAGACCGGCGCGGCTTGCGGATACGTTGTGGCAAGCGTTCATCTTCCAACTCCAGACCCACCACATCCGTCCTGACATCCGCCAGGTCGCCCAATCGTTCCGCCATCCCCAAAACAAAGAGCACATTGGCGTAGTTACCGAGCGAAACGCCGGGATCACCCTTTTCTATCTTGTTCAACGTTGTTCGACTAATAGAGGCCCGTTCTGCCATAACAGCCGTGGGGATGCGCCGCCTGAGCCTGGCATCACGGATATCCTGGCCAAGCTTGCGCAGAGCCCGCCTGACCGGAATCGGCACCATCAAATCCAACTGAGTTTTACTCATCTTTTCGTCCATCTTTATGGTCGCTATGCATCATAGCGTATATTATTATGGACGCTATATCAATCATTCTATGCCCAACACTCCTAAAAAAAAGCATTTTATGTCCACTATAATGGACGTAAAATGCTTTAACACCCAGAATTTTGAACATTTTCAGTTTATTATGAGCTCCACAGGACCTGATTCAGTCAGATTGCTCCATCCCACTCGAGTTTTTCAAAGGTACTTCTTGAAGGTACTCGCTGTAACCGCCACCGTCAGCGCGAACAAGGTTGCAAACGGCAAGATGACGAAGGTCGGATGCAGACTAAAAGGCAAGGCGAGATAGGTCACCCAGGTCAGGACAACCAAGGGTAGTGCCGCCTTCTTCGCATAGTGGTAGACAAAGGAACTCTCTCGACCTCCACCCCATCGGCGCAGATCGCGTTGCACCAATCCATCGACGAGTGCGACCAGGCTAAACAGTAGGAAGATCGGCATCGCCAGTGTCAAAATAGCAAGGCGCACTGAGAACACCTGGGTTACCTGCATCATGGCCAGGATGTACTCTGCCATGGGTTTGTAAACTTTATGCAGCGTCGCCCTGACGCCCTGCTCATACTTCCGCGGAGGCAGTGACACCCATTGGATGAAATCCACAAACCGCGTTACCTCGAAAAGATAGTGGTAGGAATTATCGGCGAACCTTTTGGCGAATCGTGCCGGATCGGAAGTCACAACACTGCGACGAAAATCGTTATCGAGATAACTAATCTCCGTTACCAGCATGGTACGGCTGTGATCGACCCCTTCATCCGGCCACCAGAGCACCATGCCAGCCCATTCGAGGATGATCGAGAACAACAGCGAAAACAGCAGCCACAGAATAAGCTTCGCCACAGCCGACAGTATCTTCGAGAACATCCCTTGCTGAACAGCCTGGCGGCGTGGATCTGCCACGGCCTCAGCCATCGGAGGCCTCCGGTTCTAACTCGGGTTCGCTGACATCCGGCGCGGCTGCCCACCATGGTTCTTGCACCCGGTACCAATGATCGTTGGTTATGTAGGTGCGCTCCATCTCGTTTGTGATTTCGGTGAGCGTCTCTGGCATATCCGAGTCCGTGGCAGGTAGAGGCATGCGGATCTTCCAGAGCTGACCGCCCTCCAGGAGCGCAAAGGCCTGCCCCTTGGGCAGTGTGATCAGTTCCGCTGGTGTGAGCAACGGGACTTCCGAAACACTGATCCGATCCTCGTTGCGGGAGCTAAAATCTATTCCGGAACCCGGATCCGAGGAATCGTTGACGCCCGAGACACTCATCAAGGTGAACACCTCAACCTTGGGTAGCTGGTCGGTGAGCATCTCGGCCGTAGCCAGCTCTTTTACTCGTAGCATGATCATCGTGTTGAAGTTACCGGCTACTTGCCCAGCTTTCGCGCGGTTGCCGATACGTGCCTCCACATCCGACCAGGTCTGGGTGTAGGCCGTAACCTGAAAGCCGGCGCCACCGGCTTTGTTGAGCAATGGGACGAACTCGTCACCGATCAGTTCGTTGAACTCATCGGCATGCATGGAGATGGTGGGCGGGGTATCGATGGAATCCCCGTCTACACCATGCTTGTAGATGTGCCCAGCGACCGACACCAGATCAGCGAACATGGAATTGCCTACCGCACTGGCTACGGTGGTATCGGTCAGAGCATCCAACCCGACATAAACGATCCCCTTGCGTCGGATGACTTCCATCCACTCAAAGATGGGTCGGGTGTCCTGTTCGTCCAGATAGTCCGGTGAGATCAGTTCGGCGATATTGCCCGTGGTGAGCTTCTCCATCAGTGGGCCGACGGAGCTGACGATCTTGTCGAAGTAGGTCTTGTCGTACTTGAAGGCTGACACCAGCCCATCGAGGACAGGATCGTAGAGGTCCTGTGTCTGCAGGTGCCGCATCAGAGCGATAGCTTCTTTACTGCGCCCCCGTAGGGCCGCCGGCAAGTTGCGTTCCGAGATCTTGCTTGACAGTTCCTCGACCTGCTCCTTCCAATCCTCGGCGCCGTGTGCATCCAGATGCGCCTCAGCATACTCCGTGAACAGAGGTTCAATGTCGTTGATGTAGCGTCGGACCTGCTGGTAGTCCGGACGGCGGTTTAGTGCCACAAGTGCGCGGGCAATGATGTTGACGAATCGCCAGGCGAACTCCTTAAAGGCCGCTGAATTTCCTTCGCTGGGCAATTGATTGGCGATGCGGGTGGCGACCTCGGTGATGCGCGAGAAGTTGCCGATGGCATTGTAGCGAGCCGAAACCTGCGGAAATCCCAGATGGAACATATAAAAGTCCTTGGTCCGCCCGGCCCGCTTGGCCTCGGCATATACGCGCCGCAACAAACCGGCATCGCCCTTGGGATCGAAGACGATCACCACGTCACCGCGGCGAATGTCCTGGGTGATGAGAATCTCGGCCAGCCGGGTCTTACCGACGCGAGTGGTCCCCAACACCAGGGTGTGTCCAACCCGCTCGCCGATGTCCATCCACACGTCCTGCTCGTCCGGCTCGACTGCATGCAGGGCCGGTTTACCACCGACCGCCGGCAACGGCGCCAGCGGATTCCACCAGGCCCGGACCCGGAACAGCTGTGCCAGCAAACTCAGAATCGGGACCGATTCCCAGGCGACCTCCTTGCGGCGTACCCATTGATACAGGGTACCCGGCTGGACATAACGCTGGACCTCCGGCCGGATGGTATCGCGCAGGCGCTGGGTGTGTTTCTGGGTCCAGCGAAAGCCCCGGCCCAGAAAGAGCTTGCGGCGGCTGAGGGGGATCTTGCGGGAACGTACCTTATATATGGGCAGTCGGCGCATGTTGCCCTGGTAGCGCAGCACCCGCCAGGCCTGCCGGCCCCGGATCAGGCCGATCAGGCCGAGTACGGTGCCGGCGCCATAGGCGACACCCGGCGGCATCATCAGCGCCCACGGTGCCAGAATGGCGATGGCTGCCGTGGCAAACGCCACCAATGTCGACCACAGCTCGACCGGGGGCCGCAGCAGGGCCTCGATGGGATGCGAGCTCACTGCTCGATGCCGTGCGCTGAGATCAGCACCGGATAATGCGAAACGCTCAGTGCCTTCGCGATGTCGCTGCCTGATGCTGGCAGGATAGACAGGCCGTCAGCCAGTCTGGCAATCGTTCGCAAATCATCCATCGTCTCGGCCTGCACCAGCATCCCGACCGCACCGATCTCCTTGAGCCGATCGCGGTGTGCCTGCAACCATTGCTGGGATCTCGTATCGCAACCGATCATAAAGAAAGGTCGCGTGAAAGGCCGGTCATGCGCACGAGCCAGAACCGGTCCCGGTGTCAGGCCTGGTGATTGAATCGGCAACCAGGCTTTGGGGTCGGCAGCCCCGAGCTGGGGCCTTGTTGGAGCCTGACTTTGCTGTGGTAATCCATCGTGAGTTTGAAAAACTTCAAGAAAAGGCGCGATGGGTTGTGTATTGCCACTGTCATGGATCACTGTCAGATCGGCCTGGGCCATGACGGGCACCAGCAGGCAAATAACGACCATGACCTTGCGGCAATAAGGACTGAATAGATCCATCGTGTTATCCCTCCTTTACAATGCGCTGCCAGTGGGAGACAACACGGCGACGGTACCGGTCTGCACGATGGGAATTCTTCGGCGAGTGATAACAGCCGACGCTGCCCCACCAGTCCTGCCGCGTGGCGTAACAATCCTGCAAAATCCCGGCGCCCACGCGTATGTTGTGATACGGATCAAGCGCCTGCCACGGGGTTCCGAGCCGATTCTTGTGATAACGCCAATTGACTTGCATCAGGCCGATATCGATGGAACGCGTCCCCTCCTTCAGATACGCCGTCAATGCCTGCCAGGCCGCTTGCCGCGAATCGAAGAAGTAACCCCGACCGGCTACGTTCAATGTCCAGGGCCAGGGTCGGAGAGCACTGGCCTGTCCCGTCTGCTTACCACTTTCTGTGAGTGCCACAGCGAACAGAACGCTCTGGGGTATTCCGTGCTCTGCCGCAATCATGCGATAACCCGCTGGCACAGGTTCATTCGCCCCGCTTATGGAAGGAAGCGTCAGGATGGCAAATACGATCGGCCAGCCGAAATCTCGCATTAACGCCACCATGGGCTAGAGCTCCGAAACCGGGAGCCTGGAGACGTCCCCGCCTCGACGGCGCAATACCGACGGGACTTCACCTTGCCCCTGGGTCAGTTTGTCGAGGGCGCCGCTATCATGATTGAGGGTAATCCGTCGACTGCGCACCCAGTCGGGATCGATCTGGTGATTGGACGCCCAGTCCCTGACAGCTCGGTCATCTCCCTTGTCCACATTGGTGAGATAGATATCGATACCACTGACTTCGTCGATCCGCTTTAACAACTTATTTAGCAGCAGATCGCAGGCCGGACAATCGGGGCGAGTAAAGAACAACAGGCGGTCTCCGGCCTGAAAGGTATTTTTCGCTTCGGTCTTTCCTGGCAACCGGCTGAGGTCAATCAGAGACACATTCGGATACAGGCGCTTGGTTGCAGCATCGTAGGCGTGCTGGAACGCAAGGATACGGCCGGCGTCTTCATACATGGCGCGCGCCCACACTTCCGCATACCGCTGTCGCTCTGCGTCATTCCTCGCATGAATACCAAGCACCTCAATGGGCGATATCGTCGCCGGGCTGATGCTCCCGCGAATGCCCTGCATCAACTGTTTGTAACGGCGCCACTCCGTCTCCGTCAAACCCCATAGACGGGCATGCGCCAGATCCGTGGCTGACAAGACATTCGTGGCTTTGTGCGAGTTATCCTGCCGGGTATCTTCGATCTGGGTATGTGATAACTCGGCAGCCATCACGGTATTCGACGCGATAAGAGCGCCCAGAAAAACCATAGATCTCCATCGTCTACTCATCGATGCATTCCCCTTCACACGTGTCGGCCTTCGGTGCTGCCTGGTCTCTCTGGCCGATATAGGGCACTGTCAGATCCCGGTACATTCCGGACTTGTCAGACAAACACCCGCGCATCCCCTGTGTAGCGGGAACCGAATCTGCCGAAGTTTGGATACGAGATTCACCATTACTGGATGGTTCAGCACCATCATTTTTCTCTGCTGTCGCTGATCCCAGCGCAAAACTGCCGAAGAGCAATAACACGGCTAATACGATTTCCATCGGCTCTACCTCTGCAATGAAATGGAATGGTTCTGGCCATGCGGCCCCTTGAATTCGACCCTGCCCTTGAGGCGGTCGATGCCAGCCACTGTCCAGCCTGATTGCTGCTCTCCGGACTTCAAAAATGCAACGCGGCCTGCCTGGGAGATGGCCACGTAGGTCATGTCATCCCAAACGTCGATGGCATCGACGTGAAACGGTGGAATTTTGGTGGGTGAAGGTTTCGGTCTGGCCGCCGGTTTTTGCTGGGCGACCTTGCGCTTCTGGGTCTCCTTGATGAGGGTATTTAGACGTGCAATGGATGCATCAATGCGCTGGCGAAGGGCACGGTTACTTTCCGTAAGATCGGCAATGGCCACTTTGATCGCCTGAACACCTTCGGCCATGGAAGCCAGGCTTTTCTTCACATCCGTACTATGGGCTACTTGCGCTTTGAAACCGCGGTCGATACGGCCAGACAATGATGTCAGCCTCCGATCGATCTGCTCGACATTGTCCTCGGCCAAGCCTAGCTCCAGTTCCGGTGTTTTGATCACCGCCTGGGTTGGGGTATTGGAGTCCTGTATCTGGAGTTCGTCCAACGGTCTTTCTTGCCGCTGGATCATGAAAAGCGTCAGCGCACTGATTACGACGATACCGACCACAACGGCGGTCAGTACGGATTTGTAAGCCAGCCGGCGGGACCTCGGCTGTCCCTCTGCCTTATCCAGCATGGCATCCTCTTTTGACGGATTGATCTGCTCCGGTTGCTGCTCAGTCGTCATCCTGCGCCACCTCCACATTAGCCATGTTCATGGACTCGTGGGCAGCAACCTGCTTCACTGCACACGGCTCGAATGTGATCAGTCGGTGGACAGGATCCTGGACTAAATGGAAGGCCGGACCTGCGAGTGTCTCCAGCGCCTCGCGCAATGTCATCGGCCCAAGATGGCCATGGACGGCCGGCAACGGTAACGCAAATAACGCGAGCGTTTCCGGTGCGGTGGATTCAGTAGCAGCCAGCCGGTAACCACTGCGCTGCAGGAGATATCGCACCGTCTCTCCGATGGTCTGGATCCGCGCCGGCAACTGAACGGTAACGGTCGCTTCCAACAGTTCCGACTGCGCCTGGGTCGGAGCCGCGGAATACATCGAATACCGGCCTGTCTGGATATCGCTTGCATGAAGGTTCACGCTGGCGACAGTACAAATGCTGGCAATACATATCGCCGTCACTGCACCAGGGTGAGCAGAATTAAAGAGTGTTCGTTTCATAATGGATTCGGCCTCAGTGGTTTGATACAACCTGGCCGGCATCATGAAGCTGCGCTCGGGACCTGAAAATGGATAATCCATTCTCACCGGTGCAGTGTTTTCGTTACTAGTATTTACGTTCCGCAATACACAGCCACAATCTGTGGTCTCTCGTGCCCGAGCTCGAGGCTGATCGTCAGGCGGGCTTGCTGGTCAATCCGTTTTTGTTCCGGCGTGAGCGTTTTGACTGGAGGACCGCCCGCCGCGGGTGACCGCCATCCGGTCAGTTCCTCGTAACGGTTCTGGGCATAGGCATGACGCAGACCATGCATCCTGGACAAGCCTGCCCTGGCGGTCTCGGCTTCGTACAATCGCAATTGCTGTCGGTAGTTCTTCGCGCTCGGAATCAGCGAGCCTTTGCCGGCCAACTGACGTGCACGGTCAAGCACGGACCGCTGGGCTTCAGTTCGTATCGGGATGGTTCGCGCTTTGCCGCCCTTGGTCCAGCTTTCCTTGAGGACAATATGGTCGCGGCGATCTGCGTAGTCCGGTATGAACTTGATCGCTTCTTCTCGGCGCAAGCCAAAGGCCTGCTGTAGTTCCAGGCTCATCCGGACACGGGCATCTCGAATCTTGCCAAGTTCTTCCGCCCCGACACTACGGGCCTTGGATTCGTTGGTCACAAACTGCCGGTTCGGAACACCATAATAATCGTTCGATCGAGCAACGACGTTCTGACGATTGGCCTTCTGGGCCCACCAGCGAATGACGGCCAGCCGGTTCTTCATTGCCCCGGCCGACAGCTCTTTTTCTTGCCAGTTTTTGACCAAAGCCTCGATGTGCTTGGGCTTGAGCGACTGTGCGCTCATATGACGGTAACCCAGATCATGGAGCTGGTCGGCGATCTGCGTCAGCAGCCGCTCCCGGTCTCGCTGGGTTGTAAAGCTGCCGTCCCGGTTTCGACGGCATATCTGCTTGAGTTGGTAGTTCAGATCTCTCAAAAGTGTTCTCGCATATCGGTAAGTGTTTCTGACCCAACCGGTGGCCATAGCCATTCGGTCCCGCGTACGCGGTACGGTCATGGGACACTACGCCCATTGCGACCTAAAGCTGCCTGGTCTAGGCAACGCCGGTTCTCCCCGGAGGGAATGGTCTGGCGTGGACCAACGTGCGCCTTCATAGGCGCGATTTAAGTGTGGTTACACATCACCTCCTTTCAGATAGGCGGAACACTTCCGCGATTAATGAAGAATGAGCATCGACGGCACCACCAAGGGCGGGCGTCTCGGCTCGACGAGTCAATACAGGCTGGTGCCTGCGAGAAAGAACCGATCCCATGGTCGGCTCGGATTGGAGAATGAACCCACGGCTTTCGCCGCAGCGCATCGAAGGGTTCGGGCGCGCTCTGTTGCTACTATATCCGCAGTAGCCACGGTTAAAATCGATCGAGGGCGGCAGTATCGGCCTTCATCACTGGCCCTGCACTGAGTAATCCTGCCGAAAACCCGCGCCGTTTCCGGGAATGCCGCCCTCGTCACTACCCCGCTTCGCTTGCCAGTGACGAGGGCGCCTTCGGTTCAGGCACGTCACGCGCCAGGCATCCGCCTGTCACTCGGCCTGCTACTAATCGGCTGGTGCAATCCTTCGCAGCGTTGCTACCTGCCCACTGGGGCCCACAGGCGCCGCTGAACGCGGCCCCGCCCTTGGCACGCGAGTTAGAGGCTCGCGTTGCCGTGGCGGGCAAGACATGTGGACTCAGTGGACAGCCATAAAGTGTTGGTGCTGGACGTAGTCAGCCAGTATCTGACTCACTCGTACGTCCGTCGGGTCGGTATACGTGATGGGACGGAGCGGAGAAAGGAGCCCCGCATAAAGCGGGGCGTTGGTGGAGATGGGGATGACTACTCGGATTCCTGGAATACTTCATCCAGATTGATACCAGCCGGCTCGACATAATGCTCTATAACAAGCGCAAGCGACTGGCTACCATCCGATTGCGTAATATGACGCAGCTCGTCGGGCTCATAGCCGTCTGTGTCGTAATCGACGACAGCAACATCCGGCGCGGCATCAGGCTGATCGGCAATCACTGCCTGCACAATGCCGTCTTCCAGAACGACAACCAGCCTTGCACAGGCCAGACCGGGGTTGCCTCTATCCGAACTCGCCCCGGTTGCCCGAAGCGCGGCCTGATAGGCCTGATCCAGATCGTCCCAGTCGATGCTGCCACCTCGGGCCTCACCGCGCCGGTAGGCCTCGACCAGCAACCTCGACGCCTGGAAAGCTGCATCCCTGCGACAAAGCGTAACCACACTTGCGTCCGGCGCTGGCCACGGTTCATCATCGAGCAACGTCTGTTCGACCGTAAACAGCAATGGGCTGTCGCCCGTCTCATCATAATCATCGAGCAATAATGGCACCGTTTCCGTGTCCTGCCAGATATCACCATGGTCGAACAGGGTCTCGGCTTTGCTGACCGCTTCGTCCGAATTTTCGGCCTCGATGCCGACCATGACCCGGTGCTCGTAGGGCAAGGTGTATTGAACAACATATTTCATAATGATCTCCTTCTATTAGTTACAGGGGGAGACCATCACCCACCAGGGAGATTATCTCCCCGATGGGTATGGCGAAGAACTCAAGTCGTTGACTTGATCGGTTGATTGAACAGTATGCGTACTACGCTTCAGTCCTCATGTGGCAGCAGAATCGTGATGACCGGTTCACCGGCATCACCTGGACCGACAATGAGTTTCAGTGTGACCAGAATCGCTTCCGTCGAACGCCCATCACGCGGCACCCGGTAGAGCTGGATCAACAGCCGGTCACCCGAATCCTTGTTGGTGCGGATAGCATGGGACGCCATATACAGGACATCCCAAAGCCTCCCCGACTGATCCTGATGCACCTGCTGTTCACTGTCATCCTTGGTCCAGGCCACACAATCGGCCCAGACTGCAGATGTCAGCGCTACGGGCCATTTGAAACCAGCCTCGCTGGCCATGGAACCCGCATCGATCAGTACACCGTCCTCGATGGCCTGCGCACGGGTATAGGTTGAGATAACTTCACCGAAAAACGCTTCGGCGGACTGTTCATTGGAACTGTCACTCATGGGTATTCTCCTATGATGGATAGACGCCAGGTCACACCTCCTCCCCTGCCGGAGAAGAAGATGCTTCCCCGGCAGGGTTTGTAGAAAAGTGTTGGACTTCAGAGCAGCCCACGTTCTGCGAACGAGACGCTTTCGCCAGCTGAGACCACAAAGTGGTCCAGCACCCGCACATCAACCAGTGCAAGTGCGTCTTTCAGACGGCGAGTGATCGCCTCATCCGCGTGACTGGGCTCAGCAACGCCCGATGGATGATTGTGAAAAAGGACCATAGCGGCGGCATTCACCTCCATGGCCTGCTGCACCACGACCCGCGGGTAAACCGAGGCGCCATCGATGGTGCCCTGGAACAGCTCACGCACAGCGATGATCCGGTGACGGTTATCAAGAAACAGACAACCGAATACTTCATTACGGTAGTCTGCCAGGCGCAGACGCAGGAAATCCCGCGTCTCGTCCGGTTTACTCAAAACCCTGCCGGCTCGATGTTTGATGGACAACACCTTCATCGCCAGTGTGATCACTGACTGCTTTTCCACATCGTTTAAGTCAGCTGGTCTCAAACCGGACAACCGGTCTTCTACCAACGCTTCTACGGATGCATCCGTTTTCGTCATGACTGATCTCCTCAGGAAAAAGGGAGAGCAGTCCCTCGGAGGAATGATCCCCCGATGGGTAGAAAGTGGCCGGGTAACTTGGTGTTACCCGGCCATACGTTTAGTTACGCCGCGTCTTCCTGTGCGGTGTAGAACGGTTGCCCGTCGACCTTGGCCCACGCAATGCGCAGCAGCCGTGCCTTCAGGCTGATACCGGTCTCGCCGGCCTTGTCTCCGTTCTTGAAGGTGAAGGACTCGGCAAAGAGATCACTGAGTGTGAAGCCGATCAGTACCTTCAGATTGCCCTCGACGGCCGGCTTGAGCTGACGCACGATTTCCTGGGCCTGCTTGCCGGACACGCGACACTCGAAATGCGTGTACTGGGCGTTATCGACACTGCCACGAAGGGCAGCGATGGTGATACTCAGGAAGGGCTCACCTTCCTTGGGTGTCACCTCCCGGACACGATTGAGATAACCGATGCCGGTGGTGTGAAGATCGAAATACTGCTTGGTTTCGTTGGTTGACATAGCACTTTCTCCTTAGAGGTTAAAAACTCCCGGAACAAGCGCGCCCCTGACGGGGATGCTTGCCCGGCAGGGTGAATGAAATGGAATCAGGTTCCACTCCCTTGAGAAAGGACCGACGACAGAAAACTGTCGCTGTGCACCGATTGCACGGCCCGACGGTGCCTCGACTGTCACTGAACCGCAGTGACGACGGATAAAACCAGTAAAACGAATACAATCAGGCCGCATCAGAGGCCTCACAGACATAGCGCAGGTACTTGAGCATGCCGCGTGCATTGGCAAACGCAGGATGTTCAGCAATCGCTTGATGCGGGAACCAGTTGGCGATGTGTTTTGACAG
Organism: endosymbiont of Escarpia spicata; assembly: GCA_003349915.1. Classification (GTDB taxonomy): domain Bacteria; phylum Pseudomonadota; class Gammaproteobacteria; order Chromatiales; family Chromatiaceae; genus QGON01. The sequence goes on from QFXE01000005.1 coordinate 361,939, forward strand.
TGCTACGGTCCCACCACCGACGAACAGCACACGATCCAACTCGATGCCTAACCCCAGTTGCCGGCGGGGCTCGTCATGAATGCGTTCCACGACCTCGCGCATGGCTGCCTCAACTAACGCGGCAACATCGTGCTCCTTACCTTGCAGACGAACAATCTTGTGTTCCACCGCTTGGGATACCAGTTGCTCGCTCAGCGTCTCCAGATCAAAGCGTTCCTGGATCCCATCGGCCACACTTTGTTTCACGTTCAACATTCCACACTGCAGCGAGCCGGATGAGGCATGTAAGATGCCCTGGTCCTTTACCACGACGTAGTCCGTCGTGCGCCCGCCTATGTCAACGATAGCAAGCGGCACGGAGACACGATCCGCATCGAGGGTGACGCCGTCCTCCAGCTCGACGATCACGTAGTCATACCAGGCGGCCAAGGCCTCCGGGATAACCTCATGAAACGCTATGCCTGCTGGCAGCGCACCAGAAAGTGGGCGAACTGTCTGCTTGAGGCTATCGCGCTTCCGGGCAATGGTTTCCTGCCTGTGCTCGCCGCTCTTGCGGTAGAAGGAGCTGACAGGCAAACCGGAGACAGCATGCACGCTCTTTCCGGCAAGGCCGGCCTGTTGCAGGGCGTGTTGAACAACCGACCGGTTCAGACCAGACCACGGATAACCTTCAAAATGCGTGGGAGAACCGTCCAGGGCGCCAACCGAATACACGGTATCCTCTGTCTCGTACTCAGAGATGCGTTGTTCGGCCTCATGGATCCAGGTCACACCGGACTGGCCCACGCGAGCGCGTGAAGAAATCGCGAGTAACCGGCCGTACGGAAGTGCGATCTTGGTGAATGCATAGCCATCGTCGAGGCCAACCGGGATGGGATTTATTGAGCTTGCGTCAGCCATATATTTTTTATCCTCTGATTCGTTTTCGATTATGTTTGTTGGTTGCCTGCCCTAGCCCATCATCTTGCGCCCATCACCTTACCGAGCGCTGCGAAGGGTTTAGTACCCTCCTTGGCCGAAATTGGCTCAGTCTTCACCACAGCAGGCACCGATTCAGGAAGACCGGCAGTCCGACGCGGCGACCGGGGCATCGACTTCGTAAATGCCATGGCCGAATCGCGTTTCGTATCGTCAGATGTGCCGCGTAGCGATTCGATCTCGGATCTAAATCCCTGAACCAGCAACCCTCGCAACCATTCCTGCCGACGGTTAACCGGCACTTGTCTGTGCCGGTTCAGCAGGACGGACTCCAGCGCCACACGGGGATCAAGCTGTATGTTGACTCGGATTCCTGGCTGTGCTTTTGCCATGACAAGACGGCTCCACTGACTTCAGACAAGCTCAGGATTATGGAGACACGTACCTGGCACACCAGAGGAAACCCGACACATCACGTGTCGTCGTTTTCGTCAGAGGAAGGAGCTGTGGTCGGTGTGGAGGGTGCGGAATGCAGTCCGAGGTTCCTGGAGAATCCTGATGACAAATGACGTTGAATCGGCGCCATCGGTGCACGACGTTTGCCACTCAATACATCATCGGGAACTACTCCCATGAGCTCTACAGCCTGTGTATTCTTGTCGTTGCCTTTCTGAATATCAGACCGCTCGATGCGCAGAAAGCGATAACCTTGGGGAATCATAAACAGGCCACGGATCTTGCGTGCGCCCAACTCAATGACGTGGTCGCGCGATGCACGGTCCAGTACACCGATGTGGCCGGCGGTTAGCGCTGCACAAACCAGGGTATCGTATGTCGATACGAGGCGTGCGGCCTGATAAGCATAGGGATTTGCGAACTGTAGCGGCATCCGGTAGGGTCGCTCAGACTCGGCGACCGCGATCTCTATCGAACCCATCTGGCTCAACCGCTCATCCAGATCCCGCTGTAGACGCTGGAATAGCGCCTCCCGATCTTCAATGGCTTCATGTACCTTGATTAGCCACCAGTCTGCATATGGATCATCATTGCGCGACGCCTGCCAGATCAGTCGCAGCCGTTCAGCAAAGAGCCCCAGACCGATGATCGGCGATTGTCCCTTCGTGCCGTTACGACCACGAATCAGCCGATGCGCCTGGTTCGTCTGCAGCGTCAGCCAAACCTGGCCACGCAGGGGACCCAGTTTGTCAGCATCGGCCGGTTTGGGGATCGGATTTTCCGTGGTCACAGGTTGTCAGGTTCCTTGTTGCTTGAGTTAGCGCGTATAAACGCATGCACACTCGTCATGAACAAGGGAAAACCCGGTCGACAAAAGGGAGGGTTCTGTAATGAGTTGGAATTTCGACAGGTGATTCCAGTGGAATCACTCAGAGGAAAACTTATGACTCTTTAGCTTCTGATGCTTGATCCTTATTTACTGGCATTCCCAACGCCTTCCGCATTTCATCCATCCGTACCTTTGCCAGCGCCATGCGATTCTGGCGTTGCTCCTCGGTCTCCTTCGGTTCCGTGGCTGTGTCTTGGCGTGCTACCTGTTGACGCTCAATCTCCCTCGCGCGCCGGGCATCCCGCACCTTGATGCCGAGATTGGGCACAAACTCGCCGGATTTCATCAGTTCACAGAGACGGAACAGGAAGCTGATCTCGTCATAGACCGGTTTCATACCCTTTTGCTCGGCCTGGAACCGTCCCTCCAGCTCATCAAGAATTGGCTGGCGATCCGCTGGGGCGAGTTTGGAAAGATAGCGGTTTGCGATGTCTCGCTGGTTTTCGCCCAGACGCCGCGGATATACCAGCGGTTCTCCCTGCTCACCGGCATGCATAAATTTCGACGCATCTTCACCAGAAGTAGTAGTTGTTGTTGTTTTTTTATTATTACTACTACAACCCGAGTTCGAATTTTGGTCATGGTGATCCCGCGCCTGCCTGTTGCCCATAGAATCTTGACGAATCTGCTGAATGGCATCGCGGGTAAACGAGAAGAACCGGCGTGGTCCTTCGTTACCTGTGCTCACCGCTGACTGTAACCGCCGTTCAATTGGATGCTCCAGGGCGCATACGTTCTGCCCGCCTCTGACATCCTCATCAATGGATGCCAACACACCCTTGGCCACGGTACGTACCCGGGCATGACCATGGCTCACGGCCTTATTCAGAAAATCCATGTAGTCGCCATCCAGGTGGATCACATCGACCAGTGGCAGGGGCTCATCATGCAGTGCATAGACGTTACCGCGAAACCGTCCGCTGGCTTTACGCAGTCGACCACAGAGGGTCAACCAGCGCGAGGCACGCAGGATGGCTATCGCACGGGCAATCGTAGAACGCGATGAAACATTGGCCAGGCGGGAAATGGTCTCATAACTCGGAAATGCGGCATTAGCCCCTGTCTCCCGAACCGCCAACATGATGACCATCCACACCAGTTTGTCGACCGGCTCGAGTACCGGATCGCGGATTACCGCAGTGGGAAAAGAGTGGTGCTGGTTTCCGAGGAAAAGGACTGTGTCGGCAGCACCGCCATCGCGTGATGCCTCCACACGAGCGATGGTGGCCTTGATCAGTTTATCGAGGGCGAGTGTTTCCGGACGAATGACGCCTGTCTGCTCATCCATCATCACCTACCTGAGCGGCATCATCGTCATTCTGGCCGGTCAGGTTTCCGTACTGAGCCCATCGCTGGGTCAGGTTCCAGATGGCGCGCATTGGAACCCCGGTCTCCCGGTGGAGTTCCAGGTAATCCGTGGGCGCGAGTAATCCGGTTGTCTCCCCATCGACCCGGCTCGACCAGGCCTGCCAGAGTCGGTGGGAACTTTCCTCATCCGCCTCGGGGGGACGCCCCACCGAAGGGTTCACCGACAGGGTACGCCTTAGCCGACCGTAATCGCGGGCATTCAATCCGAACAGGATCAACAGCATCTCATGCGGCGCATCGGCTGCGATCAGCGACTGCAGGGTCTCTTCCGATTCACGTTGCACCCGCAGGTGATCGATCATCGGCCAGTACACCTGCCGATTCAGGGCGATATCCAGACAGTGGGCACGAAGCGATTCAACACGGTAAAGATCCGAGACGTTCATCTCCCTCAGGGCCTCGATCTCGCGCGGACCGAATTTCATGTTTTGCAGGGCTACATGATCCCCTTCGGCCAGGCAGCGAATGGCATACATCAATACGGCGGTGACAAGATCGGATTCCTTCGTGCTTTCCATCGCATCTACTCCCAGACCGAAACACCGGTATCCGCAGCGATACGGCGAATGCGTCGATAGGTATCCATCAAGGCCAGCAAATCACGCCAGTCCCGATCATCGAGCGGCCGCCAGAGCCGATAACCGGTGTGACCCGGATCCAGTGTCCAGATACTGCTGAATAACAGATCGGCATCTTCGGTCTCGAGTGCACGGCGAAGGATGGACTCGTCCGGCAGGAGCGGCAGCATGGCCTCGAGCGGCGCAAAGGTCATCTCCGCACAGGCCGCCAACTGCCACCACAGCATGGTGAGCTGACTCAAACTATCCTCGTCGAGCTGATCCGCCAGGGTTGGATCTGGAACATCACGCAATACGAATCCCAAGCCCTTGCCGGACACCGCTTCAACGAGGTCAGCCATGCCGTTACGCTGGGCCAGTCGCGCCGCAAGCGTCCAGGCGCGACCACGCAAGGACTTTAGGTCGCTGGGGCCGGTATCGTTGGGGATGTTCGGTAGTTCGGTCTCAAATTTAGAAGTCTCTTTGACATCATCATCCAGAAGACCAGTATCCGGCGCACTACCGGGATTCGACTGATCCGGTAATTCCGGTGGTAGTTCATCAGCGGAAGTTCGATCAGAACTGGATATACGCGAACGTCCATCATCCTGATCAGCATCGAACGATTCGTCTGTGGCGCACTCAGGTTCTAATGATTCCTCATCCGGTTTCACTTCGGCCTCCGGAATCACCAGTTCCCTGCCGGCCATCTCGGCATCGAGCATCACGCGTACGGTATGAATGCTGACATCCAATGCAGCGGCAATTTCAGTTTCCAATGCACTGCGGAGTACATCTGTGTCCCAGTCGGGGCCATCGTACCGTTTGCATAGTGTTGTGAAGACCTCTTCGAAATCCTCTGCGGACTCGGAACACCGATCCTGCCAGATCTTCTGAGCCGCGCGCTCCAATCTGCGAATGCGTTCCACATGTGGCCTGCCGAGCCCGCCTTCGAGCGCAATGGGGATGACAGGTAACAATCGATGGACGGTGTATAGCATCTGGGAAATACGCGCCTGGGTAATGCGATACCCGGCACGGCGGAGTTCTGTTTCGAGACGCCTTTGAGAAACCACATCGAGACTGAGTTCTTCGGCAAGCAATTTTTGCGCTTCACACACAGCGCGTGCTTTATCGATGAAGGTAAGGCCTCCCCGCAGGTCGTTTTCCCGAAGATGCGCTAACAGGACATCGGATTCGCAGCACCAGGCTTTGAGCAGGCAAGGTACTGCGGCAAAACGCGGATCACCGGTCTCGGCGAATAACTCCTTCAGTATGATCAGGCGCGTATTGCCACCGGCATGGACGATAAAGTCCATCGCATCTGGCCGCTGCGTAACCACCAAAGGTTGGTCCAGACCGGTATTGCGAATCGAGTCCCTGATCCGGTCATATTCGGGATTGCGGCCGTGACGCGGGTTGTGCTCGTAGGGCTGGATTCGGGAAATATCGATCGTCTGTGGCGCTGGGTTGGTGATTGCTTCAACCGGTTGTGATACCGACGAATTCGCTGACGGCGTTGTGGTTTTGCCCGCCATCACTTATTCCCATCCCTGCAGGCCGACGAAGATTTCCGGGTACCGGACCAGACTTTCCCGCGGTACGGGCTCCAGCCGACCTCCTGATCGGTCCGCTACCCGCTGGCTGGCCTGCTCAATTCGTGTCGCCATCTGGGGGCTCGCATACCGGTGCTTACCAGCCAGCTGATACAGATAGGCTACTGAGTCGTTGCAAACGGTAGCCAACTCTGCGCGTTCCCGCTTGGTGGCATATTTCAAAAATGTCCTTAGCTTCATGATGCCGGACATTAGCACCATGCACATCTATCAGCAAGCTAACTCCCCAACTAAATATTTATCTTTATGCTAAATTTCTGCTATATTCCCTGCATGATGCGCATTCCAGAAAAAATTCGATTGAAAAATCTCGAGCTTCTGATTGCCGAAGCCGGCTCTGCTGCGAAACTGGCCGAACGTGTCGGCACCAACAGTTCCTATATCAGCCAGGTCCGGCGTCAGATGCGCACAAAGAAAGGCACTCCTCGGGGCATCGGCGACGATCTGGCAGAAAAGCTGGAACGAGGAATGGACAAGAACGAAGGATGGATGGACGCACCGCACATGGATGAATGGGACCAAAAACACATCGCTGGTACGGAGGTCAATGCGCACCTCGGACCGGATATCCGCAACCTATGCCCGGTGATCTCCTGGGTGCAAGCAGGCGAATGGATGGAAATCGCCGAAGGTTACCAGCCGCAATACGGTCAGGAGTTGCTACCCTGTCCCGTCAGTTGCAGCAATGATTCTTATGTCCTGCGCGTACGCGGCATCAGCATGGAACCCAAGTTTCATGATGGCGATTTGATCTTCGTGGATCCTCATGCCGACGCGGTCCATGGAAAATATGTGGTCGTGATGATTGAAGACACCGCAGAGGCCACCTTCAAACAACTTATCGTCGAGGAAGGTCATCAGTATCTTAAGGCGCTAAACCCGGAGTGGCCAAACCGGATCATCGAGGTCAACCAGAATGCCCGGATCTGTGGGGTTGTGGTGTTTAAGGGTGAGATGGTTTGAGCCTCAATACCATGAAAGTCGACCGACCAGCTCCTCAGCCTGTGCCTGCTCAACGAATCCTTCAAGCTAGCGATGCCACAATCACCTGAACTCGCCGGCGGCGAAGGCTTCACCTTTGAGGGCGACGCGGCTGCATTCTATCTCACCGCCCTGCTAGCCGAGGCTTATGCACCCGGCATCGATGATCGAACCGTTGTTCGAGTTTCGGTTCAGCAACGCGATTTTGGTGAACCACTGGATGATGTGATCGTCGATTTTGAAGATACCTCAAAGAACCCCGCCCGACTCAGCCTCCAGGTAAAGCGTTCGCTCACGATCAGCAGTGCAAAAACGAACAAAGACTTTCGCGAAATCATCCGCGACAGTTGGGCAACCCTCAACAAGTCAGACTTCCGCTTCAACGTCGACCGCTACGGGGCCGCAGTTGGTACGGTCACTCCTGCCAAAGAACGGGCATTAAAGACCCTTTGCGATTGGGCCCGCGAAAGCCTGACGGCTGACCATTTCCACGCTCGCTTTGCGAAGGGCGGCAGCGCCAGCGCAGACATCAAAACGGTTAAGAACGACGTCGTTACTCTACTGAAAGCAGCGAAGGGGGCACCGTGCACGAGTGAAGAAGAGCATCAGTTCCTTGCTCACTTCGTGCTCATACAATTCGACTTCCTCCGCGAAGGCGCCACTGATCCCTCTGATGCCATTAATCGTATTCAGGATTGCCTCGCGCCCGATGACGCAGCCAAGGCACCGCTTGTCTGGTCGCGAGCAGTTCAGCTAGCCCGTTCATCAGCCGGCAAATCAGGTCGGTTTGATCGCATACGACTTGTTCGCTTGATCTCACCTGTCGCACGACTCCGCGGCGCGACATCACTACGCCTCGACCTCGACAAGTTAACGGAGCTAGCGAAGAGCTACGCGAACCTCATTCCGGACGATATTGGGGGAACAAAACTCGACCGCACCTCACTTCTTGAGAGCATGGACGCAAAGCTCACCACGGCCCGTGCCGTCCAAGTCCGCGGTCTGCCAGGAAGTGGCAAATCAGTCGTGGTAAGGCGAGCGGTACAACGTGCGCTAAAAAACGGGCCGATCCTCTTCCTCAAAGCCGAACAGCTCGAAGGGACCAACTGGATCAGCTATGCGGCCTCGCAGGGTTTATCGGGCGCTCCCCTAGAGCAACTTCTCGTAGAGGTCGGGGCTGCCGGTACACCCGTACTCTTCATCGATGCGATCGATCGTGTCGACACAGAACACCAACCCATCATCATCGATGTGATCCACACCATTGTGGAATCACTACTGCTTGATAACTGGCGCGTCGTCGTCTCCCTTCGCGACACCGGCATTGAGATGCTTCGCAATTGGTTGGGCGAATTCCTTGATGCCCTGAAGGTCGAGACGCTAAGCGTTGGTCAGCTGAGCGACGATGAGGCCGAGTCGCTTGCAAAAGCCAAACCACACCTGAGGTCGCTTCTGTTTGGATCCGCTCAAGTGCAAGAGATCGTCCGACGGCCTTTTTTCGCGAAAGTGCTGAACCAGAGTTACATGGCTGACCCCAGCGCTTCGACATTCGTCCCCCAATCTGAAGTCGATTTGATTGAGAATTGGTGGCGGCGGGGTGGCTACAATGAGACGGGGCAAAACGCGCTTGAACGCCAGCGCGCACTGCTCGACTTGGCAAGTGTTCGTGCCCGCCTGCTTAGCCAGCCGATTGCCTTTAGCCAGCTAACCTCAGTCGCACACATCGATGACCTAAGATCAGACGGCATACTCCAAAATGCCCGTGAAGGGGTTTCCGTCCGCTTCGCTCACGATATCTTCTTCGAATGGGCCTTCTTCCATGTCCTAGCCGATCGCGGACTACAATGGATGGATGTTATCAAGGCTTGCGGCGAGCCACCGGCAGTCGCGCGCGTCGTCGAGCTCACCTCCCAATGGGAGTATGCGCAGGAAACAAACTGGCCAGCGTACCTTGCTCAAACGGAGGATTCAGAACTTAGGTCACAATGGATACGAGCGTGGCTTGTTGGCCCCCTCGGAACTGCGAGATTCGAAGTTGATGAAGACCAATTCAAGACGGCCGTCTTTGCCAACGACTTCCGACTTTTCAGGAAGACGCTCGTCTGGTTTCAGGCTGAGAAGACCACCCCGAATGAGAATATCCTTACTGGTGGTCTCCCACGGGAACAACGCCAACGGTTCGCTGATCTTCTCGGATGGCCTTCCGACTTCGCCGCGTGGCGTCGCCTCATCAACTTTATACTACGGCGCATAGCAGACATTCCGCAGCGGCTTTATCCAGAGATCGTCGCCATCTTCGAGGTCTGGCAGAATGCCTTGGCCGACCTCCGCAACCCGACGTCTCATGCACTTCTGCAACAATGCGCTACCTGGCTCGCCGCCATCGACGCGATAAGTACCGCCGATAGACCTGACGAGAACTCTGCGTATTGGGGGGAGGTTCCCGACTTAGGCTCTCTTCGAAAATCGCTGGGCCAGCTCCTCTTAAGATCGTCGAGAGCCGAGCCGTCCCTTGCAGCCGACTATTTGCGACGGGTCACCAACTCGGAGCGCATCCGAGACGATGCATTTCATGACATCATCGCCTACTCGCCCGTCCTCGCCCAATCGCTGCCCCAGTCAGTGGTCGAGCTTTCACTAGCGTTCCTGCGAGAGGAGCTCCCGGACGAGCAAGTTATCCGCGAAACGCAGGAACTTCATGACGAGGCTGAGTGGCGTAAAGCAGTCCTGGCCAAGCCGGAAGCCGAGCGCTCACGTCACGAAAAAATGGCGATTGATGGTTTTTTCCATTTGCGAACCATCGGCGATTTCAGCTACCACGATTGGGAAAGGCTTTCGATTCACGACGACCACCGAAGCTTCTGGCCCCCTTCGCCGCTTCGAGAGCCATTTCACTCACTTTTCCGATCATCGCCCGACCATGCACTGCGGCTCCTTCGAGAACTCTGCAATCATGCGATGATCGCGTGGCGACAGCTGCATCGTCACTCACACGACCGTGGGGGCACCCCTATACCGCTCGAGCTGACATTTCCCTGGGGTACCCAAATTTTCTGGGGCACCGATCGGGAGTATCTTTGGTTTCGGTCGACGGGAGCGCCTAAAGTCGTCGGCTGCGCGTTCATGGCGCTTGAGGAGTGGTGCTTCGCCGAGCTTGAGCACAGCCGGACCGTTGACGAGTTGATCCAGATAATCGTCGGGGGAAACGAGTGCATCGCCATCCTAGGCATAGCATCGATGCTCGCGCTCCACACCGAGACGGTGTCCGAAACAACATTGCCGCTCTTCACCTCACAGCGCCTGTTGGCCGCGGACCACAATCGAATGGCGCAAGACCTTTCGTCAGCGACAAACCTGATCGGTTTTACGAGTAGTACTGACAAACCCCACATTGAAGCAATCCAGACAGCAAATGCTAGGACTGTCCGTAGGACACAGCTTAGTTGGATGGTACCCAGGTTCGTCTTCGCGACGGAGCCACTCCGCGATCGAGCACGCGAAGCGATCCTCAATTTCAAGAACGATCTGCCCTACCAGTACGAAGAACACCGCGACATTCCGGAGGCACGGGAGCACCTCACAACGCAGGCTCTCGAATATGCCGAGTTAGCAGACCCGGAAAACTATCAGGCCTACCGAACCGATGAGAGTTCAGACGAAATAGCGATTGTCCACGTCAGCCCATCTGCTGCTGAGCCTGAAAATGTCGCTAGGGCCGAAGAGGCTACTAAGTACCTCAGGCAGACCGGCCTATGGACGTGGGCATCCAAATCATTCGAAGAGAAGACACTGAACGACGCCTATACGATCGAGGATGCCATCGTGTTGTCCAAGGAAGCGGACGCCAGCGACTTATTCGAACACCCGAACAACGAGAATGATGAAGAGCAGTTGGTAATGCGTCGGGGTGCAGTCGCCGCCACAGCGGCCATAGCGCTTAACTTCCGAGAAGTGTGTACACAAGAAGACCTTGAGTGGGCTCGTGGTGTTCTTGGACGCGCGATCCGTCTGCCAGAAAAGTTCGATTCGATGTGGTCCCCTGGTTCCGTCGTCCCGTGGCACCAGGGGATCTACGTGGCCCGAGGCCTCGCAGCGGATCTCCGGGAAGGTACAGCAGCGCGCGGCACGGCAAATGACCTCCTCGGGCTGATTGCGCACCCACTTGAAGTCGTTTCGTTGACCGCACTCGAAGAGGCCTGCAAGCTTTGGTCTAAGGACTCCAAGTTGACTTGGGCCGCGCTGATCTTGGCGTTTTCACTCTGCCACGTTCCTTCACGGCCACGTGACCAACCCCGTCAACACGGTGAAGCACTCCTTACATCAAATGAAGCACAAGCCGCTGTCAACGCGGCGCTTGCGTTCTTTGAGAATGGAAGCGGATGGGCACCTCTTCCGTTACCGCCTCCAGCTTGGGTGAAGGTCGAACCCGGGAAGGGCCGTCGTGGGCATCAAAAATATGAAGATTACGACGTGGATGATGCAACCGACGCTGCTGAGGTATGGGGTGAACCGGATGTCTTCTGGCACTCAAAGCAGGCTGCAGAAGTCCTTCAGCGCATCCCCTTCGACGAGGTTCTAAACAGCAGTGAAAAGAGCGTGCTTCTCGACTTCCTTGCCAGTGTTCTCGACTGGACCAACCAGAAGAATGCGCCACCGTGGGTGAAGCCCGGACGCCGTGATCGGTCGGCGACCCAAATCTTTGAGTGGACGCATACGCTCGGATCAAGGCTGGGTCACGTGGCTGGCCTTATCCCGCTTGCCGACTTTCAGGCCCGCTTCCTTGACCCGATTTTGGGCCTCGAAGGCGACAATTGCTGGGCTCTCCTCTCGCCATTCACGAGCACCTACGTCTGCGCTTACGTGTACGATGCGCCGGTCGTTCCAGTCGACACAGTTGCGATACTCGATCTCTGTCTCGGGCGGCTCCTCCAGGACCCTACCTTCAAGCGCGACACCTACCGGAGCGGAGAATTTTCAGGCTTCGATCAACCCGAGCTTGTTCGCACGTTGATGTTTGTCTCAGTCGAACGCGCCGATTTGGCCGCTCGCTACGTGAATGGCGACTGGTCCGAAATCAGCCGCATCCTGCCCTTGATTGATCGTTTCATTCGCGCTGGCGGATGGGCTGCTTCTGTGATGGACCCATTCTTGACGCTCTGTGAACGAGCTAGAGCCAACTACCCGGCCGAAGCCTTCGCAGAGCAAGTGCTCGCAATTATCGGCGACGGTCCCGACAGCCTTAAAGGTTGGCATGGAACATTCATCCCAGCACGCATTGCAGAGCTGGTGCAACACTTTGCACATCGTGACGCGCCGGTGACGCTGACCCTGGCACAGAAGTTCCTGCGAATCCTCGACATGCTAGTCGACATGGGAGATCGGCGAAGTGCGGCGCTTCAGCTTGGCGAGGCGTTCCGCGAGATTCAAATACCTTCCTAGCCCGAGACACCCGTTCGTTGTGATTGGATGGACTATCGTCCCACTGCGTTCACCAAGTAGATATTTACCCGCCTGCTAAACATTTTCCCTTTGCCCATTAAATTGGCACCGTGCTAAAGTTTTAGCATGAATAATTTCATCACCCCAAATAGCACATGGCTGCCAATTAAAGGGTTGAGCCAATGAGCAGCGGAGACCAGGCCCTACCGGGTAAGACCCTGATCAACCGAAAGACTCTACTGGCAATGATCCCACTGTCGGAGCGCGCCATCTTCAATATGGAGAAACGTGGGGACTTCCCACGCCGGATCGCGCTGACAAGTCGTAACGTCGCCTGGGACCTGGCGGAGGTTGAGGAATGGATCGAGTCGAGGAAACAATCTGGGGAACAGGCTGAGCGCCCTGGATTTTCTGTTATTGCTTGATCGTCCACTCGTCGATCATGTCAGCCCAGTCTTGCAGCATCGCCGTACGCTGCTCTCGGTACTCGGCCTTGTTATAGATAGCTCTCACTCCCCTCTGCTCATGAGCAAGGCACTTCTCGATCCAGTCTGTGTTGTAACCCGCCTCATGCAGTAGCGTACTAGCAGTTCGGCGCAGGTCGTGCGGACCAAACTTACCAAGTTGCTCACCATCTTTCTGCGCAGCCTTATACGTCGAAGCAAGAACACGATTCAACGTTGCGGCGCTCATAGGCAAGTCCGAATCATACCGAGAGGGAAGTACGTAGTCGGAACCACCGGCAAAGGTTTTCAGCGCGATGAAGATGTCGAGCACCTGACGAGGCAGGAACACCAGGTGCGGAGTTCTTCGTTTCATCCGTTCTTTTGGAATCGTCCAAAGCGCCTCGCTGAAATTAATCTCTGACCAGGTCGCATTGGACAGCTCCGATTTCCTCACCATGGTCAGTAGTAGCAACTTGATCGCAGCCCGGTATTGCGGTGATGTGCCCACCCGGTCCATGTACCGATACATCAGGCCGATCTCTGCCGGTGTCAACGCACGGTCGCGCGGCTCGAATCTGGCAATGGTGGTCGGTCGCACCATTTCCGCCGGATTCTCCACGTTCTGCCCACGCTCGATTGCCCAACGATAGACCTGCAACACCACTTCTCGGGCATGCACCGCCGTGGCTGGTGCTCCCCTCTCGACAATGGCATCGGTCAATGCTCGCAGATCCTCATGCGTGATTTCGGTCAGCTTTTGACTTCCAAACCGCTTTTTCAGTTCGCGGGTGTATACCGACTTGCGCATGTCGCGCGTCGATTCAGCCATCTGATAGCCACGCAGCCATTTTTCGGCCCATGCACCGAACGTCACAGCATTCTTCACACGCTTCTTGTCGCGCGCCTTTTCCCTGGCTGGTGATTTCCCGGCCGCGATCATCTTCTTTGCTTCGCTGAGTCGTTCTCGCGCCTCTGCAAGCGTAACGCCACGAGGACCATACCGGCCTATCGTCAACGTCTCCTGTCGACCGCTAATCGAGTAGTTGTATCTGAAGGAGATACCTCCAGCTGGTGTCACCGCCACATAGAGCCCGTCGCGGTCGTTCACCTTGTAGAGTTTGTCCTCGGGCTTCAAATTTCGCAGCTTGGTATCCGTCAGCATCACAAGTCCTCCCCCTAGGGGAAAAAATACCATGATCTATCATGGCCTGTTTTTCTTATGTTTCTCTTTTTTTATCAATGACTTGTCGATTTTTAATACCATGAATCTGCTGAAAAACATGGCATGGTATTTTGTCGCAGCCCTGATCCTGTGGGCGACGATACCATGATTTATACCATTAAAAAAGTTTGCTTGGCGGTGCCTGCCAGTGCCAGCAGGTGCCAGACAGAAATGAGATTATTATAGTTAATACAATGAGTTATGTGTTGTCTGATGCCTGTAGGTGCCTGCCAGTGCCAGACGTGGAATCATTCCCACTCAATCGTCGCCGGCGGCTTACTCGAAATATCATAAGCCACCCTCGCAATCCCCTGCACCTCGTTGATGATGCGCCGGGAAACCTCTTCCAGAAAATCAAAGGGCAGATGGGCAAACTTGGCTGTCATGAAATCCACGGTTTTCACAGCGCGCAGTGAAACCACATATTCATAACGTCGCGTATCACCCACGACACCGACAGACTTTACTGGAATAAAGACGGTAAACGCCTGACTCACTTCGTCATACAGCTTGTGTTTGTAGAGCTCTTCAATGTAGATGTGATCCGCCTGGCGCAGCAGGTCCGCATACTCTTTCTTCACCTCACCGAGAATGCGCACACCGAGTCCCGGTCCCGGGAAGGGATGGCGGTAGATCATCTCGTAAGGCAGGCCGAGTTCCACACCGATCTTACGTACTTCGTCCTTGAAGAGCTCACGCAGAGGTTCGATCAGTTCCAGCTTCATGTAGTCAGGCAATCCGCCCACATTGTGGTGAGACTTGATGACATGCGCCTTGCCCGATTTTGCACCAGCAGATTCGATCACATCAGGATAGATGGTTCCCTGGGCGAGGAACTCAACCTCGTCCAGTTTACTCGCCTCCTCTTCGAATATGTCGATAAAAAGATTGCCGATGATCTTGCGTTTCTGCTCGGGATCAGAGACCCCTTTCAACGCCTTGAGGAAGCGATCCTCCGCATTGACCCTGATCACCGTCACACCCATGTGTTCGGCGAAGGTCGCCATGACCTGGTCCCCTTCGTGCAGACGCAGCAGACCATTGTCGACAAAAACACAAGTCAGCTGATCGCCGATGGCTTTGTGCAGCAGCGCCGCCACTACAGAGGAGTCGACGCCGCCGGAGAGTCCCAACACCACCTGCTTGCCACCCACCCGTTCCCGGGCATGATTAATGTTCTCCTCAATGATCTGCCCTGAAGTCCAGAGTGCCTCGCAACCGCAGATCTCAAACAGAAACTTGTCGATGATGCGCTTGCCCTGATGCGTATGAGTCACTTCCGGGTGAAACTGCAGGCCGTAGAAGCCACGCACCTCGTCCGCCATACCGGCAAGCGGAGCGTTGCTGGTCTCACAGATGACATGGAAACCGTTCGGCAAAGTATCAACCCGGTCACCATGACTCATCCATACGTCCAGCAGACCATAACCCTCTTCGCTGGTGTGATCCTCGATATCCCGCAATAGTTTAGAGTGCCCCCGTGCACGCACCTGGGCATAACCATATTCATGTTTGTCGGAAGGGGTGACGCTGCCACCCAGCTGGGCCGCCATGGTCTGCATGCCGTAGCAGATGCCCAATACCGGCACACCCAGTTCGAATATCTCCTGGGGGGCGCGGGGCGACTCGTCAGCAGTGGTCGTCTCCGGCCCACCGGAGAGGATCACTCCCGCGGGCTTCTCCCCGGCTAGCCCCTCATCCGCATTGTCATAGGGATAGATTTCGCAGTAGACGCCGGATTCGCGAACGCGGCGAGCGATCAGCTGCGTGTACTGGGAACCGAAATCGAGGATAAGAATTCGATGGGCATGGATGTCAGTGGTCATGACGATAATCCTGAAAGTGCCGTAGGAGCGGCGCCTCGCCGCGATTACCCCGAATTTGGGCTAATTCGCGGCGAGGCGCCGCTCCTACGGGTTGCAAATAGGGTTTAGAAAGACGCAGATCAATCGCGCCGGTAGTTCGGCGCTTCCTTGGTGATGGTGACATCATGCACATGAGACTCGGTCATGCCTGCATTGGTCACCCGCACGAACTCCGGCTTGGTGCGCATCTCATCAATGGTGGCACAACCGGTATAACCCATACTGGAACGGATACCGCCAATAATCTGGTAGATGATGCTCAGAGCGGTTCCCTTATAAGGCACCCTTCCCTCGATTCCCTCCGGCACCAGCTTCTCTTTATCCTGGGTATCTTCCTGGAAATAGCGGTCGCTGGAGCCCTGCTTGCCCGACATTGCGCCCAGAGAGCCCATGCCGCGATAGGATTTGTAGGAACGTCCCTGAAAGATCTCAACGTCACCCGGGGACTCATCGGTGCCCGCAAACATGCCACCGATCATCACCGAATAGGCACCGGCTGCCAATACCTTGGCAATATCACCGGAATAGCGCAGGCCGCCATCCGCAATCAGCGGCACACTAGTGCCCTCCAGTGCTTTGGCGACATTTGATACAGCCGTCACCTGGGGTACCCCCACACCGGCAACGATGCGGGTGGTGCAGATCGAACCAGGACCGATACCAACCTTCACCGCATCTGCACCGGCATCCACCAAGGCACGAGCCGCAGCTGCTGTGGCGATGTTGCCGCCGATCACCTGTACTTGAGGATAGTGCTTTTTCACCCAGGCCACCCGGTCGAGCACACCTTGGGAGTGGCCGTGGGCGGTATCCACCACGATGACATCGATGCCTGCCGCAGCCAGCAGTTCGACACGCACCTCGGTGCCGGCACCCACCCCGACCGCAGCGCCCACCCGCAGGCGCTCTTGATCGTCACGGCAGGCATTGGGATTGTCTTTTGCTTTTTGGATGTCCTTCACTGTGATCATGCCGCGCAGCTTGAAATCGTCGTTCACCACCAGCACCTTCTCGATACGGTATTTGTGCAGCAAGTTGAGCACCTCGTCCCGGTCGGCACCCTCTTTTACCGTAATGAGGTTCTCCTTACGGGTCATGATATTGCGTACCGGATCATCCATCTTGCGCTCGAAGCGCAGATCACGGCTGGTTACGATGCCGACCAGGTCATCGCCATCCACCACCGGCACCCCGGAAATATTGTTGGCCCGGGTCAACTCCACGACCTCGCCAATACTGATATTCGGCCCAACGGTGATCGGTTCGCGGATCACCCCACTCTCATACTTTTTGACGCTTGCGACCTCCTGGGCCTGCTGCTCTGGCGTCATATTTTTGTGCACGATACCGATGCCGCCCTCCAGCGCCAATGCAATGGCGAACTTGGCTTCGGTAACCGTGTCCATCGCCGCAGAGACCAGTGGGATGCTGAGTTCGATCTCGCGGGTAAGCTTGGTGCGCAGATCCACGTCCTTGGGCAGGATGGTGGAGTGCGCCGGCACCAGCAAAACATCGTCAAAAGTAAGGGCTTCCTCGATAACACGCATAGTTTTCGTTTCCGGGTGGGGTGAACTTAGCCGGGCATTATAGAATTTGACGCCAGACCGGTAAACTGGATAGCCTGAGGAATGATAAAAATAGCGGAAAAATTCGGCTATCGAATGATTTTTCCTCTGAAATCCAGGATTTTCGGCTGGCAAAACCCCATCCCGTCTCAGTTGGAGAGCGCCGCGAGATAACAATGCAGCCAGAACTCAATAATCAACGCGACATCTATTCCATCTCCCGTCTTGTCCGGGAGACCCGTGCTGTGCTGGAAGGCAGCTTCCCGCTGCTCTGGATCGAGGGTGAGATATCCAACCTCGCAAAACCGGCCTCCGGACATATCTACTTCTCCCTGAAGGACGAGGCAGCCCAAGTACGCTGCGCCATGTTCCGCATGAAGCGACAGCGCCTGCGTTTTCAACCGGAGAACGGGCAGCAGGTGTTGATCCGCGCCCGCATCAGCCTCTACGAGGCAAGAGGTGAGTTTCAGCTCATCGCGGAGCATATGGAACCCTCCGGTGAAGGGGCGCTGCGGCTCGCCTTCGACCAACTCAAACAGAAACTGGCGGATGAGGGACTCTTCGACAGCCGCCACAAACAGCCGCTGCCCAGCCTGCCGGGACAGATCGGCCTCATCACCTCGCGTTCCGGGGCCGCCGTGCGTGATCTGTTGACCGTGCTGCAACGGCGCTTTCCGGCGATACCCGTGGTCATCTACCCGGTAGCGGTACAGGGCAGAGAGGCTCCTGCTCAGATCATCCGCAAAATCGAACTCGCCAACCGCCGGGCCGAGTGCGACCTGCTGATACTCAGCCGTGGAGGCGGTTCCCTTGAGGATCTGCAGGCCTTCAACGATGAGCAGGTGGCCCGCGCGATCTACGCCTCCAGAATTCCACTGGTCACCGGCATCGGCCACGAGATCGACTTCACGATTGCCGACTTCGTCGCCGATCAGCGGGCCGCCACACCCTCGGCTGCCGCCGAGCTGGTCAGCCCCGATCAAGCAGCCTGGCGGCTCCGACTGCAGCGTCTCCAGCAGCAGATGACCCTGCGCTGGCAGCAGCAGTTCACGAATCTTCAGACACGGCTGCGCAGTCTGTCGGGGCGGCTGGAACGCCAGCATATCGGGCAGCAGCTACAACAGCGCAGCCAGCGTTTGGATGAACTGACTCAACGGCTGCTGCAGAGCCAAAGACAACTGGCAGAGCGGCAACAGAGCCGTCTGCAGAGCCTGCAGACCCGTCTTCTGGCCCAGTCACCGGAGCGGCAGATCGAACGTCTGAGGTTCAGCCACAAGACACTGCAGTCACGATTGCGCCAGCAAATCGAAGGGAGGATCGCCGGACAACACAACCGTTTGAGCCAACTGGCAAGGGATCTGCACACCCTGAGTCCACTGAATACCCTTGAACGGGGTTATGCCATCGTCTCCCGCGAGAAGGACGGGCAGATCATCCACGCAGCCGACGAGGTGGCAGTGGGTGATACAGTCAAGGCAAGAGTCGCCAAGGGACAACTGATCTGTCAGGTAACGTTCATTGGTTAACCTGGTATCGGCACAAAATCATTCACTCCCCAATCGTGTGCCCGGACAAGGACAACCTCAAGGCAAACCACTCGGCCAACCGCGCCTGAACCTTGCCGTTGAGCGTCTCCTCTGAATAGATCCCCTGGTCATCCGCCACTCCGGCGGGTAATCCGGTCAGCAACTCCAGCGCCTGCTCCACATGCTTTACGGCATACACATGGAATTGACCCGCTTCTGCCGCCTCGACAACGGTGCGCTTCAACATCAGATCACGCACATTCGTCTCAGGAATAATGACGCCCTGTGTACCATCCAGACCCCGTTTGTCACAGATATCGAAAAAACCCTCAATCTTCTCGCAAACGCCGCCAATCGGCTGCATCTCGCCATGCTGGTTGACGGAACCTGTGATCGCCAAAGACTGGCGGATTGGAATATCCCCCAGTACGGATAAAAGCGCACAGAGTTCACCGGCGGAGGCGCTGTCTCCCTCCACTTCTCCATAGGTCTGTTCGAAAACCAGTGTGGCGGCCACGGAGAGCGGCTGGTAACGCGCGTAGCGGCGATTGAGGTAGGCCGCCAGGATGAAGACGCCCTTGCTGTGAATGGGACCGCCCTGATCCACTTCCCGCTCGATGTCGATGACTTCACCGCTGCCAATTCGTGCAGTGGCGCTGATTCGATTCGGCAGGCCAAACGCGTGATCACCCACCTGAACCACAGCGAGACCATTCACCCGCCCCAATTGAATACCGTCGGTATCGATCATCAGGGTGCCATTGAGGATCTCCTGCTGCATCAATTCACAATATTGGCTCACCCGGTGCAACTGCTGCTGTATGGCCCATTGCACGTGCTCGGCTCCGATCGATTCACTGTCGAGCGCTTCTGCCCTGTAATCCGATTCTTTAAGCAGATCCAGCAGACTGCCGATGTGCAACGACAACTTTTCACCGTTCCCGGCATTTCTGGCGGCCTCTTCGATGAGGCGCTGAACTGCGGTCTTGGTAACGGGATGCAACCCCTCCTGTCGCTGTAACGTCCCAATGAGCCGCGCAAACATCTCATCGTTACCGCTTTCCCGTGGCAGTGACTCGGAAAAATCAGCCACCACCTTGAAGAGCGTGCCGAAGTCAGAATCGTAGGCTTTCAACAGATGGTATATCTGACGATCACCGATCAGCACCACTTTAAGATCAATCGGGATAGGATCGGGTTCCAGGGTGATCGTGCTGAGCATGCTGAGTTGCCGCTCCAGCGGTTCAATACGAACCTCACGAGAGTTCAGTGTGCGCTTCAGGGCATCCCAGGCAAACCCGTTCGACAGCAACTTTTCGGCGTCCAGCACCAGAAACCCATCGTTGGCCCGGTGCAGCGCACCAGGTTTGATGAGGGTGAAATCGGTGGCCAGGGTACCCATGCGGGCCCGGTGTTCCACCCTGCCCAATAGATTCTGATAGGTGGGGTTGGATTCGTAGATGATCGGCACCGCCGGCCCATCCCTGTTGTCCACCAACAGATTGATCCTGTAACGCGTAAAACGGGGATCGTCTGCCTCAATAAGGTTTCCCGCTTCATCTTCGTTATTGCGAAAGCGTTCGAGGTTGTCGAGTACGTCAGACCTGACCTGATCGAGATAGCTGACCAGTTCCGCCTGTTCCACATATTTGCGGGTCAGTTCACCCACCAGCCGATTGACGACCAGTTCGGCCACCTCCTGCTCCAGCGCCTTGTAACGCACGCGCATCTCGCGCTGCCATAGAGGAATCTGCCCCAGGGTGTCCCTAAGCTCCCGGTGAAACGCCTCAATTTTGGACTCTATCTCCGAGCGTTGCTCCTCCGGCAGTTCCCGAAACGCCTCGGCACTGAGGATCTTGTCGTCCTTCAGCGGCACCAGCGAATAGCCGTTGGGGGAGTGGAGCAAAGCAATGCCCTGCTCCCGGGTCCTGTCACCAAAATCCGCAGCTATCTTCTCTTCCTGCTCCTGCAACGAAGCGGTGATCTCCTCGGCTCGGTGACGAAACTCTTTGCTCTGCAGCGCAGTCGGAATTGCGCCCAACAGATCGCCCACCAGAATCTCCATATCCTGGCGCAGCATCCTGCCCATACCGGGAGGCAGACACAAGGTCTGTGGTTGATTGGGATCATCAAAGTTGGCGACGTAACACCAGTCGAGTGAACGTTTGCCGGCAGGCTGACTGAGCCTGTTCAGGGTGTCGGTAACGACCCGGTGACGCCCCACGCCGGTGGAACCCATGACGTAGAGGTTGTAACCCTCATGAGGAATGCCCACACCAAAACGGAGCGACTCCAATACCCGCTCCTGTCCGATGATTTCAGGGAGGATCTCAAGGGTTTCAGTGGTGCTGAAATCAAGCCCGCCAAGATCACATGCATGATAGAGCAGGGAGGCGTCGAGGGACTTGATATCCATCGTCAGAGATATTCGGGCAGATGTTTCCTGATCTGTGCCGGATCCATTGCTGCGAGGTTTTTATCAACCTCGCCGAGAATCATCTGTTTCAGGGAATCGCTTTCATGCTTGCGCAGCATGCCGAGAAAAGCGGGTGCCGCCAGCAGATAGAGTTTGCGGAACTCGCCGGTTTTACGTCCCGCCTCAAGGGTGGCGCATACATGCGCGGCAAAACGATCAGCGCCGCCCTGCTTGTGTTCATCCGGCTCTCCTTCAGGTTTGTCAGAAATGAGGTCACCTTCATGCAGACGTGCCTCAGGGTGGCTTAGTGTCTGGATCTCCTGCAAAGACCCGGCGGACTTTTCTACTGAAAAAATTCTGGCACGGCTCGCATCTGCTGCAACTACCCAAGTTATCGACATATTGAACTCCCCTGTTATTTTAATTGAGCGACTGCCTACTACCTTCAACCAGACCGTATCAATATAGCCCGATCAAGCTGCTTCTACTTAAAGATTAAACCCGTTTGCATCAACTGGCTATTGCGCGAAATCAGGAATCATTCAGATTTCCGTTGAACGAATCACCATCATCTTCTCCACCTGCATATCCCGCATGGAGTGAGGGATGCCGCCAACCCCCATCCCCGACTGCCGCAGACCCGCAAACGGCATCCAGTCAACACGAAAAGCAGTAAACTGATTGACCATCACGGCAGAGGCGTTGAGGCGTCGGTAGGCCCGCAGCGAGGTCTCAAGACTCTTGGTGAAGATTGCGGATTGAAAGGCATAGGGGAGAGAATTTGACCGTTCGAGGGCTTCATCAAGGTCGTCGTAACTGTAGACACAGATCACGGGGCCAAAGACCTCCAACGTGCTGACTTTCGCATCGGCTGGAGGATTGAGCAGCACAGTGGCGGGATAACAGGTCTCTGAGATCGGTTCGCCGCCGCAGAGCAGTTCCGCCCCTCCCTGCACGGCTTCAGTCACCCACTCATGGATGCGCTCCACTTCACGGGGGCGAATCAAAGGCCCGATGGCTGTTGCCTCCTGCACCGGATCACCCACAGTCATAGCAGAGCCCTCTTTCGCCAGTCCCTCGGCAAGTTGCCGCGCTATCGATTGCTGGGCGAACACGCGCTGGACAGAGACGCAGACCTGGCCGGCATGGTAGAACCCCCCCTTGGCCAGCAGCGGCATGGCGTCTTCAAGATCCGCATCTGCATCAACGATTACAGGCGCCGCTCCCCCGTGCTCCAGCGCACAGCGAGTGCCGGGATAGAGCTGTGAACGCAGCCACCAACCCACCTTTGCACTACCGATAAAGGAGAAGAAATCGACCCGAGGATCGGTCACCAACTTGGTAGCCACCTTATGGTCACTTGCCACCAGGCCCTGTACCCATCCCTCTGGCAGTCCCGCTTCCAGCAGGATCTCGATGAAGTGCATACAGGAGAGTGGCGTATCCGCCGCCGGTTTCACGATCACAGGACAGCCAGTGGCCACCGCTGGTCCCACCTGATGCACGATCAGGTTCAACGGGTGGTTGAACGCGCTCAACGCCACCACCACACCGATCGGTTCACGACGGGTAAATGCAAGATGTCCCAGGGAAGCGGCGTTCACCCCCATCGGTATCTCCTCGCCACCCTCGGTGCGCAGGGTCTCGATACATATCTGCATGCCGTCGATGGCGCGGGCTACCTCGACCCTGGAATCCAGCAGTGGCTTGCCGCCTTCCCGTGCTGCCTCCAACGCCAGTTGCTCGGCCCGCTCCTGCATTATCTCACCGGCACGTCTCAGGATAATGATGCGCTCTGCAGCCGTCAGCCATCCATCCCGGTTATGAAACAGGGCGTGGGCCTTGGCCAGCGCCTGATCGACACCCTTTTCATCCAGCGTGTCGATGGTGGCAATAGGTGACTGATCGTAGGGGGCAGTGATCTCCAGGGAACCTGCCGGCTCAATATGACCCGCAATCATGTGGGGAAAGTGGGGTAGCTGATTCACGTGATCTCTCCGTATGTTCTACTTTTGTTCAGGCCGTTTGCGATTCATATACGCGGTCAGCGCAATCGCACCGAAGAGCGCATAGAGCACTGCATCCTGCTTCTCCGCGCCAAACCAGATCGCGCCATAACCGGCCGCCGCTGCCCCCAATCCGCCAAAGGCAAAACCGCGCATGACGCGGCAGAGGGTGCAGTTCCTGTAGTTGGTTGTCGGCATTGAGCGCTATATTTTGATTTTCGGGATCATAGTCGAATTTGCAATAAATAAAATCAGGATTTTTAGGGTGCGCCATGCGCTCCAAAACAAGCTGGAATCACGGTATGTACGCTAATCATGGTGTGCACAGCGCACCCTGCATCCTGACTGAATCCGCAATTGTTGCATCGATAGCGCACTAGATAACAAGACGTTTGACGCATTCGAGATAGGCCTGCTCATCCGGCATCCGCTTGTTGACCTGAGCCTCCCAAAGCATATGTGCAAGACACTCCATCAATTGGTGCTCCGCCTCGTGGGCATCTCCAATACGTTGGGCCAGCCGCTGGTAGAGCCCGGCGATCCCATTCGGACGATCAGTGGAGAGTTGCTCCTGCAGACTAATGTGCATACCCATATGCAGAAACGGATTGCTCTCACCGTCTTCCGGCAGAAACTCCCGGCTCAATGCTGCTTCACGGTCGTCCAGCAGTTTATGGTATTCAGGATGTTCAGCCACTACGGCAGCGATCATCTGTTCAAGCGGCTCCAGGGGTTTACCCTGAACCCGCTTCTGCCAGGCATCCACAAAGACCTGCCGGATCTGATTTCTATCGCCGCCAAACACAGAATAGGGATTCCGGATCAGGGACTGGTCGCCACACGGGCGAACTTGGCCAATATACCGGTCATCTTCTCTTTGACCTTGGGTCGATTATCGATCCCAAAACGGTTGAGCATATAACCCGGACGGGTATAGCTGAACCAGACATGGCCCTCGGCATCCTTCCAGACCAATACCTTGAGTGGCAGGTCGATGCCGACCCGTTGATCGCTCTTCATCAGGGGAGTCCCCGCCTTCGGACTGCCGAAGATCAGGAGTTGGGTCGGACGTAGCGTTTTGCCGATTTTCTCCGCCCCTTTGGCGTGGTCGATACGCGCAAAGACCCGCATGCCTGCCGTTTTAACCATCTTCTCCAGGCGATCCATCGTCTTCTGCACGCCGAATTGACTGCGCACGTTTACCAAGCCGTTTCCAGCTTGAACGCTGGTTGATAGCAAAAAGAAAAAAGCGAAAAGAGAGAGCACAATTCGATGCATTGGTAAAACTCCTAAAAAGATTTCAACCCCGCAGGTTTACGACGTCTTCTCCTTGAATTCACAAAGGTCCTCAATCACACAGCTGCCGCAACGTGGTTTTCTGGCGACGCAGGTGTAACGCCCATGAAGAATAAGCCAGTGATGGGCATCCTGCAGGAAGGCTTTCGGCGTCCAGCGCAGCAGTTTTTTCTCCACCTCCAGCGGCGTCTTTCCCGGCGCCAGCCGGGTCCGGTTCCCAACCCTGAAAATATGGGTATCCACTGCCATTGTGGGCTGTCCGAAAGCAGTATTCAACACCACATTTGCAGTCTTGCGGCCTACACCGGGCAGCGCCTCCAGTGCCAGTCGCTCATTCGGCACTTCACTGTCGTGAATATCGATCAGCATACGGCAGGTCTGGATGATGTTTTTCGCTTTGGAATTGAACAGTCCGATGGTCTTGATGTACGCCTTCAAACCCACTTCACCAAGCACGAAGATTGCTTCCGGCGTATTGGCAACCGGAAACAGGCGCGCTGTTGCCTTATTGACGCCCTTATCCGTCGCCTGAGCAGAGAGGATCACCGCCAGCAGCAGCTCAAAGGGGGTCCGATAGTTGAGTTCAGTCGTCGGGTTGGGATTAGCCGCCTGCAGTCGCTCGAAAATTGCCTGCCGTTTTTCCTTATTCATGAAGGGATAATAAAGGTTGAAGGTAAAAGGCTAAAGGTTAAAGGTTAAAGGTGGCCGTACCAAATAGACAGACCGAGATTCTTCGTCATTCCTGGCTCTTCTCGCCTTTCAGGTTCCAGGTTCCAGGTTCCAGGTTCCAGGTTCCAGGTTCAAAAAATCTTACTATGACCCAGAAACGCATCAAACCATAATCTGAAAACGGCTGTGAATTCGTCCTTTAACTTTTAGCCTTTAACCTTATTTTACCTATCCCTTAATTAATCCGCGTCAGAAGATCCAGCACCCGGTGTTCGATCTCATCCCTGACCCGGTTGAATTCATCCGGCGGCAGTGTTTTGGGGTCAGGAAGATCCCAGTCTTCACGGATTAACGCCGGGATATGGGAACATCGATCACCGCACCCCATGGTGATAACAAAATCGAACTGCGCATCGGGCAGGTCACTGAACGATTTGGAGTGGTGTATCGTCAGGTCATATCCCTTCTCCTGCATCGCGGCAATCGCCTTGGGATTGACTTGGCCACTGGGATTGGAACCGGCACTGAAGGCCTCCAGATGGTTACTGCCATGCAACCGCGCAAAAGCCTCAGCCATCTGACTCCGATTGGAATTCTCCACGCATACAAATAGAACAGCTTTCATAACTCCCCCTGTTTTATTATTTCCGATCAGACTGCTGCCAGGCTCACGAATGCCACGAAAAATTGGCCGGCATACCTATTGCGTGTATTGACAAGCCTGTGGCTCGATTGTTCCTACTACCTTGGATTCGGGTCATATCGCCTGACACGCTGCAGAAATTCATCCAGCGCATCCGCTGAATCCAGATCCACATCCTCAGCGACCGGTAACTCCGGGAACTCGTGCTTGAGCATACCGGCAAACACCCCGGCACCCAGCAGGCCACTCTCCCTGAATGGGGTACTTTTCAAACCACAACTGGGAGATCTGCTTTGCAGAATAAAACCGCTGATCCGCCCAAGTTTTTGTATCTTTTGTCGTGAATACTCGAGCAGCGTGGCGGTTACATCCAACTCTGGATTTTCTACACCAACAACCCGAAAACTGTCGGGCGAACCGATAAGTTTCACCGGTGGACGCGGCACACCCAAGCCAGCTTCTGTCTCAGGGCAGAGCGGCACCCAACTCACTACATCCGACAGGGATTCGACGATTTGTGCGGCGTATTTATGCTGACCATCATAACGCACGGGTTCACCCAACAGACAGGCGCTGATACCAACCCTCGGCAGTCGTATTTTCACTTCACGGCCGGTAGATCTCGTCTGGTGCCTGTTTCTCGTAACTCTTGAAATTCTAGCTGCCAGTTTGCGCTCCTGAGCATCGTAGACCGCTTTGTCCCGTCAACTGTTGCAGGGCAGCAGTAACGCGTCCGGGATGCCCCGCACCGGCTGTCTCCCGCACATTTCAACCATCCCACAAGGCTTTTTCTGGATATCTGAATATAACAGGCTGTAGTGCACTTGTCCCCACGGGCGATTCTTCACCAGACGCCCCTGGAAAATCTACCGTGTTGAACAGCAAGCCTATGCAATCGATGCTCAGGCAACTATATTTCTTTATCGGGGAAAACAAAAAAAGGAGATCGATATCATGAGCAATGTCATCATCAGTATACATGGGCTGGCCAACAAACCACCGGAAGAGACACTGGCCGAATGGTGGGAACAGGCCATGCTGGAAGGGCTGCAAAAAAATGCGGGCATCACCCTGGATTCTCTCAATTTTCACTCGGTCTATTGGGCCGATACCATGTATGCCACACCTGACCAAGACCCCGATGCGTACCACAAAGCCGAAGATGGCACCCTGAAACGCTACGATGACGGCTGGCTTGACATTGTGAGAGCCAAGGCATCGTCGATTAACGGAAAAATATGGGACTCGGCAAAGGAGCTCTTCGGCATCGATAAGATTGCCGATAAGGTGCTGGAGAAAAAACTGCAGGATCTGCATAAATACTATACGGACAGCGAACTCCGTGAAGAACTCAGGAAACGTCTGAAAACCGTGATTCTCGACAACAGAGGGGACCGCATCATGCTGGTCGCCCACTCCATGGGCACCATCATCGCTTATGATGTCCTGCGGCAGCTCGGCAAAGAGGATCCCAATATCAAGATCGACCATTTCGTGACCATCGGCTCCCCCCTTGGCCTGCCCCACGTGAAATATAAAATCAGTGAAGAGAGTCCGCTGGTGCGTACCCCCAGTATCGTAAAAAAATGGACCAACCTTGCAGACCGGCGCGACCCGGTTGCCATCGACACCCACCTCGCGGACGACTACGATTCAAATGAGGATGGGGTCAAGGTGAGGGACGATCTGGTGATCAATGGCTGGGGAAAGATCCATCATAAATCATACGGATATCTCAGAACGCCGGAGTTTACGGACCTGTTGAAAAAATCGGTGTAAAACAGCCTTTCCGGCTTCTTCAGCGCTCTGTATGTTCTTTGTGGTCAGCAATCATGGTGCGCACAGCGCACCCTACGTTCTATTATGTTATTAATCGATAAAAATGGTTTTCCTGGCGTCTTTGCGAGATGAATAGTGACAATTCCGGACGGATACTATTTTAGGATCGGAATCGGTTGGGCTATCCGGTTTCGGTCGACTGTCGAGTGGTGTAGTCTTCCCACTGGATAAATCCACCTGCAGTCTGCACCCACACTCAGTCCGTTCCGCGAACAACAATTAACGCCATGACATATAGAAACCACTCGGATCTTGCGCCCCCCGGTACAGGCTGCCTCGGCATCCTGCTAACCAACCTCGGCACACCGGACAGCCCCACCACCAGTGATGTGCGGCGTTACCTGGCGGAATTCCTCAGCGATCCCCGTGTGGTGGAATTTCCCAGACTGCTCTGGAAGGTCATTCTACACGGCGTCATTTTGCGCATCCGTCCAAAGCGCTCCGCCGAATCCTACCGTACGGTCTGGACAGAGAGTGGTTCACCACTCCTGGACATCTCCAGGCAACAGACGGACAAACTGCAGGCAGCACTCAACGAACGGTTCGACAGCAAGGTAAAAGTCGTCCTGGCAATGCGCTACGGCAACCCCTCCATAACCGACGGATTGGAAACGCTGCGCCGCGAAAACGCCGAGCGCATCCTGATACTGCCGCTCTATCCCCAGTACTCCGCCACGACCACCGCCTCAACTTTCGATGCGGTAACAAGTGAACTGCAACACTGGCGGCGGTTACCGGAACTGCGCTTCATCAACCACTACGGCCATGAAGCTGACTACATACAGGTGCTGGCCGACTCAATCCAACGCTTCCGCGAAGAACATGGCGCGGCGGAAAAACTGCTCTTCTCATTCCACGGTATTCCGGAAGATTATGCCGCCGCCGGTGATCCCTATCCCAGCGAGTGCCGTTTCACCGCCAAACAGGTTGCCGAAAGACTCCAACTGGAAGACTCTCAGTGGCAATTCAGTTTTCAGTCCCGTTTCGGTAGAAAGGAGTGGATCAAGCCCTATACCGACCAAACCCTTATCTCTTGGGGCAAGGCAAAGGTACAACACGTCCAGGTGGTCAGTCCTGGTTTCTCCGCCGACTGCCTGGAAACACTGGAAGAGATCGCGGTGGAGAACAAGGGTTATTTTCAGAAAGCGGGCGGCGGCATCTATGAATATATTCCCGCCCTCAACGCACAACCCGACCACATCGAAATGCTGGCAGACCTTGTGGAAAAACACACCCGGGGCTGGCCTGAATCAAACACCGGAAAGATCTAATGGAAAAACAACCCCGCCCCGTCGAGATCAAGGTACATCAGCAATCCCGCTTTCTCGATATCGCCTTCGACGATGGCGCCCACTTCTCGCTGCCCTGTGAATATCTGCGGGTCTACTCACCCTCTGCCGAAACCCGGGGTCATACCCCGGCACAGGCAAAACTGGAGACCGGTAAGGAAATGGTCTCCATTGCCGATATCAAACCCGTGGGCAGTTACGCGGTTAAAATCATCTTCGATGACGGGCATGACTCAGGACTCTACGATTGGAAGTATCTCTACAACCTGGGCAAGTTCCATGATGAACTCTGGCAGGCCTATCTCGAAAAGCTGGCCGCCATTGGCTATACGAGAGAGGACCCGGAATTGCCGGAGCGGGAAAACTGAAGGTTCAAGGTAAAAGGTTAAAGGCTAAAGGACGAATTTACGGTCAGCTTCATATTACGGCTTTACGCGTTTCCAGGCCAAAACCATGTTTTTGAATTCTGCACCAATAAAGAACCAGGAATAACTAAAAACCTAGCTGGTCCGTTGGCACTGCCAATTTTCGCCTTTAACCTTTCACCTTTCGCCTTTAACCTTCACTTGTCTTTTTCCCCGCAGCCACCCGCAAACGCAGCGCATTGAGTTTGATGAAACCTTCCGCATCCTTCTGATCGTATGCGCCCTCATCGTCTTCAAAAGTGGCGATGGACTCGTCAAAGAGACTGTTGGTGTCGGACTTCCGCCCGACCACGTAGACGTTGCCTTTGTAGAGTTTCAATCTGACGACACCGTTGACCACCTGCTGGGTCTGGTCGATGGCGACCTGCAGCATCTCCCGCTCCGGCGCGAACCAGTAACCGTTATAGATCAGCTTGGCGTAGCGCGGCATCAACTCGTCCTTCAGATGGGCCGCCTCGCGATCCAGGGTGAGCGACTCCATGGCACGATGCGCTTTAAGCAGGATGGTGCCACCGGGGGTTTCATAACAGCCACGGGATTTCATGCCGACATAGCGATTCTCCACGATGTCAGCACGACCGATACCGTTGTCACCACCCAGCTTGTTCAGGGTCGCCAGAACCGTCGCCGGTGACATGGCCTCACCATCGATGGCAACCACGTCGCCCTTCTCGAAGGTCAGCTCGATATACATCGGTTTGTCCGGGGCCTGCTCGGGAGAGACAGACCAGCGCCACATATCCTCCCCGGCTTCGGTCCAGGGATCCTCCAGGTCATAACCTTCATAGGAGATGTGCAGCAGGTTAGCATCCATGGAATAGGGGGATTTCTTGCCCTCCCGCTTCATCTCGATGGGGATACTGTGGGTCTCGGCATAGGTCAGCAGCTTTTCACGGGAGTTGAGATCCCATTCACGCCAGGGGGCGATGATATGAATATCGGGACGCAGGGCATAAGCACCCAGCTCAAAACGCACTTGGTCGTTGCCCTTGCCGGTGGCGCCGTGGGAGATGGCATCCGCGCCGGTCTCGTTGGCAATCTCGATCAGCCGCTTGGCGATCAATGGCCGTGCAATGGATGTGCCCAGCAGGTACTCGCCCTCATAAATGGCATTGGCGCGAAACATGGGGAAGACATAGTCCCGCACGAACTCTTCAGTGAGATCCTCTATGTAGATCTCTTTGATGCCAGCCGCCTCCGCCTTGGCGCGTACAGGTTCCACCTCTTCGCCCTGACCGATATCGGCAGTAAAGGTCACCACTTCGCACTTATACTCGTCCTGCAACCACTTGACGATAATGGAGGTATCCAGACCACCGGAATAGGCCAATACCACTTTCTTGACGCCCTCTGTCGACATCGTTCATCTCCAAATTCTGTAATTCAGTCCGGAATCCCGGAAAACGGGTTAGTATACCGGATTATTCGCCTGTTGTTGCCAACGGAAGATACCGTGCACTATCTGCTTCTCATCACCCTTGTCCTTGCTCTGATATACGCACCCCAATGGTGGGTGCAACATATCCTCTCACGCTATAACCGGCAGGATGAGGACTTTCCCGGCACGGGGGGAGAACTGGCCCGCCATCTGCTTGACCGTTTTGAACTTAATGAAATTCGCGTTGAAGCCACCGAATCCGGGGACCACTACGACCCCCTCAGCAAGACCGTACGGCTCACCAGGGACAAAATGGAGGGCAGAACACTGACCGCCATTACAACCGCAGCCCACGAGGTCGGACACGCTATTCAACACGCCAGTGGTTACCGCCCTTTTCGTCTGCGCATGGGACTGGCCAGGATAGCGATAGTCAGCCAGAAACTGGGATCATTCCTGCTCTTTCTTGCCCCCCTGCTGGCAGGCATTACCCGCGCTCCGAGCAGCGGGGCAATTATGCTGTTGGCCGCGATCATCACCATGGGGACCGGGCTCATCGTCCAGCTTATCACCCTGCCGGTAGAGTGGGATGCCA
This sequence comes from endosymbiont of Escarpia spicata, assembly GCA_003349915.1. GTDB lineage: Bacteria > Pseudomonadota > Gammaproteobacteria > Chromatiales > Chromatiaceae > QGON01. The sequence continues at coordinate 393,343 of QFXE01000005.1, forward strand.
GTTTCGGCAAGGCGATGCCGATCCTCACTCAGGGAAAATACATCGATGCCTCTCAGGAAAAGAAGGCCAAGCGGATACTGAAGGCCTGCGCGCTCACCTATGTCGCCTCATCGTTGGCCGGACTTCTGAATTTTTGGCGCTGGATGCAGGTATTGAGACGATAACCTTTCTACTTGTAGGAGATGATAGGATATCCGTTAAAGAATGTCGGTTCATAGAAGAAGCAGACGTATCAGAAACAGGGCCGAGACGCCTGCCACACAATAGCGAATAGAACCATGCAACTTCAAAGATATCCGTTACGATATAGACGGCTTCTCTCTTCTCTCGTGATGCTCCCAGCAATCTATTTTCAGATTGGGAACGCCGCTGAATCCGACCCAATCTCCGAAGACTATTTTTTCGAAGAGTTGCCCGTGGTGCTCTCCGCAACCCGTCTCTCCCAATCCCTGGCAGATACCCCTACGGCAATGACAATCATCGACAAAGAGATGATTCGTGCATCCGGCTCCAGGAATATTCCTGACCTGCTGCGACTGGTACCGGGTTTTGCAGTGGGTTTCTATTCCGGCTCCAGGGCCACTGCAACCTATCACGGTATGGCCGACCAATATGCTCGTGACATGCAGGTGCTGATCGATGGACGATCGGTTTACGATCCCGCATTTGGTGGCGTCGCATGGGCCGACATGCCGATCGAGGTTGACGAAATAGCGCGTATCGAGGTGATCCGGGGACCCAATGCCGCCGCCTATGGTTCCAACTCATTTTCAGGCGTTGTCAACATCATTACCGACCACCCGGCTGATCGTCCCGGTGCAATGTTGAAAACCATCATAGGCGAAGGCAATGCGCGCAAGATTTATGGCCGTTATGCCGACTCGATTGGGGACTTCGCCTATAGGATTTCAGCCAACTACGATGAATACGACGGCTTTGAAGAACGCGAAGACAGCGCCGACACACGCTGGTTCAACTTCCACGGAGAGCAAACATTGGATAATGACGACACGCTGGAGTTTCGTGTCGGTTTCAGCCGGGGAAACTACGGCGAAGGCTGGTCGGATATCTTTCAGCAGACCAGGGTATTAAACAATCGTTACAACTTCCAACAGATAGCCTGGACTCATCAGCAATCTCCAAGCAATGAGTTTCGTCTCCAGTTTTATCATAACTACCAGCAGATAGAAGACAGCTACCGTTCACCTATCCTGTCAGACGCCATCAAAGGGCTGGACGATCTGCAAGGTTTTCCCGAGCCGATACGGCCTGATATCTTCGCCCTTGGACTCTCTGGTGGGAACTACAATTTCCAGATGTTTCTGGATGAACTGAAACTCACCGACTCGCCTCTGACGCTTTCCTGGTTGGGTTTTGAGTCAGATAGATACGATCTGGAATTTCAGCAGACTTTGCAGACGTCAGATAATCTACGGTTGGTGTGGGGGGCGGGTGCGCGACAGGATCGTGGGAAAAGTGTCTGGATCTTTCATCAGCACGATGCAATCACAAGAGATCAATTACGCCTCTTTGCCAACGCAGAGTGGCATATATCTCCCGCGTGGGTTGTCAATGCCGGAGGAATGGTCGAGCGCTTTGAAGATAAGGATCCCTTCTTCTCTCCCCGCCTCGCAATCAATCACCATATGGATCAAAACAATACCATCAGGGCGAGCGCTTCTCGCGCCTACCGCATGCCCACACTGCTGGAGGACCACATCAACCTCGTGGTCTTTCTCGATGAACCGCTTAATGACGTGAACACCTGGGTGTTGGCAACCGGAAACCTGGACCCGCAATCCATCGACAGTTTTGAGCTGGGATACCTGGGCAGTTTCCCTGAAGCTGGCCTGACCCTGGATCTCAAACTGTTTCATGAAAAGATCGACAATGTCATTAATGAATTCCGTAATTTCGATATCCCAGACCCGGACCGCGGGCTGACCGACCCCATCGCCCTCGCAACATTGAATAATTTCAACGACCTGGTTCAGGAAGGCGCTGACACCTACATAAACTCAGGCGAGGCGACCATCAATGGGCTGGAGGTGAATCTTGACTTCAGGCCGACCCCCCGCGATCTGATTTTTCTCGGTTACGGCTACGCCAATACATACGGCCAGGAAGCTTTCCTGATTCTGGATGGCACGGTCCAATCCAGAAGTGATATTAGTAATAATGCTGCAAGTCATACCTTCAGCATCCTCGGCAGCCACCGTTTCGACAGTGGTATCCAGATCAGTTCGGCCTACTACTATGTCGGCGAAATGATTTGGGGTGGTGAAGGCGACCTGATCCCAACCTTCAGGCGCTGGGATGTGAGACTGGGAAAAGAGTTCACTCTTCCGGGCATGGACGGAGAAATAGCGCTTATCGGACAAAACTTCAACGGTGGGCATGTGGATTTTTTCAACGCGCCGAGTCGTGACTTAGTCAACCAATGGGAAACCCGCTTCTTCCTTCAGGCATCACTGGGTTTCAGATGATAGTTGGTCTATTAAAGATATTTTCGATGGATTGAAAAACGCTTATCCAACAAAGCGAAAAGAAAAGGAAACCGAGACTTGTTTACTGACGGCAAATTGACAGCCCTGCGGACAGGTAACACCCTGCCCGTATTGGGGCGTTTCTGCCGTGTTTTATTGTTGCTTTTCCTGGCACAGCATTTTATCGCTGGCTACGCGTATTCACGGGAAGTCGAAAAAAAGCAGAATGTTCTGATCATAAAAAGCGGAAACGCAACTGTTTACGATAAGGTGATCAGTGCCATTGAACGCTATTTTATTCTCTACTACGAAAGTCATCCCGACATCTGCACTAAGGTCGACACCACATCATCAATCCCAACTAATCTGAAACCCGAATGGTCCAAGCATAGCGACTTGATCATCACACTCGGATCAAAAGCCGCAAAATTCACACGTAATCATGGCGTCACGAACAAGACCGTCCACGCAATGATACCGATGCTGCCGGATAAAAAATCAAACATCCGCGACAGACACTTTCAGGAAACGGATACGATCTATCTCAATCAGCCACTTGAACGCAGTCTCAGGCTGGCAAAACTCTCTACTGGCGGAGGAAAACGTATCGGAATATTGGTCCACAAGAATAACCGTCCTGCTGAATCCATCTTGCGAAAGAGCGAAAATAAGCTGGGAATCACAATAACACTGGCAGAAGTTGTCAACAGCAAAGAACTTGGCAGCAAACTTGGGAAATTATTGGAAAGTTCAGACGTTCTTCTGGCGTTGCCTGATGCCAACATCCATAACAGAAAGACCATATCCAATATACTTACATCCACCTACCGCAAACAGGTGCCCGTTGTGGGATTTTCAGCCGCCTATGTAAAGGCCGGTGCCATTTCCGCTGTTCATTCCACCCCCGATGATATTGCACGGCATATAGTCGATGTCTCCGCCAGCCATCTCAGCACTAAAACCAATCTTATAAAAGGGCCGAAATATCCAAAATATTTCTCTGTTAGCGTCAATAGAAAAGTAGCAAGGTCATTGGGGATTAAACTTCCTTCAGAAACTCACCTCAGAGATCAGATCAGTGCAGGCAAAACACCATGATCCTGAATCAATTTAAAACCTTCAGAACACAAGCATTGATTGCAGGATTACTGCCCGCAATCGCCCTGGCAGTGCCATTGATCACCTATCTGATCAATACGCAATTGGATAATCTCTTCGACGCATTCAATGAACGTGGACAGGCTATTGCCAATGAAGCCGCCGCGTTAAGCACTACGGGATTGTTTACCCGTGACTCGGCAACCCTGAAAACAAATCTAAAATCGATCTTTCGTCACAGTGATGTCAGTGAAATCCGGGTACTCGACGAATCAAATAACACACTTGCCAAAATAAATAGCCATTCCAATAACCCAATGGCAGGGAATATCAACTCCACCGACAACCATATTATTTTTCGTGCACATGTCGGTAGAGAAATCATGCCGATTGATGTCTCAGACTATCCTGAACAAAGCGAGGAACCTGAAATAACCGCCTTGTCAGGTACCACCTCATTGGGCAGCGTTGCCATCACTATCAGCACGAAAAGACTGCTGGCCAACAAACGCCGAATTATGCGCAACAGCCTTCTTATACTGTGGTTCGGATTAATTGGAACCATTCTCTTCTCACTTGCACTCAGCAAGCGGGTAACGGGCCCCATTTCGCGCCTGACAAAGGCAGTTGTGAAGATGCGAGCCGGTGATTTCTCCACCTTGATTCCAGAAAAATCTTACCGGGAAATCGCCAGTCTTGAAGAGAGTTTCAACACAATGGCCAGAGAGTTGAAACTGTCCCAGGAAACCATGCAACAGCAGATTAATCAGGCAACTTCAGATCTGACTCAAACAATGGAAGCACTGGAAATACAGAATGTCGAACTCGACTTGGCAAGAAAACGTGCGCTCATGGCAAGCCATGTAAAATCAGAATTTCTTGCCAACATGAGTCATGAGATCAGAACACCCATGAATGGCGTTCTGGGTTTTGCGAACTTACTGAAAAAGATGAATCTTGATAAAAAACAGAAAGATGTCGTCAACACAATCACCAAATCTGCTACCAACTTACTGGAGATCATCAACCATATCCTGGACTATTCAAAGCTTGAATACGGCAGACTGGAACCAGACAGCTCAAGTTTTTCTGTGACCGAGTGTTTTGAAGATCCTGTTGTACTGCTGGCTCCATCGGCCCAGGACAAAGAGCTGGAACTTGTGCTGATGGTCTATTCCGACGTTCCTGACAGACTGATCGGCGATTTAACCAGAATCAGACAAATTCTTGTCAATCTGTTGAGTAATGCGATCAAATTCACTCACACGGGCGAAGTCATTGTTCGGGTCATGCTTGAACGTGAAACAGATAGCGAGTGTACACTGAGTTTCACGGTAACCGACACAGGCATTGGTATCGACCATGATGCACAAGAGCATCTTTTTCGTGCATTTCAACAAGCTGATACATCTACCAGCAGAATGTATGGCGGCACCGGCCTTGGATTGAGCATTTCCAGGAAGTTGGCCCAATCGATGGGTGGCAGCATCAAGGTGGACAGTGCACGCGGGCAGGGTTCCTGTTTCCGGGTCACGCTGACTCTGAAAAAAGATGACACTGAAAGTAACAAACCGCAATCAGCACAATTCTATAACAAAAGCTGCCTGATCATCGATCAGCACAAACTATCTCGCCTATCCATCAAACATCAATTTCTTAAACGAGGATTTTTGACCAAGGATTTGGAGACTGTTGACACAGATGAACCCATCCTCTCTCTCACAGACTTGATCGTATGCGGCTTTACAAAAGATGAAATCACCTCAGGTTACGCAGATATAACAGCAAAGGGTTTCCTGACTTCTTTCAATCTTCCTGTCCTGGTACTTCTCAGCGCATCAGATCGAAACACCATAGAAAATTTCCACATCGACAATACTATCTGGTCTCTTTCCAAACCCTTGGGCAGCGAGACTCTCGATAACATCCTTAAGGAGATTTTTTCCGCCGGTGAAGCTCACGACCACTCAACAATTGCCTCAAACATTGATAGTGACACCTCATTAAAAGGGAAAAGGATCCTTGTCGTGGATGACAATCACATTAATCTGGAACTGATGAACATTCTCCTTTCTGAAAAGGGCGCTATTGTTTCAGAAGCGAACATCGGCTCCGAAGCCATTGACCTGGCTACAAAAAACCAGTTTGACCTGATACTAATGGACGTCCACATGCCGAAACTCAAAGGTACGGACGCCGCAAAAAGAATTCTTGAGAACTGTGCGAATCGTTCCAACTCACCGCCGATCGTCGCACTCACTGCTGACGTGGTACCCGAGACACGAAATGAGGTAATAGCAGCGGGCATGGATGGTTATCTGCTAAAACCATATACCGAATCTCAACTTATGAACGTAATACTCCCACTGTTAAGGGGGGAAAAACCTCAACTGGCTCAGACGATGGCAACCACAAATGAGTCAGTTGACTCAGACGCTGACCTCCCGATCAGGGATGAAGAAAAAGCGTTAAATATTGCTGGAGGCAATAAAAAACTTGTGGATGAAATGTTCAAGCAGTTTTGCAATGAACTGCCGGAACAGGCCGGGGTAATCCGTGGGAATCATGCTGCCCGGCAGTGGGACGATCTCAGAGAGAATGTTCACCGCCTGCATGGAGCCACTTCGATCTGCGGGGTTCCAGCATTGAATCTTGCTGTCACCCACCCGGAAGCGGCCAGCAAATCAAGAGACGAAGCAAAAACTCTGGAAAAACTGCAGCGATTCAATCAAGAAGTCGGACGCCTCCTTGATTTCAGGGACCGGAAACAGGAGCAGCACAGCGATTAACAGGCCCTAATCACCGCCGTGCAGTTTGTTCCACCAAAACCAAACGCATTCACCATGGCAGTACGACTTCTGGACAAAGGCTGGGCCTTGTTTGCCACATAGTTCAAGTCACACTTGGGATCCGGGTTATCCAGGTTGATGGTGGGGATGGCGATACCCTTGTTGAGACTCAACAGTGCCGAGATCAGCCCGAAGACACCCGAAGCACCCAAAGTATGCCCCAGCATCGACTTGCCTGAAGTAATCGGAACATTGGCAGCACGCTCACCAAACACCGCTTTTATGGCGTCGGTTTCTATCACATCGTTAGCCTCGGTCCCCGTGCCATGGGCATGGATATAGTCAACATCATCAGGGGTAATCCCTGCGCTTTTCAGCGCGTTGCCCATCACATCAACCTCATGCTCCATGCTTGGCCGAGTGATGTGACCATGGCAGGTATTGGAGGCATATCCATCCACAAAGCCGAGTATTTCAGTTCCACGGTCACGAGCGTGCGCCTCGCTCTCCAAAATGACGTAGGCGGCACCCTCCGCCAATACCAAGCCACTACGATCACCACTGAACGGGCGCGAAGCAGCTGCGGGATCCCCCCCCCAAGACGACATGACCCGCATGCTCTGCCAAGCGGAGTAGAGAGGGCGGGAGAGGGGGGCATCGCTACCACCTGCCACAATCAGGTCTGCTCGATCATCACGAATAGCGCGGCAGGCTTCTCCCAAGGCCTGCAGACCGGCGGCGCAGGCGGTTGAGACAGTGAGTGACTCTCCGGCAAAGCCAAAATGCATTGCGATCTCAGAGGCGCCTGCATTATTCATCACCCGCACGATGGCAAGCGGGCTGATACGAGGGTCGTCAGGCTTGGCAGCGTATTTCAGGCAGGCGGTTTCATGGGTGGTCACACCACCGATACCGGTGCCGGAATAGACGCCATAGCGAGCCCGCTTCTCACTATCCATTTCTATACCGGCCTGAGCCAGAGCCTGACTGGCCGCAACCAGCCCCATTGCACTGCAGGGGTCTATCCTGATGTATTTTTTCTTATAGAAAGGGCTCTCGGAAAGTCCCTCGACCTGACCGGCAACCTTACAGCCGAAATTGGCTGAATCAAAACGCTCTATCGGTCGAATGCCGCTGACGCCGGCGACCGAGTTCTTCCAGAAAGATTGGATGTCGTTACCAACCGGCGACACCACACCAAGGCCTGTGATCGCCACCCTGCCGCCAGCGCTCATGAAGCCGACTTGGCAGCAAGAATCAGATCCGCAATATCGTCTGTGGTTTTAATCTCTTTAAGCTGTTCATCACTGAAACCACCGGCAGACTTAACGTCGAACTTGTCCTCTATTTCAAAGATGATTTCAACAAAAGAGAGCGAGTCGATCTCCAATTCGGTGAGATTGTCCAGATTGTTCTCGTCGTACTCGACCTCGTCGACCTCCAACTGCTCCTTGATAATCTCACGCAGCCTGGCCTTGATCTCTTCCCGATCCAATTGTTGCTCCGGGTTCCCCATAAAATAACTCCTGACTCTTATCCTCTGTTTTATTTTTACGCCAGCTGACGCTCATTTATTTGGGTGTCACTTTCAAGATGGCTCTGCCCAATCCGGTGTATCATCACCAGTTCGCGCCATTATCCACCCAAAAACCCTCCAATTTCCAGAACATATGCGCTGTCCTTGTGGAACCTCTGATTCGATCAGGGACTCCTTAATCCTCCAGGAGACGCCTGACCGGCCCGAATGAACGGCGGTGAATCGGCGTGACACCCAATTCCCTGAGCGCCTCCAGATGCATCTTGGTGGGGTAGCCTTTATGTCTCGCCAGACCATAACCGGGGTAGCGCAGATCCATCTCCACCATCTCCCGGTCACGGGCAACCTTGGCAATGATGGAGGCTGCGCCGATCGCTTTGACACTACTGTCGCCGCCGATGATCGCCTCCACCTCACAGGACAGGTTTGGAACATGCTTGCCATCCACCAGCGCCTTGTGCGGTGACATATGCAACGCTTCAACCGCCCGCTGCATCGCCAGCAGACTGGCCTGAAGGATATTGATTTCGTCGATCTCCTCGACCCCAGCACGCCCGAGCGCCCAGGCCAGGGAGCGTTCGCGAATCAACCCGGAGAGGATTTCGCGGCGTTTTTCACTGAGCTTTTTGGAATCCGCCAAGCCCTCTATCGGATTTGCCGGATCGAGAATCACCGCAGCAGCCACCACGGGGCCCGCCAGTGGCCCACGTCCCACCTCATCCACACCGGCAATGAAAAAGTCCATCTCAGAACTCCTTTTGATCGATAAGTGCCAACACTGCATCCGCGGCACGGTTTGCAGCATCACAACGCAACCCTTCGTGCAGCTGCCGATACCTGGCGACGACGCCAGCCCGCCTGGCCGGTGATTCGAGAAAATCGAGCAGCGCCTGCCCAAGCGCCTCCGGCCTGACCTCACCCTGTAGAAACTCCGGTGCGAGGCGTTCTTCAGCAATCAGATTGGCCATCGCCATGTGGGGAATCTTCACTAGATTGAAGGTCTTTACCAGCCAGTATGTCAGGGCCGCCAACCGATAACCTACAACCATTGGGCGTTTCAATAGAAGTGTTTCCAGCGTCGCAGTGCCCGAGGCAGTCAGCACAACGTCAGCCGCCTGGATCGCCATACGCGCCTCACCATCGAGCAGGATGATGGGTAGATCCGGTGCAACCTCAACCATCTGCTCAGAAAAAGCTGTCCGAATCTTCGCGTTCACCATCGGCGCCACGAATTGCAGCTCAGGATGACGCTGCAAACACCAGATCGCAGTCTGTAAAAAAGGTGCCGACAGCATGCCGAGTTCGCTCATGCGGCTGCCGGGCAGAATCGCAATAACAGGGCGGTCGGGATCAAGCCCCAGCTCGGATCTGATGCCTTCCGGCGCTGTCGACTCAAGGGGAATCTCATCCGCCAAAGGATGCCCCACATAGCTGGCGGTTACACTGTTCCGCTGGAGAAAATCCACTTCAAAGGGAAATATGCATAACATTAGATCCACTGCCCGGCGCAGTTTTTTTACACGCTTCTGACGCCAGGCCCAGACGGTCGGACTGACAAAGTGGGCAGTCCGGATGCCCTCGGCTTTGAGTCGGGTTTCCAGCGCCAGGTTGAAATCCGGCGCATCCACACCAAGAAAGAGGTCCGGGGGGTCAGTCTGGAAGTGGTGGAAGAGCCTGCGCCGCAGTGAGAGCAGTCCCGGCAGGTGCTTCAGCACCTCCACCAGCCCCATCACAGGATCCATGCGTGCCAGACTCTTGCAGCCTTCGGCCTCCATTGCAGGACCGGTCATGCCCTCAAAGCGTAATTCAGGCCGTTTTGCCTTCAGTGCATGGATCAGGGAGGCGGCGAGTTGATCACCGGAGACTTCATTGGCGACTATACCAATTCGACTCATTAGCGGAGGATACTGCGTCCGCCCTGCGCAATAAAATCCACCATAATGCCGACTTCTGGCGCCTCGCCCGCTATCTCACGAATCGATTCGATCGCCTCTTCCAGCCGCAACTGGGATTTGTAGAGCAGTTTGTAGGCACGCTTGATCTGGCGGATCGCCTGCTCGCTGTATTGACGGCGCCGCAGCCCTTCGGTGTTGATGCCATAGGGTTTCGCCGGGTGTCCTGAGACCATTACATAGGGCGGCAGGTCCTTGGAGATCACCGAACCCATGGCACAAAAGCTGTAGGCGCCGATGCGACAGAATTGATGGACGATAGTAAATCCGCCGAGAATGGTGTGATCGCTGATATGCACATGACCACCAATAGAAGCGGCGTTGGCCATGATGACGTCGTTACCGATCTGGCAATCGTGAGCCACATGGGTATAGGCCATGAAGAGATTATCATTGCCAATGCGGGTTGTTCCCGTATCCTGTTGCGTTCCCCGATTGATGGTAACGAACTCACGGATGACGTTACGGTCGCCGATCTCTAACCGTGTCGGTTCACCGCCATACTTTTTGTCCTGTGGATCCTCGCCGACCGAGGCAAACTGAAAGATACGATTATCTTCACCAATCCTGGTCGGGCCGTTGATAACGACATGAGGGCCGATGGTGGTACCTCGGCCGATCTTCACATCGGCCCCGATCACCGAGAATGGACCGATAGTGACCCCTTCGCCCAACTCCGCAGAGGGATCGATCACCGCCCGTTGATCGATTTGACTCATGCCTCAGTGGCGTCTCTTGCCGTGCAGATGACCTCTGCAGTAGCCGCCACCTTCCCATCCACCCTGGCGACACCTGAGAAGATACCCATTCCACGTCTCATCGCAGTCTGAGTCACCTCCAGCTCAAGCTGATCACCGGGTACCACCGGGCGTTTGAAACGCGCCTTGTTGATCCCGACAAACAGGTAGATGGTATTTTCGTTAGCGGTCTCCGGATGGGACTCACGAGCCAGCAGGCCGGTGGCCTGCGCCATCGCCTCGACAATCAGAACACCCGGCATTACCGGTTTGATGGGAAAATGTCCGTTGAAGAAGGGTTCGTTGTAGGTCACATTTTTCAATGCCAACAGACGTTTGTCCTTCTCGAACTCCAATACCCGATCTATCAATAAAAACGGATAACGGTGCGGCAACAGGCGCAGCACCTTCTCGATGTCCATCACAACCAACGTTCTCTCCCCTTGATCAATGCGTTATCCATCCTGGTCCGTGGAAACTGATTCCACCTTTTTTTCCAGGCGCTGTATACGCTTCGCCATCTCATCCAGTTGGCGAATACGCGCCACGGCCTTACGCCACTGCTTGTTGTCCATGGCGGGCAGATTGCCACTGTAGTACCCCGGCTCAGAAAAGGAACGGGTAACCATGCTCGCTCCCGAAAAGTGTACATTATCGCCGATATCCAGGTGGCCGACGAGCCCGACCATACCCCCCAGGGTACAATTGCGGCCAATATGGGTCGAACCCGCGACCGCCACTCCACTCGCCATTGCGGTATTGGTGCCGACAATAACGTTGTGGGCGATCTGGATCAGGTTATCCAGTTTGACCCCGTCTTCCAGCACCGTGTCCTCCAGTGCACCCCGGTCGATGGTGGTGTTGGCACCTACTTCCACATCGTTCCCAAGACGGACTCTGCCTGTCTGGGGTACCTTCTCCCATCGACCATCGTCGTTTGCCAGACCGAAACCGTCACTCCCAAGAACGGCACCCGGATGGATCAGGCAGCGCTCTCCCACATGAGTCCCATGGCAGAGCGTCACATTGGCTACGAGGCGTGATTCATCAGCAACGACGCAATCATGCTCAATGATACACCCCGGTCCGATATATACACCTGCCCCGATACGGCTGCCTGCACCCACGACTGCGCAGGGACCGACAAAGGCTGACGGGTCGATACTGGCTAAGGTATCCACTACTGCAGAAACGTGGCAGCCCGGCTCAAAGGCAGGAACAGGATTGAGTTGACGGGAGACCCTCGCATAAGCGAGGTAAGGGTTGTCACTCAGTAATAGAGCGGTGCTGCAGTATTCGGCATCCTCCGGCCTCAGTATCACCGCAGCCGCGGCCGTCTTTTTCAGATGACGCCGATATTTCGTGTTCGCCAGAAAACTGACCTCATCCGGCCCGGCCTGTTGCAGGGTCGCAACCTTTGAGATCAGAATCTGCGGATCGCCACGCAGTTCAGCCCCTGCAATCTCCGCCAAGACTCCCAGTCGAACCGCCAATCCCCAGACTCCTACTTCGCTTGGATCTGTCCCAACTTCTCCAGGACTTTGTCGGAAATATCGATCTTCTCACTGAAATAGACCACCCCATCGGACAGGATCAGGTCGATCTTCTCCTCTTTACCGACCTCCTGAATCACTTCCCGTACCCGTTGCCGCAGTTTCTTGAATTCTTCATTCTGTCTCAGGTTGAGATCCTCACGAAATTCAGTCTGCGCATTCTTGAGCTTACGGCGACGGGAGAGAATATCGCGCTCCAGGCGCCTCACTTCTGACTCACTCATCACGGCACCATCACGTTGCAGCTTGTCTTCAAGCTGCTTCAGCTGCTTTTTACTGGAGAGCAGATCTTTCTCACGACGGGAGAACTCTGCCTGCAGACGTTTACGGGCCTCTTTGTACTGCAACGACTCCTCAAAAACCTTGGTTGCGTTGACAAAGGCAATGCTATAACTCTCCGCCAGAGCATTGCCCGCGAAAAAAGTCAGCAACAGCAGAAAACCACCAATCTTACCCAATCTTTTCACAAAATCACTCCCACTTAATCAATATGTGGTTCCGAAACTAAACTGCAGCGTCTCCACAGAATCACCGACTTTATCGTTCAAAGGATACCCCAGACTAAAAGCCAAGGCTCCCACCGGTGATAACCAGGAGAGCATGAGACCAGTAGAGTAACGTACCTCATCTAATTCGAAACCATTACCAAACTTTACATCAAAAACATTTCCGGCATCCAGAAACACGCCCCAGCGCATCGTGCTTTTAAATGAGTCGACTGGTGGGGGAGCCAGCAACTCTATTTGACCCGTCAATTTCGAATTTGCTCCCAACGCATCGCCAAAAGAGTCCCGCGGACCGAGGGTATTTTCCTCAAAGCCGCGTACTGTGCCAATGCCGCCTGCAAAAAAGTTACGGTAAAACGGCAGTATCGGGGTATCTGAGTAGCTGTCTCCGTAACCCAGTTCGCCGTTGAACCTAAGCGTAAGGGCTTTTGTCAAAGGAATATAGCGAGTGTGCTTGTAGTGGAGGCGATAATACTGCAGATCACTGCCAGGCACGGTCACCTCCAGCGCGGCCACCTGCTTACCCCCAACAGTGGGAAAGATGGCACGATCCCGAGTATCACGGGTCCAGCTGACGAGCGTCTCCAGATCCCGAAAGTGGTCGCCGTTCACCTCTTCGAATTTCAGCACCTCATCTGATGGAGAGTCACCCAACACGAACTTGGTATCCTCAAAGGCCAGACTGAAACGCAGCCTGTCGTATTCCGTGATGGGCAGGCCGAAGTTGACCCCCACGCGACTGACATCCGTCGCATAACTGGAAATATTGAGTTCACCAAAATCAGTGGCGCGGTAGGAAAACTCAAACCCACGACTAATGCCGTTGATAGTATAGTAGGGGTTGTTATAGGAAATATTGAACTTCTTGTTTGCCTTACTGGTGTCGAAACCGGTACTGACCCGCTTGCCGGTACCGAGAAAATTGTCTTGGGTAATGCTTGCATTGAACATCAGACCCTGAGTCTGAGAGAAGCCGATACCCGCCGACAGATTACCGGAAGCCTTCTCTTTCACCTTGAAATTAACATCCACCTGATCAGTCCGCCCAGGAACGGCAGGCGTCTCGACATTCACCTCTTCGAAATAACCCAGGCGCTGCAGGCGTTCACGGGACAATCGCACCTTCTCTCCCGAAAACCAGGCAGATTCCATCTGCCGCAACTCCCTGCGAAGCACCTCGTCCCGCGTCGCTGCGTTACCGCTCATATCGATATGGCGAACATAGACCTGTTTACCCGGGTCGACAAAATAGGTGATCGCCACTTGGCGGTTTTCACGATCGATATCGGGAATGCTGTTGACGTTGGCAAAGGCGTAACCGGCATCCGACAGAAGGCTGTTGACCCGCTCCGCACTGGCGGTGGTCTTTTTACGGGAAAAGACCTCGCCCCGCTTGAGGTGAATCAGCGGAAAAAGTTCTTCCAAAGGCACGATCAACTCCCCCGCAAGCTTGATGTCACTGAGGGTGAATACCTCACCTTCAGAGACTACGACCGTGACATAGATATCCTTCTTGTCAGGCGTAATGGAAACCTGGGTGGAGTCTATCTTGAAATCGATAAATCCCCTATCGAGATAGTAGGAGCGCAGTTTCTCCAGATCACCCGAAAGTGCCTGTTTCGAGTATTTGTCTCTATCGGAGAAAAAGTCGTACCAGCTCGGAATACCTAGAGCAAACTCATCCAGCAGGTCATCGTCTTCAAAAGCCGAATTGCCGATGAGGTTAATCTTCTTGATGCGGGCGGTAATGCCCTCTGAAATTTCGATATCCACGGCCACCCGATTGCGTTCCAGGGGCGTAACCGTGGATTCGATCCTGACACCATACTTGCCGCGGGAGAAATACTGGCGATTCAACTCCTGCTCGACCCGCTCCAGCAGCGCGCGCTTGAAGACCCTGCCTTCAGCCAGGCCTATATCCTTCAGGCCAGCCTTCAGCCTATCGGTATCCAGATCTTTGTTACCGCTCAGGTTGATCTCCGATACTGCCGGCCGTTCACGCACGAACACCACCAGTACTTCATCCTCCCTTTCGAGGCGCACATCCTTGAAAAAGCCCGTTTTGAACAGCGTTCGGATGATGCCGGCCGTATCTCCCGATGATACCTGGTCGCCCACCTTCACCGGCAGATAGTTGAACACCGTACCTGCGGAGATACGCTGCAAACCTTCGATCCGTATATCTTCCACGACAAACGACGAAGCGCCCATAACGGCAGCCGTCATCAGCAACAAGACCAAACCGGAAAGGAATCTTTTCAGGACACCCAGCAACGACATAATATTAGATTTTTTTTACCTGCGACCATTGCCGCCTGTGGCGATTGTCCCAAACATGAGGGATCAGCGGGAGTGAAGACCTGACTCCACATAAGCGGGGTAGTATAAGTGATATTTTGCCGCTAGCCCAGCAAACGACTGAGATCCACATAGAAGGCAAGACTCATCATTGCCAATAGCAGAATCATCCCAATTTTCTGTCCATGCTCCATAAAGGTTTCCGATAAGGGCCCCCCTTTGATTGCCTCAAGCAGAAAAAAGAGGAGGTGCCCACCATCCAGAACCGGGATCGGCAGCAGATTCAGCACGCCGAGACTGATACTCACCACAGCGAGAAATTTAAGGAAATCGATCAGACCGTAACTGGCGGTTTTACCCGCATACTCAGCGATGGAGATCGGACCACTGAGATTCTTTACCGAGACCTCACCGATCACCATCTTGCCGAGCATTTTCAGCATCAGCAGAGAGAGATCCCAAGTCTTGTACAACGACTTGCCAACGGCCTCCAGGGGACCATAACGAATCTCTGTCTGGTAGTCGTCCATCAGGTGGGGCGGCACATGCACGCTGGCGCCAATTCGACCGATGCTATCGCCCTCACTTTCAATCGCTGCCGGGGTCAGTTCAAGACGGATCAGACTCCCTGCACGTTCGACTTCCAGAGCCATGCGCTGCTCCGGTCGCGCCCGTACATACTTCACCCATTCGACCCAACTCTCCAGGGATTGGCCATCAACGGAGAGCAACAGGTCGCCGGTTTTCAATCCATCCCTGTCTGCGGCTTCACCCGGTAACAGTGTGCCGATAACCGGCGCGACTACGGGACGCTTGGGCGTAATTCCCAGATTCTGCAGAATCTGGGCCTCCTCAGACATCTCCTGAAGCCGCCCGGCGTCAAGCCATCGAACCGCCTCCCGGCCACTCTCATCTTCGACCCTTACTGCGATCTGTCCGACATTCAGTGATTCAGCCAACAGCATGTAGACAGCTGTCTCCCATGTCGGAGTAGACTCCTGATTGACGGAGAGTATGCGATCTCCAGTCTGAAAACCGGCCTGCTCCGCAATGGATTCGGCCTTGACCTCCCCCACCAGCGGCTTGATGCCGGTATCCCCCGTCACGAAGATCAGCCAGAAGGCGAAGACGGCAAACAGCAGATTGAACAGAGGGCCCGCCAGTACAATTGCCGTCCTGGAAGCCAGCGTCTGTCTGTTGAAGGCCCGATCCAGTTCGCCGGGATCGACCGGCCCCTCCCGCTCATCCAGCATCTTCACATAACCGCCCAGGGGGATGGCGGCAAGGACATATTCGGTGCCGTCATTCTTGCCGACACGCGTCCAAAGCGGTTTGCCAAAGCCGATGGAGAAACGCAGTACCTTCACACCGACCCTGCGGGCCACCCAGAAGTGACCGAACTCGTGTACGGTAATCAGAATACCCAGCGCAACGACAAACGCCGCGATTGTAAAAAGAAGGGAGTCCATAATAAAAAACAGTAGCCTATTCGACGTGAGACAGTGGACTAAAGCGCTTGTTCCGCAAAGACCCGGGCTTGACGATCTTGATCCAGCAACAGCTCCAGACTATCCGCAGGTCTGGCTTCCAAAGCGTTCAGGGTCCGTTCCACCAGTGTGGGGATGCCGAGAAAACCGAGCCGACTCTCAAGAAAGGCCTGCACCGCCACCTCATTCGCAGCATTCAGCACCGTGGGGGCAGTCCCACCCGCCTCGACCGCCTCATAGGCAAGTCGCAAACAGGGAAAACGCTCAAGATCAGGGGCCTCAAAATCGAGTCTGGCAATCTGAAACAGATCCAGGCGGTCCACGCCGGAATCGATGCGCTCCGGCCAGGCAAGGGCGTGAGCAATGGGTGTGCGCATATCGGGATTACCCAACTGTGCCAGCACCGAGCCATCATTGTACTCCACCATCGAGTGGATCACGCTCTGTGGATGCAGCACCACCTGAATCTGCTGCGGTGAAGTGTGAAACAACCAGCAGGCCTCGATCACCTCCAGCCCCTTGTTCATCATGGTGGCGGAATCGACGGATATCTTGCGCCCCATATCCCAGTTTGGATGGGCGCAGGCCTGCTCGGGGGTAACGGCCTTCAAGCCCTCCAGCGGCATAGTGCGAAAAGGCCCGCCAGATGCAGTCAGAAGAATCTTGCGTACCCCAACCTGTTCCAATCCGCGCCGAAAGTCAGCCGGCATGCATTGAAAGACCGCATTGTGTTCGCTGTCTATGGGCAGAATCTCCGCCTCATGCGCCTCAGCAGCTTCCATGAAGAGGTGCCCGGAAACCACCAAAGCCTCTTTATTCGCCAGCAGAACCCGCTTGCCCGCACGCACTGCTGCCATGGCTGGCAACAGACCGGCAGCCCCGACAATCGCCGCCATCACATAATCGGCCTCCGGCATGGCGGCAACCTGCTCAAGACCGGCAACACCGGATAACACCTCAACGTCACTGCCATTTTCGGCCAACCGCTTTGCCAACTCCGCAGCTGATGTTGCATCCGCCATCACCGCAATCTGCGGTTTGAAACTGAGGCACTGACCAAGCAGACCATCCACATCGCGGTTAGCGGTCAATGCAACCACGCGGTAGCGCTCAGGGTGACGGGTCACCACATCCAGGGTACTGAGACCGATAGAGCCGGTGGAACCCAGCACGGTAAGCCCCTTCATCCGATCTTCCCCATCAGCATCAATCCCAGTACAAAAACAGGACCGGCGGCAGTCAGGCTGTCGAGACGATCCAGCATGCCCCCATGCCCAGGCAGCAAAGCACCGCTATCTTTCATGTTACGCAGACGTTTGAGTACGCTCTCAAAAAGATCCCCAATCACGGAGAAGATCACAGTTAACACGCAGAGCAACAACGCCAGCGGGTACTCCGCAAGGGAGAATCCCTGCCACCAAGCAAAAAATAAACCACATATCAGAGAACCTGCGATAGCGCCGTAGACCCCCTCTCGAGTCTTACCCGGACTGACCTCGGGGGCAAGTTTGGTGCGACCAAAGCGACGACCGGCGAAATAGGCGCCGATATCGGCAGCCCAGATCAGGATCAACAGAAACAACAGCAATTGCGGGCCCTGTTCAGGCACCTGATGGAGCGTCACCCATGCCAGCCACGCCGGCACCAAAACAATGATACCCTCCAAACTTTGGATCAGGCTAAAACCCTCTACCACGGCGCCACCGCGAAAGTGTCGTAACCGCATCAACACAACCATCCACCAGAAAACCACCAGCGCAAACAGCCAGAGCAGTAGTGTAGGCGCCTCCAACAGCATCGCGACTGCAGCCACGCAGAGCCCCAAAACCAGGATATAGCCAAACTGGCCAACAGGGCCGTTTGCGCCGGAAAGGCGCGCCCATTCAAACCCACAAATAGCCAAAAACAGGGCCAACGCCAGTGCGAGGTAGAGTGTGGGCGACCAGAGAACCCCGGTAACAATCAGAGGAGCGAGAGCCAGTGCTGTCAGAACACGCTGCTTTAGCATCAGCGACTCAAGAGGCCTCAGCCTTGTGATCTCCCACCTGCTCACCGGTACGACCAAAACGGCGCTGGCGTCCCGCAAAATCGGCGAGCGCGTCTTCAAAGGCCGCCGTATCGAAATCGGGCCATAGAAGATCAGTGAAGTAGAGTTCGGAATAGGCGGCCTGCCAGAGCAGGAAATTACTTAGCCGCTGCTCCCCGCCGGTACGAATAAAGAGATCCGGATTCGGCAGATCGGGAAAAGAGAGTGCACCGGCCAACGACGCTTCATCGATATCCTCGGGAGAGAGCTCGCCTGCCGCCACTGCCCTGGCCAGGGATTTGGCCGCTTGAGTAATATCCCAGCGACCGCCGTAGTTGGCGGCGACCTGCAGGGTCAGGCCGCGATTTTCGGCCGTCAATTCCTCGACTTCCAGGATTCTGCGCTGCAGCTTTTCGGAAAAGGCCTCACGCTCCCCAATAATTTTCAGTCGAACACCATTTCGGTGCAGGCGACGTGCCTCTTTACCCAGGGCGCGAATGAAAAGATCCATGATCAGGCCGACCTCTTTCTTGGGCCGGTGCCAGTTTTCACTGCTGAAGGCAAAAAGGGTAAGGACCTGGATCTTTTTCTGCACACAGCATTCGACAATGTTGCGCACCGCATCCACGCCCACGGGATGACCCGCGTAGCGGGGCAGACCACGGCGTTGCGCCCAGCGGCCGTTACCATCCATGATGATTGCGACATGTCCAGGCAGTCGGCCTTCGGCCTCCGAACTGTCCGATTGGGTTCCGTTCATCATCACCTTGATTCGCTCAAAACGAACTGTCACCGGGCAACAGTGATCAGGGAGCCTCTGAATAAGTCTGGGCCGATCGGATTGTGAGATGAAATGTGCTGATTTTCAACGAAAAACCTGTCTGGAGCAGGTTTTCGCGTTAGCCCCGAAGGGGTGTGGCCCATGGATGGGCTACACAAAAAGCAGCGCGTTTCAGCCGCAAGCTGTAGGTCCATGACTTGTTCAGAGACTCCTTTAGATTTCCATCAAATCCTTTTCTTTCACCGCCAGTGCCGCATCCACCTCTTTGACGTGCTGGTCGGTCAGTTTTTGAATGATCTCCTGCCCACGACGTTCATCGTCTTCGGATATCATCTTCTCCTTCATGTGATCCTTGAGATTATGATTGGCATCACGACGAATATTACGGATCGCCACCCGTGCATTTTCCGCCTCATGACGCACCACGCGAATCAGATCCTTGCGTCGCTCCTCCGTCAAAGGCGGCATGGGAACCCGGATCACTGCGCCGGCACTCATGGGATTGAGGCCCAGATCAGAGGTTAAAATCGCCTTCTCGACCACTGCGATCATCGGTCGTTCCCAAGGGGTCACTGCAAGGGTACGACCATCTTCCACATTGATATTGGCAACCTGACTCAGCGGCACTTCGGAACCATAATAGTCAACCCGGATATGGTCCAGCAGACTTGGATGGGCTCGCCCGGTACGCACTTTCGCCAACTCGTGGGAGAGCGCCTCAACGCTCTTGCCCATACGGGTGTCAGCATCACTCTTGATATCGTCGATCATGTTACTCGCCCTTTTCTACCAAGGAGCCGATGACTTCTCCGCGCATCAGGCGCAAGAGAGCCCCGGAATCATTGATGTTCATAATTCGTAGCGGCATATCGTTATCCCTGCAGAGCACAATCGCAGTTGCATCCATCACCTGCAGGTTCTCCGCCAAAGCCCGATTGTAGGTGAGACGGGGATAAAATTCAGCATCGGGATCCTTCACTGGATCCGCTGAGTAGACGCCGTTTACCTTGGTCGCCTTGATCATCATGTCAGCCTGGATCTCGACTGCACGCAGACTCGCGGCGGAATCGGTGGTGAAATAGGGATTGCCGGTGCCTGCAGCCAGGATGGCCACCCGACCCGCATCCAGGTGCCGCCTGGCATCCCTCGCAGAGAAAGGCTCACAGACATCAGGCATGCTCAGCGCTGAGAGCACTCTGGCCTCAATGCCGATCTTTGTGAGAGCATCCTGCATCGCCAGGGAGTTCATCACAGTGGCAAGCATGCCCATGTGATCGCCGGTCACCCGATCAAGACCACCCTGCGCCAGACCGGCGCCGCGGAAGATATTTCCGCCACCAATCACCAACCCCACCTGTAGACCGGCCTCAACGAGGTCCCGCACCTCACCCGCAGTACGCGCCATCACCTCAGGTGCAATCCCAAAGTCGCCAGAACCCATTAGGGCTTCGCCACTAAGCTTGAGCAGGATACGCCGACAGATCAAATCCGACATGCTGAATCGATTCCTAATTTGAGATTAACCGAATGATAAGACGCAGAGAGGAAATATTCCATTTTCCACGGATATTTCAGCGCCACAAGCCCCCTGTCCGCATCCGCCCCCTCTGCACCTGAGCAAACGCTCCGGGGCAGAATGCGGGGCGACAGAAGTTTACATCTTGGCTTGCGCCCGAACCTCTGCGGCGAAATCTTCCTTCTTCTTCTCGATGCCTTCGCCAACCTCAAAGCGGCTGAATTGGGCAATAGCGGCACCCTTGCTCTTCAACAGCTTCTCGATGGTGAAATCCGCATCCTTGACGAAAACCTGGCCCAGCAGGGTATTTTCCGCCAGATATTTGCGCATACGGCCATCGACCATCTTCTCGATGATGTTGTCCGGTTTGCCACTCTCCCTGGCCTGCGCGGTTACGATCTCGCGCTCCTTGTCCAGCATATCCTGGGGCATATCGTCAGCGGAGAGGCAGACTGGGTTGGTCGCGGCAATATGCATTGCCAAATCCTTGCCCAGATCGTCCTCGTCGCCCTCGACCTCGACCACAACGCCGATACGCACACCGTGGCTGTAGCTGACCAGGGCACCCTTGTCGGCCTGCAAACGGGCAAAGCGACGCACGTTCATGTTCTCGCCAAGCTTGGAGATCAGCGCCTCGCGAGCCTGATTTACAGTGGTCTCTTCGCCTTCGTGAAGAGATTGCCCCATCAGCGTCTCAACGTCATCCGCACCGCCGTTGAGCGCCCTCTCTGCCACCGCGCCGGCAAAGGAGGTGAAGTTCTCGTCCTTGGCCACAAAATCGGTTTCACAGTTAACCTCAACCATCGCCGCCTGGGTGTTGTCAGCATTGAAGCTGATCACAATCACACCTTCCGCTGCGGTGCGGCCCGCTTTCTTGGCGGCCTTGGCCTGACCTGATTTGCGCATCGCCTCGATTGCCGCTTCGATATCGCCATCGGCCTCTACCAAGGCCTTCTTGCACTCCATCATGCCTGCGCCGGTACGCTCGCGCAGCTCTTTAACCTGAGAGGCTGTAATCGCCATCTTTCCTACCTCAAAACCGTATCTTCAAATGTAAACCGACCGAATCACGCTGAAAGCATGATCCGGTCGTTAATCCAGAAAACCTGTCGACTGCTTCAGGACTTGTCGCCTTTGACCTCGACAAACTCCTCTTCGCTGCCAGCCGCCACATGGGCCGCACTCGTGCGGCCTTCAAGGATCGCTGCAGATGCGCCCTGTGTGTAGAGCTGGATCGCCCGGATTGCGTCATCATTTCCGGGGATCACGTAATCGATAGCTTCGGGGTTGTTATTGGTATCAACCACACCGATAACTGGGATGCCCAGCTTACGGGCCTCAGAGATTGCGATGTCTTCATGACCTACATCAATCACAAACATGGCATCAGGCAACTTGCCCATATCTTTGATGCCGCCGAGGCTGCGATCCAACTTTTCCATCTCGCGGTGGAGATTCAGTGCCTCTTTCTTCTTGAAACGCTGCTCGACACTGCCATCCTCAAACATGCTTTCCAGCTCTTTGAGGCGTTTGATCGACTGTTTGATGGTCTTGAAGTTGGTCAGCATGCCGCCGAGCCAGCGATGATTGACGTAAGGCATATTGCAGCGTTCCGCCTCTTCACGCACCGCATCACGGGCCGCACGCTTGGTGCCGACAAACATGATCTTGCCACCGTTCGCCGCAAGAGAACCGACAAAGTTCATGGCGTCGTTAAAGAGGGGGAGGGTCTTCTCAAGATTAACGATATGAATCTTGTTACGATGACCAAAGATGTAGGCCCCCATCTTGGGGTTCCAGTAACGGGTCTGATGCCCGAAATGTACGCCTGCTTCCAGCATCTGGCGCATGGATACTGCACTCATGAGTGACTCCTGATTGTATTGGGTTAGGCCTCCATACATCCCATGAATCGACCTCCCCGCGAAAGCTGGGAGGCACCCCGAACCATGTGCCGATGTATGTGTGGATTAGTTTTGCTCCCGCACGGGGAAAAACCCCGTAAAGTGAGCAGCGCGAACCGTTTGCGATTCAGCGGGGCGTTTTATACCATACCCGGCGGATTGTGACAAATCCCTGGCACCTTGTTTCCGACCTCCTTTTTCCCAAAATTTTCATGACCCCTTAAGAATTATGAGCGTAACGATCAAAACAGCGGACGAGATAGAGAAGATGCGAGTCGCTGGCCGCCTGGCCGCCGAGGTACTGGAGATGATCGAGCCTCATGTCAAACCCGGGGTCACCACGGAGGAACTGGACAAGATTTGCCACGACTACATCGTCGACGTGCAGCTGGCCATCCCTGCCCCGCTAAACTACCGGGGGTTTCCAAAGTCTATCTGCAGTTCGGTCAACCAGCAGGTCTGCCACGGCATTCCCGCCGACAAAAAACTGAAAAAGGGGGATATCGTCAACCTCGATATTACTGTTATCAAGGATGGCTATCACGGAGATACCAGTAAGATGTTCAGCGTGGGGGAGACCTCCATCCTCGCCAAACGGTTGATAGAGGTCACCCGAAAAGCCCTTTGGGTCGGCATCGACGAGGTTCGTCCCGGCGCCCAGCTTGGCGACATCGGCCACAAGATTCAGGATTTTGTCGAGAGACACCACTACTCCGTGGTGCGCGAATATTGCGGTCACGGCATCGGCAAGGAGTTTCATGAAGACCCCCAGGTTCTCCATTATGGCAGCCCAGGTTCTGGTCTGGTTCTCCAGCCCGGCATGTGCTTCACCATCGAACCCATGGTCAACGCCGGCAAGCGCCAGATAAAACTCCGTCCAGATGGCTGGACCGTAGTCACCAAAGACCGCAGCCTCTCCGCGCAGTACGAACACACCCTGCTGGTGACTGAAACCGGCTGTGAGGTGCTGACCCTGCGCGCTGAAGAAGCCGATACCACCCAATGACCCCGGCAAACTGATCGATGTTCGACTTCTCTGTACTTGACCAATCGCTTGCAGGCGCCTCATCCACGCCTATCCCGATTTTCCGTGACTTCCTGAAGCTGGGCACTGAAACGATCAGGGAAGGGTTCAATCAGGAACAGCCGATAACCGAACTCGTGGCCGCCCGCGCCCACCTGGTCGATGCCGTCCTGGAGCGCGCCTGGAATCTCCACTTCCAGGATTCCACAGACGCCGCACTGGTCGCAGTGGGTGGATATGGCCGGGGAGAACTCCATCCGGCTTCAGATATCGACCTGCAGATTCTGCTCGACCACGAAGATCACTTCGAACAACTGCAGGAACCCTTGGGCCAGTTTCTCAGCCTGCTCTGGGACATCGGACTGGAAGTTGGCCACAGCGTACGCACCATTGAGGATTGCATCCGGGAAGCATCCAATGACATCACGGTTGCCACCAACCTGATGGAATCCCGGCTGCTGGTCGGGCCTGAGTCCCTCTTCAAGACGATGCGGGAAGCCACCAGCCCCGCTAAGATTTGGGACAGCAAGCGCTTTTTTGAAGCGAAATTTGCGGAACAGCAGGCACGGCATCAAAAATTCGAGGACAGCGAAAGCAACCTGGAGCCCAATCTGAAGGAGAGTCCAGGCGGATTGCGGGATATCCAGATGATCGGCTGGGTGGTGAAACGCCACTTCCAGGCCGACACTTTGCGCGATCTGGTGAGTCACGGCTTCCTCAGCGAGGACGAATACCAGACACTGATCGAAGGTCAGGATTATCTCTGGCGCGTCCGTTTCGCCCTGCATACCCTCACAGGCAGACGCGGCGACATTTTACTCTTCGACTATCAGCGCGCCTTGGCTAACCAGTTTGGTTACGACGACAATACCGGCAATCTGGCGGTAGAGCAGTTTATGCAGCTCTTCTACCGGACAACGCTGGAACTGAACCGCCTCAACGAAATCCTTCTGCAGCACTTCCAGGAAGCGATCCTGCTGGAGAACAAGCTGGATGCCCCCGTTTCTCACGGCAACCGTTTCCAAAGCCGCAACAGCTTTCTTGAGGTCACCCGTCCGGATGTCTTCTCCCGCACCCCCACCGCCCTGCTGGAACTCTTTCTTATCCTGCAGGAAAACCCGGAACTAAAAGGTGTCAGAGCCAGCACCATCCGCCTGCTGCGGGACAATATTCAGCTGATCAACAGCGAATTCCGTGCGGACATCCGGGCACAGAGCCTATTCATGGAGATCCTGCGCCAACCCTGGGGCATAACCCGGGAACTGCGCCGCATGAATCGCTACGGCATCCTCGCTGCCTACATTCCGGCCTTTGAAAATATTGTCGGACGCATGCAGTACGACCTGTTTCACGTCTATACCGTGGATGAACACACATTGATGGTGCTGCGTAACCTGCGCCGCCTGTCGGTTCCGGAACTCGCTGAAGAGACTCCCTTCTGCAGCCAGCTGTTCCGCACCCTGCCTAAGAAAGAGCTGATCTATCTGGCCGCCCTCTTCCACGACATTGCCAAAGGACGTGGCGGCAATCACTCCATACTCGGTGAAAAGGACGCGGTGGACTTCTGCCATCAACACCATCTCAGCGAATATGACAGCCGTTTGGTCGGCTGGCTGGTGCGCAACCATCTGGTCATGTCCATGATCGCCCAGCGCAAGGACATCAACGACCCGGACGTCATCCAGACGTTTGCTGAAAACGCCGGGGACACAATGCACCTCGACTATCTCTATCTTCTGACAGTCGCCGACAGCCGGGCTACCAATCCGAAACGTTGGAACTCATGGAAAGAATCACTGCTGCGGGATCTCTACAAATCCACCCGTCGCGCCCTGCAGCGCGGGCTGGACAACCCGCTGGCGCAGGAGGAGTTGATCCGGGAGACAAAATACGAAACGATGGAACTGCTGGCCAAGGCCGGACACGACGAGAGAGAGATTCTCCGCCTCTGGCAATCCTTCAGCCCGGAGTATTTTCTCTCGCACTCTCCCAATTCGATCTGCCGGCAGATTCAGGCCATCATCACCACGCCACCGGAAGACCTGCCGCTGGTCGCGATCCATGAAACCGCCGAACACGGCGGCAACGACGTACTCTACTACGGACCGGATCGCGACAATCTGTTTGCCGTAATGACCACCCTGTTGGATCAGCTGGGTCTGTCCATCGTCAACTCTCGCATCATGAGCACGACACAAGGCTTTTCTCTCGACTCATTCCTGGTCATGGAGGAGGATGGCAACCCTGTCCAGCCTGGCCATCGTACCGAAGAGATCATCACCACCCTGAAAGCCGGATTGACTCAGAAAGACGGTCAGCCTCTCAAAGTGCATCGCCGCATGCCCCGCCAGCACAAGAGTTTCGACACCCCGACCCGCATCTTCTTCTCCCAGGATCCCGCTTACAACCGCACAGTGATGCGTCTGATCGCCCTTGACCGGCCGGGACTGTTATCGGAAGTGGGACAAGCCTTCGCCGCCTGCGACATTCGTCTGCAGCACGCAAAAATCTCGACCGTCGGCGCAGAAGTGGAGGATATCTTTTTCATCACCGACCGGGAGAACCGGCCGTTATTGGAGAAGCATCAGCTGGAGTGTCTGGAAGCCGCCGTCACCACGAGGCTGCCGGAATAGCATTCAGCAGGGCGCTCCCGCAAGTGAAATCAGCGCTTGCTGCCCAACTTGCCGCCACTCCCCTGCAGTGAGAGCAGATTGGAGTCGAAAACGTAGGTCCGTTTGCCCTTCTCCCGAAACCTCTCAAGCGCAAGCTTGATGACGCGAGTGGTCAATTCGGCAAACGAAACGCCGCTCGCCTCCCAGAGGTAGAACGCCAGTGATCCGGGGATGGTATTGATCTCGTTGACAAAGACATCACCGCTCTCCTCATCAACAAGAAAGTCGATACGAACCACTCCACTGGCACCAATCAGGTTGAACGTCTCTTTTGCCAACCGACGGATCCTGTCCGCCAGTTCCCCGGGTATCTCCGCCGGCAGTACGCGATCGGTGGAGCTGATACCCTTGGTCTTGCCACCCTGGTATTTATCTGCAAAATTCAGGATACCACTGGAACGCAGAGGCTCTTCCAGCGCCGCAACCTCCGACGTCTCCCGGTTACCCAACACCGAGGCGTTGATCTCCTTGAGTCGGGTCACCATACGTTCGACCAGGATCGAAGGATCGTACTGGCCGGCGTTTTCGATCGCCTCCTCCAGCTCCGATTCCGAGGCAGCGACACTGATGCCGATGCTCGACCCAAGATTCGCCGGTTTGACCACTACCGGGTAACCCAATTTGGACTGGATCCGGTGGATAATCGCCCGCCTGTCCTGATACCAGGCTTCCATCCGACAACTCTCCGACTCTACCACCGGGATGCCGTTACCCCGCAGCAGGGTCTTGGTCAGGATCTTGTCCATGCCGATGACCGATGCAGAGACGTCACAGCCTGCATAGGGAACACCTGCCATCTCAAGTAGCCCCTGAAGGGTGCCGTCCTCGCCATTGGTGCCGTGAATAACGGGAAAGACGATATCAAGCTTTTCGATGAGGTTGTTTTTAAGACGGGCAGGAGGTACACGGTAGAGTTCAAGCTGCCCACCATCTCCGTGAGGCATAACTTCTGTACTTTCGGAGAGCAGGGTTTCCAGCTGCTTGAAGTTGTCGATCTCAGACAGCTTATCACCGATGTACCACTCACCCGTTTTACTGATGTAAACCGGCGTCACGCGGTATAGATCGGCATCGATTGCATGGACGACCTGCAGACCGGAAATGATGGAGACCTCATGCTCTACCGAGCGGCCACCAAAAAAGACGCCAACATTGAGTTTCATCGACTATACCTTGATATCAAACTGATCAAACCACTTCGTCCCAGCGGAATGAATATAAAATTGCAAGAGCGGCGCCTCGCCGCGAACTGCTTGTCCACCAGAAATCATGGTGCGCACAGCGCACCCTACGCCTTGGCTGAATCCGCAATTATCGCTTTGAAGGAGCACTAGGACAGACACTAATTATAAGTATCCGGCAGATCATTTTCATAGAGCACTACATCACCCTCTCGCGAGATCTTCGCAAAATGGTCATTGGCCTCATTCAGATGGGCCGCAATATAGATCTGGTTCTCCGGATAGCCTTCCGAAACCAACCCCTCATAGATCGGTTTGGCCTGCTCGATACCCACCAGAATGACATAGTCACAGCGGCTTGCCGCATAGGCGCCAAGAAGGCGATTCTCCTCCGCCTCCGTTTCGCCAAGCTCAACCATGCCCGGAGTGATCAACACCTTTCTGTTGCCCTCAATCTCCCGCAGCACATCCAGGGCGGCTCGCGCCCCCATTGGATTGGAGCTGAACGCATCGTCAACGATAGTGATGCCCGCCGCGCTCTTTTTCACGTTCAATCGATGTGGCGCCGGCTGCAGTGAACGCACCGTCGCTTTGATCCGGTTTTCCGGCACACCCAGCTCCATCGCCACTGCGACTGCAGAGACGATGTTGTAGATATTGTTTTTTCCCAGAAGACGGGTCTCCAACAGCAGCGTTTCCCCATTCGGTAAAGAGAGCGTGAGCGCGGTCAGGCCATTGGCCAGATATTTTATCTCGCGCGCCGCATAATCCGCTCCGGGTGAATCGACGCCGAAACTGACAACCCTCGCCTGAGTCCTGCCTCGCACTTCAGCAAAACTCTCGTCATCCGCATTGAGAAACGCAATGCCATCGGATGGCAGGGATTCGACCAACTCCGATTTGGTTTTCACGATATTGGCAAGACTCTTGAACATCTCCAGATGCTGTTTGCCGATGGTGGTGATCAAACCGTACCTGGGGTGCACCAGTTCGCAGATCTCCCGTATATCACCCGGCTGTTTGGCCCCCATCTCCACCAGGAAGAGGTCATGAATCGGCTTGAGCTTCTCCCTGATGATACGAGTCACCCCAAGCAGGGTATTGAAACTGCCCGGCGTCATCAATGCATTGTATTTGGACAGCAACAGTTCATTCAGGATAAATTTGGTACTGGTCTTGCCATAACTCCCAGTGATACCGACCACCTGAAGCCCCGGCATGTCGTTGATGATCTTCCCCGCATCGCCGATGTACCACCTGGCGATGGCCGACTCCACCGGCACCGCCAACAGGTTGGCAACAACCAGCAGCCAGGGCAGCAACAGCAGGAGCAGGCCCAGCATGAGAAAGAGAGAGAAATAGGGGATAGATGACAATCCCGTTGATCCCAGAAAAAACGTCGGTAGCGACGCGCCCACCCAGATCAGAAAGATTGCCGTCATCAGGCGCTTGACCCGTCCTGTCACCACCAACGGTTTTTTTACCGGCACTTTGGGACGTTTCAGACTGAGCAGCAGGAATCCCCCGATCCAGATGCCGAAAAACAGCCCGCTGTTCCAGTAAAACAGAAGCGCCACGAGCGGTAGCAGTGAGACCGGGCCAATACGTTTAAGCAGATCCTCATTCAGCCAACGCAGATAACGTTCGTTGCGATAGGAGTTGAGCTGCAGCATGTGCAGGTAGTGCAGAACTGCGCGTCCGACGATAACAGCGTAGAGCGTCAGGGCAAGCAGCACAGCAAGCGTCTGGAACAGGGCAGCCGCCATGGATCAGGTTTCCATTTTCAGAAAATAGTCTACGATGATCTGGAACTCGCCAGGCCTTTCCAGATAGGAGAAGTGTCCTGCTCCCTTGATGAGAGCCAAGCCACAATCGGGTATCTGCGCCTCCATCACCTTTGCCTGATAGAGAGGTGTATCCAGATCGTTCTCTCCCCAGACCAGCAGGGTGGGCGCTTTGATCCCGGACAGCAGAGGTGTCAGATCTTCATTCACCACCTTTACCAGGGTCTGTCGCATGATAGGGGAGGCATTGCGGTAATCTTCGGAACCGGCACGTCCGCGCATCTTTTCCAGTAGTGGTGGATAGAGCCGGCCCAGGACATTTTTCATCAGCTTGTATGAATAGACCTTGAGATAGTAGTTCAGGCTGCGGCGGGGTTTGACCCCGGCACTGTCCACCAGGATCAATTTTCTGACCGACATCTTCGCCGCCAGCCGGATCGCCAGCCGACCACCGAAGGAGTGACCGATGATCGCAGGATTTTCGATCCCCATCTCACTGATGAAACTCTCCACCAACGCCGCATATTCCGTCGTTCCCCATGGGGATTCCGGCTCCTGGCTTTCACCGAAACCGGGAAGATCCAAAGCGTAGACACAATATTTTTTCGCCAGATGCTGCCTGGCAGCCGCGAAACTTCCGAGATCGCTACCCCAGCCGTGCAGAATAAGCACACGACTCCCACTGCCCATAACATCATAGTGGAGACGAATATTGTGGATAGTAGTGTAAATCGTTATCTCCCGGCCAGGCAGTGAGGTTGCCGGTTCCGCTGCGCTTGGACCGGCCTGCTACTGAACTTGTAGGCCTGATCAAGCGTAGCGGATCAGGCAATACGCTGGGTCAACTAAGCGGGGGTACCCGCAGGCCGCAGGGGATCCGCACCAATAGTGCCGACCAGACTGCGCAGATAGTCATCACTTCGTACTGCCGCGAGCCGCGCTTCAGCCGCCTCGAGTCGCGACCCTATACCCATCTTTTCAGCCACATCCGCATAACCGGGCCGACTGAGGAAATCCTGCAGATAATCGACATGACGTTCCCAGAGCGTTATTTCCCGGACCTGTTTCAGCCGCAGACGCGCCTGGTACCAATCCGATGCCAACAGGTAGTCGCTAGTGAACATGGCGCGAATCTCCGGGTCATGCACTGCCTTACCCTCGTACTCACCCTTCGCCATGATATGCAGCACAGCCTTCAGCGGCGGACAGGCATCCTCAATACTGCCGTCATCCAGATACTGCTGAGCAACTCTCTGTTGTGCCTCTATGATATTGTTGATGCCATCCGCAAAGACATCCAGGCCCTGCAGTTCCGGTTTCAGGATACTTTCGGTCAGCACCGTGTTGGCATTATCGAAAATCTTGCCGAGGAAGCCGTGTACAAAACGATCTGTAATACGATAACCCAACCGACTCGCCAAAACCTGATGACCGTTATGCTCAAAGTCTTCCAGGGGTTCAAGGTAGCCGTTCTCGATAAGATAGGCCGGGTCACGTTCATGTTCGTCCAGCCGTGCCCAGACCTCTGGGATCAACAGGCTGATATCGTGGGCAACCCGCACGTTCGGACCGACATACCCGGCAGAACTGGAAAAACCCGGATAACCCGTAAGAATGAACGAGACCAGCGCATTGTTAAGATCTGCAGTGGCGCGCAGGGCATTGAAAGGCCCCTTGGTCAGCGCACCCTCACTCCCCGCCCCGGTGGTGGAGGGGGACTTACCGGTGAGACTGCAGACAAAGTCCATGAACAGCTCAGGCAGTTCCTGATAATGGATCGGGTTATAGACCGCCAGGGAGCGAATACCTTGTTCAGGCGGGTTATTGCGGCGTCCGGCCAGCACCGCATCGACCGGATGACAAACCTTCTTCCCCAACGGCAGCTTACGATGGAATCGCGCGCCAATCTCGGCCACGTAGGCGCGTATCGGCTCCACCATATCCTGTCGGGTCTGCAGATAGCGGGGATTCTTGCTCGGCTTTCCATCCACCAGCCGCGGATGGGCGGATGAGACCACGTAACCGCTCTGCGCTTCGTGGGCACCCGTAAGCAACTCTCGCATGGGCTGGGTGAAGTTGCAGAGATTCAGCACATCCTCCACCACCTCAGTCAATTTCTCTCCGTTCAGCGGTTCAAAATTGGCAAGGAAATTCCCAGGCTGGGACATATCGAATTCGGTCTGCTTGTCGAAGCCGGGGATGACAGCATCATCCGGACGTTGGAACAGACGATATTCGCAGTTGGCAGTCAACTTGACGCTGCGATCATTGTCATATCCACAACGGCAGTCATCAAGGGATTTCGCTCTGACCACCACCGAAGTGGTAATGTCGTCCTCCATCTGAATCTTGTCAGCTGCGATGAAATCCTGTCGTACCTTGAAGATGCGCCACTCACCGCGCTCATCGAAACCGACGCGCAGATAGGAGGCGATGATGCGGCGATCCAGCAACTTCAGTTCATGGCCTGCCGCACCGTCAATCTCATCCACTGAAATATATTTGCGCCAGTTAGTGCCCCAGAATGGCCGGTAGAAGCGTTTGATGACAAAGGCCAGCGCCAGGATGCGCGGCGGAATCGACTCCAGCCAGGCATTGTACTCATCAGTGTAACTGGGAGAGGGGGTCATCAATTTGATGAAGGAGCCCAGGCTGCGTTCCATACTCAGCGGCTTACGGCTGGGGTCCCGGTCCACACTCTCAAAACTGGACTTCAAACGATCACTATAATCCCGGTCGTAGATCTCCTGCACACGGTCGAGATCGACCTGCAACTCATCGACGAAGAGGGGGCCGTAGATCACCGCATCGTCGAGAGACTTGGAGATCTCCGATTTGCCTCCACCGGAGACGGTGCTGGGCTTGTGACAAAAAGTCCCCTCGGGATCGGTACCGATCAGACGCCACGAGGGGGCATCCGGATGCTTTTGCATCTCTATTTTATAACCGTTGGGCTGAATATAAATCTTGCCTGGCTGCAGACGGATAACATGGGACTCTCCATCCCGCAGGAAGGCGATGCTCTGCTCCTGCAGATCCATGCGCAGATCCTGGGGCACGTAGATCACATCGGGGAAGCGCTTGTCGATGCCATGCCCCTCAGGCTGCAGATTCATGATATCGCCGTAGCGCTCCAGCACATCCTGAAAACTGTAACCCGGCTCCCGGGTCGTGGAGTCGACACCATATTCAATACCGTGGTTACGGCGTGGGAAGGCCAGTGCTCCACCGGCATGCTCCTCCTCCGACAGGCCAAAAAGATTGGCTGCAAAACCGATCTGGGTCTTGACCTCTTTCTTGCAATAGCCGTAATAGTTATCCGCAAGGATGGTGACGATCACGCCGCTCTCATCACGGGCAGTGATCTTAAAGGCCTGACCATCGTTGTAGCGTTCGTCTTCCGACTGCCAGCACATGCCTTCCGCCCGTTGACGCTCACTGGCATCGTCGAAGTGGGGCAGCCCTACAGACTTTTTGGTGAGCTGGGTGAGATGGGGCGCGAGAATGACGCAACCGGTCTGTCCGGTCCAGTGATCCACATCCAGGGCGGAATCGAACTCCGGCAGCAGAGGGCTGCCACCGTTGCCGAAGATGCTCTCGACAAAATCGAGGTTACTGACCAGGTTACCCGGCGCGAAGAAGCGGATCTCCATGCTCTTCTCGCTATCCTGGCCGGGGATCTCCGGACAGACCGTGGGGCGCAACAGCAGGGAGACAAACATCTTCGCCTGCTCTTCCAACGCTGAGGTAAAAGGTATCTGCAGCAGTTCATCCGGTGGATTCATTGCGGCTGTCAGCATGAAGGCAAAACAGCGCTTCGGCACCACCTTCTTGTCACCGGGAACCGGCAACCCACCATCGGCAATATGAAAAGAACCCTTGGTGGTCCGGCGATCGCTGGCGGGATTGTGCAGCACACCCTGCTTTGCCCGGAAACTGTTGACGATATCCGAGTGGAACTCGTCCTCGCCCAACGGCAGGGAGAGCTCCCGGGCTACGCCATGCCTGTCAAGGATGAAGGTCATGGCGGGTAGCTTGGGCATCTCCCCTTCAGGAAGACCCTCAAGGTAACGTTCCAAAAATGACTGGATACGTTGATCAGCGGGACAGAGGTAGTCGGTGAGCAACCGGTTCTTCTCCCGGTAACTCTTGAGCAGATCCTGGGCGGTGGAAAGAAACGCCTCATCTCCGCCGGCAACTGTGGGCTGACCCGAAGATGCCAGTTTCAGGTTGATATAGAGCTGTAGCTTTTTGCTCTCTTCTTCCGGATCTACCGGAGTATCTTTAAGACCGAGGGAACGCTCGAAGTCCATGACTTCTCCAAA
The DNA here is from genome assembly GCA_003349915.1 of endosymbiont of Escarpia spicata. GTDB lineage: Bacteria > Pseudomonadota > Gammaproteobacteria > Chromatiales > Chromatiaceae > QGON01. The sequence continues at coordinate 426,999 of QFXE01000005.1, forward strand.
TCTGTTAACCGCGCGCATCCTGCCCGAAGCGGCGCCCAGATTCAAGTCTGTCACCTCTCAAACCGGGCCGACACACACCCTAAAAATAAGTTTTTTATATTAAAAAACAATATGTTAAAGAAATATCGCCTGATTATTCCAGGCATTCAAAAAGTCTTTGAAATCTTTCATCACCTAAGGCGAACAAGAGTAAACCGAGCAGAAATACCTACCAAGTGATGCCTTTACTTAGCTGCCGATTGCATACAGCTATCCATCTCGGCGCTGCTGGCACTCTTTCCCAAACAGCCTTTTATCGCCTCGCTCCGCTTGATCGACATGTTCAGATCTTTCACCATCTGAACCTTCATTTCCGGACTCCACTCGATATCCTTCGGGTCTGGCGCGAGCGGTGGTTTGCCGTGAGAACTCTCCTTGCCTCCCCCAATGGAGCGCATGGCCTGCTCTCTGGCCTTGGTCATAATGGCAACACACTTCATCAGGTCATCTTTGCTGGCGGTTCTCTCCAAACAGGTCAGGGTCTTTTTCATCGCAGGGATGCTCGTCTCCATCACAGGAAGCATCCTCTGTTTTGCCATCTTGAACATCTGTTCCTTGTCCATCTGTCCCTGCGGGGACTGCGCAAAGACCATCGCCGGCAGCAGCAAAATCGGTAGCAGACATTTCATTGGCTTCTCCTGGGATTATTGGGACGGCCATACTACCCTATTCTGCAACGGGAGGCTTTTGTGCATTGCCTTCGCTGCCCAGCGACCATCTCATTGGGCGAGGAGCAGAATTCCTATCTCGCGCAGTCAAGCAACATACCGGATATTCCTTCAGCACCACCCAGATAGGGAGCAATCCTGATCCTGACCCCTGGATGCTTGCGTTGGGTAACCTCCACCTCCTGTGGAATATCGAGACTCACATGCCGGCCCGCGGAGAGGAAATAGGGCAGCACGATCACCTCTTCCGCGCCCTCGGTGATGCACTGCTCGATCCCTGTAGGAATGGAGGGGTCGGCAAGTTCCAGGAAGGCGCAAATCACAGAATGGTAGCTACTTCCCGCCTCTGCTCTCACCCGCTCCGTCAGCCGCCGGATCTCCTCGTTGGAGGCTTCCCGGCGACTGCCGTGCGCCACAATCAGCAGCGCCCGGTTCACTTGACCTCCAGGCTCTTGGAAGCAATCTCGAAGAGATCCCGTGAGATATCCGGCGTAGCGAGCACCCGTTGAAATTCGCGCTTCATCAACGTCTGACGCACCTCGTCATAACGCCGCCAGCGGGCCATGATGCGCATCATGCGGGCTGCAACCTGGGGGTTAAGCCGGTCCAGTTCCAGGACCCTGTCACTCAGAAAGCGGTAACCGGAGCCATCCAGCGCATGAAAGCTGGTGATATTGCCACTGCAAAAGGCGCCGATCAGACTGCGCACCTTATTGGGGTTCTGCATGGAGAAGGCTGGATGGGTCATCAAACGCTTCACGACATCCAGTGTCGAGGGTAATCGGGAGAGCGCCTGTACCGAGAACCATTTGTCCATCACCAGCAGATCGTCCCGCCAGCGAGTTTCGAATGCCGCAAGGGCGGCCCCTCTCTCAGGAGAGTCGGTGTTGGTCAGCCCCGAGAGTGCCGCCATGACATCGGTCATGTTGTGCGACGCCTCGAACTGGGCCATGCAAAGATCACGGATAGCCTGCTCATCGAGCAGCATGAGATAACCGAGACAGACATTCTTCAGGCTGCGGCGGGCGATGGCGGCGGAACCGATGGTGTAAACACCCGATTCTGTATTGGCATGGTAGACCTCGAGCAGCGAGGTTTTCAGCGCCACGGCAAGTTGTCGTTTCACTGCCTCCCGCGCTATATGGATACCATCGACATCCACCTCCGCCATCTGATCACCCAGCAGGGATTCAGACGGGAGGATCAGTACCTCGGCCAGCAACGCCTTATCGGCCTGCTGGTCGGTCAGTGCCTTATGAAAGGCATCGATAAATCCTTGCGGCACCTCCAATTTGTTCCCTGCACGATATGCATCCAGAAGCTGCAGGATAATGCGCTGGGCCAGTGTCTGGGCGGCATCCCAACGGTTGAAGTCATCGTTGTCATGGGCCATCAGGAACATCAGTTCCGCATCGCTGTAACCAGAATCGATCTTGACCGGCGCAGAGAGTCCCCGCAACAGTGAAGGCACCGGTCTGGATGGCACATTGATGAAATGAAAAGTCTCTACTGCCTGGCGCAACTCAAGGAGCCGTGTCCCTCCACCTGGCTCCACCTCACCCTTCAACTGCAGTGGAATATCTGCTCCCATCTCATCGAGCAGCCCTAGGGCCAGGGGGATGTGAAACGGAGGCTTGCTCTTCTGTCCACGTGTGTCGGGACAGTGCTGGGTGACCTGCAGACTGTAGACCTGTGCAGCGACATCGTAATCCGCCTCCACCCGCAGTTCAGGGGTACCGGCAAGACTGTACCAGTGCTTGAATTGAGAGAGATCCCGTCCACCGGCATCTTCCATACATCGCACAAAATCCTCAGTAGTGACCGCTTGGCCGTCATGCCGTTCAAAATAGAGGTCGGTGGCCTTGCGGTAGTCAGCTTCGCCCAGCAGATTGTGCTGCATGCGCACCACCTCGGCACCCTTCTCATAGACAGTCACGGTGTAGAAATTGTTGATCTCCATATAGGCATCGGGACGGATCGGGTGGGCCATGGGACCGGCATCCTCGGCAAACTGATGAGCGCGCAGCAGCCGCACATCCTCAATGCGCTTGACGCCCCGGGAGCCCATGTCCGCTGAAAACTCCTGGTCCCGAAACACTGTCAGCCCCTCTTTCAGGCTGAGCTGAAACCAATCCCGGCAGGTGATGCGATTACCGGTCCAATTATGGAAATATTCGTGGGCGATGACCCCTTCGATACCCTGAAAATCACGGTCGGTGGCACTGTCTGGGCGGGCCAACACGAACTTGGAATTGAAAACATTGAGGCCTTTGTTCTCCATCGCCCCCATGTTGAAGTCGTTGACCGCCACGATCATGTAGATGTCCAGATCATACTCACGACCGTAGTGCTGCTCATCCCAGGCCATGGCGTGTTTCAGGGATTGCACGGCATGATCGCACTTCTCGATATTTTCCGGTTCCACGTAGATGCGCAGATCCACCTCGCGTCCCGAAATGGTGGTATAGCTGTCTTGAATAAAGCGCAGATCACCCGCCACCAGGGCAAAAAGATAGCAGGGTTTGGGAAATGGGTCTTCCCAGCGAACCCGGTGGCGACCTTGGTCGAGTTCCTCTTCCTGAACCCGGTTGCCATTGGAGAGCAGTACCGGATAGCGCTTTCTGTCAGCACTGATAGTGGTACTGAAGCGGGCCATAACATCGGGCCGGTCAGGAAAATAGGTGATACGGCGAAACCCTTCGGCCTCGCATTGAGTACAGAACATGCCACCAGAGCGATAGAGCCCTTCCAGGGCAGTATTCTCCTGGGGGCGTATCAACACACAGGTTTCCAGTTCAAACTGTTCAAGTGGATTTTCGATGGTCAGGGATGTGTCATCCAGCCGATAGGCATCGACCCCCAGCACAGCATCATCGAGCCGCACGGACTCCAGCTCCAGCAGTTCACCATTCAACAGGAAAGCGCGCTCGTCGCCTTCAAAGGCAGGGTTGCGGCGTACCTTCAGACGACTCTCAACGCGAGCGTAGTCCTCGTGGAGATCTAAATTCAGGTCGACCTGATCCACCAGATAAGCCGGTGGCAAATAGTCCTTCAAATGGATGGTAACAGGGGTATCGGAGCGCATGTGTAGTCCAGGAAATCGTTCAAGGCGCTCCATGTTATAGCCAAACCGAAGAATCTTAAAACCCACCGCCGGTAAAGTTCTTCTGCACTGCCGCATAAAACCATTCTAATGTCATGGTGTTCGTGGAACTCTGCTGATGTGGCTGTTAAGATTGAGGCATTAAATGAAACAATGCTTTTTTCAATGATTTGCTGAAGACTCAAAGAGTTACATAACAATTTCTGAAAATCATCTCTGCCCCGTCGCCCTTTCCATCAGGGTCCGGAGTCTTGCTGATCACTTTTACCAAGAGGAATTTACCCCATGCCTAAAGTGGTGATGTATACCACGGCGGTCTGCCCCTATTGCGTACGCGCCAAGTTCATGCTGAAAAACAAGCAGGTGGACTACGAGGAGATCCGCATCGATACCGACCACGAAGCGATGCAGGTCATGATGCAACGCAGTCGGCGCAACACAGTGCCGCAGATCTTCATCGACGAGTACCATGTCGGCGGTTATGACGATATGGCCGCCCTCGAAATGGCTGGTCGCCTGGACGAACTGCTCGGTGTGGCGGAAAGCTGATCCGCATGAATGAAACGGCAGGCAAGGTTCGGCTCGACAAATGGCTGTGGGCAGCTCGCTTTTTCAAGACTCGTCAACTCGCCTGCGAAGCAATCAACGGCGGCAAAGTACATCTCAATGGCCAACGCACAAAACCTGGCCGTGAGGTCAAGATCGGTTCACATCTGCAGATTCATAAAGGCTCTCTTGAATGGGATGTGGAGGTACGGGTACTGGCCTCAAAACGACGTCCCGCCAGGGAGGCACTTGAATTCTACGAAGAGTCGGCAGATAGTGAACAGCAGCGGCAGAAGATTACCGAAGAGCAGCGTTTGCAGCGTGCCATGGAACCACGGCCCGTTCGTGGCAAAATGAACAAGAAAGATCGCCGTATGATCCATCGTTTTACCAACAAGGGGACCTGAAGCCAGTATGGACCAGGATGCATACCATCGCACTTACCGGGAGATCAACGACCGTTACTGCCCCTTCGAGCGGAGCATCCTGAACGATAAATGCAGCTGCGGTGAGTCAAAGCGATTCTACCTGGCGGAGCGTGTCGGGGTGCATTGTGAATCAGACCAGGGACAGGCCCAATGCATGGAACTGCTCGAACTGCTCCGTCATCACGCCCGCTTTGCACTGAAATCCAATGACCGGAACGCAACACTGCCTCATGGCCAGGCGATGCGCCTGCAGGTCGGTGGAGTACGTGGACTGTTTTCCGAGATCTATCCGGAAGAACCGGTGCCCGAGCCGGTTGGCGACATATTCACACTGGTCAGCAGTGCCATCAAAAAATTCAATTCTCTGGATGAATTGCCGTTCCAACCCATCATTCAGCAGGTTGCCGCCTATCGAGGGCGCCAGCGATCAAAACCCAATAAATAATGTAGGGTGCGCCATGCGCACCAGAACGAGCAGCGATCAAGGTGCGCACGGCACACCCTACTTTGCCACATCCAAAGAAGCCACGCCCCATACCAACATCACCACGAACTCCTTAGTTATGAGAGAGGCCACCGGTTCTGCTTCGTTTGAAGCAACCTGCTACTTTCGTCCCCGCAGCACGTTTAGATATGCCATCAATGGTGTAAATACCGGTTCCAACTTACGGCGCATCAGAGAGCCGATCGCGTCAGAATGACTGAATACAGGACGCACGACGCCATACCCCATGCCGGAAAAAATACGCATCGTCTTCAACTCTCCCGCCAACTCAGGCACTGCATCCAGGCAACTCTGAAAGGCGTGACTGCCGGCCTTTCCTGCAAGAAGTTGTTCCGCTTCCTCTTCCAGTGCTTCAAGGGTCAGATCGGGGTTTCCTTCAGGCCTCAGTGGCGTGAAATAGTCTCGCAGGACATCAAGCAGCAGGGTAACAACCTCCTGATTCGCGGGCTTAGCCATCACCCGCCCGACTGTATCGATAAAGCTTTGGCCCGGAGCAGAGAGTATCTTCAACACTATTTCAGCATAAGGGTTTCGGGCCTCTGCAAGCGCAACGAGCGAGCCTGCGTGGCTGTCCCGGTCACCACGCGGTTGCACCTGTTCCGGCAACTGATCCGGTATACTGGCAAGAAACCCGAGATAGTAGACAGATTTGCGACTGCAACGTTTCCATAACTTCTGCCTGACTTCATCCGAAACCAATCCCGGCTGAAGGACGAGTTTCAGGCTTTCCACTATCATCTCCGGTTCAGTCTCAAAGGGGAGGTATTCGATCAGAAACTCCGCCAACTCAGCGCCCATCTCTCCGGCAACCACAGCTGGATTGGCAAGCATACGCCGGGCATTCTCCGGCTCCTGACTGGACCACCAGGCCAGGCGCGCCAGCTCATCGGTCAGTCCATCGGCACAGGTGACGGCGACAACCGCTTCCGGTTCACCAAGCAGGAGCAGTTGCTCAAGATTTTCGCCCCGGGTCTGACCCATTCGGGTCCAGCGTTTGAGAAAAAGCGGGTAGCCACCGGGTGATCCCGTCGCATGACCGGACAGTAGTTCCCGCACCCGGTAAAGATATTGGTCGTCACGGCAGTTGGGATTGAGCTGAATCCTGGCCTCACCCTTGCCGGAGAGACCGTATAGCGTCATTGAAGACTCATTGATTCTGATGGCGCGGGGTTTAGTGGCAAGCAGCACATTCAGACGCAGCGCGTCTTCATTGGATAGATCCATCAGAAGGTGGCTCCGGGAGTAGTTGGGTGCTTTTATCCTAACTAAAGGGGACGGGCGGTTTTGGCCTGGGCAGTACCGCTGTCCAATGAATGGAGAATCACTCCCCTTGATCGCTGTTCTCAGCTACAGGAGGAACATAGTTGGCGTCTTTCGGATTGATGAAGATGAATTGCTTCTCGCCATCTTCAGTCTCCACGTAATCCATGGTCGTTTCATTTAGCATCGGAACATATTCGGGCTCCATAACCAAATCGATGCCCTCTGAGATAAAGGTTATATCGTCATCCTTTACCTCGTCGAATCCCATCAGATAGTCAAATGCCCCATCTTCCTTTTTACGAGTTGCAAAACGTAGCACCATACCCTCCGTACCGCCCTGCTCTGCTGCCTGGGCAATCTGTTCAGCAGCCCTTTTGGTCAATTTAAACATCTTTATTACTACCTTGATTTCCCATTTTCAGTGTTTTTATCGCCCTGACATGCGACAAAAAACGCTCTACCCAGTGACATCCACCCACATTTCGCATGTGTGTGTAGTTAGCAAGCAGGTTTTTGTAGATATAGCCATCATGCCTGCTGTCGATTCCTGTGCCCCGGACCACTTTATAGGCAAAGTCGCTACTTTCAGCATCCAACCCTTCGAGAGCCGAGTAGTGGAACTCATGAGCGTTAATGATGCCATCGCCATTTTTTTCCGCGACTTCAGCCCAGCGGGAGTTGCCTGATTCCGTGAGACGAACGTAGCCCCGACCCTGCGGCCTTTCATGCATGACCGCATCAGCAGGAATTATACCGACCATTCTACATTTTTTGCCTTGCCAGGTCAGGCTTCTGCAAAGGTACATCAACCCTCCACATTCTGCGTAAACCGCTCCACCCTGCTCGATATAGTCTCTGATTGCCTCTCGGATCGAAGTATTTGCCTCAAGCGCGTCCATCGACGTCTCGGGAAATCCCCCACCGATGAAGAGTCCATCAACCTCAGGCAGTCGTTCATCGTTCAGGGTGTCGAAAGGAACCAGTTCGGCCCCATGACGCCGTAATGCCTCCAGGTCATCGGGGTAGTAGAACCCAAAGGCCATATCTTTCGGGTAACCTATTCGCAATGTTCCATCTTGATGTGAAGTCTCCTCCACAGCCGCAAAACGGGGAACACTGCGGGCTTCTCCAGCAATTTCTATCAGTCTGTCGAGATCGACACAGTCGGTTACAGTCTTCGCCAGATAGTCGATGACCTCTTCTGCCTGCGAGCGCTCATTGTTCGGCACCAACCCCAAATGCCGCTCATCAATTCCCAGTGACGGATCATTGGCGACAGCCCCCAGAACGGGAATGTCAGTATAGTGCTCTACGACATTTACCAACTTCGATTCATGGCGACTGCCACCGACTTGATTGAGGATGACACCTGAGATAGAGATGTTGTGGTCAAAAGCCTGGTATCCCAGCAGCAACGGAGCAATTCCGCGGGTCATGCCTTTTGTATTGATAACCAGAACAACAGGAATATCCAGCAGGGCTGCCAGGGCGGCATTGCTGTTGCTGCCTTCAATATCCAAACCATCATAGAGTCCCTTGTTACCCTCAATGAGGCCAATATCCGCCCCTTGCATTCGACGACGATAGAGCGCTTCGATCTCTTCCCCATGCATGGTGTAGAAATCGAGATTGTAGCAGCCACGCCCAGTTGCTGAGTGCAGCCATAGCGGGTCAATGTAGTCGGGACCTTTTTTGAAGGACTGGACCGTCAGGCCACGACTGGCGAGAGCACGCCCCAATCCAATAGAGAGGGTGGTCTTCCCGGAGGACTTATGCGCAGCAGAGATATAGATAGAGGCCACAGGCTTTTTCTTTCGTGCAAAAAAATACCCACCGTCAGCACATGCTGACGGTGGGTATTCTTATTGTCTTACAGCCAGATTACAAGCTGTAAATCAGGCACTCTCCCCTGGATCTTCCAGGGATTCAGGGAATACCTTGAACATACGGGCACCAACAGCAACCATCGTCATGGCGATGGCAATGCCACCAATGCCAAGCAGCATTTCCGGAAGGCTGGGCGCATAGGCGCCCACGGTCCCATCATAGAAGCTGCTCTCAAGCACTTCCTTACCCGGAAAAACTGACATCGGGAAGGCCTGTCCACCTATTACGATCACATAGATCTGGAAGAAACCGCCGATCAACACCATCATTGAAGCTGCAGCAATAGCCCAGCGGGCTTTATCAAACGCCGGAGAGTAGATCAGGAACAGCGGAATAACGCCGCCAATCAACACCTGACCAATCCAGAACATTGCGGTATACACTCCACCATTGAGCAGAATAAAACTCTCGACGCCATGGTGCTGAGTGACATATAGATTAGTGAGGTTGAAGACAAGTGCAAAGTAGAGCACCGCACCGACAAATACTCCCAACAAGTTCTTCAGGCGTGCCAGACGCAAATCACCCAATTCACGATCACCCCACATATATGCGGCAATCAGCGTAATGATGAAGAATGCCAATCCGTAGCTGAAGGACATGATAATAAACATCGGCGCCATGATCGCGGCATCATAGGCCTCGCGGGCGACCAGAAAACCAAAGATAGAACCGGTACCGGTAGTCAGTGCAAGACGCCAAAAGAATGCTGCAAAACCAATCGGGCGGTAGTAACGGTTGGCCTTTCTATCCATCATGGCCCAAAGATAGAGGCCCACGATAGCGAAGAAACCGGAATAGAGGATAATGTTCCAGGCAAAGATCGATTTGAAATTGTAGTGGGTCATGGCAATGATCAGACGATCAGGCCGCCCTAGATCCAGCAGCAGCACTACCAAGCCACCTGCCAGCAAACCAATCGCCAACAGACTCGAAAAACGTCCGAGGGGCTTGTACATTGGCCCGCCAAACACCGAACCAATCGATGCCACATTCAAGGCGCCGGATGCGGCAACAATCAAGAAGATTGCGAAGACATGCGGTAGTCCCCAAACCACCTGATTGGTCATTCCGGTCACCCAGTGACCATTATGCTCCATGTAGAAGGCTGCCCCCAATGCGATAGCTACAATCGTACCGAGCAATGCCATCCCCGCCCAATAGCGGACAGGTGTTCCGCAGTAGAGTTCACGATAATACATCTTACTCATGTTCTATACGCCCCCTGCTATCACAGATTCGAATACCGGACACCGGTATTCAGTTTGAGGTCAGCGCGAATCTGCCGACTATTCTGTGATTTAAGTGCTTGACTGATTTCGCTATCGGGATCTTTCAGATCGCCAAAGACAATCGCCCCATGCCCGGTATCGTGGCAGGCCTCCTGGCAGGCAGTCACCGTCTCACCACGATCAATACGGTGTACACACATCGTGCAGCCCTCAACACACCCCTTACCTCGAGGAGCATTAACGGATTGGTTCTCAAGGTCTTCATGCACGAAGGAACGCGCCTTGTAGGGGCAAGCCATCATGCAGTAGCGGCAACCGATACAGATATGTCGATCCACCAACACAATCCCATCTGTGCGCTTGAAAGATGCCCCTGTTGGGCAGACATCAACACAAGGCGGATGTTCACAATGCTGGCACATCATCACCAGGCGATTGATATGCCCGGTACTGTTATCCTTCAGTTTGACGGCGCGAATCCACTGTGCATCAGTCGCCGGTCTGTCGTGTCCGGTCAAGCCGTGTTCACTGTTACAGGCATCGACACAGGCACTGCAGCCTTCTGCGCATTTATTCGCATCGATCAACATCCCCCAGCGATGCTTGGCGGACGCACCCCGGGATTCAGGATCAGCGCCGGCCACTGTATGCAGGAGTACACCTGGAGCGACGACAACCGCTCCAGCCGCTGCAACTGTCGTTCCGACAAACTTGCGGCGGTTCATATCCGGCTGGTCATTTTTAACACTCACGATCAGTCTCTCCGCATATTACCTGGCAGACTCGCTGCCGGCATGGATAACAGGATGCCACTCTTTCAACGATGAGGCGTTGAGGCTCTGGAACTTCATCTGTTCGAGGTCTACCGCTCCAAGGGAGCCATTGCCCTGCATAGGTGTCGTTCGGTGACACTGGAAACAGGCAGGACTCACAGCCACATAGGCATGACAAGCCTCGCAGAACTGGCCTTCATCAGTCACCGGAAGCGCATTGCCATCATTATCTTTGGATGCATGGCATTCAACACAGTCAATAAGACTGAACTTAGCTCCACGAATACCGTCACGCACAGTCTCAACCCGCTGGTGCTTGAGGTAATCCATGTGGTTTCGGCGAATATCATTCGTCTCCGCCACACAGCTCTCCATCGAAGCCGCCTTCGAGCCCTTGATTACGGCGGTATCACCTGTAGCCTGCAGGCTGGTCACTGCGAAAGCAGCACCTGCCAACAGGTAAGTGAAACGCCTGATGCTGTTGAAAGAACTTCGCATCACAGCTCCTATTTATTCGCCGAGACCCATCTGAATGTAGCCTGTAGGACAGACATCGGTGCAAACATGGCAGCCAATGCACTTGGAGTAGTCGGTATCTACATAGCGACCGATGGTTGATTCACCACGTTTGACACGGAAGACCGCATCCTGGGGACAGAAAATCACGCAGTTGTCGCACTCAAAGCACATGCCACAACTCATGCAACGCTTTGCCTCAGCCTGAACCTGTTCCGTATTCAGAGGAATCAGACGCTCTTTGAAGTGGCCAAGCACGTCGTCCGAACTGGGGACTTCTTCATTACGAATATTGCGGGCCGTCGGCTCGAAATAACCCAGAAAGAGTTGATCAGCGGGGATGATCTCCTGCTTGGAACGATCCTCAAAGTTATGCACTGCATACTTGGCAGAATTGGTGCCGCGCAGGTCACTTTCGGTTTTGTCGAAGTACTCGGGTTCCATGTGCGCCTCTTTCAGCTTCTCCAGGAGGCTGAAATGGTGAACATCGACCTTGGGACGTTTCCCCTGTTCTTCGTGCTTGAGGTAGTGATCGATACTCTCGGAGGCGATGGAAGCCTGACCAATCGCAGTCGTCAGTAGATGCGGGCGGATGATGTCACCTGCCACGAAGTGACCCGGCTTACCGGGTATCTGATAAAGCTTGTCGGAGTCGATGAGACCACGACCGTTATCGAAGTCCTCAAGGCCAGTCATGTCACCACCCTGGCCAATCGCTGCTACGATGAGATCCGCTTCGAGAACACGCTCGGTGCCCTCTGTGGGGATAGGCGTCATGCCATCCATGGTGCAGTCGCACACTCTCAGTGCCTTTGCCCGACCGTCTTCACCCTTGATCACTTCCAGGGGCATCACACCGTCGAGGATGGTAACACCCTCTGTCGTCGCATCACTGATTTCGTGTTCTGCGGCCATCATCTCAGCTTTAACGAAGAGAGAGGTCAGTGTTACATCAGAACCCTGTGCTGCTGCGGCATTTGCGGCATCGTGAGCAACGAAGCCATCCTTCACAACCAGCTCAGGGCGGTCAGTCGGATTGGTATGTTCGATGTGTCCAAGGCGGCGGGCAACCGACACCACGTCGATAGAGGTATCACCACCACCGATACAGATCACCTTGTCGGCGGTCACTTTCATGCGGCCTTCGTTAAAGGCCTTGAGGAAGGCAACACCGCTAACGCTGTTGGGGGTATCGTCCCAACCGGGAATAGGCAGGCCCCGGCCACTCTGACATCCCAGTGCCCAGAGAAGCGCATCATACTCTTTCTCGACATCAGCAACCGCCACGTCTTTACCGACGCGCGTCTCCATGCGCAGTTCAACGCCCATATCGACAATACGCTGAAGTTCAGCGCCCAGCTTGTCACGGGGAATACGATAGCCGGGAATGCCATAGCGCATCATACCGCCAAGTTCCTTGTTCTCGTCGAACAGGGTGACGGCATGGCCCATACGGCGCAGCTGGAAGGCTGCCGCCATACCGGCAGGACCACCACCGATGACCGCTACCTTCTTACCGGTATCTTCTCCAGCGGTAAACGAGAAACCCTGCTCAATGGCGTTGTCGCCGATGAACTGCTCAACTGAATTGATGCCGACGAAGTCTTCAACCTCGTTACGGTTACAGCCATCCTGACAAGGCGCAGGGCAGACACGTCCCATCATTGAAGGAAAAGGATTGGAGCCGGTGGCACGCTCGAACGCATACTGTTGCCACTCTTCACCCTCTACCGGCTTCTCCTGCTCACGAACGATCGCCAACCAACCACGGATATCGTGTCCGGAAGGGCAGCTGCCCTGGCACGGTGGGGTGCGATGGATATAGGTAGGACACTTATGGGAGGTATCCTGAACAAAGATCATGTCTGTCCAGTCATCCCACTGATCGTCACCCTCTTCATATCGACGCCAGGTGATATCTTTTTTCATCTCTTCACTAGGAGTAGCCATTTTTGTCTCCTTAACCTATATCTAATTTTTCGAATCGCCGGTCAGCATCACAACTTACCGGTGAATATTTAACCGCTAGTCTAAACTTTAATCGTCGTCATCTTCGCCATAACCGGGAGCTTCTTCCGGCGGCGTTTTTCTGTTCAGCACGATGGCATCACTTACCAACTGGTGAACACTGACAATCTGATACATGTCCATGCCGTAGTAGGGCAGAACCTTGGTAAACTGGCTCTTACAGATGGCGCAGATAGCCGCCATGTGAGTAACACCTTTCTCGTTCATGACGTTCTGAAGCGCAGTCATGCGGGGCAGTGCGCCCTTGACCCGAATTTCCATCAGGTCATCAGTCAGCAGACCACCACCACCACCGCAGCAGAAGGTCCGTTCGTGGATCGTATCCCACTCCATGTCATGGTAATTGTTGCAAACCGCCTTGATGACATTACGTGGAATATCGAACTGGCCCCCCGGGGTGTCCCCCATGCGGGTGGCACGCGCCACATTGCAGGAGTCGTGGAACGTGAGCGTCTTATCATCGTTCTCGGACTTGTCCAGCTCCAGGGTGCCTTTCTCAATCTCGTTCCAGGTGAATTCGCAGATATGCTGCGGCACCGGGTAGTCCGGATCCAGGAAATCGAAGGGGCCGGCCAAGGTATTCAGAAAACTGTAGGCCACGCGCCAAGCGTGTCCGCACTCACCAAACACGATGCGTTTGACGCCCAGCTCAAGTGCTGCCTCACGTACCCGCAGGGAGATACGCCGCATGTTTTCGTAGGAACCGATAAACATGCCGAAGTTGGCCGCCTCTGACGCCGTGGTACTCAGAGTCCAATTAACACCCGCTTCATGAAATACCTTTCCGTAGCCGATCAGGCCGTCTACATGGGGCTCAGCGAAGAAATCGGCAGAGGGGGTAACCAGCAGGATATCCGCGCCCTTGACATTCAGGGGATATTTGACGGCGACTCCATCCTCATCGTAAACATCCTCTTCCAGACCTTCGAGGGTATCGGCCAACGCAGGACCCGGCAGGCCCAGATTATTGCCGATCTTGTATACCTTGGCGATGATCTCGTTACAGTATTTCTGTCCAATACCCACGCTCGCCAGAATCTCACGGGCAGCCATGGAGATTTCTGCGGTATCGATGCCATAGGGACAAAAAACCGAGCAACGACGGCACTGTGAGCACTGATGGAAATAGCTATACCAGTCGTCGAGCACCTCTTCCGTCAGATCGGCTGCGCCCACCAGTTTTGGGAAGTATTTACCCGCAAAGGTAAAGTAGCGACGATAGACCTTTCGCAACAGATCCTGGCGCCCGACGGGCATGTTCTTTGGATCCTTGGTGCCCAGGAAATAGTGGCACTTGTCCGTGCAGGAACCACACTTTACGCAGGAGTCCAGGTAGACCCGGAACGAGCGGTAGCGACTCAGCAGATCACCCATCTTCTCGATGGCCTTGTCATGCCAATCCTCCACCCTCTCACCTGGAAAGTTCAGTGGTTCCTGGTGCTCAGGTTTGGCCACGAAGCACGTAGAGTGCGCCATAGCCCCTTCTTCGATATTCGGAACATCAACAAATTCTGAAAGTTCCGGTGTTTCAAATTTCGCCTTAGCCATCTGCAGCCCTCTTAGGCCAAGTTGAGATTCTTAGGATTCTTCAAGCTTTTTCGCCCAAGAAGCCAAGTGTCGTTTCTCGCGTGAATTATCGACCTGGTTTCTGGACGGACTGAAGAATATACCTGGGATATGCAGCAATTTGCTGAAGGGCAAAATGATCATCAGCACGGCAACAAGTGTCAGATGCATGATCAGCGCAAAATCCATCGGCAGTTCGCCACCACTGAGGGTAAACAGTCCGCCGAAGAACTGCTTGACCATAACAACGTCAGTGTGGATGAGAAATGTCATCATCAGACCGCTAAAGCCAATGAAGATGAGCAGTAGCAACATCAGGTAATCTGAAGGTGCTGAAATATAACGTACACGATCAACGAAAATACGACGCAGGAAGAGACCGCCGAGTCCGGCAACCATGGCAAATCCTGCATAGATGCCAAAAGGCTGGATCAGTGCGATCGGAAGCGGAACGGGATCGACAAAATAACGAACATGCCGCGCCAACACCACAAACAACCCCATGTGGAACATCCAGGAAAAGATCCAGGTCCACTTGGTGCTTTTGAAAAGGCTTTCAAAGAAAACCACTTCACGGAACATACGCATTACCACACCGGTCTGAGTCACAGGAGCCGGGGTAGTGGGAATCTTTAATGGTGCAGGTGTCTTGGCGTACTGCACAATTTTACGTGCCAAACCAAGTACCAGAACGATGGTCGCTACGATAAACAGCAACGCGTAGACTGTTGACATGTTCCTGCGTTCCTCAGAAGGATTAAATGACCGGGAGAAAAAAACTCCTCCCGGACTTCAGCTACTGCTTAGATGCAGCCTGTAGGCTTAGGCAGACCGGCAAAACGGCAAGCCTGTTTACCAGGACCGTAAGGGAACAGACCGTACAGGTACTTGCTGTTGCCCTTCTCTTTGCCCAGTTTCTTACCAACTGCCTTGGTCAGAACGCGAACAGCTGGAGCGATCTGGTACTCTTCGTAGTACTCACGCAGGAAGTTGATGATATCCCAGTGCTCATCAGTCAGCTCAAGGTCATCTTCCTTCGCCATCTCTTCTGCAACTACGGGCTCCCAATCAGCCAGAGTTACCAGGTAACCCTCTTCGTCAGTCTCAAAAACTTTACCGTTAGCTTCGATAGCCATTGTATTTCTCCAATAGAGTTAAATTATTCAGTTGGGATTTATCAGACCCAGGCCGAAACTATATCGTTTTCGACAGCCAGGTTGACAAAACCCGCGTAATCCACAACTTCAATGCCTTCAGCAAGCTTCTCTTCAGAGATGCCACGGGCCTTCAGGTCAGGGCCAAGGGCATAAAACTTGACACCGGATGCTGCAGCCACCTTCTCAGCAACGGCGTTACCCTTCATTGCCCCATAAACGCCATCTTCATACATCAGGACGGCGCTACCCTCTTTTGCATAACCCAGGCAATCTGCCAGTGAGTTCTTCTCAAAGGGGGATTTATTAACAGTATGCAAAGTACTCATGCGATCTCTCCGCCTTTAGAAGCTATAGACAATGTCCTGGTCATCCAGAACGTCCGCAAGTTCAGCGCGACTGACGAGACGAATCGAATCCTTCTCTGCCCAGTCGTCATCTTCGTCTTCCCAGGTGAGAGGCATCAGGTCATCAAGGGTCAGACCCCGCTCTTCCAGAGACTCTTTCTCCACATAGAGCTTGGTAACATCATAATCACCCAGCGCCTTGTAAGTGGTGGAGAAGTTCTTCATATCGGACTCAGAAGTATCCTGCCCTTCGAGCAACTGATAAACCCCATCTCCGATAAACGCCAGACTGACATCCTGATCGAACGCAGCACCAATCAGTACAACTTCCAGTGACTCCCACGCATAGATGGTTCCGTAGGGAGCACGGCGGTTGAGATACATGAATTTCTTGATAGTTTCAGACATCGTTCAACCTCTAACCTCAATCACCGAAAACCATGAGACGCTCGGACTGTATACCCGCTTCGATCAACTGACCGAGACCGGATATCCGGAAGCCGTCAGCGATGTTCTGAGCATCTTTACCGTTACGTTGCATCTCGCCCTCATCCACAATTCCGCGACGTTGTGCAGCTGCCACGCAGACAACCAGATCGAGATCGTGTGCCTTACCCAGTTCCGACCAGCGATTGACGATATTTCTGTCATCCTGGGGAGGAGTAGTGAGATTGGTGCCGTTGTTCACGCCGTCGTGATAGAAGAAGACACGCATGATCTCGTGCCCCGCATCCAACGCGGCCTTGGCGAACTGGTAGGCCGAATCAGTCGCTTGATGCTGATAAGGCCCTTCGTTTACCTGAATCGCAAATTTCATCAGTTATAACCTTCCTGTTGAAAGACTTGAGCTTCGATCCGAATCAGAAGCGGATATGAGCAGAAGCGTTCAGGTTGGCACGACCGCCACGCCAGTTATCGATGTGATACTTGGTGAAAGGCAGTCCGGTCTTCTCAAAGAAGCTCGGCCATCCGATACGATCCGCCCACTCGCCCATGCGCTCGTAGTCTTTTGCATCTTCCTTATAGGCAGAGAGGATCTGCTTGACGATCTTGGAGACCTCAGGCCAGCGCGGAGGATTGTTCGGAATACCTGATGCAACCAGCTTGTGGAAGGTAGGCTTGGAGCGTGCATTGGAGTGTTTGCCACCGACCCAGACAGCAAAGTTGGAGTGCTCCGGATCGTTGATCTGCATGGGGGGACATGGCGGAAAGCATGCGCCGCAGCAGATACACTTCTTCTCATCAACTTCGAGAGAAGGTTTGCCGTTAACCATTGCAGGACGAATAGCCGCTACCGGGCAACGAGCCACAACTGTAGGACGCTCACAAACGTTACCGACCTGAGAGTGATCGATCTTCGGCGGCTTGGTGTGCTGAATGTTGATCGCGATATCACCCTGACCGCCGCAGTTGATCTGACAGCAGGAAGAGGTCAGACGAACACGGTTCGGCATCTCTTCATGGGTGAACTCGTCGATGATCTCATCCATCAGCGCTTTAACAGCACCGGATGCGTCAGTACCGGGAATATCGCAGTGCAACCAACCCTGTGTATGGGATACGGTGGAGACGGAGTTACCGGTACCACCAATCGGGTTGCCGTGAGCCGTCAATGCGTCGATCAGCGGTTGAACCTTGGATTCCTCGCTGACCATGAACTCCATGTTGGAGCGAATGGTAAAACGGATATAACCTTCCGCAAAATCATCTGCGATATCCATCAATTCGCGAATCTGATGAATGTCCATCTGACGGGACGTGGCCGCACGGACAGTCCAGATCTCGTCACCACTATGAGCCACATGATGCAGAACACCTGGGCGCGGACGATCATGATACTTCCAGTTGCCGTAATTTTTCTTCATCACAGGATGCAAGAACTCCTGTATATCACGTACGCCTATCTCATCTGGCATGCGAGGTGCTTCAGCCATGCTAACCTCCAAATTTCAAAATCAAATTCTATTCTACGCAACAGCGTTGGTGTGTGATTGACATGAAACAAGTCACCGGCAAATAAGCCAGTGACTTGTTTTATTGCCTTACTGAGCTTTACGCTCTTCCCACTTGGCAGCCTCTTCATCCCAAGCGTCCATACGGACATAAGGATTGGTGCGAGGCTGGGCGATCATATTCGGATCGATCTCGATACCGATACCTTCCAGGAAGTTGGTCAGACCAATACGTTCGATCATCTCACCGGTACGCTCGTGCTCCAGTGCGTTCTCTGCAAAGAAGTCCAGAACTTCGGTACCCAGCTCTTCCAGCCATTCGAAATCCTCATCGGTTTCCATCTTGTGGAAAGGCACGATTACGGTACCCATCAGGTCGCCGATCTTCAGAGTACGCTTACCGCCAATCAGAACGCTGACGCCACCATCATCACCCGGAGAGAGGGCCTTGTTCATGACGTTAAGGCAGTGCATGCAACGCACGCAGTTGCCGTTATCAACAGCCAGGGTATCGTCGTCGTTCAGTGAGAGTGCCTGGGTCGGGCAGCGAGTGATGACATTGTCGATCACATATTTGCGGCCTTTGTTCTCCACGAAAGCCTTGACCTCAGCCTGGTCAACCTTCATGTCGTCGCGCCATGTACCGATGACAGCGAAATCAGAACGATGAATGGCGTTCATGCAATCGTTCGCGCAGCCGGAAACCTTATACTTCATCTTGTAAGGCAGAGCCGGACGATGCAGATCGTCCAGCGCATTGTTCACCAGGGTACGCATTGCCCGGCCTTCGTCGAAGTTGGACTGCTCGCAGCGGGCAGCACCGACACAGGACATGGAGGTACGCACAGCGGGACCCGCGCCACCCATGTCAAAGCCCAGCTCATTGATTTCATTAAAAAAGGGCTGAACGTTCGCAGAGGAGCAACCCTGGAACATGATATCGCCGGACTGGCCGATACCGCAGATCAGACCGGATCCGTACTTCTCCCAGATATCGCACATGTCGCGCAGTGTCTTGGTATCGAAGTGAGAGCCAGGGGGCGGCATGATACGAATGGTATGAAATTCAGCCGCATCAGGGAATTTGGGGGTTCCGTCCTCGTTCTTCAGCTCGGTAAAGCGGGGGATGACACCACCACCGTAGCCTACGACACCAACGGTGCCGCCCTTCCAGTAACCCTTCTTGGTCTCGTAGGAAGTCTCCAGCTGACCCAGCAGGTCAACTGCAATGTCGTTATTTTTCGCAAGGCGCTTGATACCGCTGATAAAGCTCGGCCAGGGGCCGCTCTCCAGCTGATCAAGCATGGGGGTGTCATGCATCTGTTTTGCCATCACTCTTTCTCCCAATGGTCGTTTGTGTAGGGTATTTGGCCAGTTGATATCCTGTTTTAATTAGCCCGGCCATAACACCGTGCGCAGGAACAGCCTCTTCCCCTGCAATACATTACCGCTGCAGGTTGAAGACCTGCTCCTACTGGCGGCCAATTTTAGGAGTTCCTAATGCAGCACCATATCCTTCCGATGGGGGGGGGATCTAGCTTTTTTCTATCCCATATGGGATATATGCCACTCGCTTCATGCTTTATTGCACACTTATCAGCTCACTAAATATCTAACAATTACAATCAGTAAGAAAATATATTTGAGTTTTCATACATACAAAGTGCCGTAAATCCTACATAAGCTATATCCCCATTAATGGAATATGATTGTTTCAACAACCAGAGCCGTGAACTCCAAATACCTCACGAATAGTTGAGTAAATTACTATGTAATTACTCTCTCCAATTCGTTATAATCTCACTCTTGAAATAATTTTGACCCAAGCGTGGCCTACACAATGCTCTATTTAAGTGAAGTAATGATTCAGAATCCTGACTTCGAAACATTTGAACAGCTTCAGACCGCCGTCAAAGAGCACTCAAAAGCAGAGATGTTTTTCCGTATCGACGTAAAGCCACCCTACCCGGATACACCGGAGAACTGGGAAGACCGGCTGGAAGCCAGTTTCACCTAACACTTGTTACACAACGAGAAGTACCCGTGAAATATCTCGAATCAGAAACCTTCATCGGTGATGCCGAATGCTCAGATGATGCCGTCAAACCGACCCAGCAGCTTGAGCAACGCCTCAAAAAGCTGCTTGGAGAAGTCAGCACGCTTCCAAGCGACGCCTCTATCGAGCAACGCCTCAAGCCCCTCCTTGAAAGCGGCTATATCATGCTTGATCTTGACCGCTTGGAGGAAGCCTGGGAGATAACCCGCCCCACACTCGACCAAGCCATCTCAGCCGGGCTGTGGCTGCAGGCGGTGGAAGCCTGCGACATTCTCTATCAGACCGGTCGTGACGACGCCCTCAGAGCGCTGGCCCACGGTATCTGGCTCGGTGTCACCTTCCCCATCGAACCGGGACTGAGCGTAGCAATGCTGCAACACCTCGTTGACGAGACACCAGACAATTCCGATGGCGCAGCAGTTGCCGCCGCCACTGCCGGCTATATCGCCGACATGCGTACCGAGGGGCCGGATCGGGAAGAGCTGAAGTTTTTTACCAACCAACTGATGGGTCAGGTTGCCCGCCGCCACAGCCAGGTGGAGGAGCAGGAGATCTTCGACTTCTGGGTGGAGCGTATGGAGCTGGATGACCCATCCAAATTTTTACCCCGGCTGGCCCAGGTGCTGGACATCATCAACGAAGACGGCTGGTGGTTCGATCGCGATGAACTTCGAGATCAGATTCCTGCGGATCAGTAACTCATAGAGACCCATATGTTCTGGCAAGAGGAAAGCGATGAGACGGTCTATGTCGTACCCGACGATGTAATAGACCTTGCCTACCAGATGAAGTGCCGGGCGCTGCCGGTCGATCACGCCTGGCCGCTGGCTACAGCGATACATCATGCACTACCCTGGTTTGCCGAGGAGCCGCAGGCAGGTTTGCACCTCATATATGGCGCTGACTCCGGCAACGGCTGGGAGCGTCCCCAGGATGCCGCCGACACCCTCTATCTCTCACGCCGCACCCGTCTTATCCTGCGACTGCCCAAAGAGCGCCTCCCCGACGCCGAGGCCCTCACCGGTCAGACCCTGGACGTGGCAGGCAATCTACTGACGATCGGCAAGAGCATCCCCCGACTGCTTGGCATGACCACCACCCTCTACTCCCGCTTTGTCGTGGACGAAACGGACGGTAACGAGGATCAGTTCATTTCAGCGGCTGTCGAAGGTCTGCACGCCCTCAATCTGCGCTTCAAGAAAGTACTCAGCGGCAGGCCCTTCGCCTTCTCCACACCGGAAGGTGAGATTTTGACTCGGAGTTTGATGGTAGCCGGCCTGTCCCTAGATGATGCAGTGAGACTACAGGAGAACGGCCTGGGTCCTCTCCGAAACCGCGGATTCGGCTTGTTCGTTCCGCAAAAGTCTGTTTAATATATAGTGTTTTAATGATTTTCTTGATTGGCGGGTGTATGCAAATCATCCGTCACAAATGCACACGAAGGAGAAATCAATGTCGTACGAAGTAAATGGCGCAACCGTCGAGGCCGACGATCATGGTTACCTGGTCAATTCAGCCGACTGGAATGAAGATGTCGCTAAAGCCATCGCTGCCGCTGAAGGTGTCGAACTGAGCGAGAAGGGTTGGGATATCGTCAACTACCTGCGGGATGAGTACCTCAACAACAACGGCAACCAGCCCAATGAACGCAACATGGTCAAGCACTTCAAGAAAGTCTGGACCGACATCCCGAAAATGGACACCAAGGTACTCTACAATGAGTTCCCCACTGGCCCTGCGAAGCAGGCGGGGAAGATTGCCGGTACGCCTGAGACCAAGCGCAAAGGCGGGTATTGATTTGTAGAAAATAGGTTAAAGGTTAAAGGCAAAAGGCTTCGACTGGGACACCACTGTTCCAACGGCGCACCTTTAACCTTTAACCTTCAATAAGCCAGCGCCCCCGTTACAATATCTCCAACAACGCTTCCACATCTGATTCCTGAACAGGAAAAGCACAAACCCCAAACAGTGGATAGCGCTGCTGCAGTTTATCGAGCCGATACTGATGTTTTAGGTCGTAAAAAACGACTACCCGGCTATCCGGGCTATATTTCTGCAGGGTCGCCATCAGCGACTCAAGGTTACTCATCCTGTCACGGAACTCCGGATCGAAGTTAAACTCCGTAACCACCACCACAGGTGTGTGCTTTTTCAGCCAGGCCTGCGCCTTGCGCATCGAATTGACCATCTCGACCCGATAGCCGTGGCGTTGATAGAGCGGTGTAAAGTTGGGATAGCCCCCAAACTCCACCACCGCAAGTAATTCCTGATCTTTCATGTGCTTGATTTTGTCCTCTTGCGAAACGAAGATTTACGATAAATTTTAACTGTTAGGACGAGATTGTTCATGCTGCTGAATCTGATTATTGGTGAATATTCCATGGATATGGAGATCCAGGACGACTACCTGGAGACAATGACCGACTCCTTCGACAAAATGGATCGGGAGATGCGACAGGGTGTGCAACTCGGCCAACAGTGGGTGGGCGACCCCACTCAGCTCCAGCGTTGTCAGGTCGCAGCAGACAAACTGCTGTCTGCCATCGAAAACAACAATGAAACCCTGGCGATGTTGACAGGCGGTTATATCGTCTCCCACCTTTCCGACATCAAACAGATCAAGATCAACACCGAGGGGGAACCGGCGGAGACTGAATTTCACTAGGGATTGCGCATAGTTTAGCCCGTAGGCCTGATCAAGCGTAGCTGATCAGGCCTACGGGCTTCGCGCCGGTTCCGCTATGCTTGAACCGGCCTACATCTCTGTTCTCTCATAGTTTATTCTGCTCGATCAATACCGCTATCGGTCGAGCCGATTCGGCGCCATACCGATCAAAAAGATTGAGCAGACGGGTTCCCAGATGCGCCCAGTGCTGTTCTCCGCTGGCGGCTATACGCGTCAATCTTGACAGATCCCCGGTTGCGACCCATCTATCATAGGCTTTGATCAAGGCGGGAAAGATGGTCTTGCGTGTCCCCCCAAGGCTGCCGACATAGAAGTGCAGTGAAGCAGCATCCGCCTTTTTCACAAGGGCCGGGAGGGTCACAAGACAGTCAGCCCAGTGATCTCTCACGGCACGGGCCATCAGCTCCGCCGGGGTGTGGGCCACCGATATCACCATCTCATTCCAGGCGTCGCCGACCTCCTTGCCAACCCGATACTCACCCTGCTCATGCAGCAGCACAGCGTTCAGCTCATTCTCAACCATGGCATCGAGTGAAACATCCAGAGCATCCTCGAAATCGTAACAGGCAAAGGCCCGCCCCAACGCATTATCAGGCCGGCGCCAACGCCAGCTCTCCAGCTTCTCCCACAACAGTCGCCGGAAAGACTCGCGGCGGATATAGATTCTGTCACCCTGAGTCATGGCCGCCGGCGCCGCCAGGTCACGGGCAAGCTCCCGGCCCGCCACCAGTACCGAGACTTTCCCCGGCTCCTCCCTGCGTTCCAGGTGACCAAGAAAAAACAGCGGCTTGTTTTTAACCCCATAGCCGGCACTGTAAACCAATCCCAGAGGCTCCAGCTCCCGATTGATCTCTTCCACCGCAAAGGGATCGAAAACCCGCCCACCCAGGGACAGATCGGCAAAAGCCACATCATCGAGTTCACCCCAGAGGGCCTCCCGCTCGCTCAGCCAATCTCCAATCTCAGCTTTCGGCAGCTGAACATCGTAGGCCAACCCCTTCTCCCAACGGTAAAACTCCCGCATCTTCATAAGATAGGTACAGAGGCCGTACTCCGCACCGTGATGGGCATCGGAGATATGGCAGTTGTGCTGCACGGCAGCAGTAAACTGTTGCAGAGAATCACGCATTAATCTGGCCGTTGAAATTCACTATTTTCCCAGTAAAATAGTTGGGTATTCGTTGAAGGTAGCACGCCCACCGAACGCATCCAAGTCGGAATATCCCGCGAAAAAGTGCCTAAACTCACCGCCACACAGGCAGTTGAGATGTGGACGCGTGCAGTTACAGGAGAGACTATCTTGGGTATCCGCATCAAAAGCCACTGGCACCGCGAGGAGAGCGACCGTTCACCCAAGGAGATCGGTGGCGCCATCGCATTCATTGCCTGGAGAATCGCCCTCGACAAAGCGATCACCCTCCACGGTGAAGACTATGTTTACCATAATGACCAACAGCGCCTCGGCGTCATCGCAGAGTACCTGGCGTTTGAGACTCAGATCGCTGACCGCATAGTTTATGAGCAGATGAAACCAGAGGAGCGCCAGGAACTGGTAACCGAACTGGTGCTAAAACTGGCAAACCACTATCAGGACAATGCCAGAGAAATGGTCGGACCAAGCGATCACGCCGACCAGTTCATCAAGCTGTTCAACCAGCGTTCCGGCGAATATGCCGAGTTCAAGCTCACCGACAACGGCCCCAGCTATCCCTTCTTCCGCCATCTCGGCTTCGAGATTCAACAGGTTATGGGCGGGGATCAGGAGAATCACTGGGTCATCGACCAAGTGATGGATAGAGATGGTCCTGACGTCTATAAACAGCTGTCCCGTGCAGTCAAAAACCTCTTCTACTAGGATTCGAAATGCGTCCCACACAGTTGTTGACCATACTTGAACAGGAGTTCACCAGCGCCCGCTCCGGACACCATACCCCGGTCATGCTCTGGGGGCCACCCGGCGTCGGAAAGTCCGACATGGTGCGGCAGGTGGGGGAAAACCACGCTGTGCCCGTGATCGATATCCGTCTCTCCCAGATGGAGCCCAGCGATCTGCGCGGCATCCCTTTCCGGGTGGATAATCGTGTCGACTGGGCGATCCCTTCGATCCTGCCGGATGCAGTACGTCATGGAGAAGCGGGCATCCTCTTTCTGGACGAGATCACTTCCGCGCCCCCCACTGTTTCCGCCGCCGCCTATCAATTGATCCTCGATCGTCGGCTGGGAGAGTACCAGGTGCCCGATGGCTGGGCCATTTTCGCCGCAGGCAACCGCCAGGGCGACCGGGGCGTCACCTACAGCATGCCAGCACCACTGGCCAACCGCTTCTCTCACTTCGAGGTGGAGGTAAACCTGGACGACTGGGTGGCCTGGGCCTATCGCAACAACATCGATGAGCGGGTCATCGCCTTCCTGCGCTTTCGTCCGGAACTGCTGTTCGACTTCGATCCGGCCCACAATCCGGTCGCTTTCCCCTCCCCCCGCTCCTGGGAATTCGCCCATCGGGGATTGCAGAAATTTGTCACTCACCCAAACCTGTTGCAGGGCGCACTGCAGGCCTGCATCGGCCCCGCAGCAGGCATAGAGTTGAAGGCGTTTGTGGACAGTCTCGACAAGATGCCAGACCTCGATGCAATCCTTGCCGGTGAGGATGTCCCTGTACCCACCGAGATCGACCTGCAGTACGCCGTCGCCGCCGCCTTGGTGGGACGCGCCATCCGTGCCAAAGAGGGAGACAACCGCAAAGAGATTCATGGCCGTATTCTCGACTACGCCGGGCGGTTCCCACAGCGGGAGATGGGGGTGATGCTGGTCTCAGACATGCATCGCGCCATCGGCAACGAACTCTTCGAGGTGTCACAATTTTCCACTTGGGCACAAGCGATATCGGACGTGATGTTGTTTGAATAGAGTGGGGTGCTGGTAACGGAGAGAGCGCAAAGGTTGTTGATGTAGGTTGGATTAGCGTAGCGTAATCCAACAACCCATGCAGTTGTCGGATTACGCTACGCTAACCCGACCTACACGTTACTGGATCTCTGCGTTTACAGTGGCCAAGCCTGAATGAACCCATGGACATAGAACATATAGAAACCAAGCTGGCTGCTGCCCGCACCAAGCTGATCCTGGGCAAGCCGTTCCTGGGTGCGCTGGTCCTGCGCCTGCCCATGGAGGAGGCCAATGAAGCCTGGTGCCCCACCACGGCCACGGATGCGCGCAAGTTCTACTACAACCCTGAATACATCGACCGGCTGACCCTGGACGAAACCCAGTTCATGCTGGCCCACGAGGCACTGCACTGCGCCCTCTCCCACTTCGCCCGCCGCCAGCACCGCCACAAGCTGCACTGGGATATGGCCTGTGACTATGCCATCAACCCACTACTGATCGGCGAAGATCTGAAACCGCCTCCTGGCTCCCTCATCATGCCCATGTTCAAGGACATGACCGCCGAGGAGATCTACCCCTGCCTGGATGAGAAGGACGACGACGTACCGCTGGACAACCACGTCTACGACAAAGAGAACACCAAGGGTTCCGGCAGCAGCAAGACCGAAAGGGATCTCTCCTTCAGCGAGCCGGATACAGAGATTTCGAAATTGGGGGATAGCGGCCAGGACGGCCATGACGGCAGCGGCGCCGCCGCCCAGCCTCCGCCCCTGTCGGCAGAGGAACAGGAGACCCTCAACATCCAGTGGCAGCAGCGTCTCGCGGGAGCCGCCCAGCAGGCGATGCAGGCCGGCAAACTGGATGGCGCCATGGCCCGCATGGTGGACCATCTGCTGCAGCCCCAGCTCCCCTGGCGGGTTCTGCTGGCCCACTACATGACCGCCGCCGCACGGGACGATTTCAGCTACATGCGCCCCTCCCGCCGCGAGGGGGAGTTCATCCTGCCCAGCCTGCGCAGTAACCAGGTGGAACTGGTGGTGGCCCTGGACACCAGCGGCTCCATTCAGGAGCGGGAGATGGGAGAGTTTCTGGCCGAGATCAACGCCCTCAAGGGACAGATACGCGCCCGGGTCACCCTGCTGGCCTGCGACTCGCAACTGGCGGAGGAGTCACCCTGGATCTACGAGACCTGGGACGAGTTCGAGCTTCCGGAAGCCATCTCCGGCGGTGGCGGTACCAGTTTCAGGCCAGTGTTCGAGTGGGTAAACAAGCAGGGTCTGCAACCTGATCTGCTGGTCTACTTTACCGATGCAGAGGGAGCCTTCCCTGAACACGAGCCGCCCTACCCCGTGATCTGGCTGGTCAAAGGCAAGGAGAAAACCCCCTGGGGACAGCGCATCCAGCTGAACTAGGAACAGCAGCACAACGTACCACGCTGGCACCAACGACAAACAGTCGATATTATTAAGGGAACTCCAGCCGCCAAATACAATCCATTATGGGTATGGATAGACGTAGCAGTAACCCGACTTTTCCACTCTTCGCCCTCCTCATCTCCCTCTGCATCGGCTTCACCGCTACCGCATTCGGTGCAGTGCCTGGCAATGGGACAAACGAAGAGGAGATCCGCCTGCCGGAACTGGGATCACCATCAGATCAATATCTGACGCCAGCTGACGAGGCCCGTCTCGGACGCGCCTTCATGCAGAGCATCCTGGAAACGCAGCCGGTTCTGGATGACCCGCTGATCACGGAATATATCCAGACGCTGGGCAACCGGCTGCTCAATAAAAGTGAAGCTGCTGGCCAGGAATACCGCTTTTTTGTCATCGAAGAGCCGATGATCAATGCATTCGCCGGGCCCGGTGGCCATATCGGTATCTACACCGGCCTCATATTGGCCACCCAGAGTGAAAGTGAACTGGCTTCTGTCATTGCCCACGAAATCGCCCATGTCACGCAGAAACATCTACTGCGCGCATTCGATGCAGCCAACCGCATGAGCGGCAAGACCGCAGTACTCATGCTGGCTGCCATCCTGGTGGGCATCGCCGGTTCCACCGACGCCGGTATCGCCTTGGCTTCGGGCGTCCAGGCCGGAGCACTGCAGGAGCAGATCAATTTCACCCGCAGCAACGAGCAGGAGGCTGATCACGTCGGTATCAAGATCCTGGCGGATGCCGAATTGGACCCCCGTTCCATGCCGGTCTTCTTCGAGCGCCTGACCCACGCCAACCGGCTCTTCGACACCGGCATCCCGGAGATGCTGCGCACCCACCCGGTCACCACCAATCGCATTGCGGACGCCTTGGGACGCGCCGAAACCTATTCCTACAAGCAGTACAGCAGCGACCTGCGCTACTTTCTCACCCGTGAGACCCTGCGCATGCGGCAGTTCAAAAAGTCTGACGAGGCTGTGGAGCATTTCCGCAGTGGCCTCGAAGAGGGACGCTATCTGAACAAAGAAGCACACCAGTTTGGTTATGCCCTGGCACTCGCCAAGGATCGCAACTTCCCGGCTGCAAATAAACTGATCACCGAACTGCTGAAAAAACGGCCTGACCAAGTCGAATATATCCTTGCAGAAGCTAATATCGCCAAGGAGAGCGGGGGGCGCCAGAAGGCACTGAGATCCCTTGAAACGGCCCACATGCTACTTCCGGACAGCTATCCCGTCACAATCGCCTACAGTGAAATCCTTCTGGAGACAGGCAAGGCGGAAGAGGCGAAAAAGACCATTGATCAGGCCCGTTCATTTCGCCCGAATGACCCCCGTCTCTTTCGCCTGCTTGCAAAAGCGGAAGAAAACCTGAATAACAGCGCTCAATCACATCGACTGCTGGCAGAAGCCTACGTCGCTGAAGGCAAGCTGAGTGCCGCAATTCAGCAGTTGGATATCGCCCTGAAACAGAAGAAGACGCAGGATTTTTATCAGTCTTCACAAATTGAGGCCAGACTCAGGGAACTCAAAGCACTGAAAAAGCTCGAAGATACAAAGAATAATAAGAAGAAGAAGTGACGATTTTTGGCTTAACAAAAAAACAGGGATTACGGTTTACCCCAAGGAGAGATCAACTAAACCCAAGCTGCAAACACAAGGAAACCCAAGCGGCGATAGGAGAAGTAGTGCCAGAAACATTATATATTGCTAATAGATAGGCAATTTTTGCTTGCCATAGCCCGGCTTTTCGGTATTCTAACGGCCTACCTGTTAAGGGTATTAAGCAAGCGCACCGATATTAGACATTATAATGAGCGCTGCTTTGTGTGGAACCAGGAGGATTGAATGCGGGCAACCGCAGCTCAAACAACTTTTGCTGTCTCCTCCTTTTGTATTGCTTAGCGGACTTACTGCAATTTCATCTGTCCATGCAACGGATATTTCAAATATTGTCGAAGGCAAGAAGATTGTCTTCGACAGAGAGCGAAGTAACTGTCTTGCCTGCCATATGATTGATGATGGGTTTAACCTGGGTGACATATGTCCCCACTGATCGCCATCAAAGGCCGCTAACCCGGATAAAAAAGAGCTTCGAGTTCAAATCCGGGATGCAACAAAAATAATACCGGCAGTCGGATGCCACAATTGCGGCATGCACAAAATACTGTCGAAAAGTGATATCGATAAAGTAGTCGATTTTCTTTACACCCTCTGAGACAACCTATTCTCAATCTGGAGAGTATTTGATGAGTACTGACATGAAACGCAGGATCTTCCTTAAAGGATCTCTGGCCGCAGGTGCGGTCAGTGTTGCTGCAGGCGCCGGTCTGCTGATGCCCCAGCAGGTGCTGGCTGCATGGCCTAAAGCCGCTTTCGAAGCCAAATCGATTCCCGATGCGCTAACTGCGCTGATGGGTTCTGGCGATACCACCACTTCCGACAAAATCAAGATAAAGGCCCCGGATATCGCGGAAAACGGCGCAGTTGTACCGATCACCGTCGAGTCTTCCATGGAAGGCATCGAGTCGATGGCCATCATCGCCTCTGCCAATCCGGTTCCCCTGATTGCTTCTTTCAGCCTGTCAGGTAGCGCGAAGGGCTTCGTCTCCACTCGCATCAAGATGGGCAAGACCGGTGATGTCATCGGTGTAGTCAAGGCTGGCGGCAAACTCTACAGTGCCAGCAAGGGCGTAAAAGTCACCATCGGCGGTTGCGGCGGTTAATCAACCCCCGGACAAAAACGACCCGAATTTTCTAGAGGTAAACTGAACATGGCAAAATCTAGCATTAAGATCCGCGCCAAGACCAAGAAAGACGTCACCACCGTAAAGGCACTGATGACCCATCCTATGGAGACTGGCGGCCGCAAGGACAAGAAAACCGGCAAGCTGATCCCTGCCCACTACATCCAGGAAGTCGTCTGCAAGCACAACGGAGCAACCGTCCTGACTGCTAACTGGAGCGGTGGTGTTTCCAAAAACCCCTATGTGTCATTCAAATTCGCCGGTGGCGCCAAGGGTGACTCCGTCGAGATTACTTGGCACGACAATAAGGGTGGCAGCGGCACTCAGACTGCAAAAATCAAATAAGGCACGCCTGAAGGGCGCTCTATCAAACCTACTTTGATGAAGCGCCGGTCCGGGGCACTTTGCGGTGTCCCGGACCCCAACACCACAGATCCCCTCTGTGGAAACTCCTGTTATCCTCCCTGGCCCTTTCGATGCTGGCCAGTTCCTACACTGCTGCGGGAAGCTCCCCGGCAAACGGCTAAACTTTGATCCAGAGTTTCCCTCTCAAACGTTTTATGGATACGCAGCTAGGCTGGAATATTGCCTCACCTACATGAGCAACGGCATCCTTTCTCGCCCTATCAACGCGCAAGCAACCCGGATCCCACTATGCAGCAGGAACAATTGACCGCTCTGGATCGCGAGATCGTCTGGCACCCCTACAGCGCCATCGGTGCCGATCTGCCCATCTATGCCGTCGAATCAGCCCAAGGTGTACGACTGCGGCTGTGTGACGGCCGGGAATTGATCGACGGCATGTCATCCTGGTGGTGCGCCATCCACGGCTACAACCACCCACAGATGAACACCGCACTGCAGCGACAGATGGCATCAATGTCCCACGTCATGTTCGGCGGTCTCACCCACCAACCTGCGGTCGAACTGGCGGAAAAACTGGTGGCAATCACGCCCGAGCCGCTCCATTCGGTCTTCTTCGCCGATTCGGGTTCCGTCTCAGTCGAAGTCGCCATGAAGATGGCAATCCAGTACTGGCACGCCAAGGGTAAGAGAGAAAAACAGCGTTTTCTGGCCCTGCGCCACGGCTATCACGGTGACACCTTTGGCGCCATGTCGGTCTGCGATCCGATAACCGGCATGCACAGCCTCTTCAGTGAAACACTGGCACAGCAGTTTTTCGTGGAGAGCCCCGCATGTCGTTTTGGCAAACCCTGCACAGCGGAGGATATCGCGCCACTGGCCGACAGCCTCGAGCAAAATCATGAAAAGATCGCAGCGCTGATTTTGGAACCGATCGTGCAGGGCGCCGGCGGTATGCGTTTCTACTCGGCGGACTACCTGCGTCAGGCAAGGGCATTGTGTGATAAATATGGCGTACTACTCATCCTCGATGAGATCGCCACCGGTTTCGGGCGCACCGGCAAACTGTTCGCCTGTGAGCATGCGGGTATCTCGCCGGACATCCTCTGTCTCGGCAAATCACTGACCGGTGGTTATATGACGCTGGCAGCAACCCTGACCACCAGGGAAGTCAGCAGAACCATCAGCCAGGGAGATCCCGGGCTCTTTATGCACGGTCCGACCTTCATGGCCAACCCCCTTGCCTGCTCCGCCGCGCTCGCCAGCCTGCAACTGCTGTTCGAATCTCCCTGGCAAGAAAATATTGCCCGATTACAACAAGGGCTGGAACAAGGGCTGGCGCCCTGTCGTAACTTCAAGCATGTCGCAGAAGTCCGGGTTCTCGGTGCAATCGGTGTAGTGGAAATGAAGGAGCCGGTAAATATGAAAGAGATCCAGTCCAGGTTTGTGGAGGCTGGCGTATGGGTTCGCCCCTTCGGAAAACTCGTCTATCTGATGCCGCCCTTCATAATGGAACAAGAAGATCTGGCGACACTGACCAGGGCTGTGGTTGAGGTGGTGAGAAGCACATCCCCGTCATGAGAGTGGGTATGTGCTGAGAAACATTGCCTGGCAGCGAGCAGCCAAGAGTTGACATTCAAGATAGAATGATAATGATGACTATGTTTCCTCTCTATATCTTCACATAATTATAATTATGACTATTCCGACTTCTGATGCAGTATCCGCAGGATTGCCCTCTTCAATTAAGCGTAGCTGGATATTACCTATTGCTCTGGCCATCCTGCTGATTGCCATCAGTTTTCATAACTATTTGTTATTCCACACCCTGGTAGAAATATTTGGCGTTGTGGTAGCCGCCCTTGCTACGGTAGTGGTGTGGCAGACTTATACATTTTCACGCAATCACTACCTGATGTATCTTGGATGCGGATATATTTGGATCGCGGCATTGGCTATCGCGCATACCGTGGTCTACAAAGGAATGGCCATATATCCCGATGCAGGCCCTAACTATCCCACGCAATTCTGGATTGCAAACCGCTACCTTGAGGCATTCCTTCTACTCTCTGCACCTTTCTTCATCAATAGATCGTTCAACAGATATGCTGCTATTTCTCTGTTCGGATTAGTTGCTGTCACCCTATTCATCCTGATCGTGCTGGGTAAGTTCCCGGACGCCTATATCGAAGGGCAAGGGCTCACCCCCTTCAAGGTAGCCAGCGAGTATGTGGTTAACACGCTTCTGTTCGTTGCCATAGTCTACTTGTGGAAATCCCGGGCGTTAATCGACACACGTATTCTTAAACTCTTAACGGCTTCCATAGCCCTGACCATCTGTGCCGGATTCTCCTTCACTTTTTATGTAAGCGTATATGGACTTTCCAATTTAGTGGGACACATTTTTGCGCTGCTCTCCTTCTGGCTTATCTTTGAGGCCATCATATCCACTACCCTGAAAGAGCCTGTCCGGGTGATGAGTCACAATCTGCTTAATGAAATCGAAGAGCGCAAACAAGTTGAGACTGAATTGAAGTATTTGGCAACCCACGATCCCTTAACCGGACTGTACAACCGTAAAGTAATGGAGCAACGAATAACTGGCGAAATACTCAGGGCCGCCCGGTATAACCATGTTCTATCGGTCTTCATGCTGGACTTAGACCATTTTAAGCGGATCAATGACACCTATGGCCACAAGGTTGGGGATATTGTGCTCTGCAAAATTGCATCAATTTTAGAAAGCTCAATCCGTAAAACAGATTACGTTGCACGTTACGGGGGCGAGGAGTTTGCCGTTGTCTTGCCGGAGACCCCCCTTTCCGAGGCAGAAGAACTGGCGGAACGACTGCGTAGTCAGATCGCCGATCAAGCTATTTCAATAACGGGTGACCAAGAAATCAATATTACCGCCAGCGTAGGCATTGCCACCTTTCCGGAAAATGCCCAAACCTGGGATGAGTTACTGGAAGCGGCGGATAAGGCTATGTATTCCGCAAAGGAAAACGGGCGGAACTGCGTTCAAACAGTTAATAGTGCAGGATAGCGTCTGAAGATTACAATTTAATTGAGGCGATTTTTTCTCTGATCCAAGTTACATTCCACGCAAAAATATCACTTGCTCCCACCTACACTTTCGCCATCCAGCAAAACGGCATCCGCCTCTTCCTCTAGCAACTTTGCCCACTCATCTTCCAGAGACCCCGCCTCGGTAACACTCTCTTCAACCTCCAGATCAGTGACATCCGGGATTTCTATATCAACGGATTCAAGTCCATCAACCAAGGCTTCGTTATCATCAGCTAGCACCAATACATCTTCCAGTTCTGGTTCTGGCTCGAGCTCGAGCTCGAGCTCGAATTCGAATTCGGATTCGGATTCGGATTCGGATTCGGATTCGGATTCGGATTCGGACTCGGACTCGGACTCGGACTCGGACTCGGACTCGGACTCGGACTCGGACTCGGACTCGGACTCGGACTCGGGCTCAGGCTCAGGCTCGGGCTCGGGTTCCAACTCATCTACATCGACAATCAGCTCATCTTCAGATACTTCCACCTCTGCCACGTCTTCGAGAGCAACGTCCAATGCCTCTTCAGGTTTTTCCTCTTCTTCATCCGCATCTTTACTCAGAAACTTGCCAAGCATCTGTCCTTTGTCTACTTCGTTATCCGAGCCACCGGCAAACATGGATGAGTATTCATTAAGCATGCGCCCCATGGTGTCCATGGTCACCCTGAGCTCATCAGAGAGTCTTTCATTCTCCGACTTCAGTCGGTCAATCTCGCCGTCCTCGGCTCCATCTGTTCGTGACACTTCGCCACCCGTCGCTCCTGTGGCCTCCGGCAGTTCCAAGGCCTGGTAGCCAACAACCAGGTTCTCCATATCGATATCGATCTGCTCGAATGCCACCACGTCCCGTTTGAGAAAACCATTGATGATGTTCTGGTAGAGTTTCATCTCCGATTGAGACAGGTCGTGTACCGCCTGATTCAGTATCTCTCCTTCATACTTGTAATCATTCGAGAGCCGTTTTTGCAGCCGCTCCTTGCGCATCATTTTATCTGTCTGGATCTTAGCCACCAGAATCTGTGCAGCCTTTCTCTCCTTGCCCTTTTTGATCATTCCCAATGCGATGAGGACACCACTGAGCAACAGCAGCCCCAGCATCAATTCACCCAATAACAGGACAGTCAGACGACTTAATTCGATCATGCCGCCTCCTCCACTTCTGCAGCCGGTTTGCTTTCTGGCAACGCCTCATCCAGCAGACTCACCAGGCCTTGCTGGTTGCGACGGCGCATCCACCAAAAACCACCGCCCAGGGCCAGCAGCAGGAGCAGGTTGCCCACGCCAATCCAAACAGCGGTCATCAGCCAGCCCTCCTCCTCTTCCTCAACAGCCGGTTCAGGTTCTTCTGCACGCTTTTCCTCTACCGTTACAGCAGGCGATTCTGCCACTGGTGTGGGTGCTGGCTCAGCTACCGGCTCGGGTTTCGGCTCAACCGCAGCGGGTGGCAGCAAAATGCCTTCCACCTCAACCGGCGCATCAAAATACTCGATGGACTCGCCCGCAACAGTTTTTGCATCCACACTGACAACAATTTTTCGCGCTCCGGAAAAGGTTGTAATGTCCAGGATTCCCTGGCTGACACCGACTGCATCCTGTATCAAATCAAGGGGTGTCTGCTCACCCTCCGCCGTTTCAAGCCAGACTTGGCTCTTCACGCTGGCAGGGGCGACAAGGTCCGCTGCGGGCGTCAGGGTCAACAACAGCTGATTGGGAATCTCTCCGGGTTTTACTTCCAGCGTCACTGGCGGAACCACTTCATAACTCATGCGCTTTTCCCGCACGAAGGTTCTACCTTTGGCCCTGATGATCAATTCACCGTTACCACTACTGAGGGACTCTCCACCGAACCGCATGGAGAAAAAACCGTCCCCTGCCTTGGGGTCAGGATCCTTGCCGTCATCAAGCAGGGGCCTTGGCTCCGATTCACCGTTACCATCACGCTGTTGAGCCGTCGCCTCGACCACATTTAGGAAGGCCTTTTTCCTGATACGTTTGCCGTGATCGGTAAAACTCGTCAGAAACGGAAGTGACTGTCCGTGGATCAGCCGATTAGGCAGGTCCGTGGTATTCATCTTGAGATCGGTGACCACCATCACCCGGTTGTCCGGATCGACCTCGGCCCGAATACCCCACTCCCCGGATTTAGGATCACTGATGGTCAGCATGTCGTAACCTTCATCACGATGCCAACTGATTGAATCCGGCGCTGACTCCGCATCGATGGGTTTGCCGCCCGGAGGGATAAGCTGTGTGGGTTTGGCACCTGGCTTGTGGAACACCAGCACCGTGGCCTCGGTAATACTGTCGTCGATAGTGAATTTGTTGTCTTTCAGAGGCACGGCATCCGGTTTGCCCACCTTCTCGAAGATACGCAGAAAGACTCTCTGCAGCTGATTGGCGTCATTGACCTGCTCGTACCAGCCCCCAGTGGCCTCTGCCAATTTACGCATCAGCTCATGATCGGCATTTTCAGAGAGCGCGATGGTATTGACGGCAACCCCCATTTTTTTCAGCCGTGGAAGTATCTTGTTCAAAATCTGTTTGCGGGACGCCTTGTTCTTCGCTTTGTTACGCGAGACATCGACCATGCCGTCGGTGAGCAGAATCAGGCTGCGACGATAGAGTGTGGGGGGGCCATCCCAATCCTCACTGGCCCGTTTCAGGGCCATCTCAATATTGGTTCTTTGACCCGGAGAGCCGATCTTTTTCGACTCATTCCTCGCCTTCCGCTTCCACGCCGCATCGACCTGCCCCAGTGGGATCTGCATGTTGACGTACTGGCCGAATATCCATACTCCGGCACGCGTTTCGGCGGGCAGTAGTCCCACCAATAGCCGCAAGGCGGGACGACGCAGATTCCCGGGATCGTTTTTCTTCATACTCCCGGAGATATCGATCAGGATACGGACATCCGCCTTCTCTCCCGTCGACGGTTTTGCCTGTATGGGCGGAACTCCCAGTCCCAACACCACCAATATCAAAACTGAAAATATCCAGCCACCGCGCATCTTCATGCCTGTTCTCTCTTGCCGTGAAAATCTGTCTACTCCCTGTAGTAACGGCAGAATCCGTTAACACTTTAATTCTCTGGTGTGGACAGGCGCATTGGTCGTATGGTCTGGGTCGGAGTCAATCCAGACGCAATGGTGGGCAATCAGTATGAGGTGTGACGGTTCGACACCGGCAGTTACGAACGTGGTTGATTATAGGGAGAGGGTTTGCCCTCCGGCTGCATGTCAAAGCGTTTGTAGGACCAGAGGTACTGCTCAGGACTGATCCGCACACAAGCTTCGACACCTTGATTCAAGGCAGCCACGGCTGTCTCCGGGTCCGGGGAACCGATCCCTTCCGGAACCGGAACGATGTGTATGTGGTAGCCCCTACCTTCCGGGAGGCGTTCGGCAAAACCCAAAACCACGTTGGCACCACTCTTTCTCGCCAATCGGGAAACCAGCAAAATAGTCAACGCCGGCACACCAAAGAATGGGGCAAAAGCTGCGCCTTTGAGCGACTTTGGCTGCTGATCCGGCAGGATGCCGACAATATTCCCCGCCTTCAGGGTCTGATAGAGACGTTTGATCCCATTGGGGGTCGTCGGCACCAGTTCCGCCCCCGTACGCGAGCGGGCCTGTGTAATCAGTAACTCCAATGCCTGATTTCTGGGTGGACGGTAAAGTGTCGTCACCTGCCCATAGGTCGCCAGGTAGAGCCCGGAAATCTCCCAGCAACCCAAGTGTGGGGTGAGCACGATCAAACCCCGTCCCGGCTCACACTTTACATACTCCATCCCGGAGACCTCTTTCACCAGTCCTAGCACCCGCTCTTTGGGCCAGAACCAGAGCGGTGACATCTCGGCAAATACCTTGCCCGTCTCTTCCAGCGAGCGATTACGCAAGACCAGACGCTCCGCTTCATTAAGGTTTGGAAAACAGAGCTGCAGATTAA
The DNA here is from genome assembly GCA_003349915.1 of endosymbiont of Escarpia spicata. GTDB lineage: Bacteria > Pseudomonadota > Gammaproteobacteria > Chromatiales > Chromatiaceae > QGON01. Next base: position 464,199 of record QFXE01000005.1, read on the forward strand.
TATCCGCATTTCGGCGCTCCCGATTGGGCAACAGGATGAAGAGTCGGCCCAGCAGCCGACCTAGTCCATGCACCCTGCGTAACGGCAGGAAGGTCAGCAGACGTAACAACGCAATGATGATTTTCGTACCCATGCCGGGAATTCTACACTGAATGATTTTCTACAGTGACTCTCTTTCCTGGGGTGGTTGTTGTTTTCATCTGAAAACCCTCTACCATGAAGGAAAACCGCCACCCTTCACAAAAGACGGAAACCGAAAATGACCGAGACCCTACCCCACGGGATGACACCCCAGCAGGCATTGCAGATGATGAAGGATGATCCACGCACTGTATTGGTAGATATCCGTTCCAGCATGGAGTTCCTTTTTGTTGGCCATCCCAAGGGCTCGGTGCATATCCCCTGGATCGATGAGCCGGACTGGACCATCAATCCCCATTTCGTCACTGACATTCGTAAATTGTTGCTGGGCGGCAGTATCTGCACCATCGATGAAGGCTGTGCCCCGGTCATCCTGATCTGCCGCAGCGGTAAACGTTCGCTGGAAGCGGGCAAGGCCTTGTTGGAGGCAGACTTCACCCGGGTATTCCATATTGACGAGGGGTTTGAAGGAGACCTGGATGACGACCACCACCGCAGTACTATCGGCGGATGGCGGTTCCGCGGACTGCCTTGGGAGCAGTGTTAGGAAGGTGAAAACTTCCAAAGTTTGTCTCAGTGCCTCTGGAGAGGTATACGCTGGTTAAATCGTAGCAGAACCGGCAACCTTAATAGTCCTGCCAATTCAAAAACGCCCGATCCGCCATGCTTGATTGTGCCTACGCCCTGAGCAGTAGCAAGCCCGTCTTCACAATTGAACCTGTTCGCCGAACCAGCACAGCACCCTGTCAGCGCCTGCTTCTGGAACTCCTGGCTTGCGGCGTGGCACTGGCCTCGTTCGAGGAGAGAGACTCGGAGCCGCCACTGACCGAAGTGACCACGTAGTAGTAGGTCACGCCGTTTGTCAGACTCGGATTGTAGTAGGCGCAATAGTCGCAGACATGCCCACTTGCGATCTGCGTATAAGGGCCACCGGGAGTGGTACTGCGATAGACGTTGTAGCTGTCAGCCCCTGCCACCGGCGTCCAGGTCAAGAAGACTTCATTCGACTTGGGACGGGCCGACAGGTTGAAGATCGTCTGCACTGCACTAGCCTGCACGGTCACCGTCAAGGTGTCACTACCGACACCGCCGTCTTTGTCCGTGACAGTCAGGCTCACTGTATAGACACCGGCTGTCGGATAGGTATGGCTTGGGGTCAGGCTACCGCTCACCGGTGCGCTGCCGTCTCCGAAGCCCCACTCGATGGTATGAGTATCAACCGATCCAGGATCAGTGAAGCTGCCGCTGAAGTTCGCGGTGTCGCCTTCGTTGAACATCTGGTCCGCCCCGGCATCCACGGTCGGTGCAACATTGTTCACCGTCACAGTCAGGGTGTCGGCGCCCACAGCGCCATCTTTGTCGGTGACCATCAGGGTGACCGTGTAGATGCCGTTGTCTGCGTAGGTATGGCTTGGAGTCAAGCTACCGCTCACTGGCGCGCTGCCGTCACCGAAGTTCCATTCAATGGTGTGAGTGTCCACCGTTCCAGGATCAGTGAAGCTGCCGCTGAAGTTCGCGGTGTCACCTTCGTTGATCGTCTGGTCAGGACCGGCATCTACGGTCGGCACCACGTTGTTGACCGTCACTGTGGCCGTGTCGGTGGCCGTAAGCAGGCCGTCACTGACTTGGAGCCTAACGGTGAAGCTGGCGTCGTCTGGCTGGATCGGCAGGGTAACGGTAACGCCGCTGGCGTCATCGTACTGGCCGTCGCCGTCCAGATCCCAGGCGTAGCTCAGTGGTGACGGGCCGCTGTCAGGATCATTGGAGGCGCTGCCGTCGAGGGTGACGCCCTGGCCTTCGTTGGTTGTGTAGGGACCACCCGCATTGGCGGTGGGTGCGGCGTTGCCGCTGGCGAGGATCACCTGGAAGCTGTCGCTGCCGAAGAGACCGTCATCATCGGTGACTGTCACGATGACCGTATAACTGCCGTCTGCCGCGTAAGCATGGCTGCCGACCACGCTGCCACTACCAGCGCCTTGGGTCACTGTACCTGTATCAGTGGTGCCGTCGCCCCAGTCGATGGTGGCTGTGTGGGCGTCCTCTACACCGGCATCGGTGAAGGTTGCCGGGGCCAGGGCGATAGTGTCGCCCAAAGCGCCACTCTGGTCCGGACCGGCCTCGACCACGGGTGCTGCATTGTTCACGGTTACCGTGAGAGTATCGGTGCCGACTGCGTCTTCATCATCGGTGACGGTGAGGGTCACTGTGTAGGTGCCATCTTCCGCATAGGTATGGGTCGGGCTGAGGGTGCCGCTCACGGTGGTGCCGTCGCCGAAGCCCCACTCTGTGGTATGAGTATCCAGGGTGCCCGGATCGGTGAAACTGCCGGTGAAGCTGGCGGTACCACCCTCGGTGAGCGTCTGGTCGATGCCCGCATCCACAGTGGGAGCGACGTTCTCTACCGTGACGGTCATGCTGGCCGTACCCACGCCGCTGTCATCGTCTGTCACGGTGAGGGTTACCGTGTAGGTACCGTCTTCCGCATAAACATGGCTCGGGTTCAGGCCGCCGCTGGCAGTGCTGCCGTCGCCGAAATCCCATGAGAGGGTGTGGGTGTCGGCGGTGCCTGGATCAGTGAAGGAACCACTGAAGTTGACCGTATCCCCTTCGTTGACGCTCTGGTCCGCGCCGGCGTCCGTTGTGGGCGCCACGTTGTTGACCGTGACACTGGTGGCCGCGGTGTTATTGAGCAGACCGTCACTCACCTGGAGTTCGATCGGGTAGATGCCGTCATCCACACCGGTGTAGAGCGGAGCCGGACCAGTGGCGTCGTCATAGGCGCCGTCGTTGTTGTAGTCCCAACCGTAGGTCAGGGCATCCCCGTTGGGATCGCTGGAGCCTGTGCCGTCCAGGGCAATGCTGCTGCCCTCGTCTACCGTGTAGGGGCCGTTGGCATCAGCGATGGGCGCAAGATTGGCAACCACGGTCACGGTGGTGAAGACCTGGTCGCTCAGGCGTTCATTCTCGTCGAGTTCGCCGTCACCATCCAGATCATTGAGCACACCGTTGTCCCAGACCCGCAGGCCGATGTTGAAGGTGCCAAGGTTGCTGAATACCGGTGACGGATTGCTGCCGGTCGCTTCGTCGAAATCGAACGGGAAGATCGCATCCAGTTCCCATTCAAAGCGGGCGATGAAGTCAGTGGGATCTATGTCGAAGGAGCCAGACCCATTCAGCGTGCAGGGCAGGCCCTGGGTACAGGTGTAGGGGCCACCTATCTCAGCCACCGGTGGATGGGGCGGGATGGCGATGACCACATTCAGCGTATCGGTATCCGTCAACGCCGGTACATTGTTATCGGTCACCCGCAGGCTTACCGTGATGGTCTGGGGCAGCGTCGCCTCAGGGTAATCAGACAGCAGATAGGTATAACTGGCCGTCGGGCCTGTGCTGGTGGAATCAAAATTACCGTCACCATCGAAGTCCCACTCGTACTTGATCAGGCTGCGGAAGGGATCGAGATGGAATGAATCGGAGCCATCGAACTCGAGGGGCAGATCCACTGCCCAGACCCGGTCGCGTCCGGCTACCGCTACCGGCGGCTGCATGAACAGGGTACGACTGAGGATGATGACACTCCAGGAAGAGCGCAGTTGCTTCGAAATCCATCGGGTACCCGGAATCTCACCGGTAGCAATCTGCTCATCGATCAGGATACGTGCCAGCCCCTCGGTCGGGTCGCTGAACCAATCGAAGCCGTCATGTGCAAAATTGACCACGGGCGTCGGCTTGGCCAGGCGCATCGCCTTGGTCATGGCATAGTAGGGGTAGACCGGACGGTTACCCACATCAATATCGTACTGAGTACCCCAGTTGTCGCGCATCCATCTCTCAGATGTGATCCAGCGAATGTCCGAAGTCTCCAGCTCATCGAAGACCATCTGCACCAGGCCTGAAGGCGTACCGGCTTGAGTGACACCACCGGTCGTATATCCAAAACCGATACCGCCGTAGCTGTTGGTTATCCAGACCCGGTTACGTTCCTTGACCCACTGGGGAATCGCAACGCCGAAGACATCCTGGGCCGCAAGCAGACCGATGGCGCCCCACTGGGCTGCGGACTGATCGATACTACCGTTCCAGCTGTAGCGCCAGCCACCACCGCTACCCCGCTCGGTCTGTCCCCAACCATACTGGTCGGCCATATCGGTAAGAATATCGAAATAACTGCGCCGGTTGATGTTTGCAGCGCCCGTAATGGTACGCGCCAGAGGCGTACCTGTACTGGCGATGGCATCCATCACCTGGCCGCCCTGGTAGATTGGCTGAGCGCCGGAACTATTCTGTCCCGTCTGGATACCGATACCGTTGCCGTTTGTGTCCGGTTCACCGTAGGTCTGGGTGGCTATATCGACCGTGCCCAGATCCCGGAACAGTTGCCGCAATCCGCGCACCACGGTCTCCTGGTAGGGATCTTCTGCCGGATCAACACTCTCCAGGTGGCCGTTGATCAGGAATGACTGGATCGATGAGGCGGTGGCGCTGGCCCTGGCGTTACTGGTCCAGTAGCCGGTCTCATACCCTTCGGCCGTGGTCCGGGTCTGCTCCTGGTGCAGGTACCAGAGACCTTCGTCAATAGCGACATTGATCTCGGTATTCAGGGTCTTGGGTTTGACCACGACATTGTAGTTGTCCTGACCCATCTGGCCAGCACTGTCCCATACCTTCAGGGTCGCCACGAACGGCGTTCCGGCGGGCGCAGTGGGATAGGTATGGCTCAGCGACAGATCATAGGGATCAGTGATGGCCGTGACCGCCGATGAGGTGCCGTCACCAAAATCCCACTGGAAGGTCACGGCGTCTGCGTCACGCACGATACCTTTCACACGGATCGCCTTGCCGTTGTAGATCTCATGTGGCGCAATGGGATCATGGGCCACCCAGGGCACGGTGATGACATTCGGCGGCAGGTTCGGTGCCACGTGCTGTTCCATCTGGGTCGAGTGGGTCTGACCGGCACCATCTTCCACGGTCAGGGTCACAATCTTGGGTCCCGTGCCAGTAATTCCTGCTTCATCGAACTCAAAGGCGCCACCCCATACATCCATCCCAATACGAACCGGGGAACTGCTTCTATTCAGGGACGTGTAGGTCGTCAACGCCGTCCAGGGGTTGGGATTGGCCGCGTCGTGCTCACGAATGAAATAGTCTGCACCCGCCGCTTTGGTATCGATGCGTATTTCATACCAGGTGCCTGGCGCATAGGTGCCTACAACGCCGCGATTGGAGCCGTCCTCATAGATATGGAGACTACCGTTGTTGAAATAGATGGCATGATGCAACTGATTGAAGTGACCACTGGTTGCGTGGTTGCTTCTCAGTTCGATCATCATGTAACTGGCAATCGCGTCATTCTCCCGCAGCAGAGCCTGGAAGCGCATTCCCTCAGCACGAGCCTGATTATCATTGGTGAATGCGTAGGTACGGCCCCAAGCGCCATCGCCGGTCAGCTTGAGCAGACCATCCTCTTCAGCCACCACGCCACTGGAGGTATTGGTGGTCCAGCCGGTGATAGTCCCGTCATTGAAATTATCACCCAACAGTGTCACGCCCAAGGGAGACGTGGCAGTGCTGTAGACGTGGTACGCGCGCGGGCCGACGGCATCGATGTCGTTGGTGAAATTCCCGTCGCCATCCCTGTCGGCATCAGCATCGAAATCCCAGCGGTATTCGACGATGCCGTAGTCATCTACAGAGGTAGTAGCGTCAAAGTAGGCCGGCGGTCCGCCTGCAGCAGGCTCGGCAAGAACCTGGAAGTTGGCGTTGGGACCACCACCTGTGACCACCTCAACAGCCGCGGTCGCGGTATGGAATTGGCCCACATTGTCTGTCACCGTCAGGCTGGCAGTATAGGTGCCTGTCTGTTGGTAGAAGTGCTTGGTTATCGAACCTTTGCCCTTGTACGGCAGGTCGGCAGTCTCGGAACCGGGGGCGACCACCCCACCGGTCATGTCGCCAAAGGTCCAGTCGTAACGCTGGATAGCCGTATCGTCGGTTGAGGCGGTTCCGTTGAAGAGCAGCATGCTGCCCACTTCGACCGTGTAGGGTCCACCTGGATCTGCCACCGGTGCAGCGCCGGTTGCAATGGTAATGGTGGTGGTATCGAAGGCCGCCTGCAGGGCGTTGTCCCTAACCCGCAAGGTCACGCTGTCGTTGGTGGACGCCATGTATTTGCGGCTGGTGGTCGGCCCGTCCAAAACCATGGCAGGCAGCTTGGCATTGTCGAATTCGAAGGTGCCATTGTTGATCGTTCCGCCCGCCTTCAGCAGCAACTCGGTGGAATAAGCTGGCGTCGTCTGGCTGGATCGGCAGGGTAACGGTAACGCCGCTGGCGTCATCGTACTGGCCGTCGCCGTCCAGATCCCAGGCGTAGCTCAGTGGTGACGGGCCGCTGTCAGGATCATTGGAGGCGCTGCCGTCGAGGGTGACGCCCTGGCCTTCGTTGGTTGTGTAGGGACCACCCGCATTGGCGGTGGGGCCGACGTTGGCTGTGGTGAGGCTCACCTGGAAGCTGTCGCTGCCGAAGAGGCCCTCATCATCGGTTACCGTGACGGTGACTGTGTAGTTGCCGTCAGCGGCATAGGTATGACTGCCTGCCACGCTGCCGTTGCCTGCGCCCTGGGTCACTGTACCTGCGTCATTGGTGCCGTCGCCCCAGTCGATGGTGGCTGTGTGGGTATCCTGAACACCGGCATCGGTGAAGGTTGCCGGGGCCAGGGCGATGGTATCGCCCGGTGTGCCATTCTGGTTCGGACCGGCCTCTACGATCGGTGCAGCATTGTTCACCGTGATGGTGAGGCTGTTGTTGCCTGCTGCGCCGTCATCGTCGGTCACTGTGACCGTGACTGTGTAGCTGCCGTCCTCTGTATAGGTGTGACTGCCCAGTGCAACGCTGCCGCCGCCTGCGCCTTGGGTGATGATGGGAGTTTCAACCGTACCGTCACCCCAGTCGACCGTTGCGGTGTGGGTATCCCCGATACCGGCATCGGTGAAGCTGGCATCCGGCAGGGTCACCGCATCGCCTTCGGTGATCGTCTGGTCCGCGGGTACCGCTACTACCGGTGCTACGTTGCCGACGGTGACTGTGAGCGTATCTATGCCCACTCCGCCATCCTTGTCGGTCACCGTCAGGGTCACCGTGTAGACGCCGTTGTCTGCGTAGGTGTGGCTTGGGGTCAGACTGCCGCTTACCGGCGCGCTGCCGTCACCAAAGTTCCATTCTATGGTGTGGGTGTCTACCGTTCCCGGATCAGTAAAGCTTCCGGCGAAGTTGACCGTGTCACCTTCATTGGCTGTCTGGTCAGGACCAGCGTCTGCTGTCGGTGCCACGTTGTTGACCGTCACCGTAGCGGTGTCGGTGGCCGTAAGCAGGCCGTCACTGACTTCGAGCCCAACGGTGAAGCTGCTGTTGTCGGGTTGGATCGGCAGGGTCACGGTGACGCCGGTGGCATCATCGTACTGGCCGTCGCCGTCCAGATCCCAGGCGTAGCTGAGTGGGCTCGGACCGTTGTCCGGATCGTTGGAGCCGCTGCCGTCGAGTGTGACGCCTTCGCCTTCGTTGATCACATAGGGTCCGCCCGCATTGGCGGTGGGAGCTGCATTGCCGCTGGCGAGGATCACCTGGAAGCTGTCGCTGCCGAAGAGGCCATCATCATCGGTTACCGTCACGATGACCGTATAGCTGCCATCTGTGGCATAGGCATGGCTACCCGCCACGCTGCCGCTGCCAGCGCCCTGGGTTAGCGTACCGGGTTCAACCGTGCCGTCGCCCCAGTCGATGGTGGCTGTGTGGGTATCCTCTACACCGGCATCGGTGAAAGTGGAGGGGGCCAGGGCGATGGTATCGCCAAGGACGCCACTCTGATCCGGACCAGCTTCTACCACGGGTGCCGCGTTGTTCACGGTTACCGTGAGGCTGTCCGTGCCCACGCCGCCATCATCATCGGTCACAGTGAGGCTTACCGTGTAGACGCCGTCTTCAGTATAGACATGGCTTGGGATCACGCTGCCGCTGGCGGTTGTGCCGTCACCGAAATCCCATTCGATGGTGTGGGTATCGGCAATGCCGGGATCGGTGAAGCTGCCGGTGAAGTTGACGCTGTCGCCTTCGCTGACGGTCTGGTCGACTCCTGCATCTGCCGTCGGTGCCACGTTGTTCACTGTGACACTGGTGCCTGAAGTGCTGTTGAGCAGGCCGTCGCTCACCTGAAGTGCGACCGGATAGAGGCCGTCATCCAGACCGGTGTAGGCAGGTGCCGGGCCGCTGGCGTCGTCATAGGCGCCGTCGTTGTTGTAGTCCCACAGATAGGTCAGGCTGTCGCCGTTGGGATCACTGGAGCCTGTGCCGTCCAGAGCCACTGTGCTGCCTTCGTCAACAGTGTAGGGGCCGTTGGCATCTGCGATGGGGGCCATGTTCGCCACCACGGTCACAGTGGTGAAGTCCTGATCGCTCAGACGCTCGTTCTCGTCCAATTCACCGTCGCCGTCGAGATCGTTGAGCACGCCGTTATCCCATACCCTCAGACCGATGTTGTAGGTGCCCGGGGCGGCCCAGACGTAGCTTGGAGTGGTGCCTGCGGCCTCAGCAAAGTCGTAGGGGAAGACCACATCGAGCTCCCACTCGTAGCGGGCGATGAAGTCGGTGGGATCGATCTCGAAGGAACCTGTACCATCCAGTGCGCAGGGCAATCCGGCGGTGCAGGTATAGGGACCATTGGCATCGGCAATCGGCGGATGGGGCGGGATGGCGATGGTAATAGCAACGGTATCGGTAGCCTTCAGCGGCGGAATATTGTTATCGGTCACACGCAGGGTGGCGGTAATCGTCTGCGGCAGCGTACTCTCTGGATAGAGGCTACTCAGATAGGTGTGTGTGGACACAGGATCAGTGCCGGCACTGTCGAAGACGCCGTCGCCGTCGAAATCCCATTCGTAACGTACCAGACTGCGGAAAGGATCGAGATGATAGGAATTGGAGCCGTCGAATGTCAGCGGCAGATCCACTGCCCACACCCGATCACGCCCTGCGTCGGCCACCGGCGGCTGCACGAACAGGGTACGGCTGAGCATGATCACCGCCCAGGCGCTGCGCATATCCCAACTGGCACGATAGCTACCCTGGAAACGCCCGGTATCGAGCTGATCATCAATCAGGATACGGGCGATACCATCGTCAGGATCGTCGAACCAGTTGTAACCGTTGGCAACCAGGTTGATCACAGGTTCCGGGTTGCCCAGGCGCATCGCCTTGGTGAAAGCGTACATGGCATAGTAGTCGCGGCAGGTCTCGGTACCCGCATTGGGAACACCACCACTCCACTGGTAGATGATACTGTCAACATCCGTTTTCGACCATTGACTACCGATCCAATCCTCAGCCGTGGTCCAGCGATTATCACTCACTTCAAAATCATCAAAGGCGAGTTGCACCATGCCGGACGGGGTGGTGGCCCGACCGTTGCCAGCTCCTCCATAACCGAACCCGATTCCGTTATAGCTGGTATTCAACCAGACATCATTGCGCTCTTTGACCCACAGCGGGATAGGAATGCCGAAGGTATCCTGAGCCGCCTGCAGACCGATGGCACCCCACTGGGCTGCGGAGTTGTCTATACTGGTGTTCCAACTGTAGCGCCAACCACCACCCAAACCTTCTTCAGTCTGCCCCCAGTTGTACTGGTCCGCCATATCAGTCAGTACATCGTAGTAGCTGCGACGCTTCACATCATCTGTACCGGTTACCGTGCGGTGGAGCAGGCTGCGGCTGGAGGCGATGGCATCCATCACTGAACCGCCCTCGTAGATCGGCCTGGCACTGTTGGCACTGAGACCAATGCCGTTGCCGTTGGTGTCCGGCTCACCATAGGTCTGGGCAGTGATATCGTACCTGGTAAGCAGCGTAAACAGGTATTTCAGGCCACGATCCACCGTCTCGACGTAGGGATTGTTGCTCTGGTCGCCGGTTTCGAAGTGACCGTTGATCTCGAACGACTGGATCACGGGTGCAATAGCGGAGGCGAAGTAACCACCGTAGGTGTAGGTCGTCCACGAGCCGGACGGATAACCGTCGGTGGTGGTCCGCGTCTGACGCTGGTGCAGGAACCAGAGCCCCTCATCAATGGCAACGTTGGTCTCTGTGGTCAGGTTCCTGGGTTTGACCACCACATTGTAGGTATCCTGCCCCATCTGGCCCGGGATGTCCCAGACCTTGAGGGTGGCCACGAACGGCGTCCCTTCAGGCGCATCGGGATAGGTGTGGGTCACCGACAGATCATAGGGGTCGGTGACATCCATTACCGCCGATGAGGTGCCATCGCCAAAATCCCATTGGAAGGTATGAGCATCGGCATCACGCACTATGCCCTTGAGATGGATCTGCTTGCCGTTGTAGGTCTCGTGGGGCGTGATTGGATCGTGCGCCACCCAGGGCACAGTAATCACATCCGGTGGCTTGTTGCCAGGCGCCGTAACCGTTGTTGTATCGGTGGCAGTCTGGCCTGCACCATCTTCCACCGTCAGAGTCACCACATGGGCAGCCTGATCGCTGACGACGGTGAAGTTGTCGAACTCGAAGGTGCCAGCCCCCCCCATGGTGGCGCCCAGCTTCAGCGAGCCGGTGAAATTGTAGGTGGAGTCGTAGAGCTGGATCCAGTCCGCCGCCCCGAGTTCACGATAGTAGTAGGTGGCACCGGCAACGGCTTTCAGATCGATGCGAACCTCATACCAGCTTCCCCGCGTATAGCTACCATATTCGCCACGATAGATGCCGTTCTCATAGATCTGCAGCGTGCCGTCAAGGAAATAGATCGCGTACGGCATCTGAGGGTAATTGTAGCTTGTACTGATGTCTTTCAGCCCCCACATCATGTACTGGGCGCCAATGATATTCACCGGCCGTACCTGGCCCTGGAAACTGGCATTGCGATTCTGGAAGTTCTCCTGGCTGAACAGATGCTGGGCTCCCCAGACCCCGGAACCGACCAGGGTTACCCGATCATCCTGGGTGGCCCCAACCGCGAGCCACTTGCCGTTGTCGATTACCGTACCGTCGAAGGTCTCTTCAAAGAAAGTGCCGGTACCGGGAAAAATGTGGAAGGGCGTGGCGCCGACAGCATCGATATCGTTGGTGAAGTTGCCGTCACCATCACGATCAATGCTGGCATCGAAGTCCCAACGGTACTCGATGATACCGAAGTCATCATCGGAGTTGCGTCCGTCAAGGTAGGCCGGTGGCCCCCCAGCCCCGACCTCATAGGGTCCCCCTGCATCAGCCGTGGGTGAATTGCCAACCACCACTTCGACGGTGGTTGTTGCGATATTGCTGTTGCCTGCATTGTCGGTAGCGGTCAGGGTGACGGGATAGGTTCCGGTCTGGCGGTAGAAGTGCTGCGGACCCGCACCCTTGCCGGTATAGGGCAGGTTGGCAGTCATGGATCCTACGGCATCTGGTCCGCCGGTGGTATCGCCGAAGGTCCAGTCGTAAAATTGGATAGCAGTACCATCGGTGGAGCCACTGCCGTCGAAGGTGATCAAACTGCCCACTTCGGCCTGGTAGGGACCACCCGCATCTGCCACGGGCGCCCCATCATCAAGCACTGCAATGGTAGTTGTGTCGTAGCTCTCCTGCAGGGCGTGATCCCGGACCCGCAGGGTTACATCCTGAGTACCTGGCTGGAGATAACTACGCGAGACTACCGGACCTTCGAGGGAGAGCTGGAACGTTGTATTATCCATCTCGAAATTGGTGCCGTAGACATCGACGCCGACCCGCAACTTTTGTTCAGCAGAATGGACCGAATCGTAGACCAGCGTCCAGTCAGTAGTGCCGGCCTGTCTGAATTCATACCTCGCCCCAAGGGGTTTCAGGGTGATGCGGACATCGTATTCCATGCCCTTGCTGTAGGTGACCTTGTTACCCTTGTTCCCGCCGTCTTCATAGATGTAGATCCAACTATTATCATTGAACATCATCGCGTAGGGCATTTGATTGTAGTGGTAGCTGTCGCTGGCGTTCTTGAAGCCCCACATCGCATTCTCGACACCACTACCATCGACAGTCTTCACCCGGGTCTGCAACACCATTCCCGGTTCACGCTGGAATATCTGCTCGCTGAAGAGATAGCGTTCACCCCAAGTACTGCCCGTACCCACGATGGTGACCTTTTCATCCTGGGAAACACCTTCTGCGCTGGCTCGCCATTTGACCGTATCCAGGGTGGTGCCGGAAAAGTCATCGGCCAAATCCGGATCAAAAGTCCACAGGTAATCGTAGATGCCGAAGTCATCAGTGGAGCCGGTAGCATCCAGTGTGATAGACCAGACACCGTGGCTGGCGAAGGATTCGTCGAATTCATAGGGACCACCGGTGTCTGCGACCGGCCCGTCGTTGAGTTGCACTTCGATAGTATGAGTAATGGTCGTCTGTTGACCTGCCCGGTCGGTCAGCGTCAGCGTTACCGTGTAGACACCGGTGGCCATGTAGATATGATTTGGCGCGATCTCCGTGGAAGTTTCGCCATCACCGAAATCCCACTCGTAGCGGATGATCTCGGAGTCGTCAGTGGAGGAACCGGCATCAAAACCGACGCTCCAGCCACCGCCACTGGCGGCACCCTCATCCACTGAAGCAGGCGCATCGAGCACCGCCACTGGTGGAGTGCCCTGCTGGACTGAGACAGTGCTGGTGGCGCTGTGAGTCTGACCGGCGTTATCGATTGCTGTAACGGTTATGGTGTAATCACCAACAGCGGTGTAACGGTGCCGCATGGAGACGCCACCCAGCCAGGTGCCCGTGTCATTGAAAACATTGGCACGCCCCAGAGTCTGAATGATGATCGGCTTGCTGGCAGTGATGTGATGCAAACCGGAGACGCCGCCGAGAATGTCGGCCGCCGCCAGATAACGGTATCCGTCTTTGTCGAGAGCCAGACTCATCGCACCACTGTTGATATCGATATTGGTGCCGTTGTTGGGTGCGAAGATGACGATTCCTTCCATCAGATTATGCAGATGGAATTCCGTCCCATCCCTTCCCGCAGTCATCGAGATATCGTCGCCGAAGGAGAGGATACCCTCGCTGCCTTCCTGGGATCCGGCCCAGACCTCGACATCACCGGTACTGACCACGCGTATCCTGCGAGTTCCAAAACCACCCTGGTACCACATTTCACCGGCCGCAAGAGTATGGGTGTAAAGCGAAACACCGGTGTCCAGATCGAAGATCTCTACGTCAGCCGCCTCGTGGGCAAACACTGCCGCTGCCGAGTCGTTGTAAACAACGACTGCACCGAGGAACAACCTGCCGACCGCACTGCCTGTCTCCGAAGGCACAGTGGTATAACCGTTGCCCCCGGTAGTCTGCATGGAGACGTTACCGCTGGAGACCACACGATAGACGGTTTCGCTGAGTCCTGGTGGTTCCCAATAGGACCCGGCGCGCAGCCGTTGGGTGGCTCGCAGGACATCACCAGAGTCGTAGAAGCTGACAACGGCATCCTCGTAGGCGAAGACATAGAATCCGGCATTGGCGTCACGATGGAAGATGAAGTGCTGGCCCCCCGGGTCACCGCCCATCGCGGGCATGAAGGCGGAGTGCGGATTGAATTCGGTCAGGTAAGCTGTGACCGGCTTGTTCGCTTTGACCTTGAAGGAGATGCCATCTCCGGGAGAGACATCCCAGATGCCGAACCGATTCAGCGTGTTGCTGGCGATGACGGAGTTGTCCTCGATATTGATGATATCGACCTCGGTGTCATCGTGGGTGGCAACTATACGGCCCAGACGAGCGCCGGGAATATCGTAGCCGTAAAGATCGGTACCCGTGGCGAAGTAGCTTCCACGGCTTCCGCTATTGAAACCCGCTGTGTAGCTGGTCCCGTCGCCAAAATCGACAGTGTATCGCTGGACATTGTGATCGTCGGTGGAGGCAGTGGCATTCAGGATAAGATCCCACTTGCCGTCCCAGGCATCCTGCTCGGTCAGGGTGTAGGGGCCGTCTGCGTGGGCCACCGGAGGATCGTTGGCCACGACACTGACACTGTGCGTTGCAGTATCGGTCTGGCCTGCATGGTCGGTCACGGTCAGGCTGATGTCGTAATTGCCTGCCGTATCGTATTGATGCTTCGGTCGCAGGGTATCACCGAGTGCCGTAACCCTGACGTTGTCGTAGATCAGGCTCTGGGTATTGGCCAGCAGGCCAATGCCGCCGGAGGGATGACGCACCACCGGTGTCTCGATCTGCAGGCTCTCCACGCCCCCTTCCGGGGTCACGAAGAGTTGCATGGTGCCGTTCTCCACCCGCAACCGCAGATGATATCCAATATCGGCATCCCAGCCACTGCCGCCATCAACCAGGATCATGTCGGTCTTCCAGTCATAGAAACGCCAGTGATCCCAGCTGTTGAGAGAGTACATCAGATAGCTGTCAGTGCTGCCGTTGCTGTTGGCCCGGCGGAAGGCGATACCCAGGTAACCGTCAGTGCCGCTCAGGCCCTTGAAGTCCACCTCAAGTTCGAAATCGGCGTAACTGGTGGAGAGATCCTGGAACCACTTCCAACCGGTGGATGTATCCGTCTGGCGTAACTGTCCGTCCGCTACACTCCAGTTACCGGCGTTGACGGTCCAGGCTGGATTGGCGTTGTAGTCACCGTCCTCGAAATCATCCTTCATACTACCGATGTGACTGAGGGCGCTACCATCACCCCAATCCACTTCGTAACCGGAGATGCCGTGGTCATCGCTAGCGGCATTGAGATCCACACCCAACGTCCATTTACCGAGAGAAGCGGCGGTTTCATCCACAGTTGCAGGTCCGGTGATGGCTGCCACTGGTGGGTCGCCTGCCGTCACGGTGGCTATCGTTGTTGCCGTATGGGACTGCCCCACTTCGTCATAGACCGTCAGGGAAACCGCGTAAGTTCCAGTCTGATTGTAGACATGGGTCGGATTGACGCCCTCACCAAACATGGTCAGCCGCACATTGTCGAAGCGGACATGGGTCCGGTAGGTGGCAAGGCCGACACGCCCCTGTTGGTGCGTGGCATCCGTGTACTCGAACAGGAAGCTGTCATCCAGGTAGACGCTATAAGTGTCGCCGCGCCGCTCCACTGCCAGATTGTAGGTGACACCCGGTCCGACCGTAAACGGCAGATAGTGATCAAGCAGCGCGGCACTGGAACCATTGACCCAGCGATAGAACAGCACGTCGTTGAGCCCGTGGCCGCGTAGGATGATCTCGTAGCGGTTGGCCGCATCCTCGTCGGACATGAGTGCCAAAATGGCTTCTTGCCCGGTGCCGCCCTCGATAACGACATCCGCCTCGAAGCGCAGATCATCTGAGATGAGATGTCCGCCCAGGGTAACGGTGCGATCCAGCAAGGTATCGGTCTGATGGTAGCCACCGGCATCCACCTGCCAGGTTCCGCTCAGCTCGGTCCAGCCGTCGGCATTGCCGTCGCCGAAGTCATCGGTGAAGCCGTCACCAAACTCCCATTCGTAGCGAACCACTGAACTGTCGGGATCCGAGGAGGCGCTGCCGTCTAAGTGCCCGACCCAACGTTGGCTGGAGGCCGTCTCCTCACCGAAAACATAAGGTCCACCCGCATCAGCCAATGGCGGATCCCCGGTCACCGTCACCTGCCGGCTGACCCGATCGATATCGCCGCTGTCGTCGGTCACGGTCAATATTACAGTGTATTCTCCCTCGTCGGCGAAGGTATGGGTAACGTTTGCACCACTGTCGGTCGTACCATCACCGAAGTCCCAATCGTAACTGACGACGGATCCTTCGTCATAGGAACCGGTGGCGTCAAAATCAACCGACTCACCCTCATTGATATCGGTTGCACTCAGCGTTGTCAGGGCAAACGGCTGACCGCTCACACGACCGGCGGGGGCAGCCACGCCTAACGTAGTGCTACCGGTACTACCGATACTGACCCGAACGCCGAAAGTAGCATCACCGTTGCCTGGATAGTACCAGGCGCTGTTCCCGGTGTAGTCCACGGCCACGATGTCCAAATTGCCGTCGTGGTTGAAGTCGTAATCGGCGTAGGCGGAGTGGTTGTCGGTATCCAGCGAAGCCACGTAGACACCAGGCTGGAAGGTTGCATCGCCATTGCTCTTGAAGAAGTAGGGGTTGCCACTGCCACCCTCTACAGCAATCAGGTCGTCGAAACCGTCATTGTCGAAATCCCCAAGAACCACACCGTAGGGGTCGCTGCCGGGATCAGCGATATGACTGGTGACGAAGTTGCCGTCGCCGTCACCCAGGTAGAGGTAGACATAACCATCACTATAGCGTGCACGAGCAATGTCCATATTCCCGTCGTTGTTTACATCCCCCGCATCCATACCGCGGCCGGCACCGCCGGTATTCGGCAACAGGCTTTCGTCAAACCCTGAAATATAACTGCGGCGGCTGATCTTGAAGTCATCGAACCAGAACTGCTGGCCGCTGGTGCCGTTGTAGTTAGTCCACCACTCAAAAGTCGTAACCCGCCCCTTGGCATCAGGCCAGTGTCCACGAATGGCTTCCGGCAGGTTAATAGAGATCGTATGCCAACTGTCGTCATCGACCAGGCTGACCACCGGATTCGATGGAAAACCATCCGGGTCGGCAGTTGCCGTGCCGCCAATCTGAATCCAACCCTTATCATCGATATAGAAGAAGAGGCCCACAGGAACACCAGGCGGGATCCGATAGGCAAAGCTCACAGTTGGCCCATTGTGCAAATACCAGTTTGCCGGGTTGATAAGCCCAAAGAGGCCGGAGCCATCTCCAGTGGCATAAACCCGCATGGACCAGTTACCGCTATTGGCCGTGGAGTCATCACGCATCAGTGCAGTGCCATGACCGCTTACCCACCCTTCATTACCGACCTCAAATCCGGTAAAGAAATGGGCCTCCTCACCGAACTGCAGACTGCCCTGATTGGTAAACAGCCAGCTGTCACTGCCGTTGCCGGTGACCACGAAATCCATCTCACCGTCGTTGTTGAAATCTTCCGCAGCCATGTCCATGAGCCACGAATTGACAGGATGGGCACTGTCTCCCACATGCCCCAGATAGACTGGTGCCTCGAAGGTGGCACCACCCTTCTCGTAGTAGTAGAGGTGGAGTCTGGAACCGTCGATACCGTGACCGGAGATGAGATCGAAGTCACCATCGTGGTCGAAGTCGGCAATGGCCGAACCGCCCCGTGTATAGTGACCGATGTCTTCCAGGAACTGCAGCGGTGAGAAGGTTCCGTCGCCATTGCTGCGCGAGTAATGAAGCATGCTGTCGTCGCGGGCCGTGACGATGTAGACCTCGGGACCTATGACGACGTCGAACGACTGTGTGTCACTCAGTCCCTGGCTATCCTCTACCCCCACCGTGACCGCTGACTTGCGTGGATCGGCTGCCGTCGGCGACCAAGTCACCAGACCCGAAACCGCGTCGATGCTCATTCCCGCCGGCCCGGCAGTGAGCGAATAGCTCATGACATCGCCGAATGCCAGTTCCGGATCATCGACCAGGATCTGATAGCGGTATTCGACATTCTCCGCCGCAGCGACATTGGGCGGCGAGGTAATGGTCGGGCCATGATTCAGCGCACCAACCACCACAATAAAGCTGTCGGTACTGCTATTGCCCGCCTCATCGGTAGTGGTAAGCGTGGCTTGGTAGATACCGTCGTCCGGGTAGGCGTAATCGACTGCCAGCCCTACACCGATGACCCCGTTGCCGAAATCCCAACTGTAGTCGACGATGGCATCATCCACGTCGGTGGAAGCGGAACCGTCAAAGTGGAAAACATCTCCCGCAGCAATCTCGATATATTCCACATCGGACGATGCGACAGGTTCGGCGGCAGTCGTGAACTGCAGGTTGTCGAGCAAGACTGCAGAGTTGCCCCGGCCGTCGCCAGTATCGCTGATGCGCAGCTCCAGGCTGAACAGATCAGCGCTGCCGGCGTGGACGGAAACATCCGTCACCAAGGTGCGCAGACCTGTCTGGCGGGTATAACCCGTCCAGGGCGCTGCATAGGATGGAATAAAGGTATCTACCGTCAGCAGTGTCTCTTCGCCGCCACTGCTGACCAGAACCAGTTTGACGGTAAACAGGTCGTTGGCGAAGCTGGGCCTGGGCTCGTTGGAAAGGAAATCGTAGTCAAGGCGCAGAGCCGCCGCATCCACCGGGATATTGAAGTCCACAATCGACAACAGGGCGGTGTCGGCATCCGCCTTGGTAGTGCCCGCATCCGGCTCGGTGGTCAGCAGCGCTGCCTGGGCGCCTTCAGTGGGACTCAGGGAGCCGAAACCAGCAACCAGCCGCACATCACCTACAGTCACCATGCCACCGAAGCCGGTCTCAAAACTGCCATCCGCACCGCCGATATCATGGGTGCCTGCCGACACTGCGAACGGCAACAGACCCGCCACTACCGCCAGCAAACCGGCAGCCAGGTTTCGCGCATTCCACAGTGTCATTGACAGATACATATTCATACCCACGCTATCCGCAACATCCCATCTCTCTTTCCAATCCTCGGCCCCCGGCCCTGAAACCCTGGCCCTTATTTAGGGATCAGGAACCTCGGTCATGGTCCAAATCATATCCACAGACTTCAGTCCCACGCAGGCAGCGGAGACATCTCCTCTTGCAGCCGCCTCATAGGCTGTCACCGTCGCCTTGGTCGCTTCGTCCACCTTCTTGTGATAATCGACCAGTTCGTTGATCTTGTCGGTCAGCCCAAGGGCAACAACCAGCTTGCTTTTCTTCAGCGCATCGATCTTGGCGCTGATATCCTCCAGCGTCTTGTACCAATCAGGCTTAAGATCATCGACGATCGACTTGAACATATCCTTGCCTGCCGACAACAGCGCCTTGTAACCTGCAGCGATCTCCTTGCGCGAAGCGACCATCAACGAGATGCCACCGTTGACATCGTTGCCCATCATTTCGATAGCCTTGGAGAATTTCGTATAGGCGGGTTTGAGGATGCACTCGGCAATCATGGTGGCGCGCAGGAAGAAGCGGACCTGATGCGGCACCGTGGCCTTCATCAAATCCATCCGTATCCCTTGCACGATCATCATCTCGGCCAGGGTGAACTCACCGGTGGGATCGACATAGTTGACCGGGTTACCGTTGGCGTACAGATATCGATGCAGGCTGATGGGGCTCTGCGGATCACCCGCCGCCGGATCCATGGAGATGAAACGACCGCTTGTCGGATCGTAGTAGCGCGCCCGCAGGTAGTAGAAGCCAATATTGGGATCGTACTGTTCACCGACGAAGCGGTAACTGTTGACCGTACTGCCGGTGGCGGCAACTTCATTGCCGTAGGCATCGTATAGATAAGTATCGGTAAGGGTCTCGATACCATTGGTCAGGCCGCGCACACTGCCCAGCCCATCTGCATGGTAGTAACTGACCGCACCGCCACGATCCTGACTCAGCAGATCCATGCCATAGGTATAACTGACCTGGAGAGTGCCACCACCGTCCAGCTCCTCGATCACCTGTGCCACGCCTGTCTGGTTACGTCCGTCCACCAGATAGCGGGTGGTGCCGGATGCATCGGTTCGGCTGACCCGGATGCCATCGCCATCATAGACATAATCGGTGACTGCCCCACCCGGTACGATGGCACGCACCATGCGATCCGCCGCATTGTATTCGAAGCTGCTCGTATCGCCGGCTTCACTGGTGCCGGTGAGGTTGCCGTTTGCATCATAGCTGTAGGTGGCGGCACCGGCGCTGGTCATACGGTCGTTGACGTTATAGGTATAAGCGGTGACCGTCCCGTCTTTGTCGACCTCTGTCCGGTTGCCGACGGCATCATAGCTGTATTGGTGGTCATAGGCGTTGGCGCCGGCACGGGTTTCGCGAATCAAGCGGCTATTGTCGTCGTAGACATAGTCCACGGCATTACCCATCAACTCATCGATCCGTGTCCGCAGACCGTTGCCATCCAAGGTGTAGACATAGGCCGAGATGATATTGTCGTCGCTGTAGCGATCGTGCAGCGATGTCAGCTGATTGCGACTGTTATAGGCATATTCCGTGCTGGTTCCGTTGGCCTGTTCCAACAGCACCAGGTTACCTACGGGATCGTAGCCGAAATCGGTCAGGCCACTATCTGCGGCAGCGGTGCTGAACAGGCGACCCAGTGCATCGTAACTGTGACTCGTGGTGCGGCCACCCGATGTGGTGACGCTGGCGAGGCGGTTGATGACTGTGTAGGCATAGTCGAGCGTCAGTCCGTCCGGATCGGCCCGGCGCACCAAGCGGTTGCGGGTGTCGTAGTCAAAGCTGGTGGCACCACGGCTATCCACCACACTGAGCCTCTCCCCCATGCCGTTGTAGGTAACCAACAGGCTGCTGCCATCATGGTAGAGGGTTGTGATTCTGCGCCCCCGTTCATCGCTGCCGAAGGCGGTCAGATTGCCGTTGAAATCGGTATGCCCAACCAGACGGTCTGCTGCGTCATAGGTAAAACTCTCAGACTCTCCGCCCGGCAGCGTGCGTGATGTCCGGTTACCCGCCAGATCATAGGTATAGAGGGTCGTATGACCATTGGCGTCTGTCTGGCTGACCAGGTTGCCTGCCTCGTTGAAGCCGAACAGGGTATCGGACCTTGGATCACCTGCCATGGGCGGCGGTAGTGAACTCATCACCAGACGGTTCAAGGCATCATATTCATACTCGGTGGTCAAACCCATCGGATCGGTACTACGCGTCTCCTTCCCTGCCGGGTTATAGACGCTGGTTGCAGTATTGCCATCCGGATAGAGTGTCAGTGTCTTATGGTTCTCCGCATCGAAGGTGAACTCGGTGCGGTTACCGTTAGCATCCACCACGGCGGTACGGTTCCCGTTGGCGTCATATTCATAGACAGTCACCGGATGGGCATTGGCGCCCGCCACCGCATCGTACACAAGCGGTTGCGTTGTGCTGCTACGTCGACCGGTGCTATCGTAAGCATGATCGGTGCGGTTACCGGCTTCATCTATCTCGGCGACCAGGTTACCTGCACTGTCATAGTGTTTGACTCGATTCGAGCCATCCGGATAGCCCACATGGATGATGCGGTTGGAAGCATCATACAGATAGGTGACGGTGTTGCCGTTGAGGTCAGTCACCGCATCGCGGTTGTAATCAACATCGTAGCCGTAGACCGATACCGTGCCATCCGGGTAATCGATACGCGTCACCTTACCGAGTACGTTATAGGTATATTCTGTGCGCTCACCGAGGCCATCGATCTCGGTGATCCGGTTGCCGACAGCATCGTATTCCATCCGCGTCACATGACCGAGCGGATCAGTCTGTGTGAGCAGTTGCGAATTGGCATTGTAGGTATAGGTGGTGGTAGCAGCAGTCGGCGTTCCACCAATGCTGACAATAACGGTCTGGCTCAGCTTGTTGCCGTTGGCATCATAAGTATATTCCATGCGCCGCAACCTGACATCGCTGCTGTTATAGCGCTCTTTGGCAGTCACGCCACCCTGAACGTTGTATTCAATCAGCGTGTAGTTGCCGAGTGGGCCGGTCTCCCTGATCCGGTTCCCGGCACCATCGTAGATGTTGAGCCAAGCGTACCCGATACGGTCTGAGCGGGTGATGAGCTTGCCCTGAGCATCGTAGACCCAGCTCTTGGCGTTGCCCCGCGCATCGGTATGACTCAACATTCTTCCGGCATCGTCATAGGTGTAGCTGTGGGTCAGATTGAGACCACCGCTGTCGCGCACCTCACCAGTGATGTTGCCGCGCACGTCATAGGTAAAGGTGTTCAGTGTGCCGTCCGGCAGGGTTTCAGAGGTCATCTGGCTATCGGCATCGTAGGCCCGCACCGTCTCCACCGCCTGCACTGTCCCGTTGATCACCGGGAAGTTGGTCTCGTGGGTGACATTACCCCGGCTGTCATATTCGTAGATGGTCGGATTGCCGCGGCGGTCGCGCAGGATCTGGGTATTGTTGTCAATGTCATATTCCATCTCGACCCGGTTGCCGTTACCGTCGGTAATGGCGATCAACCTGCCGTTCGCATCGTATTCCTGACGCTGTGTGGTGCGTCCCAGGGGATCGACGGTTTCGGTCAGATAGTGTCCGCCGTCGTAGACGTATTCGGTGCGGTTGGTCTCACCGTCTGTCTGTGCCAGCAGGTCACCATTGGTATCGTACTCATAGGTGATGTCGTTTCCGTTTGGATCGGTGATGCTGGTAATCCGTCCCTGGGCATCCCGCACAAAGCTGACGCTAAGCCCGTCGGAGCGGGTGAAACCGTTGTCGGTGATGGTTACCGTCAGACCGCTGGGGTCGGTGACGCTGGTGAGTTTGTAGTGTACCGAAGCCTTGGTCTCATTCTGGAAACGATAGATGTAGCCATCCGGTGAGGTGTAGGTAAAAATAGTAGGATTGTAGATATCGAAATCATAATCATAGATCTCGTGCGGACCGGGAATACCACCACCAACCACCAGATCAGGGGTCGTACCACCGGCGGACAGCGTACCCTTGGCATCCCCAATCGCCTCGTAGTCCACGCTGTTGAGGAACTGGATCGGAAATAGCGTCTGTTGATCCGGGTTCGGACGGGCACTGAACTGATGTTTCTCATCCTCACCAAACTTGATCGTGACCAGATGTGGCCGGGTCGGTGTCAGATAGTAGGTGGTGAGGAATCCGCCGGTACTCGACTGATACCACGCCTCACCAGCAGGACGGTTGGCGACCAGTTCGGCCTGAGTCAGCGTCAGGTACCAGCCGTAACCGAAATCACCCGGCATGTTGCGGCGGCGGCTGTCATAGGTCCGGTTGACCGTGATCGGGAAGCGGCCCACATTGATATTCTTGTCCTGGTAGTTGACTGAGAAGAGGCCAAGCTGGAACTCTGCAGTGACGTTTAGCTCATGCTGCAAGGTCGTGGTCAGACCGTTGATGTCGGTCGCGGTGAGTCTTACCTGGTAGAAGCCCGCCTCCATCATTGTGGTATCGAGCACACCGAGGTTACCGTCGGTGACCGTACTATAACCCGTATGGAAATGGGTAAAATCGGAACTATCCAACGGAGCCCAGGCCAGTGTGTACTCCACCAGCGTGTCGTCTTCGACCGTACCGTCGATGTTGACGAAACCACTCAGCGGCTCTTCCTCTGCGGGCGATGTAATCGTCACTACCGGTGCCGTGGTATCCGAGGCCGGATCCACCGCCTGGAATGCATCCAGGGCCATCGATTCATTACCCGTGGCATCCCGTGCCACAGCCACAGCGTTGTATATACCTAACACCGGTGGTGTGTAGACGGCACTGCCACCGGCATCCAATGGAACCGGCGTTCCGTTGATCTCAAGGATTCTCTCCGCAACGCCCACATCATCCGTAGCGATAACCGTGAGCATGACCGATTCACCCAAGGCCACTGTGTAGGGGTCAATGGTCAGCGTGACTGCGGGCGGCGTGGTATCGGGTATACCCACCGCCTCGAAACTGGTGCTGCTGGTTGAGACGTTTCCGGCGGGATCCCTGGCACTGACATCCACCACATAGGTACCTGGCTGATAGGCAATATAGGTAGCCTCACCAGCGGCATCCAAGGTCAAATCGAGTCCACCTGGGTCGCCGGGACCGGTAACCTTTGCGGTGCGCTCGCTGACTGCAACATTGTCAGCCGCATTGACACTGATGGTGACCGGGTTGAGCAGGTCAACGGGATCAGGCAGTGCGGTCACGCCTACTGTAGGCGCCTCCGTATCCGCCAGGACATTGATGACAACACTATCAGTACCCTCATTGCCAGCCGCATCATGTGCCGTGGCCACTGCATTGTGGGGGCCGAGAACCACACTCACATAGGTCGCATTGCCATTGACATCGAGCGGATGGGGAGCGCCGTCCACCTCCAAAGCAAGATCGGCAACCGTACGATCATCCGTCGCCTCAACATGGATCGCCACGGACTCTCCCTGCAATACCGTGGCTGGGGTGGCGGTCATAACAACCGTCGGGTCGACAGTATCCTGGGTAAAGACATGAAAGTCCCTGCTCCGCGTACCCAGGTTACCGAGGCTGTCCTCGGATGCGATCAGCGCCGTGTAGTCTCCTGCTGCAGGGGGCACATACAACCCGACCCCACCAACCAGCGGTACCGGTATCCCGTTGATGGTGAGGACAACCGAGGCAACGCCGTCCTCATCGAAGGTCTGCTCGGTGACGGTTACCGTATCACCCGCCTCAATGTAATCCGGCGTTATGGTAATCCTGGTTCGCGGGAAGGGGATCTCGTTGATGAGCAGACGGTTCTGATCCTGAGGGCTGGCCTGTTGCAGATCGGCGTCGAAATCGTTTTCCACATCCTGGGGCTGCAGACTGAAAGTACGGCTGGTATCAACCGGCAGCTGTGCGCCGGTGCCGTCGCTGAACAGACCGGTGCCGTCGTTCAAAAGCAGACGGTCCTGGCCCAGGTTGGCCAGGATCAAATCGTCATCACCGTCGTAGTCGGCGTCGGCCACATTGACCTTGACCACGTAATCGCTCAATGCGGGCAAACGCGCGCCGCTATCATCGTTGAAAACGCCACTACCATTGTTGATCAGCAGGCGAAGACCCTCTCCCCCACCAGCCAGAATCAGGTCCGGATCCCCGTCGCCATTGATATCGGTAATCAGGACATCGAGACTCGTATCAAGCAAAACGGGTAGACGGAGGGCGGTCTCATCGCTGAAGACCCCCAATCCGTTGTTCACCAGCAATCGATTTTGGGTGCCCTGGTTCGCGATCAGGAGATCCGGCGTGCCATCCCCATTCAGGTCCGCGACCTCCAGGTCAAAACTGGGATCCGCGTCAGCGGGAAGCCGCAGCGTGGATTCATCGGCGAAGTTCCCGCTGCCGTCGTTGATCAGGATCCGATTCCGGCCATCCCTGTTGGCCACCACCATATCCAGATCATCATCCCCATCCAGATCCCGCAGCTTGACTGCCATACTTTGAGCGGAATCGAATGGCAGGCGGAAAAGACTCTCATCGGCAAATGTCCCTGTCCCGTCATTGATGAAGACCCTGTTTTGCCCAAAGACGCTGGCCAGCGCCAGATCCAGGTCGCCATCCCCATCCACGTCACCGAAATCAGCATCTATCAAGGTATCATCAAGGACTGGCAGGCGGGAACTGGTCTGGTCGTCAAAAGCACCGCTGCCACCGTTGATAAGCAGACGGCTCTGACCACTGTTGTTTACGAGAAGATCGGAATCACCGTCGCCATCGATATCAGCAACAGTTTGGCTGTAGCTGTTGTCCGTTGCCGCAGGCAGGCGTAAAACAGTTTGGTCGGTGAAAGCGGAGAAGGCGGGGGAAACGATGAAACAGGTAAGGAGAAAAAAGATAAACCGAAACGTCACCTCCAAAGAGTTCAATGTGACTCTCCGGACGAAACCACCGGCGTCTTTACGCCAGTTCTGCCCGCCTTTCTGTAAGCGTTGCACTGCTCAAGCCCTCAACTCGAAGCAGCGATTCAGCTGAAAGGATTCAGCTGAACAACATCGGATAACGCAGACTTAACGCCCGATAGACCGTCGTCATACACAGCGATCATCAGTTATTACCTCCCCATGTGCCAATCCAGCACTTACTCGATTCTGTCGAGCAAAAATAAGGAGGAGCCGTCCACTGAGAACTCCTTTTCTATTTTTTCCTGTCTGTATTTCAGCAAGGAAAACGTTACGGCTCACTCATTCAATTATTCACCGTCCTCTATAAATTTATAAGCAAATATTGTGCCGCCAACCATAGAATCTTGCGCTGACTGATATAGATACAGCCAATAACATTACTTTTTATAGGCTTTTCTGATGGTTAGGAAGTAGTCTCTTAAATATTCGCCGACCAAAAAGAGACTCATCGATTTTTCGGGCGAGGGCAACTAATCTCATTCCAGTCTCAGCCTGAGAAAAACAGCCCTGTATAACCCTTTGTTTTATGTGTAAATTACCTGGAGAATTTGCGGACAAAAAAAGTGTCGGAAATATTTACAGTTTTCCACACTCTATTAATCGTTAAATAACTAATCTGGCAGGATAAAAAGCACAATCTGTTGACGTGCATCAATAAAGAAGCATTAACCCCAGCATAAAGAAATAATTTTTATTTGTTTTTCAATTGACTATGAAGATTTGAAGTTTTTTCCGATTAGGCTGGAGATTCCAGCCAGTGGTGTCGGAATTACTTACAAAAGAATGGGGTTCCCTTGAGGGCTGAATCTAGAATCAGGGTAGGAGCGACACCCCGCCGCGATGACTCCGTAGATTAGGTAAATCGCGGCGGGGCGCCGCTCCTACAAAAACTATTCCACTTGTTCCGCTGCGCGAAGTGAGTGCAGTGCCTGGTGATCGATATCACCCGGCAGCTCCTCGGGACGATTGTTGTAGATATCCCAGAACGCCGACGACGACAGCCAGCCCTTTCCCGGCAGGAAGACCTTGCGTCCTTCCGCATCGACAGTGAACTTTGTCGGTTCTGCCGGGACAGCAGGTTTTGCCTCAACCTCGACAGCCTGGCCGGCTGAATCCTCTTGCTTCGCTTCCATGGCGGGATCCGGCACATTTCGTACCCTTGGCACGGCGGACTCTGCCGGTAGCTGAGACCTATCCTCCGGTGGATCCTCTCCGCAGGCAGAGAGGAATAAGGCAAAAAAACAGATGATGGGGAGTCTGGCATTTTTCACCGAAGGGCCTCTCTTTGCAGTTGTAGCGACGAGTAATCTGGCTGAAAACCAACGGCGGAGCGGCGTTTGCCGCTCCGTGCAAGGGGGACTCGGAAGAGGGTTCAGGCAGTATGCTTGCGGCGGCGAATGCTACCCAGCCCAAGGAGGCCGGCGCCAAACAATAGGAGAACCGAAGGCTCTGGAGCCGGAATCGATGATCTAGTCAGAGACCCGGAGAAAAAGATCTGATCCGGGGAAGTATCATCCGCCTGCGTAAGATAAAAACCACCCACAGGTGGGGCATCGGTCATCAGCACCAGTTCGATGAACGCCTGCTCACCCACAGCAAGAGTGAAGTCCCAACCCATGGCCATGGAGACATCATCCGGTGGTGTGAGGGTTTGATCATCGTTCCAATCATAGAACACCTGATTATCCAGAAACACATCCCCCGGGTACGACGGACTGTAACTATTCTCAATATTCCAGTAGATATCGCCGATATATGGCACACCTGCAGATCCATCGGTGGATGAACCCCAACCAGGCTCGTCGATCTCCCAGGACTGACCAGCCACCGGTGCCCCGGTAGCCCACCCGGTTTCGTTGAAAGGCGAATTAATCGCCTGGTCAATCTCATGGTCAAACCAAGCGCCGAAGAAGTGATCCCCGGTTCCGGTAATGGTTGCCGTAACTATACCCAGTCCCGTAACCACATCGAATCCACTGACATCAACACCAGCAGGCACGGCTGCAGCGCTGAAAGTCCCATCGACATTGAAAGCGAAGTCTTTCAGATCAACCTCTGCATGGGAGGAAAAGGCAGCCAACCCCAGAACCGAAGCCATAATCCATGCGGAATATCTATGTTTCATCATCTTATTTTCGCCTCCCGACGCTGGATATATATGTTATGCACTAGATAATCAGTTCATAGCAAGATTTGAACCAGGTGTTTTCGATGCGCGCTTAACTTTTTGTATTTTTTAATGATTTAACAAAAAATAGGATTATTTATCTTATCCCGCCTCCAGCCAAAATCACGATTTGTAAAATATTCCGACAAAAAGATAGGTTAAAGGCTAAAGGTCAAAGGAGGCCGTGATATCGGGAAGGGGGGACTTAGTCGTTACTGCTTTCTGGAAGATAGTGTTTGCTTCCCAATAACTCTGAGTGCGTAGGCCCGATCAAGCGCAGCGGATCGGGCATTCAGGCATTGATGAACGATTGAAGCTGCCGGTTCCGCTACGCTTGAACCAGCCTACATACAACCAACGACAGCCATGACAGAGTCCGGCCTATCTATTGGCACGACCTCCTTTGACCTTTAGCCTTTAACCTATCTTTTCACCTAAGATTCTGCTTATAAGACGGTATATCGGCATTCAATGCCTTGGAAAAGTTGGAGAAGTCCATGGTCACCGAGGCCAGTTCGACGCCTGCGAAGTTGGTATTGGTGACATCGGCACTGCGCATCACGGTGCCCCCCATCACCGCATGAGAGAGATCGGCACCGGAAAGATTGACATTTCTCATCACACAATCCTCGGCGGAGATATTGCGCAGATGAGCACCACTCAGGTTGGCCTTGATGAAGAGCGCATCATGGGCCACGCTGCCTGATAGATTGGCCTCCTGAAAATCAGCATCACACATATCCGCACGGCTCAGGTCGGCACCTGACAGGTTGGCCCCGCGAAACATCCCGTTGCGCAGGTCAGCACCTCTCAGATCGGCGCCGGTGAGATCGGCCCCTTCCAGCACCGCCGCATTGGCGCGGACATTACTACCGAAACGCGCCTGAATCAGATTTGCATCCTTCAGACTCGCGCCACTCATATGTGCATTATTGAATGTTGCACCCTGCAGATCGGCACCACTCAGATCAGCATCGACCAGCTCAGAAGAGTTGAATCGCACACCCCGCAGATCCCTGTTTCTCAAATCTGCCGCCTCCAGATCCATCTCCCGCAAGTCTGCACCGGCCAGCGTTTCGAGTTCGAGACTGGCAATCACTTCACCCGACACTTTATTTTTGATTTCCAGCATTTTTTTCTCCATTTTTTGCCGCATCACTGTTTTTTCTAATTGGAAGCATAGTCCCAGCCTCTACCCTCTGGAAGACTTTATCCATTCAAGATGATCATGATCAACAGAAGAAGGCTATCAACAACTATACTTTTCCGTAGATAGTGCGTTTTTTCGCAGTCTGTGGAAAGTCGTCAATGACAAAAAAAACATCACCCAGATTTCGATCGCGTCGACCGGCTCTTAACCATGCCGCGCTGCCCCATAAGGTTGAGCTGCCACTGGGTATGGCGGGTAATATAGCCCGCACATTCATCGACTCTCCCCTCTCCCCCCTGTTTCTGCTTGCCTGCCTCTTCACCGGCATCCTGGGCCTGATCTTCACGCCGCGGCAGGAGGATCCCGAGATCCTGGTGCCGATGATCGATGTCTTCGTCAGTTACCCCGGCGCCTCCTCGGATCAGGTCGCCAGCCTGGCTACCGATCCACTTGAACGAATGATGAGCGAGATCCCCGGCACCAAGCATATCTACTCTGCCAGCGAACGTGAGCGGGCCATCGTCACCGTCCGATTCAAGGTCGGGGAGAAGCTAGGCCCCTCTATCGTCAAGGTGCACGACAAGATCCAGTCAAATCTCGACAAGATGCCCCCCGGCGTGGCGATGCCGCTGGTAAAACCCAAAGGCATCGATGACGTTCCGGTGGTTACAGTTACCCTCTGGTCGGAGGAGATGAGAGGCGTCAATCTGCGCGCCCTCGCCTTCGATGTGCTGCAGCGTCTGAAGGAGGTGCCCGATACGGGACAGGGTTTCGTAGTCGGCGGACAGGCGCGTCAGGTACGCATCGAGGTACTGCCGGAGCGGCTTGCGGGTCACGGCATCAGCATGGACTCAGTGGCCAACACAATCCGCACCGCCAACATCGAGCAGAGCTCCGGCTCGTTGGAGATCAGCGATACCCACTATAGAGTTACCGCCGGTCAATTCCTCAAAAATGCCGCAGATGTGGCAAAACTGGTGGTAGGCAGCCATTTCGGCAAGCCCGTCTATGTCCATGATGTGGCGAATGTGTTCGATGACGCAGAAGAGACCCAACGCATGGTCAGCTTCATCAGTGGCACCGCCTTGCCCGATGATGCAATCCACACTGAAGTCGCAGCCGCGGTCACCATCGCCGTTGCGAAAAAAGAGGGAACCAACGGTGTCGCCGTAGCTGATGCCCTGCTGGATAAATTGGAACGTCTCAAAGGTCGGCTGATCCCTACCAACGTCAACGCCGAGATCACCCGCAACTACGGCAAGACCGCCAATGACAAGGTCAACGAACTGCTCATCGCCCTGCTTGAAGCGACTGTCGCAGTGAGCATCCTCAGCTGGCTGCTGATCGGCCGCCGCCCGGCGATGGTAGTCATCACCATCATACCGGTGGTCATCCTGATCACCATCTGGTCATCCTGGGTAATGGGTTACACCATCAACCGGGTAAGCCTCTTCGCCTTGATCTTCTCCATCGGCATCCTGGTGGACGACGCCACTGTAGTGGTGGAGAACATCTTCCGACGCTGGCTGCACGACGATTCAACCAGTAAAGAGATCGCGATAGATGCAGTCCGCGAGGTGGGCAATCCCACGATCATCGCAACCCTGACAATCCTCTCCGCCCTGCTACCGATGGGTTTCGTCAGCGGCATGATGGGTCCCTATATGTTTCCCATTCCCCTGTTCGGATCAGTGGCTATGATCTTCTCCCTCTTCGCCGCCTTTGTGTTCACCCCCTGGACCGCACGTCTGATGCGACCCAAACTCGATGCACTGAAGCGGGCGGAAGAAGATCCAGACCGCAATCGGCAAGCTCTACCGGCCTATCATTGAACCCCTGGTGCACAACCGACATCTGGCAAAGATTTTCCTGATCAGCATCATCATCGCCTTCTTCGCCGCCTGCTCCCTCTTCTATTTTAAAGCGGTGACGGTGAAGATGTTGCCGTTCGACAACAAACCGGAATTCAACGTCGTCATCAACATGCCCGAGGGCACCGCCCTGCCGGTCACCGCCAACGTCACCCAGCGGTTGGCCCGGCATCTGAAGGGCATGCCAGAAGTTACCGCTCTGCAGACCTACATCGGCACCGCCTCCCCATTCAACTTCAACGGCATGGTGCGCCACTACTACCTGCGCCAGGAACCCTGGCAGGCAGATATTCAGGTGATGCTGATCGACAAGGATGATCGAAAGCGCAGCAGCCACCAGATCGCCGAAGCAGCCCGGCGCCTGCTGACACCCTTCGCTCAAGAACTGAACGCCCGCATTTCGGTGGTCGAGATGCCCCCCGGCCCACCAGTACTGCAGACCGTCGTGGCAGAAGTTTACGGTCCGGATGATCTCACCCGCAAGACCGTCTCAAAAGACCTGATAGAGATGTTCAAAGCGGCCCCCAATCTGGTGGACGTCGACTCCTACATCGCCGATGACTATAAACGTTGGCACTTTGCGGTGGATACCGAAAAAGCCACCCGCCGTGGCGTGCAGGTGGAAACCATCACCCGCAACCTGGACATGGCCCTCGGCGGCTACAAGCTGGGCGATGTGAAACGGGGACACGAACTGGAGCCGACCTATCTGGTTATACAGTTGCCGCTGGCATCCCGCGCCGAACTGAACCGGTTGGCCAACCTGCCCATCGCCGGAGGAGAGGGCACGACCATTCCACTCTTCGAGCTGGGCAGATTTGAACTGATAGCGGAAGACCCGATCATTTATCACAAAGATCTGCGCCCAATGGAGTATGTGGTGGGCGAGATGGAGGGCAAACTCGGCGCACCACTCTACGGTATGCTCGCGGTGGAGGATCAACTCAAACAGTATGAGACGCCGGATGGGGTTCAGATCAGCGGTACCATGACGGGGCCACCGCAGGACGATGCTGTTTCCGGCTTCGAATGGAGTGGCGAGTGGATCATCACCTATGAGACCTTCCGCGACCTCGGGCTTGCCTTCGCTGCGGCACTGGTGTTGATCTATATCCTGCTGGTATGGGAGTTCGGTAACTTCATCCAGCCGGTGATCATCATGGCGCCGATCCCGCTGACACTGATCGGCATCATCCCCGGACACTGGCTACTGGGCGCAGAGTTCACCGCCACCTCCATGATCGGATTTATCGCACTGGCCGGTATCGGTGTGCGCAAGTCGATCCTGCTGGTGGACTTCGCCAAGAACGAAGTCCATCGCGGCGTGAGCATCAAAGAGGCGGTAATGATGGCAGGACAGATCCGCATGCGTCCGATCTGGGTAACCGATCTCACCATGATGGCCGGGGCCTTCGCCATCCTGTTCGATCCTATCTTCCAGGGCATGGCAATCTCGCTGCTGTTCGGCCCGATCATCGGCATCCCGATGACGTTGGCGGTCATCCCACTCGGCTGCATATCTGCAGGCAACGCCTTCTGTGCAGTGGATGACCAAGAAGCAACCAGCTGTGATCTGCCGGAAACGGAGGGTTTCGTAGAAAAGGAGTAGTTTTCAGATGATGCCGGATCCGCTGCGCTTGATCCAGCCGACGTTCCTGCCGCCTGTCACCATTTATTTACTCACACATTTTGGAAATCTTACGCGAGCCAGGCACTTGCCGACCCTGCCCCAGGGTGATCTTCAGCAACGGGGGCGTCACCAACGTCGTCACGATCACCATCAACACCACTGCTGAAAACGTGGCGGAATCGATTACCTTCAGACTAATACCGATGGATGCAAAGACCAGTCCCACCTCGCCCCTCGGCAGCATGCCGACACCTACCGCCAATCGCTTGCGTCCCTTCTCCAAAACCCCCAACCCGGAGACGATCTTGCCGATTAGGGCAACCAGAATCAGGCCGGTGGAGAGCAGTAACACATGCCAATCGAGGAAGGTTTCCAATTTCACCTGTATCCCCATCAAGACAAAAAATATCGGCACCAGAATCGCCTCAAGCGGTGCAAAGAGCTCTTTGATGGAGTATTTGTGGCGCCGGAAATCGCCCCAGGCCTTGAAATGGCTGTCGTGCAGCAGCAGACCCGCAGCAAAAGCCCCGACAATGGTGGCAAGACCCACCAGATTTGCCAGCCAGGCCAGAGCCATGACGAAGACGAAGGGGATAAAGAGTTTCGCTTCCAACACATTCAACTGGTACAGAAACTTGATGAGCAGTCGGATGATGTAGGGTCCAAGATAGAGCACGCTGATGATGAAAAGGGTGGCCAACAGCATGATGCGGACGATCTCTTCCAGTTCGACACTGCCGGTAACCACCACCCCGGAAACGATGGCCAACATCACCAGACCGAGTATATCGTCCATCACCGCCGCACCAACGATAATATGCGCCTCTCCGGAGCGGCTCTGACGCAGATCCTGCAGCACCCGTGCGGTAATGCCGATACTGGTGGCGCCCAGGGTCGCGCCAAGAAACATATGCTGTACATGGGGCGCTTCCGGAATCAACATCCAGGTCACCAAAAAACCCAACGCAAAAGGAACCAGGACGCCGATAAAGGCGACCCGCAGGGAGTCTCCACCCACCGAGCGCAACTCGTCGACACAGGTATCCAGCCCGACATGGAACAGCAGGAATATGACGCCGTAACGTGAGAAGACATCCACCGCCTGAGCGACGGCAAGATACTCACTACCGTGGGGGCCACGAAGGATCTGCAGAAAAGATTCTCCAGCCTCAGGCCCCATCAATTTGTTGAGCGCCTCATCAACCGGTACGCCGGACAAAATCAGTTTGGACAGCTCGGTACAACCGACTCCCTCTCGCAGAATCGCCATCAGATCGAAACCGAAAAAGTAGAGCAGATTACCCAGCAGCACGCCCATCACCAGCTCACCGAGCACAGAGGGTTGCTTCAGACGCCGGGCGCCAAAACGCCCGAACAGCGCGGCGACAAGAATCAGGGTGACACCAAAGATAACCGGGGCGATGGGGTCGCCATGGGAAACGATAGTGGATACCTCTGTAGCCTGATCCATGCCCTGTCAACAAAATCCTGTCAGGAAGAAATGTTTAATATAATTCTAGTCCGCTTTTCGACAGGATTTGTTTTTTTGGGGTTATGCAGATATTGCTGATGAGTGTAGGCCCGATCAAGCGTAGCGGATAGGGCACTTTTGAATTGGCAGGACGCTTGAGCGCCGGTTCCGCTACTCCTGCTCCTCGATCCACGCCATCTGAATGGCTTCGAGGATCTTTTCTCCGGAGTGATCCGGGTCATCATCGAATTCGTCCAAGGCCAAAACCCAATTGTGCAGGTCGACAAAATTGACCGTCTTGGGATCAACCTCGGGATGGGTTTCATCCAATTCGATGGCAATATCCAGCACATCAATCCATTTCAGACTCATGGCATTTCCCCTCAGTGGCTCTCGGACACCATGTTGATGGTGTATTTCGGTATCTCTATGACCAGATCCTCATCCCCAACCACAGCCTGACAACTCAGGCGTGATTCCGGTTCCAGGCCCCAGGCCTTATCCAGCAGATCATCTTCATCCTCTTCCGCCTCGGTAAGAGAATCGAAACCTTCACGCAGGATGACGTGGCAGGTGGTGCAGGCGCAGGACTTTTCACAGGCGTGCTCGATCTCGATGCCATTCTGTTGGGCTGCGTCACAGATGGTGGTACCCGGCTCGACATCGAACGCAGCCCCTTCCGGGCAGATATCTTCATGGGGCAGGAAAATCAGTTGAGGCATCGATTCACTCCTTTATTCAAATTCGTTGACTTTATGACCGGCCATGGCTTCATGGATACTCTGATTCATACGGCGCTCGACATAAAATCCGCAGGTCTTTTCGATGGCAGAGATGCCTTCCTTGATGGCATTGATATCCTCTGAACGGGCGATTTCACGCAGTGCCGCCAAGGCAGTATCAACAGTCCGGCGCTCGTCATCGTTGAGCAAACGATCTCCATCGGTCGCTAATGCCGCCTCCAGCGCCTCGATCACCCTGTCCGCGTCCACCTGCTGTTCCCGCAGATTTCTTGAGTCCATATCATCCTGGGCATGATCGATAGAGTCACGCAGCATGGTCTCGATCTCGCCATCAGTGAGTCCGTAGGAGGGTTTGACCTCGATACTCGCTTGCACCCCGCTGCTCTGTTCTTCGGCGGAGACGCTCAACAGCCCATCCGCATCCACTGCGAAGGTAACCCGGATACGCGCGGCACCTGCCACCATCGGCGGTATGCCACGCAGTTCGAAGCGGGCCAGAGAGCGGCAATCGCTGATCAGCTCCCGTTCACCCTGCACCACGTGGATGGCCATCGCGGTCTGTCCATCTTTAAAGGTGGTGAACTCTTGGGCGCGCCCCACCGGAATGGTGGTGTTGCGGGCGATGATCTTTTCCGACAGCCCACCCATGGTCTCCAGACCCAGGGAGAGCGGAATGACATCGAGCAGCAGCATCTCATCATCGGGTTTGTTGCCCGCCAGGATGTCGGCCTGAATCGCCGCACCCGCTGCAACCACCCGGTCGGGATCTATATCCACCAGGGGTTGAGTACCGAACAGATCGCCAACCCGTTCCCGCACCCTGCGCACCCGGGTGGAGCCCCCCACCATCACGACCTCTTTGATCCCGTCGTTCTCAACCCCCGCATCCCGCATGGCGCGACGGCAGGCGATCAGGGTCTTTTTTATCAGCGGGTCGATCAATGCGTTGAACCGTTCGAGATCGAGTGAACCCTGCCAGCGGGAACCGTCCGGCAGTTCGATATCAAGAGGTACGGTATCAGCTTCGCTGAGTCCCTCTTTGGCGCTACAGGCGTCCTGCATCAGGCGGCGCAAAGTCATGTGGTCTGCATCATCCTGGATGCCGGCCTGGATCATAATCCACTCCGCCACGACCTGATCAAAATCGTCTCCACCCAGGGCGGAATCGCCCCCGGTGGACATCACCTCGAAGACGCCTTTGTTGAGCCGCAGAATCGAAACATCGAAGGTGCCGCCACCCAGGTCATAGATAGCGTGCACGCCCTCGGCACCCTTGTCGAGACCATAGGCCACCGCTGCTGCGGTCGGCTCATTGAGCAGGCGCAAAACCTTCAGTCCGGCCAGTTTCGCTGCGTCCTTGGTCGCCTGTCGCTGTGCATCGTCGAAATAGGCTGGCACGGTAATCACCACCCCGGCCAAGTCACCACCGAGCGTCTGCTCGGCACGTTGCGCCAGGGTTTTCAGAATCTCAGCGGAGACCTCCACCGGGGTGACATCACCAACAACCGTGCGGATTCGCGGCACTGCTGTCTCAGTCTGAACAAATTCGTAAGGCAGACGGTTGCCGAGACTCTTGATATCCTCGACTCCCCGGCCGATAAGCCGTTTGGCAGAGGCGATAGTGTTCAACGGATCGGTCACTGCGGCAACGCGGGCCGCCTCACCGACGACTACACCGTTTTCACCAAACTGCACCACTGACGGCAGCAGATGACGACCCAACTCGTCCGGCAGCGTCTCCGCTTTGCCGCTGCGCACGCAGGCCACCAGCGAGTTGGTGGTACCCAAGTCGATACCTGCCGCCAACTTATGTTGATGCGGGGCCTGAGCCTGACCGGGTTCTGCAATCTGCATC
The DNA here is from genome assembly GCA_003349915.1 of endosymbiont of Escarpia spicata. Lineage (GTDB taxonomy): Bacteria > Pseudomonadota > Gammaproteobacteria > Chromatiales > Chromatiaceae > QGON01. Next base: position 500,661 of record QFXE01000005.1, read on the forward strand.
AATGCCATAATTCGTACGCTCTATGTAATGACGGATCAGAGCTCGTCTTCCAGATCCGCCGCCACCGATTCGACTTCGGTGCGCAGTTTCTGCAGAAAACGCATCTTGCGCAGGATCTCCCGCGCGTCTTCCAACTGGTCTGGGGTAGCGCTCTCAAACTGCACCGCCATCTGCCCGACCAAAGTCTTGATCTGTTTGTTGATTCGGCCACGCAAGTCGAGCACGGCCTCGTAGGGATCGTCCTGATTTCGTACCCCTTCCAGCTCTTCCCTCAGTTCCATCTGCTGCATCAGGAAGGCCATGTCGCTAGTGGTCTCTTTCTGGGCATCCATTTCGATGCCATGCATGGTCAACAGATAGGTGGCCCTGGCAATGGGATCCTTGAGGGTTTCAAAGGCTTCGTTGATGCGGCTTGCGCCCTGCAGCGAGAGGAGACGCTCCTGCTCGGAGGCGTTGGCGTAGCGGTCGGGATGGATGGCCCGCTGCAAGTCCCGATATCGATCGGAGAGTGAATCAGCATCCACGATGAAGCCGACCGGCAGGCCAAAAAGCTCAAAATAGTTCTTCGAAAAATCCAGCATATCGAAAAAAACGGCTGTCCGGGGACAGCCGATTTATCACCTGTTGTTACGACCTTGAAAAACAGTAGGTCGTGTTAGCGTAGCGTAACACGACAATAATGGCGCAAATTGTTGGGTTACGGCCAAAAAGACGGCCTAACCCAACCTACCCAAGAGGTTGTTGGTGCTTTGTGCTATAAGCCAGTGCCATTTGGGTCAGACCTGAAAACTCTCACCACAACCACACTCGCCCTTGGCATTCGGGTTGTTGAACTTGAAACCTTCGTTGAGTCCTTCCTTGGTGTAATCGATCTCAGTGCCATCAAGATAGACAAGGCTTTTGGGGTCGATAATGACCTTTACACCCAAGTCTTCGAATACCTGGTCATCCTCGTCCAGTTCATCGGCGAACTCCATCTCGTATGCCATACCGGAGCAGCCGGAGGTACGCACCGCCAGGCGGATGCCGATCCCCTTGCCCCGGTTCGAAAGGAACTGTTGCACATGTTTTGCAGCAGCTTCAGTGATCGTAATCGCCATTTAACTTCTCCAGAACCGAACCTGTAACTTCGATTCTACAACGGATATCAATCTGTATTCTTTTCAGAATAGTCCTGGATCGCCGCCTTGATGGCGTCTTCCGCCAGTACGGAGCAGTGGACCTTGACCGGCGGCAGAGCCAACTCTTCAGCGATCTCGGAGTTCTTGATCTGCTGCGCCTCTTCCAGGGTCTTGCCCTTCACCCACTCGGTGAGCAGACTGCTGGAGGCGATTGCGGAACCGCAGCCGTAGGTTTTGAAACGTGCGTCTTCAATCACACCGTCATCACCCACCTTGATCTGCAGACGCATCACGTCACCACAGGCGGGCGCACCCACCATGCCGGTGCCGACACTCTTCTCTTCTTTGTCGAACGCACCTACGTTACGGGGGTTCTCGTAGTGGTCGAGTACTTTATCACTGTATGCCATAACCTTAACCTCTTAAAACTGATCGCTCAGTGCGCCGCCCACTGAATCGATTTCAGATCGATACCATCTTTGAACATCTCCCACAAAGGCGAGAGTTCACGCAATCGATCGACCTCGGTACGGATCTTCTCTACCGCATAATCCACCTCTTCCGCCGTACTGAAACGGCCGATGGTGAAGCGAATCGAGCTGTGGGCCAATTCATCTTCCCGCCCCAACGCACGCAGGACGTAGCTGGGTTCGAGACTGGCGGAGGTACAAGCGGAACCGGATGAAACCGCCAGATCCTTCAACGCCATAATCAGGGATTCACCTTCGACGAAGGCAAAACTCACATTCAGGTTGCCGGCGACACGCTGTTCTTCATCACCGTTGAGGTAGACCTCTTCCATGTCTTTGAAACCGTCCCAGAGGCGTTGACGCAGCCCGAGCAGACGTTCGTTTTCTGTCGCCATCTCTTCACCGGCAATATGAAAGGCTTCGCCCATGCCGACGATCTGGTGGGTCGCCAGTGTACCGGAGCGCATACCGCGCTCATGACCGCCACCGTGCATCTGGGCTTCCAGGCGTACGCGGGGTTTGCGCCGTACGTAGAGGGCACCGATGCCTTTCGGGCCGTAGATCTTATGTGCTGAGAAGGACATCAGATCCACTTTCAGCGCCGTCAGGTCAATCGGCACCTTACCGGCGCTCTGTGCTGCATCCACATGGAAGAGGATCTTGCGTGCGCGGGTCATCTCGCCGATTGCGGCAACATCCTGGATCACACCCACTTCGTTATTGACGTGCATAATGGAGACGAGAATAGTGTCGTCACGCAGCGCCGCTTCAAGTTTCCCCAAGTCAATCAGACCACTGGGTTCCGGATCGAGATAGGTGATCTCGAATCCTTCACGCTCAAGCTGGCGACAGGTATCCAGCACCGCCTTGTGTTCCGTCTTGCAGGTAATAATGTGCTTGCCGAGTTTCTTGTAGAAATGCGCAACACCCTTGATCGCAAGATTATCTGATTCGGTGGCACCAGAGGTCCAGACAATCTCTTTCGGATCGGCATTGATCAGATCCGCCACCTGCTTGCGCGCCAAGGTCACTGCATCATCCGCGCTCCAACCGAAAGGGTGGGAACGGGATGCAGGGTTGCCGAATTTTCCGTCGGGGGTGAGGTAACCGCACATCAACTCCGCGACGCGGGGATCCACCGGCGTGGTCGCCGAGTAATCCATATAGATCGGTAGCTTCATCTTTTGACTCCAAAAAATCCGCTAATTAGCTTCAGGCGTTGGCCCGTGGGGAAACCGAAGTCAGCTCTGTGATATCGATGTCCGGCGTGTCCGGATGATCCTGCCGGGTCGAAACCTCTCGCACCGCCTGGCGATCCATCAGATCCTGCAGGCTGATCTTATTGAGGTAGTTGTAAATCTGGTTACTGAGATCCTGCCAAAGATCATGGGTGAGACAGCGTTCGTTATTCTGGCAGTTGTGGGCACCGTGGCAACGGGTGGTATCCATGTTCTCATCCACCGCAGTAATCACTTCGCCAATATAGATCTCGCCCGCTTCCCGACCCAGGCTGTAACCGCCACCGGGACCACGAACACTGGAGACCAGGGCTTTTTTACGCAGCCGCGAGAAGAGTTGCTCAAGATAAGAGAGTGAGATCCCCTGACGCTGGGCAATGTCTGCAAGGGTAATCGGCCCCTTGCCATAGTGCAGTGCCAAGTCCAACATGGCTGTTACCGCGTAGCGGCCTTTTGTGGTAAGCTTCACTTTATCGGCTCCAAGTATATCCTTGGGCGCTAATATACAATCCCTAGTAAATTAGTCAAGTATTCCCTCCGCGAGCATTGCAAGGTTTTAACCCGAATCCTCGTCACCATCCAGCTTTAACAACTCTTCCGCAGTGGAAAAGATTTCGCAGGAATCGAGTTCAGGCATGGGTTCATCCGTCTCTTCCAATCCCATGCTTTTCAGCGCCTCACACATGGACTCCATCTTTTTGTCCATAACATGCATATGATCGAGCATGCAGTTGATGGCGTGAGCAACCGGATCCGGCGCATCCTTGGTGGCGCCATAAGCATCAAACCCTATCTTCTTGGCAATCGCCTCGCGATGACCGTTGTCTCCGGTTTTTTCCGGACGGATCAGTCTGCCGGGCACACCAACAGCTGTTGCCCCGGCCGGTACATCTTTCACCACCACGGCATTTGAGCCGATGCGGGCATCTTCACCAATATCGATAGGGCCCAGCACCTTGGCGCCGGCACCCACCACCACGTTGTTTGCGAGGGTCGGATGGCGCTTGCCCTTCTGCCAGCTGGTGCCACCGAGCGTCACCCCGTGATAGAGGGTGCAGTCATCGCCAATGACAGCAGTTTCACCGATCACCACACCCATGCCGTGATCAATGAAGAAACGGCGGCCAATCCGGGCACCTGGGTGGATCTCTATACCTGTCAGCAACCGGGCAATGTTGGAGAGCATCCTGGCCAGCCATTTCAAGCCAAGATTCCAGAGCCCATGGGAGGCCCGATGGAACAGAATCGCATGCACGCCAGGATAGGTAGTGATGATTTCAAATGTCGTTCGAGCAGCAGGATCACGCTCGAAGACGCTCTGAACATCCTCTCTCCACCTGGATTGTCTGGGGTTCTCTTTGGTTTCCTGCTGCACAACCTATACCCGACTAAATCAATCAAATATCAATGGAATAGTGACATGGGGGTGACAGATTATCCATAATACCATGCGAAATACTAGGGTATTGTGTCCACAGGGATTGGAATCTATGCAGAATGTGGTGATATTGAGCGCAAGGGGGTAGGGTGCGCTGCGCGCACCATGATTAGCGTGAATACCATGATTACGGTTTATTTTGGTGCGCATGGCGCACCCTACATATCCTAATTTTATTCTTTGAAAGACTAAGTTTTTGATCAGCGACGCATCGACTTGCGTCCCTGGGCAGCACTCAGGATTCCCCGCAGGATATTGAGCTCATCAACATCCGGCCGGGCACGGTGAAACAGGCTGCGCAACCTGCGCAACAGCTTGTCTGACTGACGGGGATTGGCAAAACCAATATCCTCCAGAGCCTGTGCCAGATGACCATGAAACCCCTCCATCATCTCCGCAGTGGCCACCTCTCTGAGAGGTCCCGGAGCCGTCTCCCGTCCTTCCAGCCAGGCAAGATAGATTTCATAGCTGAGCACCTGAACCGCAGCACCGAGATTCAAGGAACTATAGGCGGAGTTGGTGGGAATCTGGACCAGAAAATTGCAGCGGTCCAGCTCCTCGTTAGTGAGTCCTGAGCTCTCCCGGCCGAAGACCAGAGCAACCTCGCCCACTGCACTCTCCTCGATGATCTTTGCCGCACAGGCCCGCGGATTCAACAGAGGTGAGGAGACAGTCCGCTCACGGGCGCTAGTGCCTATTATCAAACGGCATCCCTTCAGTGCCGCGTCCAGGCTATCGCAAACCGGCGCCCGCGCAAGCAGATCATCCGCCCCCGAGGCCCGGGCGGTCGCCTCTTCGCTCGGGAAATGCTTCGGTGACACCAGAACAAGCTGCTCCAGGCACATATTATTCATCGCCCGGGCCGCAGCGCCGATATTACCGGGGTGGCTGGTCTCCACCAGCACGATTCGTACACGATTCAACATGGGCGCAAGGGTACCGCATGAACAACCTCAAGACCAAAACCGGTTTTCTGCTTTATCCGCCATGCCGCTTGCTGTATCTTTGCCGCCCATGAATCCAATGGTAACCATCGCTGTCCGTGCTGCACGTGACGCCGCCCGTGTGCTGATGCGCAATTACAATCGGCTCGATACCCTCAACTTCACCGACAAGGGGATGCACGATTATGTCAGCGAGGTGGACCGGATAGCCGAACAGGCGATTATCGATATTCTGCGGGACAAATACCCCAATCACGCCATACTGGGGGAAGAGAGTGGCAGCCACCCAGGTGACGACTATCAGTGGGTCATAGATCCGCTGGACGGCACCACCAACTATCTGCACGGATTCCCCCAGTTCTCCATCTCTATCGCCCTCCGACACAAGGGTAGACTGGAGGTTGGCGTGATCTATGATCCGCTGAATGAGGAGATGTTCACCACCAGCCGTGGTTCCGGCGTCCAGCTGAACGATCGGCGTTTGAGGGTCTCCAGCCGCAAGAGTCTGGATGGAGCGTTATTGGGAACCGGCCTGCCCTACCGTGATTTTCGTTTTACGGAAAACTACATGGGCATGCTCAAGGATCTGATGGCTGACACTGCGGGGATACGCCGCCCCGGCTCAGCCGCGCTTGATTTCGCCTATGTGGCCGCCGGGAGGCTGGACGGATTCTGGGAACTCGGCCTCGCCGAATGGGATTTTGCCGCAGGCGCCCTCATGGTACGCGAAGCCGGGGGGCTGGTTACCGATATCTCCGGCGGCGAGCGTCACTTTGAGACCGGTAATGTCATCGCCGGCAACATCAAGGTGCACAACGCCATATTGCGCCGCATCCTTCCCCACCTGGACGATAGACTTACCGCTTAATTCCTGACACGGCGAATCCGCTTCACAGTTTGCCCCGTTTTTTCATCCCCATCCTCAAGATTACGGCCCGCCGACCGTTACCGGAGATAACATCGGTAACAACTGTAAAAGCGGAACCTACCTAATGGCGAATAAGAACAATATCGACCAGGCACTCAGCGACCGGGCACTGGAAATGGTGATGAGGGATGTGCTGGATGGTGTGCTGGATGGTGTGCAGGACATCTCACTGCAGTCAGCGTTTACCGACAATCCCTACAATGTGGATATCATCTCTATCGAACGACCCGACAAGCAGGGTGACGATCAAGACAAAACCGGAATGAGCCTCAACAATGCAGAGGTCATCTATCCACCGGCATTCTGTAAAACAGCGTAGCCGACAGGCTCATCAATAAACCACCCGGCTGAAGCATCAGCGGCGAACGTAGGGTGCGCCGTGCGCACCGTGATTGCTGCTTATTCTGGTGCGCATAGCGCACTCTACATAACTATTCAGTTCAACCTTGATCTGACAACAACCGGATCAGGGGGTTTCCTCGACATCGGCACCCTCTTTTTCAACCGACATCAGATCATCTTTGCTGATGCCCATCATGATGATCGCCGTACTCGCCACATAGATGGAAGAGTAGGTACCGATCACCACACCCACGATCAGGGCCAGGGCAAAACCGTGAATGATCTCGCCGCCGAATATGAAGAGTGCGATCAATACCAGCAGGGTGGTCATGGAAGTGACCAGAGTACGGGTGAGGGCCTGGTTTAGCGAGGCATTGATGATCTCGGTCGCAGAGCCTTTCCGAATCTTACGGAAATTCTCACGAATGCGATCAAATACGACGATGGTATCGTTCAGTGAATAGCCGATCACCGCCAGCACCGCGGCCAGCACCGGCAGGTCGAACTCCACCTGGAACAGGGAGAAGACACCGATAGTGAAAACCACGTCATGTACCAGCGCAATAACCGCACCTACTGCAAACCGATACTCAAACCGTATACCCACATAGATCAGGATACCGAACAGCGCATAGAGCATGGCGAGACCACCATCTTCGGTCAGCTCATCACCGACCTGCGGCCCGACAAACTCTACCCGCCTCATATCAGCCTGACCATCCGCCAACTTGCTCATTGCTGCGAAAGCACTGGTGCTGATCGCCGCAGTGTCTACACCATCCCTGGGCGCCAAACGAACCAGCACGTCCCTGGATGTGCCGAAGTGCTGCACCGTTGCATCGGAAAAACCTTCCGCAGCCAATGCTTCACGAACCTTCGGTAAATCAACCGTTTCGTGATATCCCACCTCGACGAGGGTACCACCGGTAAAGTCGATACCCAGGTTCAGGCCACGCACCACAATGGAGGCCAACGCAACCAGGATCACTGCACTGGAAACGATCAGGGCGAGCTTACGTCCGCCCATGAAGTTAAACTTTGTCGTCTTTTTGAAGATCTGCATAGTCAATCCGCCCTTATCAAACTGCCAGCTCTTTAACCCGTCTGCGACCATAGATCAGATTGATCACTGCGCGAGTGCCGATGATGGCGGTAAACATGGAGGTCAGGATACCGATAGCCAGGGTTACCGCGAACCCCTTGATGGGGCCGGTACCGAAGCTGAATAGCACCACCGCAGCTATCAGCGTGGTGATATTCGCGTCGATGATGGTGGAGAACGCCTTCGCATAACCCGCCTGAATGCTGGCCTGTGGCGTATTGCCGTTGCGGATCTCCTCACGGATACGCTCGAAGATCAACACGTTGGCATCCACTGCCATGCCCACGGTCAACACGATACCGGCGATGCCCGGCAGGGTCAGTGTCGCCTGCAGCATGGAGAGAATAGCGACGATCAGTACCAGGTTCATGCTCAGGGCCAGATCAGCCACCAGACCAAAGACCCGGTAGTAGACGGCCATGAAGATCATTACCAGGGCCATGCCAATCATGACTGACATGAAACCCTGATCAATGTTGTCCTGACCCAGGCTGGGGCCGATAGTACGCTCTTCAACAATCTCAATGGGGGCAGCCAGTGCGCCTGCCCGCAGCAACAGCGCCAGATCGTGAGCCTCTTCCGGGGTATCGAGGCCGGTGGTCTGAAAACGGCTGCCGAAAGGTTCGAGGATATTGGCGATGCTGATCACCTCCTCCACCTTGGTTCTATGTTTCACCGGTTCGCCGTCCACCATACGGGTGACTACGCGGTTCTCGATAAAAACCACCGCCATCGGTTTGCTGACATTGTCATTGGTGACACGGCGCATGCGGTTGCCACCGGGGCCGTCGAGGCGCACTGAAACCATCGGCTGACCGGAACGCTGATCAAAACCAGAGGATGCGTCGATGATCTGGTTACCGGTGACAATAACCGACTTCTTCAGCAATACCGGCTGCCCGTTGCGCTCACGATAGAGTTTGGAGCCCGGCGGCACCCTGCCGTTAACGGCATCCTGCACGCTGTGTTCGGTATCGGCGAGGCGATACTCCAGGGTCGCGGTGGCACCGAGAATCTCTTTCAGCTTGGCAGGATCCTGGGCGCCGGGCAGTTGCACCACGATACGCCGCTCGCCCTGCTGTTGGATCAGCGGTTCCGCCACGCCCAATGCATTGACGCGGTTACGCAGGGTGGTGATGTTCTGTTCCAGGGCAAACTTCTGCACCGCGCGGCGCTCAGCGGGCTTAAGGGTAGCGCGCACATAGTAGTCACCCCCTTCATCCGACATATCAGTTGCCAGTGAGCGAAATTCGCTGTGGATCAGCTGCTCAGCTTTGTCCCGCTTGTCCGGATCGTTGAATTTGACAACAACCTTCTCCCCCTCTCGGGAGACCCGCAGGTAGCGGACCTTGTTCTTACGCAACAGGGTTCTGATGTCACCGCTGTTACGCTCCACTGCCTGCTGCACCGCCGCTTCCATATCCACGTCGATCAACACATGGATGCCACCCCGCAGATCGAGACCAAGATACATTGGCTCTGCGCCAAATGAACGCAGCCAGTCAGGCAGATCCGGCGATAGCGTCAAAGCCTGGTTGTAGTCAGTGCCCAGCTCGTTGGCAATAGCCTCCTTCGCCTTCAACTGATCTTCGGAGTTAAGAAAACGCACCAGCAGTTTGGCGTTTTCGGATGAGATACCCTTCGCCTCGACGCCTGCCTTCTCCATCGCCTGGGTAATCCTGGCCATAGTGGTTTCATCCACCGAGGCGCGACGGGTGCCGGAAATTTCCATGGAGGGGTCCTGATCGTAGATATTCGGTAACGCAAAGAGCGCTCCGACGAGGACTACGATCACTACCAGAAGGTTTTTCCAGAGAGGATATTGGTTCATCGTGTTTTTCTTGCTGTTGCACCAGCCAGGCTGGCGCGGTTTCCATTACATTTATTGCAACTGACAATCCGGACGTTTACATGCCCTTCAGTGACCCCTTGGGCATTACGGATTCCACTGCTGCACGGCGGAATTTGACCTCCACGCCCTCGGCAATCTCCACCGTGATGAAGTTGTCACCCATCTGGGTGATCTTGCCGACGATGCCGCCGGCGGTGGCCACCTCATCACCTTTGCCCAGTGTCTCGACCATCTTCTTGTGCTCTTTCTGACGCTTCACCTGGGGGCGAATCATCAAAAAGTATAGGACTACACCAAACAGCACCAGCGGCAACAGTCCGGTCAAGGCATCCGGCGAGGCGATGGCCCCTTCAGCAAAGGCGTCGGAAATAAAAAAGCTCATAATCAGTACCCGATTTTTGAGAGATCAAAATCCAAACGGCGCCGGAATGTTTCCGACAGCCAAAATCAGCCGCCGATTATGCCACAGAAGACCGCAAGATACAGGCAGTGGTTTTTCCACTGCCAATCAACACCACTCAGGCACTGCTTCGCAAAGCGTAAAAGTCGCTGACAAAGTGCTCCAGCTGCCCCGCTTCGATGGCATCCCGCAGATCCCGCATCAGCGTCTGATAGTAGAAGAGATTATGGATGGTATTCAGGCGGGCACCCAAAATCTCATTACATTTCTCCAGGTGACGCAGGTAGGCCCGACTATAATTTTTACAAGTATAACAGTCACATAAAGGATCTACGGGACCATTGTCATATTCGTGTACCGCATTACGAATCCGCACCACACCCTGATGCGTGAAGAGGTGGCCGTTGCGCGCATTCCGGGTCGGCATCACGCAGTCGAACATATCTATCCCCCGCCGTACCGCTTCGACGATATCCTCCGGCGTGCCCACTCCCATTAGATAGTGGGGTTTGTCCTGCGGCAGCTTGTCGGAGAGAAAATCGAGCACCCGCCAGCGATCCTCCGGCGGCTCTCCCACCGATAGCCCCCCTACTGCATATCCGTCAAACCCGATATCGGTCAAACCGTTGAGCGATGCCTCCCGCAGATGTTCGAATACCCCACCCTGCACGATGCCGAACAACGCCGAGGGATTGTCGCCATGGGCAATACGGCTGCGCCCTGCCCAACGCAGAGAGAGTTCCATGGAGACTCTGGCCTCCTCTTTGGTGGCCGGATAGGGTGTACATTCATCGAAGATCATGACGATGTCAGAACCCAGCTCACGCTGAATCTGCATCGACTCCTCTGGCCCCATAAAGACCTTGCTGCCGTTGACCGGCGAACGGAAGGCCACCCCCTTTTCGGTAATCTTCCTCATCTTGCCCAGGCTGAAAACCTGAAACCCGCCGGAGTCCGTGAGAATAGGGCCCTGCCAATGAGTGAAGCCGTGGAGATCACCATGGGCTCTGATGACATCGGTGCCCGGCCGCAACATAAGATGAAACGTATTGCCGAGGATGATCTCAGCCCCCATTCCGGTCAACTCTTCGGGGGTCATCGCCTTGACGGTGCCATAAGTGCCGACAGGCATGAATGCGGGGGTCTCTACCGTACCCCGGGAAAAGGTGAGGCGTCCGCGTCTGGCGGCTCCATCGGAGTGAAAGGTTTCAAACTGCATAATTTTTTAATTCTGTTGGGTTTCAAGCGAAAAAAATAGTGAAAATCTTTTTATTTCAATAAGTAACGGGGTGTGATCTTTGTGGATTTCCACGTTAATCCTAGCCCTGTGCGATATTCGGCGCCAGAAAAGCAAGGGTTAACCCTAACATGACTTGACAAGTCGCCCTGTATATTAGAAAATAAAAATGCGCTAAATCTTACGAATTAGCATATTCCTCCATCCTCCTTTGGTGGAACTTTTAAGCGCGACACCCTGTCGCGCTTTTTTTGCCTGAAAGCCACTGTAATCACTGGGTTATGCCTGCTGCATAAGCGACGGCGTGAGAAACATCGCATCTCCATAGCTGAAGAAACGGTAGCCTCTGGAGACTGCATGGCGATAGGCTGCCATCACATGATCATAACCTGAGAAAGCGGAGACCAGCATCAGCAGGGTCGATTCCGGAAGGTGAAAATTGGTGAGCATCCCATCGACGCTGCGAAAATGGTAACCGGGACGGATAAAGAGCCTTGTATCGCCGCTAAAGGGCGCTATCTCTCCCGATGCAGAGGCAGCTTCAAGGCTGCGCACACTGGTAGTGCCCACAGCCACCACCCGTCCACCGTTGGCGCGCGTCTCCCGCACCTTTCGGCATACAGATTCATCCACCTCCACATACTCGCTGTGCATTATGTGCTCATCCAGATTGTCCACTCGCACCGGCTGGAATGTTCCAGCACCGACATGCAGGGTGACCAAAGCACTTTTCACTCCTCTTTCTCCCAACTCATCCAGCATCTCAAGATCAAAATGGAGTCCTGCCGTGGGGGCGGCAACAGCCCCGGGACGGCGAGCATAAACAGTTTGATAGCGCTCCCTGTCCGAAGAGTCATCCGAACGATCGATGTAGGGCGGCAGGGGCATATGTCCCTGCTCCTCCATCAGCTGAAAGAAATCGCCATCCTGCAAATCTATCTCAAACAGACTCTCCTTACGCCCTACTACCTCCACCTCTCTTTTTCGCTCCCCAAGATAGAGGATGCTACCTGCCTTCGGGGATTTGCTGGCACGTACATGGGCCAGCGCCCGGCCCGGCGTGAGCACCCGTTCGATAAGCAACTCGACTTTTCCACCACTCTGTTTAAAGCCGTGGAGCCGGGCCTGCATCACACGGGTATCATTGAATACCAGAAGATCCCCCTTTCGCAGCAACCGCGGTAGATCTGTAAAATGCTGGTCATTCAACTCACCACTGGTACCGTCCAGGGTGAGCAGGCGACTGCCCCGCCGCTCTTTTTCGGGGAATTGGGCAATCAGCTCCGGAGGAAGATCGTAGGAAAAATCGGATAGTTTCATGCGGGCGGATAATATCATGGCCCTGGCTGCCACAACATCCAGCAAAATGCCTGCCGCCGGGAATCGTTAACATCTCACAGCAACTCAGGCGTTTCTCAAACGAGGTACACGTCAAGGTACAGACTCCGGTATCGACTATCCTTAGGTCAATGGAGTCTCTAAGCGAAACGATTCGCATGGCTGGCTAAACTTAGGCAAACTAAACCAGATAGTTTGAAGCGAAGCAGGCAAAGCCATTTTTCGACCACCAACGCGAAATTGATCTGACTGAATCTACTGAAATAATTCGGACCCAAATGTCAAACAGAGTCATTTCCATCAACACATATGCAACGATCTATATCGTTATCGCATTTGTGTCACTCAGCTTTGTTGGGGGGCTGACCTACCTGAATATTCAGAAAATGGAATCTGAATTTCATGACAGCAGTATCACCATTGCAGAAAAAGAGATCGAGCAGGCTATCGCTTCCGTTACAGCTGATATACAGAAGCACGCAGTGGATTTGGCCGAATGGCATGAGGTTAGGCAGCAGTTACTGAACCCCGGTTTTTATAGTGATTGGCATGAGCGCAGTAAACAGAATACAGGCATTTTACCGGAGTATGTGCTTGACACCTCGATCTACAACAGCGAGGGGGAAGTATTGGGGAAACTGGATACCTCGATATTACCGAAAGCCATAAATATCGAGCGCATTGAGCCCTTTTTCCGGATCAAGGAGGGGAAGCCTGGAATATTTATCATTGCGCCTGTCCGTGACCTGAAAAACCTGAATACCATCGGTTATGTCGCCACTTTAAGCGATTTTCTAGCCGGCTTTTATAGCCAAAGACGCTTTAGTCAAATAGACCCGCAAACAATAACATTCATATCGTCAAGCCACGATTTTCTCCCGATTGCTGAACTAAAAAGGCATATCAAGTACACATTGCGTAGTGATCCATACGCAGAAGAGTTGAAAAAGGTCATGCTACAAGCGGTGGGTTATCTCATCGCTGTCAGTGTAATTCTAACGCTCCTGATCTTCCCGCAAAGTGTCTGGTTTACCGGAAAATCAATTCGTCAACTCTCTCGCCATCTCGATTTTCTCAAACGGCACTCCGCCGAAAAAATTGCTGAAAACCTGGGTAGACGTCTGCCCATTAAGGAACTGGATAAAGTCAGGCTTTCCCTGAATGACTATCACAATCAACTCAACAGTCTGAATACCAGTTTGGATGAAAAAAACAGGAAACTCTGGAGCCTCGCTCTCCACGACCCCCTGACCGGCGTCAAAAACAGACGGGCTTTTGACGAATACTGGAAAGAGGTGAACAACCTCTTCGATATCCGCCGCAACCCCATCTGTCTGGCCCTGTTTGATGTCAATCACTTCAAGGCCATCAACGACACTTATGGACATCAGGTCGGGGATGAGGTGCTTATAGCGATCAGCCACTCCATCCAAAAAGTGTTGAGAAAAAGAGAGTATCTGTTCCGCCTTGGCGGCGATGAGTTCGCAACCATCCTTTTCGACTGTACACCTGCCATCGCAATGCGCATTGCTGAGCGCTGTAAGGAGGCGATCGCCGACTACCCATTCCATGACTTCGGCATCAAAGAGCCAGTGAGAATCAGCATCGGCCTAGCCCTCACCGATAGTGAAACAGAGGAGGATTCACCTTTGACATCGTCACAGTGGCAGGCCGATATTGCCATGTACACTGCCAAGCGTCCCGCCACATCCCATATCGCGGTTTTTTCACCCGAAATGGCAGAGGAATCCAGCGGGCTTTTCTCAAACCTGACTCACAATGCTGTTTACGACGCGGTAACCCATGGCACTGGTTTAAATATGTTCTATCAACCCATCGTCAAACTCCAGGATGGCTCTATTCAGTATTATGAGGCGCTACTCAGAATTTCTCATGGCAACAGATGGATACTTCCTTCGCACATCTTTCCGCTGATTGAGGCGCGTCGACTGGAAATCGACCTCGACCGGGTGGTAATCAATCGCGTTCTGGAGGATTTGGAGAACAATCGGATCCCCGCTGGAACCGGCATATCCATAAACATTTCGGCACCAACTGCCATCAACCAATACCTGACCGAGTGGCTCATAGGTTTTCTACCCTATTTAAAGACACACAAGTTTGTGATTGAGATAACCGAGACGGCCTTGATCACACAGCTAAAGACTGCGACAAAAAACCTGACCGCACTCAGAAAGATGGGATACCAGATCGCGCTCGATGACTTTGGGAGCGGCTACTCCTCATTGCGCTACCTGGCCACAATGCCGGTGGATATCGTGAAATTCGACATCTCGCTAACCCGGAATGTGGATAACGAAGCACAAAACCGCATCATCCGTCATCTGGTACAGATGATTACTGAATCCGGCCACCAACTCGTGGCGGAAGGTATCGAAACCGAGGAGATGTCGCAAAAACTTGCGGGCTTGGGATTTGTCTTCGGTCAGGGCTATCTTTTTGGCAAACCATCCCCACCAGAAGCTTGATCTATATCCTCCAAATCAGGATCTTGCAATTCGAGAAAATCATGTATACTTACCGGCTTCCAGCGCCGGGGTGGTGGAATTGGTAGACACAGGGGATTCAAAATCCCCCGGCTTCGCGGCCTTGACGGTTCGAGTCCGTCCCTCGGTACCAGTTTAAAAACAAAGGGTTAGCTAATCTTTAGCTAGCCCTTTTTCTTTGACTGACTGGTTAGATAGCGCACTAAATCACAAAGAAGCGCAATAAATCCGCGTTCGACTGCGCCACAATCCCAAGTGGTCAGATACAGAATGGCCATACATTTAATATGGTTAAATGTACTATGGTTCGATATATATGTCGGTTATTTCGACAGGGTCAATAGTTCCATATGAGAAACTCCACTATGGGAAAACAGGAGCAGTTTCTACTCTTGGAATTCCAAGAACTACAGGCGAGGTATCGGCAGTTAGTTGACGATACTGTCTGGCTACAGCGATACGTCCTGATTTTTTCAGGTGCAGTTTGGGCTTGGATTTTTTCTGATTCGGCAAAGTCACCTCAGAATTTAGCCGTTTGGGCGCCTTTTGTAATTACGGTATTGTTTTCATTGAAGGCGATCATCCTCCATTTGTACGCGCAGCGGATTCACAGTTATCTACATAGAGTCGAAGAGTGGATGGAACTGGATAATCTGGGCTGGTCCGCTACCCAGAGTAAGATGGGCTTTGCAAACTGGCTGTTGGTATTTTGGTTTATCGTTGCGGTAGTTAATCTATCTCTAGCTTTGACCTACCCTCATCTGATGACGTGAGAATCACCATGGTGGAATAAGCCTCCGTTTTATGTTGTCATCAAATCGTCATAAATTTCGAATATAATCTCATTGCCTACTTTGGACAGGCAAGGAAAGTCAGTGATGACACCCCCCCCGCAAGGACGCGGGGGAACTTTATATCAAGATAAGGTGGATAGTTATCTTACTTGTTAATCTTCCGGGCGGCAGATCATATGACGGCTGACAGCACGCGCTGTTCTGTAAAGCAACATAATGATCAGCAGTGTCAGCAGAGTGACAAGCACCCAACTCAATCCCGCATGCACGACTGACCCGGTATGTTCATACACTACAAGGGTGGCAATGGTAATCGCAGCGATAGGGAAGGAGTAGGCCCACCATGTGAGGAAAAAGTTGATCCGGATAAAAAACCGGTATTGGGTTGCCAGCAGGAGCGTCAGAAAAAGCCCCACATAGTAGAGAATTCTGGCAAACGCATCGAGGTCTCCCGTCAATTTCATATATGAGAGGAAGCCCACCGCCGGCGGTGCAATAAGAATAAACAGAGTCGGCATCAGTTTTTCAGGCATCGGACTATGAAACATGATCCGGTAAAAGATGATCGTCATCAGCACGATCCAGAAGACGATGCCAATACTGAAGAAAAACCACGAAACCTCTGTATATCCCAGTTGCATCCCTGCCACTGGCACCAGAACATTCCCAACCACCGGAATAAACCACGCAGGATTAATGTGATGAATCTCGAACTGATCGTGATGAATCCAGACACTCATGATATAGAGCGTAAATCCAATATGCATCACAGTACCCATCAACCATAAAGGTTCGGCGACCACAGGCAGCGTATGCAAAGAGACAATGGAGAGCAGTAGCAGGCTGATGGAGATACTGGGGAAGAAATTCATCTTCACAGGATGATTTAATTCCCGGATAACTGCGTCACGAAAGTGGAGGATTTTTCTCACATAGAAGAAAAGCAACACCACAAACAGCCCGGCGACAAACAGCGCCAGCGCTCCATCAACATTCAGCTGCAGACCGAACGCACGTTGAAACGTACTCCATGCAATCGTAAGCCCGCACAACCCCATCACAATGGAAAAGAAGGAGATGGGGAAATTCTCTAATCGGGATGGGTTAGACATCAATAATTCTCCGGTAAGCAGCTACTGTATTCAGCTCGACTAGTGGGCCATGCGGAGAATCTGTAACCGGTTTTTAAAGGATACAGCATCCACAATTAACTGGGATCATGCATTGCGTAAACGCAAATTCCGCAGTTTCTACAGGCTTGTTGTTATTGATGTTGTTTGGCAGGGGCAACGTATCATGGATGTTGTCAGGCAAGGGCCAGTGCCTGATTTAGAGCATTGTTGATGACCTCCAGCTTTGGTTCTCTATTCAGTGGAAAACTGGTAGAGCGCCTGTATCTCCTCTCTCCAGATCGTGTCATCGATCGTCTCCAGCACCATGGGAATATCGTCAAAACGTGGGTCCCGCATGATAAAGCTAAAGGCATCCCAGCCGATCTTTCCCTGGCCGAGACTATGGTGCCGGTCCACTCTGGCCCCCAGATCAGGCTTGCTATCGTTGAGGTGCATGCCACGCAGATAGTCGAAGCCAACAATGCGTCCAAACTCACCAAAGGTCTGCTCGCATGCATCACGGGTCCGCAGGTCGTAGCCGGAAACGAATGTGTGACAGGTATCGAGACAGACACCTACCCGGCGCTTGTCCTCCACCCCTTCAATGATTCGGGCCAACTGCTCAAACCTGTATCCCAGGGTGGAGCCTTGGCCTGCTGTATTTTCAATCACCGCGGTCACCCCTTCCGTCTGCTCCAGGGCGATATTGATCGACTCGGATACACGGTCGAGACTCGCCTCCTCACCGATCTTTCGCAGGGTGGCGCCGGGATGGAAGTTAAGAAGTTTCAGACCGAGCTGTTCACAGCGATGCATCTCATCGACAAAGGCGGCACGGGATTTCTCCAGCCCCTCGGTTTCCGGATGCCCGAGATTGATCAGATAACTGTCGTGGGGCAACACATGTTCCGGGGCGATACCGACCTGTTGTAGATTTACTTTGAAACCCTCTATCGCCTCATCGGTCAGCGGCTTTGCCTTCCATTGACGTTGGTTCTTGGTGAATAGCGCAAAGGCCTTCGCACCAATTTTTTCAGCATTCAACGGGGCGTTCTGAACACCACCGGAAGCACTGACGTGGGCGCCTACAAACTTCATTGGTTCTGTCCTTTGGTTATTGAATCTCTAACTCTGCTAAAATCCAGCTTTTATCAAAACAGACCGAAGCAACATGGCAAACAATCCCCTCTCCGGCGTCGGCTATCTGCTGCGCGGCTTGAGCCTGATAAGCAAACCCGGGCTGAGACGTTTCGTACTCATCCCCCTGCTGATCAACATCCTGGTCTTCAGCCTGCTGGTTGGGATAGGAATCAGCCAGTTCGATCTGCTAATGGATCATTTTCTTCCCGCCGACGACAGCTGGCTCTCCTACCTGCGCTGGCTGCTTTGGCCAATATTCGCTCTGGCACTGTTGCTAATCATCTTCTACACCTTTACCGTCATCGCCAACCTGATCGCCGCGCCATTCAACGGCCTGCTGGCAGAGAAGGTGGAACTCTATCTCGGCGGCCGGTTGCAGGAGGAGAGTGGCAGCATCAAACAGGTGATGAAAGATATTCTTCCTGCCCTGTTTTCTGAACTGCGCAAGATACTCTATTTTTTGCTGCGGGCGATCCCCCTGCTGATTCTCTTCGCAATCCCGGTGCTCAACATCGTTGCGCCCTTTCTATGGTTGGCCTTCGGTGCCTGGTTTCTCTCAATCGAGTATGGCGACTACCCGATGGGTAATCACAGTCTGCTCTTCAAGGATCAGCACAAACGTCTGAAAAAGGCCCGTTTTACTGCGATGGCATTTGGTGGCAGCGTCACGCTATTGATGATGGTGCCCATCCTGAATTTTGTCGCAATGCCGGCGGCGGTGGCCGGGGCTACTGTCTTCTGGAAAGAGCGTCTGGAGAGCACTGGCGGCGACGCTTAGCTTTCTGCATAACCCCTCCTACAGCCGGTTAAATTTCCGCAGCCGCGCCACCCCCTCCTCCAAGTTGGGCAGTGAGGTGGTGTAGGCGAACCGCAGATGCGCCTCGGGCCGATTGAAGCCGAAATCACGGCCAGGCGTGACGGCCACTCCGGCCTCCTCCAGCAGCGCCTCTGCAAAGGCATGACTATCATCCGTGACCGCCTCGCAGTTTGCATAGAGATAGAAGGCTCCCTGCGGGGTGACGGGTAGTTCAAATCCCATCTCGCGCAGCGCGGGCAGCAGAAAATCCCGCCGCTGCAGATACTCGACCCGACGCGCTTCAAGTATCTCCAGCACCTCCGGCTCAAAGGCCTTCAGCGCGGCATGCTGGGACAGGGTGGGAGCGGCAAGAAAGATATTCTGGGCCAGACGATCAAGAGGACCAACGGCAGCTTCGGGCGCAACCAGCCAGCCGAGACGCCATCCGGTCATGCCGAAAAACTTGGAGAAGCTGTTGATAACGAATATGTCATCGGCGATGGAGAGGGCGGTTCCTCCAACGGCATCGTAAATCAGTCCCTGATAGATCTCATCGACAACCAGCAGACCACCCAGACTGCTGACTGTATCGTGCAACGCAGTGAGCTCCTCCAGTGTGAGCAGCGTCCCGGTGGGATTGGCCGGCGTCGCCACCAGCACGGCCTTGGTATCCGGCCGCCATGCCGCCTCCACGATCTCCGCCGTGAGCTGATAACCCGTATCCGCACCCACCGGCACACACACTGGTTTGCCGTCAACCAGCTCCACGAAGTGGCGGTTACAGGGGTAACCGGGGTCGGCCATCAGGACGCTCTCTCCAGGATTGATCAGCACGCTCATCACCAGCTGCAGGGCACCGGATGCCCCTGGCGTAACGATGATGCGGGCAGGGTCGATATCCACCCCGTAGCTGCCGGCATAGAATCCGGCAATCGCTTCCCGCAGAGCGGGCAACCCCTTGGCGGGCGTGTAGTGGGTCTCACCCGCGGCAAGGGCCGCTTCTCCCGCATGGATGATGGGGGCTGGAGTGATGAAATCGGGTTCGCCGATCTCCATGTGGATGATCGAACGCCCCTCGGCCTCCAGCCTGCGCGCTTTTGCCAACAGGTCCATGACATAGAAGGGCTGGATGTGCGCCATCCTGTCGGCAATGGGGATCATCTTCCTGGTTTCTTCAAGGTAATTATGATGGTCTATCAACCCCGGCCGTGAAAGGCTCTCAACAGCGCAAGATCGACATAGCCGGCGTCACCCGCATCACCTGCGATCACGCGAAAATCATCGTCCGGATCGCCAAGCTGGTCGAGCACCAACGCCGCACCATTGAAATCGTCATCCTCGGTGTAGTCATTGGTAGTGACCAATATTGAGCGGATACCGGCAGACGCAGCCGATTTCACACCGTTTTCCGAGTCTTCGAAGGCTATGCACTGCTCGGGGGATAGTTTCATCTGCTCAATGGCCCAGGTATAGATATCTGGAGCTGGCTTCTTGGCCGGCACGATATCACCCGCAGCGATCACCTCGAACCACTCCTCTGCAGCCGGGTCCAGAGCATGCTGCAACAGCGCGCTGACATTGGCCGGGGTAGTGGTGGTGGCGATGGCAAGCCGTAATCCCGCCTCCCGCACCTCGGTCAAGAGTCTCCTGACCCCGTTGCGCATGGGGATCGCACCTTCCGCCAACATACTGGTGTAGTGGGCGGTCTTCTGTTTGTGCAGCGCTGCAATAAAACCGTCCAAGTCTGCGGGCCGCTCAAAATCGGTATTGAAACTGTCCAGATAGTAGCGAATCCGTTCTTTGCCTCCGGTCACTGCCAGCAACTCTCCATAGAGCGCCACCGTCCACTCCCAGTCGAGTCCTGCATCGACAAATGCCCGATTAAATGCCACCCGATGACCATCCTTCTCAGTATCGGCCAAGGTGCCGTCCACATCGAATATCAGCGCTTCCAATTCAGCCATTACTTTACTCACTAATTAGTCAAATCGCGCTAGCTTACCCAAACCACCGCAACCTTGCACCCCCACGCAAAAAAGCGGAATTTTGAGCTCGGTGAAAAAAATCGCCCTATTAATTGACTTAGCACATTAAGAAAATGGCAATCTGGACGATACTAGTTAATGTCAAGCAAACATTGATTGAAGAGACACCCATTTTGTTGTCTAGCAACTGGGTTTCTGGTATAGATAGTCCCCTTCACTCAAGAGGTATTCAGGAGTCAGTGAATGGCCCAGAAGAAAGCCAAAAAAGATGTGAGTTCAGGACCGTTTGGTTTTGAACCCTATCAGCCCGCTGAGGGCGAAGAGTACATGAACGAGGAGCAGGAGACGCATTTTCTCGCCATCCTGCGGGCCTGGAAGGCAGATTTGATGGAAGAGGTCGACCGAACCGTGCATCACATGCAGGACGAGGCGGCAAATTTCCCCGATCCAAACGACCGGGCTACACAGGAGTCGGAGTTCAGTCTGGAACTGCGTACCCGCGACCGTGAGCGTAAACTGATCAAAAAGATCGATTCAACGATCACCCAGATCGACAATCACGACTATGGATTCTGCGAGTCCTGCGGTGTGGAGATCGGCATCCGCCGCCTGGAGGCCAGGCCAACTGCCAGCCAGTGTATCGATTGCAAGACCCTGGATGAGATCCGGGAGAAGCAGATGGGTTGAGCCTGCCCGACCCTGCGTATAAAAAAAACGGCTTACGCCGGTTTTTTTAATTCTTGTCATGAACCCAGTCAAAAACAACCAGCCTCCATCCTACCGCGGCCGCTTTGCCCCCTCCCCAACCGGACCGCTCCATTTCGGCTCACTGGTGGCGGCCCTCGGCAGCTATCTTGATGCCAGGGCTAACCATGGCGAGTGGCTGGTACGCATGGAGGATCTCGATCAGACCCGTGAGATCAAAGGCTCTGCCGATGAGATATTACGCACCCTCGACCGCTTCGGTTTTAAGTGGGAAGGCGAGATCATTCGTCAAAGCCGACGCACCGACGCCTATGCCCACGCCCTCAATGTTCTGAACAGAGACGATCTTGCCTACCCCTGTGGCTGCACGCGTAAAGAGATCAACATCGCCGCCCGCCCAGGCATCGAGTCTGCCGCCTACCCCGGCACCTGTCGCCAGGGACTACGGGCGGGCAGGAAAGAACGGGCTATCCGTCTGCGAACCTTTGATAATCCATCAGGATTTGAAGACCTGATTCAGGGAGAAGTGACGCAAAACCTGGCCAGCGACATAGGGGACTTCATTATCCGCCGTGCAGACGGCTACCACGCCTACCAACTTGCTGTCGTGGTGGACGATGCCTGGCAGGACATCACTCACATCGTGCGCGGCGCCGACCTGCTGCTATCCACACCACGTCAGATCCATCTGCAACAACTGCTGGAACTGCCCACACCAGTCTATGCCCACCTGCCGCTGGCGGTGGATGCAAACGGGCGAAAGCTGAGCAAACAGTACAAAGATGCCCCGGTAGAGAATCGACATCCTCTACCGGCGCTGCTACAGGCACTGCACCATCTGGGCCAGCCTCTGCCCGATGAAAGGCCTACCGGCATCGACGATTTCTGGGATTGGGCAATATCAAACTGGCAATTGGAAAATGTCCCGGCTAAACCAACACTTCAACCTCACTGATTATTGCATGGCTACGGACCAGCGCTGGCACGATCAAGCATAGCGGATCGGGCATTACTGTCTGCACAGGTGGGATTGCCTGTTCCGCTGTACTTGAACCAGCCTACCGTTCAAGATTTCTATTCGCGTTACAGAAAATGTGTAAAAATGGCTGACCGCACCACTCTTAATCAGGGAAGCTATAATAATGAAAACGACCTATCGCTCACTCACTGCTTTGCCTCTTATTCTAATGTTGTCGGGAAATGCCTATGCACTTTCCGGGCAGGATTACCTCGACAAATGCAAGGAGGCCATCACAACCCCATTGGAAAAGGAGACAGCGCAACAGGCTGTCAACCGTGCACTCGATGCCGGATCCTGTGGAGGTTTTCTTGGCGGGACACTCGGCGGAATGAATCTGGTCGGCAATATGCTATTGCATAAAAAAGCGCTGAAGCGAAACTTCGTCTGCCTGGATGAGGGAAAACAGATCAACGAATTGCTGAAAGAGTTTCTGGTCTATCTTGAGGGGAAACCAAAAAATTTAGAGGCTCCGGTGCAGATGCACATCTTCAACCACTTCTCCAGGAAGTATCACTGCAAACCCATCGAGAAGCAGTAAGCGCTTCCCTATAAACCGGTAGGAACGGCGCTTCGCAGCATGCCGCGAGGAATAAAATCCACTGGGATTAAAAAAGCCGCCGCTACTTTCGTAGCGACGGCTTTTTTGTCTCCATCAGTCTACGACTGAGTCAACTTTCAGGCCCGTTTTCTACGGCGTACAAAACCTAACGCACCAAGACCAAAGCCGAACAGAATCAGCACCGAAGGCTCAGGGGCAGTTACCGGCGGTACAAACACCGTAATTGGATTCTGACTCATGCCGACAGCGCCGGAACCGGTAAAGGTGAGTCCGGTGATGAAGGCAGTGGGATCCGTCGGGTCGAGCATCTCGGCAATTTCAATACCAAGGATACGAAAACGGTCGACACCGCCAGCACCGAAATCATAGCTCGCACCAGCTGCCCAACCTGCTGCCACAAGGACCCAGTCAGTACCATCCCAAGTATAGATATCAAATAGATCATCACCGATGCTGGGCAGTAAAACTGTCTGAAACAGCGGCATGGTGGCCGGGTTGTCGATCTGGTAGTCATAACCAACAGCAACGTCGGGGTCGATAAAGATAGGTTGGCCCACGACAACATTAAAGTCGAAGTCCCAACCATCCTGAGTGTCAACCGGCATCAGCGGGTTTACCGGAGTCGCACCAGGCGGTTCACCGTTGCGAATGGCGAAGGTCCAGAGTCCGGGGGTATCGGGGCTGACGTTACTGGTGTTTTGCAGTTCCAGCACTTCGGGGCTGAAAGAACCTGGCAGTGCGAGGAAGTTGGTATTGTCGCCGGCATCAAAACCTGCCTGCGCCTCGGTTCCACCCAGACCGTCAGTGCCGCCACTGGCATCACCGGTGGTCCACTCAAGCTGGTCATAACGAAACTCGATATCAAAATCGCCATCGTTGCCCGTCTCAGCCGATACGTCTCTCAGCACCAATTGGAAATTGTTGGTTTTGGAGGTATCGGCAGGAAAGAAACCGACCTGGTCCCAAGTGACGACTACGGTACTGTCGTTTGGTGAAGCAACCCAGACATTGTTCGGTTCGGTATCAAAAGTATCGCCGGAACCGTCAAAACCTCCCTCGAAAAATCCGGCCAGCTCTAAAGCATCATCCAAGAGGATGTAATCCACACCATCGAAGGTGGATACGGGTATGCCGATATCACCTGGAAAAACGGGGAGCTCGGAAACTGGAACAAATTCCTGGTCAAAACCATTGGGGTTGAATATTTCGGTCGGCAGCAAATCCGGATCGAAACCATCACCGAATTGGCCGTCACGACTGGTATCCACATCGCCCCACCAAGGCGCAATCATAGGTTGGTTCGCAACCGGGAAGGGATCAGGCGTGTAGGATGAGATCGGGTTATCGAATGAGATATTACCGTTGTTGTTGATGAAGAAAGAGCTGAACTCATTCCCATAGAAATTGATATTGAACGGAAGATCCAGCAGATTGCTGGAGCCGTCGTCATTTGGCAACATCGCCTGTTCACCATAACCGCGATTTCCACCCAGGCCATCGATCAATTCAATTGCCTGTACAGATGTGGTGATACCGAATGCCAGCAATCCTATTGCCAGTTTTCTAAGATGCATTTTTATTTTCTCCCTAAGTACGCAGATGGACTAATTTTCAGCGTGTCCTGTTTGTTTAAACACTTCGAAGGAGAATCACAAGCAAAAAACAGGCCAGGAATATTTTTCCCATATGGAACAGTAGGTAAAGTGAGTTCACAATTACACATGTGAATAACTGTAAAGTTTTTCGACGGCGAAATCTTCGAGAGTACATAGGATATTTTGAAAGCCGCCCCTGATTGGCAAGCAAGAGCATGCTCACCCCGGAGCATTCACTGGGAGATGGATGACAATTAATTATTATTCAACAGATTCACATTGACGCTTTCAACACAACAAAGTCGAACGAGACGCTGGCGTGCAAAAGAACGCCGTTCCCTGTTTTATCAATATGAATTAACGAATGGATTTCTGATGAACCCGGCTATAAAGATGTGTAAAAAAGACCGACAACTTTAAATCGTCTTAACGCTCTGCATGATCAAACCCCGGCAACTTCGCGCAGGTATTTAAAGAGCTTTCGAAAAGCAGCCGGAGGCTTCTCTCTCTCCCGTTCCTTTTTCACCGCCTGAATCAACTGCCGCAGCTGTTGGCGGTCAGCAGTGGGATATTCAGCCAAAAACTCGCCAAAGACACTGCTGTCACCCGCAATCAGTCGATCGCGCCAACGTTCGAGATTATGGAAGCGCGCCACACCCGCCTGGTGTCTGTTATCGATTTCATCGATCACCTGCTCGATAGCATCGAGATCCTCGTGGCGTAGCAGCTTACCGAGTCGCCGCATGTGACGACGGCGGGCAATGTGAGATTTGATGCGTTTGGCTTCTTCCAACCCATCCAGCAAAACAGGACTCAGAGGCATCCGGTCCAACTCTTTTTTAGAGAGCAGAGTCAACCGTTCGCCCAACTTCTGCAGCGCCAGCATCTCCCGTTTGATCTCGCTCTTGCTGGGGCCGAGATCCTCTTCCTCATCAAAATCGTTCAACTCGTTAATTGGATATACTCCACTATCAGCTGGGGCGTTACCTCTCCCCGGTATTCGTTGACATCGAGCCGATACGCCAGCCGCACCTGCCCGGGCAATTCCCCCAGGTCCGCCTGATTGAAGGCGATAGCATCCAGACTCTCACGTCCGCCCATGGGAGCAAGACGCAGTTTCAGATGGCGTTCACCGACCACCCGCTGCTGCCGCACCTGAAAGGTTCCATCGAAGGTCGGCTCCGGAAAACCCTGTCCCCAGGGACCGGCGACCCTGAGTTGCTGCGCAAGATCCAGATTGAAATCCGTCACATCAAGCTCTCCGTCCGAAATCACCTCCCCCACCAGCCTGGAAGGGTCCAGTAAAGCTGCCGCTTCATGTTCGAAGGCCGCTTTGAAGCGCGGCAGGTTTTCCTGTTTCAGGCTCAGGCCCGCAGCCATGGCATGTCCACCAAAGCGATCGAGCAAGTCTGGATCGGCGGCTGCGATACGGTCGAGCAGATCACGGATATGCAGACCGGGCACTGAACGGGCCGAGCCTTTCAACATACCCTCACCACCGTCGGCAAAGGCGATCACCGGCCGATGATACTGCTCCTTGATACGGGAGGCCAGAATACCTATCACCCCCTGATGCCATTCGGAACGGAAGAGACAAAGTCCTGTGGGCAGTTCGCCCTCGGTGGAAAGATGGAGCTGTTCCAGCGCCTGCAGCGCCTGCTCCTTCATCTCCTGCTCGATCTCGCGGCGGGTCTTGTTGAGCTGATCCAGTTCGACAGCCATTTGTCGGGCCAGATTGTGATCGTTGGTGAGCAGACACTCGATGCCCTGCCCCATATCTTCAAGGCGGCCTGCGGCGTTGAGACGGGGTCCCACGGCAAAACCCATATCGGAGGCCACTACACGATGCAGGGAACGGCCGGCAAGCTCCAACAGCGCCTGAATTCCCGGTCGGCAGCGACCGGCACGGATACGCCGCAGCCCCTGCTCCACCAGGATACGGTTATTGCGGTCCAGGGGCACCAGATCCGCCACCGTACCCAGCGCCACCAGATCGAGCCACTCGGCCATGTTCGGCTCGGGCAGCCCTTTGGTTTTGAACCAATCCGTTTCCCGCAGACGGCTGCGCAGGGCGACCATCACGTAGAAGATGACACCCACACCCGCCAGATTCTTACTGCCAAAACCGTCACCCGGCTGGTTGGGATTGACGATAGCGGCGGCGTCTGGCAACACTTTACCCGGCAGATGGTGATCGGTCACCAATACCGGAATACCCAGTTCCGCCGCCCGTGCGACACCCTTCAGGCTGGAGATTCCATTGTCCACGGTGACAATCAGATCCGGCGACCTTTCAGCCGCCAGCTCGACAATTTCCGGCGTCAGGCCGTAACCGTATTCGAACCGGTTTGGCACCAGATATGAGAGCCGCTGCCCGCCAAACGCTTGCAGCGCCAACAGGGAGAGCGCGGTACTGGTAGCACCGTCGGCATCGTAGTCACCCACGACGAGAATGTGTCCGCCCTTTTCCAGCTGCAGATGCAACAGCTCGACAGCCGCATCCACTCCGAGAAGAGGAGTCATCGGCAACAGCCGATCCAGACCCTGTTCAAGATCCCCATCCGTGACCAGGCCTCTCGCCTGATAGACCCGGCGCAAGACAGGATAAATGTTGGCGGACAGGTTACTGCTTTGGGAGACGGTAGGGCGACGAATGATCTTCACGGTGTAGATATAGTAGTCGGTGAGAACGATAAGTATAAGTGAGAGAGGCGCATGGAGTCATCGTTATCGAACTCCGAACCACATTCCTGGTCTGAAAAATAAGGGCGGGAGTATGTTAAGCGCCGATGCGCGCTGCAAGACACCTCTCCTGCGAGTCATCAACCAACGCCTTTGAAATCATGATGCAGTTTCCATTGTTTCTCAGATATCCCCTTTATCGATTTGTCATTCTCACCCTGTTGCTGTTGGCAGGCAGTTCGAGCGCCTTGGGCGAGGTAAGCGCACGTCTCTCCCGATCCGCCATCTCGGCAGACGAGACCGTCTCACTCACTATTCAGATTAAAGGGGAGAACGAAGCAAAACCCGATCTCTCCGTACTCGACGCCCAGTTCGAGATCCTGGGGCGTTCCCAGCAGCAGAGTATCAGTGTGATCAACGGCAATGTATCGCGCAGCCGAGGACTCAATCTGACCTTGCTGCCGAATACCACCGGCACTCTGGAGATACCGCCGATTCCCGTCGGCAATGAAAACACGGCGCCACTGAGACTCCAGGTAAGCGAGGGAACGGGCGAGAGCAACGGCGTCCCTGGTTCCGATGTCTTTATCGAACTGGAGCTGAGTGAAACCAGCGCCTATCTGCAGCAGGAGATCGTCCTGACCCTGCGGCTCTTCATGGGAGAGGGGGTGCGGGGTGAACAGCTCTCCGATCCAAAACCCAATCTGCCGGACACCGTCATCCAACGCATCTCGGAAACCCAGTATAAGACCCAACGGGCCGGAGAAAACTATCAGGTGGTGGAGCGGCGTTATGCAGTCTTCGCCTATCAAAGCGGCCAATTGAGACTCGATGGCGTGCGTTTCTCAGGACGCGGTGGCAGACGCGGCGGTTCCATCTATGATCTGCTCAACAGTCCGTTCAGCAACCAGAAAGTGGATCGGCAAATCTATCGCGCCGTCTCTGATGCGGTGAACATCGACATCAAACCGATCCCGGCGAACTTCAATCCCCGGCACTGGTTACCGGCGAGGAATCTGCAGCTTGTCGAGACAGGTTTGGCCCTGAATAACCAGCAGATCGCGGGGAAACCGCTGACCCGTACGATCATGCTCCTCGCCGACGGACTGACATCTGCTCAACTACCCGCCATCGATATGAATCTGCCGGAAGGCGTTAAGCAGTACCCCGACAGACCGGAGATGAAAGACAATCTCTCCGGCGCAGGTATCACAGGCAGTCGCCAGAACAAGGTGACATTGGTGGCAGCGAACCCCGGTGACTACGAACTACCGGCCATCGAGATCCCCTGGTGGAACACCGAGACAGATCGGATGGAAACCGCCCGTCTGCCTGCTCGCAACATCGAGGTTCTGGGGGGCACCGCTTCAATTCCACCGCCACTCCCCAAACGAACCGGATCCTCAGCGACAGCTGGTGAAACAGCACCTGAAGCTGTCAGCCTGCCGGCCACTCCAGAGTCAACCGACAACCCGTTGACCCACTGGCTCATTTGGGTACTGGCGCTAGGCTGGATCACCACCCTGGTGGTATGGCGCATGAGTCGTCATCGATCAAAACAGCAGGCTGCCGCACCTGCGGCAATCGATCCGGCAGAAGCCGTACGGCGTCACTCGATCGAGCAGGCTATCGAAACACTGGAGGGCGCTTACCATGAGCAGGACCGGGAAGCTGCAAGGGATGCCTGGCTAAGATGGGGGGAGCTGCGCTGGCCGGAGAAGGCACCAAGCAATCTCAATCGGTTGTCACACCGCTGTCCCAAACGGGTTGCGGAGGCGATTCTCGCGCTGGATCTTACCTTTTACAGCCAGGACGAGCGTAGCGATTGGGTCAAGTTCAATCCTGGAGTTTTACGCAAGAAGATCGTTCTCTCCACAAACATGATACGAGGACAGCAGACAGCCCTTACGCCGCTGAACCCCTGAGCAGATGGAAACTACTCCTCCTCCCAACCGCCGTAATCGAAGGTGATCTCATCTCCGGTGTTGATGTCTCTGAGTGCAAAGAGGTCGAAACCATCAAATTCTGCATTACCCTCGTCTTCGTGATTCAGGTAACGCAGCAGGTTGCGGCCGCTGCGGCCCACCGGTTCCTCGCCCTCTTCGAATACCCAGAGTACATAGGTGCCGTCCCGCTTGGCGGTAGGACCTTCATAGGTGCCTATCTGCTGACCTTTGTTGATATCCACTTTGGCGAAAAGCCCAGTACCGTGGATTGTTGAGGGCGCCTTAAAGACCAGGTTACCCAGTCGTGGTTGTTTTTTCCTGCCAGCCATCTGATTCTCTCTCGATTGGACAAGCATCACCGTAAACTGCCATGATCGCTTCAAGCTCTCTGCGTACGGCTTTGCGTGCAACTTCATCCAGATCACGGATCTCCGGTAACACCACGCCCTGGGTCAACAGTTTGATCTCCTCGCGCACGGCAACACACCCCTTCAGGCAGAGTTGCTCCACACAATCATCGATCTGCTGTCGCCCCATGTTCAGGCACCGTTAAGCCGCTACAGACGATAATTATACCGAATCCCGTTCCAATACGCCTGAAATTCGGGAACAATAGCGCCGACTCACCCTCTAAAAATGTTGAATAACCCAAATTTACTCAATAACTCCAAATATCAAAGGTAAAACAATGCCCTGGATCAGAAGTCTGTTTTTTGTTTTTACACTGCTCATGCTTCAAACCGTCTCCGCAGAATGGGGCGAGGGATGGGATCCAATCGAGCCACCGGTCCCCACTGCCGCGCCTGAGGGCAAAATCGAGGTGGTGGAGTTCTTCTGGTATGGCTGCCCCCACTGCTATACCCTCGACCCGCTGATGGAGGAGTGGGTGGCCAAAAAACCGGACAACGTTGTGTTCAGGCATGTCCCCGCGCCGCTGAATCCAAGCTGGACAGTTCACTCGCAGTTCTTCTACGCTGCCGAGGCGCTGGGCGTGGTGGATAAGCTGCATGTACCCCTGTTTGAAGCCCTTCACGACAAGCGCCGCGAACTGTTCGATAAACAGTCACTTATCGACTTTGCCGTAGAGCATGGGGTCGACCGCAAAAATTTTACCGAGGCCTGGAACTCATTCGGCGTCTTCGTGAAGGTTCAGCAGGCACGTAAACTCTCCCAACGC
This sequence comes from endosymbiont of Escarpia spicata, assembly GCA_003349915.1. GTDB lineage: Bacteria > Pseudomonadota > Gammaproteobacteria > Chromatiales > Chromatiaceae > QGON01. The sequence goes on from QFXE01000005.1 coordinate 531,090, forward strand.
TTTCAGCTGGATGGCGTTCCCGCTGTGGGTATCAACGGTAAATACAAAACCAGCGCCACCCTTGCCGGCAGCTATCCGAAGATGTTCCAAGTAGTTGATGAACTGGTGAAGCAGGAGTCCCAGTCCAAGTAAGGTGCCATACGGATAATTAGAGTCCGTAAAAAAGCACAGCTATTACCACGAAGAACGCGAAGGTGAAAAATTGATCAACAACGATTTTTCTTCACATCCTTTGTGCTCTTCGTGGTTAGTCATGGGTTTTTAGGGCTGACACTAAATCCCGGTCTGCTGCATCAACCAGGATCCCTTGGCGGAAAAAAATGCGATATAACGTTCCCGAAAATCATCCACGAGCGACCCTTTCACAGAGGGTCTTGCCAACAGACGATCACTCCATGATTGCAATGGCTGCGGCTGTAGCCCTGCCAACTCAACCCTGATTTCCGTAAGCAGTTCCTGGCGCATAAATAGCGGTGCATAAGCCGCATCCAGCAGAGAGAACACCCCATCCCCATCGAGCACGCCTGCTTCAAGAGGCGCTAGCAGGAGTTTCAGCTGGCGTTCCAGATGTGCCTGCCGTTCATGAAAAGCGGCTTCATCTTTTGCCAACACCAGTTCCATCTGATCAACCAGCAACCCGGAGCCGAATTCGATCCATGCCTTGTGCTGTGCCCGCCGCAGTGGATCCATAGGGTGCAGGCGAGGCTGAAACACCTCATCCAGGTAGTCGATAATGACCGAAGATTCAAACAGAACCTGATCCTCCACCTCCAAAAGAGGCACTTTTCCCAGCGGGGAAATTGCCTGAAACCACTCTGGAGGATGGGCCAGATCAATATAGGCCACCTCATATTCGACCGATTTCTCCCTGAGCGCGATAACTGCCCGCTGAACATAGGGACAAAGTACAAAACTGACCAACTTGATCATCATAGGAAAACCCCTGCATTCTCTGCTGACTAAATTCGGTAACCACGATCATCAAGGCCGTTAGGCAATACAATCACAAAAACCAGACTCGGACGCAAAAAAACCCTTACAATCAAACTCCTACTATAGTATCTTTTAGTGATATCACACTCTAAAATCGCTAAAGGAAGTGTTAAAGTGGGCGATATACAGACAACAGCGCACTAATCTGCTATTGAAGTGAGGCAACTTCGCGGAAGTCGCTGTGTCTGAAGATTGAGATTGATCATTCTGTCGTAAATAGGAATTACGGCATAATCAGGCGTTAAATTCACGATAGTTGGACATGGAACGCTGACATCCGTCGCTTCACCCTCTGAATCAGTACGGTCGACAATGGCAACAGTAAGCCGCTTTGGTTTCCGTATTCCCGAACAGGTCCCGCCTAAAGGGAAGGCCCTCTTTTTGAGTTCAAAAGAGGTCAAGGCCTGGACCGATAGACTGCCTGTTGCCAATGTTGGCGAAACCTCCCGCCAAGTTTTCAAAGCGCTCGTGGAGTTCAACCGCTCCCTTGTCGCGGGAAAAAACCGCCTGTTGAGCATTGAGGGATTTCGGGGACCGGTCAACTACATCAGCGAAAATCTTGCCAAACACTTTATCGACGCAGGACTCCCCCTCTCCGAAAAATCCCATAAAATCGCGATATTAAGCCGCGAGCTCGCCAATGAACTTGCCACTGCCTATAAATGCGTCGTTGAAGATCTGCTGCGGGAATCGCCCGAGAAGGTGGATCGAAAACTGCTGGCCATCTCCATCCATCGCGGTATCAACTACCTCTCTGGCGTGCTGGTACAGTCTGCACTGATCTATGACACCTACCCTCACCACACCTGGAAAGAGCTGCACACGCTTCATCGACTGGCACAAAAATACAAGGTAAACAACGTTACCGTCAGGGATGACTTGGAGCAGCGCATCAAAACCTCTACCATCGACGAGGTCTATCGGCGCATTCTGCTCTATTCCCTGGCATCGCCCTACAAGATGCGACAGCGGGATAATCTTACGGTTTACCGGTATCTGCAGGAGTGGAATCATTTTACCAAGCTCTATTCACAGCAGGAAGCGCCCCCAGAGGCCGTTTTCACGGTACAGCAGGACAGTGACTATCCGCCGTCTCACGAATCCCTGGCCGGGCAAACCAACGAAAAACATCGTTTGAGACTCGATACACGTGAACTCATCGACAAACTTCGTGAGCAATTCGACGATACATCCGCTCCCGCTAAAGAGGGTGCCCCACTAGCGGGTACCGAACAGATAAATAAGAATTTACTGAGGCAACTGATTCAGCTATGGACGACGATTCCACAGCGTGAATTCGTACGCACCAAACTCAATTTCGAGTTACGGGTAGCCGTCGGGCTATCAGATATCTATCATTTGACCAAGTCACCCGGAACACCTCCCGAGAGCAGCATCGAGGCACGTCTGCAGGAAGATATGGACTGGATGGGCCAGCAAACCACCAGAGGTGAACTAAACGAAAACAGGTTGGATGCCGACTCTTCTTTCACCCTTATCCCCATTGAGCCGAGCAACGACATACGAAGAAGTGGTTTTGAAGAGTTCGGCCCCGGTTCACGAGACGAATCTGAACCGGAGCCTGCGGTTCCCATCTGGGGCAATGGCCGTGACAATGACAACAGTGCGCAAACCCATACCTTTCGTACCCTCAATGAAAGTGCAGGGGGGTACTGCATCGCCTGGCAAGGCGCTCGCACGCCCGCAATCAAGGTGGGCGAATTGATCGGCATCCAGTCAGCCTCCGCCAACGGCCAGTTTGGAGTCGGCATCGTACGCTGGATCAGGAACACGCAAAAAAATTCATTGCAGGTTGGATCGCACCCAATGCCGTGGCGGTGGAAGCACAAAGGGTGAATCTCCCAAATGCCCAGACCCACGAATGCCTGCTGTTGCCGGAGGTTGGCACGTCGGGTCAGCTCGCCAGTTTTATCGGCCCATCCTACCCGTTCAATGTGGGGAATAAAATGAAGCTGGATGACGGCAGCAACAATCGCAAGATCAAGCTTAAACGGGTACTCGAGACAACCGGCACTATCTCCCAGTTTCAGTTCAGCTATATTGACCAGGTCGACCAGTCGGCCGAAGGGGGGAGTAATGAGGACTCAGACTTCGACAATATCTGGTCCATCATCTGAAGAACTTCACAGGGGTCGGAGCGACAGGACTCTCAATGCAGTGAAACCCCATCTGATTTAGACTCGAACCTCCACCATTAAAACCCAGCCTTTTTGTACCAGCGCTGCGCCTCTTCCTGATCCTTTTCGACACCTCGCCCCTCCGCATACAGCATGCCCAGCGTAGTTTGTGAGCCTGCCAGCCCCTGATCGGCTGCTTTGCGGAACCACACTGCCGCCTTGGGGGGATTCTGTTCCACACACTCTCCCTCGAGATACATAAAACCGAGCCCGTGTTGCGCCATGGCATGCCCGCTCTCTGCCGCAGATTTCATGTACTTGTATGCCATCAACGCGTTGACGACCATCCCCAGACCGCCTTGGGCCATAATCGCCATACGATACTGGGCTTCGTAATTGCCGGCGTCGGCCAACGGTGACAATATCTCCGAAGCACGGGCAAAGTACTTCGCCTCGAATGCGGCGATGCCGCTGCTCATCTCCATATCGAAATTATCTTTTGCATCGCTCATACATTCTTCTCTCTGATTCTGTTCCTGGACTGGCGGCGGCGAAGCGCGCCTCCCCGACTACGTGATTGATCCATCGGCCGGATAGCGACCCGATTGATTACCCAGGCACAGACCTCCCCATTCGGCAGATAGAAACCGAACTCAAAACAGGGATCGCTCCGCTGACCCTGGGCTAAATCCGCCGCAATCCGTTGTTCGACATCCGCGTCGAAGTCAAAGCGCAACTCCAGACCAAATAGACCTGGACGCCGAAAATCGACTTCCAGATGCCTTGTCCAAACCGCATGGCCGGGAAAGACCCTGTTACAGGACAATGCAGGAATAGGATCCGCCAGTAAAGCAATGGAGCCGCCAAACATACTGCCACCAGGATTCCTGGTTCGGCGATTCAGCGGCAGCAGAAGCCGGACTTTGCGCCAACCGTTTTCCAGGGCCAACACTTTGACCCCCATACTTCGATATGGCGGGAACCACTCCAGACGCCGGGCGGGGGAGATCCAACCTGTATATCTCAACCAGTCGGTTAGATGCATCAGTTTTATATCACCCTCAGCTCAGGATACTCCCGTCGAATTCACAGGGTATATCGGTAAAATAGTTGGCTTTGATCTCAATCATCCGCAAAATAGGCGTTTTCCCCTTCGACCTCCCTTAATGCAGACCAGACTCAGCCCCCAGACACTTGAATCTGCTAATGGCCGGGAAGCCGAGCAGATCCTGCGCAGTTGCGTACATTGCGGATTCTGCACCGCTACCTGCCCCACCTACCAACTGCTGGGAGATGAACTGGACGGACCGCGGGGCCGTATCTATCAGATCAAGCAGCTGCTCGAGGGTACGACTCCCACCGACAGCCTACAACAGCACCTCGACCGCTGCCTCTCCTGCCGCTCTTGTGAGACCACCTGCCCCTCAGGCGTCAATTACAGCCGCCTGCTGGAGATAGGACGGGAACACCTGGAGCAGATCAAGCCCCGAACCGGCATGGACAGCCTGCGTCATAAACTACTTATCAAGACACTACCCTATCCCAAACGGTTTGGTGCACTGCTGAAACTTGCCCGAGCAATAAAAAGATTACTGCCAAAGCGTCTGCGATACACCATTCCAGCCAAGCAAAAGACTGGCCATTGGCCCGAGGCACGGCACCAACGCCGCATGCTCGTACTGGACGGCTGCGTTCAGCCTTCGCTGGCCCCGGCCATCAACTTCAGCACAGCGCGAGTGCTGGACCGGCTGGGCATCAGTCTGATCAGGGTGCCGGAAGCGAAATGCTGCGGCGCAGTCAACCTGCACCTGGGTGCGAACGATGCAGCCAAACGTTTTGCGCGCCGCAACATCGATGCCTGGCTGCCCCTGTTGAAAACCGAAGCCGAAGCGCTGGTTATCACTGCCAGCGGTTGCGGGCAGACAGTCAAAGAGTATCCGCAACTCCTGAGTGAAGATGCTGAATATGCGGAAAAAGCCGCAATAATCACTGCTGCCACCAAGGACATAGCGGAAGTGCTGCTGAATGAAGACCTCAGTCAACTCTCATTGGATTCCGCACAACATCCAGCCATCGCATTCCACTCCCCCTGCACCCTGCAACACGGAATGGGCATGCAAGGGGTCGTTGAACGACTGCTTCTAGACCTCGGGTATACCCTCACAACTGTCGATGATGCCCATCTGTGCTGCGGCTCCGCGGGCACTTACTCCCTGTTGCAACCAGACTTATCCAATAGGCTCAGACGCAACAAACTCCGCAATCTTCAGGCAGGTGATCCAACACTCATCGCCACCGCCAATATTGGCTGCCTGAATCACCTGCAGGCTGAATCCAGGGTTCCTGTAAAGCACTGGATCGAATTACTGGATCATTCCCGCACCCCTTTTTGAGGAGCACTAACCGGCAATCACCCACTTGCTTCCCTCCCGGGTGGCAAATGCTATGATTGGAGGAATAAAGGATAATAGAGATGGTGCAGCGGAACATGCCTCAAACAATTCGACCTAAAACCTGGCGTCCATCGCGTTTCATTCAATGGTTATGCGCAGCTCTCTATCTGCTGCCACTCTGGTTCAGCCCCGTCCAAGCCACTGTCACTGACCTTCCGGAAAACAAGGCTGCGAGACAACAGTTTCTAGACGCCGAGCAGGCTCTGAAAAAGGGCCAGTTGAAAAAATACCAGGCACTCAAGCATCAACTGCAGACCTATCCCCTGCTGCCCTATCTTGAATACCAGGAGATTACCCGGTATTTGGCACGGCAGGATTCCCAAACCATCCAGACATTCATAGACAAATACGCCGATACGCCGCTTGCCAGCAGACTGCGTAACAAGTGGCTGGACTTGTTGGCAGACAAGCATCGCTGGAAAACCTATCTCGATTTTGCCAAACCGGGGGGAAGTATAAAACGCCAGTGCCACCGCCTGCTGGCATTGATCGAAACCGGCCAGCAACAACACGCGTTTACTCAAATCGAACCTGTTTGGCTTAACGGCCGCTCCCGTCCAAAGGCCTGTGATCCGGTGTTCAAGGCGTGGAATAATGCCGGTGAATTAACTGACACACTGGTATGGCAGCGGATCGGCCTCGCCATGCAGGCCAGGCAGATCCGTCTGGCAAGATATCTCAAACGTTTTCTGCCGAACAGCGAGGGTAACTGGGTCAGCCTCTGGATCGACATTCATCGTCATCCACAAAAGCTTATGCAGAATCAGCGTCTGCTGCAAAATCATCCCATGCGGGACGAGATTCTGGTTCACGGAGTCCGGCGACTGGCTCGCAAAAACCCCGAAAAAGCCTTCGAATTTTGGCAATCGTTGCAACTGCGGGGACAATTCACAGATGCTCAAAAACTCACCGTAGGCCGCACGCTTGCCGCCAATCTGGTGGACACACCAGGGGAGACATTTTCCCGGATAATCGAACAGGTTGTGCCAAAGCATCTGCGGCTGGATCCAAATCTCTCCGACAAGCAGTTCCGTCAGGCCCTGGAGTCCCAGGATTGGGAACGGGTACTCGCCACCATTGCCGACCTCTCCGAATCAGACAGAGCGAAAGAGCGCTGGCGGTACTGGCGTGCCAGGGCGCTGTTACAACTTGGCCAGCAAGAGAAAGGCAACCAACTGCTCGAAACACTGGCGAAGAACCGCAGCTACTACGGATTCATGGCAACCAACCGTCTGGGCACCCGTTTCACTATGGCTCATGCAGCCATTGATGTCAGCGATGACCTAGTGGATCGCATTGCCAGTCAACCCGGCATGCAGCGGGCGAGAGAGCTGAAAATTCTTCACAGGCCCATCGACGCGCGTCGTGAGTGGAACTGGGCATTGAGTAACCGCAGCACCGAAGAACTCAAGGGCGCAGCCCGCCTGGCACAGCAGTGGGATTGGCCTTCTCAGGCCATTATCACCCTGGCAAAGATCCGTCACTGGAATGATCTGGAACTCCGTTTCCCCCTCACCCACAGGACGTTGATCGACCGACAGGCCAAGAGTCTCGATATCGACCACGCCTGGATCTACGCCATTTTGCGTCAGGAGAGTGCCTTTATTACCGATGCCCGTTCCAGTGCCGGCGCCATGGGTCTGATGCAGCTAATGCCCCGCACTGCCCGCGACGTAGCGACAAGCACCCGGCACGGTCCATTCAAAACCCGGGATCTTCTGAAACCCGGAATCAATATCAAACTGGGCACCAGCTATCTGGAGAGCATCTATCAGAAACTGCAGAACAACCCGGTGCTGGCTACAGCCGCCTACAATGCGGGTCCTTGGCGCGTAATGAAGTGGCTGCCGAAAGAATCACAGCCAACCGACGTCTGGATCGAGACAGTTCCGTTTCGGGAGACCCGAGAGTATTTGAAACGCGTACTTGCTTATACCGTCATCTACTCCCACCGGTTGGGAGAAGCCCCCCTCAGCCTGTCGGAGGAGTGGTTAAAACCGATTGTTTTGCCGGAACCTGCTGAGGGCTAGGTGATACTGAATAGTTCATAGGATAGGGGACATACACATACGAGGGTGTCGCGGCATGCGACCTACATGGATGCGGAAAGGTAGAGCAATGCAGGAGCAGTTGCCAAGACGCAATTATGTATCTTGATCCGTATTAAACAAGATCCATTTATTTTCATTCAATATTGAAACTTCATTGGTTAACAGATCTTTGTTTCTAACCAAGACAACGATATCTCTTGGGGTTTTTTGAGGGAAAAAATCAAACCGTGACAAGTCCTTTTCCATCCTGCTTTTCTCAAGCAGTACGTATTTTACGCCTAATACATCCAGTTTTCTGGAATACTCAAGAAACCGGTAAACCAGATCATCCAATGCCGGGTATTCATCGCTGACTACCAAGTCACGTATTTCCGCAAAACCGTCTGTGATGCTGAATGCAATACACCCAACCAAAGCGTTATCTTCCCTCATATATAAACAGAAGAATTTATTTCTCTGATAGGGGTCCTGGCCATATTTCCAGTTCATATATTGTGAACTTTTATTTGGCACAGATATTGATTTATAGATATTTAAACCTCTTCTGAGCTCATCATAATCCGATCCCAATTCATCCACTATCTTTGAATAGTGTCGAAAAAAATCAAAATCCCATGTTTCAGGTGACATGATACTTAGCAGTGAATCCGTTAGTGGGCTGATTATCCCGGCAAGAAACTCGGGCAACCCCTTTTTAATCAGGTACTTCTTCGATTGAAATATCCTTACTCGCCCAACCAATAAACCAAGTTTTTTATATCCCACTCTTCTGAATATCAGTCTTGCCGCATCGTTGGGAAAGCCGTATAGAAAATCAATATCTTCGATTTCCTCTGATTTAGCGATTGTATCGATCAGCATCAAAGCAGGTCCGAGAGAGCGGTGTTCTTTCTGAACAAAGAAATCACCAGAGATTCCAGCTTTGCACACTGCTCCCCCCACTAGAACTTTCTTAGAAAAAACTGCGGACAATCCAACTATTTCCTGGTCATCCTGATGGATCAACATCCATACATGTGTCTCCCCGTCAGGATTACCTTCATAAATCCATGAGAACTTAGGATCAAGCACCCTGTCCTGATCATGGTTCTCATTCCAAAACCTGATTATCACCTCCCTGTCTTGCTTGAGGTCTGCCTTTATTACTGAATAGTTCACCGGCTCTGAATCCGAATTAGAATTAGATTTGGATCTCTTTAACCTTCTCAATAAGCTGTGGTTTAAGATGTAAGTTTGCAGTTGTTCTTCTCTTTGCCTCAATGTCCTTATAAACGTACGCAGCTTGCTCTGCCGTCATACCCAATTCTTTCGCCAACTCTTCTGCCGCTACTTCATGATTGAACGCCCAGAGGGCAATATCCATTTTGTGATAAGGGAGGGCGAAATAAAACTCTTCCTGTGATTGGGAAAGACTATAAGTATCGGTGGTGGGAGGTGCGTTCCGAATGCTTTCAGGCAAGCCAAGATGTTCAGCGAGCTCATATACCTGAGTCTTATAAAGATGGGCAATTGGCTTAACATCAGCAGAGCCATCGCCATTTTTGACAAAAAATCCCTGATCATATTCGAGTCTGTTGGGAGTACCCACTACTGCGTAATTGAGCCTGTCCGCATGATAATATTCCAGAGTTTTCCTTATTCTCTGCTTGAAGTTGGTCGCCGCGACAATTTGCAGATATTCTTTTAGACGAAGCGGCTCCTCGTACATGGTCCCGTCCGGCGCTTGAGCCACTAGGAGAAAATGGTTAAAACGCCCATCCAGGCCACCAGTAATAGCTATCTTGGATTTCCAGTCATCATTGTAAGACGGTATCACCCGTTTTATCGCAGCATCCCGCTCGCTGTAACAACCTATTGCTTCCAATGTTGGAGCTATATTTTTTTCTTCATATTCAACACCGAAGTGCTTAACAAGCTCAAGCCCCCTGTCACCTGTTTCACCCGAGGAGTCCTTCTCAGGAAGCAGTAGCGCATATACCTTATTGACTCCGATCGCCTCGATGCTCAATGCCAAAGAGACGGAACTGTCGATTCCACCGGAGACCGCCACCACAAGCCCCCTCTTCTTGAGTTTATCGCGTAAGATCTCCTTGATTCTGTTTGATGTCCTTTCAACGTCTTTTTCTTTGTCGAAGTACAGGGCCTTTTTAAAATAATCATTCATAATCTTGTGTACTCATTTCAACTCGCCTTGAGGAGGTAGCGCTTCACCTTTCCTGATTGGGTCTTTTGGAGCTCATCAGTAAAAGAAATTTTCTTTGGCACTTTATACTTGGCCAGGTTTTTCAAACAATAAGATTGGATTGTTCTCTGATCCAATTCAGTATCAGGCGCAAGAACAATAAATGCCTTAATCACCTCACCCATCAATTCGTCAGGCGTCCCTACCACTGCCACTTCGGCAACATCCGGAAGTTCAGAAATAACCTCTTCGATCTCCTTTGGACTAATCCTGTTAGCCCCAGATTTAATCATGTCAGAAGTCCTACCGTCGATATAGAGAAAGCCCTCATCGTCGGTATATGCAAGATCACCAGTATGTAACCAGCCATCTACCATGACACTACTTGTTAATGCTTCGTCTCTCCAGTAGCCCGGCATAATATTTTTTCCGAAGGCACAAAGCTCACCTATCACTCCACTTTCAACCGGCTGTCCATCTTTATTTCTTACCTCGATAGTCACTCCATCAACTGCCTTACCTATCGATCCAAGTTTTTCGTTCAGACTTCCAGCATCCAGAATGGTCAATCTTGCGCTGGCTTCTGTCTGCCCGTACATCACATAAAAATCTGTCTCTCCAATCAATTGTTTTAGCTCATTGATATGTGCAGGAGGCATTGGGCCTCCTGCTTGAGCCAGCAAACGAAACGAAGAGAAATTCGCCTCTTTGAGATTCGTTCTTTTCAATAAAATAGCGTAGGTTGATGGCACACCATAAAAAACGGTAATATTTTCCTGATCAAACTTATCCACTATCAGCTGCGGATACATCATACTGTTCTCCAGTACCAGGCAGCCTCCCGTCAGCAAATGAGTATTGAGAACTGAGTTCCCATAGGAATAATAGAAAGGCAATACACTCAGAATCCTGTCGGAAGCGGATAATGCCAATCCTTTTATTATTGCGCTAAAATTTGATTTCAGATTACCATGACTTAGCGACACTCCCTTGGGCCTATTTAAGCTTGAAAAATGCTGGAGAATCAAGCTCGATACCATTGACGTTATAGCGTAACAATCTGCCCGCTTCGCTATCCAGCCCAGGTTCTGTCATCACTTCCACCCGGTGGCCTTTTTGTCTCGCCCACTGCAGATTGCGCTTCAACTCAGCCGAGCAGGAAGAGAGCCGGTCAGCCTGGTTAATCGCCGGGGAAATCATAATCTTGCGACGCTCATCGTAGAGGTAGGCAGGCGCATCATCACTGAAAGCGATGCCCAATCCCAGTTCGAGTTCCGGCAAATTATGCATGCGATTCTGCGTGTTCTGCGTATCCATCACTGAGAGGATCTTGCGGGCCATACCGCAGGAATTTGCCACACTCATCCACTGGGGAGATGCACCTTCATATTCGAGAATGGTCAGGATCAGCGCATCCCCCTCAACAAATACCTTCTGTGCGCCGAAATCACTTAGCAGCTTGGTAATCGGTCCGAAAAAATTCATGCTGAAATGAGTGGCAGGATTGAGTCTCTTGGTCAACAACTGTTTGGTAATCTCAGTGGAGCCTCGCAGATCCGCCTTCATGATCACATGCGCCTGGATCTTCTGTTCATCCGGCTCCACTTCGGTGCGCAGCGGGTAGTCGTAGAGGCTGCCGTTATCTTTCGAAAGCTTGATATCTTCTGGAGAGGAGAGCAGTTTCAGCCGTGCCATTGCCCTGTTCACAAAATAGGCCAGCTTGAGGTCGCGTCGAAAACCAAGGAAATCCCGGATATAGCGGACCACATACTCCTGCTGTTTGGCAGTGGACATGCGCCGAATATGGTTGGATACCATGTCCAGCGCCTTGACCATATCATTGCTACTCTCACTCTGGGGCAGTGCGCTGAGCCGGCGCACCAGTTTTCGTTTTGGTATGACACCAGCCAGATACTGGTAGACCTCCTTGACAGGTATGCGCCCTTCCAGCTGTCTATAGAGACGTGGCGCCCGGTAGGAGGCAACGGCCCGGCGCGTAATATCAGCCCTGAGACAACGCCGAAACAACTCGCCCGCAAGACGTTGCTGGAATTCCGGCCAGTTTTTGTCATGCCATGGCGCATTGGGCTGAGGCGATTTATTCATAGACCCGAAAAGCCAATGTCCGCCTACGGGTTGGATGAGGCGTTCGATATTGTCTGGGACATCCAGCCAGGATGTCCGCGGCACCATGAATTCTTCATCCTGCAGCGACTGTTCAAGCAGGCGTTGCCCTTCAAGAAAGCCGGAGATCCCCTCTCCGGTATCCCGCTCCTTAATCCGAAGCCCCTGGGGAATATTACGCTCGGATAACTCATCAGCCGCAACAGCCCACTCGGGAAGATAATCCTCAAACAGATCACAGACAATCTGGTTGGTAAGAGCAAAAAAGTTCTGTTCGCCATTATCCATGCAGAGCAATGGATAGTGGTTCATGAAATACTCTTCGGAGGTCAGGCTCGGCAGGTGCAATAAAGGATTGAAGAGTGCCAGCTTGGGAACCATCCAGGAAGCACCGAGTACCGACTTGCGCATCTTGCGCAAACTGGTCGATTCCTGTCGCTGAACCACTTTGAATAGACGCCGAAGGGTCCGATAGGTGACCCCCGGCTCAAGCTTTGCGAGCGCCACGGCCCGCTCATGCAGCTCCAGTGATCGCCCTGCCAGCTGAGGCGAGAAATTGCTGGAATCCTGCTGCAGTTGATGCCGCAGGCGTTTAATCTCCTGGCCAGGTAACTCCAGCAGGAGTTTCAATAAGGATATATGCAACAGTTGAATGACTTCCGTCGCCGCTGCACGGTCATGCACACGCTCTACGACCACTTCCATCAAACCGCTGTAGGTATCTCTGAAAGCGTCAAAATCTTTGCTGGAGGCTTCCGGTCCCACCTCGCCCCAATTGTTCCGGGCAAGATCCTCATTGACTATACGCCTGACCAGTTCACTGGCCGTGGCGCTAATCTTCGGGCTCAGGAAGATGTCGATGTGGGTATTATCTATGCCGATCTGAAATCTTTCCAGCGGCAAAACCGGGCGCGTAAGCTTCCTTAAAGGCGACAGGAACTCCGCACGCCCAGGCTGCCAATGAAACAGCTTTTTCAGTCGTTTACCCATGCCCACCAAGCTGTTTTTGATACTACGCGGATGTTACACCAATTCCATAAAAATGTTACGCAAATGTTGAATAGCTCTGAATATTGTGCTCTGACAGGCAGGCAACTCCAGGTACTGATCTGCTATTTTCGCCCTATGCAAGTTGGCAACAAGTAGGGAATCCCCGCAGAAATATGACCTGGATTCCTGATTACTAAGTGGAAGTTCTCATTTTTTGGAGATTGGAAGCTCAGCGCGCCAACATGGTTGCAACCAGTCGGTCTTCAAGTTCGACACGAATCGCCAGTTCTTCTCCCAGAGAAGAGAGGTCTTTTGACAGATTGTCGAGTTTCAATTCATGGTCTGAAAGGTCGTATTTATCATTGAAGTTCACTGCAGCCTCTGTGGCCTCGACAAAACCGGGGTAGATCTCTTCAGCTACCTTGATTACACGACCACGTCTCTCAGAACCGTCACTGATATGACCGAAGACTTCGAAATAACCAAAGGCGGTGTAATCTACCAGGACCTGGCAAAAAGTCTGCAGCAGATTTTCCAATGACTCCGTCCGTGAATAGGGTTCAAGTCCGGCTACCTGACAAAAAAGCACCAGCACCTCCTGACGCTCGTCAAGCAGTTTGTCGATCATTCCCTTGGGTGCCGGTTCTACGCTCTCCATCAGATCGTTGTTGTGTGTTCATTGAATCTACTATCTCCCCTCGCCCGAGCAAATTTGAGTCTCGGTATTTATTGTCGTCTTATTTTCAACCATTCAGGCATATCATCTGCCGATAACCCTGCTACCATTTGCGGTATCGGGATCACAGAAAGCAGCTCGCAGTCAATTGACTGCTCTACGCATAGCTAACCACCATTAGCCTTTCCTGACAAGAGCGGCGCGGCCACTCAACCCCTGTCCAAGAATGAGATGACCTGATGTTAAACCACAGACTAAAGATGTTTCGATTCAACAAACAGTTATTATTACTCATTCTCTGCTCCCCGTTAGTGATGGCAGGTGGGAACTCCACATCAAACACCATGGCACGAGCAATGCTGTCGATGATGGACGCGATGGGAAAGATTGCCAATCAGTCTCAGGGCAGCAACCCGAATGACGGGGTCAACTGGTCCTCCGGCAACAACTTTCAGCCATTCAACAGCTGGCAGAGTATGGCTCCCGCACCCTGGTCTCTCTACACCATGCCGGGGAGTGCGATCCCAGGTCAGCAGATGATGCCGGGCATGGCAACACCAGCTATGCCTTCTGTTACGCAACAGCCGATGCAGGGCATGATGTCGCAGGCTCCCGCTCTAGCCAAATCCGGGCAGGAACAGATACAGAACCTGGGGAGCCAGATCACTGGAGGTGCTGCACCTACCACATCCAACGTTCAGCCTTACCAGCAAACCACACCCACTGCCCCCACTCAGCTGCTCAATATGCCCCAGTCTCCATTGGATGGCGTCTGGAAAGGACAGGGTGGAAAGGTTCTGATTCTTGCCTACGGCCATTTCCGAATCTATGCCAACCGCGATCACCACCTGGATGGACAGTACAGACTCGGCAAAAATCAGCTCCTGATTCACGACCCCAAGTCGAACAAAACCCAGTCCTATGAGTTCGCCCACAACCAGGGACGCCTAGTGCTAAAAGGCACTAATGATCAGCTCCTACTCTTTCGCAAAATGCCGATTCAGCTGCCCAGTCCCTCCGCGATACAATCGAGGCAGTCGCTACCCCAGCAGTAACCGTATACCCATCAACAGTAAAAAAATCGCAAACACCCGTTTCAAAATCGCTGCCGACAGCCGATGCGCCAATGCCGCACCAAATGGTGCTGTCAACACACTGGTCATTACGATGATCAGGCCAACCGGCCAATAGAGATATCCGGTACTCCCTGCCGGCAGCCCTTCCACAGCCCAACCCGTTATCGCAAAACTGGCGGCGCCGGCGAGAGCAATCGGCAGACCGCAGGCACTTGATGTTGCCACAGCCTTGCGCATCTCCACCCCGCCGGCATGCAGCAACGGCACGGTCATTGTGCCGCCACCAATGCCGACGATCGCCGACACCAAGCCGATACCACTGCCTGCCAGAGTCATTAGCCACGCCTGTGTCAGGCGGTATGCCGAACTGCTGTTGCCGAGAAAAAACATCCGCAGCCCCACCAGGACGGCAAAGGTACCAAAGACCCGCTGCAACATAATCGCATCCATCGCGCCGGCGGCAACCCCTCCAAGCCAACTGCCCACCAGGATGCCCGGGGTCAATCGCAAGACATAATCCCAAAGCACAGCACCACGTTTCTGGTGGGCGCGAATGGCCGCAAGTGAGGTAAAAACAATCGTTGTGAGTGAAGTCCCCACGGCGATATGCACCACCAGGCTCGCCTCGACCCCCACCAGGGGCAATCCCCAAATCAGTGCAGGCACCACCACCAAGCCGCCTCCCACACCAAAAAGACCGGCAACGATACCCACAACGCCACCCAGAAGAAGGAAGAGCAGTATCGGGAAGAGTCCAAATGTCAGGGTTAGATTCTCCATCAGCGCCCTAGCTTCACTCTGCTAAACAGGATAGTTGAACCACTATCGATTCGGGTCCATTATTCACCAACTACAAATATAAAAACGCTGGAGAGAAAGTGATGACGGTTGTTCGTGTCTGTATCCTCGGTGGAAGCGGATTTGTTGGACAACATCTGGTGGGACGGCTAAGCAAAGAGGGTACCGCCTGCAGGATAGTTACCCGCCATCCCGAACGTTTCTCTCATCTCAAGATCTACCCTGGTTGCGAACTCGCCAGTGCCGACATCTTTGACCGGGCAGCGCTGGCAGGGCAGTTTATGGGTTGCGATGCGGTGATCAATCTCATCGGCATACTCAACGAAGATAGTCACACGGGCAGCTTCCGAAAAATTCATGTTGAACTGGTGGATACTCTTGTCGATGCCTGCCGTGACGCACGGGGTTCCCAGACTGTTGCACATGAGCGCATTAAACGCCAGCGAGGCAAACGGTACCAGCCAATACCTCCGCACCAAAGGCGAGGGGGAAAACCGCGCCCACACGCACGGCAGCGCTTCTATGCAAGTCACCAGTTTTCGCCCCTCGGTCATCTTTGGCCCAGGAGACAGCTTTTTCAATCGCTTTGCTCAGCTACTGCGCATCACACCCGGCTTGTTCCCCCTCGCCTGCCCTGAAACCCGCTTCGCACCCGTTTATGTTGGCGACGTGGCTGAAGCATTCCGTCGGGCTTTGAAAAATCGTCACACCTTTGGCAAACATATCAATCTCTGCGGACCACGCAGTTTCTCTCTGCGGGAGTTAGTCCTCTATACCGCGCAGATGCTTAATCTGAAGCGGCAAGTCGTCGGTCTGGGAGATCGCACCTCCCAACTGCAAGCCCGCCTTCTTGAGCACCTCCCCGGCAAACCTTTCTCTCAGGACAACTACCTCTCCCTGCAAACGGATAGTACCTGCAGTGAGAATGGTTTTCCCGACCTGGGTATTAAACCCAAGGATGTCGATGAAATCGTGCCACTCTATCTGGGCGGAAAAAATTATCGTGGCCGTTTTCAGCACTATCGGTCAACATCAGCCCGTTAACAAGTTATGGCCTGCAGCACTATCTCCTTCTGTTTAACCCATAACCGATCTGCTCAAGCTGAAAAAATGATACCGGTGGTATGAACCCTGTTCACAGTTAGAGGGGAAAACCCTGAGAAACAGTTGATATATTAAAAACCCATGATATTCTTATGTGTAAGTCATGGATTTGATAACTAGGATGATCATGCAGTTGCGATTACTTTTAGCCTTTCTGTTTCTTTTTATCTTTTCCGTCTCCAACGCAACGGAGTTCAAGAGCACCACTGACTGGGAGGCCGTATCCGAGCAGGCCGCTTTGACCGATAGTCCGATTTTGGTGGTATTCACTGCCGATAGTTGTGGCTACTGCGAGTTACTCAAAGAACAGGTATTGAAACCGATGCTTGCAAATCCAGAGGCCGCTAAAAAGGCCACAATTCTGGAATACGACACCAGCAATGGCGGCAAAATCACCGATTTTGACGGCAGCCGAATCCGCAGCCGCCAATTCACCAGCCGCTACAAGGTCTTTGCCACCCCAACGGTGGTAATTCTCGATCCCAATGGTAACCCTCTGACAGCACCTATCGTTGGCTTCAACGGCAAGGAAGACTACGAAGACCTACTCGACAGCGCACTCAGAGAATCCCGGACAGCCATGCAGAAGACCGGGTTGCCGGCAGACGCCATCGCCGGAACCGCCAAACCGGTCGACTTGAGGTATTTTCCACACTAAGAGTATGGTTCAGTCATTTCATCACTGACAGATAATCTCCAAAAGCGCATTCTACGGGACGACTAGAGCAGATCTCTTTATACTGCGCTCGTCCCACTGACAGCTTGGAGATATCGTGCGAAATCTGACAATCGGCTGCCTTGTCGGCTTCTTTCTGCTGCTCTCTTTTCCGACATTCTCCACCGAGGGAATCCGCATCCCCGTCACCACCGATCTGCAAAAGGATGGCAGGCTCTCCAGCCAGCGGCAACTCCCCATTCTTCTGATGATTTCTCAGGATCACTGCCCCTTCTGCGACCTGATGAAACAGGAAGTTCTGCATCCGATGATGTTGAGCGGGGAGTATGAAGAGAAGGTCATCATGCGCGAAATCCTTATCGATCTGGGCCAGGACATCACAAACTTCGAGGGCCAGCGCGAGGATGCCTCCCATTTTGCCCATGGATACGATGTCCATTTAAGCCCGACGCTGCTGTTTCTCAATGGGGAGGGCTCAGAGGTGCGCAAACGCATGATCGGCATCAACACGGTGGAGATGTTCTCCTTCTACCTTGATGCCGCAATTGACGAGGCTTTGGCCGAGCTAAAACCCCGGGAAACGGGAAAATCAGTGGTCCAACCCTAGAGTCGGTCACGTAAGTCCCTCATGCTAAAGCCACTGAAGCGCTGCCCGGCATCCATACCCAACCCCAGTACCTTGAACCTTTCACCCATCTCCGAAGGCAGGGTCAGGCGTTTCACCCCCTGCATCAGTTCCATGTGACTGACCAGGTCATTGGGGTCAGAACCCGCCAGAAGACTGTCCAGTCCGCTGGCCATCAGAAAGTGCGCCTGGGTGGTATACCCCAACAGTTCAAAACCTGCTGCGACACCCGACTCTGCGACAGCGGTAAAATCGACATGGGTGGTAATATCCTGCAGACCCACCCAGCGAAACGGATCGGGGTGAGCGCGGTGGCGATAGTGGCACATCAGGGTACCGCTGGTGCGTTGCGGATGAAAGAATTCGCTGCGCGGATAGCCGTAGTCCACCAGCAGGACGGCACCGCGCTCCATCATAGTTCCCAAAGCCTTCATCCAACTAGGCAGACGCAGATTGACCTCAGAGACATAACCCTCCGCCAGCGCCCCGTTAGCCGACTGGATCCGCTCAATACCTGAATCTAATTCCGGGCTGACGGCCGTCTCGAAACGCTCCACAAATCCCGCTTCATCCCAGGCGACGAAACTCTCCTCCGCACACCCTGAGCGGATGCGAAAACGGTGTACCGGCATGGCATCGAGCAGTTCGTTGGCCACTACCAGCCCGGAGAAAGAATCCGGCAGATGATCCAGCCACTCGACCCGCGCCGACAGTTCCGGCACCTGCCGGGTTATGGTCTCTCGCTGACGTGCCTGCAACTCAGGACTGACCTCCATGATCAGATAGCGCTGCGGCAGTGCATCCAGCCGTCCGAGTTCGGCCAGCATTTCGGCGGCCATGAGACCTGAACCGGCACCGAACTCCAGAATCGCCCCTCCCTCGATCTCCGCCAGCAGCTGCTGTGCGGATCGGGCAAGACAGCGGGCAAACAGGGGAGAGATCTCCGGCGCAGTGACAAAATCCCCCGCCTCGCCAAACTTGCGGCTTCCTGCCACGTAGTAGCCCAGCCCCGGCGCATAGAGCGCCAGTTCCATGAATCGGTCGAAGGGGATTGCACCGCCCGTCTGCTCCATTTCGTCACGAATCCTGCGCTCCAGCTGTTCACTGACAGCCAGTGCAGCGGCATCCGGGGACGGCAGGCTATTGGGGGACGAGTGGTGCGGCGACTGCAGACAATCGGACATAATGTAGAAACCGGGGTAATGCGTTAGAGTAGTTGCGCATTCAACCACGGAGTACGAGCGTGACGCAAAAACCGATCACCCCGCCACTCAGCGGCAGGTGCGCACTGATCACAGGTGGCGCCCACCGCATCGGCGCCCAAATCGCCCGCAGCCTCCACCGTGAAGGGATGAACCTGGTTCTGCACTACCGCAACTCTTTCCAAGCCGCAGAAAGACTAAAGGCAGAGCTTGAAACCGGGCGCCCCGGATCAGTCGTCCTTGCGCAGGCAGATCTGCACGAAACCGCAGATCTGCCACTGTTGATTGAAGCGGCCAAGAGTGTCTTCGGCCGCCTCGACCTGCTGGTCAACAACGCCTCCAGTTACTACCCGACCCCGCTGGAGACAGCCACCGAGACCGACTGGGACGACCTTATCGGCAGCAACCTCAAGGCCCCCTTCTTTCTCTCCCGGGCTGCCGCCCCTTTGCTGAAAGTGTCTGACGGCTGCATCGTCAATTTGGTGGATATCCACGCGGAACGACCACTCAAGTCCCACCCAATCTACTCCATCGCCAAGGCGGGCAACGCCATGCTGGTGAAATCCCTGGCCCGTGAATTGGGACCGGAGATCCGCGTCAACGGCATCGCACCCGGTGCCATCCTCTGGCCGGAACAGGGACTGGATGACGTAGAAAAGGAGGAGATCCTCAATCGCACAGCCCTCAAGCGCCCCGGCAGCCCTGAGGATGTTGCCCAAACCCTGCTGTTTCTGGTACGGGACGCTCGCTACATCACCGGCCAGATTATCCCCGTCGATGGTGGCCGCACGCTGCAGCAGTAACCGCACCATCAGCTAGACTTCAAACATCAAAACTGTTTGCCCGATCCAGGAGTTTCCAAAATGACAGAAGTCCCAGGTGGCCTATCTTTTCGTCAGAGCGTCGATCACATGGTCGATCGGGCACTGCAGATCCTGGATCTGCCACCGGGGGTCGACAACGCCATCAAGAGTTGCACCTCGGTACTCCAGGTCAGCTTTCCGGTAAAGATCCGTGACCGTATCGAGGTGTTCACCGGCTGGCGCGCAGTGCACAGCATCCATCGTCTGCCATCGAAAGGCGGCATCCGTTTTGCCGAGAACGTGGATCAGATGGAAGTGGAGGCTCTGGCAGCACTGATGACCTATAAGTGCGCCATCGTGGATGTCCCCTTCGGCGGCTCCAAAGGGGGACTGCACATCAATCCCGAAAACTATACCCGGGATGAGTTACAGATCATCACCCGCCGCTTTGCCCGGGAACTCGCCAACAAAGGTTTCCTCAATCCAGCCACCAACGTACCCGCTCCCGATGTCGGCACCGGCCAGCGGGAGATGGCCTGGATTGCAGACACCTATAAACACCTCTACCCGGAAGACATCAACTATGTGGCTTGTGTCACCGGCAAGCCGGTCGCCCACGGCGGCCTGCAGGGACGTACCGAGGCCACCGGGCGTGGTGTGCAGTTCGCCCTGAGGGAGTTTTTCAGACATAAGGAGGAGCGTAATGAGGCCGGTCTGGATGGTGATCTGGAGGGGAAACGCATCATCGTCCAGGGCTTCGGTAATGTCGGTTACCACGCCGCCAGGCTTCTCTCCGAGGAGGATGGCGTCAAGATCATCGCCATCATCAAACACGACGGGGCACTCTTCAACCCTGACGGCATCCACATCGAGGAAGCCTTCTACCATAAATATTCCCACGGCGGCTTCCAGGGCTTTGCCGGGGCAGAGTTTCTGGAGGATGGCGCCAAGGTAATGGAGATGGAGTGCGACATACTGATCCCGGCCGCTGTCGAGGCCGTCATCACCGAAGACAACGCCCCCAATATCCAGGCGAAACTGATCGCTGAGGCCGCCAATGGTCCTATCACCTTCGAGGCTGACCGCATCCTGCGCTCCCGTGGCATCACAATCCTGCCGGATGCCTATGTCAACGCCGGCGGCGTCGTGGTCTCCTATTTCGAGTGGATTCGGAACCTCACCCATATCCGTTTCGGCCGCCTTGAACGCCGCTACGATGAGAACCGCGGACGCCATATCCTGCAAGCACTGGAAGATACCAACGGCCGGACTATTCCGGAGTGGATCAGAAGTGAGCTGGAGAAGGGGGCCAATGAGGAGGACCTGGTGCGTTCGGGTCTGGATGACAGTATGCGTCAGGCACTACAGGAGATCATCGATATCCGCTGCCGAAAAGAGGAGATCGAGGACTACCGCACTGCGGCCTATTACATCGCGGTAAGCAAGCTGGCGCGCTCTTATCAAGATCTGGGGGTATTCTAGCGCGCTATCAATTTAATAATTGCGGATTCAGCCAGGATGCAGGGTGCGCTGTGCGCACCATTATTAGCGTACAACCGTGATTTCGGCTTGTTTTGGTGCGCATGGCGCACCCTACAAATCCTAATTGGACTAATTAGCCGTAGACCCGATAAAGCTTGTGAAGCGACCCCTAACCGCTATTTTTTCCGGTCCTGGCGTTTGACATGTCTCTTCAGTCGCTGGCGCTTCTGTATCTGTCGATTGGTCAGCTTGTTCTTCTTGCCCTCATAGGGGTTTTCGCCTGAGCGGAACTCGATGCGAATCGGCGTCCCGATCAACTTCATCGCTTCGCGAAAACGGCCCACCAGGTAGCGTTTGTAGGGATTCGGCACATGCTGAGTCTGATTGCCGTGAATCACAATAATCGGCGGATTCTTTCCACCCTGATGCGCGTAACGCATCTTGATACGCCGACCATGCACAGATGGCGGTTGATGCTCCTGCACCAGCAGCTCCAGCAATCGGGTCAGTTCGGGCGTCGCCATGTCACGCATGGCATTTTCATAGGCCTGATCCACCAGTTGATAGAGGTCACCCACACCTGAACCGTGCAGGGCGGAGACGAAATGCAGCCGCGCAAAACTGAGAAACGGCAGTTTTCGGCCAATCTCCTCTTTCATCTGCACACGCTGATCGGGTGTGAGACCGTCCCATTTGTTCACCACCAGTACCAGTGCGCGGCCGCTCTCCAGCACGTGACCCGCCAGAGTGGCATCCTGCTCTCCCACACCCTGATGGGCATCGAGTACCATCAGCACCACATTGGCCTGCTCGATGGCCTGCAGTGTTTTGACGATACTGAATTTTTCGATTGCTTCGTGGATGCGCGCACGCCGTCGCACACCCGCCGTATCGATGAGCGTATAGGGACGTTCGTCGTGAATAAAAGGGATAAAGATACTGTCCCGGGTGGTGCCCGGCTGGTCGAAGGCTACCACCCGCTCCTCTCCGAGCAAGCGATTGACCAGCGTCGATTTACCCACATTGGGGCGTCCAACCACCGCGATCTGCGTCCCCTTGTTCTCCTCGTCCGGCGTCTCCACCGGTGGCAGGGTATCGAGTACCTGGTTGATCAGGGTATTCACACCCTGGCCGTGAACTGCGGCAATCGCTGAGGGTTCACCCAGCCCCAGGGAGAAGAAGTCGGCAGCAGCCATCTCCACCTCCAAACCCTCACTCTTATTCACCACCGGGGTAATCGGCGTGCCGGTGCGGCGCAGCTCAGCGGCAATCATCTCGTCACCACCGGTACAGCCCTCTCTGGCATCCAGCAGAAAGAGGATATGGTCCGCCTCGCCAATGGCCTGGCGCACCTGCTGCTCCATCAGGAACTCAACACCCCCTTCATCACCACTGATGCCGCCGGTATCGACGATCACATAGGGGCTGTCACCCATCTTTCCGGTGCCATATTTACGATCACGGGTAAGGCCGGGCTGATCTGCCACCAAGGCGTCCCGACTGCGGGTGAGGCGATTGAAAAGCGTGGACTTGCCCACATTGGGGCGACCGACAAGTGCAATGACAGGAAGCATGGCTTCGACTCAGGGGGCTTCCGTTTCGGGCAAACGCATGCGCAATGCAGTCAGCTTTCCACTGTCGTCAAAGACATAGACGATACCGTCCACCACCTGGGGCTTGGCGCGAATACCCTCACTGCCCACACGAATGCGCGCAACCATGCGGCCATCCTCCTGGGAGAACCAGTGCAGATAACCGTCGTAATCTCCCACTACCAGATAGTTTCCAATAATCGCGGGGGCCGACAACTTTCTTGCGTGAAGTGCCTTCTGTTGCCACAGGGTCGCACCGTTGCCCGCTTCGAGAGCCCAGATAGAGTCTTCGTCGTCAGTGACATAGAGCTGTCTCCAATCCGCATCCAGACCAGTGTGCACCGAGATATCCCGCCTCCATAGCACCACGCCGCTGCTTTCGGAAACCGCTGCAACCTGCCCCTGAAAACTGGCAGCGTAGACGACGCCCTCCACCACCACCGGATCTGAGTCGATATCCACTATCCGTTCCAGTTCGGTCCGCCCGTGCGCGGTGGCAACCGTTGCTTCCCAATTGGCAGTGCCGCTATCCAGAGAGAGTCCGGCAAGCTTGCCATTGGAAAAGCCGATGAACACCTGATCTTCATTGATGATTGGAGAGCTGTTGCCACGCAGGGTGAGAACAGGTTCCGAATGGTCAAAGGTCCAACGGTTGGCACCTGTATCAGCCGACAGTCCGGCCGCCCGCCCATCGACGGTGCGTACCACCACAACCCCCCGGGATGCAGCAGGAACCGAGAGTACCTCGCTACTGACCCGGCGACGCCACTTCTCACTGCCATCCGCTGCGTTCAGCGCCACCAGTTCAGCCTCGGCAGTGCCCAGTAACACCAGACCATTGCCCGCACCCGGACCACCGCTCACCGGCAGCTTGGTCTCCACATCCCACAGTCGTTTGCCATTGAGACGGTCAACCGCCACCACCCGGCCTTTCGGGTCTGCGATAAAGAGGTGTTCATCAGCAACTGCAGGGGCGATCGCGAGAAACTTACCGTCGGTGCCGTCCACATTGAGCTGCCATAGCGTTTCAAGTTCCAGCGCCTCAGTAAAATCCACAAGTTCCGCCGGTGGATCAGCATTATCCTTGGCGGAAAAGAGACTGCTACAGCCAGACAGCAGCGAGAGCAGAAAGAACCAGAACCAGACGCGCTTCATAACGACCTCAGGGTGTTTCCACTGCCAGATCGTCAAGTTTCATCTGCACCAGCGCTGTGTTACCCACCCCATTGGCAAGGGCAAGGCTATAGGCGTCACGGGCGCTTTTATTATCTTGACGGGCCAGGGCAATGTCACCCCGTAGTACGGCAAATTCACCCGCATGGGATCCGCTATCGACCTTCGCCTGGGCAGCAGCGCCATCCAGATCGCCCTCACTCAACAGAATGCGCGCCAGCCGTAACTGTGCGATCTGTTTCAGGCCAGATTCTGAAGCTTTGTCTATAGCCCATTCCAACTGTGAGCGGGCTGCTGGGGAGTCCCCTGCATCGAGCTTGATGCGCGCCTGTGCCAACGCTGCGAAAACCGCATAGTTCGATGATTCGTACTCCAGGCGCAATAGCTCCGCCTGCTTGCTGGCAGAATCGCTGTCGCCACTTTCTACAGCTGTGATCATCTGGTTGAAAGCGACTGAGGCGTCTCCACCAACCCGCTCTTTGTATTCTCCCCAGGACTGCCAGCCAAATACGGCACCCAATCCGATCACCACGCCGGCGACTACGGATTTACCATTCTCCTGCCACCACTTTTTTAACGCTTCGACCTGCTCTTCTTCAGTCTGGTAAACGCTCATCCGGTTTCCTTTGTTCAGTCAAAAATAATCACCAACCGGTGATTTTACGCTGTCAGACCGGCAATAATGCCCGCCAGTTCACTCAATTTCACCTGCTGCTGTTCGCCTTCGCCACGCAGCGGCTTAATACCCACCTCTCCATTGGCCAGTTCATCGTCCCCAAAGATCAGGGCGTAACGGGCATTGCTCTTGTCCGCCTTCTTGAACTGGCTCTTAAAACCACCGCCACCACAGTTCACAATCAACCTCAGATCCGGCAGCTCATCCCGCAGGCGCTCAGCCAACTGCACACCTTCACGCTGCGCGGTTTCACCCATCATCACCAGATAGAGGTCCACAGACGGCAGACGCTTGGCCGTCTCGCCCTCTTCCAGCAGGGCAATCAACCGCTCCAGGCCCATGGCGAAACCTACCGCCGGTGTGGGGCGACCCCCCAGCTGTTTAACCAGCCCATCATAGCGTCCGCCGGCACAAACCGTACCTTGGGCACCGAGCCGTGTGGTGACCCACTCAAACACTGTGCGGGCGTAGTAATCAAGCCCTCGCACCAGACGCGGATTGATGACATAGGCCACCCCCGCAGCATCCAGACCGGCGCAAAGGGTTTCAAAGTGAGCGCGCGAAGCGTCACCAAGATGGTCCATCAGGGTCGGCGCATCGCTCACCACTGCAGCCATATCCGGGTTCTTGGTATCCAGAATCCGCAGCGGATTGCTCTCAAGACGTCGCCGGCTGTCCGCGTCCAGTTCGTCGATACGACTACGAAAATAGTCTACCAGCAGAACCTTGTAGGCAGTTCGCTCTTCCGCAGTGCCCAGGGTATTGAGCTGCAGTTCCAGTCCATCCAGGCCCAACTCACGCCAGATGCGATGGGTAATGAGTATCTGTTCCAGATCGACATCGGGCCCTTCGAGACCAAAGCTCTCCACCCCGATCTGATGAAACTGCCGATAGCGTCCCTTCTGGGGCCGCTCATGTCGAAACATGGGACCACGATACCAGAGGCGCTGCACCTGGTTGAACAGCAGGCCATGTTCCAGACCGGCGCGTACGCAGCCAGCAGTGCCTTCCGGACGCAGGGTCAGGCTATCCCCGTTGCGGTCATCGAAGGTATACATCTCCTTCTCGACGATGTCAGTCACCTCGCCGATAGAGCGCTTGAAGAGCTCGGTCAACTCCACGATGGGCATGCGTATCTCGCCGTACCCATAGCGGCTTAGGACCGAACGCACGGTATCTTCGAGAAACTGCCACAGAGGTGTCTGCTCAGGCAGGATATCTTTCATCCCACGGATTGCCTGGATGTTTTTTGCCATCGGCTGGAACTACTGGTAATCGTTTAAGTGGAACGGTTAAAACCGCGTAGATTAACACGGATGAAGCAGACTGGCACAGTGCCGGTGGAAATCACATAACCCAAACTACAAATTTGACGGATCGAAACTGAAGCGGGCCACATTCGCCCGGGCATGGCGCTTAAGGTCATATGCGACCCCATCAACGGTTATGCTTACACCCGATGCATTGCCCAGCACTACCGTATAGGGGGCGGGACCTTTATCAAGCAAACGCGTGGTACCCGCAGCAATCTCACCAAAAATTCGCGCCTTGCCGTTGGCGTCACGCACTTCTGCCCAACATCGCTCAGAAAACTCGAACACAACCTTTGGGGCGGCGGGTGCTGGTGCCGGGGTTTCCACGGGCACTGGAGGCGGTTCGTCAACGCTCGCAACGGCATCCGCTTCGCTCTCCTCCAACTGAATAGCCATGGATTCCTGCGCCGACTCCTGGTCTGCGACCACCACGCCCTCTGCCTCGGCCACTTCAGCTTCACTCGGCATCTCCCCTTCCAAAGAATCTGCAACAACCGCTTGAGATTCAACTGGCGCCTCGTCTTCCTGCGCGGGGGGTGGGCTAAGCGTTAACACGCCAGTATCATTCTGCATTTCCGGCAATGGCTCGATGACAGGGGCCACCTCTGCAGGTGTACCAACGGGATCATCACCCAACCTCAGATCAAGCTGGCCCTGCCACCAAATACCCAGCAGCACCAACAGAGAGATCACAATAAGCCAAGTCATCATGCGCACGGCACCATGACTGCTACGCACCTCTTTCCCCACTGTCGCCACCTTCACGTTGGGAAAACCATGACTCTGCTGAGCGGGTGATAGTGCCTGAAAAGCTGCCAGTATCTCCCCCTCGGGCAGCTGTAGTAAACGCGCATAGTTGCGCAAGTATCCCTGAACAAAAACCGCACCGGGCAGGACATCGAAATCATCCCATTCCAACGACTCGATCATTGTCTCACTGAGGTGGAGCTGGGCGGCAACCTTCGCCTGATCCAGACCCAAGGACTGACGCGCTTTGCGCAGTCGCGCCCCAGGGCTTTCAATGGATTCTACCGTCGCTTCCGACTCACTTTCACTATTATTGGTAAGCACACTCATTATCGTTCTATTTTATTGAGGAGCTGAACCTCAGGGGCGTCCGGAAACCTGTCCCTGAGCAGCTTTTTATATGCGGCGGCCTGCTCCCGGCCACCCAATGCATGCTCGATCCGCACCCCTAGCCACAATGATCCTGCAGTTGGCTGAGCCGCTGAATTGTAACGTTCCAGATAACCCCGTGCCGGCAGATAGTTCCCCTGCTCCAAGCTGGTTTCCGCCATTTGGTAGAGCGCCAGCGGATAGTCTTTATTGCTGGAGAGCGCCCGCCGATAATAGGATTCTGCCAGGGTCTTGTCGTCAGCCCGTTCGGCACAGAGCCCTGCATTTGTCAGTGCGACCCATGGAGTGGGATAGAGCGGATTACTCACCGCGCGTTCAAACTCATCCTTCGCTTCTTGATAGCGTTTCTGTTTGCAAAAGAAGCTGCCGCGGGCATTATGGATATAAGGATTTTTCGGCTGCAGTTTTACAGCCTCACTGTAGTGCGTTTCAGCCAATTGCGTCTCGCCCAAACGTTCGTAGAAAATGGCGATTACATTGTGGATCTCGGCATTGTCAGGATCGACAACAAGCCCCTTCTTCAGCTTCTTCAGAGCAATCGCCGGTTGGCCATCCTGCATATAAGCAATGCCCATCTGTAAATATATATCGGCCGGGCTCTCCTGCGTGCTCCTTCCCAGATCTCCAATATTATCCTGTTCCTGCCGAGTCTCCTGACCGGCGCAGGCACTCATCAACAACACGACTGACAACACGCTAAAAAGAGGCAGCCCACTTATGCCTTTCATGAAGGATTTACCTGCAAAGGCTGTGATTGCCTGCGTTTGAGATCTCGGCGGCTACGATCCCGCACCTTACCCACCAATTGGCCGCAGGCGGCATCGATGTCGTCACCACGGGTCTTGCGGGTCATTGCGATAATACCCGAGCGTTTCAGCCGCTGGCGAAAGGCTTCGACACGTTCCGGCGGTGAGGTCTTATAGTCGCTGCCGGGGAACGGGTTGAACGGAATCAGGTTGACCTTGGAGGGTGTCCCCTCAAGCAGGCGAATCAGCCCCTTGGCGTGTTTGATGCTGTCATTGATCCCATCAAGCATCACATATTCCCAGGTTACCTTGCGCCGCTTATCACCTTCTATGAAATCACGGCAGGCGGGAATCAGTTCTTCAAGGGGATATTTCCGGTTGATCGGCACCAATTCATCACGTAGCGCATTATCCGGCGCGTGCAGGGAGACGGCGAGGCTGACATCACTCACCTCCTTCAACTTCCTAAGGGCAGGCACAATCCCGGAGGTACTGATGGTCACGCGGTATTTGGAGAGCATGTAGGCCAGATCGTCCTGCATGATGTCCATCGCGGTCACCACAGGGTCGAAGTTGGCCAGTGGCTCACCCATGCCCATCATCACCACGTTGGTGGGGGAGTGACCCAGTTCCCGGGCCGCCACCCAGACCTGACCGATGATCTCCGCCACGCTCAGGTTGCGGTTGAACCCCTGCTGGGCGGTGGAGCAGAAGGAGCAGTCCAGAGCACAACCCACCTGCGAGGAGACACAGATGGTACTGCGCCCATCATCCGGGATATAAACGGTCTCGATGCGCTGGCCATCCTCAAGTTCCAATACCCACTTGCGGGTGCCGTCCCAGGATGGCTGTTCGAAAACCAGTTCGGGCAGACGCACCTCGGCCACGGCTTCCAGCTGTTCTCTCAGCCGCTTGGAGATATCGGTCATAGCCGTAAAATCAACCACGCCGTGTTTGTGAATCCACTTGAACACATTGCGGCCATGAAAGGCCTTTGATCCCAGGTCGACAAAAAAAGCCTCCATCGACTTAAGGTCGAGCTCCAGCAGATTAGTTTTTTGCACCACTTCCAAATGTCTTTCCGTAGCTGAATATTTGTGAAAAATTCGGGAGTTATCAACAGTTGAGTTTAACCGGAGCCGGTGAATCAGGCAATTCGTTAAAATCCACCCGTGCAGACAAAGTGTGATGCACCGTCAGCAGATACGAAAAAAAACGTTAAATAACCGACACGATCACAGCAGCACCCAACCCCACAGTGAGAAAACCCACCACCCCTTTCAGGCCGTTATGCGCCCATGTGAGAGAACGGGATGAGAAACGCAAAGGCAGACCGATCACAAGTGCCAAAAGCCCCATGCCGGCTATTGAACCGAAACCGAAAACCAGGATATAGAGCAGACCTTCAAGAGGAGAGACCACTGTCTCCAGCGCCAGCAGGATCAGCGCGGCGGAACCCGCCATACCATGCATCATGCCGACAAAGAGTGCACGCAGGGGAAACCGCTCGGAGTGTTTGTGCAAATGAAGATCGGCATCATGCACGCCGCCGCCCTGATGGGAGTGGGCATGAAAATGGGTCAGCTCTCCGTGACTATGGGCGTGAAAGTGCACTCGCTCGCTTTTCAGACGACGCAAAACATCAACGCCCAGTAGAATCAGCATCACACCCACCGCCAATTCCAGGGTGCGAGCCAGAGACTCCGGCATGATCAGGTCGAAAACCAGCACTACTCCAGCAAAGAGAAATAGCGTCAAGGTGTGCCCCAGACCCCAGACAACACCCTGCCTGGCTGTCTGTGCGAGCGTGCGGTTTTGAGTTGCCAGGGAAGCGACTGCAGCAACATGATCCGCTTCCATCGCATGCTGCAGGCCTATCAGAAACCCCAGTAGCAGAACTCCCAGCACCTAATCGTCTCCCCTGCCTGCACAAAATCGACAATGCGGCGACAACGACCCGTGCAGATCTCAACCGTTGCGGCGTTGGCTATCCTTCGTTCCTCTTTGGGATCTCAAGGTTCAAGGTTCGGGATGATGTTGCGTGGCTTCTTTGCATGTGGCGAACGTAGGGTGCGCTGTGCGCACCAGAATGAGCAGCAATCAAGGTGCGCACAGCGCACCCTACAACCATCCTAACTTGAACTCCGGAACTTTAAAGATAGTATATACGGTACGACGCTATTAGTTGTGTCTGAAACGGCTCGAAATCTCCAGTCCCTGGCGTAGAACACCGACACCCAATCCTTCAATCGTTAAATGCTGTTCCCGTAAATCAACCCTGATTGGCTCAAAATCAGCGTTCTCCGGCAACAGGACCACCAGATGCCGACGCTGAGCATCACGATGAAACCGCTTTACTGTCACCTCATCATCCAGACGCGCCACCACGATCTGGCCATTGTGCGCCTCGGAAGTGCGATGCACTGCGAGCAGGTCACCATCCATAATGCCCACATCCCGCATACTCGTACCCGACACCCTCAGCAAATAGTCTGCCGGTGGATGAAAAAGTTCCGGAGAGAAAGGGTAGCGCTCTTCAATATGCTCTTCTGCAAGAATCGGACTGCCTGCCGCGACCCGGCCAACCACGGGAATGCCTTCATCCTGTTCCTCCGGCAACAATAACCGAATCCCGCGTGAGCGGCCCTTCAGCAGTTCAATGGCCCCCTTTTTCGCAAGTGCCCGCAGATGCTCCTCAGCCGCATTCACAGAGCGGAAACACAGAGCCTCTGCAATCTCCGCACGGGTTGGTGGAAAACCTGTCACCTCCAGGTGAGAACGAACCAACTCAAGAACCTCTGTCTGTCTTGGCGTCAACTTCATCGGGCTTGGCCTGTGATTATTTCCATACTGTTATTATATACAGTATCAATTACGGCGCAAGAGAAGGATAGTCTGGACAGGTATTTTGAGAATTATAACCACCTGAGCTTTTACAAAATGGAATCTCCCATTCAAACAGAACCAGACCAACGCAACCATAAACCTGCCGACATAAAACAGCTGGTCAGTCTGTTGCTGCTCGTCTACCTCCCTCTTGGCCTCTTTGCGGCGGATGGCACTTCCATACTCGAAACCGTCACCCGGCAATTCTCCGGTGACCTTGTTGAGATGCGCACGCGTGCCGCTATTCGTGTACTGATCAGTCACAACCGCACCGGTTTTTTCTCCACAATGGCAACCGCAAAGGGTTTGAAGCCGAATTGCTGGAGAAATATAAAGAACACCTCAACAAAGACAATAAGCGAAACCAGATCAATACCGCCCTGGTATTTATTCCTGTTCCGTTCGATCAGTTGTTGCCTGCTCTACTCTCAGGCAAAGGGGACATCGCTGCAGCCGGGCTGACCATTACGCCGGATCGGGAAAAAATGGTCGCATTTACCAAACCCTATCTGCCCGACGTGCAGGAGATCATCGTGGCGGCAAAATCCACTGCGCCCATAACGTCCCACAATGACTTGGCGGGAAAGACCCTGCATGTACTGAAAGGCAGCAGCTATGCAACACATCTGAAACAGATCAATCACCGATTCAGCAAAGAGAATCGGCTGCCGATCAAAATCATCGAAGTAAGTGAATATCTGCAGACCGAAGATCTGCTTGAAATGGTCAACGCCGGGGTCGTCGACTACACGGTCGCCGACGACCACATCGCCAGGATCTGGTCACAGGTGCTGAAAAATATTCAGCTATATCCAGGACACCCTATCCATTCCGGCAGTCAGCTTGCCTGGGCGGTGAGAAAGAACAACCCCAAACTACTGCAGAGCCTGAATGGCTATATCGGGAAGATCAAAAAGGGCAGTCTGCTCGGTAACATGATGTTCAAGCGTTACTACGAAAAGACCCGATGGATCAAAAACCCCCTGGAACCCAATGAACATGACCGTCTGAATCAAGTCAGCAGCCTCTTTAAAAAATATTCCGAACAGTATGATTTCGACTGGCTGGTCATTGCCGCTCAGGCTTATCAGGAGTCAGGGCTCGATCAACGCAAGCGCAATCCCTCCGGGGCTATCGGCATCATGCAGATACGCAAGGCAACAGCCGCCGACAAACATGTCGCCATTTCGGACATTGAGAAGCTGGAGAACAATATTCACGCCGGTGTTAAATACCTGGCCTGGCTACGCAAACACTACTTCAGCGATCCCTCCATCTCACCGCAGGACAGCGTTTTTTTCAGCCTCGCCGCCTACAATGCCGGCCCGGCAAAAGTACGCAAAATGCGCGCAAAAGCCGAAAAAATGGGGCTGGACAGGAATCGCTGGTTCCTCAATGTTGAGCACGCG
This sequence comes from endosymbiont of Escarpia spicata, assembly GCA_003349915.1. Lineage (GTDB taxonomy): Bacteria > Pseudomonadota > Gammaproteobacteria > Chromatiales > Chromatiaceae > QGON01. The sequence goes on from QFXE01000005.1 coordinate 563,395, forward strand.
GCGCTCAAAATCGTTGGGCAGGAAACCGTGCGTTATACACGTAACATCGTCAAATACTATACGGCATATCGATTGGCATTCGACCTGCACGAGGCAACCAAAAAAGCAAAGAAGTAGGGGGGCAACCTGTCACAGCATCAGGTTTCCAACCAAAAGGTCACAGGACCCTCATTGGTCAACTCAACCTGCATCTCCGCACCAAAGCGACCACACGCCACATCCTCGTGAGCCTCCCGTGCACGACCGAGCAGGTAGCGAAAAAGAGCATCTCCCATTGCAGGGGGTGCCGCACTGGAAAAGCCGGGTCGTTTTCCTTTGTGCGTATCCGCCGCCAGGGTGAACTGAGGCACTAGCAAGAGACCGCCGCCTATATCACGCAACCCCAGATTCATGCGTCCGTTTTCATCAGGGAAAACCCGGTAACCAAGCAGACGTTCCAATAGCCTGTCGGCCTTGGCCTCGTTATCGTCCCTCTGCACCCCGACCAGCACCAGCAGTCCATGGCCGATCTCTCCGATCACCTCCTGCTCTACCCTCACGCTGCCATTTGACACTCGCTGCAGCAGTCCAATCATTTCTGTCTCCGGGCAAAGCTGTGGGTTTCGCAGCTTTCGTTTTTAGAAAAGATACATGCCATGAAATCGAGAGTTTACCCTGGCAACTCCCAGGGAAACACCGCATATTTCACCTGCAACAGTCACAATGTTCAGAAAATTCCTACAAGAGATGAGGTCATTGCCCACACAAAATCTCACCGCTTTGTGTAAATCTGTACCCGTCGCCGGCAAGGATGCAGATGGAACGACGAAATGCGCAGGAACGGCGCAGCTACGGAGAGAACACCTTTGCCAACCACAATCAGGCGACTAAAGCCCCGACAGCATGGAATGCCGCCGGGGTTTTTCTTTTCTGCGAAGCTTGCAAACTCTTAGCATTCACCTTCGCACAATCAGCGCTAAAGAAAACAATATCCCCGCCGATAACAGGGTAAATTGGTACCCTCAAACCCTGTACCAGTCAAAGCAAACAAAACAGTTTGGGTTAGTCATCCGGGAGCACGGAGACCTTAACATGAATCCCAAATACCCATATCCATGGATAGCACTGGGCGCCTTGCTTGCAGGCATTGTGAGCCAAACCTTAATCGATAACAGCTGGGTCTGGTTGGGTTTTCAGAGCGTCGCACTGAGCGCAATAGTCGCAGGCCTTATCCGCCACCATTTCCAGCAACAGCGTCAATCCGAGGCCATCAACAAGGCTGCCGCAACCCGAATCCAGCAGAGTGTGGAGTATGAAAGCCTGTTTGATCAGGCCATGCAGGATGTCAACGCCCAGTTTCAGGCGGTGCATTCCGACCTTAACCATGTCGCCAATCTGGTGAACGATGCCATCAATCGCCTATCCAATAACTTCGCCACGATCAACGACGAAAGCAACCGTCAGGAACAGACTTTGAGCAGCCTGGTCGATCAGTTGGTTCAATCTGTCAAGTCAGAAGAGACGAACCAGCAGATCGCCGGCATCGAAGGCTTTGCACACGAAACTGAAAAGATTGTGGACAATTTTGCCACCACCATTCGCGGTGTCACAGAAGCCAACAAAACCATCGTCGACCGCTTCACCAATATCAATACGGACGCAGATGGGGCGGTCAGTCTGCTCAAGGACGTGGACGACATCAGCGCACAAACCAACCTCCTGGCGCTAAACGCAGCAATCGAGGCCGCCCGGGCCGGTGACGCCGGGCGTGGTTTTGCCGTGGTTGCAGATGAAGTGCGAAACCTTTCACAGCGCACCACCAACTTCAACAACCAGATTAAGGAAAAATTAACAGCGATGCAGGAGGATATCCACAGTATCCGTTCCATCGTGGAAAAATCAGCCTCTACCGACATTTCAACCATCGACGCATCCCAAGCAGCATTGAGCCAAATGTGGGACGACATGAGGTCGATCAATCAGGTCGTGCGCAACAATACGTCACAAATTGCAGCCATCACGCAGAAAACCCAGCAACAGGTAGCTGCGGGATTCACCTCACTCCAGGTAGACGACATGAGCAGGCAAATTCTGGAGCATTCACACCTTCGGCTTGAGCGACTCACAGAGGTAACCAACCAGATCAGCGGCATCCTGCAGCACCATCAGGGAGGCGAACCACCCCTGACAGAACTCTCATCAATACTGCAACAGATTCAGCAGGATTTCGGCAGACTCAAGGAGAAATCAGTACAAGCCAACGAAATGTCTAGCGGCGATGTAGATCTCTTCTGAATCCGGGCCGCTGACTGACTTCAGCCGCCCCGGGCCACTTTCTTCCGCTCGTGCTCCTTGAGATGCTTTTTGCGCAGGCGAATCGCACTGGGGGTAATCTCCACCAGCTCATCCTCCTCAATGAACTCCAGCGCCTGTTCCAGGGTAAATTTCAACGGCGGTGTAAGCATGATCGCATCATCCTTGCCTGATGCACGAACATTAGTGAGCTGCTTGCCTTTCAGCGGATTGACCACAAGATCATTGGCCCGCGCATGTATACCCACCAGCTGCCCCTCATAGACCTCATCCCCCGGTGAAGCAAACATCTTGCCCCGTTCCTGCAGATTGAACAGAGCGAACCCCAGCACCTTACCCTGACCGTTGGAGATCAGCACGCCGTTCTTACGCGGCGCGATACCACCGTGCTGAGCGGGACCATAATGGTCGAATACGTGATACATCAGGCCGGTGCCTGAGGTACTGGTCATAAACTCGGTCTGGAAGCCGATCAGGCCACGGGAAGGGATGACATAGTCGAGACGCACACGCCCCTGACCGTCAGGCACCATATCCTTAAGCTCGCCTTTGCGGGCACCCAAAGCCTCCATGATGGTTCCCTGATGCAGCTCCTCCACATCAACGGTCAACTGCTCATAAGGTTCGCAAACCTCACCGTCGACCTCACGAAAGATAACCTCGGGACGGGAGACCGCCAGCTCAAACCCCTCCCTGCGCATGGCCTCAAGCAGCACCGAGAGGTGCAGCTCGCCACGACCGGAGACCTTGAACTTCTCAGGATCGGTACCTTCCTCCACCCGCAGGGCCACGTTGTGGATCAGCTCCCGCTCCAGCCTCTCCTTGAGCTGGCGGGAGGTCAGATATTTACCCTCCTTGCCGGCAAAGGGAGAGGCGTTGACCTGGAAGGTCATGGAGACGGTAGGTTCATCCACGCTCAGAGGGGGCAAGTGTTCCACACTCTCAGGATCGCAAAGGGTATCGGAGACATTTGGCGCATCCATGCCCGTAATGGCAATGATATCGCCGGCCGTCGCCTCCTTGACCTCGTGCCGCTCAAGCCCCAGGTATCCATATACGATCCCGACCTTGGCCTTGTGCTCCTCGCCGTCGTACTTGACCACAACCACCTGCTGGTTGGGACGGATAGTCCCCCGTGCGACACGGCCCACGGCAATCGCGCCCACGTAGCTGTTGTAGTCAAGATTGGAGATCTGCATCTGCAGGGGGCCATCCGGGTCCACATCGGGCACCGGACAGTGCTTAACTATAGCCTCGAACAACGACGTCATGTCGCCCTCGCTTACATCTTCTTCATGACCGGCATAGCCATTGATGGCCGAGGCATAGATGATCGGGAAGTCGAGTTGCTCGTCAGTAGCGCCCAAGCGGTCGAAGAGTTCGAACACCTGATCGATGACCCACTCGGGACGGGCGCCAGGCCTGTCTATCTTGTTGACCACCAAGATAGGGCGCAGACCATGATCGAAGGCCTTCTGGGTGACGAAGCGGGTCTGTGGCATCGGTCCTTCCTGAGCATCCACCAGCAGCAGTACCGAATCGACCATCGAGAGCACCCGTTCCACCTCGCCACCGAAGTCGGCATGGCCTGGGGTATCGACGATATTGATGCGGTAGTCGTTCCAGCGGATCGCAGTATTCTTGGAGAGAATAGTAATGCCGCGCTCCTTCTCCTGGTCATTCGAATCCATCACCCGCTCGACTTCGCCAAAGCGCTCCCCCAGGGTTCCTGACTGTTTCAGCAGTTCGTCCACCAGCGTGGTCTTGCCGTGGTCAACATGTGCGATGATGGCGATATTTCTGAGCTTTTCGATCACTGATACAGTCCGGTCCATAAAAAAGAGCGGGGATTATACCCAAAACCCTGCCGCTCTACGCCTCAATATTTCAGATTTGATATATTTCGGGAAGCTGGCTCTCCACTCTGAGAGGAATCCCTCCCAAAAAGATAAATCAATATGTTAGCGGATTTTCATCAGAATATTGCTTGAAAACAGCTGTAACCCGGCTTTGAAAAACGACTTCCCACTTATTCACATCATCTGTGGATAACTTTGTTGAAAAAATCGGGACATCACCCTGAAACCCGCATAAACATTGACTTCTCATTAGATTGTAAAAAAAACAAACAATCCACTAACCAACTGAATATAAAGGAGAAAACAAATACACAAAAAATTTACACTCTGCCTGTTGACAAATCCCCCGCCACAGGAAGCGCGATAGGCATCGTGTGAATAAATCACCATGCAACATGCTGAAAAAGCGACTTTTCCACAAATTTCAAGCACAATTTTCGGGATGCTGGCGAAAGTGCATTCCGAAGTCTGCAAACCCCCGGATAGCTGGACAAAATCATCTACAGGAAATTAATAAGATTCTAATAATCAAATAACTCACAACACTTCTACTGCTTGCACTTTATCCGAATTGGCGACAGGATGACGCTGATTACAAGATTGTCATCAATGCATCAGGCGCCCACTAAGCGCACTGGGAAGCGCGATAGACAGATAACGACCCATTATAAAAGTAGCTGCAGTATGAATCCTTCCGACCTCGACCCCCTCCGCGAACATCTGGCCTCCCGCATCATCGGGCAACAGAACTTCATCGACGCGATGTTGATCTGCCTGCTCAGTGACGGACATCTATTGGTGGAGGGCCTGCCGGGCCTGGCCAAGACAACGGCGGTCAAAGCGTTGGCCGAGGCGATCGAGGGTGACTTCCATCGCATCCAGTTCACCCCCGATCTGTTGCCCTCTGACCTCATCGGCACCGACATCTATCGCCACGAAAAGGGAGAGTTCGAGTTTCGCCAGGGACCGATCTTCCACAATATTCTGCTCGGTGACGAGATCAATCGTGCCCCTGCCAAGGTCCAGTCCGCGCTTCTTGAGGCGATGGCGGAACATCAGATAACCGTCGGCCAGACGACCTATGCGCTGCCGCAGCTCTTCATGGTGCTGGCCACTCAGAATCCGATAGAGCAGGAAGGCACCTACCAACTGCCTGAGGCCCAGCTCGACCGATTCCTGATGCAGGCAAACGTGGAATATCCAAGCCGCGAAGAGGAGCTGCAGATTCTGGCATTGGACAGCAGCCAGATGACGGAAGCCCCCAAGCCCCCGTCAAAGCAGCTCTCTCAGCACGACCTGTTCGCAATCCGCCAGGAAGCGGCGGAACTCTACCTCGATCCAAAACTGAACAACTACATCGTGGATCTGGTGCAGGCCACCCGCAATCCCAAGGCCTACGATGCCAATCTGGCCCGCTGGTGCCGGTTCGGCGCTTCTCCCCGTGCGAGTATCGCACTGGCCCGTTGCGCCCGGGCACGGGCCTGGCTCGACGGCGAGGATTTCGTCGCCCCGCACCATATTCAGGCTGTGGCGCCACCGATTCTGCGTCACCGCATCCTGCTGACCTTTGAAGCCGAGGCGGAGGGCATCACCACAGACGACTTCCTGGCGCGTCTGCTGGACATGGTCGCAATCCCTTAATCCCGCCGGTTGTCAGAGGAAGCGTCTCACCATGAGTCTCTACCCCCATATCGACGACCTGCTGGAACTGCGGCATCAGGCCCATACCCTTGGTCTGGCTTCACACCACCTGGTCAACTCCAGTTTCAGCGGTCTCTACTCATCAGTGTTCCGTGGCACCGGTCTCGATTTCGAGGAGGTGCGCGAATACCGGGAGGGCGACGATATCCGCAATATGGAGTGGAACGTCACCGCCCGCACCAATGTTCCCCACCTCAAGATCTTCCGTGAGGAGCGGGAGCGCAGCGTAGTGCTCTGCGTGGACAAGGGGCCACACATGAGCTTTGGCACCCGCGGTACCTTCAAATCTATTCAGGCCGCCAAAGCTGCTGCCCTGCTCGGTTGGGCTGCCTCGCGACTCAATGATCGGGTCGGTGGCATGCTGTTCGGCGACGCCGGGATTGGCATGCAGTATATCCGTCCCACCAAGGGCCGCCGCGCCCTCTGGCGCCTGCTGCACACCCTCACCACTGAGGGCAGCCAGGAAAAACGACAGATCGACTGTCTCTCCGAAGCATTGCAGAAGGCGGACCGGGGTACCCCCACCGGCTCGCTGATCTTCGTTATTGCCGATATGAATAGGGAGATAGCCGGTCTGGAGCAGACACTGGGACGTCTCTGCCAACACCACACACTGGTATTGATCCCGGTAGACGATCCCGCAGAAAGCGAAATCCCTGAGATGGGCAGGGTCACCTTTGCAGGACCGGACGGGGAGCTGATAGAGATAGATACCCGCGATCAACAGGCCCGTGACCGCTACCGTGAGATCTGGCAGCAGCGCCGCAGCACACTCGAGGCACTCTGCAATCGTCTTGGTGTACCCTTGATGCCCGTCAGTACCGACGAAGAGATCCACATCACCCTGACTCGCGCACTTGCCCGTCACTTCGGCGCGCGTTAGTTGTTGATATGGACTCACTGCGCGACATTCACACAATCGACCCCGCCTCCTGGTGGCCCCTGGCCATCGGCTGGTGGCTCTCCGCCCTGGGCATCGTTCTCTTCGTTCTGCTCGTCATGTGGCTGCTGCGTCAACGCAGGCTCTATCCCCTCGGGCGCTGGCAGAAAGATGCCCGCCGTCGATTGCTGCAACTGAAACGCAAACTCAAAATTCAAGCCACCAAAGAGGTTGCCGGGGAGCTCTCTGAACTGCTACGCCGCATCGCCATCGCCCGCTGCGGGCGGCCCCATGCAGCGGCTCTGACCGGGGATGCCTGGTTGCTGTGGCTGAAGAAGAATGACAAATCAGGCTTTGACTGGCAGCAGAATGGCAAACTGCTGCTGCAACTCCCCTACGCCCCACCGGGACTCGATACCGATCGTGCCGCCCTTGGCCGCCTGATCGATGCCGCCATCCGCTGGGTCAGCAGTGAAGGAGCCTGTCATGTTTGAATTTCACTGGCCCTGGATGGCGCTGCTGCTGGTCCTGCCGTTCCTGATACGACTCTTCTGGCATCGCCCGAAGAGTGAGGAACAGGCGTTGACGGAGGGCAATCAGACCACCCTGCTTCACCCTTCACTAGCGCATCTGCAGGAGGCCTTTCAGACCCGCCGCCCCCGCACTCCCGTCAGCGCCCTGCTCTACCGGATCCTGCTCAGCCTGCTCTGGATCTCCCTGGTGCTCGCACTGATGCGCCCCCAGTGGCTCGAACCCTACACGGAGAATCGCACTGCCGGTTACGACCTGATGCTGGCAGTGGACGCCTCCCACTCCATGGACGCCCTCGACTTCACTGTCAAAGGCAAACAGGTGAGCCGCATGCAGGTGGTGAAAGGCGTCGTAGGTAAATTCATCGATGGACGCCAGGGAGACCGCATCGGCCTGGTTATCTTCGGCAGTCAGGCCTATGTATTATCACCTCTGAGCTTCGACCGCCGGGCGGTAAGCAGCCTGCTCAACGAGGTGATTCCCACCATCGCCGGCAATGGTACGGCCATGGGTGATGCCCTCGGACTGGGCGTCAAAAAACTGCGTGATCGCCCGGAAGGCTCGCGGGTGCTATTACTGATCGCCGACGGCGAGAACACTGCAGGTACCATCCCCCCGCTGAAAGCGGCACAGTTAGCAGCTAGGGAAGGCATCCGTATCTACAGCATCGGCGTCGGCAGCGATCGTGAAGAGGTACCGATCATGGAGAACGGACGGCTGATCTATCGCAGCGACCTCGGCTTCAATGAAGAGGTGATGCGGCAGATTGCGGAAACCTCCGGCGGCGCCTACTTCCGGGGTACTGACACTGCGGCCCTGGAGAAGATCTACCAGCGTATCGACGAGTTGGAGAAGACCGAAGCGGAGTCCCGCACCATCTTCATTCCACAGCCGCTCTACCACTGGCCCCTTGGCATCGGACTTATCTGCCTGCTGGTCATGGGACTCTTTCCTGAGGGTCGCAAACGCACCTTGAAGGGAGGCGGCTATGCCTGATGCAGCCTTCCATTTTGCCCGCCCGGAGTGGCTATTCGCCCTGCTTGGACTACTGCCTGTGCTCGGCTGGCTGATCTTCAGCGTCACCCGTCCCAGCAAGGGGCCAATCCATCTCTACGCCGATGAGCACTTGCTGCCCCACCTCACCGGCGTACGGGAGCTTGAGGTCAATGAACGCTGGGGACGTTTCATCCGCTGGGCACTGTTGTGGATTCTTGCGGTGATCGCCATGGCCGGCCCCCGCTGGGACTACACTGACGTGGAGGCATTTACCCCCGGCAGCGACCTGATCATTCTAATGGACATCTCCCGCTCCATGGAGGTGGCCGACGTGCAACCCTCCCGTCTTGGCCGTGCCCGTCAGGAGATCCAGGATCTGGTACAGCTCAACCGGGAGGTCCGTATCGGCCTGATCGCTTTCGCTTCAGTCTCCCACATCGTCTCACCCATTACGGAAGACGGCCAGAGCATCCTCAACGCCCTGCCCGCTCTCTCCACCGACCTGACCCGGTTGCAGGGCAGCCGTCTCCATACTGCACTGGACAAGGCGGAACAGCTGCTCAAAGGGCAGCCCAGCGAGGGCGGACGCTCGATCCTGCTGATCAGTGACGGCGACTTCGATGAGCCCGACCTCGCCACTCGAGCCAAAGCCCTGGCGGCAGACGGTATCCGCCTGCATGTGCTCGGCATCGGCACCAGTGGCGGCGGCCCGGTACCCGCACCTACCGGCCAGAGCGACCTGATGCGCGACCGCGCAGGCAAGATTATCGAATCCCGGCTCAACGAGCCGTTGCTCAAACAGCTGGCATCAACCGGCAACGGCCACTATCTACAGGCAAATTTTCGCGATGATGACAGCCGCACCCTTCTCACCCTCGCTGCCTCCGACGCTGCAGAAGCGGTAGCCACTGATGAGAAGACCAGGATCTGGAACGAACGATTTTACTGGATGCTGATTCCACTAGTACTGCTGTTGCTGCCCACTTTTCGGCGCCAGCAAACGGAGGGGGGTCTATGAACAGGCGCTTCATCCCACTCCTCCCACTCCTGCTTCTGATTTGCGCCCCCACACAAGCAGAGTGGTTCCGCAACAGCGAACAGATCGCCGAGGACGCCTATCAGCAGGGGCACTATGAAGATGCGGCAAAGGATTTCAGCGACCCCTATCGCCGTGGTGTGGCCCAATACCGGGCGGGTGACTATGCTGCGGCGGCCGAAAGTTTTACCGCTGTTGAGCGGGACGAGGTTGAGCAGGATGCACGCTACAACCTGGGCAATGCGCGTTTCAGGTTGGAGGACTATCCAGGCGCTGTCGAAGCCTACGAGTCGGTCTTGGCAGATGAACCCAAACATGAGGACGCCGGTTACAACCTGGCGCTTACACGTACCCTGATGGCCAAGGAACAGCTCGAAGAGGATGAGTTGACCGAAGAAGAAAAGGCGGAGCAGGAAAAAAAGAAACAGGAAAAGAAAGAACAGCAAGGAGAGGAGGAGTCCGAGGAACAGAAGGAATCCGGCGAACAGGAGTCCGAAGAGCAACAGGAAGGAGAATCGGAGTCAGAGGAACAACAGGAGGGCTCTTCCGGCGAACAGCAGCAGGAGTCCCAATCCGGCGAGCAGAGCGAAGAGGAACAGCAGGGCGAGGGAGAGTCCGAAAGCGAGCAGGAAGGCGAGCAGCAGGGAGAACAGGATCAGGAGGGTTCATCCGAGGACGAGCAGCAGGGCCAACAGTCCGGAGAGCAAAAGGACGAGAGCGAACAGCAGGATGAAGCGGGCCAGGAGAAGGATGACCCTGAACAGCAGGGTGAGGCTGGCGAAGAAGAGTCGGAAGAACCCAAGGCCGGCGAACAACAGCAGGACGAAGGTGAAGGCGGCGAACAGGAGGACCGCACTGACCAGGCAGGGAAGTCCGAACAGGAGCAGACCGAAGCAAAGGATGCAGAGGCCAACCAGCAGGATGAACCGCAGGAAGATACTGCCGGAAAAGAGCCATCCCCCGAGGAAAAATCTGCTAGCCTTGGAGAATCACCGGATGAAGATTCAGCAGAGCAGGATCAACCTTCTGCCGGCAGACTGGGAGAGGAGAAGCAGGACCCGGAAACACTGCCACAGGGCCAACCAACCCCTGAAGCCGTCGATCAGGTCGACCAGATGGGTGATATGTCGACCCCTGATGCCGACCAACAGCAAGGCGGAGGCCCCGGTGACGACAGCCAATCCCATATGAGTGGAGGCATGGCACTGATGGAGCAGTGGCTGGAACAGGTCGAGGGCGACCCTGCCCAGCTGATGCAAAAGCAGTTCAAACTCCAGGAGTACGACTATCTGCGCAGCAAAGGCGGCCGCGATTTTGAGACGCGTCCCTGGTAGCCCGCAAGATAAGCCTGGGTCGGAGCCGAGTAAATTTGACTCCGACACTAATAAATAAAAGATCAAATAAATACTGGAAACCATCGAGGTTCTCAGAGGATGGATAAACGATTGCACGCTTTTCCAAGCATTTTGCTATTGCTGCTGTTGGCGGCCAATGCCGTAGCGGCACCCGGCGGCTACCCCGGTTATATGCCTTGGCAACCCCCAGTCAGCCAGTGGAACTATGCTCCACCGGATCAGCGCAGTAAGGGTACCCCCTCGCCGGAACTTCCCTCGCCAACCGTGCAACCCCCCTCTTACGGACCTGGCGGTTGGCCGGGCATGCAGCGCCCGGGATACAGTCAAACACCGTACTACAGTCAACAATCCCGCCCGCCTCGCCTGGAGATCAAACTCTCAGGAAGAACCCCCTATCTGCAGGAGAACCTGTTACTCCATCTCAACATCATCAGTGACGGCAACCTCAAAACCGCCACACCACAATTGCCGCAAACCGACGCGCTCATATTCCAGAAGATCGAGGGCCCCACAGCCAGCTCCCGCACCCGTAAAGGAAATCAGGAGATCGTGACCGGATTTATCTACCAGGTGACGCCTCTGCGCCCAGGAAAGATCGAGATTCCGCCACTTCACGTTACTGGGACACTGGAACCTATGAGTGGATACGGCAGCGCTCCCAAGGCTTTCGATGCGACAAGTGATAAACCACTGAAACTCGATGTCAAAGATGCCGATCCTTCCATCAAGCCCTGGCTGCCGCTTGAACAGTTGACCCTCAATACGAGGCTACCGGAGAACACCCGCTTCGCTGCCGGGCAACCCACCAGCCTGACGATTGAAATCAAGGCAATCGGCGCGTCCGGTAATCTCCTGCCCAGTCTTGAACGCCAGCTGCAAAGCCCAGCCTTTCGGATTTACCGGGAGAAGACTCGCACCCAAACCAAACTTAGCAAGAGTGGCAAAAAGATTCGGGGAAGCCGCACCGAAACCTTCACGCTGGTCCCCCAGCATGGTGGTGACCTGCAACTACCCGAGTTGCGTATACCCTGGTGGAATATCAGAACAGGCATGCCGCAGCATGCCTCCGAGCCCGTCAAACCCATGGCTGTCAGTGGCAGTGGTTTAAGGGGGGAAGGGCTTTTCGGCCTGACCAAAACGAGCACGTTTTTCCCCGCCGGCTCCCCCGCCGCCTTCTGGATCCCACTGGCCGTGGCACTGGGTGTTATCTTCGGTTACTGGCTGGCGATCTGGATCGCCAATCGAAAACGTGAGGTGCAACCTCCCGCTGCATTTGCGCCGCTCACAATTGCACTGAAGAAGCCTTTCCTAAACATGGCACCTGCTTTCGCTCCGATCAGTGAAAAGCTTCGCGCCACCACTGCCTGCCTCAATCCAATTACCAAGTGGCAACGACTGCGCCGTCAACTGGTCGGCATGCTGCCGCTGTCGATCCGTTTCTGGTTCTGCGTACGTTGCGTTGATCAGGAAAACGATCCTGACGTCTGGGGCTACACTCTGCGATTCCTGGCCAACAAACATATGGATATGCCTCCCAGGGCACCCTTTGCGAACATTGCAGACCGCATCATCAATTTTCAGCCAAGATCCAATCCTCAGCGGGTGCGCAGCCTGATACACGATCTGGATCAGGCGATCTACGGCCACACTACCCTCGACTTCGAAGCCTGGAAACGGGAATTCAAGCGAGAGATACGACCCGGCATACCGCTGCTCCGCACTCGGCGCAGCGGAAAAAAGCATGGCAATGACAACCGCCTGCCGGAACTAAACCCCAAGGCTGCCGCATAGAACCAATAAAACTAGAATTACAGCCACCTCGATCCATCGAGTCCACCAGGCGCAACAGTGCGAAACAGGGGTTGGGTACACCGATTTATTTGCAACGTAATTACGTTTAGAGAAAGTGCTGAATAGTTACAATTGAAATTAAGCTTGATCCCGTGGTCACCGGGAATTTAACACACGCCTTCTGAAACTCATTCCTTTCCCCGGTACACAAAAAGTGTATCTCAGGTTATTATCCGAGTTCATAAATATTTACAATTTGCGATGGGCTGCCGTCAGAGTACCCCTTTGCCAAAGAACGTCAGGATCATCCAGGGATTAACTGACGGAAAACGCGGGACAGATTCCGTTAAGCCGTGATCTGAATAGCCCAATATCATGAAATCACGCTAATCACATTTTTATACAGGGACAAGATGAATCTTAAACTGGCTACTCTAAAAATCTTGTATCGGATTGGTGCCCTAAGGGCTTTGCTTTTCCTCAAGAGAAAAAAATTACGATTTTTACGATTCACGGCGTCATGGATACCCAGGAGGAATCGTCCTCATGGGAGCCGCTTCGGCCGCAACTTGCACCTAAATATCTTGAGCAGACCCTCAAGCTCTTCAGTCGTTATTACAACTTTGTCACTATCGATGAAGCTGTTGCCATACTGGAAGGACGACTACCGTCAAAGCCCAATTGTTGCGTCGTTACCTTCGACGACGGCTACAGAAACAATGCGGCCCATGCGCTGCCGATACTGCAGAAGTATGGCGTTCCTGCTGTCTTCTATGTCGCCACCGGCCACACTGAAGAGCAACGTCCCTTCTGGGTCGACCGCCTCGATTATGCGCTACAGTTTGCGAACATTGACGGGGAAACAATTCGCTACAAAGAGACTGAAATTACCATCGATAAATCCAACAGAGGCACCTTGGCACGATCCTATTCCCGGCTGCGCGGCATTCTGAAACATGCCGATATGCCGGACATAGAGATGCGCGACTACTTTGATCAGCTGGCGGAATCACTTGAAAAACAGAGTGGCATGAGCATCAAGCAGATTGTCAAAGATGATCCCTGGTCCGCCATTTTGACCTGGGACGAGATAGGCGATATCTCACGCTCCACCGAAATCACCATTGGCAGCCATACCGTAGATCACGTCCGGTTGGGCCAGACGGGGGCTGAAGCGTCGCGGGACCAGGTCGTCAGATCAAAAGAGGCAATAGAGAAGGTCATAGGGAAGAGTTGTCGCCATTTCTGCTATCCAAACGGCAGCTGGAATCAACAGGCCGTCGATATACTCAGAGAGACCGGATATGCATCGGCAGTAACCACTGATGAGGGAATCAACGATCCAGGTGCCGACCCTTTCAAGCTGAAAAGGATCTCGATTTCCGGAAAGAAGGATCCACTCTTCCTGCTGGCCAGTACCGCCGGGCTTTCCCGTTGACCCACTCATGAACTGACTCCCGGATTTTCGGTCAGGTCCGTGTTATGCTCGACCGCCACTGAAAGCGTAGAAACTGAAATCCTTTTCACTCAGCGCTGAAACACTTGTCCAAACAAATGCGCTTCAATCTGTGATCAAATGGATCATGCTCCAGCCAGATCCATATTTCGACAAGCGAAACAATTCTCTAAAAACGGTATAGCGCAGTGTCTGACTCAACAACTGAAAAAAAAGAGGACGTTTCAGGTCGCGACAGAATGATCTTGAATGTCATCACCAGCTGGGCGGGGTATCTTGTCTTCATCGTTGCGGGATTCGTCATGCCCAGAATGATAGACAACAACATCGGCCAGGAGGCACTGGGCATCTGGGATTTCTGCTGGTCACTCGTTGCCTATATGCGCCTAACCACCATGGGCCTGGGCTCGCAATTGAACCGCTATATCGCCAAGTATCGAGCCAGCGAAGAGTTCGACGAGATGCGCGGTACGATTTCCACCGTACTGGTGATCCAGGCGTTCATCGCAGTCATGGTGCTGCTCGTTGTCACAGCCCTCTACTTTATACTGCCCATCTTTTTCGCTGAAAAACTCGGCAGCAACCTGGAGGTAGCACAGGGGGTCATGCTGTTTCTGGGCGCAACCTTTGCTGCAGAGATGGCGTTGGAACCTGCCAAAGGAGTCATCACCGGTTATCACCGCTGGGGCATGCATAATGCCATCAGTTCAGGGTTTTATCTCATCACGGTAGTCGGCATGATTACCTCCCTGACAATGGGCGGGGAACTGGTCAGTATCAGCATCATCTATTTCGCCGTTACCCTGTTTGGCGAGATCATCCGTATGATCTATGCCCGTCATATCTGCCCTGAATTGAGATTTCACCTCCACTCAGCCACCTGGGTTCGTGCCAAAAAACTGATCCACTTTGGTGGAAAAACCTTCGCAGCTGCGATTGTGCCCATCATTCTGCTGCAAACCACCAGCATCTTTATCGTCAGTAATCTTGGGCCGGCTGCCTTGGCGGTGTTTACCCGGCCAGTGGCAATTGTCAGGCACATTGAGACATTCGTGCGTAAATTTACCTATGTTCTAATACCCACGGTAGGCGCACTGCATGGCGCCGGCAAAACCGAAGAACTGAAAGAGCTTCTGATCACCACAGCCCGATATGGCGTTGCCCTCACTACTCCCTTTCTGATTGCATTTGTCATCTACGGTGATGTCATCATGACAGTCTGGATGGGCAGCGAGTATGTCAACATGTCGATCATTCTCATCCTGGCCGTTGCCTACTTCCTGCCGATTTCGATGGATCCGTTCTACCGTGTGCTGATGGGAATAAACATGCATGGTTTTATCGGCAAGTGGAGCATTATCATCACCCTTTCTTCACTTGTTATCGGCATTACCGCGCTCAATATCACTGGATGGACACTGGAAGGTGCAGCCCTCTTAATCGCAGTACCGATCTTTATCACCTTTGGGCTCCTGGTCCCCTACCACTCCTGCAAGGTTTTGGATGTCCCGCTCAGCTCATTCATTGTGAAGGTCTTCTTCACTCCCATACTGTCAGTCATTCCCTTTACTCTTTGGCTGCTGTTGGTGCGCCATTTGCTGGGTGACCGTTTTGTTGAAATCCTGATCTACGGCAGTTTGGGAGGTGGTATTATCCTGTTCATCATCTACTGGATCGTGCTCTTTCCCAAACCCTTTAAAACAAAGATCACCAAGCGTATTCTCGCGTTTGCAAAATAGCGACGGCAGCATCCAACCACAGGAAGATTATCTTCACTGAACATGGGCCATTCTCCCTATCAAACGCTAGAGCACGCCATAACCTGTATCGACACAGGTTATCAACGGCCAGATCTCGCGGCCTGTTATATGGTCGAGGCGCAGGGGGAGTTGGCTTTTGTCGATACAGGCACAACCTATACCCTGCCTGTTATTCTCAAGCTGCTGGAAGCCCGTGGACTGACCACCGACCAGGTGAAGTACATCATCGTGACCCATGTTCATCTGGATCACGCAGGGGGTGCTGGCGCACTGATGGAAAAGTGCCCAGAGGCGCAGCTTGTCGTCCACCCTTTTGGCGCCCGCCATATGGTCGACCCGACAAAGCTGACTGCTGGCGCCACTGCCGTCTACGGTGAGGAACGCTTCCGTCAAGCCTTTGGCCGGCTGATTCCCATCCCACAGGAGAGAGTGATTGAGGCACCCGACGAGATTGTGATCGAACTCGGTGGCAGGTCTCTGCTCTGTCTCGATACCCCGGGCCATGCCCGGCACCACATCTGCATCTATGACGACAGGAGTAAAGGGCTCTTTACCGGCGATACCTTTGGTCTCTCTTATCGGGACCTGGATACCTCCAAGGGGGCTTTTATTCTGCCCACCACAACCCCGGTCCAGTTCGACCCAGCAGCTTGGCAGGCAACATTAAGCAGACTGAGTGAGATGAACCCCTCCAGCGCTTACCTCACCCACTATGGAAAAGTGAGCGACATGAACCGGCTGGCAGATGACCTGCACCAGGCTATCGACGATTTTGCAGAGATTGCCCTGACCGTGGAACCAGAGAACCGCTGTGCCGGAATCCAGAAAAAATTATGGGAGTGGACCAATAACGCGCTCATGAAGCACGGCTGTTCGCTAGGGGAACCCCGGCTCAAGGCACTGCTGGCCATGGATATCGAATTGAATGCCCAAGGGCTGGATGTCTGGCTGCAACGCAGGGAAAAAGAACAAGCCAGACAGCCCGGATAAAACCTTATCCTGAGATATTCCTGCAGGAGGTGTTTTTCGAACCGCTCATATCCCAGGCGTAAGTACAATCAAGGTGGCAAAGTACATTCACCAACCCACGTTCACCGCCTTCGATCATAACCGCCAGGGGTGAGCGCCTTTGTAACTTGGTATTGCGCTGACGCATCCAGCGCCGCCCCATATCCGGATTCAGCGGGTAGGTGGTACGAAGCGCATCGATTATACGGATCAGATGCTCAACTCGTTTGGTGAGGCCTGGATTATTGGGTAAAGGCTGGTCACTCATATATCGTGCCATATGACGCGGCTTTCCTTCCAGGTCCAACAGCGCCATCATCTCTTCCGCCCTGAGTCCCCAGTTTTTCAGCATGTTCAGCACGCCACGCGTCATCTCCAGACGGTCATCCAAAGACAAATTCCCACTTTCTTGCGCTGTTTCGTTCATAGCCCACCAAATATCGCTAATGAATTTCTTACCTGCTAACAGGGTTGTTAACGGCAGTCTAACACGGGAAAACGGGCTTATTTCCCACTAACAGACATGGATTTACAGGATAGGAAGGCGTTAGCCGCCAAACAGATTCCGCCACCAGCGCTTCCTATTTCCGGGAAGCACCTGGGTTGACGGCAGATCAACAGGCTGGATCTTGCTCATCACCCAACCCGGCAGAGGGGGATTATCACTATAACCACAGGAGACGCCCAGATTATTGGGATCATATATCTTGACGAAAGAGGGTGCAGTCAGATCGTCCGCATAAACAATGCCGCAGTAATCCTCATCATGCTCTTTTCGCAACAGTTCATCGATTTCAGAGATAAAACGATTGAAGCCATCCGCATCAACCACCCCGGCGGGAGGTTGCTCGCCAACCGCATAGATATACCACCCCCCACCAGCATCCATACGCAACACTTCCCATAAACTATCCAGATGGTGCCAGCGTAATGCTGAGATAAAACTGCCACGAAAGGCGCGAAGATAGTCGTTCTCTTCATTCATGATTTTTCGACTCTACCTATCTGGTTTGGGATTTCCTCGGATTAATACTCAACAAACTTTCTATTGGTTTCAATAGACGGTCTGTAGCTGCAATTCTGCACAGTGACTAACCTAAGTTTCAGCGTTCGTGGGGATGGTTGGCATGGGGTGTGTTTTCTCAAAATGTGTCGAACGCAGGGTGCAACCTGCGCACCATTATTGCTGTAACGGTTTATTCTGGTGCACGCGGCACACCCTACCAGATGCTCATTTGAGCGTGTCGGTTACTCGGCGACTGCATTAGTATCGTATACCATTCGTAGAATTCCGCCCCTCTGCTTACTTCTCTCTATCAAGAAAGACCAATGCCAACCGCCCTATGTATCCTTCCATATACTTCAGGAGAGCATAGATAAACATGACAATCCCAAGCATCTCACAGAGTTCTTCGAACGTGTAGACAACTACATAGGAGACCGCCTCCCTCCTCTCAGAATATGTGTATTGGTCCCCAATAAAGTTGATTCCAATGGCACCGACAAGATAGACCACACCAGCCAGGATAAACAACTTGGCGGTCGGCTTTGGCAACCTTGTAAGAAATTTTCTATAGATCAATAGCATAGAAAACAGCAGCGGCACATAGACCCATAACCACGCATAGGAGATCAACCCGATAGCCTTCAATTGACTGTGGACAGGTTCAAATATGCGATTATGGATATCGGTATACTCATCGATTGCAAGCAGGAGAAATATCACTGCCAGACCATACCAGTATTTGAAATCCACCTCTCCTCTACGATGGTGAACCCAGGCAATCAGAGTCAATAGCAGAGAACAGAACAGGACAGCGAATGAGGCATAGAATGACGGAATACTCCACTCTCGGTTCAAGTTGAAGAGATGCACCAGGCCAAAAAGCCGGCTGTGACCAAAAAAATGGTGTGAAATTTGTCCCAACGTGTTAGCAATGGTCAAAAATGCGACAATCCACAACAGGACCCGGACGACCTTCTCTGCCGAAAATACGATTTGCATAGGAGAAACTGTGAGTATGGGAAGAAAGCTGATGTTGAGCGGGTTATAATACAGTTTTGTTGAACTGACAAGCACCATGAATGAAGCAAATAATACCCTGTTTGAATCCAATCTCACCGGCCTGGAACAGGTTAGCCGGGGAAAAGTCCGCGATATCTATGCTGTCGACGACAATCATCTGTTGATCGTTACAAGTGACCGTCTATCCGCATTTGACGTCATTCTGCCACAAGCCATACCCGGCAAGGGTGAAGTGCTGACCCGAGTGGCAAATTTCTGGTTTGAGCGGACCAGGGATCAGGTACCGAACCATCTGTCTGACATCCCACTTGAATCTGTCGTCCCAGACTCCAACCAGCGCTCGGCACTGGGTGACCGGGCAATCGTCGTACGCAAGCTCAAGCCTCTGCCGATCGAAGCTATCGTCAGGGGTTATCTGATTGGCTCCGGCTGGAAAGATTATCAACGCAGCGGAGGGGTTTGCGGTATTCGGCTGCCGCAAGGACTGCAGCAGGCCGACAAACTGCCTGAGGCAATCTACACTCCATCGACCAAGGCCGAAGTGGGTGAACACGATCAAAATATCAGTTTTGAGAAGACCGTAGACCTGATCGGTCAAGATCTTGCCGGGCAAGTACGTGACCTGAGTCTTGGCATCTACACAGAAGCAGCCGACTTTGCCCGCGAAAAGGGCATTATCATTGCCGACACTAAATTTGAGTTTGGCCTTGATGATCACGGCACCGTACACTTGATCGATGAAGTACTGACCCCTGATTCATCCCGTTTTTGGCCCGCAAGTGAATACCGCCCCGGCATCAGCCCCCCCAGCTTCGACAAGCAGTTCGTGCGTGACTACCTGGAAACCCTTGATTGGGACAAAACCCCGCCGGGTCCTGAATTACCTGAAGAGATCATTCGAAAAACCGCAGAGAAATACCGGGAGGCGGAGAAGCGTTTGACTGGCGCCTGACCGGCTGGGAATAGATGTTGAATCCTATGGTGAATAACAATTCAAACACCGCCAAGGTGGTAATCTACACGACCCAGCGCTGTCCCCACTGCAAGCGCGCCAAAGAGTGGCTGAAGGCCAACAAGGTGCTGTTTTTGGAGTTTGATGTCGGCAAGGCTGGAAAAATGCAGAAACGCTTTTTCAACATGGGGGGACGAAGCGTACCGATGATCGTGGTCGGTGACCTGCAGTTGCCTGGTTTTGCCCCAAAGCAACTCAAGCAGGCGCTTGAGCATGCAGGGATACTTGCCTGAACGCTACGCTACTCGTATCGAAACCCAATATTTCAGACACAAAAAAGGGGCGCCAAACGCCCCTTTTCCTACCTTGAATCCAGCCGATCAGCTGACTTTTGGATCCAATTCGCCACTCGCATAGCGACCAAACATGGTCTCCAGTGAGGTCGCGGTCATCTTGGAAGCCATACCGGCAGAACCGAATGCCTCGTAGCGATTCTTGCAGATATCGGACATACCTTTAGTCGCTTCCTTGAGAAACTTACGTGGGTCGAAGTTGCTCTTGTTCTCTTCCAGATGGCGACGGATAGAGCCCGTGGATGCCATACGCAGGTCGGTATCGATATTAACCTTGCGCACGCCGGATTTGATACCTTCAACGATCTCGTCAACCGGCACACCATAGGTCTGACCCATGTCGCCGCCGTAGCTGTTGATGATTTTCAGCCAGTCCTGGGGTACGGAAGATGAGCCATGCATAACCAGATGGACGCCGGGAATGCGCTCGTGAATCTCTTTCACGCGGTCGATACGCAGGATCTTGCCCGTAGGCTCCTGGGTGAACTTGTAGGCGCCATGGGAAGTGCCGATAGCGATAGCCAGTGCATCAACACCGGTCTTGCTAACGAAGTCAGCAGCCTCATCAGGATCGGTCAGCAGCTGATCCATGTCCAGCTTGCCTTCTGCACCGTGGCCGTCTTCTTCGCCCATCATGCCGGTTTCCAATGAACCCAGGCAGCCCAGCTCGCCCTCAACAGAGACGCCGCCGGCGTGAGCCATATCGACCACATTCTTGGTGACATCCACGTTGTACTCATAGGTGGACGGGGTCTTGCCGTCGGACATCAGAGAGCCGTCCATCATGACCGAGCTGAAGCCGGACTGGATGGAACGCAGGCAGATGTCCGGAGATGCACCGTGATCCTGATGCATGCAGACCGGGATGTGGGGATACATCTCGATTGCAGCCTCGATCAAGTGGCGCAGGAAGGGCTCTCCTGCATAGGAGCGGGCGCCGGCGGAACCCTGCAGGATGACAGGGCTGTCAACCGCATCTGCCGCCTGCATAATGGCGTGCACCTGTTCCATGTTGTTGACGTTGAACGCTGGCAAGCCGTAGCTGTGCTCAGCGGCATGATCCAGAAGTTGGCGCAGGGAAATCAGGGCCATGATAGCCTCCTTGAGTTGGTTTCTATAACTGGGTTAAACGCACTGCGAGAACCCGCGGGTTCTTGCCTAATTCTCTTTGGGCAGCACATGCTCACCCACTCGCATCACTTTCATGATATTCGTTTGGCCTTCAACACCGGAGCGATCCCCCTTGGTGATGATTACCAGGTCGTTCTCACGAACCTCACCCCGGCGCAGCAGTTCGTCGATGACTTCTTCATTGACCTCGCCGATGTTGGTGCTGGCGACATCGAAGCTGACAGGATAGACGCCACGGTAGAGCGTGACTTTTCTGCGGGTCTCCACATTTCGGGTCAAGGCATAAATCGGGATACCTGAACTGATTCTCGACATCCACTTGGATGTGGAACCCGACTCAGTCAACGCGGCAATTGCCGTCACGCCGAGGTGGTTTGCAGTGTACATGGTCGCCATTGCAATGGCTTCATCCACGCGTCCGAAAACAGAGTCGATACGGTGCTGGGAGCGCCGCACGATTGCCTGTTTTTCAGCTTCGACACAGACACGATCCATTGCAGCTATGACCTTGTGTGGATATTTACCCACAGATGTCTCGGCCGAAAGCATCACCGCATCCGTACCATCCAGCACGGAATTGGCCACATCAAAGACCTCGGCACGAGTCGGTATCGGGCTATCGATCATCGACTGCATCATTTGGGTCGCTGTGATCACCACGCAGTTCATCTTGCGTGCTATTTTAATCAGGTTCTTCTGCACCGCGGGGAGTTCCGCATCACCAATTTCCACCCCCAGATCACCGCGTGCGACCATGATGGCATCAGACACCTCAATGATCTCTTCGATACAGTCCAGTGCTTCAGCCCGTTCAATCTTGGCAATGATGCCACCCTTGCCGCCCGCCTCTTCCAGAAGCTTGCGCGCCTCGCTGACATCCTCCGCGCTACGCACGAACGAAACAGCAAGATAGTCAGCATCGATCTCTGCGGCGAACTTGATATCAGCGCGATCTTTTTCCGTCAACGCGGGAGCCGACAGACCACCGCCCTGTTTATTGATGCCTTTGTTATTGGAGAGTTTGCCGCCAACAACAACCTTGCAGTGAATCTCCTGGCCATCAACCTCGGAGATCCAGAAAACAAGCGCTCCATCGTCCAGCAGCAGGGTATCGCCACGGGAGACATCATTGACAAGACCAGGATAGGTCAGGCCGACACGGATTCCATCACCATCCGTAAGCGGACAGCTCGCATCGAGTATAAATTCGTCTTCCTCGTCCAGCACGATGTAATCGTTTTTAAACCGGCCGATACGAATCTTGGGGCCCTGCAGATCGCAGAGTACGCCGACCTGCCTGCCGCTCGCACGGGAACGATCCCGAATCCGCTCAGCCCGGTCCAACTGAGAATCGTGCGAATCGTGCGAAAGGTTGAGCCGAACGACATCCACCCCCGCACGAATGATCTTATCCATCATTTTAGGGTCGTCGGTTGCCGGACCCAGGGTTGCAACAATCTTTGTTCGTCTTGGCATAACGCTCTTTAGCTAAGTTTCAGCGACAGGACCACGATCGGGCAACTGCCCGATGGTGCTTGATTACCGCTTCAACTTTGTTAGTCAGCTGCCCTTGCTTCAAGCATGGCAACCGCAGGCAGGGTCTTGCCTTCAAGGTACTCAAGAAAAGCACCACCCGCAGTGGAGATGTAGGTGACCTTGTCATAGATATCATATTTCTGGATAGCGGCAATCGTGTCGCCACCACCAGCCAGACTGAAACAATCGGAATCGGCAATGGCCATGGAAACCGTCTTGGTGCCCGCGCCGAACTGGTCGAACTCAAACACGCCCACCGGGCCGTTCCAGACAACAGTACCAGCCTTGGCAATAATATCAGCCAACTCCTTGGCGGAGTCAGGGCCAATATCGAAGATCATGTCGTCATCTTCCACATCACCGGCTGCCTTCAGAGTGGCCTCAGCTGTTTCGCTGAATTCTTTACCGCAAACCACATCTGTGGCGATCGGAATGCTGGCACCGCGCTCCTTCATCTTTTCCACCAGCGCCTTGGCTGTGTCTACCAGATCGTCCTCGCAGAGAGATTTGCCGACGTTGTTGCCCATAGCCTTGAGGAACGTGTTGGCAATACCTCCACCGACCACCAACTGATCGACCTTCTCGGAGAGCGCCTCCAGTACAGTCAACTTGGTAGAGACTTTTGAGCCACCGACGATGGCTACCATGGGGCGAGCCGGATTGGCCAGGGCCTTGGCCAGGTTGTCCAGTTCACTGGCCAGCAACAGACCCGCACAAGCAGTGGGCGCAAATTTGCCGGCACCGTGAGTTGAAGCCTGTGCACGATGCGCGGTACCGAAGGCATCCATTACGAACACGTCGCACAGAGCAGCGTATTTCTTTGCCAGATCTTCGTTGTCCTTTTTCTCACCCGCATTGAAACGTACGTTCTCGAACAATACGACTTCACCATCGGCAACCTCGGGAGCGCTGTCCAGGTAATCCTGGATCAGGCGGACGGTGGTTCCGAGCTTGCTGGACATGTCCTCAGCAATGGGCTGCATGGAATTCTCAGCATCCACCTCGCCCTCTGTGGGACGGCCACGATGGGACATGACCTGTACCTTGGCGCCTGCCTTGACACAGTGTTCGATAGTCGGCATGGAAGCGGTAATACGAGCGTCGGAGGTAACCTTGCCGTCTTTGACAGGTACGTTCAGGTCGGCGCGGATAAGGACGCGCTTACCGGCGAGATCGAGATCGGTGAGCTTGATGAAAGACATAACGGCACTCCGTAGGTTTGATTCAGAGAGATTTGGCAAAACCGGGGCCTTGCCGAATACCTCTGGGAAAAGAGGAAAGGGCCAAGAGCCGAGGGCCGGGGGAAAACAACTCCCCCTCGGCCCTAGGCCCTGATTCCTCGGCCCTTATTTAGAAACGTGCTTAACGAAACGCAGCATGTTGCAGGTGTAGCCGTACTCGTTGTCGTACCAGGAGACAACCTTGACGAAGGTGCCGTCCAGTGCGATGCCTGCACCTGAATCGAAGATGGAAGATTGGCCACAACCACGGAAATCGGTGGAGACAACCTTCTCATCGGTGTAACCCAGGGTCTCGCTCATCGGGCCAGACTCAGAGGCGGCCTTCATGGCAGCACAGATATCGTCGTAAGAAGCTTCGCTGTTCAGCTCGACAGTCAGGTCGACAACGGAAACATCAGAGGTGGGCACGCGGAAAGCCATACCGGTCAGCTTGCCGTTCAGCTCAGGCAGTACAACACCCACAGCCTTGGCGGCGCCAGTGGAGGACGGGATGATGTTCTCCAGGATACCGCGGCCACCGCGCCAGTCTTTCAGGGAAGGACCGTCAACAGTCTTCTGGGTTGCGGTTGCTGCGTGAACGGTGGTCATCAGGCCACGCTTGATGCCCCACTTGTCGTTCAGAACCTTGGCGACAGGCGCCAGGCAGTTGGTGGTGCAGGAAGCAGCAGAGCTGATGGCCTGGCCAGCGTATTCGTCGTGATTGACGCCGTGTACGAACATCGCGGTGCCGTCCTTGGAGGGCGCAGACATAACGACTTTCTTGGCGCCGGCGTCGATATGCTTCTGACAGGTCTCTTCGGTGAGGAAGAAGCCGGTGCACTCGATAACCAGATCAGCGCCAATGTCGCTCCATGCCAGGTTTGCAGGATCGCGCTCAGCGGTCAGGCGGATGGTCTTGCCGTTAACCACCAGGTTGTTGCCGTCTACAGCGATATCGCCGTCGAAGTTACCGTGAACCGAGTCGTACTTCAGCATGTACGCGAGGTAGTCAGCGTCCAGCAGGTCGTTGATACCGACAACTTCGATGTCACCAGCGAAATCCTTGGCAATAGCACGGAAGGCCATGCGACCGATGCGACCAAAACCATTAATACCTACTTTGATTGTCATGAGAATACTCCGTAAGAACGTAAACTTTATAAATTGGTCAACAGGGCGTCATCAGACGCCCTGTAATTGCAGAATCAGGCAGATACTTCGTCGATAGCAGCGACAACGTTTGCCACGGTGAAGCCAAACTCTTCAAACAACTGGCCTGCAGGTGCAGATTCACCGAAACGATCAACACCGATCACCTTGCCGTTCAAACCGACGTATTTGTACCAACTATCGGTGACGGCAGCCTCAACAGCCACGCGTGCGGTGCAGGCTGCAGGAAGCACGGACTCTTTGTAAGCAGCATCCTGGGCGTCGAAGGCGTTGGTGCAGGGCATGGAGACCACGCGCACCTTCTTGCTCGACTCGGCTGCAGCCTTGACCGCCAGATCCACTTCGGAACCGGTGGCCACAACGATCACATCAGGCGTACCGTCACAGTCGACCAGCACGTAACCGCCCTTGGCGATGGCGGCAATCTGCGTTTCGCTGCGGTTCTGATGCTGCAAACCTTGACGGGAGAATATCAGGCAGGAAGGACCGTCTTTCTTCTCTACCGCGCTCTTCCAGGCCACTGCAGTCTCGACTGCATCACAGGGGCGCCATACGCTCATGTTGGGAATCATACGCAGGGTCGGGATCTGCTCGACCGGCTGATGGGTCGGCCCATCCTCACCCAGACCGATAGAATCATGGGTATAGACGAAGATCGACTGAATCTTCATCAGCGCCGCCATGCGCAGAGCGTTACGGGCGTATTCGGAGAACATCAGGAAGGTCGCGCCGTAGGGCACGAAACCGCCGTGCAGGGTGACACCATTCATGATGGCGGACATGGCGAATTCACGTACACCGTAAGAGATGTAGTTGCCGTCGGCATGTCCTTCAGTAATCGCCTTGCAACCAGACCAGGAGGTCAGATTGGAGGGGGTCAGGTCAGCGGAGCCACCGAGGAACTCAGGCAGCAGCGGGCCGTAACCATTTAGGGCGTTCTGAGAAGCCTTGCGGGTTGCAGGAGACTCGGCCTTGGCATTGACTTCGGCAACGAACTTGCTGGACGCCTCTTCCCAGTTGGCGGGCAGATCGCCAGCCATGCGGCGTTTAAGCTCGGCAGCCAGTTCAGGGTGCGCAGATTCATAGGCAGCAAACTTGTCATTCCATGCGGACTCGGCAGCAGCACCGGCATCCTTCGCGTCCCAACCGGCATAAATGTCTTCTGGAATCTCGAACGGGCCGTGGCTCCAGCCCAACTGCTCGCGGGTCAGCTTGATCTCATCATCACCCAGCGGCGCGCCGTGGCAATCATGGGTTCCGGCCAGGTTCGGGCTACCGAAACCGATGGTGGTCTTGCAACAGATCAGCGTCGGCTTGTCAGAAACTGCCTTGGCCGCTTCGATTGCCGCATTCAGCGCGTCTGCGTCGTGACCGTCGACACCGGGAATAACGTGCCAGCCGTAAGAGTCGAAACGCTTGGGGGTATCATCGGTGAACCAGCCCTCGACGTGACCGTCGATGGTGATGCCGTTGTCGTCCCAGAAGGCGA
The DNA here is from genome assembly GCA_003349915.1 of endosymbiont of Escarpia spicata. GTDB lineage: Bacteria > Pseudomonadota > Gammaproteobacteria > Chromatiales > Chromatiaceae > QGON01. The sequence continues at coordinate 589,937 of QFXE01000005.1, forward strand.
CCAACTTGCCCAGACCCAGGGTACCGGCCAGAGAGCAGGCTTCGTGGGAGATACCCTCCATCATGCAGCCGTCACCCATGAAGACATAGGTATTGTGGTCGACGATATCGTGGCCGTCTCGGTTGAACTGGGCTGCCAGAGTCTTCTCGGCCAAGGCCATGCCCACGCCGTTGGTGATGCCCTGACCCAGGGGGCCGGTGGTGGTCTCGACGCCGGGAGCGTAACCGTACTCGGGGTGACCCGGAGTCCTGGCGTGCAGCTGACGGAAGCTCTTCAGATCATCCATGCTGAGGTCGTAACCGGTCAGATGCAGCAGGGAGTAGATCAGCATGGAGCCGTGGCCGTTGGAGAGGATGAAACGGTCACGATCCGCCCAGTCCGGGTTAGCCGGATTGTGCTTCATGTGGCTGTTCCACAGGGCTTCAGCGATGTCGGCCATACCCATGGGCGCGCCAGGGTGACCTGAATTGGCTTTCTGCACTGCATCCATGCTCAGGGCACGGATAGCGTTGGCAAGTTCTCTGCGTGAGGACATTGACCCCTCTCCTATTTGAAGTTACGAAATCTCGTCTGTTTCCACTTGGCGACCAGCAAAGGCTACAAGCCTGATAGTCAGCCACCCGGCCGGGAACACTGTCACCAGCCACTGTTGTTCACATCGGTGTATGCCGGAAACTTCAAAATGAGAGGTTCTTGGCACCCCACCGCAGGGCAAAAGGTGAGCTATTCTCCCCTAAGCTAAAGCCGTCGGCAATTTAGCTGCCTTTATAGGGGCAATAAGCTGACTTGATGGGAAAATTTGAATATCCTGATATTGTAACCATGCCGGCCAGCTCAGGATTCGAGCCATTTTATTGAACAACCCATGCTCGGAATCTGATCTGCGGGACCAGCGCCGGTTTCGGACACCAGCTTCATCGCCTCAAAAAGGTCGCGCCGCACACCCTCCGGCGCGGCATCTTTCCGACTCTCATCAAGACGCCCCCGATACTGCAGCTGCAGATCCGCGTTGTAACCGAAGAAATCCGGCGTGCAGACCGCACCGTAGGACTTGGCAATCTCCTGGCTCTCATCCCAGAGGTAGGGGAAGGGAAAATCGAACGCCTCGGCAACCCGCTGCATGTTTTCGAACGAGTCCTCCTCGTACTCCGCCGGATCGTTGGACATAATGGCCACGCAATTGATGCCCAGGACTTTCAGCTCTCGCGCATCCCGCACAATGCGATCCCTGATCGACTTTACATAGGGACAGTGATTACAGATAAACATCACCAGCAGACCCTTCTCCCCATTGCAGGCGTCAAGTGTCCAAGTTTTACCGTCGACCCCCTGCAGATTAAAGTTTGGCGCAGACCTGCCGAAATCACATACCGGCGTTTGTAGTGAAACCACTATTGAAACCCTCAATGCTTTGAATTGAAATCCGGGTCGGCATTATGCAAAAACCCCAGCTGGGTGTAAAATCGCCGATCACTTTTTGACGGCATCTATTTTCATAGAGAAAATCATGCCGGTATAAACGCATCTTCAACACCCTTAATCTATAAGGGATTACGGAAGGAACTCATTATAATGGCGAGCGAATACATATTCACATCGGAATCGGTATCCGAGGGACATCCGGACAAGATGTCGGATCAGGTATCGGACGCAATCCTTGATGCCATTCTGGCCGAGGACAAACATGCCCGCGTGGCCTGCGAGACCCTGTTCAAGACCGGCATGGTTATGATCGCCGGCGAAATCACCACTCATGCCAAACCTGATTACGAAGCAGTAATGCGCCAGACTATCCGCGAGATCGGCTACACCAGTTCTGAAATGGGATTCGATGCCGATACCTGTGCCGTGATGACCGCCATCGGCATTCAGTCTCCCGACATCAACCAGGGTGTCGACCGCAGCAATCCCGAAGAGCAGGGCGCCGGCGACCAGGGCCTGATGTTCGGCTACGCCACCAACGAAACCGACGTATTGATGCCCGCCCCCATCACCTACGCCCACCGTCTGGTACAACGGCAGGCGGAAGTCAGAAAGCAGGGTGAACTCGCTTGGTTGCGCCCCGATGCCAAGAGCCAGGTCAGCCTCCACTATAAGGATGGCAAACCAATCAGCATTGATGCAGTTGTGCTCTCCACCCAGCACGCGGATACCCTGAGCGAACAGGCGTTGCGCGACGCGGTGATGGACACCATCATCAAACCAGTACTCGACCCGACCGGACTGATCACCCCGGACACCAAAATTCACATCAACCCCACCGGCAAATTTGTGATTGGCGGCCCTATGGGAGACGCCGGATTGACCGGTCGCAAGATCATCGTCGACACCTACGGCGGTTCCGCCCGTCACGGTGGCGGAGCCTTTTCCGGCAAGGATCCCTCAAAGGTGGATCGCTCTGCCGCCTATGCCGGTCGTTATGTCGCCAAAAATATCGTTGCCGCCGGACTGGCAGATCGTTGCGAGATCCAGGTCTCCTACGCCATCGGCGTGGCTGAACCCACCTCGATCATGATCGACACCTTCGGCACCGGAAAGATCACTGACGAACGCATCACCGAACTGGTGCGCACACATTTCGACCTGCGGCCCTACGGCATCCTCAATATGCTCGACCTGCTGAATAGCGAGCAGATCAAATACCGCAAGACTGCAGCCTACGGTCATTTCGGCCGTGAAGACGAAGGCTTCACTTGGGAAAAGACCGATAAGGCAGATGCACTCAAGGCCGACGCAGGACTGTAAAACCAAGCATTTTTATTCCCCCCACTCCCCGAGGGGCGCTGCAGCGGAAACACTTCCGTCAGGCTCGGGAAGAGGGCAACTCAAAAAACGGCGCTCATTTGTCTCTCGGAGATTGATAAATGAACGCCGAATTTACTGACTACAAGGTAGCCGACATCTCTCTTGCCGACTTTGGTCGCAAGGAGATCGCTATCGCTGAAACTGAGATGCCTGGCCTGATGGCCCTGCGCGAAAAGTATGGCGAGGAGAAGCCCCTTACCGGCGCACGCATCACCGGCTCCCTGCACATGACCATCCAGACTGCCGTGCTGATCGAAACCCTGGTCACCCTAGGCGCTCAGGTTCGCTGGTGCTCCTGCAACATCTTCTCCACCCAGGACCATGCCGCCGCCGCCATCGCCGCAGACGGCATCCCGGTTTACGCCTGGAAAGGCGAAACCCTGGAGGAGTACTGGTGGTGCACCGAGCAGGTAATCAACTGGCCCGGCGACCAGCAGCCCAACATGATCCTGGACGATGGCGGCGACGCCACCCTGCTGGTTCACAAAGGCGTTGAATACAGCGACGCGGGTGCCGTCCCGGAGCCAAAAGATGACGACCCGGAGGAGTGGCAGATCATCCTCGGTGTACTCAAACGCAGTTTGGCGGAAGACAACAAGCGCTATCACAGGATGGCCGAATCCATCAAAGGCGTTACCGAAGAGACCACCACGGGTGTGCATCGCCTCTACGAGATGTTCAATGAGGGCAAACTGCTGTTTCCCGCCATGAACGTCAACGATTCAGTTACCAAGTCCAAGTTCGACAACCTCTATGGCTGCCGCGAATCCCTGGTGGACGGCATCAAACGCGCCACCGACGTGATGATAGCGGGCAAGGTCGCTCTGGTCTGCGGATACGGAGACGTCGGCAAGGGTTCTGCCCAGTCCCTGCGTGGTTTGGGTGCCAATGTCTGGATCACCGAGATCGATCCGATCTGCGCCCTACAGGCGGCGATGGAGGGCTACCGTGTCGTTACCATCGAAGACGCCCTGCCGGTTGCTGACATCTATGTCACCACCACCGGCAACAAGGACATCATCACTTACGAGCACATGGCCGGCATGAAAGATCAGGCCATCGTCTGCAACATCGGTCACTTCGACAACGAGATCCAGGTGGAGAAGCTCAAGCAACATGAGTGGGTGAATGTGAAACCTCAGGTCGACCAGATCATCTTCCCCGATGGCCACCGCATCACCCTGCTGGCCGAGGGTCGCCTGGTTAACCTGGGCTGCGCCACTGGCCACCCGAGTTTCGTTATGTCCAACTCCTTTACCAACCAGGTACTGGCGCAGATCGAGTTTTTCACCAAGCCTGAGGACTACCCGGTGGGTGTCTACATTCTGCCGAAGAGACTGGACGAAGAGGTTGCCCGACTACATCTTGAAAAGATCGGAGTCAGGCTGACCACCCTGTCACAGGAGCAGGCCGACTATATTGGCGTACCGGTTGATGGACCCTACAAAGCTGATCACTATCGCTACTAATTCTGCTTTGTCAGGTTATCCTATGTAAGTGCGCCTCGCGTACAATTGTGGATGCAAACGGAAAAACAACACCGCCTGATGCGCACAGCGCACCCTACAGAGGTTTTTGCTATGTAGGGTGCGCCTCGCGCACCATTGCGGATGTGAACGGAAAAACAATGCCGTTTGCTGTGCACTGCGCACCCTACAAAGTATTTCAGTAATTCGTATTAAGCCAAGGACATTCCAATGACAACGAATCGATCCTTCAGTTTTGAGCTCTTCCCCCCCAAAACGGAGAAGGGATTCGAAAATCTGAAGACTGCCGTCAACCAGCTCAATGCACTGAATCCCGAGTTCTTTTCGGTCACCTACGGTGCCGGCGGCTCGACCCAGGATCGCACCTTTGCCAGTGTCGACTGGCTGCGAGAACAGCAGATCGAAACCGCGCCCCATCTCTCCTGTATCGGCTCCAGCCGTGAAGAGATTTTGCAGATACTCGATCGCTACCATGAGCAGAAGATTCGGCGGCTTGTGGCGCTCCGGGGAGACCTGCCCTCAGGAGCCGGACTCGGCAGCCTGGGTGAACTCAACTATGCCAATGAACTGGTTGAAATGATCAAAGAGAGGTATGGCGACCATTTCTACATTGAGGTGGCTGCCTATCCTGAGTTTCACCCACAGGCGAACAGCGCAAAGGCCGATTTGAAAAACTTCAAGCGCAAAGTAGAAGCCGGTGCCGACGGAGCAATAACCCAATACTTCTATAACCCGGACGCCTATTTCTGCTTCGTGGAAGAGTGCAGCGACATGGGTATAGACATCCCAATCGTGCCTGGCATCATGCCGATCACCAACTACGTGCAGTTGGCAAGATTTTCAGATGCCTGCGGCGCGGAGATCCCCCGCTGGGTACGCAGACGCCTGGAAAGTTTTGGAGACGACCTGGAGGGCATCCGGGCATTCGGCGCTGAGGTGGTAACTGAACTTTGCAGGCGACTGCTGGATGGCGGCGCACCGGGTCTTCATTTCTACACCATGAACCAGGCGACACCTACGCTGAAAATCTGGAATAATCTTGGGCTGTGACAGGATCTAATTACACGGGTGCGCGGAATCCGTAGCACCGTCGTTATGGATAAATTTGGGTAGCCGCGCGGCACCTGAAAGCAGGCATCCAACCTGTTGGCATGCGCTCAGAGCAGAGTAAGACCTCGTCACTGAATCGCCCTTTTGGCCCGATTTTTTGGGAAATACCGACAGGTTACAAAGGGGCTTATGCCCGGCAAATAATTCTTTGACTTCTCTTGGAGATTGCCGGGTTTAATACTGTTTGGCTACAACTGCGTTGTTGTGTAGCTGGTAACCCGGTTGAATATGAAAGATACGCTTATTCGTAGATGCCGTCGAAACAACGCAGGTTCATCAACAATCTCTCGCCGCGTTCTCCCCCACAACCACTGTAGCAATCAACCCACAGCTATGATTTCTGTAATTTTTTAAGCGCCTTCAAGCCCTTTTTTCGTTGCAGGTAGATGATATCCAGCGCCTTCTGAATGCGTTTATGCTCTTTCTCGTTCTTCTCTTTACCCAGTTTATCCTTAAGCGCACGCTGCTGCTTCTTGAGCTTCTGCAAAACCTCTTTCATGCAGTCCTTCCGCTTACACTGCTTTAATTTATCAGCGTCAACGTACTCTTGAACCCTTTTAAGTAATTTTGGTATTTTCATACTATTCGTTTGACTATAGCAGGTTACTATCCCGCTCTAGTACTTCAGCGATGTCTTCGTCATCCAGGGCGATTAAACGTTCTGCGTCTTTCATCGACTGCATACCCGTGGCAAAAAGGACCTCCCCCATCTGCACCAAATTCTTGGTCACATCATAGGCATAGGCTGCATCATTCATCAAGGAGGTGGCCATATGCGGAGTAATGCTCTCATCGCGAATAAGGGATTCAAGCGTACCGTTCACCGTCGTATCGTTCTCTTCCATCTCCACCTTCATGATGTCGAGTGAGAGGACACTGGTCGGGTCGTCCCCCTCCTGTTGCACCACACCCAAGCGGCGCAACACCGAACCCAGGTAGCTACGGATCCTGTTGTATTCAGCACGGATATGATCGTTGTCCGAGACGATGTACTGGGACAGGTTCTTATGCATGTGCTTGGTATCTTTAATCGCCTCGACAATATCACGTCCGGCGGCACGCAGGGCAAAAAGTTCGTCCGCCTGCTCCGGTTCCATGGTTGACTGTGCGCGGCTGGTGAAATTGACTATTTCGCTGTAGAGACCTTTGACGTTCTTCTCGTATTCGGCATCTATATCGATAGGCATGACTTTGGTGGATTCGGCAGCCACCTCATCCAGGTCTTTGTCCGAAACTATGTCGTGCCGGTGCAGACTGAGTCCATGGGCAATAATTGCGAAGGCGTTATCGTAGAGATGCAGCGTCTCTTTCCGCACCGCTTCGATGGCAGTGTCAGGCAACTCGATGACGGAATCGTTCAAATACTTAGGCTCCGCCACAGATACCACCTTCTCCGGCATCCGCTGCATCAGGAAATTCACCAGTGTATTGATGAACGGAAGCATTGCCAGAATCCCGATAATATTGAAAATAGAGTGGAACACCGCAAGTTTCAAGGTGTAGTCATCGGCCGCGATACCAACGACACTACTGACCCAATCCACCCCGTCCGCGATCTGATAGAGGAAGATGATGGCAATGATCGCAGTCACCATATTGAAAACAAGATGGGCGCCTGCCAGACGCTTGCCCTGCACGTTCGAACTCATGGAGCCGAGGATCGCCGTTATGGTCGTACCGATATTGGCGCCAATCGCCAGCGCAAGGGCATTCTCATAAGTGATCTGCTGTGCCGCCAACGCTGTGATAATGATAACCAGGGTAGCGTGGCTTGACTGCATCACCACCGTGGCAAAGACGCCGATAAGGGTGAACAGGAGGATACCGGGGTAACCCGCCACCACAAATGCCGTCAGATCAATGGTGTCACGGAAGGCCTCGAAGCCCTCCTTTGATGGATGCCGAGGAAGAGGAAGCCGAGCCCGGCCAGGATATAACCGAACCCTTTCAGATTCCTGGATTTCTGAAACACCAAAATAATGCCGAAAACCAGCATCGGCATGGCGTAGGCGGAGATTTTTACCTTCAAACCCAACCCGGCAATCAGCCAGGCACCCGTGGTCGTGCCCAGATTGGCGCCAAAAATGATACCAATACCAGCCGCCAGACCGATCAGTCCTGCGCCCAGGAAGGAGATGGTGATGACCGATACCAGCGAACTGGATTGCATGATCGTAGTGCTGACGACACCAAAACTGATTGCCTTCCAGGTGCCGTCAGTGGTTTTGCGAAGCAGGCGTTCCAGCAGACCGCCTGTGAACGCCTTGAAACCCTCTTCAAGGAAAAGCATGCCAAACAGGAAGATAGAGACACCGGCGGCTATCTCTTTGAAATTGGGGCTGATCCAGAATCCATAAGCAAGCATGAACAGAATGGTAGGTAGGACGATTTTCCCGATCATTCTGGCAATTTCCCCAAAAAAAATGAAAAAAGGACACCGTGCGCCTCCTCAGTGGAGGCGCACCGAATGCATTTCGTATCAGACTTCTTTGCTATGTGGACGAGCAGCGCACGTCAGAAAATAGTTGCACTATTTCCGCTCAATTTGAGTGCGTTAGCTGGCGCTTGCAGGGGCTATATCCAAAAAGAACTTATTAGCCCATAGAAACTAAGTATAATTGTTTTGGGCTTTGTCATCAAACTGTAATAATACTGTAACAATGGCCTGATTTTGATCCTCTCTGACCGAAAGACGCCTTTGACGGTCTCAATTTTCGATCGCGTTGATCAGCGGAATCAAATGCTCGACGGGGTAGTGAAACGGATACAGCCGGCCACCCACCTGTGCCATAACACCGACCCATTGGTCATTACTGGCATAGATCACATAGTGATTATCGATGTCACCCACATTTTCCCAGAGGGTGTCATCACTGGTCATCGGCGTATGACCGACGATGACCGGGGTATCTGGAGCCAGATCGAAATATTTGCGGAATTTCTTCACTTCCCTTCTAAAATACCCGGAGGGAGAGTTGGGGCGCCGAATGCGATTTTGGGTCACTTCCCGGATCAATTTCGGATGTTGGCGAATGTTGACCAATTCCTGACGCGAGGTGGAACGGGTAGGCGGCCCGGCATGGCAGGCGATGAAATTCTTTGAATAGGCGATATAGGGAAGCTGCTCATAGAAACGTGCCATCTCGTTCCTGTACGCCTTGCCCCTGATCTTTACCAACGCCTTTTCCCACAGCATCCCCTGCGGCACACCCTGCTTTCCGATCTCCTCAGAAAAACTGTCGTGATTGCCCCGCAAATAGAACACCTGCCGTGGAAAACGCAGCTTCAATTTGAAGATCAGATCCATAATCAGTATTGAGCTCTCCATCCGCTCAAGTTTCCCGGTGTCTTCGCAATGCACGGCATCACCCAGAATCACCAAAGCGGCATTGCCTTTCTTCAGCTCCTTGAGGAAACCACTCTGACTCAAAATCACCAGCAGATTATCCGCCTTGGTATGCAGATCTCCGAGAAGAATCGGTGTCGTTCCAGGGGGGAGCTCCACCACACCCCCGGGTTGCCCACTGTCATCCTCTACCCGGTATGCCTCCTTCTCCATCACCTTGTTGACACGCCGTATCATCGACAGTGCATCATCAGCAGGCAGCATTTTGACAGGGCCGCCGAAAATGGAACGGAGCCGTTTCAGCTTGGCCAGTCTCCATTTGTTGATGCGGTGGAGCTGTTTATCCTTCAACAGGGGTGAAATACAGGCGTGATGCTTCGCATCTAAATTCTTGAATACCAAACTGCCGTTATCATTGACGATGCTGAGATGGCGCTCCGCAATATTCTGCGGAAGGTTGAGCAGGTCCTTTTGCGCTGCATTGCCTTTTCCCAGGATAATTTTCTTACCCTCATTGATTGGGAGAAAACCGGACACTCCCTTGTAATAACTCTTGGGGTCAAACATGATATAGCGTCCCGTTTGAAACCCCTTCTGCGAGTGATTCATCGGCCGTTCCGGATAGATATGCAGGGTCTTTCCGTCGGGGCCGACATTAAGCTGTATCGGATAATTCTCCATCTGCAGGCGAACCTTCTTGTCTTCCAGGAGGTAGGCCTTCTTGAGATCCAGTTCTTTGCATTGCGCCAACCCGGAAAAACTCTCCTTGAGCCGTTTCATCAATCCCTTTTGCTGCTTGGAACTTTGTGTAGCCATCAATTATTGCTCAGGGTCAATGATTTGCAGGGGAACGTCGTCGGTATCTTCTCTCAGATAGACATTGAGACCACTCTGGTGCAGATAGAGGGCCACTTGCCGGTATACCTGAATCTGAGATTCTATGGTCTTCAGTTCGAGATCCACATCCACATGATGCGTACCCCGCTTGCTCCTCTCCAGCCGGCGCTCCAACAAGAGGGGGGCAGGAGGCAACAGGAACTCAAACACATAACGCCAACGCCAGTTGACGGAGAAAAAATAGCGTTTTTCCGGCGGTATTCTTATCCGCTCAAGATCGATCACCGGCCTGGCATCAGCTTCCAACCACTCTTTGTCGAAGAGGGCCAGTGCCTGCTCAAAGCCAACGAAGGGAAAACCAAGATGAATCTCGCGCGGGCGCAGGGAGAGACTTTGCGCCGTCCACCACTTGTTCTGCGTCAGATCGATATAACCCTCTTCCGACCAGCCACCGAGCTTACGGATCAGGCTGCTCTTTCCTGCACCGGGCGGCCCGGTGATCAACAACTGCCTAAAAGTGATATGCCCGGGGAAGGTGACGTCCTTTATGATCTGTACATCGTCGAGTGGAGCAGTTTCAAACGGCATCGTTATCGTCATACTGTGGCAGTGGCCGGATACCGGCTGAATTTACCCGCCGAATAATAGCAAAAAGCAGGGCTCCGTAGAGGGAGCCCTGCCATCGGCGTATTATTTAGCTGAAGATGCCTTTGAACAGGAAGAAGAAGGCCGCTGCCAAGATGCCACCTGCGGGCAGGGTTATAAACCAGGAGAGCACAATATTACCGACCACGCGAAGGTCAATCGCTCCAACACCCCGCGCCAGGCCCACACCCATCACCGCACCAACGGCAATCTGGGTGGTGGATACCGGCAGACCGGTTTTGGAGGCAAGTACCACAGTGGTCGCCGCCGCCAATGTGGCGCAGTAGCCACGGGTCGGCGTCAGCTCCGTTATCTTGGTACCGATGGTCTGCATTACCTTGTAACCCATGGTAGCCAGACCAAGCACGATTCCGATGCCGCCAAGCACCAGGATCCAGAGAGGAAGACCCGCCTTCTGATTGATGTCACCAGTGTTCTGGACGACGGAGACTACTGCCGCCATGGGACCGATGCCGTTGGCCACATCATTGGAGCCATGAGCGAAGGCCATGGCACATGCGGTGAAAATCATCATGGGGGTGAAGGCCTTCTCCACGCTGGCATAGTGGTAATCTTTGTCTGCGTTTTCATCGACCTGGATGCGGTTGATCAGTACCTTGCCGATAATGGCAACAACAATGCCGAAAATCGTAGCCGCCACAAAGCTCTCCGCTACAGAAAACTCCAGATTGAGGTGCTTAAGCCCTTTGAACATGGTGACCAGGGAGACGATCCAGCCCACCAGGAAGATATAGACAGGCCCCCAGGTCTTCGCCTTGTCAAAGGGGTTATCTGTGTTGAGGATCAGTTTTCGGATACTGAGCATCAGCAATAACGCGATAACCCCGCCGATCAGAGGCGATACGAGCCAGCTGGCGACGATGCTGCCGATCTTACCCCAGTTAACCGCATCCACACCGATGCCTGCCACGGCAAAACCGACAATGGCGCCAACAATGGAGTGCGTGGTGGAGACGGGCCAACCTCTGGTTGAGGCGATCATCAGCCAGATGCCTGCGGCAAGCAGCGCTGCCAACATGCCGTACACCAACAGTTCGGGCGAGCCACTGATACTGCTGGGATCAATGATGCCTTTGCGGATGGTTTTGGTCACGGTACCACCCGCGATGAAGGCCCCCGCAAACTCGAAGATAGCGGCAATGATAATGGCCTGTTTGACCGTGATGGCCCCGGAGCCAACCGGCATACCCATGGCATTGGCGACATCATTGGCACCAATACCCCAACTCATATAAAGACCGAAAACGACGGCCATACCGATAAACAAAAAACCCCATTCGGAGATAATTTCCATTGCTGGACCCCTCAGTATACCCGTGGTAGGAGGCAACAAATCCCCCACACGCCGGGCGTATAGAACAAAAAATCGACAGAAACCTTACAACCTTAAGCTGAAGGCGATGATGCAATCAGCGAGCAATCAATAGAAGCATACGGTCACCAACCTTCTCACCGTAATCCGCCAGGTCGCCAATCCACTGCAACATCTGGTACCAGAACATGACAGAGACGGGTTTAAGATCATCTTCCATCGCGAACAGGCTTTGAGCGAGCGCAATCCCCATGTCGTCGGTTTCATCTTCCAGCTTGCTGAGCGCTTCGACCATCTCCTGCACCCTGGTGGCATCGCGCCCCCGGAAGCCGCTTTCGATCAGCTCATCCAGCTCTTCGATGATGGTCGCAGCATGATTGCAGGTATCGATACAGCGTTGCACAAAGGCGACCAATGGCTCAGCCATACCCTCCGGCACCGACATATCACGCTCAGTCATCAAGCCGGCGATATCCTGTGCTACATTGGCAATAGTGTCCTGCAGGTCCAGTAACTCAAGCAGATCACGGCGATCGACCGGCATGAACAGGCTTTTTGGCAAGTGAGCCCTCAAATCGTGCTTGAGGGTGTCCGCCTCGCCCTCTTTAGCAAAAATCTTCTCTTTCTGCTCGACAAGTGCCGTATTGTCTCCCGCCACCAGGGCATCAAACAGGGCAGGAACCTCAAGAACGCACTCGTTAACGATGCGCATATGGGCCTGCAGTGGCTTGAATGGGCTGCTTCCCAGCAAGGAAGCAATTGGGTTGGTAGTCCGCATGTATGTCTCCGTATTACTTTGAATTTAACATCGATAAATCAGTAGCGTGAACTCAAGCTTTTGCGTGCTGGGAGAAGACTGTCACCGCCATGCAGTTGACCCTTCCCTTTGCCGCAAGCAAAAGGCGACGCAAAGAAGCCCAGTCAGTGGATCTTCTTCATCCCTTAAAGTCAGACAAAAATTTCGTATCTCAAAAGGCTCCCCCCTTTTTTCGTTGGACGTCACTGCCGCCGCGAAATGCGACAAGCAGTTTTAATACTTGCCATGACTCAGCCATAGCGCCTCCACCCTCTCCATCTCATATACGCTGGAGACAACAACCAAGGGGTTGGAACAAGGCCAACCTGCGGATTCCGTCGCTTGTAATCGACAGCCCTAAGGATCATCTTCATTGTATTGAGACGCGCCTGATGACTGGCATCCAAACGAATGATCGCCCAGAGAGCATGGTTGGTGCGGACAGGCCGTCACTCCCTGTTGCCGTGTTAAGTTGTTCTGTCATATTTGCCCCTCTGAAGCCAAAACAACCCGCCTCACGAGCATTTTTCTCACGCTTTTTGAAATAGTTATTTTTCATGCACATATTACCCCTGTTAGTGCATTTCCGCATCAGGCAATGTAATAAAACCGTAATATAACCGACATATTATTGAGCTGGGTCAATTAGCCAAGGGGAGTATCAAACTTGTAATGAGATCCGGTCATTACTCTGTCGATGGCATCTTAATGCCGGCATGCTGGATTGTAAGCAGAAAGGATTTTTTTCAGGAATGATACATCCTAGTTGACAGTAGGGTTGAGGGGTGGCGAGAATGGTCCTCTACTTAAAAAGCGCGATGATAAAGAACAATGAAATGGAACCAAAGCCAAGCAATGGATCTTGCGGCTAAATCCATCTCCCATCGCAAAAGCAACTTCCTATCTCTCTGATATAAAGTGAATTTCGTGACTGCCAAACATTTATCTCTGGAAACAAAAATAATCACCCGCTGGCCCGACTTCGACCCACTCGCTGAGGAGTGGAACGGTCTGTTGCAGCGGTCTCGCTCCAACACGATCTTCCTTACCTGGGAGTGGCTGCAGACCTGGCGCGAGGTCACGCAAGAGGCCGCCAAGCCGTTTGTCGTCACCGTGCGCGATGAAGATGGACGACTGGTTGGAGCGGTACCGTTTTATGTCTCGGAACTGCGCCTGCTAAAAGTGCTCCCGTTCCGCACCCTGCGTATGATGGCGGATCATGCAACCGGCTCCGAGTACGCTGACTGGATCGTCGACCCGGATGTGGAGAAGGCGGCCCTGTCTGCCATTGCGGATGCCCTGCTGGCTGCAAAGTCGGATTGGGATACCATCTGGATGCCCCGCATGGCGGGCTGGACCGGGGCCATGGAGAGAATCAAGGCAGCTTGCGAAGAGAAGGGTCTGTTACACCACTCGCGTTCCACCGTCTTCAGCTACTTCGATCTCCCTGACTCGATGAAGCTCTATGAAGAGAGTTTCTCCTCCAAACGTCGACAGCAGATGCGCCGCAAGCGCCGCAAATTACTCAATACCGAAGGTGTCGAGGTGGTACTCTGTGAAAAACCAGAGGATCTCCCCCGATTCATCGAGACCCTGTTCGAACTGCACTATCGACGCTGGCAGCTCGATGGCCAGGAAGGCGCCTTTCGTCGCAAGCCCTACGAGGCTGAATTCTATCGTCAATTTTCCCGCATCGCCCTGAAGAACGACTGGCTGTGGCTGATCGCACTCACTGAGCACGGGGAGATCAAATCGATCCAGATCGGCTACGTCTACGATGGTGTCTTTCTGCAGCTGCAGGAGGGTTTTGATCCCGACTATGTGCAAGGCTCAGGCAATGTGCTGCGTACTGAAGTGATTGAGCGGCGCATTGATGCAGGCATCTCCGGTTATGACTTTCTGGGTGGCGGAAGCGAGCATAAACGGCGATGGGGAGCGGCTGAGCGGGATGGCTACGATCTATTCATCGCCCACCCGTCAAAGCTGAAGAACAAGCTGCTTTTCTCCAAAGAGATCTGGCCCTCAGGCCGCTACATCGACGAGATTGGTTTGCTGGGCGGCAGCTGAAATCAATGGGGACTATCGCCCTCTTTTCTGATGTTCATGGCAACATCGATGCCTTACAGCGCGTATTGGACGACATTGAGTCCGTAGGAGCGGAACGGATCATCTGCCTCGGCGACCTTGCCTCCTACAATGCAGATCAGCACACCTGCATGGAGCTGCTACGAAGCCGGGATATCGAGTGGATCGCAGGCAATCACGACCTGATCGCCGCAGGCCTGCTGGCCCCACTGGCATGCAGTCCCTACACACTCTACTCCTCAACCCAGGCAAGAAAACGGCTCAAGCCTGAATGGCGGAAGTACATCCGCACGCTTCCCTTGATGATCGTAGAGGAGAAATTCTGTGCCTTTCACGGCTCTCCGGACAAGGTTGATGAGTACTTGTCCCGGGAAGAGCGATTACGCAAGGCCGTTAGAATCATCAGCGAAAGAGGGCTACCCCCGCTGGCATTCTTCGGGCACACCCATCTCACCAAGGCGACCCGGATTCAGGAAGACGGCAGGTTGATTCCCTTGGGAGACGGCGAGATAGAACTCCAGGATGATGGAGTGCTCCTGGTCAATGTAGGGACAGTTGGCGAGCCCAGGGGCAAGGTAAAATGGGCCAGTTATGTGCTTTATGATCCCGATGCAGGAAAGGTAACATTCCGCAGAGTGGAGTTTGATCATGAAACATCCTGGCAACGCTCCATAGAGCACAAGTGGCGCCGGAAGCACTCAAATGGGTTTAGCGGATTATACGACAGGTTTCGGCGTAAGGCAGGACGCCTGCGTCACCGGCTCTTCCCCCGCACGGCGGATGATTCCAGCCTCGATGCACTGAAACAGCGCATGGACGCCTGATCCAGTGTGGTTAAGGAGCCTCTGAATAAGTCTGGGCCGTTCAGATTGTGAGATGAAATGCGCTGATTTGAGGCGGAAATCGCACGTAATAGCAGGCTATTGCGAAGATTTCCAACGAAAAACCTGTCTGGAACAGGTTTTCGCGTTAGCCCCGAAGGGGTGTGGCCCATGGAGGGGCTACACAAGAAGCAGTGCATTTCAGCCGCAAGCTGTAGGTCCATGACTTGTTCAGAGGCTCCTTGACAGGCGGAAGGACTACTTCAGCTTCCCGATGCTGTGTTTCATGTAGTCGAAGGTCTTCACCAAAAACGGCATGGGATCGCGCCACTCGAACATAGCGTAGACCTTCGGCCGCATCAAAGAGCTTAGCCATTGCCAGGTGGTGAGCTGGCCGGACGGGCGGTAGTCTTTGACGAATGAACGAAAATCGCGGCCCAGATGTAACCAACGCAAGTCGTCTTTATAGTCACCCGGCACCTCCAGGGGCAGATCGCACAGATCCCGATAGACAAGTTCCGCCAGATTAATGCCTGCCCGCGCGCCCAAATGATTCCATAAGGTGAAGCGCAGGTTAATCTCTAAAACGAAATAGCGGCCACTGTCGACATCCTTCTTGAAGTCGATCTTCATGACACCGCGAATGCCAAGCTTCTCAGCCACTTCCAGTCCGAGTCGCGTGACTTCGTCATCGCGAATCAGGCCGACGTAGCTACTTTCCCCACCCATGGAGGGATAAGTCCTGATCTTTTTTCCAACATATGAAGCCACCGGCTTGCCGTCACGACCGACGAAGGTATGGAAGGAATAAATCTCCTCCTCGCCGCCACGAATAAACTCCTGCACAACGAATTTATCGGTGAACTTGCGGATACCGGACAAGGCATGTTCGCACTCCTCACGATTCTGCGCCAGCAGCACCTTCTGCGGCATGTCTCCTGCGTCTTTTACCGCCTCCGATTCAAACCAACCCAAGTGGGAGTCAGGTTTGAAGACGCAAGGGTAACCGATGCGCTCTTCGATCTGAGCACAATCGAGGGAAGGGGACTCCACCAAGCCGTTGGGTACAGGCAGCTCATACTCCAAAGCAAGCTTGGCAAATGCCATCTTGTCCGAACACTCTTCCAGTATCCGCTGTTCAGGCATGGTGAAACGGAAATATTCAGACAGAACACTCCGGTGCCTGGTAACAAAAAAGAGGACCGGCTTCTCGGGATAACTTTTTGCCAGTTCGATCAGGCGCTCAAGAAACAGCGCCTCGTTCTCCATCAGATCTTCCATGGTCAGACCGACCCCACGATAATATCGGGAGTAGGCGCTGGGATCCTTGGGCGCACGGGGAATCAGAACGAAGGGAATACCCGTTCCTTCTAATTGCCGTAGCAGTAGACAGCGGCGGCCGGACAATATGGGGGGTTTAACCCCAATTTTGTCACCGTCCTTCGGCAGCAGGGGGAGTTTTACCCAAAAACAGGTTCCCTCACCCAATCGACTTCTAACCCCGATATCACCCCCCATCAGGCGCGCCAGATCACGAGCCACCGTGGTTCCGAGGCCTGTTCCACCGAAGCGACGACTGGTCGACACATCCGCCTGCCAGAACATCTCGAATATATTCTCCAGCTTCTCAGCCGGAATGCCGATCCCGGTGTCCTCCACCTCAAGCCGAACATGCGGCACCGTTACCATCTCGTCACCCGGCACCAACAAGACACGCAGAATCACCTCTCCCTCATCGGTGAACTTGATCGCATTACCCACCAGATTGAAGAGAATCTGAGAGAGCCGCAGTTCATCTCCCAACAACTCTCTGGGTAGCCGCGCATCCACCTGACAGATCAACTCAACCTGCTTCTCCTGCGCCTCTGTTGCCAGGGTTGAAGTGACACCACGCAGCAGCTCCCGGACTTCAAAGGCACTGCTTTCCAGCTCCAGCTTGTTGGCATCGATCTTGGAAAAATCGAGAATATCTCCAATCAATGCCCGCAACAGATGAGCAGAGGCCTTGATTGAGTGCAGATACTCCTGCTGCTCTGAATCCAGACGGGTGGACTGCATCAACCGCGACATACCTATCACCCCAATCAACGGGGTACGCAGTTCATGGGTCATGGTGGCGAGAAAATCCCCCCGTGCCTTGTTTGCCTGTTCCGCCTCCTGCCGCGCCTCATGCAGCTTGCGCAGCAGGGAGTATTGGTACATCGGCAGCACCACCAGCAGCAGCAGGAAGAAAAAGGCCTCGAAGGTGTGCTGCTGCCACTCATCCAGAGCGATCAACACAACATTGTAGGCGAAGACGCTAAGGATGGAGGCTACCTTCAACAGCCGCTTGCCATAGCGGGTACCGTAGGAGACGAATATCCAGATGTAGAGCAGATAGAAGGGGCTGATCGCCTCGTTGGTGAGAAATATTGCCAGACTGACGGCAACGATATCGGAAACAACTGTGACGTAGCGACGCGCCGGCATCTCCGGCACATAGTAGATACTGACCAGCAGGCCCAGAAAGACCAGAATGAAGAAACCGAAAAAGAGATAGTACTGGCCGACATCGACCGCATAGTAGTCGGTCCAGGCGCCAAGCCCGATATAACCGACACTGAAGCCCCAGATCGCCAGCCTCACCCAGGCCGACTGGTACTCCGAATTGCGCAGCAACTCCCTGGAAAAAAGGCGAGACAACATCTGTTTTATTCCCTATTCATTCTCAATAAAGAGATGTTTTTCTTTCAGATTGATCAAGAAAAACCTCCATCTGCCGAAAGCTAACATAGATTGCTGCTGCTGTCCGTCCAATGCGGGAACAGACAGCATCCAGCCCGGGAACACGCAAGGAGCATTAAATTCAGTATGTATATCAAGAAACCCTTTCAACACGATGAGGACGGACAAAACACAGAGGATGACCGCCGCCAGATCAAACGTCGCCATCTCATCTACTATCTGCGTGTCTGGGATACCGATTACGAACAGCTGCTTGGGCATGTTGTCGATATCTCGAGCGAGGGATTGATGCTGCTCAGTGACCAGCAGATCCCCAAAGACAAAGAGTTTTCGATGGAAATCCGTCTGCCGGATCTCGAAGGTAACCCGCAAAAGATTGATTTCCGGGCAGCCTGCCGCTGGAGTAGCAACGACATCAATCGGTCATTCTACGATTCTGGTTTTAGTTTCCTGAACAGCGCCCCTGAGGCGATCGATACCGTGCGGCAGTTGATCAAGGAGTATGGTTTCAGGGACTGAGTCCCAGGACTTTTCAGTTTTCCGGCCACAATCCACGGATAGCCGCAATACCTTGGGCGCCACGCCGCCTTGCCTCAGCCATCGCTTCCAACCGCATCCCCCCCAGCGCATAGACTGGAAGATTGGCTTGATCAACCCACGCCTCAAACCGTTCCCACCCCAATGGCTCCACATCAGGATGGCTGGCCGTCGGCAGCACAGGAGACAGTAGCGCGTAGTCCAGCCCCAAGTCGACAGCGCGGGCAAGTTCCTCCGGATCATGACAGGAAGCCCCCACCAGGTCTGCGTTGGCAGGACGTCGTTGCAGTGACATCAATGTATGTCGATTGAGATGCAGACCATCCGCCAGCCCGGCCCAGTCCAGGACGCTGTCCGGACGATTCAGAATGAGGCGGGCACTCACATTTCCAGTAGTTTTCCTGGCTGCATCAACCAGCGCCCGGTAATCCTGATCTGATAGTTCATGGGCGCGCAACTGGACGATACGCACGCCCTGTTGCAAAACATGCTCAAGGCGCTGCAGAAACTGTTCCGGCCGTGATGAGTCTGTGCCGGTGATGAGATAACGGGAAGGCAGCTGAAGCGCCGTAATGACAGGTCGATCCGCCGCAGGAAAAACCTCCGGACGCATCTCCTGGGGTCTGCACCAACGAAGCGGCTGGCCCTCGACGCCCCGGGGCGTTCCCGCAAAGGCACTCACACGGTGGACATCAAGGAGCACGGAACGAGTTTCATAGTGATGGGTGATGCGAATCAGTGGTTCAGACCGCAACGGCCGGACGTCGAGCTCCTCCAGCAGTTCCCGTTCCAGTGCCTGCAGCGGCGACTCGCCCGCTTCCAGTTTGCCGCCGGGAAACTCCCAGAGTCCACCCTGATGCACATGTTCCGGACGCCGGGCGATCAATATCCGTCCCTGGTCATCTTCGATAGCTGCGGCGGCGACGTGGATCAGCATCAATCCATCAGGTTCGGTATTCAGCGTTGATCTTGACGTAGTCGTAGGAGAGATCGCAAGTCAGAATCCGAGCTGCGGCTTGACCACGGCCCAGTTTCACGCCGATGGTGAATTCGGCACGATCCATCACCTGCTGTCCCGCCGCTTCGGTATAGTCTGCGGCACGTCCTCCGTTCCGAACGATACATACGTCATCGAGCCAGATCTCCACCTGATCAATGGCCAAATCTTCCAGACCAGCCCGCCCCACTGCGGCGAGAATACGCCCCCAGTTGGGGTCGGAGGCAAAAAGCGCAGTCTTGACCAGAGGGGAGTGAGCGATGGTATAGGCAACCGATCTCGCCTCATGCTCACTGGTTGCGGATTCCACCAGCACTTCGACCAGCTTGGTTGCGCCCTCGCCGTCCCGCACTATCTCCCGCGCAAGAGACATGCAGACATCGGTGACCGTCTGACTCAGTTTCCGGTATGCCTCAGAGTCGGCATCAGACACTAATTCAACCCCGGCCTTGCCACTGGCCAGCAGCATGCAGGCATCATTGGTGGAGGTATCCCCGTCCACGGTAATGCTATTGAAGGAGGGCTGGACAGCATCACGCAGGCACTGCTGCAACAGCGAAACATCCACTGCGAGATCCGTTGCCAAATAGGCCAACATGGTGGCCATATCGGGCCGAATCATGCCGGAGCCCTTGGCAATACCGGTCACGGTGATGCTCTCCCCCGCCAGGTCAAACTGCCGGGATACCACTTTGGGACGGGTATCGGTGGTCATAATCGCCACCGCAGCCGCCTCCCACGATGCCTCATCCAACGACTCAATCGCTTTCGGTAGCGCCTGTTCGATGCAATCGACCGGCAGATTCTCACCAATCACACCGGTGGAGAATGGCAGAACCTGGGCAGCCTTACAGCCGGTAACCTCAGCCAATGCCGCACAGGAACGTTGCGCATCCAACAAACCCTGGTCGCCGGTGCCGGCATTGGCATTTCCTGAATTGATCAGCAGATAACGAGGGGCTTCTGCCCCCATATGCTGTTTGGCCACATGCACCGGGGCTGCGCAAAATGCGTTACGGGTAAAGAGGCCGGCGCAACTCCCCCCCTCAGGTAAAGCTATGACAAGCAGGTCATTCCTGCCGGGATACTTGATGCCCGCTGCCGCCACCCCCAGGCGAATGCCGGGGACAGAGTAGACGTCATCCCCCATGATCAGGCGATGCGCCCATGACACTGCTTGTATTTCTTACCGGAACCACATGGACAGGGTTCATTGCGCCCGATCTTGCGTCCCTCACGCACAAACGGCTGATGCTCTTCCTCTGCAGCAGCTGCCTGTTGCGGTGCCGCCTGCTCCTCTTCGGTCAGGCCATGAAACTCTTCATGCTTGAACTCAAAATCGCTGCCCTGCTGAGAGTGGTCCTGCAACGCCATCTCTTCCGGCATCTGTACCTGAACCTTGGAGAGGACGCCCACGACTTCGGTTTTGATGCCGTCCAGCATGTTGGAAAACATCTCGAAGGCTTCGCGTTTGTACTCCTGCTTGGGATTTTTCTGCGCATAACCACGCAGGTGAATACCCTGGCGCAGATAGTCCATTGCCGCCAGATGCTCTTTCCAGATACCGTCGAGAGTCTGCAGCATCACGCCCTTCTCGAACTGACGCATCCCCTCGACACCAACGAAACCCTCTTTCTTCTGATACTCAGCTGTGAGCGTCTCCTCAATACGTGCGAGGAGAGTCTCTTCGTGCAGATCATGGTCATCGTCCAGCCACTGCTGGATCGGCCACTCTCCACTAAACTCATCAGCCAATGCCTGACTCAGCCCCGGCACATCCCACTGCTCTTCAAGACTCTCTCGGGGGATATGCTGGTGCATGACATCATCCACCACGTCGGCGCGCAGACTGGTAATGGTCTCGGAGATATCCTCCGTCTCCATCAGTTCGTTACGCTGCTGATAGACCACCTTGCGCTGGTCACTGGCCACATCATCGTATTCGAGCAGCTGTTTGCGGATATCGAAGTTGCGTCCCTCAACCTTGCGCTGCGCATTTTCGATCGCCTTGGTTACCCAGGGATGCTCGATTGCCTCGCCCTTCTCCATGCCCAGCCGTTTCATGATGCCACCCACCTTATCGGAGGCGAAAATACGCATCAGGCTGTCGTCCAGCGAAAGATAGAAGCGGCTGGAGCCAGGATCACCCTGGCGGCCGGAACGGCCCCGCAACTGGTTATCGATACGACGGGACTCATGACGCTCTGTACCCACCACGTGCAGACCCCCAGACTCAAGGATCTGTTTGTGTACCAACCCCCACGCCTCAGACATCTCATCGACTTTTGCCTTGTCCGGGTCTTCCCCCAACACGGCCAACTGAGTCTCAAGATTGCCGCCCAACACGATATCTGTACCTCGGCCCGCCATGTTGGTGGCGATGGTCACTGCTCCCGGCACGCCGGCCTGAGCCACAATCTCGGCCTCCTGCTCGTGGTGCTTGGCGTTCAGTACCTTATGATTGACACTGGCCTGCTGAAGTAGATTGGAGACCAGTTCCGAGGTCTCGATAGAGGCGGTACCCACCAGCACCGGCTGGCCCCGCTTCACGCAATCCTGCACATCTTCGAGGATCGCCTGATATTTCTCGTCCGGTGTAAGAAAAATCAGGTCACCCTTGTCATCGCGAATCATGGGCATGTTGGTGGGGATGACCACTACTTCCAATCCATAGATCTGCTGAAACTCGAAGGCCTCGGTATCGGCAGTACCCGTCATACCCGACAGTTTCTCGTAGAGACGGAAATAGTTCTGGAAGGTGATTGAGGCAAGCGTCTGATTCTCATGCTGAATCTCCACGCCTTCTTTGGCCTCGACTGCCTGGTGCAGCCCATCAGACCAGCGGCGGCCATGCATGGTACGACCGGTAAATTCGTCAACAATAACGATCTGCCCATCCTTGACGATATACTCCACATCCTTCTGGAACAAGGCATGGGCGCGCAGCGCTGCATTCACATGGTGCATCAACATGATATTGGCTGAATCGTAGAGGCTTGCGCCCTCTGCCAGCAGCCCGGCCTCAGTCAGCATATCTTCCACATGCTGATGCCCCTCTTCGCTGAGATAGGTCTGGCGCGCCTTCTCATCCACCGAAAAGTCGCCTGGACCAAAATCCGGCTGCCCCTCGTCGTTGGTGATAGGATCCTGCCGTGTCAGCTGCGGAATGATCTTATCGACCGCCTGGTAAAGATCGGAACTGTCGTCAGTGGGACCGGAGATAATCAGCGGTGTTCGCGCCTCATCAATGAGGATGGAATCCACCTCGTCCACGATGGCATAGAAAGGCGGACGCTGTACCCTTTGCTCTCCGCTGAACGCCATATTGTCGCGCAGATAGTCGAAGCCGAATTCATTGTTGGTGCCGTAGGTCACATCGGCGGCATAAGCCGCTTTACGCTCAACGGGACGCAAGTGCAGGAAACCACCCGTGGAACCAGAGTGTTCGGGATCATATAGGTAGGACGCGCTATCAGGCCCCCCTCCTCCGGAGGAGTTGATGACACCCGTACTCAGCCCCAGAAAGTGGTAGATTCTGGCCATCCAGGCTGCATCACGACGGGCCAGATAGTCGTTCACCGTCACCACATGTACGCCCTTGGCGGGCAAGGCATTGAGATAGACTGCCAGGGTGGCGACCAAGGTCTTGCCTTCACCGGTCCGCATCTCGGCGATCTTGCCCTGGTTGAGCACCATGCCGCCGATCAGCTGCACATCGAAGTGGCGCATCTGCATCACCCGGCGCCCCGCCTCACGCACAACGGCAAAGGCCTCACTCAGGAGTGTGTCGAGAGACTCTTCCTTCTCCAGGCGTTCGCGAAACTCCTGAGTTTTGGCACTCAGCGCTTCGTCCGAAAGCGCCTCCATATCCGCTTCCAGCGCACTAATCTTGGTGACATTCTTGCTCATCCGCTTGACCATGCGATCATTACGGCTGCCGAAAACCTTCTTGAATATGTTGGTGACCATGTAGTTATTGGCGTCCGTGAAAAATGCGAAATCGGGCAATCATACCCCATGCCATCGGTTTCATGAAGCAAGAGGGGAGGAGATGGGGGTGGGGCACGGCTTTAGTGCCGAATCAGACCCCACAACACCGGATATGTGGGTCAATCTGCGGAATTCAAGCTACCTGGTGCGCACAGCGCACCCTACCTTATGATTACGGTTGGAGAGCGCAGGAATCAGGCCCGGGCTTCTGTGCGTTTGGTGCGGATATACTTGGTGGGATTGACGGTTTTACCATTTCGCAGCACCTCAAAATGAACGTGAGGGCCTGTGGAACGGCCGGTTGAGCCCATGCTGCCGATGGTCTGGCCCTGTTGAACCCGGTCACCGATTTTGACGTTGATCTTCGAGTTGTGGCCATAGCGGGTGACATAACCTTTGCCGTGGTTGATCTCAATCAGATAACCATAACCGCTCTGCTCGCCCGCCTTGGTCACCACGCCTGCCGCTACCGCAACGACATCCGAGTCTTTCTTTCCGGCGAAGTCCATCCCCTTGTGCATGGTGCGCTTGCCGGTAAACGGGTCGTTGCGCATGCCATAGTATGAAGAGATCCACCCCTTGGCCACGGGACGACCGGCCGGGTGTACGGATTTCTCCAACTCCGAGTTCATAATCAGATCTTCCAGCAACATCAACTGCTGCTCCCTGTTCGCGATAAGCACTTCCAGACTGTCCATGTCCTTCAGGATCTCCGGCAGCACCGACTGGGATTTCGCCACTTCAGCCACTACCGGGCCACCCACCGCTGACGGCGCCTCGAAACTGAACTCACCCTTATCCAGGCTGCCGATATCCACCAGACGCTGCCCAAGGGCATCCAGCCTCAGCAAATTGGCCTGCAACTGCCCCAGCCGCATAGCCAAGCCGTCGATGCGCTCTTGGGCATCGGTCCTGGTATCTTCCAGTGCACGACGCTCCTGAGTGAAGGTATCTCTCAGCGAACGCACCAGCTGGTGCTCAGGAAAAGTCACGTCCTGCACACCCATTCTGTAACCGGTCCAAAGCATGCCTGCGCCAAAGACGCAAAGCAGTCCAAGCAGGGTGATTGCCGATAGACAACGTCCTGTGGTGCTACAGCTTTTTCCGATGCCACGCAGGTAGATGATCTTCATTTATCCAGTTCTATCCGGGATTTTCAGGGGGAACTACGACGTTTATCGACCACTTAAGCCGAAACCTTTAGGCCTTTCTCTGCCAATTGCGATGGCATACAGCCACGCATTCTCCTATGATTTGCCCATGCAAATCAAGATGAAGTCACTGGGAGAGCTGTTTGACTCCCGGGAATCGATCAAAACCCTGAACAAAAAACTGGCACAGCATGCGGCGCTATTGGACAGAATTCGCCAGCTGCTGCCCAAACCCCTGGGCGAGCATTGCATCGGAGCTGTACCGCATGAAACCCGGCTGGTGCTGTTTGTTGACTCACCCGCCTGGGCCAGCCGCTTCCGTTACCTGGGGCGGGATCTGCAGGAGAAACTCAAGGCCGAGGGGGTGTCGCTGGAGAGTATCAGGATCAAGGTATTCCTGCCCCAATCGGCACCAACCGGACAACATCACCCAGCGGAACCACTGACCCTTTCCAAAGAGAGCGCCGAAATGATTCGCAGTACCGCCGAGTGCACCGAATCTGCCGAATTGCGGGAGGCGCTGCTGCGTCTTAGCAGACATGGGGGGAGTTTATAGCGGTTGCCTCCGCTGGAAGGCCTTGTTAAAGGCATATTCTTACTCTACGCTAGCCATATGCGCATAATTAATGCGCATGATGCCTGCATAATGAGATACGTAGCTATGATACATGCTTATAATTATTTGGCGCCAAAAAAGCCTGCGAACCTTAGCGTTAACAGTGACTTGCTTGCCAAAGCCAAGCGCCTGAAACTCAACCTTTCCGCCACCCTGGAAAATGCCCTTGCTGATGAGGTGCGAAAGGCAGAACGAACTCAGTGGCTACAAAAAAACCAAAATGCCATTGAAGCTTCAAACCGCCTTGCAGAGGAAAAAGGGTTCTTTGCAGACTCGTACAAGACTATCTGATGAGCCAATTTACGCTGTACGAGAACAAGAACGCCGATTCCAATGAGACCTATCCTTATTTCATCGATGTTCAAAATGACCTTCTCGATTCTCTAAATACTCGCCTCGTTATACCTCTTACACCTTCGAAATACCTGGGTGATGTAAATATTGGCAATCTGTGCCCGATAACTTCCATCAATGGCACGCAATTTGTGCTCCTGACCCACCAAATGACCAACGTTCCTGTTGCTGCACTTCAGGCACCAGTCGATTCCCTGGAACATCTCAGAGAAGAAATAGTGGCGGCGATCGATTTTCTGGTTACTGGCATTTAACTGACTATGAACCAGCCACCTGTCTTCCTGAATTCCGCTGTGCTTCATCCAGGCCGTATTTATTCCATGCTTTCGGATGACACCCGGTTTGGTTTTTATTCGGCAACTGCCCAGTTCAACGTGTAGGCCCGATCAAGCGCGGCGGATCGGGCGTTTTCGCATTGGCAAGCTGCCGGTTCCACTGCGCTTGAACCGGCCTACATCAATTTGGGGGTTTTTCCTGGTATTCCTGCCCGCCCCGCCTGACCGATGCTTCGTCCCTCAGCGTCTGTCCGGCGTGGCTCCCCTTGCCGCACTCCGCGCTACCCGCTCTTTTGACCTCGGGCAAGACGCAAGCCAATGAAGTGGTAGCGGCTGCCGGGAACGAGGAAGTCGCGGTAGGCAGAACGCAGGGACCTGCCGCCGTTGATCCAGGAGCCGCCACGCAAAACACGGGACTCGCCTCCTGGCGGCCCCACAGGATCTACCACCTCACCCTCTGGGTAGTCACCGTACCAGTCTGCGCACCACTCCCAAACATTGCCGTGCATCTGGTGCAGACCCCAAGTGTTTACCCCTTCCGCCAAGGCTTTGACCTCTATTGTCTCCTCCCTGTACTGGCCTTTCGGCCCGTCTCCATAGGGATAGCGGCCATTATAGTTGGCCTGATCCGTAGGTATCTGCTCCCCGGCGGCAAAGGGCGTCTCTGTACCGGCGCGACAGGCGTACTCCCATTCAGACTCTGTCGGCAGGCGGAGGTTCGGGTCCGGCTGTTGTTGGCTCAGCCTGTCGAGAAACCCCGCCACATCCTGCCAGCTCACCCGCTCCACTGGCCGATCCTCTCCTTTGAAATGGCTCGGATTGCCTCCCATCACCGCCTCCCACAGGCGTTGGGTACAGGCAGTATCCGCCAACCAGTAGCCTTGAGTAATCGTCACCTGATGTTGGGTTTCATCGTCACTACGCTCTGCTTCCGTCTCCGGTGAACCCATCAGAAAGGTGCCGGGATAGACCCAGCGCAGGCGCTGGGTCACGCCGGATATCTCGAACTCGGCATAGTGGCCATAATCATCCTCACCCCATCCACTTGCCCATGCCGGGGGAAACGGCTGGGGAAACTGGCTCATGGGTGACGGGTTTTCAGACAGACTGGTCATGACTGTGATGGCTTTGTGGATAGGCGATCATCCGATGGGCTTTCGAACTGCATCCGCTAACCCTACTCGCGCACCGGTGACCCTTTGGTTTTTGCCGCATGGCCAAAAGCCGGGCGGACAGGATGGCACTCTGGTCAAAATACGCCATCCGGCGCAGATCGAGCTCGGGCAAGACGGAAGCCAATGTTGTGGTTGCGGTTGCCGGGATCGTTGATGTTGCGGTAGGCAGAACGCAGGTTCCTGCCGTTGTTGATCCAGGAGCCGCCACGCAAAACACGGTTCTCGCCTTTACGAATCCCACCCACCCTTGTGTTTATACATCAACAGGTGCATCACGTAAAAGCACGCTTCGTCGCCAGGCATGACTTTCAGCCCCTTGAAGAATGGCATGAACAGATGCATAGCGGTTTTGCAGCTCAAGGGCGCTGATCTCTCCCGCTTCCCAAGCGTCCTCCCAATATTGCCGTCTCTCACGATAGCGTCGCTTGCGTCGTGGACTCAGGCCGATGCCAGACGGCTTTATGCGATAGCCGCAATAGGTAACACCAAAATCACTTCGGTTAATCTGTATGTTGCCTTTGACAGTTAATCGACACTCCTTCTCGATATGTGTTCTCACGGACTCCAGCGTCTGTGCTGCATTCTGGCGGCTGTCGCACCACCAGATAATATCGTCCATATAGCGCAGCGACGCTCGCACTTGTGAGTGACCAAGCAACAGCCGGTCCAACCTGTCGAGATAGTAGTTGGCGAAATACTGCGAGGTGAGCGAGCCGATGGGCAAGCCCCGTTTACTACCTACATCGTGGCTTTCGATAATTCGTCGTAACAGATTCAGAAATTCATCACCTTTGAAACGACGCTGCAACAGTGAAAAGAGTCTGGCATGGCAGATCGAATTAAAATAGCTGTCGATGTCTATCTTTACATACCAGGGGTAACGGCGCATTGCCGCCAACACCGCCCCGGCCACCTTATGCACACCTCGCCCAGGCAGACAGGCATAGGTGGTCGGCGCCATGGCCTTTTCAAACAGAGGACCGGCAAGATTCATGATGGCGTGGTGGACCACACGATCCTCAAAGCAGGCTGCATGAATCAGTCGCCGTTTCGGATCATGGATGACAAACTGTTTGTATCGGCCATAGGGCGCCCTGCCGTCAAGGATGTCTGCACCAAGTTGTTCCAGGTTTGCATCCAGATCACTGAAGAACGCGGCAACTTTCGGCCGCCCATGCTTACCCCGCCCGGCTTTCCAAGCGGCCAAAACCAGATTATTCAGCTCCCCGATCACCTCAATATCGATGCGGGTTCTTCTCATTGTGACGGCTTCTGTTTTTCCACTGCCCCACACAGTGTTTCGATGAAGAACGCACCAAATTTGTCGATTTTTGCCTTTCCGATACCCTCGATATTTCTCAAGGCAGCCAGGCTATCTACACGGTTTCGTACCATTTCCGCTAACTGTTCGTTGTTAAATACCGCATAGGCATGTATCCCCTCAGCTTCAGCCAACTGCTTTCTTTGGTTGCGTAATATGGCGTAGAGGGCAAAATCCTGCTCATTGAGCACCTCCCGATAGTCAACACTTGGCTTATTGCCGCGCTTTGCCTCTCCCTGCTGCACATAAGTGACGCAGATCGACCAGAAGCTGCTCTCACCCGCCGCCACGAACTGCTTCTCTACGGCAACAATCCGCATGCTACCGCAAAATCGGTTGAGTGCCTCCTGTCCCGGTTCCGGGAAGCGTGCATCTATCGTGAAAAATTGATATTTCATTTCAATTCCTGAAGGCTACCTCCGCCACACCTGACCGATGCTTCGTCCCTCAGCATCTGTCCGGCGCGGCTCCCCCTTGCCGCGCTCCGCGCTACCGGCCATTTTGACCTCGGGCAAGACGGAAGCCAATGTTGAGGTAGCGGGAGCCGGGATCGTCGATGCCGCGGCAGGCAGAACGCAGGTTCCTGCCGCCGCTGACCCAGGAGCCGCCACGCAAAACACGGAACCCGCGGAGCACGCCTTTAGGCGGCCCCACCGGATCTTCGTCCTCACCCTCTGGGTAGTCACCGTACCAGTCTGCACACCACTCAATAACATTCCCGTGCATCTGGTGCAGGCCCCAAGTATTTATCCCTTCCGCCAGGGCTTTGACTTCTATTGTCTCCTCCCTGTATGGGCCTTTCGGACCATCATTGTAAGGGTAGTTACCATCGTAATTGGCCTGTTCCGTAGATATCTGCTCCCCGGAGGCAAAGGGCGTCTCTGTACCGGCACGACAGGCATACTCCCATTCAGCCTCTGTCGGCAGCCGGAGGCCCGGATCCGGCTGTTGCTGGTTCAGCCTATCGAGAAATCCCGCCACATCCTGCCAACTCACGCTCTCCACAGGCCGATCCTCTCCCTTGAAACGACTCGGGTTGTTTCCCATCACCACCTCCCATAATCCCTGGGTGCAGGCTGTATCCGCCAGCCAGTAGCCTTGAGTAATCGTCACTTGGTGTTGGAATTCGTCGTCATCACGCTCAAGCTCCGCTTCCGGTGAACCCATCATGAAGCTGCCGGGGTTGACCCAGCGCATGCGTTGGGTCACGCCGGATATCTCAAACTCAGCATAGAGACCGAAGTGATCGCATCCCATGACCGAGGCCCATTCAGGGCGTAGCCTGGATGTCAGGAATAGCTGTTCAGTATCGCTGCGCAGCAGAATGTTCCCTGGATAGGGCGGCAGGGTCAGTGCTTGCGGCAGATTGGCGGGATCAATACTGCCCGTGACGGGGGTGGCCAATCCAGGGGCCTCGATCTGCCATTGGAGATAGTCTCCAGCGGTGAAGCTGGCAATGGGGCTGCCTCTTGAGTATGCCGCCGGTATATTCACGTCAGACAACACCCCGATCACCAGTTGATCCGCCTGTTGCCGCAATTGCACCTGACGGGGCGCATGACCCTGCATCAGCCAATGGGCGGATAACAGGTCCACACCTGCAGGTGGGTCCAGGGTTTCCCCCCGCTGTTCCGCAACCCGCCTGACTGCCACCCAGGCAGCGGTCAGCAGCGGGTCACCGCGCTCCCACATGGCGTTGTGATGGCGTTCCACCGAACGGCCCACCCAATTGCCCATGGCTGTATCGTGAGGATTATTCAGCAGCGTCCTGATCTCCCGCTCCATGTGGTGTTCGTAAACCGGGCTGACCTTGACCCCCAGCTCGGCGCAGTAGCGCATCTCGGTAGCGAGAACGACCGGGGGCAGTCCGGCGTGATGGGCCGCCAGCAGTTGCGACAACATCGCTTTGCAGGCTGGATCCAGTTCCCGGTATTTTTCACGATGCTCCTCCACTGCATGATCCTTAAAGGCAAAACCGGCGAGGGCCGAATCGACGCCTTCGTGTTGCCATATCTCAGCCTCGTTTCCCACATCGGCCTGATCCGTAGATAACAGATAACGGGCAGCCCGTAACAGCGCAGGTTCTACCCGGATGGCCGGGGCCAGCAGATCAAGCAAGTTTGCCACACCATCGATATCCGGGCCGAGACGCCTCCCCATGATCCGGCTGTTCCCGGGCAGTTTGCCCGGCAGGGGTACGCCGCGATCCCAAACCACCTGGGTAAAGAGCCGGGAGAGATGCTTGTCCCAGAGACGGGAAGGGGTGGGCGTCAGCACCCACGGGGTGATTCCCCTGGCCCTGAGCCCTCGGCCAAAACGCCGCCAACCGTTTTTGCTCAACGCCAGTTGGTCGTACTGGCCAAGATCGCTGAGAATCAGCAGCGGCGTCCCTGACGGAGGCAGATGACAACCTTGCGGCGGCTCATCCAGCTCATCCACCTGAAGTCCCTGCCTGCCACGCAGCCGTACCAGGGCGCGTTTCAGATCTCCAAAATCATCCCAGAATGGAGCCAGCCGGTGGCTGACATCAATGATCAGACGGCATTCACCGGACCAGGTATGTCGCTGAAGGTAGGGGATCCGGTGCAGTGTCCGGCCTCGCACCAGTTCCCCAACCAGCGCCGGCAGGTCGGGTTCGTTGGTGGCTTGCCTGTCACCAAGAACCAAACGCAGGAAAGGCCAAAGACGCCGCCAGGGTGCAAGCGGCGATTTTTCCGGGGGGACATAAGCAAAATCCGGAGCAGACTCCTCCGGGGAAAGGGGCACAGCGTTGGTGAACCAGGCTGGCACCTCGCGGTTTGAGTTGTCTCTGTCCCGTTGCCGGTGACGCTGCATGTACCAGAAGCAGGCCTTGGGTGTTTGTCTGGATGTGCCTTTCCCTGTAACGGCTTGGGCGGCACCTTCACCTGTGGCCTCGATAATGGTGACTGGCTTCTCTTCACCATCGTCTTTGGCCGCTCCAGGAACCTTTTCATAGCCCAGGAACCGGGCAAAATGCTCCAGTCCTGCATCGCCGTAATCTGCCAGGGCATCGATCAGCTCTGCCCGGCCAGGCTGGGTGCGCCGGAAGGCGGAAGGCGGAAGGTGCGCTATAGGATGCCTTGCCCATTCAGGATCACCCCGTCAATCAGCATCCGATTCCAGGTAGGGGGATTTTTTCAGCGCATAGTCCTTGATCTTGTGCAGCACCTCCATTTGGTCACGCTCACTATCGGCCATGCCGCTCACTGCCCTCAACATGTCGAGGTATTCAGCCTGTCCCGGCGGGGTGATGCCGAAATCCTGCGCTGCAAGACGATCTTCCTGAAGCAGCTCCGCTGCCTCTTTCAGCACATTCTCTTTGCAGTCATCCCCGAAATGGAGCCGCCCCCTTTCAATCAGGTATTCGACCAAACCGGACTCATCTTTCGGTAGTTCGAGTCTCAGCACCATGCAGCGACGCAAGAAAGCCGCGGGGAGTTCCCGCTCTTCATTGGTGGTGACTACCACCAGCGGCGGGTTCTCCTGTTGCTGCTTGATGGTCTTGTGAATGTAGGGCACGGTGAATGCGCCGTTGCCAAGGCTCTCCAGCAGGCCGTTTGGAAGGTCAGCGTCCGCCTTGTCAATCTCGTCGATCAACAGCACACTGCCCTCACCCGGCTGCCACTTCGAAGGTCTTTCCGGTATGGTGCCACCCTGTTTGCAATGGCTGTTTTGATAGAGGGCGCTCTTCCAATTATAGACCCACCAGAGCGGCCCAGGACGCAGGAATTTTGACTCTTTGAGCTGGGTGTCTGCATCCTCCCGGCCGATACCCGCTGCCAGCGCCTGCGCCACACCCAGTCGACCTACCGCATCGAAGTGCCAGTGCAGATCATGGGCCTCGTAGCGTGAGTGGACCACTTCAGGAACAAACAGCCGTCCCAGTTCATGGGCCACCGCACGCGCCAACTGGCTCTTGCCGGCCCCCGGTTCCCCACGGATCAATAGTGGCCTACGGGATGCCAGGGCCGCTTCAACTGCATAGACCTCTTCACCGAAGACGTGTCGGGTCCCGGGCCAGGAACCGAACTGATCGAGGGTGATGCGCTTACCAGGGGTGATGAGGGTTTTCATAGATATTTCCTGAGAGATTTCAGAAATGTTTCAACCAGATTTTCCACTTGATATTCGGGCAACAACAGGATCTTTCCCTGTCCACCCTCGATGCCGTAGTAAACGAACTTCAGCTCTTCGAGCTCAACCTGCAGTTGTTCTACGACATCTTTTGTCAGACAGGTGGTGCCATCCTGCTGATGAATCGCAATATAGATACTGCGCCTGGTCGCCATGCGCCTTTCAATACGTAGTTGCCCGTTGAGCTTGTCCCTGTCTCCCTTTTCGAACACCTTCGGCACTTCATCCGTGGGCCAGAACATCTGCCAGAGTGATTTCTTTACTTCATATGCAGCACATTGCGAGGAATACCCCGACTCCAGGATCACTCCATTACCACTGATAGAGTGATCCTCCTTTTTTCTGAAATCCAGGGAGGGTGTCTTGATATTGAGTCGGGCAACCAGTATCTCCACGCCGGTCCTGGTTCTGAGAGGAAGACTGATCTCAATCGATTTACCGCTGATGAACGCATCGATGTTGTCACTGATCCATTGATCATTGACCTGGGTCAGCAATATCCAGCCCAGCAGACTGACCAGCAATTCAGCCACGCCCTTCAGTTCAGACGAGTTGACATCACGGATTTCCGACATCTGCTCCAGATAGGCGAGCCCCACATTATTCAGCGAGAAGACAGCCTCTTCCGCGTGTTCTGCAGTGGCTGCACCGCAGAGATAATCCACTGCCGCATGCAGTCCCTCTCTTGGTGAAATTTCGTCCTCCAGCCTACGCCCCAGTTCAGGCTTCGCCAACAGCAACTTCTCGAAGTTATCTCTGACATCCCTTCGAAAGCGCAATACGGCCCGCTTATGCTGGAGCAGCTCAGCACGCTTCAGAAGGGTGGTGATAAGCGCGTCAAAATCGCTATTGATGTGGGTTGCTGGATCTAAAGCATACCAATCGGAAAACTTAGAGATACATTCATCAATACACTTTGCCGAATCACTGATCTCTTTTGCATGCGCTTGCGCCCTGGCCGCGTTTTTCGGTATCTCGGAAGCTGCATCATGCGACTTTGAGTTCCAGTAGTTGATAAGCGCTTTTTGTATTTCAACATCTCTGAGATTGATATCCTGCAGTTGAACCGGCAGAACTCGCAGTTCGAAATCGCCATACTCTTTGATCGATTTCAGTTCATTGACACAATCATCGCTGTGCCAATAGCGTTCACTGGAGACAACCACGACAAAATCACCCTTGCGGAGTTCATCCATGAAGCGCTTGATTGACTCCCCATACGCGGTCTCACTCGTGTCCCGCCTGAGTACACCGACCCCACGTTTTTTAAAAGCCGCTTCCAATTTGGCCGCAATAGGAACTTTTTCCTCTGCCGCATGCGAGTAGGAGATGAAAACACTGGATACTTTTTTCCTGGCCATGTTTTTCTTCCATTGTCTAGACCCTTCCAGAAGATTTTTATTCTATGCCAAAAGACTCCATATCTGAATCCCACTGCCATGGGAAAAAGTTCGCCGCAAAAAAAAGGCCGCATCCAGACGGACGCGGCCTTTTTCGGCGTAAGCAGGAGATTGAATCAGGTCACCTGAACCGGCTTCATATAGGAGATAGGCGCCTTTTCGGTCTCGTCGAAGGTAACCTCTTCCCAGGCATCCGTGTCCTGCATCAGCTCCCGCAACAGGCGGTTGTTGAGGGCATGCCCTGACTTGTGGCCGCTGAAGGCGCCGATCAGGCTGTGGCCGAGCAGGTAGAGATCGCCGATGGCGTCGAGGATTTTGTGTTTGACGAACTCGTCTTCGTAACGCAGGCCATCTTCGTTCAGCACCCGGTAGTCATCCACGACCACCGCGTTATCCATGCTGCCACCGAGGGCAAGTTCCCGCTGACGCAGCATCTCGATATCACGCAGGAAGCCGAAAGTCCGGGCGCGGCTCACCTCTCTGACGAATGAGGTGGAGGAGAAGTCGACGCTGGCATACTGAGCCCACTGCACAAACGCCGGATGATCGAAATCGATGGCAAAGCTTACCTTGAATCCATCAAAAGGCTCAAAACAGGCGCGCTTGTCTCCATCCTCCACCACGACCTTGCGCTTGATTTTGATAAAGCGTTTGGCCGCGTTCTGTTCCTCCACTCCGGCAGACTGGAGGAGGAACACGAAAGGTCCGGCACTGCCGTCCATGATCGGCACTTCGGGAGCACTGACATCGACATAGGCATTATCGATACCGAGTCCGGCCAGGGCCGAAAGCAGATGTTCCACCGTCGAGATCCTGACACCGTGCTGCATCAGGGTCGTAGAGAGACGAGTGTCACCAACATTTTCCGGACAGGCACGGATCTCGACTGCCGGATCCAGGTCAACCCGGCGAAACACGATACCTGTATCCGGCACAGCAGGCCTTAGGGTCAGATAGACCTTTTGACCTGTATGCAATCCGACGCCAGTGGCGCGAATCACATTTTTCAGTGTGCGTTGCCGAATCATTGCCGTTTTTGCTCCCTTGAGAAATTGACCTTTATGAGCGCCGGAATGTTATCACATGTCAAATTATCCGACAAAAAGGCCGTCGCATTCTTTGAACATGAAGGTTCGGAGCCAAATTTGATTCCGATCCCGGCACGCTGCACCACCCTGAAACTCCAACAGTCTGAACACGATTATTCCACAAAGTTCAATCGGCCTGACGACGCAGGAATGCCGGGATATCGAGGTAGTCGAGACTGGTCTTTGCCGGCGCTTCGGCGGCAGATTTGGCCGCCATGCCCTTGCGAACCACCGTCGGACGATCCAGATCTCTATAGTCATTCGGGCCTGGAGTGACGATATCCGCAGCCACCAGTTCCAGCCCCGCATCGGCCTTTCGAGCCGGTTTCGGTAATTCGGCTACTGACAGATCACCCAATCCGGTAGCAACCACGGTCACCCGCATCTCCTCCTGCATATCGCCGTCGATAACCGTTCCCACTACCACGGTGGCGTCTTCGTCAGCGAACTCCCGCACGGTATTGCCCACCTCATCGAACTCACCGATGGAGAGGTTCAGACCTGCAGTGATATTGACCAGAATACCTTTTGCGCCTGACAGGTTAATGTCTTCCAGCAGCGGACTGCGAATCGCCTTCTCCGCCGCCTCACGCGCCCGGTTCTCACCCGATGCCTCGCCTGAACCCATCATTGCCGCGCCCATCTCCGACATCACTGTCTTCACGTCGGCGAAGTCCACATTGATCAGGCCGGGACGGGTAATCAGTTCAGCAATGCCCTGGACGGCATTCAACAGCACGTCGTTGGCTGCCTTGAAGGCGTTCAGCAGACTCATCTCCTTGCCCAGCACCGCCAACAACTTCTCATTGGGAATGGTGATCAGGGAGTCGACGCTCTTCGACAGTTCGGCCATGCCCGCTTCGGCAATCTTCATGCGCTTGCCGCCTTCGAAACCGAAGGGTTTGGTGACTACTGCCACCGTCAGAATGCCCAACTCCTTGGCCACCTGGGCAACCACCGGCGCTGCACCGGTACCTGTGCCGCCACCCATGCCGGCAGTAATAAAGACCATGTCGGCCCCGTCCAGCACCTCGTGGATCCGGTCGTGATCCTCATGGGCAGCCTGTCTGCCTACCTCAGGATCTGCGCCTGCACCAAGACCTTTGGTGATGTCGGAACCCAGTTGCAGCAGTGAACGCACCTCACTGTTGCGCAGTGCCTGCGCATCGGTATTGGCACAGATGAAATCAACGCCCTCGATCTCGCCTGTCAACATGTGGTTTACCGCGTTGCCGCCGCCCCCGCCTACGCCAACCACTTTGATCACAGCGTTTTGACTGTGTGTATCCATTAATTCAAACATTGCCTATCTCCTCTTTTGTCCGCCCGTCTGTCTGCCAACAGCCTGCACTACATAAAGTTAAAAATTACCTTGAAACCAATTCTTCATCCGTTCCCAGATCGCTTTCATTCCCCCGTCATGGGAGAGATCCGCCACACCGCGACTCCGGTTCGTGTTACCGAACAACAGCAACCCGACGCCGGTGGAGTAGATCGGGTTGCGCACCACGTCGGCCAGCCCGGTGACGTATTGCGGCACCCCGAGTCTGACCGGCATGTGAAACACCTCTTCCGCCAACTCGATCACCCCTTCCATCTTGGAACTTCCGCCGGTCAGCACCACGCCGCCTGCAATCACATCCTCAAAACCGCTACGTCGCAGTTCCGCCTGAATCAGTGTCATCAACTCCTCGTAACGGGGTTCAACCACCTCCGCCAGGGTCTGACGCGAAAGCCTGCGCGGTGGCCGGTCACCGATACTGGGCACCTCGATGGTCTCGTCGTTGGTAGCCAATTGGGTCAGGGCGCAGGCATATTTGATCTTGATCTCTTCCGCATGCTGGGTCGGTGTGCGCAAGGCCACCGCAATATCATTGGTCACCTGATCCCCGGCAATGGGGATCACTGCAGTGTGGCGAATCGCCCCACCGGTGAAGACCGCAATATCGGTGGTGCCGCCGCCGATATCCACCAGACAGACTCCCAGCTCCTTTTCGTCCTCGCTCAGAACCGAGTAACTCGACGCTAGCTGTTCCAGGATCAGGTCATCGACCTCCAGACCGCAGCGGCGCACACATTTGATGATGTTCTGCGCCGCGCTGACGGCGCCGGTGACCATGTGAACCCGTGATTCGAGGCGCACACCCGACATACCGATGGGATCGCGGATCCCCTCCTGCTCATCGATGATGAACTCCTGGGGCAGGATATGCAGGATCTTCTGATCCGCCGGGATCGCCACCGCCCTGGCCGCATCGATCACCCGTTCCACATCACTCTGGGTCACCTCTTTGTCACGGATCGCCACGATGCCGTGAGAGTTGAGGCTGCTGATGTGGCTGCCGGCGATGCCTGCAAAGACCGAGTGGATCTCGCAGCCCGCCATCAACTCAGCCTCTTCCACCGCCCGCTGAATCGACTGGACCGTGGACTCGATATTCACCACGACCCCCTTCTTCAACCCGCGTGAGGGGTGGGAGCCGATGCCGATGATCTCTATCTCATCGCCAACCTTGACCTCTCCCACGATGGCCACCACCTTGGAGGTGCCTATATCCAGGCCAATAATCAGATTCTTTTCACTTTTCTTGGTCATTCAGAGTCCTGCAATCCGGTTTTTCCCGCTCTGCCGAGCCGGATTGTCTGTTGATAATTCCTGCTTCGGCAACGCCTTCCAGCGTGCCGTAAATCCATTGGTATAACGCAGATCCACCGCTTCCAACTGTCCCTCATTACCATCTCCCAAGCCGGGATAGAGGCGTACAAAACGTGCCAACCGTGAGGCGATGTCAGATCGTCCCAGGTTCAAAGTCAGGCCCCGCCGGGTCTTCAGCCGCCATGCCTGTCGGGCATCGACCAAAACATGTTTCAGATCCAGCTCCACGGTCTTCAGCAGTACCTCGAAGCGCAGAAAATCGCGACTGATGGCGGCAGCGCTGCTCTCCGGCCCTTCCAAAGTCACCAGTTCAAGCTGTTTTGGCAGCCGCTGGGGACGAAAGATCTCCCCCTGCCGATTGACCAATGCCCTCTTACCCCAGCGTGCCAGCGCCACCTGCTCCACCACATCAACCCGCAAAGTATCGGGCCAGACCCGCCGCACACTTGCACTTGCCACCCAGGGCAATCCTTCCACTTCGGTGCGGATCAACTCGAGGTCGACACTGAAGAAGCTGCCTCGAATGGCTTTGACCACTGTCTGTTTCAGCAGCTTCGGATCGAGATGTGATATCTCTCCATCGATCCCAATCACACGCAGCGGCATCACTTTTGGATCCTGCAGCTGGGCAACCCCCCAGGCTGCGCCAACTCCACCCAGTACGGACAGCAGGAGTGCAAACCCCCACACTTGCAGTAGAACCAACCCCTTTTTCCACCGGCTGAGCGGTGCTTGTTTCTGCTGCCGCTTCACCGCGCCTCTCCAACCCGGTGGACTTCCGGTATCAACAGCACACCGCTGTGCTGTTCAACCTCGGATTGCACCTTCGTTATCAACGCCTCGATATCCGCCGCCGTGGCATCGCCTGTGTTGATAATGAAATTAGCGTGCTTTTCAGAGACCTGTGCACCGCCAATCCGTGTCCCCTTGAGGCCTGCTGACTCGATCAGTTTTGCCGCATGGTTGCCCGTCGGATTTCTGAATACGGAGCCACAACTCGGCAGGCTCGTGGGCTGAGTCGCTGCACGCCGGTCCAACAGCGTCCGAATCACCTGTTGAGACGCGCTCACATCCCCCGACTGCAGCTGCAGTTCGGCGGAGAGAAACCACTCCCCTGCGGTACCCTTTACGCTGCGATAGCCAATATCGAAGTCATCCGGACTGCGTTTCCGCACCTCCCCGTAACGGTCCAGGGTCTCCACCTGTTTCACCTGATCCCAAATCTCACCGCCAAAGGCACCGGCATTCATCGCCAGGGCACCGCCGAGTGTGCCAGGGATACCCGCCAGAAACTCTGCCCCGCAAAGACCCGCCCGCGCAGCAGTGCGCGCCACCTTGGCGCAGGAGACGCCCGCCTCTGCGTAGAGCCGTGACCCGTCCTGCCATTCCAGCCTGTTGAGCCGACCCTGAGTGGCAATCACCGTGCCGGGAAAACCACCGTCACGTACCAGCAGGTTGCTGCCCAGACCCAGCCAGAGCAGCGGTTCATCCGCCTCCAACTGCTGTAGAAACCGCACCAGATCCGCGCTGTCCGCAGGACGGTAGAAACGACGCGCCGGACCGCCTACCCGCCAAGTCGTATGACCGGACAGGGGCTCGTTGAACAGCAGCTCACCCCGCAACGATTTTTCGTCCAGCGCAGGCATCATTTCCGGGTCTCCCCTCCACATCTTTGGTCATCTGGTCGATGAGCCGAAAGCAGATTTCGACTCCGCCCGGTCTGCTGCAGCCCATCTTTCTCACTGTCTTGCGACGAGCCTAAACACAGCTGGAGGTGCGCGGAATTCAATGCCTCCCCACAACCCTGATGGAGACGACTCATATCGAACAATTTATTCATCCGACCGCCCCCTCACACAGTCTTTTTGGCAAATCCGCAGCGATGACTCCAATGCTGCCCGCGCCGAGGGTGAGGACTATGTCTCCCTCCTGCAGCAGTCCGGCCAGGACCTCCGGCAACTCCTCCAGCGGCTCGACAAATACCGGATCAACCTGC
Organism: endosymbiont of Escarpia spicata; assembly: GCA_003349915.1. Taxonomy (GTDB): domain Bacteria; phylum Pseudomonadota; class Gammaproteobacteria; order Chromatiales; family Chromatiaceae; genus QGON01. The sequence goes on from QFXE01000005.1 coordinate 629,637, forward strand.
CCACGTGCACGCACGGCGCGGCTCAACGCACGCCCGTCCGCACCTTGAATAGGCGCTTCCCCTGCGGCATAGACCTCGGTAAGCAGCAGCACGTCGGTCTGCGAGAGCACCTGCACGAAATCCTCGAACTGCTCCTGGGTGCGGGTGTAGCGATGGGGCTGAAAGGACAACACCAGACGCCGTTCCGGCCAACCGGCCCTCACTGCCGCCAAAGTGGCGGCTATCTCGCTGGGGTGGTGTGCATAATCATCGACGAACATTACCCGCCGGTTGCCCACCAGACAGTCGCCGCTGGTCTGAAAGCGTCGGCCGATCCCCTGAAAATTCTGTAACGCCCGCTGGATACTGGCCTCTTCGACACCCAGCTCCAGCGCTACGGTAATCGCAGCAAGGGCGTTCAACACATTGTGGCGCCCCGGCATATTGAGGGTGACCCGCAGGTCCTGATTCCAGCCCTCGCACTCCAATCCGAAACGGGTGATCGCTCCCTCTTGGGTGACGCCCACCGCCCGCACATCTGCATCTTCGGAGAATCCGTAGGTACGCACCCGCCGGGTGATCTCAGGCAACAGACCCCGGACTTCGGCGTCATCGATACAGAGCACCGCCAGGCCATAGAAAGGCAAGTGGTGCAGAAATTCCAGAAAGGCCCCACGAAGACGGTCGAAATCGCCACCGTAGGTGCTCATATGATCGGCATCGATATTGGTCACCACCGCAAGCATGGGCTGCAGATAGAGGAATGATGCATCACTCTCATCCGCCTCCGCCACCAGGTAGTCTCCCTCTCCCAGCTGTGCATTGGCGCCGGCGCTGTTGAGGCGTCCACCGATCACGAAAGTGGGGTCCAACCCCGCCTCGCCCAGCGCACTGGCCACCAGGCTGGTGGTGGTGGTCTTGCCGTGGGTGCCTGCCACCGCGATGCCGTAGTGGAAACGCATGATCTCCGCCAGCATCTCCGCACGCGGGACCACCGGGATACGCCACTCTCTGGCAGCCTGCACTTCCGGATTGTCTGCTTTCACGGCGCTGGAGATCACTACGGCATCACAATCCTTGACCTGCTTTGCAGCATGACCGATGAATATCTGCGCGCCCAATCCAGCCAACCGCCGGGTCACCGCGCTTTCACGCTGATCGGATCCGGAAACCGCATAATCCAGATTCACCATCACCTCGGCAATACCACTCATACCGGCACCGCCGATACCCACAAAATGGATGCGGCGCATGCGGCCCATGCTGTCGGGGGCGTGGCGGCGGCGATTCTTGTCACTCATTTTTCAATCATCTCCAGACAGGCCAGGCCAACCACTTCAGCGGCATCGGGGTGTGCCAGACAGCGCGCGGCGATAGCCATCTTCAATAACGTTTCCCGATCACCCAGCAGGGCTTTCATCCTAGCCGCAAGGGACGCCGCATCCAGGGATGCCTGGGGGGCCAGCAGGGCGGCACCCGCATCCACCAGATAGGCTGCATTGCGGGTCTGATGATCGTCGACCGCATGGGGAAAGGGGACCAGAATCGCACCCAACCCGGTTGCCGCCAGCTCCGAAACGGTAAGCGCACCCGCCCGGCAGATCACCAGGTCGGCCCAGCCATAGGCACCCGCCATGTCGTGCTCAAAGGCGCTGATATCAGCGTCTACTCCATGTTTTTCATAAGCAGAGACCGCCGTGTCATAGGTCCGCTCGCCCGCCTGATGGCGCACCTCGGGCCGTTGTCCAACCGGCAGACGGGCCAGTGCGTCCGGCACCGTCTCATTCAATGCCTGGGCACCCAAGGAACCACCCAGCACCAGCAGATGTAACGGCCCGGCCCGGCCCTCGAAACGCGTTGCAGGTTCCGGCAGTGCAGCGATCTCCGGACGCACTGGGTTGCCCGACTCAACCGCTCTCCTGGTCGCGTCAAAACTACCGGGGAACGCTTCGAATACCCGCGTCGCAAAACGGGAGAGAAGACGGTTGGTAAAACCCGGGATTGCATTCTGTTCCTGAATCACCAGTGGAATACCCAGCAAGCGTGCCATCAGGCCACCGGGGCCGGAGACAAATCCCCCCATGCCCAGCACCAGGCTCGGGCGGTTTCTGCGCAGTATCCGCAACGCCTGCCAGAGTGCCTTCAAAATCACAAAAGGCGCTGCCAACCGACGCAGCAGACCGGTACCACGAACGCCACGGACCTCGATCCACTCCATCGGAATGCCCCGCTGCGGGATCAGTTTCGCCTCCATTCCCCGCCGCGTACCCAACCAGAAGACATCAATACCCTCAGCCATCAACCAGTCAGCCACCGCCAGTGCCGGAAAGACATGTCCACCTGTGCCACCTGCCATCACCATCACACGCGGCTCCATGATCGACCTCCCGACTTTACGCCTTCACTCTGAATCCGCAGTTCATGGTCGATTCGCAGCAGCACGGCGATCACCAGACAGGTGACAATAATACTGTTGCCGCCGTAGCTGATAAACGGCAGGGTCAAACCCTTGGTGGGCAGCAAACCCACGTTCACCCCGATATTGATGAACGACTGAAGACCGATCCAAATACCGAAACCGTAGGCGACATAAGCGGAAAAACGTCTCTCCCGGGCCATCGCCCGGGTACCGATCTGAAAGGCGCGCCAGGTAATGAAGGCAAACAGGAAAATCACTGCCAAGGTGCCGATCAGACCGAACTCCTCCCCGATCACCGCCATGATGAAATCGGTATGCGCCTCGGGCAGATAGAACTGTTTCTGTATGCCGTTGCCAAGTCCAACGCCCGTCACCTCACCACGTCCAAACGCAATCAGCGCCTGCACCAACTGATAGTCGGTCTTATACTGATCATCCCAGGGGTTGATGAATGCGGTGATCCGCCGCCAACGGTAGTCTGAAAAGTAGATCAGTGCGCCACCAGCCAGGGCAGAGGATGTCAGCAGAATAGTGAACTGCCATAACACGACTCCTCCCAGAAAGAGCATGCCCAAGACCGTGGCGAAGAGCACCACCGTGGTGCCGAAATCGGGTTCCAGCATGATCAGCAGACTGGTCAGGAGCACCAGTATCATCGGCTTGGCAAAACCCCACAGCGAACTGGTAACCTCATTCTGCCGACGCACCAGATAACCGGCGATATAGATCACCATGAACAGCTTCACGAACTCAGAGCTTTGCAGATTGAAGACCCCAAGAGGAATCCAGCGCCGCGCATGATTTGCCTCTTTACCGATATTCGGTATCAACACCAAAACCAGCATCACCAAACCGACGAACACCAGTACCGGCCCGGCCTTCTCCCAGGATGAGACAGGTACGCGAAACAGCACCATGGCACCGGCAAGACCGATACAGAGCGCAATGATGTGGCGGATCACAAAGAAGAAGGGCGATCCGGCGATACGCTCACCGGCGTACATGGAAGAGGAGGCAACCATCACCAGCCCGAACATGAGCAGGATCAGTGCAGCCCCCATCAGCCAGTAGTCAATGACTGGTGGCGGGAGAACGCCCTCTTTACCGCCCATGCTCGCCTGAGATCTTGCCATCGTATTCATGACATCAGCCCCTCAACCGCTTGAATGAAGGCTTCACCACGGGCTTCAAAATTGCGGAACATATCGAAACTGGCGCACGCCGGTGAGAGCAGCACCCTGTCTCCAGGTTTTGTCAATTCCGCTGCCCGGCTCACTGCCGCTTCAAGGCTCTCAGCACACTCCACAACAATTTTGCCGGAAAGCACCTGTTCGATAACCTGGGCATCCCGTCCGATCAGAATCACGGCCCGGGCGGTGCGTTCAACTACCGGCGCCAACTCGGAGAAATCCGCCCCTTTGCAGTCGCCTCCGGCGATCAGTACGCTGCGGCTCTCTCCGCTCTGGGGCTGGAGACCCTCCAGTGCGGCGATAGTCGCACCGACATTGGTACCTTTGGAATCGTTGTACCAGCGTACCCCCCCTTTTTCCGCGACAAACTGGGTACGGTGAGGCAGGCCGGAAAATCCCCGCAGGGCAGCCAACATCGGCTGCAAAGGCAGATTAGCCGCCGCACCCAGCGCCAAGGCAGCCAGCGCATTTGCCTGGTTGTGCAAACCTGGGATCTTCAGTTCGCTCACAGGCAACAGACGAGTGGTTCCACGGCACAACCAACGGGCCTCTGCGTTTTCGCAAATGCCGAAATCGTCTTTCTGTGGCACCTCAAGGGTAAATCCCGACTCAGCGCCGGCAGCACCGCTCATGGAAACGACCCGCGAATCATCCCGATTGACCAGGCCAACCCTGGCGTCCTGGTAAACCACCGCCTTGGTCTTCGCATACTCAGCGAGTGAGGCGTAGCGATCCATATGGTCTGCGGAGATATTCAGCACCACTGCCACATCGGCCTTCAGGGACTGAGTCGTCTCCAACTGAAAACTCGACAGTTCAAGAATATAGAGATCCACTGTTTCATCCAGCAGATCCAACGCCGGCTCTCCAATATTGCCGCCAACGGCAACTTTCAACCCGGCGGCACGGGCCATCTCACCCAGCAGCGTGGTGACCGTGCTCTTACCGTTCGAGCCGGTAATGGCAACGATAGGGGCTTGTGCCACTCTGCAGAAAAGTTCGATGTCACCGACGATTTCAACGCCCCGCCGCTGGGCTTCCTGGATCAGGGGTTCCTGCAACGACAGGCCGGGACTGACCACCAGCTGCTCCGCTGCCAGGAATACCTCAGGCTGAAAACTACCGAGAAACAGCGCCACATCCGGCATCTCATCGGTCAGATCCTGCAACCCGGGCGGATGTTCACGGCTATCGGTCACTGCAACAGGCACACCCTGCCGCATGAGATAACGGGCGCAGGAGAGCCCGGTCTTGCCCAGACCGACAATCAGGATTTTTCCTGCTTGCTGCGCCATGACCTGCATTCCGTCCCTCATCTGATCTTCAGACTCGCCAATCCGACCAACACCAGGATGACGGTGATGATCCAGAAACGCACAATGACCCGGGGTTCGGGCCAGCCCTTCAATTCAAAATGGTGGTGCAAGGGCGCCATCATGAAGATACGCCGCCCGGTAAGTTTGAACGAGGCGACCTGCAGCACCACGGAGATCGTCTCCATGACGAAGACTCCACCCATGATGAACAGCACCAGCTCCTGGCGTACCGCAACCGCAACCACTCCCAGCGCAGCGCCGAGGGCCAGTGCGCCCACATCCCCCATAAAGACTTGTGCCGGATAGGTGTTGAACCAGAGAAATCCCAGTCCGGCACCAACCAGGGCGCCGCAGAAAATGATCAGTTCACCCAACCCTGGGATATAGGGGATTTTCAGATAGGCAGCGAAGTCAACGTGCCCGGTAAGGTAGGCAAACAGACCCAGCGCCCCGCCCACCATCACCGTCGGCAGTATTGCCAAACCATCCAGACCGTCGGTGAGATTCACGGCATTTGATGAACCCACAATGACCAAATAGGTCAGCAGGATGTACCAGGGGCCGATATCCAACGCCACATTCTTTAGATAGGGGATCAGCAGTTGCGTCTCCACCGGACTCTGCGCGCTAAAGTAGAGAACGCTGGCGGCCCCGAGGCCCACCACCGACTGCCAGAAATATTTCCAGCGAGAGGCAAGTCCGCGTGGGTCCTGGAGTACCAGTTTCTTGTAGTCATCCACCAGGCCGATGACGCCAAACAGCAACGTCACCGACAGCACGATCCAGACATAGCGATTGCCCAAGTCGGACCAAAGCAGGGTAGCGACGGCTATCCCTACCAGAATCAGCGCTCCACCCATGGTGGGCGTACCGGCCTTGGAGAAGTGAGTCTCCGGACCATCGTCCCGCACGGTCTGTCCGATCTGATGGAAACTGAGCCGGCGGATCATCACCGGACCGACCAACAGCGAGATCAGCAGCGCGGTGAGCACTCCGAGAATGGTGCGCAGGGTCAGATACTGAAAGACATTGAATGCCGTGTCATATTGCGAAAGCCAATCGGTCAGATAGAGCAGCATCGTCAGTTACCCCCATCCTGCCAATCGTCCAGCGCCTGGATAACCTGTTCCCGGTCACTGAACGGCAGCTTCCGATCCCCTATCTGCTGATAGGTCTCATGGCCCTTGCCAGCCACCAGCACCAGATCCTCCGCCCCGGCACCAAGTACCGCCAGACGGATCGCCTCTGCCCGATTAGCCTCGACCCTGGCCTGCTCGGGATGCTCCATCCCAGCCAGTATCTGATCGATGATGGCGCGACTCTCCTCACCACGAGGATTATCGTCAGTAACAATAATGCTATCCGCATACTGCTCGGCAATACGCCCCATCTGCGGCCGCTTGCCTCTATCACGATCCCCACCACAGCCAAAAACGATAGTCATGCGGCTGGCGCAGTGACTGCGTACCGCAAGCAGAACATTTTCCAGGGCATCCGGCGTATGGGCGAAATCCACCACCACACAGGGGCGATCATCATTGCCGAAGCGCTCCAGGCGGCCCTCTACTGTTGTAGCCTTTGAGAGTTTTGCCAAAGCCTGCTCCAGCGTCCAGCCTTTGTAGAGCAGTACCGAGAGAGCGGCGAGCAGATTACTGGCATTGAACCTGCCCATCAGGGAGGTATGCAACACACCCCTGCCCCACTGACTGGAGAAGTGGATATCCATGCCGTCGGCGGCGGGCAGGATGACCTCCGCCCTGATCCAGCCACTGATACCATCCGGTGGACAGGCCTCCGGACTCACCGAATAGACCACCGCATCCACATCAGCCGCCAGAGAATCGAGCAGTTCGGGACCAAAGGGGTCATCGAGATTGATCACCGCGCAGCACAGGTCAGGCATGTGGAACAGCCGCTGCTTGGCGGCAAAGTAGTTCGACATGGTGCCGTGGAAATCGAAGTGGTCCCGGCTGATGTTGGTAAATACGGCGATATCAAAATGGATCGCAGCTGTCCGGTCCTGAGCCAGCGCATGGGAGGAGACCTCCATCACCAACGCTTTTGCCCCTTCGGTTTTCAGCTGCGCCAGCAGTGACTGCAGCGTCACCGCATCGGGGGTGGTAAAGCCGGTATCGATCAACGCGCCGGCAAAACCCGCCCCCAAGGTGCCTATGATGCCGGTGGGTGTATCCGGCTCCAGTGCCTGCGCCAGCAGATGGCTGACACTGGTCTTGCCGTTGGTACCGGTAATCCCGATCACCGTCATGGAACGACTGGGATAACCATAAAAACGTGCCGCCAACAGGCTTGCCTGACGCGCCAGATTCTCAACCCGCAAAAGTGGAATATCCACCTCTGCCGCCAGTCTCTCCGCTTTGCGCTCGTTCACCACGCCGTCCGGTTCCCAGACGATGGCGGCTGCACCCTGCCCTATCGCCTGATCGGCAAAATCGAGACCATGGACACTGCCCCCCAAACAGGCAAGAAAGAGTCCGCCTTCCTCGATAAAGCGACTGTCCAGGCTGATATTTGTGACCACCCTGTCCTCTTTCGGAGTCACGCTCACAAACCCGCCAAGCAGCTCGGAGAGTAGTATGCCCTGTGCGTTCACATGTGCGGTCATCAGTGCCGTCCCTCTGAATCCGCCAGCAAAGGCGTCACCACCAAGGTGCATCGGGTGGGATATTGAGCAGCCGCAAAGCGCCGCTCATCACCTTGGCGAATACCGGTGCGGCCACCTTGCCGCCATAGTAATCCTTACCCCTTGGTTCATTAATCATCACCGCCATCACCAGGCGTGGATCACTCGCAGGCGCCATGCCGACAAACAGGGAGAGATATTTGTCTTCCGCATACCCTCCGGCAACCGACTTCTTGGCAGTGCCGGTCTTGCCCGCCACGCGGTAGCCGGGGATAGCCGCCAAGGGTGCGGTACCGCCCTTGGCCACCACCGCTTCCAACATGTGAACCACTGATCGCGCGGTGGAGCGGCGTACAACCCGTTCACCCTTGGGCAACTCACTCACCTTCAACAGGGAAACAGGTAATTTCACCCCGTCATTGGCCAGCACGGCGTAGGCACCGGTAAGTTGCAGTGGAGTGACTGAAAGTCCGTAACCAAAGGAGAGGGTGGCCTGCTCAAACTGGCTCCAATCCGAAAAATGGGGCAGGCGACCTGATGATTCACCGGGAAACATGCTTTCGGCCGAACTGCCGAATCCGACCTGGGAATAGAGCTTCCACATGACCTCCGGCTTCAGTGCAAGGGCGATCTTGCTGGCGCCCACATTGCTCGATTTGCTCAACACTGTTGCCACGTCGATGCGGCCGTAGTCGTGCGAGTCCTTGACCAGATGACGTCCAACGCGCAGCAGTCCGGGTGTCACATCGATCGGCGTGTCCGGCTTGAAACGTCCCTGCTCCAATGCAGCGGCCACCACAAACGGCTTTACCGTGGACCCCGGCTCAAACACATCGGTCACTGCACGATTGCGGAAGCTGCCCCGGCGATTACTGCGGCGGCCGTTCGGGTTATAGGCGGGACGATTGACCATTGCCAGCACTTCACCACTCTTGGCATCCAGAATTACCGCTGAGCCGGAAACCGCTCTGTGGGTCTTCACAGCCTTCTTGAGTTCCCGATAAGCGAGAAATTGCAGGCGCCGGTCGAGACTCAATACCAGATCGTTACCCGAGCGGGGAGACTGGATATTCTCCACCTCTTTGATCACCCGGCGGCGACCATCCATGATGACCCGCTTGGCGCCATTCACTCCGGAAAGCCACTCGTTGTAGGCCAGTTCCATCCCCTCCAGTCCCTGATCGTCAATGCCCGTCAGGCCGACCATATGGGCCATCACCTCGCCACTGGGATAGAAGCGCCGGTGCTCCGACTCCAGGCCAATCCCTTCCAGATCCAACGCCTTCACCTGCTGTGCCACATCCGGATTGACGCGCCGTTTGAGATAGACAAACCCCCGGTCACTGGCCAGCAGACGCCGCACCCTGTCAGGATTCAAATCCAGGATAGAAGCAATCGCACCAATCGTTTTACTGTCGGCCTTGAGTTTGCGTGGGTTAGCGGAAATGCTTTTCACCGGGGTACTGATCGCCAGCGGTTCGCCATTCCGGTCGGTTATCATGCCGCGGCTCGCCCGCACCTTCATCGGTTTCAGATAACGCTTCTCCCCCTGCTGCTGCAGGAAGGCGGTCTCGAATACCTGCCGATCAACCGAACGCCAGATCAGTGAACCGAAGGCAAAAGCCAGCACAGCAAGCAGAAAAAGGCGACGAGCTTTGTAGCTCGGCACATTGATCCTCTCAGCAGGTCCCCGCTTTTTCTTCGATCCCGACATCTTCAGCGCCTTATCACCACAACATCACCCCATCGCGGCCGGTGCATCTTCAACTCCCGGTCCGCGGCCTTTTCAACTTTTGCATGGGTCGCCAGCGTGCTCTCCTCCAACTGCAGACGTCCCCACTCGACATCGATCTGCCGCCTCTCGGCATGCAGCACCTGCAGCTCCACAAACGCCTTGCGGCTCAAATACTTGGCATAAACGACACTGACGCCGGAAAGCACTACCGCCAACATCAATCCAGCCAGTGGGAGGAATTTGAAGTAGCTCATGAGAGCCGCTCCGCCACCCGCAGCACCGCACTGCGGGACCGGGGGTTTTCCTCTAACTCTGCCTTGCCGGCCCGGATGGCCTTGCCCAGCAGCCGTAACTTTGGATTCAGCTGGGCCTGGGTCACAGGCACGCCAGGCGGAAAACGATCACCCTTCGCCTGATCGCGCATGAAACGCTTTATCATTCTGTCCTCAAGCGAGTGAAAACTGATCACTGCCAACCGCCCGCCCGGTGCCAGCACGTCCAGTACCTGATCCAAAAAACGCTCCAGATCCTCAAGCTCCCGGTTGATAAAGATCCGGATGCCCTGAAAACATCGGGTCGCCGGATGTTTACCCTTCTCCCAAGCAGGATTGGCCGCACTGACGATCTCGGACAACTGGCGTGTGGTCCTGATCGGCTGCTCCTGACGGGCTGCCACAATCGCACGGGCGATGCGCCGCGCATGGCGCTCTTCGCCAAAGGTTTTAAGCACATCTGCAATCTCCTTCGCCTCCGCACCCATCAGCCACTCGGCGGCGCTAAACCCCGCCTCAGGATCCATGCGCATATCGAGTGGTCCTTCCTGCAGAAAACTGAAACCCCGCTCCGCCTGATCCAGCTGCGGAGAGGAGACACCAAGGTCGAGTAAAATTCCATCGACCTTACCGGTCACTCCCTGCTGTTCTGCAATCTCCGCCAACATAGCGAAGCTATCTCTCTCGATAACAAACCGGCCATCTCCACCAAATACTGCCTGAGCATGGGTTATGGCCTCCGGATCCTTGTCGATACCGACCAAACGGCCTGCCTCACCCAAGCCATCCAGAATCTGGCGGCTATGGCCGCCACGCCCGAACGTTCCATCGATGTAGACACCATCAGGACGAATGGCCAGTGCTGCCACCGACTCGTCCAGAAGTACCGGTCGGTGCGCTCTCGATGCTTCATTCATCAGAGTGAGATCGATTCCAGCTGAGCTGTCAGTTCCAGCCCTTCCTCATCGATCTTGTCGAGCCAGTCATCACGTTGCCGACTCCAAGCCGCCTCATCCCAAAGTTCAAATTTTTTCCCCTGCCCCACCAACGCCACCTTTTTTTCCAGACCGGCAAACTCCCTGAGTTCCGGCGGCAGAAGAATACGTCCCTGGCCATCCATATCGATTTCGTGAGCGTGTCCGATGTAGAGTCGCTGCAGGTTCCGAGCGGATCCACCGAAGGCAGAGAGATCATTAAGCTTCTCTTCAAACACCAGCCAAACCGGTTTAGGATAGATCAGCAGGCAACGATCTTTATCAACTGTAATCACTAATTGCGAGGCACAGATCTCCACGAGGCTGTCGCGATACCTGGTCGGTATCGCCATACGGCCTTTAGCATCCAGATTGAGCTTGGAGACACCACGGAACAAAAAACTCTCCCCCCTTGGGTGTAATTTCCCTTTTTACCCACTTTATCCCACTTTTCATCCATCTTAGGAGTCGATACCCAGACCTGTCAAGGTCAATTAGGGAAAAAGTCTTTTGTGTTCAGGAGGTTACAAGAGGAAGTTACACCGCAATAAGCGGTAGATTTCCACTGAAAATACAGCAGATTAAAGCTCAAACCTAAAGTGGAATATCAAGAAAACCGGAGGAAATCCGGAGCAACGGGAAGAGAGGGGAAAAGGTGGGAGCCGGCCTGTAAGCCGGGTTCTGTCGAGAACAGTCATTCATCTGGGATGCGCGTCGCCGCACACCTCAAGCAACCTACCCGGGAACAGTGCGGGCCGCACCAATGTTCCCCTATTTGGTCTTGCTCCGGGTGGGGTTTACCTTGCCACTATCGTTACCGACAGCGCGGTGCGCTCTTACCGCACCATTTCACCCTTACCGGCCTCCGAAGAGGCTTAGGCGGTATATTTTCTGCGGCACTTTCCGTAGGCTTTCGCCTCCCAGGCGTTACCTGGCACCCTGCCCTATGGAGCCCGGACTTTCCTCCGCTCTACCGAGGTAAAACAGCGACTGTCCGGCCGACTCCCACATGCAAGCTAATACGCTTCCCAACGAATTGCAAATGTATTCCAACGAGAGAAACCTTAATCCTGCCGAAAGAATAACTATGATATACAAACCCATGCAGGAAAAAAATTCCCCAATGACGAAAATACGGACTTCCGCCGCTGAGATTATCTCGATTCCATTGGCTATTTTTTTTGCATTTGCACTAAATGGCCGACTCTCCAAACTGATCCTCTTGGGATACAATCTCTACGACACCAAACGGGTTCTGGAAATAGCCTTACTCCTGGGAATATGCCTGATATTGCTGTTTTCCCACAAGCAGCGCCAATTTTGGCTTACCCTCTTCTCCCAGTTAACCCGTCAAACAAAACTGCTGATCACCGGCATTATCATTTTCGGCGCAATCTCTTCCATCGTTGCACCCATCCCCCAAGACGCTTTCCTCTCCCTTAGCCATGTTGCCCTTCTTTTCTTCTTTACGCTGTTTATTGCAGTTCAAAGGCAGCATTTCGGCGATTCATACGACAAGATACTGGTTCTCATCATTGTGCTCGCCGTGATCATCTATGAAGGCGAATTTATCAAAGCAATGATCAGTTATGCTGTTCAGGAAAGGATTTTCTATTTCCATCCAATTTTTGAAAACAGTCGCTTTCTTTGCCAATTCCAAACCTGGACGCTTCCTCTAATAACCCTGCCAATACTCCTTGCGCGGGAAAGCACTCCGACCAGGCGCAAACTGATCTTTTTATCCACACTACTGATCGCCGGGACCTGGTGGGCTATCGCCATTGCCAATGGGTCCAAAGGGAGTCTGCTGGGTCAGCTCATTGGATGGATGGGGATCGCAATTATTTTTCGCGGCAGAAGCAAAGAATGGCTTCTCGTACAATTTTACGCCCTGCTGGCCGGCATCTTTATCTTCATCGCGTTCTTTGCACCGGAACTCCGTTACGACAATTTTTCCGCCTTTTCCCAGAGTCTCGTCAGCCGAATGGCGTTGTGGGAGCAGGCAGTCCAACTCATCAAGGACAACCCGCTTCTGGGCGCAGGCCCCTTGCACTACGCCTATTTCCGTAACCCCTATGCAGCACACCCGCATAACAGCATGCTGCAAATCGCCTCTGAATGGGGCATTCCAGTACTGCTGATGGTCTCTCTTCTGGCTATCACCAACTTCACCAGCTGGGTAAAACGAATCACGGAAAACCCGGTCCATCTTTCGCTGACCGCATCGCTGCTTGCCGCTGCATTTCACTCACTAATCAGTGGTGTACTCACCATGCCAATGAGCCAGATAATGATGTGTCTGGTTATCGGTTGGATGTACGGCATACGGCAACCTTTACAGATCGCACCAGACAGATCAGCCAGTAGCACCGCGAAGTGGGCTTTATTGTTTGTTATGCTGCTTTCCATCGCAGGTGTGGCGCAAGGCATATTCCCCGAGGTTTCATTTCTGTCAGAAATGGAGGAGGCGTGGCTAAACAGCCATGAGCGTATAGAGGGACGTGCGGCCTGGAACCCTCGGTTTTGGTTCCAGGGCTGGTTACGCTAGCCCTTAATTTGTCTGCAACAACCACTATCGACTCATGCAAACCGCTCCAGACATCTTTTCCTACCGGCCCTATTGGGCTAAACGCTTCGGCATCTCACCGGTTCTGCCCATGTCCCGGGAGGAGATGGACGACCTGGGTTGGGACAGTTGCGACATTATCATCGTCACCGGCGATGCTTATGTGGACCATCCCAGTTTCGGCATGGCGCTGGTGGGCAGACTGCTGGAGGCCCAGGGTTTTCGTGTCGGCATCATCTCCCAACCGGATTGGCGCGACAGCGAAGACTTCCTGAGATTGGGGCGGCCCAACCTTTTTTTCGGCATCACTGCCGGAAATATGGATTCGATGGTCAACCGCTACACTTCAGACCGGCGCATCCGCCGCGACGACGCCTACACACCGGATGGCGAGGGCGGCAAACGCCCGGACCGTTCCGTGATCGTCTACGCCCAACGTGCCCGTGAGGCGCTCAAGGGCGTGCCGATCATCATCGGCGGTATCGAAGCCAGTCTGCGCCGCATCGCCCACTACGACTATTGGTCGGATAAGGTGCGCCGTTCCATTCTGCCCGACTCCAAGGCCGACCTGCTCATCTACGGCAACGCGGAACGGGCACTGGTGGAGGTAGCTCATCGGCTGGCAGCAGGGGAGAAGATCAGCGAGATCACAGATATTCGCGGTACCGGATTCATGTCACAACAGATTCCGGCTGACCGGACGGTCATCGACTCAACTGAACTCGACACACCCGGTCCCAAAGCCTTCCATCCCGACCCTTACCAGGCTGCACCTGACTGCCCACAGCCTCAGGTAGTCATACCCCATAATCGTCCCCGCAAGCTTGATCGAGAGAAGACCCTGGTGCGGCTCCCCTCCTACGATCAGGTTGTCGAGGATGAAGTAATCTATGCCCACGCCTCCCGTGTATTCCACCTGGAGACCAACCCCGGTAACGCCCGCGCACTGGTGCAACGGCACGGCAAGCGGGATGTCTGGCTCAATCCGCCACCGATTCCGCTAACCACCGCAGAACTCGACCGGATCTACGAACTGTCCTACACCCGCAAACCCCACCCGGCCTATGGGGTGGCGAAGAACCCCGCCTGGGAGATGATCCGTTTCTCCATCAACATCATGCGCGGCTGTTTCGGCGACTGCACCTTCTGCTCAATCACCGAGCACGAGGGACGCATCATCCAGAGCCGCTCGGAGGACTCCATCATCCGCGAGGTGGAGACGATTCGCGACCAGGTTCCCGGTTTTACCGGCAACATCTCCGACCTGGGCGGTCCCACTGCCAACATGTACCGGCTCAGTTGCAGAGACGAAAAGATCGAAGCTGCCTGCCGACGCCTCTCCTGTGTCTACCCGGACATCTGTCCAAACATGGGCACGGACCACCAGCCACTGCTCAAACTCTACCGGCGCGCCCGCAAACTGCCCGGCATCAAACGGGTATTCATCGCATCCGGCCTACGTTACGACTTGGCGATACGTTCGCCGGAATACATCAGGGAACTGGTCACTCACCATGTCGGCGGGTATCTGAAGATCGCCCCGGAACACACTGAATCCGGCCCGCTGGAACACATGATGAAACCAGGGATCGGCAGCTACGACAAATTCAAAAAGCTGTTCGACAAATACTCTGCTGAGGCGGGCAAGGAGCAATACCTGATCCCCTATTTCATCGCCGCGCACCCAGGCACATCCGACAAGGATATGCTCAACCTCGCACTCTGGCTGAAACAAAACGGATTTCGGCCGGATCAGGTGCAGGCCTTCCTGCCGACCCCCCTGGCCATTGCCTCTGCCATGTATCATACCGGCCGAAATCCACTGAAGAAGGTTCGCAGGAACTCTCCCCACGTCCCTGTCGCCACAGGCCTGAAACAACGCCGTCTGCACAAAGCCTTTCTACGCTACCACGATCCTAAAAACTGGCCACTATTGCGGGAAACGCTGAAAAGCATGGGAAGGGCTGACCTGATCGGCAACGGCAAACGGCACTTGGTGCCGAGCTGGCAGCCGAAAGGTGGGGAGAGAGACGAAAACAGCAAAGGCAGGAGTGGCAAACGTCCTAACGTCGGATCGGCCCTACCACAAAAAACAGGCCGGTCTAAGCACGGAAATAAAACGAAAAAAACTCGTCGAAGACGCTAGCTGGATCAGACTGAAAAAACATTTTGGCAGTCAGATTTGTCATTAATACTTTTCATTGGTCGCGTGAGTGTCGATTTCTCTATATACCGATAATATTCAAGTATATAATATGTACTTTCTCAATTAACTTTTGGTTATTTGACATGGAAAAATGTTACGAGTTTTTGTGTTGCGAAGAGTCGGATTGCGTTAGACGCACAATTGATGACCAACAATGCTGGGAAATTGAGGGTACTTCATGTTATGACCATAGTGATATTTTTGTACAATATCGCGCTTTAGTTGCGGGCAAGATAGATGCTTGTAGCAAATGCGATTATTACAAGATCTATAATAATGAAGCTAAAGAAGCATAGAGTGGCCGCAAGAGTCAAACCACCTCACCTAGTTTGAAACAAAAAAACAAAAAGGAAAAACAAAAAGGGGTCGGTGACAAAAGCTAATCGAAGTAATTCTCACTTGTCACCGACCCCTTTCGTCCATCACTCAGGCCTGTTTAATTGGAAGGGTTAGAGAGGTATAACCTTGTTAGCACACGGTCCTTTCTGGCCTTGACCAACTTCAAATTCCACCTTCTGACCATCATTGAGACTTGAATACCCACCACCACTTTGAATTTCAGAATGATGAACAAATAGATCCTTGCCACCATCATCTGGAGTAATGAATCCGAAACCTTTGTCTGCATTGAACCACTTTACTGTACCTGTACTCATACCATTTTTTCCTATGTGTATTTGATATTCGTTGACTTCAATATTTTGCTATGTATTGCTGGTTGTTGCTGCTTTATCAGTTCTTCCTGGTGTAGGCTGAGCGTCCTGCGACTGTGTATCACCCGCTCCTAATTTTTGCAAGCGCTTCTCTTCCTTCTTTTTCTTTTTGGCGATTTCTTTCTGGCGCTTTTCAAAAGCGTAATTGGGCTTAGCCACTCGTATTCTCCTCTACATAATTCTAGGATTGAAGGCGTTAGAATAAGGTATTTCTCAACAGATTGCGCTCTTCATATAATAATAAGTAATAATAAGGGACAGACCACGGTTTATTATGGACGACTGCTAGAAAAAGGACAAAAAGGGGTCGGTGACAAAAGCTAATCGAAGTAATTCTCACTTGTCACCGACCCCTTTAATTCTGGGGACAGTATACTTAATTCAGTCTTGCTGCTAATTGGGTATACTGTCCCCAGAAATCCGCTAACCCTTTGTGATCCTTAACCTTCAAAAGGCTTCTGAATCTCGGAGGCGTCGAGCATTTCCTGCACCCTTGCGTCCTCGCCCAACTGCTCCGAAATGTTGCGTAGACGTTCGTAGGCTACCTGGATATCCATGGAGGTCATACGCACCCCGTCAATCTGCAGACGCAATATGCGACGTGCGAACCTGAGCTCCCCCTGCAGCCAATCCTGGCTGAATGGCCATTCCTGGTCGGTCATGCTTATCTCCTAGTCAGAATGATTAGGGGTCTGACCCGAATGGCACTTACTTT
>QFXE01000013.1:0-122500 GCA_003349915.1 endosymbiont of Escarpia spicata
GCTAAAGTAAGTGCCATTCGGGGCCGACTCCTATAACCAGCGTATCCAGATTTTTCGATACCTGAAGGCGAGTGACTGATATGCGAAAAGTATCTGTATTGTGTATGTATCTTCTGATTGTCTCGGCTGCCACCGTGGGGGACGTGGCAACTACCGTGCATAACCTGTCGTCCTCGGGACCGGGGACAGGGGCGTTTAAGAGCCTGACTGAAGATCGGATCTGTATTTTCTGCCATACGCCCCACGCGGCCACGCCCGATACGCCTTTATGGAACAGGCTCTCCACCGGAGCTTATACCCCTTATCAAAGCAGCACCACGGATGCAGCTGCAGGAAATATGAGTTCTTCTTCAGATTTATGCCTATCCTGTCATGATGGCACCATAGCTTTGGGTGACCTGGTCAACCCTGGGACTGGAGTTACCAACGACCTGAGCACCACATTTCTGACCGGTCGGGCTCTCATCGGCTCCGACCTATCCAACGACCACCCTGTCGCAATCGTCTACGACCCAAATTTACTGGCCACCGACCCGGATCTGCTCTCCCCTGCCGTCGTGGATCTTCCACTAACAAATGGAGAGCTTCACTGCTCTTCCTGCCACGATCCACACAAGGACACATATCCGCCCTTTCTTCGCAAGCCGACGCTTAATGGTGAACTATGCATCACCTGTCACATACCAACGGGGGCGACTTGGGATTGGACAACCAGCTCCCATGCCACATCCGTCGCCTCACCGCCCCTGGGGACCGATCCCTGGCCCGAACGCAAACCGGCTTGGGTGGGCCAGAATGTAAGTGAGAACGCCTGTATGAATTGCCATACGCCACACAACGCGGCTACGCCGGTGAGACTCATCAAGGATCAGGAGGAACAAACCTGTTACCTGTGCCACGATGGCACCGTGGCACAGGATATTCTCGCAGAAGAACTGAAATTTTCTCACCATCCGGTTGAGGTGACGCCCAATCTGGATCACGATTCCGTTCGAGCAGAGAACCCTCTTACCATGCAGCTCCACGTCGAGTGCGAAGATTGCCACAACCCACATGGCAGTTATAGTTCTCCACCAATGATCTCCTTCAATCCCGCCAACCCAGCGGGTACAAACCACACGACGGCGCCATTCGTCAACGGCAGCATGGTGGGTGTGACAGGAATTGACAGCGGCGGAGCGGTGAAGCCAGAGGTGGATTACGAATACGAGGTTTGCTTCAAGTGCCACGGTGTACCCGGAAAGAGTGCCTGCGACAACCAGCGCTGCTCAACTGCAACTGGTTACAACATGACCCGTCAGGACGGTGTTTACAACTTACGCGACAAGGTTGATTCCGGCAATCCGGCACTGGTTTCTTACCACCCTATCACAGCCAACAACCCTTTCAATAACGGCGAAGTCCCCAGTCTACGCGCTGACATCCCCCTGGATACGACCAGCAGCCTAATCTACTGTAGCGATTGTCATAGCAGCAATGTTTCGCCCGCCGCTGGCGGAGTGGGAACAGCAGGTTCCCATGGCTCCACGTACGAAGGCATTATGGCGCTGCCTTATGATTTTGATCCACAAACCGCCACTTCCGCAAACAACCTCTGCTACAAATGCCACAATGCCGCCAGCCTAGAGGTCTCTTTCATACACAGCAAACACGTGGGTGCAAACACTACCTGCATCAACTGCCACGATCCCCATGGCTCAGCGAAGTTTCCCCACCTACTCAATTTCCTGACTTTTGCCAATGTCACAGGACCCATGGAGATCACCGGAACCGGTGCCTTTACTGAACCAACCTGGATAGACAACGGACAGTACAGTGGCACTTGCCATTTAGTCTGCCATGGAAAAACACATGATGCATGGTCATACCCCCCCTGACGTGATTAAGGGTTGATGTACAACCCTACTGCCAACAGATGGGACATTGAATTGTAGAAGCGGCGAGGCGCCGCTCCTACTACTGCTTCGCAGCAAGCTACGGGGGATTAAACTCAAAGAGATTAATGCACAACTTCTAAATCGTTGGAACAAGGAACATCGGAAGGAAAAAGTTTCTTGGAAAGCCCAAAGCAGGAACTCGTGCAGTGGTGAACTTTCCAGACACGACATTCAGCAGGGCATACCGCATACATTGCCGTATTTTATGACAACAATCGACTGCATCATGCCTGGATTGTATGAGTCCTAATGATTCTTAACAGCAATTGACAGAACAAAAAAAACAGCCTGGTAAACACAACATCTTTCTTGCCAACTACCGATACGGTAGTCTACACATATCAGCCCCCAAACTTTTACCAGATCCTTGACTGTTAGCCTCTAGTTGCTTTCGAAAATTCACAATATGCGAATATGGTTTCTTTGGCATAGAGCAGTCTAACGAGGATCAGTAGATTGGAGGCTGATTGTGAATTTATGGGTCAACAGTCGACTAGACTAAACCCGGTTTAATCGTATCACTTCTTCGGAGGCGGAGCTGGCAACGTAGCATAATAGGCGGCAACGTCAGCCATATCCTGTTCACTCATATCCTCAGCTTCCATGTCCTCATTTTCATCGACCCGTTTACCCGACTTGTAGTCCATGAGCTCCTGGATATGTTCCTTTGGGTCCATCCCCGCAATCGGCGGATTATCTTCATCACCCAAGCCATCGTCACCGTGGCAGTCCTCACAATCCTCTTCCGCCAGCTTCTTGCCCTTGGCGACGTCACCAGCAGCCTGGACGCTGGCAACCGAAAATATGGAAACGAACATAGTGGTAACAATCAATTTCTTGATTAACATATTACACATCCTCCTCTAGGATTATAGTTAAGCTATCGTGTGAGCCCGACTTTATTCTGATTTGTCTGCATTAGTCGCCAAGCATGCATTATTGGACACGATGCTTTATAAAAAATAGCTGCACATATACCAGCAGTCAAGTATTCCTAAAAATCAAATAGACGCTATCGCCTTATCAACAACCTGTTTTGTGAAAGCTTAAAAGTTATAACAGGGAAGGCGCAGCGCAGAACGATTATTATCAACTCTTGGAAAACGCTGTTCTTTACCCATTGGGTTGTGGCAAGTGGAGCACAGAATCATACTTATTGATTCGCAGCCAGTCTGTTGAATATTATAGGCAAAAAGGCCACATACACTCTTAAATCTTTTTGTCTCAACGAGTGCAGCTCGTCAAACTGCATGCAGCATTTAACCGCTGGGATAATAGCTATTCTATTAGCAGAAACCCTATAAAACAGGGTAATTCATATGTCTCATTGACTCTTAAGACCTACCCAGTGTTAGACGCATAATCGATGACCTGCGAAATCACCGCGATGCAATAAACTCAATCCCCAACCCAACTACTTACTTTATATTAGCGGCTAACTACTTACTTTATATAAGTGATTTAAAAGGCTACCATCAACAACTCCATTACGGGGGGCAATCTATGAAAAATCTCATCCAAATGTTGGTAGTACTGTCTCTACTTCTAATAATAACTCCTGAGGTATTAGCCGATCTTCCACCCGCCTTTGAGGGGAGAAAGTTATATGTTTCTCACTGTCAGTTATGTCACGCTGTCGATGGTAAGGGAGATGGCCCTCTCGCAAAAGCGATGCAGATCGAGGCGGATGATCTAACTACCATAGTACGCTCTGGAAGTGACAACACCCTCATAAACATCATCACCGGAAAGGGTCGACATGCATCCACCCATCGCATCAGCCCCAGCATGCCAAAGTGGGAAGATGTATTCAGTGAGCATCAGATCAAAGCAGTGGTTGCATATCTACGCTTTCTCAGTAGTTCCAAACACGATCTGATAGGGGACCCTGAGATTGGCCTGCGACTCTACCAGAAATATTGCGCAATCTGTCACGGTGCTGAAGGCGACGGGAAGGGTGTCATGACGGAACTCTTGCGAATCAAGCCGATTGATCACACCAATCCGTACAAGACTGACAAGCTTGACAATAATGAACTCGCATCAAGCATTCTGGATGGAAGAGGAAAATTCATGCCCGCTTTTCGCGGCATTCTCAACCAAGGCGAGGTTGATGGACTGGTCAGTTACATACGACTGCTTTACCAAATATGGGGACAGTTAGAGGATGGAGGGTTGGTTATTTTGATGAGACAGCCCACTGCGAAAATGGACGAAGAATACGGTAACTCCCTGCTTCGTGATCCATCATGTAAAAGCAAGGAGAATCTATCTGAAAAAGGTAAAATGAAGGCCGTCAGCATAGGAGAGCAATTTAAATCCAGAGGCGTACCAATAGGTAGTGTATTGGCAAGCCCTGATTGCCTCGCTAAAGAGACTGCAAAAACTGCATTTGGCCAAGTTGAACCAGTGGATTTTTTATCTTCAATGAAAACGCTTCCCGAACAACAGGCAGATTCGTACACCACACAATTAGAGCGCCGAATAGGATCATATTCAGGCAAGGGGAATCTTGTTTTGGTAACGCACGAATTAAATATCAATGCCATATCTTTTCAAACTTTAGAGGAAGGATACTTTCTCGTACTGAATCCCATGGGTAAAAACGAGTTTGAAGAAATTGGAATATATAGGTTGGATAAATAGTTCTGACGCCTGTAGAAAAAGCCTTTTAGTGGAGTTGAAGCAGTAAACTGATACGTCTTAGGGTCGGCGAAAAAATAACCCTCTGCTTTCAATTGAGCCTGAACTCGCAGTTCCACTTGGGGAGGTCGTCATCTCTAGTGATGGCAATCGCCCGAACCAGATTGAGTGGGTTCCGGTCCGGTATCATATACGGGGGGCAGCCACACTATCGAGTAGATCAGCGAGCACATCATCGGGCGAATAGCCTTCGATCTCCAGGTCGGTGGTCAGCCTGATTCTGTGCCGCAACACTGCGGTCGCTGCAGCCTTGACATCATCCGGGGTGACAAAGGTACGGGATTGCAAAAAGGCCTCGGCCCTCGCCGCGCGCAGCAAGGAGATGCTGCCTCGTGGCCCTGGCCCCGCTTCAATACCACTCCATTCACGGGCGGAGCGTACGATACGCACCGCATAGTTGAGAATCTGCTCATCCATCTCCAGTGTTGCCACATGCTCTTGCAGCGGCAGAATCTCTTTCGCCTTTAACTGTTGGCGCACCGCCGAGGTGTCGAGTTGATCACCCACGGAGCCGACGGTTACCTGCTGCACCATCTGCTGCTCCTCCTCTTCTCCTGGATAGTCGATGAAGACCTTGAGCAAGAAACGGTCGAGTTGGGCCTGGGGCAGCGGATAGGTCCCCTCCTGTTCGATGGGGTTCTGGGTAGCGAGCACCAGAAAGGGACGAGTTAGATTAAAGGTCCTTCCCTCGATAGTCACCTGTTGTTCCTGCATTGCCTCCAGCAGCGCCGACTGGGTCTTGGCCGGTGCCCGGTTGATCTCGTCCGCCAGCAGGAAGTTGCAGAATACCGGTCCACGGCGAACCCGAAACTCCTCCGATTTCATATCGAACATTATGTGGCCGGAGATGTCGCTGGGCATCAGATCGGGGGTGAACTGCACCCGGTTGAACAGGCCACCGACCGCTGCAGCCAGACTGCGCACCAGCAGCGTTTTGCCGAGACCCGGCACCCCCTCCACCAGCACATGACCTGCGGCAAACAGGGCAATCACCACCTCGTGAATCACCCGGTCCTGCCCGACCACTGCCCGCCTGATCTCTGCTTCCAGTCCTCTGGCACGGCTCATCAGCTCTGCTGCAATGCCGCTTCCATCCGTTTGTTGTGAATCCATCATAAATTCAGTTTCCATAAGTGGGTAGGTCGGGTTAGCGATAGCGTAACCCGACGAGCTATTAATTTTTTGGGTTACGCTGCGCTAACCCAACCTACATTTGTTTGCGGCCATCCGGGTGTAGTGCGGCGAGCAATTTCTGCAGGTTCGCGCTGGCCTGGATCATCTTCTGCTCCTCCACCGGCACGACATAGAGTGTCTCATAGACCGTCTGTGCAGAGAGTCCCGACCGCTGCCCGATCCACAAACAGCGCTGTTGCTGATCAAGCCGCACCAATTGGGGATGGCGCTGCAGCCAGCGCTTCTCCACGATGCCTGCAGAGCGTTCCCGCAGTGCGACCGCACGATCCAGTTTCCAGAGATACTCACTCGCAGCCTGGAGGTGCTCCAGCAGATTACGTCTGGCATGCTCGCCCGTGTTCAGTATCGGCCCACTGCGATAGGTCAAGCGCCATATAGACAAGAGCAACAGCAGCATGGCGCTCAAAACGGCATAGGCCGCGTTTTTCCAGATCAGGGTCAGAAGGGTGGGCATGTTGGCGCTATAGAGCAGACGTACCGCACCCTGATCCTCCGTCAGCAGTGCCAACAACAGGGCGTGGTCATGCTTCACGATCCTGGTGTTGGTAAAGAACCGGTTATCGCTGAGGATAGTCAGAAAACCGCGGCCCAGCTGAAAACCTACCAGGTGGTAACCGTTCAAGCCCGGTACCAGCCAGTCGGTGTCATCCCTCTCCACCATCAGCTCCCGACGGATATCGAATTCCACCTGCAAGGGCTCGTCATACCCGGCATATTCCATACTCACCGGACTGTCAGCTTGCGATTCTTCCTCATCACTCTCCACATACTCCACCAGACTGACCCCGAAAGACTCCAGCAGATGGTTACCAGGTTCATCCTCATCCGGAGCCCTGCCAGGCGAAACGATCAGATGCCCACCCGCTTCTATCCACTCCAACAGCGCCGTCTCCCGTTCCGGAGCCAGGGATGGGCCCAGATCCTTGACCAGCAGTACCCCGACATCCGCATCCGGTTTGGTGAGGTATTCCCGGCCCGAAAGACTTTTGACATCCAGACCCTGACGCTGGAGAAAGATCTCACCTGCCAGCAAGGGGTTCCGCCTGGCCTCCGCTGACATCCCCAGGCGCACCTCCGTACCCCTGCGTTCAAAGTTATCAAGGAACCAGGCAGCCATTCCAGCAACAACAGCCAGGAGCAGCAACAGGGCAACAAGGATCAGCAGCCTACTCTTCATGCAACTCTCCGAAAACACGATCCCAATCCCGGCAAAGTGCCTCCAGTTCACCGGTGGACGGCAGACTGTGCCCATAGGCCATGCCCTGCCAGGCTGCCGTGAGTCTTTGAAAAAAGGCCGCACCGGAAAAATCCTGGCTCGACTCCACCTGCAACTGACACTCACCCTCGGTGGCGCCAATATTAATTTGCAGATGAAAACGAAACACCAAAACCGAGAGTGCACCACGATAAAGCAGACTCAATGCCGCCCTTCCCTCACCGGCAAGCAACAGAACCTCAGCTTGGCGCACCAGATCCTCGGGCAGGGATTCCGGGCGAATATCAAGTCCCGACAAAGTAACAGGCAGGGGTTGCCGACGCCGCAAACCGGGTGGAGTGTCCAGGTTGAGCCAGTCACGCATCTGTGACACACGGTAGAGCAAAAAGGCGATAATCAATCCAGCTGTCAACCACAGCAGAAACTCACCCACCGTCGCCATGCCCTGGGTATAACCTTCGAAAACATCGATCAACCACTGCAGCAACCAGGGCACATCTTCACCGGACTCATCCGTGTCCCCGACATACTCCCAATAATCGCGCATCTCGCGTTTGCCGAAGGCATCATCCTTCAACACCTCATGGATAGACTGCTGAACCGCATCCCGATCCGGCAATCCTGCAGCAATCGGCGGCTCACCGGGCAACACAAAACCCACCGCCATCAGCAGCAGACCGGCCGCCGCAGAGGAGAAGGAACGTTTGCTTTTCACCCGCTCGGCCAGACGTTTAAAGCCAAGCTCTATATCCCACCCTTCCAGTTCACTACGACGGGTCAGATAGATACAAAAACCACCCGCGACATAAAATGGAGCAATCAGCGACATCGCCAACAGACTGCCGATATGCTGCAGCCAAACTTCAACACCACTCTCGGACATGATCAGACTATCCATCTGCAGCCAATCCAGCTCAGTTGGGATCAACAGCACCAGCAGCACGAGAAAAGAGAGTTCCAACAGAATTTCGAAATTAATACCGAAAAAGGTCAGCCAACCGGTCACATGCTGTCCTCGTCCCAGGACCGTGATACGTGTGCGCCGCTCACTGCCCTTCAACCCCTCCAGCAAGGCTACCGGCATATTGAAGGAGCGTGCAGTGCTGAATCGCCGCCAGGTCAGGTTGGCGAACAACTGGGGGCGAACTATGCGCCACCAGTGCTGCCTCATCTCGCTGAACCCGGGCCGTTCACCGAAGACGCGACGACTCAACCAAAACAGCAGTGGGGGCTCATAGAGCGGTTTGAACCACCAGACCAGCAAGGCCACCAGTACCGGCTCACTCGCCAGCAACAGCACCAACAACAACAACAACAAATAAAAGGGTAGCGCCGAGGCCAGCCATAACAACCAGAGGCGCAGAAATTCGCTGCGTGCGAGGGCAAATCCCAGATCAGCCCCTTCCCAGGGCGTTCGCGAACGCAGATTGATGGTAATTCTAGAGAGATCCATGCCGTGACCTGCCCACAAAAACCAGATAGAAAACCACCAGCGCCCAAAGCAGCACGGCTACGCCATATTTGATAGCGGCATCCAGTGTGCTGGAGGACCAGAATGCTTCGACAAAGGCAGCCGCCAGCAGCATCAGCGCCGCCCCCAGCACCAGT
Source organism: endosymbiont of Escarpia spicata (assembly GCA_003349915.1). Taxonomy (GTDB): domain Bacteria; phylum Pseudomonadota; class Gammaproteobacteria; order Chromatiales; family Chromatiaceae; genus QGON01. The sequence continues at coordinate 8,659 of QFXE01000013.1, forward strand.
TTCAGCGCTTCGGCTGCCGCTGCCTTCAGTGCAGGAATACGTTTTCGCTGACCGGGGGCCAGCAAGGCGTGGCCCAGCATCAGACCCGCAGCACCGCAGATTACAATGGCGGTCAGTTCAAAGGCACCGTGGCCGGAGACGAAAGACCAGAAGGTATCGTGAAAACCCAACCGGGTGAGATGACCGGCAACCCCACCCAATACCAAGCCATTGAAGAGCAGCATGAAGAGAGATCCAACACCCAGCAACATACCGCCGGCAAAGGTGCGGAAACCAATGCCGATATTGTTGAAGATATAGAAACCGAACATCATGAAGTCGGTCTCGGAACTGCGCGCCTCGGAGCGTCCCGGATGACTTCCGGCCGGGTCGTACATCGATTCCATCTCAGCCACCTGCTGCTCATCCATCAGCGAGTAGATCATGTCGGGGTCGACATAACAGGCGAGGCCCAACAGCAAGGCAGGCAAGAGAAACGATGTCAATGCCAGCAGAAAATAGCCGCGATGACGACGGAGCGCGCGGGGGAATCCGCCGCCGATAAAATCGAGTGTGCGCCACAACCAGGCACCGCGCTGACGATAGAGACGGCGGTGCCCCCGCAGCACAAGATGATGAAGCTGTTCCAGCAGTGCGGGGCTGAACCGCCGACTGCGTGCCAGGGCATAGTGACTGCAGACCTGACGATAGAGGGTGGGAAAAGCGGCGGCGCGGGCTTTATCGGGGTTGCGTTTGCTTCGGGGCAGTTCCATCTCATCGAGTAGCGCCCCAAGCTCATCCCACAGCGGCCTGTAGGCCTGTTCAAACTGTTCCTGGCGCATTAGCGTCCCTTAATCAACCAGTTGGCATATCCGTATATCCCGTCAACAGCCCGTTCACCGTTGTGTCCGGAGATTTCGCTCAGGATCTCTGCCAATTCGACGCGGCGTTCGGAGGATAGACCCGATGCACGCTCGGCAAACGCCAATACCGCTTGTTGCTCCGATTCGGTCAGTTCCACCCCTGGTCTCTCTGCGGTCCTGGAGGGAAGTTCTGATCGTTCTTCATAATTGTCCCGATAGACTACCAGCGTTCCCGCCGCCAGATCACCCAACCGTTTGAACTCCCGATTGAACAGCATGCTCAACAGGCCAAAACCATACATCACCGGCATGAAGTCAACCGCACGCAGCAGGTTACGGATGACCGAAGCGGATACGGTGACCGGCGTGCCGTTGTCGTGGATCACCCAGATACCCATTGCCTTTTTGCCGGGGGTAGCGCCGTTCTTAACCTCGAACAGCACAGGATAGAACCACTCGATGAGAAAGAGGGCGATCAGGATGATCGCAACGCCGACCCCGCCAAAGTAGGAAAAGGACAAACCGATAACGATATAGAGTACCGCGCGGATCGCCGCGTCAATGGCCCAGGCGCTGGCTCGGACAAGCGGTCCCGCCAGACGGAATTCCAACAACACACCTTCCGGAATCTCATACTGCCGGGTGGTGTCCACTTCCTCCGTTAATGCCACCGCAATATCCTATCGCGACTTGTTGAAATAGATATCCCGATAACCCACATAGATTGAGGCCACCATCATCGGTAACACCACCAACAGACCCAATCCAAAAGGAATGGCGCCCAGAATAAAAAGCACTATTCCCACGATACCGTAGACCAGAAACGGCAGGACATTTTTCAGACAGCCCCTGATGCTCAGCTTCATCGCATCAATCGCTTTCATACCATCCAGCACTACCAATGCAGGTGCAAACCAATATGCCATCATCAGAGGTATGGCAAGGGCCATGACCAGGAGGAACAGCAGCAGCATGGTTGGAGACAGCATCATCGCCGCCATCGCCTCGGGATTCTGCATCATCTCCAAATCACCCATAGCCGCGAACATACCACCGGCAAATAGCGCAACGATCACCCCAAGCAGCAGAAAGCCTGCCATGTAGATCACACCCACAAGTATCAGCTGTCCCATGTTGTTGGAGAATCCGGCGAACAGGTGGCCGATCTCGAATTTGTCACCTTCATCCTGCGCACGCGCACCCAACATGAATCCTCCCATAATCACCGGCGCAAAAAGATTGGTCAGGATGCCCCCCAGTATCGGAACCAGGTTGGCCAGTATCGCGATCACAAACCAGATTACCAACGCAAGCACCCAGGCGAGTGGACTCTGCTTGAAGTGCCACCAGCCCTTGACAATCCAGGCCCAGCCGTGACCTGCCGGCACGCTGTTGGGCCCCGTCATCTCACCCTGTTCATGATCCACAAGATCCGCCTGGGGCGCGGCATAGGGATCGGCATCATCTGTTTCGGCATCCTCCGCCTTGGCCTGAATCGCCAGATATTTGGACACTACCACCCCGCACTCGAGACAGGTGCCATCCTCCACCCGGTCAGCACCGCATTTGGGGCAAGGAGGCTCCGGCTGTTTTTCCTTCTCTTCAGCCTCCCCTGCATCCATGGGTTCAAGCGACATCTGATCCGCCATCGAATCTATACGAACAACCAGACCCGTCCGCTCCAACACGGCCTGATACTGCTCGGCCTGTTCCCGTGTCAGGTTTTTCTTAAGATCCACTTCACGGTCGGTCTTCAACAGATTCTGAGCCGTCTCTTCATCGACCTTGAAGCGCTCACTGAAGGCCACAACAACCTGCTCTGCCTCAGCACCAGACTGTAGCTGTCCGAAAAATACGACTTTGAACACTTCGTTCACTTTATCCACTCCATGATTTTGGGATGACTCGGTTGAGTCTAGGTCAACAAATCCACATTGTATGATTGCAATTCCTCGAATGCGGCAAAATTATGTGGGAGTGGGATCAGAGTCAAATCCGCTCGAAACCCCAAGACATATTTCCCGTGACATCCAGCAGATTTGACTCTGACCCCTTACGATTTACCGCAAGGCTTACCGATTCCGCAAGCGCCACGGACTACTGATTCACTCTATCGAATCCTTGACGATACCATCCAGCAGTTCAAGGATCTCTGCGGTCACCTTGTCCGCCTGACCTGCCAACGACTGGCTGCGGTAGGCCACATAGACCTGTTCCGGCTCATCCGCCTTGATATAGACTGCGATGGTAAAGGGGCAGACCACCAGGTTCTCCGGACTAACCTGGGTCATCTTATGGGAGATCACGGCACTGCAGAACTCCACCGACTCGGCCTTTTTGAAGACCTGCTTGTAACCAAGATCGGGACCTGTGCGATTGAGCATATCGCTGACGTGCAGAATACCGCTGACCAGCATTCCCCGCTCTTCGACTGCCATCTTGATATTGTCGATCACATCTTCATAAGCCTCATCGGCTTTGTAGATCACAACCGGATCAGGGGCGGCTCCCCCCGCGAACGCCATACCGGCAACCGACAACATCAAAGCAAACAACAGAAATCTCATACGCATCCTCCAGTTTTTACCAGCCGCTCTTCGGCAACTATTTATAGTCAAGGGTAATCAAGAGACTAACGCCATCTGTTTCACTAATAAAGCCCAAAGATTCCTGGTCATCGGACGCAGCGAAAACCCGACCCCCCACCGACGGCATCAGCGAGCAGGCAGGTTTGCGGCAGAGTAGACTGGGGCCGATACAGAATTAAGACAAGCGATTGGTTTTTACCCGGCATTTACGCTTCACGATAGCCTGCCCGGCAGTTGAGTTCGATGTGTTTGGGCTATCGAGGATCGTATGCCAAAAATGGGTCAGGGAAAACGATATTCGACGCCTGCCGAGAAGAGTTGCACAGAGTCTCTGTCAATTTCATAGCGCTTCCACTCCACCCTCAGCGCCGTTTTTTTGTTGATATGGTATTTCACCCCTGCTCCAAATACCGGATCCACTCCCTGCTTGCTATCGAAGCTGATGGGCTGACCACCCAGCTCGAACCGCGCATCGATATCTGCGTCCCAAAAAAACAGCCCCACCTTTCCGAATAGACGGAACCGCTGGGCCACCGGCAGTTCACCGATTATCGATGCACTGATACCCCTGGCGGAGTACGGATGCACCCTGGCCACATCGGCTACGAATGCATCCAGGTCACCAAAGTTGCCGCTGATGCGGGATGTCACCTGGCCGAGATCAACCAGGGCCGCCTCCACCGCCAGGTTGGGATTCCACTGATATCCACCGAAGAGTTTCCAACCGATGTCGGTATCGTCCAGTGTGGAAGTGGTGGAATAGCCCAGCGCAGCCAAGTTCGCATCCAGCTCGGCAGCGTCGGCAGCGGATTTTGATGCCCCGACCGAGACTCCCATGTACCAGGATCCATCATCAGCCTGGGCTGGACGAGAAGACAGCCTTCCACCCGTTACCAGAAAGGCAAGCATCAATGCCACGGACAATTGGCCGAATCTTCGACGCCCGCGCAAGGCTCCGGCAATCCCGAGCCAGGCCAATAACAGCCACAGTTCCAGCCAACCGAATCCACCACATCTCCTCCGGCTCCGGCCTTGGCGCTGACCATGACGTTGTCCGAGTCCTCGCCCGTCCCGTCGGACAGGGTCAGGCGCAGTACGTAACGGCCTTCTACGTCCGGCGTGAAACCGGGGGTAGCGGTATTGGAATTGCTGAGATCAGCATTGTCCAGACTGCTGCCTTCCGGTATGGAGACGAAGATCCAGGCGTAACTCAGGCCTTGTGCCGGTGTGTCGGGGTCGGAGCTTGCACCGGCGTCCAGACTGACCGGGATCCCCTTTCCTGCCAGGGTGTCGTCTCCCGCATCGGCGTTGGGGGGTGTTTCAACCAGGTAGCCATGGACGCTTACCCGGTCGCTGCGCTGGGCCAGGCCGTCCGAGACCTCCAGATCCAGGCTATAGGTTCCAGCCACATCAGGCAGGAAAGAGGCCACTGCGGAGGTCGCGTTGGATATCGCCGCATCATCCAGTGCGCTGCCGGGCGGCAAGTTGGCGAAGGTCCAGCGGTACGTCAGCGGCTGAGGCGCCGCATCCGGGTCATAGCTCCCGCTGCCGTCCAGGACGGCCTGGTCCCCCACCAAGGCATTCCGGTCCGGTCCGGCATCCGCCTGCGGTGGCAGGTCCGCATCGTAGACACTGATCCGGATCGAGTCTGGATTGCTGTCCAGGTCGCCGTCCGTCACCACCAGCGCCAGTTCGTAGAGACCTGCCAGGTCGGGGGTGAAAGAAGGTTCCGGGGTAGTCGCGTTGCCGATATCGTCCTGGACCAGGGCGCTGCCCGCCGATGTCTGAGCCAGGGTCCAGCGATAGCGAATCAGATCCCGATCCGGATCGTGGGAACCGCTGCCGTTGAGGATCAGGGCTTCTCCGATCAGAACGGAGAGATCGGGTCCGGCATCGGCCACCGGCACCTGATTCTCCACCTGGAAGGCCACCTCACGGGAATCCAACAGCAGTCCGTCGGATACGATAAGCTGCACCCGGTACTGGCCAGTCAGATCCGGTGTAAAAGAAGCCGAGACGGTATTCGCACCGGCGATGGCCTGATCGTCCAGGGCGCTGCCGGGCGGTACGGCGATGAAGCTCCAGGCATAGGACAGGGGCGCGGGTCCCTGATCCGGGTCGGTGCTGTTGCTGCCGTCCAGCTGGACCAAGTCGCCCAAGTGGACAGTGCGATCGGCTCCGGGATCGGCCACCGGGTTCTGATTTGCAGTCTTCAGCAGGGCGGTCACCGTCCCACTAATTAGCGCGTTGCTCTGCGAATGGATAGTCACGTCCACGGTCCCCTCCCCAAAACTGCTCAGGCTGGCGTTGAGCAGGATAGCGCCGGTGGCGAGTCCGGGCAACCGGAAGCTGGGGATGGACTGGGTCGGCTGGCCGTCCAGCCCATCCAGGCTGGCGGCACTGATGGCGCCGCCGGTGCCGGTGATGGCAGCCGAGTAGGCGTCCTCACTGTTGCCGCTGTTTTGCACCAGCACCAGGAAGGCACCATCGCCCACGCCCGGCAGTTCAACCTCCACCGGGTCCAGGGTCAGGATCAGTCCCTGACTCAGGGGTATGTCGATCGCAGCTGCAGCCCGATCCTGTATGTTGCTATCGCTACGGGAGGTGGCGATGACCACCAGATCCAGCGAACCGGGATAGGCGAAGTCGATATCGATGACGGTAACCGTCAGGTCCCGGGAAGCGCCTGCCGCCAAGGTGACTTCGGTAATTTCCAGGGTGGCGGCTGGGGCCAGGACCCCGCCCAGGCTCAGGTCGAAGGTATCCTGGCTCTGACCGGTGTTGGTCACCCGCATGAGGAAGGTACTGTCCGGCCTTGCGGCCAAGGCGGTCAGGGCCACATCGACCCCGAAGCCGGAGACGTTCAGCGTGCCCGCGGCCTGGTCTGTCACCCCGGACGTACCGGTGGAGGTGGCGGTTACGTTGAAGTTCTGGCCACCGACCGCGGTCCCAAGGGGCGCGATCAGGGTCAGCAGCACTTCACGATAGTTGTCGAGACCGGGCGCCACCGTCACGCTCGCCTCGCCGAAGACACCCTGGATACCTACCGGCAACTGGCCGGTCAGGTCGTAGGTCTCGGTGACATTGCCGGTATTGATGATGCGCACCCGGTAAGTCGCCATCGTGCCCTGCCCTGCCGTATCCTGAATTGGATTCAGGGTGATCACCACGCCGTGAATTTCGGCCTGGATCACAGCAGCACCTTCAAGCGTCAGGTTGCTATAAGCCAATCCTCTGGCACCGCCGACCGTAGTCGCTGCTACTGTAAACCCATGTTCTCCCAGACTGGCAAGCGCATCTGCACGTACCGTCAGGGGAATATCGATCGACCCGGCTGCCGGCACATCCACGGAGGCCTGCAGGGTCACCCACTCCGGTGGAAGCCCCTGCAGCCCCAGATCGTAAGTCACTACTGTAGCTGACGGATTTGTCAGTGTAACGGTATAGAGGCTCTCCTCACCCGGCCGCATCGTGCGGCTTTCCGGCGTCAGGGCCACGACCTGCTCCACCGCCACGGATGCGGCGGGCAGTTCAATGGAGCCCGCACTACCCCAGGCGGTGAAGTCAACCGTTCCACCGAGCGCTGCATCCCTGGCCTCGCCCGGCTGCAGACCATCCAACTGGACCTGCCAGTTCAGGACATGGCTGAGCTGGCCAGTCTGCAGCAACAGATCCCACTGCAGGGTATCGAAACCGGCCCCCGGCATGGTACTGTCCGGCGCCCGGTTGAACGAACCCGGCAGGATCACAGCGCTGCTGTCATTCGGGACCTGCACTTGTGCAGTCACTGGAATACCGGTCAGACCACCCAGATCATAGACACCCAGACCAGAGTCGCTGGCGGTATAGAGCAACCCACTGCTGAACAGGGCTCCTCCAACTACACTCGCTGCGTCCACATCGATCACCCTGAGATTTGCGGGATCGCTGGCATCCACCAGGCGCAGTTTTGCCTGACCATTCAAAACTATATCTTCTATGACGAAGAGGTCCTCAGTAACACTGCGCACGGTAAAGAGTAAAAGTTTGTACAGCCCTCCACCAGCTAACAGTTCCGATCCCAGTATCACCGGATTCAGGGGATCGGTCACATCCAGCAGATGCAGTGTCATTTGTCCGCTCTGCAAAGGGGAACCGTCACTGATGACAAACGGACCATCCGTACCCACAACCAGGGCTCTGTTCCCCTGAATGGCCATGCCACCCAGCAGCACCGAACCGGGAAGATCAAAAACGCCGGCTTCGGTGACATTCTGCGGGTCGCTGACATCGAGCATCCGCAGCCGTCCTGTTCCCCCGGCGGCATCAGTCTCTGCCGAGCTGCTCATCAGATAGACCACGTTGTCCTTCCCGACTGCGCTCTCGCCGATAAAATAGTTACTACCTGGCCACTGCGGATAGGAACCCTGGGGTGTGTTGTAAAACAACCCCAGGCTCTGTGGATTCAGTGGATCACTCAGATCGTAAATGATGGTGTCGCCGCGAATTCCTACAATGCTGTTGCCCCAGATAAAGATTATTGTATTGATGAAGGCCAGATCACCCTGCACATAGAGACCCGATGCATGGGTTCCGGTGACGCCACTGGCGGCCGAGGCCAACAGCTCGGGCTGTTCCGGATCGGCCAGACCATAGACAGACAGATCGAGTTCATTGGCCACCAGCAGGTAGTCACCCTTGATCCAGGTGCGGTTGTTGCCGGCCAAGCCGAAAGTATGGATAACGTGCGGGTCCTGGGGAGTGCTGATATTCAGCACAGTAACGCCCTCGGTGCCGCCCAGATAGGCATAATCCCCCCGAACCGCCACAGAACGCGCACCGCCAAGGGTATCGGTCAGACCGATCAGGCCGATGCCATTGGCGTCATAATTCACCAGGCTGTTGATCTGCAGAGTGACCACTGCCTGACCATCCCCTGCCGGGAGGCTGTCCGGATCGACCGACAAGGCTGCGTTCAAAGGCGAGCCGACCAGCAGGGTTCCGCTACCGGAGCCACCCGCAAGCGGTGTGCCATCGGACTCGGTGACACTGACCTCCAGTGTATAACTCCCAAGCGGCAGACCGCTGGTATCGAACGCACCCAGGGCGACAGTGGCCACCGATGAGAGCACGCTCATCTGCACGGCCTGTGGTGCGGAACTGAAGAGCTCCGCGCCACCTGCGTTTTTCACCCGATAGTTCACCAGCAGATCCCGCTCCCGGTTCAGCGCATTGAGCAGCCGCGTGGTCACCGCCACACTGCCGCCGGGGTCGGTAAAGGCCGGGGTGCTGGTCACTGAGAGTACGCTCACCAACTCATCCCTGGCGGTGAAGCTGCCATAGGTTGAACGTTGTACTTGTGGCGCGCCATCGGCGGTCACCACCAGTTCAAAATCGAAGGCGGTCAACTCATCAGCCGGTTGGGTGAGAGTGATGTTGACAGCGATCGGCAGGTGGTGGGTGCCGGTAACGCCGGGCTCGACCGCAAAGCCGGCGGGCAAAGTCACTGAGTCCTGACTCAGCGTGGCGGTGATGCCGGCGGGCACACCTACGAGGCTCAGGTTATAGACGGTGGACTCGGCCCCCCGGTTCTTCAGATAGAGTCCAAAGTCGGTCGGACTCTGGGGCTGCGCCTCGGCGCTATTGGGCCGCAGGGCCAACTCGAAATCGTGGTCGGCCATGGCCGCCAGTTGGTCGCCGAATGGCGTCAGGGCGGCGGCCAGTATATCCAGAGCGCTGACCAGGGTGGCCGGCGTGCTGTCGGCTATGGCCTGTTGGGCGGCTGCAATATCTGCCGCAAAGGCACCCAGCAGGGGATCATCGATCTGCGCCAGCAACCCACTCAGACCGGTCAGCACCCGCTCCTTGCGGGTCTCATCGGCCTGATCCTGATAGAGACCGCTCAGATCCTGTCCCAGGGTTTCCAGGGTACCCGCCAGCTCGGGGCGGGCCAGGGTTTCGGCGTCAGTAGCTGCGTTCAGGGCCTGCAGAGAGCCAGGTGCCGCCACATGCAGGTGCAGTGAGACATGTGTCTCTAATTCGCCACTGGCACCGTAAGTGGCGGTCAGCTGGGTATAGTGATCACTGTCAAGATCAAGTCCTTGCGCCACAAAGCTAATGGTACGGAAAAGCACCTCTCCAGGATTTAATACCTGTGGGCCACCAAGACCGGATACTGTGAAGCCAGGCAGCACGTCCAGATTGGCTCCTACCATTTGCACCACATTACCAGTATTGGTGAAATTCACCTCGACCTGCACAGTCCCTAATGGAGTGGTATAAAGCATGTCGGGGTCTGCTTCCGCTCGAAGTGTGTAGACTTCGGGCATAGCAAAAGCCATATTCTGTGTGAGAGTAACGGCTGGATTATCCTCCCGGGTGATAGTGACCGAAAATGGAAGGGCTGTCCCTGGCAGTGGAAGCGAATCGTTGAGGCTAGGCTGCAGATAAACGCTTGCCCGACCCGTCTTACCGGCTGGTATTGGAATTGTATTGACAGATAACAAAACCTTCCCACCCACCGGATCAGTTGCCGAAAGCAGAATACTTCCCTCATTCCCCTCATTGGTAATCTTGATCTGAAAGGCCGAACTTATGCTTGCGTCACCAAATGCAACACTAAACGCGGGCTCTTCCAGTATCTCCATTGCCAACCCAGGTACAGAAACTGTGCTGCCAGAAAGAGAAGTAGGACCTGGACTCACTAATCCGACCACTTCAAGACCAAGACCTGCCCATCGAATTACACTTCCTTCCACACCTACCGGTATGCCAATGTACTCGGTAAACCGAATAGGTACAGGCACATCCTTGCCAAAAGGAACTTTCAGTAGAATATGGCCAATTATTGGGTTGCCGGTATTTGGATCGTTTTCACTGAAATTAAATCCAATACCCTTTTCATTTTTCAATGCCGCTTCCTGCTCCAGTGCCAACTGCGCTTCTTCAGTCTGATACCACCTTGCATAGTCCACCCAACTACTTTTCAGAGGATGGCCACTCAATCCGGAAGGAAGAGAACTGGGAGGATTGGCCAGGTATATCATCAATCTATCCCAACCAAATGTATTGATCAGCCACAGAATCCCTGTGACCTGAAGGACAACAGATAAGAGAGCAACATATTCCGCAATTCCGTGTCTCCCATCTTCACTGACACCGATTAGTTCTCCGGTTGAATTATCAATTTCATACCAAGCAATAGCGGGATTGCCATCTACACTGACAGAGCGCACAGGTATATTGACGGTTTTCTTCAATCGAAGTGCTTCAGTAACTCTGGCCTTGGCCTCTGACGATATCTCAAGACCCATAAGCTTCTGAATATCAGCCTCTCCAAAAAGATCGATGATCTCAATCTTCTGTTCGTTAGCCTTTTGAAAGACTTCAATCGCGGACGCTGAAAAGGCACCCACATCTTCATCTGGCTCGAGCATCTGCTCGACTGCATTCTTCTCCAGGATATTCTCCCTGATGCCTCTGATGGCGTTGAACAGGACATCGGCAATGCTGTTCTGCCTTGGGTATGGAATAACCCGTATCCGATTTTTTAGAAGATCCAAAGAAGCATGCAAACTCGAATTATTGGTCGCTCTGTCCCCATACACAAATGAACTGCTGAGAATCACTCTAGGCGAACTAAAATAGGCGCGTACCAAGTGGCCTTCCGCAGTAGTCTCTGTCCAGTAGTCTGAATCCTTGAGAAATAAGATGCCCATATATCGCGTGCTCGCGATCTGGAGTTGCAACATTAGATCTTTGTAACGCTCAAGTTTGCTCTGTTCTTCCACTGTCCATAGTGATGGATCTTTTTGGCTTATCGGTAGAGTCTCGTCGCTTAATGCCCTGGATTCCATATAAAGATCGGCAAGCTGGCTGGTTATACTCACGACGGCAGATGTATCGATTTTTCCGGGAAGAATATTGATTGTTATAACGTCGTGCTCGGTAATTGCAGGCATCTCGCTATCCACTGCCTGTGGACTATCCAAGCCATGTCGCGCAGCAAACCCAACTCTATCCAGGAGGTCTCGTGATAAGGTTTCCGTTTCCATACTTGGATCCTGCAGGTCAATTTCCAGTGTCAAACGGGTAAGGGTGGAATTTGCCAACACCGGAGGAAGATTGCTGAAAAATTCCTGGTAGTTTTGCCCCCGAATTATAGGATTGCTGTCTAATGTAGCTTTGTTGTCCAGTGTGGCTTCGTTGTCATCCACCATCAGAAAAGGTGAATAAGTATATGTCTTAAACCCACCAATCATCGCAGATGGCTGATAGCTGCTTACAAAATGCGCTAGTGACAGCGCCTTTCCGTAAACTTCAGGTGTTGAAAAAGTGTGTTCTAAGGGAGTCTTATACGTAAAGTTAGAGAGAATATTGTGGAATTCCGCTCTGAGTCGGAGTGTCACTTTATGCCGTTCGGTATCAGGAACCTCGAAGTAGGATGATATTGCTATACCCCGTGCTACTCCGTCAGAATAACTGGGATCGAGCTGAGTCCCATCTTCAAGTTCAACCCACCAGTGATCGGTAGCTTCAACAATTAGATCAGGGTCGCTTACAGGATCAGCCTTAGCATATCTATCCGGGATATACCCCACGGCCTGAGCCATCAGTTCTGGATCGAACATCGAAGCGATCAATACCTTGGCATCCGCCTCGTCAAGCGTCCCCCGCACATAGCGCGCGCCTATGCCCTGCCCCCGTAGCAAAGCGATGAGCAGGCTGGCCTGGTCCAGGCTGTTGCCGGCATCGGACCAGAGGGTTCCGCGCGCGCCGCGCAGTGAGCCAGTATAGACTTCGAAGCCTATCTGATCCCGCACATAGACGAAGGAGGCATCCTTTCCGGAGCCGATCTCAACCAGCTTCTCCTGGATGAAGCGGTCCTCATGATCGGCATCCACCGTGGTGACAAGCCATTCCGGCACCTCCTGGGCCTGGACCGTGCTGATGCCCAGCAGGAAGAAAGGATCTATATCGGGGAGGGATAATCGGAGCGGTGGTGCCCCCTGGAACACCAGGAGGACAGAAAGAAGACGCGCCAGAAACCGAAACCATAGAGTCTGAGTCCAGTGTGACACGGTGCCCTCCCCAAATGATCGCAACGGGGAACTTGCGGACTTCGCCGCATCCGAAAGATGTGCCTTTCCGGTTCCCCACCGGCAAACCGCAAAAAATAAAAGCCGGACTGCCTGAACGTGACCCTGACGGAGGTCACACCCGGCAGCCCGGCTTGCCTCAGACTCCCCCACCGCTACTCGAAGCTGCCGGCGTTCAACGCCTGAGCCTCCGCATGCGGGCGGGAACATCGAGCCCCGTTTGCTTTCCGTCCCCCGTAGCAACAGGGGGGTTGGCTTTTATCGGTATTTTTACCTTTAATGTAAAATCTAGACTGCTTTCCCATGAACACAAGACCTGGAATAACGCAAGCTGATCTGCGTCAACCAAATCTATTTTTTAATATAATAATTTGGCTATTTACCCCATGTCCTATGATATCCATACCTGCAATACCTTACCGTCCGAATAGGTTAATACCGCATATATCACCGAGGTTCTGACTCTCTCCAAACGGCTCCCCCTAGACTGCCGGCGGCGTTCCCCGGGGTTTCTATCACCCATACCTGCAAAGAACCAAAGGGGCATTTCTGCCTCAGGTTAACAGCCCAAAGATTCCAGGCGATTCCCATCAGACGCCCTATTTATTTTACAAATTCATTGCAGGATATTGGTGTAATACATGCTAATCTTCCGCCCACTTTCTTACCCTCCATGCAAAGGAACCTGATCGTCATGCGCCTGACAACCTCGCTCTTTATCCTGATCCCTCTTTCACTCTGCGCCTCCTTTGCGTCCGCTGCCACTATCCACTTGAAAAACGGCGATACCCTGAACGCACCGATCATTGCCGAGACGAATGAGAGCGTAACCCTGCTGCACGACTCCCTCGGCTCGGTCACCATCAACCGCTCACAGATCTCTGAGATTCTCGCAGAGAAGAAAGCAGGTGCACCGAAATCTGACACGCTCAAAAGCGAAGAACCGGCGAAACCAGAAGATCAAGGCCTGCTCGCCAGCGGCTTCATGAAAGATTGGAGTCGCGAACTCGACATCGGCCTTAGCGGTGCCGAGGGCAACAGCCAGAAATTCAACCTGCACGCCGGTTTCGGCGCCGACTATTCAGATGATGAGGATGTCTGGAAGTTCCGCACCGCTTACGACTCTGCACAAAGTGACAACGAGACCTCTCAAAATCAGTTTTTCGCAGATCTGCAAAAAGATTGGCTGCGCCCCGGCTCCCTCTGGTTTACTTATGCGCAAGGCCGCTATGACTGGGATGAGTTCAAGGATTGGGATCACCGGATATCCGGCTCCGGCGGCGTGGGTTACCAGTTCCTCAAAAACGATACATGGCTGGTAAAAGGCAAGGCCGGTCTCGGCGGTAACCAGACCTTCGGCGGCAACGACGAAAAGTTCAGCCCGGAAGCGATTCTGGGCCTGGATGCGGATTGGAAGATCTCAGGCAAAGAGTCCTTGTCGATGGGCACCACCTTCTATCCCAACCTGAGAGACAGCGGCGAGTTCCGCAACATCTCAACCCTCGACTGGAAGATCTCCATGGATGCTGCACTGGGCATCAAGATCGGTCTCTCCAACGAATACGACTCCGAAGCGATTGGGGACACAAAAGAGAACGACTTCAAATACAACGCATCGCTGGTCTGGGGGCTTTGACCAGGATCACAAAACAGGGCGAGCCTCATAGCTTCGCTTCCCTCAAACTCCTATTATTTCCAGATGTCGCATCAGGACAGGTGAATGGCGGGTTGTAACCAGAACCATTCAGGTAAAACCCATAATCTGACCACACGACAAAGCAACGGAGTGAAGAGTGATGTATCAGGATCGAGAACAGAGGATGCAGCAGGACAGAACCAGGACATCCAGAATGGCTGAATACCGCAGGCGTCATGCCACTGCCTTTTTTCAGACCTTCTCCCGGATCGCCTACGGAAGTCAGCAGTCAGAACAGGATGAGTTCAAGGCCATACCGCATCAATCAGCAGTTTGAAAGAAACAGCGTTACCTGGCGGGAAAAGGCATCGGGCTGTTCCGCATAGAGCCAGTGTCCGGCACCGGTCAGTTGTCGCATCCGAGCATACGGAAACAGTGTTTTGATGACAGGGCGAGAGTCCGGCGACACATAGTCTGAATTACCGCCATGGATAAACAGCGCCGCCCCAGGAAACCTGGCGGCGGTCACATCGGGAAATCCCAGCAACTCCGGCATCGCGCTTTGCAACCCGGAGAGGTTCAACCGCCACTGCCAGTGATTCCCAACCTTCACAAGATTCTGTAGCAGATATTGGCGTACCTCCAGGGACGGCACCAATCCCGATAAAAGAGTTTCCGCTGCTCTCCTGCCTGCGAGTCTCTCCATATCCAATCCGCTCATTGCCTGCAGAATCGGCTGAAAGTTGTCTGGGTAGGTCACCGGTGCAATATCCGCCACCACCAGTTTCTCCACCCGTTCCGACCTATTCAATGCCAGCCACATGGCAACCTTGCCACCCATGCTGTGACCCAGCAGATGTACAGTATCGAGATGCAGACGATCCATCAGCGCCAGCAGGTCGTCAGCCGTAGACGGATAGTCCATCTCAGCTGTGTGCGGGGAGCGGCCGTGATTTCTACTGTCAGGAACGATCAGATGAAACCGCTTCTCCAGCCGTTTAACTATGCCCATCCAGTTGGCTGAAGAACCGAACAGGCCGTGCAACAGGATCAGCGTCGGCAAGGCCGGGTCACCCGCTTCGCGATAGTGGAGCTCAACAGGCATCGATGATCAACGCTTCAGCATCAGTAGTCAGGACTTGGCCCAAAATCAGCACCTCTTCTATTCTCGCCATGAATCCTTGTTTTTTGGCAGCCGGTGAAAATCATCAATTACGATTACCTTGTGAGGCACCACACTGTCCCACACCCAAAAGACAAGATTCTTCCCATTCTCAGGGGCATTTTTTGCATAGGACGGGACAATAATGCCGGCAACCCCGTCTTCAATGAGTCGTTTGGACAGCGCCCAACTGGGTGGCACCCGGCCCTCTCCAGCCAGCATTTCCCAAGGAGATGAGAGATCGTCTGAATCAATCCCCAGCGCGCCTCTCTCTTCTGGGTTAGTGAGATCCGTGACGTCCAGGCAATCCACTTCATAGGTACACAGCGTGGCAGGTTGGGGACGATGAGGAAATCCCTGGTGGTATTCAGCCAGCGCCGCAGTCTCAGTCAGGGAAGTATAGAGTGCAGACGCGCCTTTTGGATTGAACCGGCCGCCGTGACGTTTGGCGCCATCTCCTGAGAGGGGATCGAATGACCAATAAGGATTATGTGCGCGATAGACCCATCCCTGGAAATGGATCATTAAGCAAATCCACCTTCCGCAATGCGATCGATGTACTGCATGACCTGATCCGCATGCCCTTGCTTGACCAGTGCTTCAGCCGTGAGATCCCCGAAACCCGGAATACCTTCTGAGCGGTACCAGGCAAAAGCCTGGAAAGGGGTGCCACACCATGGGGTTACCCGATTGATGATCATGACCAGATCCCGCAAGCGTTTCTGCGATGATTTCGAATGCACCCGGTCTTTCTTGCTGACCGCATCGACGGACAGGCCCGTGAGTTGCGCCACCTCTTTAATGGTAGTGTGGAATTCGTCAGCCACCATCCTGGGGATTACAAAACCCTGGGGATCAATCAATTTTTGCGCCAATACACTCATACTTGCCGCCTATATCGCCCATTAATATAGGCAAATTATAGGACATATTGGTTATTTGTACAGAGGGGAGACAAAACAGCGCTTACTTTTTCCGCCGCTTGGGGGGCAACAGATCGGTGATCGTCCCCTCGGCCATCTCGGCGGCAAAGCAGATGGTCTCGTTAAGGGTCGGGTGGGGATGGATGGTCAATCCGATATCCTCTGCATCCGCGCCCATCTCCAGCGCCAACACGGTCTCACCGATCAGTTCCCCGGCGTTGGGACCCGTGATACCTGCGCCAAGAATGCGTTTGGTCTTTGGATCGAAGAGCAACTTTGTCAGCCCGTCATCCCGTCCGATGCCCAGGGCACGGCCGCTTGCGGCCCAGGGAAAAACCCCCTTTTCGTACTCGATACCTTCAGCCTTGGCCGTTGTCTCGGTCAGCCCCATCCAGGCGACTTCCGGGTCAGTGTAGGCCACAGAGGGGATGGTCATGGGGTCAAAAGAGGCGGGCAGACCGGCGATCACCTCTGCAGCCACCTTCGCTTCATGGGTCGCCTTGTGCGCCAGCATCGGTTGACCAACCACATCACCGATGGCATAGATATTGGGGACGTTGGTGCGCATGTGCTCATCCACCGGGATGAATCCGTGTTCGTCCACCGTGATACCCGCCGCTTCGGCGTTGATCTGCTTACCGTTCGGACTGCGGCCAACAGCCACCAGCACCTTGTCGTAGACCTGCGGTTTGTCCGGCGCCTGCTTGCCTTCGAAGCTGACCTTTAACCCCTGTTTCTGAGCCTTTATCTCGGTCACCTTGGTGCCGAGCATGATGCGGTTGTAGCGCTTCTTGATGCGTTTCTGCAGCGGGCGCACCAAGTCCTTGTCACAACCGGGGATCAGACTATCCTGCAGTTCCACCACATCGATCTCGCTGCCGAGGGTGCCGTAGACCGTCGCCATTTCCAGGCCGATGATCCCGCCCCCGAGCACCAGTAAACGTTTCGGCACGTCCGCCAGTTCCAGGGCGCCGGTGGAATCGATCAGGCGCGGATCGTCGTTGGGAAAGCCGGGGATCTGAACCGCGCTGGAGCCACAGGCGATGATCGCATCGGTAAAGGCGATTGCGGTCACACCTTCTGCAGTGTTCACGGAGATCCGGTTGGGGGATTCAAATCGTGCAATCCCCTGCACCAGCTCAACCTTGCGTTGCTTGGCAAGCTGCACCAACCCACTGGTGAGACGGGTTACCACCTTATCCTTGCCGGCCCGCAGCTTGTCGATATCCACCTTGGGCTTGCCGAAGCTGATCCCCATACTCTCCATCTCTGCCGCTTCATTGATGACGTCCGCAGCATGCAGCAGCGCTTTCGAGGGGATACAGCCGACATTCAGGCAGACGCCACCCAGAGCAGCGTAGCGTTCGATCATTACCACCCGTTTGCCCAGGTCGGCGGCACGGAAGGCAGCGGTATAACCACCTGGACCCGCACCCAGCACCACCACATCGGTCTGGAGATCCGCCGTCCCTTTAACCGCTTCTGAGACAGGCGCGGCAGTCGACTCATGTTTCGTCTCTTCCGTTTCGCCTGCTGCCAGTTCGAGGGTCAGGATCGGCGCGCCTTGGGATATCCTGTCGCCAGCCTTGACCTTAATCTCCTTCACCCGACCGACGTGGGGTGAGGGAATATCCATCGTTGCCTTGTCGCTCTCAAGGGTAATCAGAGAGTCTTCCGCCTCGACGTTGTCACCTGGCGATACCAGTACCTCGATGATATCGACCTGGTCAAAATCACCAATATCGGGCAGCGTGACTTCAACGATGTTACTCATGTTCTATCCTCGGAACAGTTTGAATGGCAGCGCTGGGCGATGCCGTTAATTGAATTATTGTCATCTCGACCGCAGGGAGAGTCTGGTAGGGTGCGCCGCGCGCACCATGATTGCTGCAGCTTATTCTGGTGCCACGGCACACCCTACGTTCTGTTCAAGCTTGTGGAAAAAGCATTTGCAGTGCCAACAAATTTGCCTGATCCGCTACGCTTGATCATGCCTACATACAGGTGTTACCCAAACGAATCGAGATCCACCTTAGACTTCCGCAACACATCCTGAACCTGCAACCGCTTCTGTCCGGCGGCAACAGCCATCACCTTTGCCAATACCTCGGACAATTCACCTTTGCTGACCTGCGCGTCTTTTGCCTGTTGCAGATAGTAGTCCGTGCAGGGAGCGCAGTTCATCGCCATCGCTGCCGCCAACCCTACCAGCACCTCACTCTTCCGGTCGAGATAGCGGTTATTGTGGGTTGACTCATAAAAGGCGTCGTAGAGCGCTTTTTGTTCCGCGTTCAACATGCTCGGTTCCTTTTGAAAAAGAGACTCTGCACATGGTACGTCATTCCTGGAGAAGCGAACGATCAGAGCAATAGTCGTCGGATCTCGGAGAGCAGGCCACCTAACAGGCTTGTGAAACGCACACCGTCTGCACCATCGACCACCCTATGGTCGTAAGAGAGCGAAAGCGGCAGCATCAGGCGAGGCTGGAACGCATTGCCATCCCAGACCGGCTTCATCGAAGCGCGGGAGACACCCAGGATCGCTACCTCAGGTGCATTGACGATGGGCGTAAAAGCGGTGCCGCCGATGCCGCCCAGACTGGAGATGGAGAAACACCCCCCCTGCATGTCGGCGGGCAGCAACTTGCCGTCACGCGCCCGGCCACTCACCGCCATCAACTCTTTCGCCAGTTCGAATACACCCTTTTTATCCACATCCCGGATCACCGGCACCACCAGTCCGTTGGGGGTATCCACTGCCACGCCGATGTGAATATAGTTCCGATAGATCAGGCTTTCACCATCCGCTGATATCGCAGCATTCAGAGTCGGCATCTCTTTCAGGGCCGCCGCCACTGCCTTCATCAGGAACGGCATGAAGGTAAGCCGGATATCCTGTTTCAGGGCCACCTCCTTCTGCGCCTTGCGGAATGTTTCCAGCTCGGTGATATCCGCCTCATCAAACTGAGTGACATGGGGCACCGTCAGCCAGCAGCGGTGCAGATGAGCGCCGCTGAGTTTCTTGATACGTCCCAAAGGCTGAGTATCGATTTCGCCAAACCGGGCGTAGTCCACCTCCGGTCCCGCAGGCATCTCAAACGGGGAACCTGTCACACGTGTCGGCAGGCCGCCCTTGAGGGATTTTTTAACAAAGCCCTGCACATCATCCTTGGTCACCCGCCCTTTGGGACCGCTACCCTGCACCAGCGACAGCTCCACACCCAGTTCACGGGCAAATCTGCGCACAGCCGGGCTGGCGTGTGCCTTGCGATCAGTTTTGACGGCAGGGCTGTTCGGCACCGGTGGCGCACTCGCGGCCTTCTCGCCGGGAATACGCTCACCGGTGGCATCCCGTTGACTGGCCGGAGCAGGTGCCTGCACGGCTTCAATCTCTTCAGCTGCGGGGGCGGGTGATGAGACATGCTTATCGGATGCCGTCTCTGCAACACCCTCATCAAGCTCCAGAGTCACTATCTTCTGGTCCTGGCCGATACGATCCCCAACCTTGATGAACAGCGCCTGCACTACCCCGGCATGGGGTGAGGGGATCTCCATGGTGGCCTTGTCACTCTCCAGAGTGAGCAGCGAATCCTCAACAGACACCCGGTCCCCCACGGAGACCAGCAGCTCGATTACCTCGACTTCATCGAAATCGCCAATATCGGGCAACATTATTTCGGTCGTTTTACCCACGTTGTTTCCTCTGCCGCATAGCGGAAAATTCTCTTCAGGGATATCGACAGATATCCCGCGTCCGGTTTTTATACCGTCGTTGGATTCGGCTTTTCCGGATCGATCTTGTACTTTTTGATCGCTTTGCTGACACTGGAGAGATCGATCTCGCCGTCATCCGCAAGTGTCTTGAGTGCGGCAACTACGATGTAGTAGCGATTCACCTCGAAAAACTTCCGCAACTGGCTGCGCATATCACTACGGCCGAAACCATCGGTGCCCAACACGCTGTAGCTCGCCTTCACGAAGGGCCGGATCTGATCCGCATAGATGCGCATATAGTCAGTGGCGGCAACCACAGGACCCTTGGTTTCCGCCAGCTGGCTCTCAACATAGCTGCTGCGAGGGGTTTCGTCCGGATGCAACATGTTCCAGCGCTCCACATCGAGACCGTCTCGGCGCAGTTCGTTGAAACTGGTGACACTCCAAACATCCGCAGAGATACTGAAGTCCTTTTCCAGCAGCTCGGCTGCCGCGATTACCTCTCGCAAGATCGCACCACTGCCCAGCAACTGGACCCGTTTTTTGCGCTTGCCGCCCTTCTGGAAGAGA
Organism: endosymbiont of Escarpia spicata; assembly: GCA_003349915.1. Lineage (GTDB taxonomy): Bacteria > Pseudomonadota > Gammaproteobacteria > Chromatiales > Chromatiaceae > QGON01. Next base: position 29,170 of record QFXE01000013.1, read on the forward strand.
TACATCCCGTTCACGATACCGCTCTCAGCACCCTCCGGCATGGCGGGTTGCAGATAGTTCTCGTTCATCACGGTGATGTAGTAAAAAATATTCTCCTGTTCCTGATACATCCGCCGCATGCCATCCTGCACGACCACCGCCATCTCAAAAGCAAACGCCGGATCATAGGCGACACAGTTGGGGATGGTGGCCGCCATCAGGTGGCTGTGGCCGTCCTGGTGCTGCAGCCCTTCGCCCGCCAGGGTGGTTCGCCCGGCGGTGCCACCGATGAGAAAACCCTTCGCTTGCATATCGCCGGCAGCCCAGGCCAGATCACCGATACGCTGAAAACCAAACATCGAGTAGTAGATGTAGAACGGGATCATGGTGGTCCCGTGATTACTGTAAGCGGTGGCGGCTGCAATCCAGGAGGACATGGCGCCCGCCTCGTTGATACCTTCCTGCAGGATCTGTCCCTTCCTGTCCTCCCGGTAATACATCACCTGATCCGCATCCACCGGCTCATAGAGCTGCCCCACGGAGGAGTAGATACCCAGCTGGCGGAACATGCCTTCCATACCGAAGGTACGAGCCTCATCGGGCACGATCGGCACTATATGCTTGCCCAGTTTTTTGTCCCTGATCAGCATATTGAGCAGACGTACGAAGGCCATGGTGGTGGACTGCTCGCGGTCGCCACTGCCTTCCAGCAGTGCCTTGAAAGTGTCGAGTTCGGGCACGTCCACCTGGGCAACCTCAGTACGTCTCTGTGGCAGGTAGCCGCCCAGAGACTGACGACGCGCATGCATGTACTGCATCTCCTGACCGTCGGCCGACGGTTTGTAGAACGGCGCCGCACCAATCTGATCGTCGGAGATTGGGATGTTAAAACGGTCACGGAATGCCTTCAGCGCCGCCTCGCCCATCTTCTTCTGCGAGTGGGTGATATTCTGCCCTTCACCGGCGACACCCATACCGTAACCCTTCACCGTCTTGGCCAGGATTACCGTCGGCTGCCCCTTGTGGGCGGTCGCCTCCGCATAGGCGGCATAGACCTTGTGAGGATCGTGACCACCACGGTTGAGGCGCCAGATCTCTTCATCGGTCATGTTGGCGACCATGCCCTGCAACTCCGGATATTTACCGAAGAAGTGCTCGCGGGTATAGGAACCGCCTTTTGCCTTGTAGGCTTGATAGTCACCATCCACGCACTCTTCCATGCGTTTCAGCAGGTGACCACTCTTGTCTTTGGCGATCAGGGGATCCCAGTAACCGCCCCACACCACCTTGATCACGTTCCAGCCGGCACCACGATAGACCGCTTCCAGCTCCTGGATGATCTTGCCGTTGCCCCGTACAGGTCCATCGAGCCGTTGCAGATTACAATTCACCACAAAGACCAGGTTGTCGAGACGTTCCCGTCCGGCGAGAGAGATGGCACCCAGCGCCTCAGGTTCGTCCATCTCACCATCACCGCAGAAGGCCCAGACCTTACGGTTCTCAGTGTTGGATAAACCCCGGTCGTGGAGATAACGCATGAAACGCGCCTGATAGATCGCCATCAGTGGGCCGAGTCCCATGGAGACGGTGGGAAACTGCCAGAAACCTGGCATCAGCCAGGGATGGGGATAGGAAGAGAGGCCTTGGCCATCGACCTCCTGGCGAAAACTGTAGAGCTGATCCTCGCTGATGCGCCCTTCAAGATAGGCCCGCGCATAGATACCCGGAGCGGAGTGCCCTTGAAAAAAGATCAGGTCACCTTCACTATTCTTGTTCGATGCGCGGAAGAAGTGGTTGAAACCCACGTCAAACAGGGTGGCAGCGGAGGCAAAACTGGAGATATGTCCGCCCAACTCGGTGGAGATCCGATTCGCCTGCACCACCATCGCCATGGCATTCCAGCGAATGAATGAACGGATACGGCGCTCCATGGCCCGATCACCGGGAAACCGCTGCTGTTGGCTGACCGGGATAGTATTCACATAGGCCGTATTGGCGCTGAATGGCAGATGTGCACCAGAGCGGCGAGCCTTATCCACCAGTTTTTCTATCAGAAAGTGGGCCCGTTCAACCCCTTCATTTTCCAACACTGCCTCAAAGGCATCGAGCCACTCTTCAGTCTCCAGGGGGTCGATATCGGGTTTTGTCGCCATCGAATTTCTCAATTGTTGTAGAGAGCGGGTACCGTGCCGACTATTTGCACACGGCAAACAGAAGCTTTTTCGCTCTATCATTGAACAAACAAATACTTAGAATTAATACGCGCAATATACAACAAGGCAAGGTTTTTTGCAGATTTAATAGCGGAATAATCCCCGGAAATTATAATTGTTTTCAGGTGATTGGATGACAATCACCGCTTCACACCAGACTTTCCAAATACATAAAAAAAGGCGCGCCCGACAGAGTCGGACGCGCCTTTTTCAGAGACTAAACGCTGTAACGCTTAGATGTCCTTGCGAGTTGCGAAAGCAGGACGTTCGAAGGGTACGCGCTCCATAGAAACCTTGCGGCGCTCTTCCATCTGCTTCTGCATCTCTGCACGGCGGGCTTCCATCTCTTTGACCATCTCATCGCGGCGGGCATTGGACTCTTCAACGCGCTTGGCAATGGACTCAGGCATGGCTGGCATTGCAGGCATGCGGCTCTGCATACGCTCTTCCATCATCTTGCGATCAGCTTCCATCCTCTCCTGCATGGACTTCATCTGTGCGTCCATGGAAGCCATTGGATCAACATTGTTGTACTGCTCGGCGTACTGACGCTGCGCGGCAACTGCCTGTTCGTATGCTTTCTGCTGTTCTGCAACCGCAGCCTGCTGCTCCGCAGTCGGGGCAGCAACAGCGGCAGGAGCGCCGTAGTAAGGTGCGTAACCGTAAGGACCATAACCATAATTGTCGTAACCACGACCCCAACCACTACCGTTGCCATGACCGCGAGCGCTCATGTTGAAATTAAAATCGAAGTCACCGGCGCCAAAACCGTCACCGAAGAAATCATCACCCCAATTGTTGCCCCACCAGGCGCTGGCGGAAGCGGAAGTTGCAGCCAGAACGATTGCAGCAGCAATAATAGATACCTTTTTCATGTCACACACCCAAAAATTTGTTATTGAAAGCTAGTTAATTTGTTTGTTTGTTTTTTCTTGCACGTCCCTGTGCATGCGATCCCGTTTGCTGTCAGCTCGAACTACTTAGCTGGAGCAGCCGGTGCCTGAGGGGCAACCGGAGCAGCGTAGGGATAGCCGCCGTAGCCGTAAGGCGCACCATAGCCATATGGACCGTAGCCGCCGTAACCACGGTTATAGTAGTTGTTGTAACCACGACCATAACCGGAACCGCGGGCACTGCCGCTCATGCCAAAATTGAAGCTACCGCTACCGTCGCCCCAGCCATCACCCAGCCAGTCGTTGCCCCAACCACGGTTGCCATAACCAGGACCACCCCACCATGCGGAAGCAGAAGCGGAAGCAGCGATCAAAACAGCAGCAGCTGTAGCTTTAATGATATTGTTCATTGCGCACTCTCCTAGATAGAATATGTACTTAGCAGCAAGTGGAAAGCAGATACTTCGTAGCTTTCGAGAGAAATAATATTAGTAATTTCTTAAATAGGCAAATACAATTATATTATTAATTTTCGCTTTTTATAGCGTTTATCTATCTGAATAATTATTTACACCCGGCCACACCATGCATATCACACTAACCCAACCTGATGACTGGCACCTCCACCTGCGTGACGACGATGCTATGGCCTCAGTCGTCGCCCATAGCGCCGAACGTTTTGGCCGGGCCATTATCATGCCGAACCTTAAGCCACCAGTTGCCGACACAGAGATGGCAAAGGCTTACCGGGAGAGAATTCTCCGTGCACTGGAAAGCAGCTCAGACTTTCAGCCGCTCATGACACTCTATATGACGGACAATCTCTCACCCGCAGAGATAGTGTCTGCCAAAGAGAGCGGCATCGTGCATGCGGTAAAACTCTATCCGGCCGGCGCCACCACCAACTCCGACTCTGGCGTCACCGATATCAGGAAGATGTATCCCGTGTTGGAGGCAATGCAGAAGCATGGACTACCCTTGCTGGTGCATGCAGAGGTCACCGACAGCCATGTCGATATTTTCGATCGGGAGAAAACTTTTATCGGCCGGCATCTGGATCCGCTGGTCAAAGAATTTCCGGAACTTCGCCTGGTCTTTGAACATATCACTACCAAAGAAGCAGCGGATTTCGTCTCTGCTGCAGCGGACAATGTGGCAGCCACCATCACCGCGCACCACCTGCTCTTCAATCGCAATGCCATGCTGGCTGGCGGCATTCGTCCTCATTTCTACTGTCTGCCGATACTCAAGCGGGAATCCCATCAGGCAGCTTTGATCAGCGCCGCAACCAGTGGCAATCCACGATTTTTTCTCGGCACCGACAGCGCTCCCCACTCACTTGGAGCCAAGGAGTGTGCTTGCGGCTGCGCGGGTTGTTACACCGCCCATGCCGCCATTGAGCTCTATACACAAGCCTTCGACCAGGCTGACGCCCTGGACAAACTGGAGGGATTCGCGAGCTTTTTCGGCCCGGACTTTTATGAACTGCCCAGGAACCAGGAACAGATCACCCTGAAGAAGCGGCCCTGGGAGGTGCCAAAGCACTACAATTTCGGTAACGACACGCTGATCCCCTTATGTGCCGGGGAGCAGATTGACTGGCAGATAGTGAGATAGGCCGGGAGGCAGACGTGTAGGGTGCGCCGCGCGCACCATGATTGGTGCGCATAGCGCACCCTACATCCTGGCTGGGTCTGCAATTATTACATTGATGGAGTACTAGTGAGATAGCACTCAGAAATCTTCCAACAACAGATCATCTTCCAGTGGTGGATCACCATCATAGATATCGAAGCGGCGTTTCTGCAGATAGGACTCGCGCACGAAGGCATAGGGATCGATTGCAGCCTCCTCCACCACCTTGGTCGCACGCAATAGATCAGCCCGCAGATCAACGTATCTGAAGACAAGCAGCGTCCAGTAGATTCCCTCTGAAGTGTAGTAGATCGGGTTCATGAAAACGTCCCCGGTCTTACCGATAAAATCCCTCACCGTGCTGGGGCCAAGCATCGGCAGCATAATATAGGTACTCTCCTCATAACCCCAGTACCCCAATGTCTGCCCCATATCCTCTTTGTATTCGGGAATACCGATATCAGAGGCTACATCGATAAAACCCAGCAGACCTACCGTAGTATTGACGCAGAGCCGCCCTACATCGGTAATCGCCCGCCCGGGCTTGAGTTGGAACAGATTATTGGCGGCGGAATTGATATCCGCAAGATTATGAAAAAAGTTAGTAAAACCCCGATCCAGCGGGTCGGGTGTAATCGCCTGATATCCTTTGGCCACCGGTTTTGCAACGGTGTTGTCGAAGTCGGTGTTGAATCTATTGATGGAACGGTTCATCCCTTCCAGCGGATCAGCAATATGCTCCGTTCCCTCCGGCACGCTGGCGCAAGCCGACAGTCCCGACAAAATAAGCGGGAGCAGAAGCCCGATCATAACCCTGTTTATCATTTGCACAGCCATTAAGCCTTGGGATCCCTTGTACCGAAACAATAACATACCAATGATCTGGAATACGACGAAACCCAACAGTCAGATTCGTAAACCCTGCCGATTTTCTTTATCCTTTGCGCATGAACGAGACAAGCTACAATCCACTCATCGCCCATCGTTTTCGGGGCTACCTGCCAGTGGTGGTGGACGTGGAAACCGGTGGTTTCGACGCAAAACGCGACGCATTACTGGAGATTGCCGCCACTACCGTCTGGATGGACGCCGGGGGACTGTTACACCTTGGAGAGACCCATGCCTGCCATGTGGAACCTTTTCCCGGGTTGAATATCGACCAAAAAGCACTCGACTTTAACGGCATCGACCCGCATCACCCTTTCCGGCTGGCCCTGCCGGAAGCTGAAGCGCTGAGGAAGGTTTTCTCCCCGGTCCGCAAAGCGGTCAAGGAGAGCGGCTGCAAGCGCGCCATTCTGGTGGGACACAACGCCTTTTTCGATCTGGGGTTTCTCAACGCCGCGGTGGAACGCAACGGGATCAAACGCAATCCGTTCCATCCCTTCAGCACCTTCGACACCGTATCCCTGGCGGGACTGGCTTATGGCCAGACAGTGTTGGCCCGGGCCGCCAAGTGCGCGGGCATGGAGTGGGACAGCGAGGCAGCCCACTCGGCAATCTATGACACAGAGCAGACCGCTGAACTGTTCTGCAGGATCGTCAACCGCTGGCAGACGACCAACTCACCCAACCCCTGGGATGGGGCGGTACTGGCCGGCGAACCAGAGCAGTAGATCCGCGTCAGTCCTGACAACCTACAGCGGACTGATTATTCAGCACCACCAGCCTTCTCGGCCGCCTCCTTGACCATCGTCTGCAGTTCGCCGTTGGCGTGCAGTTCCAGGGTGATATCGCAACCGCCAACCAATTCTCCGTCGATATAGAGCTGGGGAAAGGTGGGCCAATCCGCATAGCGGGGCAGATTTTCAAAAATCTCGGGATCCGACAACACATTCACGAAGGAGAAGGGAACTGCGCAATCCTGCAGGGCGGCAGCCGCACGAGAGGAGAATCCACACATGGGAAACTGGGGCGTGCCTTTCATGTAGAGTACCACCGGATTGCCTTCCACCTGCTCACGGATACGATCCAAAACGTCCATTTGACTACCTCTTCGAATGTTCAGTTGATCAATGCTAGATGAGGGTTTCCCCTGAGTAATTCAAGCGTTGATTGTATAAGAGAATACTAACCTTCCAGAGGCTGGGAGAAAACCTGGATTTAGGCAGGCTATTATTATTGCGGACAAAGTGCACTGGATGTCATTTGATATAACAGCCAGTGCCAAATCATGGAAGGCCGGGTACCAAGAAGGTCAGCTCTCGAATATTCCATAGGGCCGGCACTCCCCCGCACCTTTAGTAGCCATATGCCGCTCCCAGCGCTTTTACCTGACTGCTGACGCTGCTCATATCCCGCTCCGGACAGAAATCCTGCATCCAACTCAGCATGCTTTCTATGCCCACGATATAGGCCTCAACCTCTTCGCGGCCGACATCCACCGGCTTAAGGCCACTGAATGCCTCATGGTTTTTTTACATTGGCGCACATGGGTCATTTCATGATCATAGGTGGCATTGAAGATGATCATCGGCCGGCACTCCTTCAGCAGTTTCTCCTTGAATGCCTTGTCACCCTGCAGTTTGCAGTCGGTGCCAACCTCAAGCTCGACTTCACTCTCACCCGCCCCCCCACTATTCCCGTCCGGGTCCGGGCGGGAAAAATCACGTCCTGTATAGTTCTTGTAGGCCCGCTGGCTCACCAAGTCTTCATACTCCTGTTTGTCCGCGGCGAAGTCCTGTATCTTTCGATCACTATAGGCCTGCGCGAAAGCCAGGTCCTTGAGTATCCGGTCGACAACCTCCAGGCACGGATTCTTCGGCTTAAGACTCCATGAAGCGGTGGTGGTTTCCTGATAGTGAGTCTCTTTCTTCCTGTCGAGTTCCCGTTGACCCGACAACGGCTGGTCGGTCAGCTCCATCTTCTGATAAAAGCCGACGGTCATGGGTATAGGAGAGAGTGTGAACCACATCTCCGAATTGAAATCATCCTCCCCGGTCGGCGGGGTGATATTCATACTCGGTTGATCACCACTGCGGTTGTGTAGCTCGTTGCGGACGACATGGCCACTGCAGACCTTCTTCTCCACACGAACATCATCCATCCGGTTGTCGATCAATGCCTGGCTGCCGACCTGCAACAGGTAGTGATCGCCCTGGCGGTGAAGCAAGGTAGCGGAGGCGTTACGGGCCAGGGTTTCCGCATCCTGCCCCGGATAGAGTGTCAGCGTCTCCCGCTTGGTGTGGATGGTTGAGTTACCAGGACGGCGTATCTCCTGTTGCGCACGTTTCATGCGATTGAGGTTGCTGTGTTTCATCTCCTCGGGAGAGAGTGGACAGGTCACCTCCCTGCCCTGGATGCGCAGCTTCTCTGTGCTGTCATCCTTCAATTCCCACTTCGCCTGTTTGACATGGAGGAGCCCGCCTGCAGCACCACAGGCCTTTATCCTGACTTGCTGTTCTACCGTGCGCTCGTAGGATTTTGTGTTGATATAGCCGTCTTTGCTGAGATCCTTGTCATAACGACCGGAACCACTGCGCTCGATAACGACTTCCAGATGCCAGATATTGGGGTTATGCGGGATCCAATCCCGCAGCCCACCTTGGGCTTCCGCCCCCATAACGATACAGGCCAACAGGAAGAGGGCGTTCAGCAAAAATACCGATAGCCTCAACCGCTGATCCCTCTGCTGCCCGAATGGCATGACCTGTCACCTCATAGGCGGCATCATGGGCATACCGCCCGGCATGCCGGGGATCGAGAACTTGTTGTAACCCGCAGGGACGCTGAAGAGGCTGTCCGGCAGACTCTTCTCCTGGATGTTCTCATAAGTCATCACGGATTTGCCGCCATCCAGATCCACCATCTCGATCCTGATCGGGTATTGCAGTTTACGCGAGACCCAGACGGTGACCGCACCCTCAGGCGACTCTTGGTGATATTTATCGCACAGATAACCACTGACTTTCTCAGTACCCAGGGGCTTGCCGCCGGCCAGGTCGGAACCGGGTCCCTTGGCGAACATCGCCTGGTCCGGCGACATGGGTATCTCCATGAACATCCTTTCGCTCGGCATCAGCGTGATGATCTGGTGGCTCCCGGGATTGAACAGGACGATGCTCTCAGTCTGCCCCCGGTGCGTCATCTCCTCCCGGCGCTTATCACCCTTGATGTAGACCTTGCTGACATCCTTCATCTGGCCATCTGTTTTCACGAAGTCGGCCGTCCATTCCGCAGCCTGGGCCGTGTTTATAGACAGCAGCAGGGTGAAAATTGTTGAAATCGTAAGCACTAATTTTCTGATCATCATTTCATACTCCTTCATATCGATCTGCCGCCCTGCCGGAAACATCGCCTGCCGCTTTTCAGACTACTTGATCACCTTCAAGGCCCTCTTGGCCAATATCTTCGTACCACGTGCCATAATGTAGCGCACCTCATACTCACCCGGTTTAGTGGGCGCCTTGAGTCGGGCCGGACTGCCAGTGCGGGTATAAACGTAGTTGTCATAACGGCCGGGGGAATCGCCGGACAGAGCCACGGTGATGTAATCTGACTGGTAGGCTGGCCCCTGCCAGGCGACCTGGAAATATTTTCCTGCCTTAGCAGACACCGGTGGAACCACCTCAGCAGAAACGGCATTCACCAGGATCGACGCCTTGGCCAGCAGCTTCGTCCCCTTGGCCTGGATATAGCGCACCTCGTACCGACCCGGTTCGGATGGCGCGAATAGTTTTGCCGGTGTCCCTTTGCGGGTATAGGCATAGTTATCGTAGCGGCCGGGGGCATCGCCAGGTGGGGCCACAGTGATGTAGTCCCCCTTATTGTCCGGACCCGACCAGACAACCTCAAATTCAGCACCCATATCGGCTGATGCCGGCGGCTGCACCAGGGCTGACACCGCCTGGATGGAGATGGGCGCACTGGCAAGCATCTTCGTGCCCTTCGCCTGAATGTAGCGCACCTCGTAATCGCCTGGTTCCGACGGCGCGATCAGTGTGGCGGGGCTGCCCTTATGGGTATAGGCATAGTTGTCATAACGACCCGCAACGTCTTCGATATTCGCAATGGTGATGTAGTCACCCTTATTGTCCGGTCCCTGCCAGGTCACCTCAAACCTCGCAGCCGCATTGGCGGTTGCGGGTGGCTGAACCTGGGCGGTCACGCTCTTTACTGTGAAGGGCGCCCGGGCCAACACTTGGGTGCCGCGGCTCAGGATGTATCGCACCTCATACTGCCCAGGCTCGGCGGGCGCCCAAAGTTTCGCCGGTGTCCCTTTGCTGGTATAGGCATAGTTATCGTAACGCCCCGCCACATCGCCGACCTTGGCGATGGTGATGTAGTCGCTTCTATAGGCTGGACCTGACCAGGCCACTTCTATCTCTGTGGCCACGCTGGCGCTCTGCGGCACTTTGACCTCTGCCTGGACCGGCGTCACCTGGATCGCCCTGCGGCCGATAATCCGGCTGCTGTGGGCATGCAGATAGCGCAGTTCATATTCCCCCGCCTCACCGGGAGCGACCAGTTCCAGAGGATTGTCTTTGCTGGTATAGGCGTAGTCGATAAAGGCGGAATCCCTGGGTTCTTTTTTCGCAATCGCCACATAGTCATTGTGGCTGTCCGGCCCCTCCCAGCCGACCTGGAAGGCTGCCCCCACTGGCACCGAGGCAGGCCCCGTCAACCGCGCCTCACCCGGATCCTCCACCACTGGCGGCGGCGGTTCCCTGACCTCATCCAACGTCTTTAACAGGGCATCGCGCAAGGTCTGGGCATCGGACGCAGCGAGAAACAGGCCGCCGGTTCTATCGGCCATGCAGCGTAACCGTGTCTGCTCCTCTTGGCTGATGTCGAAGCCGATGACATGCACCGTGAAATCGACCCCGCTCATGGCCAGTTCCGCCACCAGGGCGCAGGGATCGGCATGGCAGGTCTCCAGGCCGTCACTGACCAGCACCACGCTGGCGCGCTCCTCGGTGTAGCGCAGGGCCTTGGCGGCCTGCCGCACCGACTCACTCAGGGGGGTCTTGCCCTTGGGGCTGATGCCCTGGACCTTCGCATTCATCGCGACCGCATTGTGCGGTCCCAGCGGCACCAACATCTCGATGTCGTCACAGTCACCTTTGCGCCGGTGGCCATACACCATCAGGCCGGTCTGGAAATCGGTCGGCAACTCGCTGATCAGATCGGCCATCACCGCCTTGGCGATAGTGATCTTGGCCTTGCTCTTGATCTGCCCCCACATGGAGCCGGATGCGTCCAATACCAGCACCATACGCGCAGGTTCCACCTTGGCGGTGGCTGCTGGCGCCGGTTTGACCACCGGTTTGGTCGCGGGTGTTGAGACGGCCCTTACGACCGGGGCGGCCACTGCCTTGGTACCTGACTCATCGATGCGGATGCGCATGCCCCCCTGGCCGACGGGCACGGTGATCTGCAGGACGTCGTAACCCTTATCAGCTCCGAAGGTCCACACTTTGGTCTCACCATTCTTTACTTCGAAGGGCAACTTTTCACGTGTTTTCGCCTTGTCGTTACGCACCAGGATCTCACCGCTGGTGGTGTCGCCGTCCGGATTGTCGCCGGTCATGCTGAGGTGGGTATCCCGCTCCGGTGAGATCCGCTCCCAAGTGGTGACACCACCCCGATTGAAGAGGTCACGCACCTCTTTCCCCGGTTGGTCTACCACTACATGGGCCAGCCCCTTGCTGACCTTGACTACCACCTCGTCCACCTGGAAAGCGTCGCCGAACATATCCCTGTCCTTGTTGAACTCCCGGTTGAAGCTCGATCCCTTGTACTCAAGTTTTTGAAGAGTGACGCCGATGTTCTCCCGCTGTTTCCCTTGATGGAAGGGGAGGACCGTGGTCTCCGCCTCGCTCTTGAGCAGATTGATCACCCGCACCCTGACCCTGCGCATCTTGTCCACCTTGATGCGCAGTTCGCCACCCGCCTTCACCCGCCGACCCCAGGGCGCCTCGCCGCTGACTGAGCCGGTAACGGCAGAGAGAGTAGCCGGATCGGGAGCCCGTTTCTTCTGCGCGGGGTGTGGTTTCTTCTTAAAATCCCCAGGGATCTGAAACAGAGCGGAGTTCACTGCGCCGGGTTTCAGATTCACCAACTCCACCTGGCGCGGAGGATCTCTGTTCAGACTCAGCTTCAGCGGCACCAGCGACTCATCCGACATCCACAGAGTCATCAGATCCTGGCCGGCAGAATGGATCAGGGTCTTGTTGCAGTCGAAACCTTGAAGTGTTTCCCGACCCACGGAGCGAGTCTCATAGCGGGATGCCGATACCCGGGCCGCCTGAAAGGGATCATTGATCAGGCTGAACAGGTCATCGGCGGGGAGTTCATAGTAGATTTTCTCTGCGGGAATAACGATTCGTGTGAGGTTGGCAGCCTGATCAACAATGATATGCAACTGCTTGCCGTCTTCTCTCTTCTGCAGCAGGTAGCGGCCTTGTAAAACCTGGATATTGAAGTTTTCGACCTTGCCACCGTGGGTCTCCACCACGTCAGCGCTAAAGTCACCCGCCCACAGGGACGGGGTCAGCGCAAACAATGTCAGTGTGGAGAGGAGCAAGAATAGACACTTTGCAAACCACTTCCGCTTCACGACAACCTCCTCTGCTCAGCAGAGCCGTGTCGCCGGAACAGCAGAGCATGGCAGGGAATCCATTCATCCCTATTTCGAGCATAGATTACTCAATGCGGCTTTTCCAGCAGGTAGCCGGCAAAAGCTCCGCTTGAACTCCCAAAATGCCTACAGATCCAGGAACTTCTTTTTTCGCCTTCCGCCTTTCGCCTTTAACCTCTAGGTTGAAGGCAATAGAGATCTGTAGGGTGTGCCGTGCGCACCCTACATCCTGATTGAATCCGTCGTTATCACGCTGAAAGCAATAGAGTTCTAGAGCCGCAAGTTCACCGGCACGCCATGATACTTCAGCATCATGTCCTCAGAGGTCATGCCGCAGGCCAGGCCCACCAACTCAGGCAGAAACAGCACAGGCAGCTGGAAGTTCTTACCGGTCTGTGCCAGGGCCTTGGCCTGAGTGCCGTCCATGCTCTTGAAGCAGAGTGGGCAGGAGGTGACCATCAGGTCCACATCCTTGGTGTGGGCCCCCTCCAGCACATTGGAGGTCATCTTCATGTTGAGATCGTTATTGGGCCAGGCCAAATGGTAGCCGCAGCAGTCGTCCTTGGTATCGTATTCCACGATCTGTACGCCCAGGACTTCCAAGATATCTTCCAGGGAGGTGGGATTGTCCGCCGACTCGTAACCCTGGATATCCGCCGGATTGCGTGTATGACAACCGTAGTAGGAGGCGACCCGCAGCCCGGTGAGCGGGTTGGTGACGCGCTCCTTCAACTTCTCCAGACCCACATCCTGGGCAAAGACCCAGAGGGTGTGAGTGAGCTTGCAGGTGCCTTTGTACTCCAGCCCCTGCTCGGCCAGGATCTCGTTGACCTGGGCGTGTACGGCAGGATCTTCCTTCATCCGTTTCTGGGCGTTGGAGATCACGTTGTAGCAGGTTGAACAGGGGGTGTAGAGGGGCAGCCCCATCTGTTCTGCATGGGCCATGTTCTTGGCATTCACCGCCAGGGAGGTCAGCTCGGAGCGCTCCTCGATGACGCCGGAGCCACAGCAAACCGCGTCTTCGATCAGATCCAGCTCAACATCAACCTTGGCGAATACATCCCTCAGGATGTCGAAAAATCGGGCGTCCGCGCCCTGAAAGCAGCAGCCGGAATAGAACCCGTAACGTATTGTCTCACTCATGTCTTGTTCTCTCCTTTGGCTTCAAGCTCTTTAACCTTGTCATAGATCTTCTGAGTGCTGCTTTGACCACCCAGCGTACACACTTGGCGTGTAGGCTCGATGCCGTGTTTCTCGAGATAGTTGTCTGCCGCCTCGACGGCGGCCCAACCCTTGGGGCCGTTGACGATCACCGGCAACATCGGTTTGTTGACCTGACCATATTTGGCTACATCGCCGGTGTATGCCTTGGCCCGGCGTGACCCTGCCGTGTCATGGATGCCGTCATCGATGGACATCTTGCGCATACGCTGGATGGATACTGCCGGACGCGTATCCTTGGGGCAGACGTTGATGCATTTGCGGCACTGGGCGCAGGACCAGAGCCCCTGGTCCACCGCCGCCTGCATGCGCTCGCCCTGAAAGCTGTCCCGTACATCGGCAGAAAAGCGGTAGGCCTTGCCCAGGGTCAGCGGACCCGCGTAGTTGGGATCGGCGCTGGCGGCAGAGCAGGCGGAGTAACAGGAGCCGCAGAGGATACAGTCGGTAATGTAATCGAAGCGTGAATGCTCCTGTTTGGACATGATGGATTCCTGTTCCAACGTCTCCGGAATCCGCTCACGATTCTCCATCAGGTAGGGGTGCATCTTCGACAGTTTTTCGATGACGGGTTCGATATCCACCACCAGGTCACGCAGTACCGGCATGTTCTTCAACGGCTGGATGCTGACGGAATCCTTTTTGAAATCCTCCAGGATCGGCATCAGCTGGGTGCTGCAGGCCAGCACCGGCTTGCCGTTGACGCGCACGGCGCAGGAACCGCAGATCTTGGAACGGCAGAAGGCGCGGAAGGTCAGTGAGCTGTCCTGGGTATTCTTGATCAGGCGCAGCGCCTCCAGCACCGTCATGCCGGTCTCCACGGTGACCTTGAAGTTATCGAAATAGGCCGATTTGTGTTCGCTTGGCGTAAATCTCTGAATGCGGATATTGGCCAGAATGCTCTTGCGGACGGGTGTGATTTTTTCAATCATGCCAGCATTTCCTTAGTAGGTACGAGCCTTGGGCTCGAATTCGGTGATGGTCACGGGACTGAAATCCAGTTTGGGGCGACCGTCATCACCCAGGGTGGCCATGGTGTGAGCAAGCCAATTCCCATCATCCCGTTCAGGATGATCCTCGCGGGTATGCGCACCCCGCGATTCCTTGCGCTCCAGGGCACCGACGGCCACCACTTCCGCCAGATCGAGCATGTTTTTCAGCTCCAGCGCTGAGACCAGTTCGGTGTTGAAGGCCTTGGTCTTGTCCTGAATGCGCACCGTCTTGAACTGCTCCTGCAGATCCGCCAGCTCACTGACAGCCGACTCCAGATCCTTGCCATTACGGTAGACGCCAACCTTTTCCGCCATCAGGTTACCCATGGCACGGCGAATATCTGCAATGGATGCGCCGCTTTCGCCTTCCATCATGGAGGCGATCATCTGTGTGTCCGCCTCTTCCTGCCCGGTGTCCACCGGTGTAAAGCTATTGTTGCGGGCGTATTCCAGGGCGTGTTTTCCGGCACGTCTGCCAAATATCAGGATATCCAGCAGGGAGTTGCCGCCCAACCGGTTGGCGCCGTGCACCGAGACACAGCCCGCCTCGCCGGCGGCGTAAATGCCCTCGATGGAGGTCTGGCCATTGAGATCGGTATGGATGCCACCCATGGAGTAGTGGGCCGTGGGCTTGATCGGGATGGGTTCCTCGATCGGGTCCACGCCCTCGAACTCGATGCAGAGTTCGCGGATTTGCGGCAGTCTTTCCAGGATGCGCTCACGACCCAGATGGGTAAGGTCAAGAAAGACTTCACCTTCGGGACCCGCGCGCCCTTCACGCACTTCGGTTTCACAGGAGCGGGAGACCAAATCGCGGGGACCCAGCTCCATCTTCTCCGGGGCGTAGCGGCTCATGAACCGCTCACCCAGACCATTTAGCAGGAAGCCCCCCTCGCCTCTCGCGCCCTCGGATACCAAAATGCCGGTACGGCGCAGTCCGGTGGGGTGGAACTGGATGAACTCCATATCCTTGATAGGCAGGCCAGCACGGAAAGCGATGGCCGTCCCGTCCCCGGTGTTGCCCAATGCATTGGAGGTGCGCGTCCAGTAGATGCGGCCGTGACCGCCTGTAGCGAGGATCACCGCCTTGGCCTGAATGGTATGCACCCTGCCGGTCTGAGTGTTGATGGCGGTGACACCCTGGCAACGCTGGCCGTCATGCATCAGAGAGAGGACTTGCCACTCATTGAGAAAGTTCACGCCGTGGCGGATGCCTTGCTCATACAAAGTATGCAACATGACATGACCGACCTTGTCGGCGGAGAAGCAGGCCCGCGGCTTGGAGGCGCCGCCGAAGGGGCGCTGGGCGATCTTGCCTTCATCGGTGCGGGAGAAGGGACATCCCCAGTGCTCCATCTCGCGTACCACCATCGGGGCTTCCCGCGTCATGATCTCCGCCGCATCCTGGTCGGCCAGATAGTCGGAACCCTTGACGGTATCGAACCAGTGGTCCTGCCAGGTATCGGTCGGATCCAGATTGGCCAGGGCTGCGTTTACCCCCCCCTGAGCCGCACCTGTATGCGAACGGGTTGGATAGACCTTGGTCAACACGCCTACCTGCAGATCCTCCTCCATCCGGGATTCGAGCGCGGCGTACAGACCTGCGCCCCCGGAACCCACGATCAGAATGTCATATGTCAGCACGAACTACCTCCTCCCCAGTTTATTTTTTTATCGATGATTCGAGAAACAAAGCATCCCCCCAAGATATCTCGGAACTACACCTGTCGCCCATCACCTGTTACCTGTTACCTGTTACCTTGATATCTCTTGCCGCTGCAGCCAATACTCAAACACCGCGATGTGCCAAAGCTTACTGCCCTGAATCCGCGTATGGTGCATTTCAGGTGCAGCCATCAGCATGTCGATGTATTCACGCCTGAAGATGCCTCGCTCACGGGCAACTTGGGAATCGAGGATATCACGCATAAATTCGAGAAAATCCCCCCGCACATATTTCAGCGCAGGCATGGGAAAGTAACCCTTCGGCCGATCGATCACTGAATCCGGCAGAATCCCCCGCGCCATCGCCTTCAGCGGGTATTTGCCCCCCTCCTTCAATTTCAGCTCCGGCGGGCAACGGGCGGCCAGTTCCACCAACCCCTGATCCAGGAAGGGCACACGCGCCTCGAGCCCCCAGGCCATGGTCATGTTATCCACCCGCTTCACCGGATCGTCGACGATCAAGGTGGAGGTGTCCAAACGCAGCACAGCATCCATGAAGGTATCGGCATCCGGTTCCGCCAGCAGTTGCGCAATCAGCTTGTGAGTGTGGTCCTCGCCGCCAAACTCAGGATTGACCATGTGCAGGAACTCATCGTGGTCGCGATCGAAATAGTGTTTTGCAAACCGTTCCACCGGCTCGCCCTGGGTCTCCGCCAACATACGGTGATACCAGAAGTAACCACCAAACACCTCGTCGGCACCCTGTCCCGACTGCACCACTTTGATCTGTTGTGATACCTGTTCTCCCAGCAGAAAGAAGGCCACAGCGTCCTGTCCGAACATCGGTTCCGCCATATTGTCCACTGCCTCCGGCAGACGCTTGAGTACATCGTCGTTGGGAATCAGGTACTTGTGGTGACGGGTGTCGTACATCACCGCCACCGGATCGGAGTATTCGAACTCGCTTCCTTTCTCTTCCGGCTGATCCTCAAAACCCACCGAAAAGGTGCGCAGGTCCGAAACACCGGTCTCCGCCAACAGCGCCACCAGCAGGCTTGAATCCAGCCCACCGGAGAGCAGGACGCCCACAGGCACGTCTGCCACTTCATTGCGTTTGCGCACGGCATAACGCAGCGAATCGTGAATCGCCTCCAGCCATTCACCTTCCGACAAGGGTTTCTCCAGGCGGGTGGCAGGAAAAGACCAGTAACGGCGCATCCTGGGCTCACCCATTTCGGACAGCACCATGCAGTGGCCAGGCGCCAGTTTGCGAATACCGTTGAAGATCGTATGCGGTGCCGGGACGACGCCATGCAGGGTAAACTGGTGGTGCAGCGCAACAGGATCGATGGAGGTATCCACGCCGCCACCGGCAAGCAGGGCCTGTGTGTTGGAGGCAAAGCGAAGCCTGTTTTTGGTCAAAGAATAGTAGAAGGGTTTGATACCCAACCGGTCCCGCACCATGAAAAGCTGCTTCTTTCCATAGTCCCAGACTGCAAAGGCAAACATACCCTGCAGATGGTCGACACAATCCTCACCCCAGGCATGCCAGGCCTTGAGAATTACTTCGCTATCGCCATGGGAGAAAAACGCATAACCTTTCCCGCGTAATTCTTCGCGCAGTTCCCGGTAGTTATAAATAGTCCCGTTGAAGACCAGCGCAAGACTCAGTGTCGAATCCACCATC
Organism: endosymbiont of Escarpia spicata; assembly: GCA_003349915.1. Lineage (GTDB taxonomy): Bacteria > Pseudomonadota > Gammaproteobacteria > Chromatiales > Chromatiaceae > QGON01. The sequence continues at coordinate 47,028 of QFXE01000013.1, forward strand.
GGCTGATTGGCATGTTCCGACAGATCGATGATGGAGAGACGCCGGTGACCGAAGCCGAGCAGACCATCACTGTAGCTGCCGCCATGATCCGGTCCCCTTCGCTCCAAGCGGGCAGTCATCCGCTGGATCGCACCCAGGTCCGCAGATTCACCATCAAACCGCAACTCACCGCAGATACCACACATAACTGACTACCTGTTTTTCCTATTCAAGCACTTTCAATGGCTGTCAGATGCAATGCCCAGAGAACGCAATGTTCGCTAAGGTAGCTCTGAAAGACTCTGTAATTGTCATCTCTCCCTATGGTCGAAATGACAGCTTTTCCTATTCGCTCTGAGACTCCTTAAGCCCCCAACCACCACCACCCGGGGTTTCAATGATCAGACGCTGTCCCTCTTTCACCTGTAGGCTGGCCTTGCCAGGCAGGGGCTCACCATCGAGCAGGTTGCGCCCGGACAGACCGGGACTGCCGCCATCGATGCCCCAGGGCCGGTGGCGGCGGCGTTCCGTCAACAGGGAGACCTCTGCCGGGGAGAGGAACTCAAACTCCCTGATCAGGCCGTCACCCCCTGCTCTTCGGCCTGCACCACCGGAACCCCGGCGTAGTGCATAGCGTATCACCCGCAACGGGAACCGATTCTCCACCACCTCGATAGGCGTGTTAAGGGTATTCGTCATGTGGGTCTGCCGACCACTCAGGCCACCCCCGGCACCACCCGCTCCCATGCCGCCGCCGATGGTTTCGTAATAGTCCCAGCGGTTTCCCGCCTGGTCGCTGCCCATGGCCAGGTTGTTCATGCTGCCGTGGCTGGCAGCGGGGATAAACGCAGGCAATACCTGCGCCAATGCCCCAAGCACTGCATCCACCACCCGGCTGCTGGTTTCCACATTGCCCGCAGCCACGGCAGCAGGACGTCGGGCATTGAGCAGCGAACCCTCAGGGGCCTGCAGTTGGATTGGCCGGAAGGTGCCAGCACAAGCTGGAGTTTGCGGCGGCATCAGGCAGCGAAAGACGTAATAGACCGCCGCTGCGGCCACTGAGAATGGGCAATTGATGTTGCCCGGCACCTGCTCTGCCGTGCCGCTGAAATCCACCACCACCCGCCCCTTTTGCACCGTCAATCCCACACATATCGGGATATCGAGGGTTCCCTGACCATCGTCATCCATCACATCCTCAAAACGATAGTCACCATCCGGCACTATCGAGATCGCCTCCAACGACAACTTCTCGCCATAGTCATTGAGGGCAATGAGACCGAATAGATAGGAGCCCCGTCCCCACTCATCGATCATCTGCTCAAGACGCAGCAGACCGCAGCGGTTGGCACTGATCTGGGCGGAAAAGTCCCCAGCCGACTCTCCTGGATTTCGATTGTGACCCGACAACCACTGCAACTGCTCCCGATCCAGCACACCCTCCCGCATCAAGTGGCAGGGTGGTATGACCCTTCCCTCCTCCTCCAGACTGCTGGAGACCGGCATGGAGCCGGGAGCGTTTGCGCCAATATCGGCATGATGCGCGCGATTCACCACGAATGCCGTCAATTCGGTCTCAATAAACAGGGGGGCGATAAGGGTGACATCCGGCAGATGGGTACCACCGAGGAAAGGGTCGTTCAGCACCACCATATCCCCCGGCCGCCAGGTAATACCGGAAACTATCCCCGCCATGGCGAAGGCCATACTCCCAAGATGCACGGGGATATGGGCAGCCTGGGCAGAGAGTTCACCCTGCGCATCGAACACTGCACAGGAGAAGTCGAGCCGGTCACGAATATTCGGGGAGAATGCGGCATTGCGGAGCATCGCACCCATCTCATCACAAACAGCCTCCAGGCGAGAGGCAAAGATATTGAGTTCAACCGGATCCATGGGACCATTCTACCTGGAAAAGGGGTGCTTGCATCCGCATCAAAGCACCGATAGTATAGAATACTGTTTTACTAGGTTTTATATTTCGGGACGGCTTTCAGCGATTGTCAGACCAGCCCGGCAACAAAATACTGAATGAATAAAGGAGCCTTGCAGCATGGCACATGAACTTCCCGCTCTCCCTTTCGCCGACACCGCCCTTGAACCCGTAATCTCCAAGGAGACCCTGGAGTTCCACCACGGCAAGCATCACCAGACCTACGTCACCAATCTGAACAACCTGGTGCCTGGAACGGAGTTTGAAAACGCCTCTCTCGAAGAGATCATCATGAAATCAGAAGGCGGCATCTTCAACAACGCCGCTCAGATCTGGAACCATACCTTCTATTGGAACTGCCTGCGCAGCCCCGCTGATGACAACGCCCCCAACGGCGCTCTGGCCGATGCCATCAACAGCACCTTTGGCTCCTTCGATGCGTTCAAAGAGAAGTTTGCCACTGCTGGCGCCACCAACTTCGGTTCCGGCTGGACCTGGCTGGTGCAGAACGAGGACGGCAGCCTGGAGATCTATAATACCTCCAACGCAGGCACCCCGATGACCGCCGGCAAGAAGGCCCTGCTCACCGCCGACGTCTGGGAGCACGCCTACTACACCGACTACCGCAACGCCCGCCCGGCCTATCTGGGCGCGTTCTGGAAAATCGTCAACTGGGATTCTGTTGCTTCCAACATGAGTTAAGAGTTCCCTGTAAGCCCCGGCCGTGAGATTACGGCCGGGGCATTTTTTTGCCCGCTGTTTTTTCGATCATCTGCAATCCCGCCTTCCGGCAGGCATCCAGCAACTGCTCCACCGACCGGTCATCATTCAGCGCTCGCGCCACCGCAACCCCACCAATCATCATGGCGGACAGCGCCATTGCAGTCTCCCGCCTCGACCCGTTTTCACTCGGCAACTGCTTGCTGATCAGTGCCACCAAGCGACGAAAAACCTGAGTGTAAGCTGAACGGACATCACCCTCCCGATTGGCCACATCAGTGGCCAGAAACGCCAACGGACAGGGCGGATTCGCCTGCTGGACATGGGAGATATCAAGATAACCCACCAACAACTTGGCCAGACGATCCTCTGCGGAGAGGGCCTCTTCCGGCAGTTTGGCCACAGCACTTCTTCTCGCTGCCTGCGTCACTGCCTGCTTATAGAGTTCGCTTTTGGAACCGAAGTGGGCATAAAAGCCGCCATGGGTCATACCCGCCGCCTGCATGAGATCGCCGATGGCTACGTTATCGAAACCCCGCCGCGAAAAGAGATCGACGGCGCTGTCGAGAATCTTCTCCCGGCTCTTCTCTTTCTGTTCACTGGACCAGGGCATGGATCACTCCAATAATCACACTATTCATCACATCACGCTCACTGTAGGCCGGTTCAAGCATAGTGGAACCGGCAACCCTGTCGATCCTGTTAGGAACGCCCGATCCGCTACGCTTGATCGTGCCTACCTCTGAAAATATTATCTTGATCATATAGTCGCAGAGATTAGTGTAGATCGCCACCTAGAGAACACATAGTGAACGATCATGTTACAGATACTGATTTTCTATCCCCTGATGGCAATGGCCGCCTTGACTTTCGGGGTAGGCATTTTGATGATTCGGCTGCGTTTTCTGGCAGTCAAACGCGGTGAGATCAACCCTCGCCACTTCCTGCTGAACCGCGGCAGCAAGGTACCGGACTATCTGGCCAAGGTCGAGCAGAACTACCAAAACCTGCTGGAACTCCCGCTCCTGTTCTACACAATTTCGATATTGCTCTTGCTGACCAACAAGGTAGACCTTATCTATCTGTCCCTGGCCTGGTCCTATGTGGGGATGCGGCTGCTGCACACGCTCATTCACACCACCGTCAACAAATTGAGAATGAGGATGTGGGCCTTTCTCGTAAGCTCGCTGATTCTGATAGCAATATGGCTGCGACTATTGCTGCAACTCGCAACCCTGTAGCTTGTTCTGTATTCCGGTGCGCACGGCGCACCCTACGTTCTTCTAAATTACGGCATGAGCACCTGGTAGGGTGCGCCGTGCGCACCATGATTGATTGAACCCCAAAACCTTAGTTAGAAGCCTGTGTATTTCCCAGCTACGGCGATAACACTCACCGTCAGGCCAAGAACGAGGTTGGTACCGATCAGCCTGCGAATCAGCGCCATCGCCGCGCCTGCCTTGGGCAGCTCGCCAGCCTGTAGTGCCTCACTCATACGACGATAGGGCACGGTATAGACAAAGACGAATATCGCGGCCATCAGGGTACCAACCACGGTCATGAACCAGACAGAAGTCGCTGCCTCGCCATCAAATACAGAGAACAGCACCCAACTGCCGGTAACGAGGATAAGAACAACTGAGAGCCAGACCCAGGGAAAAAAACCGTCGAAAACCTTCAGCATCAACGGCAACCGCTGTGGCGGCTCAAGCAGTTGCGCGACAGCGGGGCGCAATGCCATATGGGCAAAAAACATACCACCCACCCAGACGATGGCGGCGAGCAGATGCAGAGTCATGGCCAGGGACATTGATTACTCCAACGCTAGATTCATTCAGACGAGTGATTGTACCGCATCAATATCTATAGGGCCTGGTTGGCATCCACCCCATATATTTGAAAAGCAACGCCCTTGGCAGTAAACTAAATGGTTTTCCGCCATCATTTTACGGCGAAAATCGATGCGAAGGCGTCCACTCCAGGATGCCTTTTGCTTTTCTGGGAAACGGGATTGGCAATGTCAGACACACTGATGGCAACATACAGGCGGCTGCCGGTTACCTTCGAGCGTGGCGAAGGAGCTTGGCTGTGGGACACTGAGGGCAAGCGCTACCTGGATGCCATCACAGGCATTGCGGTCTGCGGCCTGGGTCACGCCCATCCGGCAGTCAAAGCCGCGATCTGCGAGCAGGCGGGTGCGCTGGTCCACACCTCCAACATATACGGCATCCAGCAGCAGCAGATCCTGGGAGACAACCTGACTCGCCTCTCCGGTATGGACCGGGTCTTCTTCGCCAACTCCGGCGCGGAAGCCAACGAGGCTGCAATCAAGATCGCCCGGCTCTATGGCCACCGGAAAGGCATCAACAACCCCGCCATTCTGGTGATGGAGAACAGTTTCCACGGCCGCACCCTGGCCACTCTCTCCGCCACCGGAAACCGTAAGGTGCAGGCAGGCTTTGAACCCCTGGTGCAGGGATTCGTGCGCGTCCCCTTCGGCGACTTCGATGCGATCAAAGAGGTGGCGCAGAACGGCGCCAGCGTGGTTGCAGTACTGGTGGAACCGGTGCAGGGCGAAGGCGGCGTCAACATACCTCCCGCCGACTATCTGAACAGCATCCGCACGCTCTGCGACGAGCAGGGCTGGCTGATGATGCTGGATGAGATCCAGACCGGCATGGGCCGCACCGGCAGGATGTTCGCCCATCAGCACAATGGTATCCTGCCCGACGTCATGACTCTGGCCAAAGGGCTGGGCAATGGCGTACCGATCGGCGCCTGCCTTGCAAAAGGCGCGGCGACCGAGGTTCTCGGTCCGGGCAGCCACGGCTCCACCTTTGGCGGAAACCCCCTCGCCTGCAGGGTGGGTAACGCGGTAATCGAAACCCTGGAGTCCGAAAACCTCGTGGCGCGGGCAGCCGCCCTGAGTGAACGGTTTCTGACGGGATTCCAGGCGGCATTTCAGTCTAATAAGAGTGTCACCGACATTCGCGCCAGCGGCCTTCTGATCGGCATCGAACTGGACCGGCCCTGCACGGAACTCGTCAGTCAGGCTCTCAATGAGGGTCTGCTGATCAACGTTACCGCCGACAAGGTCATCCGGCTGCTGCCACCTCTGATACTGACAGATCAGGAAACGGATCAGGTCATCGAAACAGTCGGCACACTGGTCGATAATTTTCTCAGCGCTTCACAACCCAAGTAACAGCAACATGAACCAGACACAGACCAGGCACTTTCTTGCCCTTACCGACCTCTCATCCGGCGAGTTGAAGGGTTTGATCAAACGCGCCATCGAACTGAAAGCGTCGCAGCGCCGGGGAGAAATCCACGAAACCCTGAAGAACCGCACCCTGGGTATGATCTTCGATAAATCCTCCACCCGCACCCGTATCTCCTTTGAGACGGGCATGACCCAGCTTGGTGGCCATGCGCTGTTTCTCTCACCACGAGATACTCAACTGGGACGCGGCGAGCCCATTGAGGACAGTGCCCGGGTGATGTCGAGCATGGTGGATATCATTATGATCCGCACCTTCGACCATGAAAAAGTGGAGCACTTTGCCCAATACTCCACGGCGCCGGTGATCAATGCCCTCACCGACCTGCTCCATCCCTGTCAGCTGCTGGCTGACATGCAGACCTATTTCGAGCACCGCGGCGATATTCGCGGCAAGACCGTGACCTGGGTCGGCGACGGCAACAACATGTGCCACTCCTACATGAATGCAGCCATCCGTTTTGGCTTTAAACTCAACATCGCCTGTCCGGAAGGTTACGATCCCGATACGACCATCCTGGACACTGCCGGTGATTCAGCCGAGATCATCCGCGACCCCATGGCAGCCGCCGATGGCACTGATCTCGTGGTCACTGACGTCTGGGCCAGCATGGGTCAGGAAGAGGAGCAGGCACTTCGTGAAAAGGCCTTCGCCGGCTATCAGGTCAACGATGCCTTGATGGCCAATGCAGACAAGGATGCACTCTTCATGCACTGTCTGCCCGCCCATCGCGGGGAGGAGGTCAGCGCCTCGGTAATCGACAGAAAGGACAGCGTGGTCTGGGACGAAGCAGAAAACCGTCTACACTCGCAGAAGGCGCTACTGGAGTTTCTTCTTCTCAATTAACCACTCTTCAGCAGCAAAACTGCGGCAGACTTTGAAGAATTGCCGACGGGAAACTGAAACAATCACCTCTCCGACCACGCTGGACCCCCGTGATGAATAAGATGAAAGTCCTACTGCTCTGCCTGCTTCTACTGCTATCCGGCGCCCTTCAGGCCGAGACCCGCTACGTTACCGACATTCTCAAGGTCACCATGCGTTCCGGAGAAAGCTCCTCCCACCGCATCCTGCGCATGCTCAACAGCGGAACCGCCGTCGAGGTACTGGAGAGCAACAGCGAGTCCGGCTACTCCAAGATACGCACCAGCGGCGGCCAGATCGGTTATATCCTGAATCGGCAGTTGATGGTCAAACCCAGCGCCCGCAGCCAGTTAACCTCAATGGAGCAACGGTTGCAGGAACTTCAGGAAGCGCCGGGGAAACTCAGCAGCAAACTGGCGGACCTGCAAAAGCAACACAAGGCGCTGCAGGCAGCCCACAAAGAACTCATGCAGATCAAGAAAAAACTGGATTCCAATCTGCAGAACATTCAGCGCACCACATCCAGTGCTATCCGCATCTCCAATGAGCGCAACGAACTGCGCACACAGGTCAAGGAGCTGACCCGTCAGGTGGGAGAACTGAAACAGGAGAACCGGGATCTGAGCAACAAGGCCACCCGCGACTGGTTTCTTATCGGGGCCGGCGTCATCATCGCTGGCATCCTCATCGGCCTGATTCTGCCGCACCTGCGCTTTCAGCGACGCCGTAATGAGTGGGGATCGCTCTAAGGGCTGCTTCTAGGAAGCTGCCTGCTTCCCGTCGATAATCTGCTGCAGACGTTCATTCAACTGCTGTGATGTCTGCCCTGCCGGATCTATCACCGGATAGGGCGTGACTACTGCACGGCCCCGCAGCACCACCCCGGGAAATACATGCCCCTGCCCCCGCACGCCGGTAATGCGCAACGGAACCAGTGGGGCACCGGTAAATGCAGCCAGCCGTGAAGCTCCCGCCTTGAGCCGACGGGGTGGATCTGTGTCCAGATGGATCTTTCCGTGGGGAAAAATTGCCACCACCTCGCCATCGCGCAGCGCCCGAAACGCGGCTCGCAGAGCCTTCTCTGGAGATCTTTCCCGATCAACCGGGATACATCCGGCAGCCCTGAACAACCACTTCATGCCAAAACGTTCGTACTGCTCCCGAGCGATCATGAAACGCACCGGGCGGCGGCAGCAACTGACCAGCAGCAGCGGATCAAGCCCGGAGATATGGTTGGAGACGATGATTGCAGGACCCTGCCCGGGAAGATCCAGCCTCACCGGCTGCAGGCGATGGTATCCACGGCAAAAGAGCCTGCTCAAACCATCGATACGGTTAGCCCAACCATGCCCCCAGTCGACTTCATTCGCCCGCAGAGAGATCCGGTTCAGCCGGTTTAATCCATAAACGACGACCGCAACAAGACAGAACAAGAGCAGCTGCCAGGTCTCCATCATCTACTTCTTTTTCTTGCCGCCTTTCTGATAAACCTTGCGCTGAAAAAGATCGGTTCGGCGGCTTACCAGACGGTCGACGAAGAGCACACCATCGAGATGATCCACCTCATGCTGCAGGGCACGGGCCTCATACCCCTCCATCTCGTACTCGTGGGACTCGCCAAACTTATTCTGTGCAGTAAGTTTGATCCGCTCGGCCCGAATCACGTTACCGGTATAGTCCGGCACCGACAGGCACCCTTCACGCCCCAACTCAAAACCGTCCCACTCGGTGATCTCCGGATTGACCAGGATCAGATGACCGTGATTGGCAACCGGCTTGCGTGTGTGGGAACAGTCGACGATGATGATGCGCTGATGGTGGCCCAGCTGGGGCGCCGCAATGCCCACCGCGGCAGGGCCGTCCCGGCGGGTCTCTTCCAGGTCATCAATGAAGGCATGCAACGTTTCATCGAACCGCTCAACCGTCTCTGACACCTGTTTCAAACGGGCATCCGGCAGCTTCAGAATCTCCAGTATCGCCATTGGGTCAGCCGATCAGGGTTTCGATCGGCGAGATATTGAGTTCGATCTCTTCACCGCCAAGTCCGTCCAGCGCCGACTGCAGCCTTTCGAGCGTCTCTTCTGAGTAACCCTGAATCGTCATGATGTAGACCGGCTGTTCAGCGCTTCCCGCCACGTCGGACTCCAGTTCCAGGACATTAAAACCACTCTCCGCCAAAGCGCCGGTCACCCCGGCTACGATCCCGGCGCGATCGGCGCCCACCACCCGCACCTGGAAATTAGGCACCCGGTGTTGGTGCAACGCTCCACGGATGAGATCAATATGAACCTGCAACTGCAACTCATCCGCTACCTGGGCAATCAGGGTTTCCAGGGGCTGATCCCCTGCCGACACCATCATCATGATGGTAAAATTCCCCCCCAGACGCATCATCGAAGTCTCGCCCAGTGAACATCCACCCCGGTAGAGCGCATCCGTCACGCGGGAGACTATCCCCAGCCGGTCTTCGCCGACCAGCGTCATCATCTGCCAATCCATCAGGATCTTTCCTCTCTTGTCAGTCTGGATCAATCCAGATCAATGAAGCCAAACGGCCTGTCATCCCATCGCGTCGATAGGAGAAAAAGCGTTTCGGATCGCTAACTGTACAGTATTGCCCACCCCCCACGAAACCTACAGAGCACTGCGCCAGACGCTGCCGGGCCAGGAGATAAATATCCGCCAGCCAGTGATCGCTGGATGCCGGACGAAACGCAACTTCAGCCTCGGGATTCTGATCCACGAATCTCTTGCGCACCTCCTCCCCCACCTCGAATTTTTCCGGCCCAATCGCCGGACCCAGCCAGGCAAGCACCTCGTCCCCCGGACAATCAAACCGCCGCAGCGCCGCTTCGATCACACCACCGGCCAAACCACGCCAGCCTGCATGAACAGCGCATACTCGCGTTCCCAATCGGTCGCAGAACAGTAGAGGCAGACAGTCAGCGGTGAGCACGGCACAGACTTGCCCGGGCGTCGTGGCGCATATCGCATCCGCCTCACACCCGGCAGATGCCTGCTCACGGTCAACCACATCACAGCCATGTACCTGCTGCAGCCAAAGTGGTTCCCCAGGAAGTTTCAATGCGGACTGCAAGAGCGCCCGATTTTGCCTGACGTCCACGGGATCATCCCCGACATGGCCACCAAGATTCAGGCTTGAATATTGACCTCGGCTAACTCCGCCGGTACGGGTGGTCATCGCCGCCTTCACCCGGCTCGGTGCAGGCCAATCGGGGTGGATGATATTCATAAAGCCGCGCTGTCTCTCTCCAATTCATCCAGCAGTTGCCGCATATCCTCCGGCAAGGTTGCTTCCCAAGCCATCTCCTCGCCGCTGACCGGATGTATCACTCCCAACCGCCGCGCGTGCAACGCCTGATGCCTGAAGGATTGCAGTACCGCCACCAAGCCAGGAGAAGCACCGGCTGGCAGACGCAGCCTGCCACCATAGTCAGGATCACCCAACAGCGGGTGGTGAATATGGGCCATGTGCACGCGAATCTGGTGGGTGCGCCCGGTCTCCAGATTGATTCGCAGCAGCGTGTGAGCCCGATAATGCGCCTCCACCCGGTAGTGGGTCACCGCCGTCTTTCCCGAGGGATGTACCGCCATGCGGGTGCGGTGGACAGGATGACGGCCGATGGGTGCATCCACCTTGCCCCCTGCGGTCATCACACCCTGGGCGACCGCCACATACTCCCGCTTGACGCTTCTCTCCTGCAGCTGTCCCACCAGGGAGGTCTGCGCCTGCAGCGTCTTAGCCACTACCAGGAGGCCACTGGTCGCCTTGTCGAGACGATGCACTATGCCGGCCCGGGGTATCTGGTTCAGATCCGGATGGTGGTACAGCAGGGCGTTCAGCAACGTCCCGTCGGGATTGCCCGCTGCCGGATGCACCACCATGTCCACTGGTTTGTTGACCACCAGCAGACTTTCATCCTCGAAGAGAATCTCCAGCGGGATCGCCTGGGGCCGGGAGACGACCTCCGTCTCCAACACCGGTTCCAATGACACCTGCTCACCGCCCCAGACCTTGTCTTTGCTGCGACAGGGTTTGCCATCCAGCAGCACCCGTCCATCCTTGATCCAACGCTGAAGACGGCTGCGCGAATAGTCGGAAAACAGCGATGCCACCACCTGGTCCAGCCGCTTGCCCGCCTGATCTGCACCGACTTGCGCAATCAGCCGCTCCGCCGCCCCTCCCGTCCCCACGTTGTCAGACTTGGCCATGCGTTGCCCCACGCTTTCCGCTATACTGCCGGGATTTCAAATGTCCCAATTTACCGATTCCCGATAGATGCATACTTTTCGTTTTCTCTGGATTCTTACTTTCCTGTTCACTTCCGGATGCTCTCTGCTGCCCGAGCAGATCGACCAGACCAAGGACTGGAGCGCAAGCCAATTCTACTCTGAAGCCAAGGAGGCGATGAGGGACTCGGACTATGATCAGGCAATCAAATATTACGAAGGGCTGGAAGCCCGCTTCCCGTTTGGCCGTTTCGCCACTCAATCGCAGCTCGACATCATCTATGCCTATTACAAAAACAATGAGCCGGATTCCGTTACTGCAGCAGCCGACCGGTTTATCAAACTGCACCCCCAGAACCCTTACGTGGATTACGCCTACTATCTGAAAGGTCTGACAAACTATAACCGCGACCACAGTTTCACCAGCCGTTTTATACCGTCCGATCCATCACAGCGGGATCCGGGGGCAGCGCTGGAGTCATTCAAGGATTTCGAGCAGCTCCTGCTGCTCTACCCGGGCAGCAAGTATGCCGATGACGCCCGCCAGCGCATGCGCTATCTTCGCAACAACCTTGCCAAATACCAGATACACGTCGCCAGGTACTATATGAAACGGGATGCCTATCTGGCCGCAGCCAACCGGGCCAACCGCGTGGTAGCCAACTTCCAACGCAGCACCGCGGTTCAGGAGGCGCTGGAGATCATGGTTGAGGCTTATACCCGGCTGGAGATGGAGGATCTGGCCAACGACGCCAAGCGAGTCCTGACGCTCAACCAACAGAAGGGTACTTTTGACGTGCCCGGACAGGACGACGACGAAAGCCTGACCGAAACGATCTGGAACTTCTTCGAACTGGATAAAAACTAACCGTTCTCAGGAAGAGGCCCGTGCCTCTTCCTGTTGAAAACGACAATATTCAGATCGCCGCTTCGTCCTCTTCACCGGTACGGATCCGGATTACCCGCTCGACCGGCGAGACAAATATCTTGCCGTCACCGATCTTGCCGGTACGGGCCGCGTTAGTGATCGCCTCGATGCACTCCGCCACCTGATCCGCTGCAATTACCACCTCAATCTTCACCTTGGGCAGAAAATCCACCACATACTCCGCCCCACGGTAGAGCTCAGTATGTCCCTTCTGACGCCCGAAGCCCTTGACCTCTGTGGTTGTCATACCGGTTATGCCAACATTGGAAAGCGCCTCGCGGACATCCTCCATCTTGAAGGGTTTGATAATTGCTTCTACTTTTTTCATCTCTTTTCTGCTCCCTCTGAGCTGTAGTCCGCCGCCTGTGTGCAGCATCAAGACACCACTATCTTAGCGACTTTTCCCTCTGGAATGTAGATAGAACCCTTTCGGAAACCTGCATTCCGCTTTTAACGCTGCGGGACGGATGCTGGATATACGCTTAACCCACTCAACTCCCGGTCAGTGGATAGCGCCGATCCCGGCCAAAAGCCCGGCGGGTAATCTTAACCCCCGGCGGAGCCTGGCGCCGTTTATATTCATTACGGTTTACCAGTCTTACCACACGATCTACGGTCTCTGCGTCAAAGCCGGCGGCAATAATCTCCCCGGCACTCTGATCCCGCTCCACATAGCGCTCCAGGATCGAATCCAGCACATCGTAGGACGGCAGAGAGTCGCTGTCTTTCTGGTCCGGCGCCAACTCAGCGGATGGCGGTCGGTCTATCACCCTTTGAGGTATCACCTGGGAGAGGGTGTTGCGATATTCGCAAAGCCGGTAGATCAGCGTCTTGGGCACATCTTTGATCGGAGCGAACCCACCTGCCATGTCACCATAAAGCGTGGCGTAACCCACCGCCATTTCGCTTTTATTGCCAGTGGTAAGCAAAATGCGTCCTTTCTTATTGCTGATCGCCATCAGAATAATGCCGCGGCAACGCGCCTGGATATTCTCTTCGGTCACATCCGTCGAACAATCCGAGAACGTTTCAGATAGCATGTCGACAAAGGCGTTGAAGGCCGGTGCGATCGGAATGGAACGGTGTTCGACGCCCAGAATCTCCGCCTCTTCCACCGCATCCTCATTGCTCATCTGCGCAGTATAGCGGGAGGGCATCATCACCACCTCGACCTGATCACCCCCCAATGCGTCGACCGCCACCGCCAGGGTGAGCGCTGAATCGATTCCGCCCGAAAGTCCGAGAATGGCACCGTTAAAGCCGTTCTTCAAAACATAGTCACGAGTGCCCAGCACCAACGCCCGGTAGACCGCTTCCGCTTCCTCCGGAATCCTGGACACATCAGCCGCCACCGGTTCGGGGTGGGCACCGATACGCCACTCACTGAGAACCTCAGCCTCCTCAAAAAAGGGCAGCCGCTGAGTCAGGTTTCCCTGTGCGTCCACCACAAAGGAGCCACCGTCGAAAACCAGTTCATCCTGCCCTCCTACCAGATTGGCATAGATGATCGGGATCGCGTTTTCCTTTGCCCGCTGCTGTATCAACGCCTCCCGCTCCGGCGCCTTTCCGGTATGGTAGGGCGAGGCATTCAGGTTCAGCATCAGCTGCGCACCGGCCTCGCAGGCTTGGGCAATGGGGGCTGACTCCCAGACGTCCTCGCAGACCGTAAGACCAATCTTGATGCCGTTGACGCTGAAGAGTCCGCTCTCACAACCCGAGGCAAAATAGCGCTTCTCATCAAACACACTGTAGTTTGGCAGCCGTTGCTTGCGATATTCGACGACCACTTTCCCATCGCGCAGTACCCCCGCCACGTTATAGAGGGCGCCGTCAGCGCGTTTTGGATAACCCACCACCAGGCAGATACCGCTGACCTCTCTGCGAATCCGTTCAACCGCAGCCTCCACCCGGTCGATAAAATCCGGCCGCAGCAGCAGATCTTCCGGCGGGTAACCGGTCAAACTCAACTCTGGAAAGACAACCACATCCGCCTGATCACGGGCCTTTAGCGCCACATCGATGGCACGCTGGGCATTGCCCTCGATATCCCCCACCAGCAGATTGTGCTGGGCAATCAGAATACGCAGATTCACAAGATCCTCGATCAGCTTAAACTTTAAGATTGATGGTATTATTCCAAAAACCACTCGCGGACTAAATAACTCATATGGGATTTCGTTACTTACTTCTGGCTGCTGCGATCTGGGTAGGCTACCTGATTGTCCGCCATCTGCTGCGCCAACGCCTGACAAAACCCAAGACCACATCCTCACAAAAGTCGGTCAACAGCGTGCAGTGCAAATACTGCGGGTTACATCTGCCGAAAGAGGAGGCCGTCAGGGACGGGGAAGACCACTTCTGCAACGCCGAACACCGGGATGCAGCCCGGAAACAGAAATAGACCGGAGAGCGAATTCCATGCAAGGATGGTTTGAGTCTCTGCTCGATACACTACAACCCGATCCCGTCGACGCAGACGCAAAAAACCTCCAGACCTGGAATGCCCTGCGCCTGTTCCTGCTCTACCGGCTGACCCTCTCGCTCTCCCTGCCATTCTTCTTTTTCACCGGCACAGGCCCCGGCTTTCTGGGACAGTTTGCACCGGAGTTGTTCGCCTTTGTTGCCACCATCTATCTGGGCCTGGTGCTGGCCAGCGGCATCTTCTGGTACTGGCGCTCTCCTGAGGTGGAGCAGCAGGCCCACATGATGATCTTCATCGATATCCTGGCGATCGCCCTGCTAATGCACGCCAGCGGCGGACTGGAGAGTGGACTGGGCATGCTGATCGCCATCTCCATAACCGGCGGCGCCGTGATGACAGGGGGCCGGGCCGCGCTGCTGTTTGCCTCTCTTGCATCGCTGCTGGTGATAGCGGAACAGATCTATGCCGAACTCACCGGCAGTTTTCCCGCCCTTTTTACCCAAGCCGGATTCCTTGGCGCGGTCTTCTTTGCCCTGGCGCTGCTCACCCATGTTCTCTCCAAACGCGCCAGAGAGAGTGAAGAACTGGCCCACCATCGCGCCCACGATCTGGAAAACATGGCCCGTCTAAACGACTATGTCATCCAGCATATGCAAACCGGTGTATTGGTGATCGATGATCAGGGAAAGATTCTGCTGATGAACGAACCCGCCTGGCGGCTGCTCGGCATGCCCGATGCCCAACCCGGCAACCGCCTGGGAGCCGCTTCCCCTGAACTGGCTGAGATGCTGGTGGAGTGGAAACGCACCCGCCGTTGCGACTGCCCCCCATTTCGGGCCATTCCAAGGGGGAAGGAGCTGAGACCCCGTTTCAATGCACTCGGCAGAGGCAATCTGGGTGGTGTTCTGGTGTTTCTGGAGGACACATCCCGGGTTCTACTCGAGGCGCAGCATCTCAAACTCGCTTCCCTGGGCCGGCTCACCGCCAGCATTGCGCATGAAATCCGCAACCCTCTCGGGGCCATCAGCCACGCCAATCAGTTATTCAGCGAGTCACCCAATCTGGATAAAGCCGACCAACGCCTGATCGAGATCATCAAGGTCAACTCCGGGCGGGTCAATCAGGTGATCGAAAACGTTCTGCAACTCTCCCGGCACAAACCTGGAGAGTGGGCCAAATTCAATCTGCACAGCTGGTTCGAGGAGATCATAGCGGAGCTGGTCAGAAATCAGGGGTTCGGCAGTGATATATTCAGTCTGCAGATAGAACCGCAAGAGACCCAGATCCAGGCCGACCCGGAGCAGCTGCGACAGATTGTTACCAACCTCTGCAATAATGCCCTGCAGCACTCGCAGGAACGCGTTGCACTGAAGGTCACCATCGTCGGGGGGCGGGTACCGGAACTGGATACTCCCTTTGTGGATATCATCGACAACGGTCCGGGCATTCCCCCGGATGTGGCGAAGCAGATATTCGAACCCTTCTACACTACCCATAACAGCGGCACCGGGCTGGGACTTTACATCGCAAGGGAGTTGAGCGAGAACAACCAGATTCGTCTGGAGTATATTCCGGGCCCCACCGGGGGCAGCTGCTTCCGTCTTATTTTCGACAACTCGGCCGAAGAGGTCACCCAGGCATGACTCAACCATTGGCGCTGATAGTGGATGACGAACCCGACATCTGCGAACTGCTGGAGATCACCCTGATGCGCATGGGCATAGATACCCGCTCCGCCCTCACCCTGGGAGACGCTCGCGAACTGCTGACGCAAAACACCTTCGACCTCTGCCTTAGCGACATGCGGCTGCCGGACGGGAACGGCATCGAGCTGGTCCGACACATTAATGAAACCTATCCGCAGACTCCCGTTGCCATGATCACCGCCCACGGCAATATGGAATCAGCGGTGGAGGCCCTCAAGGCGGGGGCCTTCGATTTTGTCTCCAAGCCAGTGGATCTGGATGTACTGCGCAAACTGGTGGAAAAGGCACTCAACCTAAAGCGGCCCGATCCTGTACCCGCGAAAGAGAGTGGCAAGGTCACCTCAGCCAGCCCTCTGCTGGGCACATCTGAGCCAATGGATCGCATCCGCCATTTGATCGCCAAACTGGCCCGCAGTCAGGCGCCTGTATACATCAGCGGGGAGTCGGGAACCGGCAAGGAGCTGGCAGCCCGCCAGATCCACGCCCAGGGACCGAGGTCAGCGCAGAATTTCGTTGCCGTCAACTGCGGCGCCATTCCCAGTGAACTGATGGAGAGCGAACTGTTCGGCCACGTCAAAGGGAGTTTCACCGGCGCCACAACTGACCATGAAGGACTGTTCCACGTAGCGGACGGCGGCACCCTCTTTCTCGATGAAGTGGCCGACCTGCCGCTTTCAATGCAGGTCAAACTATTGCGCGCCATACAGGAGAAACAGGTACGCCCCGTTGGTGGACACCGGGAGATCCCGGTGGATATCCGTATCATAAGCGCCACCCACAAGGATCTGGCCGAACGGGTGAAGCAAGGTGAATTCCGCCAGGATCTCTTCTACCGCATCAATGTCATCGAACTGACCATCCCACCGCTACGCGAACGCTCAGGAGATATCCCGCTGCTGGCGGATAAGATCCTCGAACGACTCGGCGGCAAAGGCATAAAGCCCAAACTACTCGACAGCGCCCTCGACAGGCTCAAGGCCTACCCATTCCCCGGCAATGTGCGGGAACTGGAGAACATTCTGGAGCGGGCCACCACCCTGTGCGAAAACAACACATTGGCGGCGAATGACCTGCTGCTGCCGGAAACACCGCTGGATCACAGCAACGCCAAATCCGACCAACCCCTGGGCGATATGCTCGGTGATATCGAGCGCCAGGCGATTGTAAAGGCGTTGGAAGAGACACACTGGAATCGCACCGCCGCAGCAAAGAGACTCGGCATGAGCCTGCGATCCCTGCGGTATCGGCTGGAGAAGCTGGGTATCGATTAGCCTGAATCTTGTGTCAAACCTGTAGGCCCGATCAAGCGTAGCGGATCGGGCACCCAGGCTTTGGCAGTACATTCCAGGTTGCCGGTTCCGCTACGCTTGAACCGGCCTACGTTTCTTCAGTCACAAAGGGCAGTAGCGACAGCGTTCGGCTTATCCGGTGGCATGGCCTCCTTTAACCTTTAACCTTTAACCTAAAAATCGTTTAACACCTGAGATTAACCACAACACAATCCCCGCTTATCCTCAATATGACAAAAATTGTCACATTCTGACATTCAGGGTACTGAACGGCACAAATATTGCCGACCATTTAATTCTTCACTCCGTCAAAACCAGATAATAAATCACCTGAAAAAAAGTTGGCTTTTCAATAAGTTAATCGACTCTCTACGAAAACATGCTGTAGTTCCGGAGCGCATGGCACGAAGCCTGCGTTATCAGGGCAACCAATTCGATATTGTCGAATTCAAGTTTCAAACGCAGTGACCGATACAACGGACACCAACCAAGCACATGAGGCACGAGACTAATGAAGAAACATCAATCAGGTTTTACCTTAATCGAGCTGATGATCGTTGTCGCGATCATCGCCATCCTGGCCGCCATTGCGATTCCGGCCTATAACGGATACATCACTGAAGCGAACGTTACCCGCGTCAACACAGCGTTTGAAGAAGGCATCAATGTCATCAAGTCAGAGATGGCAAAACGTCAGGCCGTTCTGGCCCGTGGCGGCGACTATCTTTACGACATGGATGGCGCTGCAACTGGCGCTATGGCCGACTGGGTAGGCAATGTGTTGAATCCAGATGGCAACCAAGCACCTGGCGCAGCCACCAACATTTTTGCTGCTGCTGCAGTTGACGCTGATGGCATCATCGGCGTCGTTGTTGCAGGAGCCGGGGCCTTATTTACTGTAACCCTCGACCTGCCTGAGTATGACCCTGCGGGCGACAGCTCCGGCATACCTGCTGGAAACGCCGTCACATATACTGTGGATGCTAACGGCAAGGTAACCAGGGGTGGTGCCGGCACCTAATCGCTTGACCTGACACCTGGGCAAGCAATCACAGCAAGGGAGGAAGCGGCATCACGACCGCTTCCTCCTTTTTTCGTTTTTTCTTCCAGCGACCTTAAACCATAATAATGGGTCTGGCTCGTTCGATGTAAACATGGGGCAGAAATCATGAAACTCCGAATCTCCTACAGCCGCGGTTTCACCCTGGTGGAACTGATGGTCACCGTGGCCATCATCTCCATCATCGCCGCGTTTGCCTACCCCGCTTATCAGGGTTACGTCGCAGAGGCCCGCATCGGCACCGTACGTATGAACACGGAACCCTTACGACTGGCATTGGAGGACTTCTTCCTCGATAACAACGGCTATGTTGCCGGCCAGTGGGATGCCGACGCTGCCGGGACAAGGACACTGGACGATGCAAACAATCTGGGCTGGCGGCCCGATGGAGATGGCGGCGACTATAACTATGTAGTGGCAGCACCCGCAGCACCCGGTACAATCGCCACTGGCTACAGCCTGACCGTAACCGATACGAATGATGCCGCCGCCACCATCACCTGCAACCGTGATCAAACTAACGGCACCTATGTCTGCAATTGATCCCTTGAGTGTTGCAGGCTATATTGCCTTAAGTAGATCAGCTGCTTGCAGACTGTTTTTGAAGCAACACATCCAAATGTGATTCGTTTCCCTGCAACACCTGGCCTGATCCACTATAAACCCGGTAACAACATACCGGCGCAGAATAACCAGAGAGAGCAAGGCAGAGGCAGAAAGATTCCCAATCGAATCGATCTCAGGACAGGATGGCTACCACCAAACCCAAATTGAATCTCAGCGGCATGGCCCGCGGTCTCATTCAGGACGACCTGATCTCTGAAGAGCGGGCGGAAGCGGCTTTTGCCGAGGCGCTGAAACAGCGTGCCCCGTTTGTCACCCATCTGGTCGAGAATCAGCTGCTCAACAGCCTCGACATCGCCATCTCCGCCTCCCGCAGTTTTGGCGTGCCAATCTTCGACCTCGACGCGGTGGATATGGATGTCCTGCCGCGGGATCTGGTGGATGAAAAGCTGATACGCGCCCACCATATGCTGCCGCTGTTCAAACGGGGCAACCGGCTCTTCCTGGCGGTCTCCGACCCGACCAACCATCGGGGTCTCGATGAGATCCGCTTCAACACCCGGCTCTCATCCGAGGCGATCCTGGTTGAGGAGGACAAGCTCACCCGCCTGATCGAGCAGGCGTTGGAGGCCCAGGACACCAGCATGGACGACCTGCTGGACACAGATCTCGACAACCTGGACATCAGCAGCGGCGAAGATGAAACCGCAGGTGATGGGGACCTGGATGTCGACGAAGCCCCGGTGGTGCGCTATGTCAACAAGATCCTGCTGGACGCCATCAACGTCGGAGCCTCGGACGTCCATTTCGAGCCTTACGAATACAAATACCGGATACGCTACCGCCAGGACGGCCTGTTGCGTGAGGTCGCTTCGCCGCCATCCAATCTGGCGAACCGCCTGACCAGCCGGGTCAAGGTCATGTCACGCATGGATATCTCGGAGCGCCGCATCCCCCAGGATGGGCGCATCAAGATGAAGCTGTCGAAGAACCGCTCTATAGACTTTCGCGTCAATACCTGCCCCACACTCTACGGAGAGAAGGTGGTACTGCGTATCCTCGACCCCACCAGCGCCCAGCTCGGCATCGAGGCATTGGGTTTCGAGCCGGAGCAACGCGAAGACTTTCTCAACGCCATCGGTAAACCCTACGGCATGATCCTGGTAACCGGGCCCACCGGCAGCGGCAAGACCGTCTCCCTCTATACGGCCCTGAACCTGCTCAACAAGCCGGAGGTCAATATCTCAACCGTAGAGGATCCGGTGGAGATCCAGGTGGCAGGCATCAACCAGGTCAACCAGAACTCCAAGACCGGTCTCACCTTTGCGACGGCGCTGCGCGCCTTTCTGCGGCAAGACCCGGACATCATAATGGTGGGCGAGATACGCGACCTGGAGACCGCCGAGATCGCGGTCAAGGCTGCCCAGACCGGCCATCTGGTGCTCTCCACCCTGCACACAAACGATGCCCCCCAGACCCTTACCCGCCTGGCCAACATGGGCATCCCCCCCTTCAATATCGCCTCCTCGGTTCTGCTCATCCTTGCGCAACGGCTGGCGCGCCGACTCTGCGACCACTGCAAGACACCGGACGAGCTTCCCACAGGGGCTTTGCTGGAAGAGGGCTTCACCCAGAAGGAGATCGACGAGGGATTTACAATCTACAAACCCGTAGGATGTGATCTGTGTACCAACGGTTATAAAGGGCGCGTTGGTATATTCCAGGTTATGCCGGTTTCAGAAGACATGGGCAAACTGATCATGGAGGGGGGCACCTCCCTGCAACTGGCCGATCTGGCCGGTAAGGAAGGGGTTGCCAACCTGCGCCAGTCCGGATTGCGCAAGGTCAGATCCGGCATTACCAGTCTCCACGAGATCAATCGGGTAACCAAGGACTAATCCATGGCGCGTGCAGCGAAAAAAAGGCAACACAAGAGCTACCTCTACGCCTGGGAGGGCAGCGATAAGCGAGGCTCCCGCATCACCGGCGAAACCCGCGCCTCCAACGTGGCGCTGGTGAGGGCGGAACTGCGACGGCAGGGGGTTGTCCCGCTCAAGATCCGCAAGAAGTCCGCTCCCCTGTTCGGCTCACGCAAAAAGAAAATCGGCAGCGGAGACATCGCCATATTCAGCCGTCAGCTGGCCACCATGATGAGCGCCGGGGTCCCCATGGTGCAGGCCTTCGAAATCATCGGGCGGGGGCACGAAAATCCCTCTATGCAGGATCTGATCCTGGCAGTGAAGGCCGACGTCGAAGGCGGCACCGCACTGGCAAATGCACTGAAAAAGCACCCCTTATACTTCGACGATCTCTTCTGCAGTCTGGTCAGCGCCGGTGAACATGCCGGTGTGCTGGAGACCCTGCTGCACAAGATCGCGCTCTACAAGGAGAAGACAGAGTCGATCAAGGGCAAGATCAAAAAGGCCCTCTTCTACCCAATAGCCGTCATTCTCGTCGCCATCGTGGTCACCGCGATCATCATGATCTTCGTAATTCCCCAGTTTGAGCAGTTGTTCAAGGGTTTCGGCGCCGACCTGCCGGTCTTCACCCGCGTCGTCATCAACATCGCTCATGTGGTACAGGGCTGGTGGTGGGCCATTCTGGGCGGGGTCGTCCTGGCCGGTTATCTGATCGGCGGCACCTGGAAACGCTCCCGTGCCTTCCGTCAGCGCGTGGACCGCATACTGCTGAAATTGCCCATTCTCGGCCCGATTCTGAACAAGGCGGCTATCTCCCGCTTTGCCCGCACCCTCTCCACTATGTCCACCGCCGGTGTGCCATTGGTAGAGGCCCTGGAGTCGGTCTCCGGCGCCACAGGTAACGTTGTCTACAGTGACGCCGTGCTGCGCATGCGGGAAGACGTGGCAACCGGCCAATCCCTGCAACTGGCGATGAGACAGCGCAATCTATTCCCCAATATGGTGATCCAGATGGTCGCCATCGGCGAGGAGTCGGGCTCTTTGGACGACATGCTCTCTAAGGTGGCGGATTTTTTCGAGGAGCAGGTGGACAATGCGGTCGACGCCTTGAGCAGCCTGCTAGAGCCGCTGATCATGGTCATCCTCGGCACCCTTGTCGGTGGCTTGGTGGTCGCCATGTACCTGCCGATCTTCAAGATGGGTTCCGCGGTACTGGGTTAGCACCAACAAAGATGGAGGGGCGGCGTTTAACTCATCTGGTAGGGTGCAACCCGCGCGCCAGAATAAGCAGTTACAGCAATCATGGTGCGCACGGCGCACCCTACGTTCGCCACATTTAGAGAAACCACTCCCCATGCCAACCATCACCACGAACCCCGCCCCCTGCACACCATTTCCCTCCCTCTAACCATCGGCCAACCCTGTGTCTGTAATCACCTTCCTGCAACAAACACCCTGGGTTTTTCTGCTCTTCAGCGGCCTGCTCGGCTTGGTGGTCGGCAGTTTTCTAAACGTGGTGATCCACCGAATCCCGATCATGATGGAGACCCAATGGCGTCGCGAGTGCAGCGAACTGAATGGAGAAGACGCGAGTGATCAGCCCTCCGCCCCCTTCAATCTGAATAGCCCTGCCTCCCACTGCCCCAATTGCGGCCACAAAATCCGGCCATGGGAGAACATACCGGTACTCAGCTGGATTCTGCTCAAGGGCCGCTGCTCAGGATGCAAGACGAGAATCAGCCCACGCTACCCGGCAGTGGAGATTCTGAGCGGCATCATGACCCTGGCGGTAGCCTGGCATTTCGGTCTCAGCTGGGAGGCGCTGGCGGCAATGACCCTTACCTGGGCATTGATCTCTCTGAGCCTGATCGACTTCGACACACAACTGTTGCCCGACAGCATCACTCTGCCCTTTCTCTGGCTGGGGCTGCTGCTGAGTCTCAACGGGCTCTTCACCGACAGCCAATCAGCTATTATCGGCGCCACCGCCGGTTATCTCTCCCTCTGGAGCGTCTACCAGATCTTCAAGCGACTGACCGGCAAGGAGGGCATGGGTTACGGCGATTTCAAACTGCTGGCCCTGCTCGGCGCCTGGTTGGGCTGGCACTACCTGCCGCAGATCATTCTGCTCTCCGCCTTTGTCGGGGCACTGTTCGGCGTCTCCATGATCCTGTTCCGCGGCCGGGACCGCAATATCCCGATCCCTTTCGGCCCCTATCTGGCCTGCGCCGGCTGGATCAGCCTGCTGTGGGGTGACGCCATCAACCATGCCTATCTGCAATGGGCAGGCCTGCTCTAGTCGTCGCCCTCACCGGCGGCATCGGCAGTGGCAAATCCACCGTCTCCCGGCACTTTGAAAAGCTGGGAGTCCCGGTCATTGACGCGGATCTGATCGCCCGGGAACAGGTGGAGCCCGGCGCCCCGGCACTGGATGAGATCCTGGAAAGATTCGGCGCCGACGTCATCACCCCGAAGGGTGGACTCGATCGTGACAGAATGCGCAGCATCGTCTTCGAAAACAGCACCAAACGTCTCCAACTGCAACAGATCCTGCATCCCCGCATCCGCAGCGAGATGCAGCTTCGCCTGGTGCAACTCGACACACCCTATGCCGTGCTGGTCATCCCACTTCTGCTGGAGTCGGGCCAGAACAGCCTCGCCGACCGCATTCTGGTGGTGGATATTCCAGAGGTTCATCAGATAGAGCGGGTCCAGCAGCGCGACGGACTCAAAAAAACTCAGATTGAGCAGATCATCGCCGCGCAGGTCGACCGCCAGTCCCGTCTTGCGGCAGCAGATGATGTCATCAGAAACGACGGGGGACTTCATACGCTCGAAAAAGCCGTCGAACAGCTGCACCGGCACTACCTCGACCTGGCTGAACAGCGGCCAATCTCCGGTTGACCTTGTCAGTCGTTATGGGTAGAATCCCGCCTCTTTCCGTGTGGGGTCCCTCCCGCATTAGGATCAACAGGTTTTCTTGGGGATAGGCTATGTATGCGGTAATTCAAACCGGCGGCAAGCAGTATCGCGTCTCAGAAGGCGACACCGTCAAGGTGGAGAAGCTGAACGCGGATCAAGGTGCTTCTGTCGAACTGGATAAGGTTTTGATGGTTGCTGATGGTGAAGATATCAAGGTCGGCACACCTTATGTCGATGGCGGCAAGGTAACGGCCACAGTGAAATCCCACGGTCGCGGTAAAAAAGTGAAGGTCATCAAGTTCCGTCGTCGCAAACATCACATGAAGCGTCAGGGACATCGTCAGTGGTACACCGAACTGCAGGTGACCGGTATCAGCGCGAGCTGAGGAGAGAACGAAATGGCACATAAAAAAGCAGGCGGCAGCACACGTAACGGCCGCGATTCAGAATCCAAACGCCTTGGCGTCAAGATCTACGGCGGCGAAGCCATCAGCGCAGGCAGCATCATCGTGCGCCAGCGCGGCACCCGCTTCCACAGCGGCGTAAACGTAGGCGTCGGCAAGGATCACACCCTGTTCGCCAAAGCTGACGGCAAGGTTCTTTTTGAGGTAAAAGGCCCGCGCAACCGTAAGTACGTGAGCGTGGTCACTGACTGAGTCAGCCTCTGACCGGATCAGCAAGGGCCTCGTCTTTGACGGGGCTTTTTGCTTTGTGGCTACCGAATATTTCTGCAAAAATGATGATGCCCGCCCATGATTCGCTCTGCTGCCCGTTATAACTTATGAAATTTGTCGACGAAGCCACTATCAAGGTTGGCGCCGGAGACGGCGGAAACGGTTGCGCCAGTTTTCGGCGGGAGAAATATATCCCCCGGGGAGGCCCCGATGGCGGTGACGGCGGCCATGGCGGCAGCATCTATCTGATTGCCGACAGCGGCCTCAATACCCTTGTTGATTTCCGCACCCAGCGCATTCATCGGGGTGAACGGGGTCAGAACGGCATGGGGAAGGAGAGAACCGGCCGCAGCGGCAAGGATATCTATGTACGCGTACCCGTAGGCACCAGAGTCAAAGACGATGAGACCGGTGAGCTCATCGGCGAACTGCTGGAGCACAAGCAGGAGTTGCTGGTAGCCCAGGGAGGCACCCGGGGAATCGGCAATGTGCACTTCAAGAGCAGCACCAACCGCGCCCCACGCCAGTTCACCCAAGGCACCCCCGGCGAGTGCCGCGAACTGCTGCTGGAGCTGATCCTGCTTGCGGACGTCGGCCTGCTGGGCATGCCCAACGCCGGGAAGTCGAGCCTCATCAGCAAGATATCCAGCGCGCGCCCCAAAGTGGCGGGCTACCCTTTCACCACCCTCTACCCCAATCTGGGCGTAGTGAGGCTGGGACGCGACCACAGCTTCGTGGTAGCGGATATCCCTGGCGTCATTGAAGGCGCGGCGGACGGTGCAGGCCTTGGCCTGCGATTTCTCAAACACCTCTCCCGCACCCGCCTGCTGCTGCACCTGGTGGATATCGCGCCAATGGATGAATCGACCGATCCCGCTGACGAGGTGCGCCGCATCGAAACGGAACTGGAACACTACTCCAGTGAACTGGCGGTGCAGGAGCGCTGGCTGGTGCTCAACAAGAAGGACCTGCTGCCCAGCGGCGAGCTCGAAGAGCGGCAACAACAGATTCTGACCAAACTGGGATGGACCGGACCGTTTTTCGTTATCTCCGCAGTAACCGGCGAAGGTACCCAGGAACTGATCAGTGCACTGATGGAGCGACTCGAAGTACTCTGGCGTGAGACTCAGACGGAAGAGGTCGAAGAGGCGCCCTGGGACCCACTGGAGGAGAAGTGACGGGGAAACCATGATTTCACGCGACTCGATCCCCACTACCAAACGCTGGGTCATCAAGATCGGCAGCGCCCTGCTAACCTCAGACGGCAAGGGCCTATCACAGGAAACCCTGTCACCCTGGGTGGAGCAGATGGCACAGCTCCGGCAGGCAGGCCACGAGATCGTACTGGTCTCCTCAGGCGCCGTCGCCGAGGGCATGAGCCGTATGGGGTGGAGACGCCGCCCGCACAACCTCAACGAACTACAGGCGGCGGCTGCCATCGGCCAGATGGGGCTGATTCGCGCCTACGAAACCTGTTTTCAAAAACATGACCTGCACACTGCCCAGATCCTGCTTACCCGTGACGATCTCGCTGATCGGCCCCGTTATCTCAACGCCCGCAGCACACTGCGCACCCTTGTGGAACTTGGTGTGGTACCGGTCGTCAATGAAAATGACACCGTGGCCACCGAAGAACTTCGCTTTGGCGACAATGACACCCTGGCAGCCTTGGTGGCAAACCTGATAGAGGCGGATCTGCTGCTCCTGCTCACCGATCAGGAGGGATTGTTCGATGCCGATCCCCGCTTCAATCCCAAGGCCACCCTGATCAATGAAACCCGGGTGGACAATCCTCAACTTGACGAGGTGGCCGGTGGCAGCGCGAACGGTCTCGGTCTGGGCGGCATGGTCACAAAGGTGCGGGCCGCCCGACTGGCCGCCCGCTCAGGCACCGGCACCATCATTGCTCCCGGCGCCAGGCCGGGGGTTTTGGCGGAAATAGCCCAAGGCAAAGAGATAGGCACCCTGCTGAAACCCGTTCAGGAGCCTCAGGCCGCCCGTAAACGCTGGCTTGCAGGCCAACTACAGGTACGAGGCTACCTTACACTGGATGGCGGAGCGGTGCGCGTGCTACAGGAGCAGGGCAGCAGCCTGCTGGCAGTGGGCGTAACTCATGTCAGAGGTGAATTTGCCCGCGGCGAAGCGGTGGTCTGTCTCGATAGTTCAGGCTGTGAAGTGGCCCGTGGACTTGCCAATTATGACGCCCAGGAGGCCCGGCGCATCATGGGGCAGCCGAGCAGCCGAATCGAAAGGATACTGGGTTACGTGGATGAGGCGGAGTTGATCCATCGGGATAATCTTGTGTTGCTGTGATTTTCTGATTTGGGATCAGGCGTGTTTCCTGATGTTTGAGTGTTTATAGTGTCGCTACGCGACGGTTTTCTAATGTAGCTTCCCCAATCTTGTCGTAATTTTCTTCATTTTCTGACAGCACGTTTTTCGTCCTGTTGGTCGAGTTACTTTTCTTTTTCGTGAAAAGAAAAGTAACCAAAAGAAAGCACGCCCGACTGTCACGCCCTGTGGGCCGCTGCGATGCTCATAAAAGTCGGCGGGACCGGAACTCGCTACGCTCAAACAGCCGGTCCCTTCTCCCGACTTTTCCTGTGCTTCTCGCTCGTGACAGAAACGGGATTACCCACTAGCAGACAGCACCTCGCCTGGCTAGCGGCTGGGCGACTTTCACGCCACCGAGCAACGCAGTAAAACAGGGATAAGAGCCGCAGTTGTTTGAGCGTAGCGAGTTCTGCGGCTCCCCTGTTTTGCGAGTAGCGCAGGGCCACCCGATAGGGTGGCGTGATGGAGCAATGGTTTTGGTTACTTTTCCCGAAAGAAAAGTAACCTGCCGTAGGGGCGCGGAAGCCCCGTTAAAACAATACCGTCGCGTAGCGACACATAAACATCTAAAACCGACAGGAAACACACACCACTGCAGCAACGCCCAAAAACAAACCCAAACCTCCAGACATAAAAAAACCGGCTTTCGCCGGTTTTCCTACAGGAGCAGTCGATTACAACTTACAGCGCCTTGATCTGAGCATTCAGACGACTCTTATGACGCGCAGCCTTGTTCTTGTGGACCAGCCCCTCATTGGCACTGCGATCAATCACAGGCACCGCACTCTTGAAGGCCTCTGCAGCGCCCTCCTTATTGCCCTCATCGATCAGACTCACAACCCTTTTGACGTGGGTGCGCATGGTGCTGCGACGGGACTGGTTGTGCAGATGGCGCTTGTCGGCTTGACGTGCGCGCTTACGGGCTTGGGCTGAATTGGCCAACTTTTGACTCCTAAACATTCACAAAATCGGAAGGGCGCACATATTGCGCAATAATCCAGCCAATGTCAACTCTTCTCTACGACTTCAGAAAAACTGCCGATTTTTTCACTATCTTGTTATGAAATGGGCTTATACTCTGCAGTTATAATAAGTACAACAACGAATCAAGGACAGTTCACTGGCTTCTTTCCTCAAACCCTTTGCCACTGTCGGCTCAAATACCATGCTCTCCCGCATCCTCGGGTTTGTGCGAGATCTGGTTTTGGCGCGCCTGTTCGGGGCCGATGCCACCACGGATGCCTTCTTCGTTGCTTTCAAGATCCCGAACTTCATGCGTCGCCTGTTCGCCGAGGGGGCATTTTCACTGGCCTTTGTTCCGGTATTGACGGAGTACCGCAGCCAACGCTCCTTTGCAGAACTAAAAGAGTTTATAGACAAGATGGCCGGCACGCTGGGTTTGGTGCTGCTGTTGACGACCACCATCGGCGTGATCGCGGCCCCACTATTGGTGATGATCTTCGCACCAGGCTTCATCGGTGAGGATGAGGGCAAGTATGAGTTGGCGGTGGAGATGCTGCACCTCACCTTCCCCTATCTCTTCTTCATCTCTCTCACTGCTTTCGCCGGTGGCATCCTGAACGCGCACAACCGCTTTGGCGTGCCGGCCTTCACCCCCGTGCTGCTCAATATATCGCTGATCGGCTGCGCACTCTTGCTTTCGCCACGCATGAAAGAGCCTGTGATGGCGCTGGCTTGGGGCGTCCTCATCGCCGGTGGCGTGCAGTTCATGTTTCAGTTTCCCTTTCTCTACCAGTTAAACCTGATTCCAAAACCCAAGGTAGCCTTCCGGGACAAGGGCGTAATCCGCGTCCTGCGACTGATGATTCCCGCCCTGTTTGGCGTCTCTGTAAGCCAGTTGAACCTGCTGCTGGATACGCTCATCGCCTCTTTCCTGGTGAGCGGCAGCATCTCCTGGCTCTACTACTCTGACCGCCTGATGGAGTTTCCGGTGGGTATTCTCGGGGTTGCTCTCGGTACCGTGATCCTGCCCAACCTGTCGCGCAAACACTCCGAAAAATCACCCGAGGAATTTTCCAG
Organism: endosymbiont of Escarpia spicata; assembly: GCA_003349915.1. Classification (GTDB taxonomy): domain Bacteria; phylum Pseudomonadota; class Gammaproteobacteria; order Chromatiales; family Chromatiaceae; genus QGON01. The sequence continues at coordinate 75,914 of QFXE01000013.1, forward strand.
CACCCTGGACTGGGCCCTGCGCGTCACTGTGTTGCTGGGCATTCCCGCAGCTGTAGGGCTGCTGCTGCTGGCAAGCCCAATGTTGATCACCCTGTTCCACTCCGAAGCCTTCACCACCAACGATGTCGTCATGTCGTCCCGGAGCCTGATGGCCTATGCCCCCGGCCTGATGGCCATCATTCTGATCAAGATCCTGGCACCGGGCTTCTACGCCAGACAGGATACCCGAACGCCGGTACGGGTCGGCATCATCGCCATGTTCGCCAATATGGCTTTCAATATTATTTTAGTGTTTCCTCTGGCCCATGCAGGCCTTGCCCTGGCTACGACTCTATCATCGATCCTCAATGCCTACCTGCTCTACCACTGGCTGAGAAAAGAACAGATCTATCAACCAAGCCCTGGGTGGAAGCTTATCTGGCTGCGCACTGGGGCAGCAGCAGCAATAATGGGGGCTCTGCTCATCTGGGGCAGCGGTGACACTGATGCCTGGCTGCTACTTGGCACCTGGGAACGCATCCTCCACCTTGCGTTTTGGATCATACTTGGCGCCTGCGTCTACTTTTTCGTCCTCATCTCCTCCGGAGTCAGGCTGCGCCATTTTCGATCTGCGTAAGAAGGTGAAAGGTGAAAGGTGAAAGGTGAAAGGTGAAAGGTGAAAGGTGAAAGGTGAAAGGTGAAAGGTGAAAGGTGAAAGGTGAATCAAGTATGTGTCCGGTGCCACCCAAAGCAAGCACTTTTTCCACACCGGATCGGGCATTTTTTCAGCACCTGCAACCACGACAAAGTTCGGCCTTCCCGGCGGCACGGCCACCTTTAGCCTTTAACCTTTAACCTTTAACCTTTAACCTTTAACCTTTTTCTTCATCCCTTATAATGACCCGCTTCAAACAAGGCGGTTTTTTTATGCAAGTCATTCGCGGCTTACACAATTTGAGACCAGAACACCGGGGCTGTGTGGCCACCATCGGCAATTTCGATGGCGTGCACTTGGGCCATCAGTCGGTTTTTCAGCATCTGCTCGAAAAGGGTCGCGAATTCGGCCTGCCCGCCACAGTAGTGACTTTTGAGCCCCAGCCCCGCGAGTTTTTCCAACCTGACGGCGCACCTGCCCGGCTCACCCGCATGCGGGAAAAACTGCAGGCGATGAAGGATATCGGCATTGAGCGGGCCGTGATCCTGGAATTCGGCAGGAAGATGGCATCGATGCCAGCCGTTGCCTTTGTTGAAGAGTTGCTGGTCAGCGGTCTCGATGCCCGTTTCCTGTCAGTGGGCGACGACTTCCGTTTCGGCATGGGACGGGAGGGCGACTTCCATCTGCTGCAGTCCATGGGAAATCAGCACGGTTTCGAGGTGGAGAACATGAACACCTTCAAGCTTGATGCCGATCGCGTCAGCAGCACCCGCATCCGGCAACTGCTCACCGATGGCAACCTGCAGGCGGCAGAGTTATGCCTGGGGCGTCCCTATCGCATCTGCGGCCGCGTGGCTCACGGAGACGAACGCGGACGCACCATCGGCTTTCCCACCATGAATGTGAACCTGCATCGCCGTGTCAGCCCGCTGCGCGGCGTCTATGCCGTCAAGGTCCGGGGCCTGGATAAACAACCACTGCCCGGCGTGGCCAACATAGGTACGCGTCCCACGGTGGAGGGAGACACCCGTTATCTGCTGGAAACCCACCTGTTCGACTTTGATCGCTCAGTCTACGGTGAGCATGTTCAGGTGGAGTTTGTGCACAAACTACGCGACGAAAAGAGATTCGACTCATTCGAGGATCTGCGCAGACAGATTCTGGACGATGCAGCGGCGGCGCGAATTGAGCTTGGGATTTAGCGCACTCATTGCGCCAATAACTTGTAGGCTGGATCAAGCGTAGCGGATCCGGCATCAGTTGTTTGCTCAGCGCACATTTGCCTGATCCGCAACGCTTGATCAGGCCTACATCCTGACTTGAGACCCTCGAAACCAGCAAGATACTTTGCGCATTGCGCCGGTTTGCGGTTCAATAGCCCACTTTTGTTGGCATCCACCACAGGCAGCCGTCCGTGAGCGACTACAAGCAGACCCTCAACCTCCCCAAAACCGCCTTCCCAATGCGTGGCAATCTGGCCCAGCGCGAGCCGGAGATGCTGAAAAAATGGGAGGAGAATAATCTCTATGCCCGGATCCGCGAGGCATGCGCCGGACGGCCCAAGTTTATCCTGCACGACGGCCCTCCATACGCCAACGGTAACATCCATATCGGTCATGCGGTCAACAAGATCCTCAAGGACATCATAATCAAGAGCCGCACGCTGGACGGTTTCGACGCACCTTATGTGCCGGGATGGGACTGCCACGGTCTGCCTATTGAACTCCAGGTAGAGAAAAAGATCGGCAAACCCGGGGCCAAAGTGACCAGCAGTCAGTTCCGCAAGGCATGTCGCCAATATGCCGCCAAGCAGGTGGAGAGCCAGCGTAACGATTTCAAACGCCTGGGCGTCCTCGGTGAGTGGGAGAACCCCTATCTCACCATGGACCATGGATTCGAGGCAGATATCGTCCGCTCTCTTGGCCGCATCGTCGAGAAGGGCCATGTGCACAAAGGCTCCAAACCGGTCCACTGGTGTACCGACTGCGGCTCGGCGCTGGCAGAAGCAGAGGTGGAGTACCAGGACAAGGACTCTTTTGCCATCGACGTGCGCTTTCGTGTGCTTGAAGAACCGGCACTGTTCGACCGCTGCCACCATGTACCCGATGGGTTGGGCGAAGGTCCGGTACATTTTGTGATCTGGACCACTACACCCTGGACCCTGCCCGCCAACCAGGCAGTAGCACTCAACCCGAGCCTGGAATACGCAGTGGTGCAGTGCGACGGCTCACTCGGCAAAGAGCGCTTGGTGATTGCCGACGCCATGCTGAAAGATGTGATGGATCGCTACGGCATCGAGAAGTATCACGTCATCGCCTATGCCAAAGGCGACGCCTTCGAGGGACTCAAGCTGCAACACCCCTTCTATGACCGTCAGGTGCAGGTGATTCTGGGTGAGCACGTCACCCTTGAGGCGGGTACCGGCGCCGTGCACACTGCCCCCGGTCACGGTCTTGATGATTACGTGGTCGGCGCCCGCTATGGTCTGCCGGTGGACAATCCAGTGGGCAACAACGGCTGTTTCGTGGAGGGCACAGAACTGTTTGCGGGTCAGCACGTCTTCTCCGCCAACGAGAAAGTGATCGAAGTGCTCAAGGCACGCGGCGCACTGGTGCGCGAGAAGCGCCTCAACCACAGTTATCCGCACTGCTGGCGCCACAAAACCCCGATCATCTTCCGCGCCACCCCGCAGTGGTTCATCAGCATGGATCAGGCAGGACTGCGTCAGACCGCAATGCGTGAAATCGACAGCGTCGAATGGTTGCCCGACTGGGGCAAGGCGCGCATTCAGGGCATGGTGGAGAACCGCCCGGACTGGTGCATCTCACGCCAGCGCACCTGGGGCGTGCCGATCACCCTCTTTGTCCATAAAGAGACCAACGAACTGCACCCCAACTCCGCCGAACTGGTGAAAGCCGTGGCAAATCGGGTTGAGGAGAAGGGCTTTGAGGCCTGGTTCGACCTCGACGCCCAAGAGCTGCTGGGGGACGAAGCCGCTGACTACACCAAGGTCACCGACTCGCTGGATGTCTGGTTTGATTCCGGAGTGACCCATCAGTGCGTATTGCAGGCCCGTGAGCAGCTGCGCTTTCCTGCGGATCTCTATCTCGAAGGCTCCGACCAGCACCGCGGCTGGTTCCAGTCTTCCCTGCTCACCTCGGTGGCGATGAACGACTGCGCCCCCTTCAAACAGGTGCTGACCCACGGCTTCACTGTCGACGACAAGGGCGAGAAGATGGCCAAGTCGAAAGGCAACGTGATGGCGCCACAAAAGGTGATCAAGAACCTGGGCGCCGACATCATTCGCCTCTGGGTGTCGGCCACTGACTACCGCAACGAGATGACCGTCTCGGACGAGATACTGAAGCGCACTGCCGATGCCTACCGCCGCATACGCAACACCACGCGTTTCCTGCTCAGCAACCTCAACGGGTTCGATCCGGCGCAGAACATGGTAACACCGGGCGAGATGATCGAACTCGACCGTTGGGCGGTGGATCGCGCCCTGCAACTGCAGCAGGAGATCATCGAAGCCTACAAGCACTATCAGTTCCACCTGATCTATCAGAAGGTGCTCAACTTCTGCGTTACCGAGATGGGCGGTTTCTATCTCGACGTGATCAAGGACCGTCAATACACCACTCAGGCGGACAGCCTGCCACGCCGCTCCTGCCAGACTGCGATGTACCACATCGTCGAGGCGATGACCCGCTGGCTGGCCCCGATTCTCAGCTACACCGCCGATGAGGTCTGGTTGCATATACCGGGGGAACGTGGCGAGAGCGTCTTTCTAGAAAGCTGGTATTCTGGTCTCTTCTCTCTGGATGGCGACGACCGTTTTGACCGCGCCTTCTGGGAGCAGGTGATCCCGGTACGCACTGCGGTATCTAAGCAGCTGGAGTCCCTGCGCGCCGATGGCAAGATCGGTTCCGCCCTGGATGCAGGGGTGGAGGTCTACTGCGACGGTGAATTGAGGGCAACCCTCGACGACTTGGGTGAAGAACTGCGCTTTGTTCTGATCACATCGGAGGCCCGGGTTCTGCCTCTGGCGACTAAACCCGCCGATGCAATAGAGACCGAAGTCGATGGACTCTGGGTCAGACCCACACCCTCTAACCTACCCAAATGCGTGCGTTGCTGGCACCATCGGGAAGAGGTGGGGGTGGACAAAAAATATCCTGATCTCTGCAGCCGCTGTGCCACCAATGTCGCCGGAAAGGGCGAGATCCGGCGCTTTGCCTGAGGTCACCATGCGACGCTGGCTCTGGCTTTCACTGCTCGTCCTCCTGCTCGACCAGGCAACCAAGCAGTGGGCGGAGGCGGCTCTGTCCGCCTATCAACCGTCCACCCTGCTGCCGTTCTTCGACCTCACTCTGATGTATAACGAGGGGGCTGCGTTCAGCTTCCTCAGTGATCAGGGAGGATGGCAGCGCTGGTTCTTCATCATCCTGGCGCTGGGCGTCTCCGCAGTGTTGGTCGGTTGGATCTGGCGCCTGAAACCAGCAGAAAAAACCATCGCCGTCGCCCTCTCACTGATTGTTGGTGGCGCTATCGGCAATGTCATTGACCGCGTGCTTTTTGGCCACGTCATCGATTTTCTGCACTTCCACTACCAGGAGTACTACTGGCCCGCTTTCAACATCGCCGACTCCGCAATCGTTGTCGGTGTTGCACTCATGATCTTCGACACTCTCTTTTTTTCTGCCAAGCGTGAAACAGACTGACAAACCTTTTTCTGCAGCCAATCTATTTCCCTGCTATTTTTAGGTTATAACAATCATAACCCCCAAACAGCAGTTTCCGATCCACCCGGAGGTGTAAGATGCGACTGGAGGAACAGGCGAGGATTCACGCCACCACACAGATCAATACCGCAGAAGTTCTCGAAATAGATGGCAGACTGATCGCCACCGATAGCGACGGCTATCTGCTGAATGCAGAAGACTGGAGTCCGTTAGTAGCAGAAACCCTGGCGCAGAGAGACGCAGTTGTGCTGGGCAAGGATCACTGGACGCTGATCGACTTTCTGCACCGATTTTACCAGGAGTTTGACATCGCACCGGAGATGCCGATACTTTCACGCAATCTCTGTAAAGACCAGCACAACTGCCGCTGGACGAGGACCTACATAAACAAACTGTTTCCAGGCGGCGCCAAGATGGCCTGCCGCTATGCCGGGTTATCAGTCCCGGTGGGGAGGAGTTGCCTGTAGCAATCATGGTGTACATTGCACACTCTACCGAACGTAGGGTGTGCTGTGCGCACCAGATTAAGCAATTACGGTAATCATGGCGCGCACGGCGCACCCTACCGGACGAATCAAACCCCGTCCTTCATCTTTCTGGATGGACACTACCTGGCTTCGTCCAGGTTCGCCACCAGGGTTTCAACCTCAAGCCGCAGACTTCTCACAAGCTCATCCACACCCGCCAGTTCACCACGCTTCGCTCTTTTCTCCAGCTCTGCAGCCAGATCCCTTGCCCGATAGGCGGAAAAATGGCTGACCAGTCCCTTCAATGCATGGGCCGATCCGGCCATGACTGCGGCATCGTCCTCATCCATTGCAGATATGATATGACCAAGGGTGACCGGGACCCTTTCAACAAACATCTCTATCATCTGTCCCAACAGCTTTTCGTCACCATCGATGGTTTTCAGAGCAGCCACCCGATCCCAAACTACCGGCCGCTGCTCGGCGCCCTCTATGAGATCCCCATCAATTTCGGCCTGACCTGGGGAATCAACTTCATCCTGGGCCGGCAGCAGCCAGCTGGAAAGCAGGCTGGCAAGTTCACTTGGCTGGAAGGGCTTGCTGATGTAGTCATCCATGCCGTGCTGGATCGCCTCTTCTTTCGCCCCTTCCATCGCATTTGCCGTCATCGCGATTATGGGCGTCCGATTACCACCACTCAACGCCTCACGATTACGAATCATCCCAGTCACTTCATAGCCGCTCATCCCCGGCATCTGGCAGTCCATGAGAATCAGGTCATACTCCACCATCCGGCTCTTTTCGATCGCCTGTTGCCCGTTCTTCGCATTGTCGGGAGAGATACCTAACTTCTCCAGAATCCCCACTGCCACCATGAGGTTCATCGGCTCATCGTCAACCACCAGTACACTTCCCTGAAATCGAGGCAGGATCTGCTGCTCTCTCTTTCCTTCTCTCTTCTGTTGTAGCATCTTATTATTATCCCTATTATTGAAGAGGTTACTAAGCATCTCGAATAGCTGACCCTTACGAACCGGTTTGGCCAATACACCATCGACCTCGGCCACATCATAGTCACACACCGAGCGCCCCCCCTGAAGCAGGGGTACGATCTTTAGGTCTTTGGTTGCAGGATCATCCTTCAGACGTTCGACATACTCCCTCCCCCCGGTCTCGATGGCATCACAATCCAGCAACAGCAACTGGTACTTCTGCGTTCCCTGGACTGCATTCTCATGCAGAACCTGCATCGCCTGAGAATAACTCGCACAGGTAGAGAGTTTCAGGAAAGGGTCTGTCTTAAGGTAGGTTTCCAGCACAAAACGACTGGTTGCACTGCCTCCCGCAATCATGACCCAGTGTTCGAGCAAGTCACTCCCCGACACTATCCGGAAAGGCTCTGCCTTTGAAACATGCATCAGCGGAAGATGAAAGAAGAAGCTGGAACCCCGTCCCACACGGCTGGTCATGCCGAGCTCCCCGCCCATCATTCTGACCAGTTCCTTACTGATACTCAGCCCCAGCCCTGTACCGCCATATTTTCGTGTGACGGAGCCGTCGCCCTGGGTAAATGGCTCAAAAAGATGCGCCTGGTCGCCTTCCTGAACACCGATGCCGGTATCTTCAACGGTAAAGCGTATCCACTGCTTTCCGCCGTGCTCCTCCTGGAGTTCAACCTTCAGAAAAACGCCTCCACGATTGGTAAATTTTACGGCATTACTCACCAGATTGGAGAGCACCTGTCTGATGCGGGTCGGATCGCCGCTGAAGATCCCGGAGATGGAGTTTGCGATGTAGCAGTTCAACTCCAGATCCTTACTGTTGGCGGATTCCACGAACAGCGATGCGGTCTCCTCCACCAATCGCCCAAGATCGAAATCCACACACTCCAACGTCAGTTTTTCCGCTTCTATCTTGGAAAAATCGAGTATGTCGTTGATAATGTGCAGCAGGGAATCGGCGGAACGTCGTGCGGTATCCAGGTAGTCCCGCTCTTTTCCCTCCAGATCGGCATCTTCCAGCAAGGCCAACATCCCCATTACCCCATTCATCGGGGTGCGGATCTCATGACTCATGTTGGCCAGGAATTCACCACGCGCCTTCACTGCGGAGAGCGCCTCATCCCGTTTACGGCGCAACTCTTCCAGGGCATGAGCGAGACTGCGTTCATTCTGCCTGAGCTTCTCAAGGATCTCGGCAGAACCCAGAATGTAGTTAATACGCTGCAGCAGCATGGCTTCCGTCACTTCCTGATTGACCGGATTGTCCTCAGCCAGCAGTACTCTGGCTGCAAAAACAGGCAGGGTCACACTCTCGGCTGTCGCATCGGTCTTAGCGGCAGATTTCTGTTCACTCTCCCAACTCTCCGAAGGAGCAGCAAAACCGGCGGCGAAGCGGAAAGTGCTGCCACACCCCGGCTCACTCTCCACGGTGATGCACCCTCCCATCAGCTGAGATAACTGCTGTGAAATTGAGAGTCCCAGGCCCGTTCCACCAAAATAGCGGGAGGTTGAACCATCCGCCTGAGTAAAGGCGGAAAATATCTCAGACTGCCTCTCTTCAGGAATTCCGATACCTGTATCGGTTACCTGAAAACAAAGCGGTATCGCCTGCACCCCATGCCCTAATCGACTGACAGTAAGCCGGACCTCACCACTTTCAGTGAATTTGATGGCATTCCCCAGGAGATTCGTCAGCACCTGGCGCAGACGCGTAGGATCGCCCTGCATCCCGCTGGGAACATCCTCATCCAACTCATATTCGAGACTCAGGCCTTTGCGGTGTGCGGATTTTTTGAATAGCTCGCAGGTCTCTGCCACCAGCGGCCGGAGGTCAAAATCGACAGCTTCCAGATCCAGTCTACCTGCCTCGATCTTGGAAAAATCGAGCAGATCATTGACGATATTGAGCAAGGTACCGCCGGAATTACGGATCGTGTTCGCATAGTGAAACTGTTTCTCATCAAGTTGGGTTCCCAACAGCAGTTCGGTCATGCCCAACATGCCGTTCATGGGAGCACGAATTTCATGGGTCGCATCCGCCAAAAAGCGGGATTTGGCCCGATTCGATGCCTCTGCACTGCTCTTTGCCCTGGCAAAGTCCTGTATCTTTTTTTCCAGCTCGACGTGCTCGCGGCTAAGTTGACTCGTCCGCGCCTCAACCAGACGCGACATATCCGAACTGTACGCGGATATCGAGGCATCGCGACGCTGAATCGCTTCCAGCAGATCATTGATGCCTTCGTAGAGTTTGCCAAATCCAGAGCGCTGCTTGGGTTTCAAACGAAGTGTGTAGTCGCCGTCACTGGCGAGTGACTTCAGTGCCCCAAGCAGTTGCTCCAAAGGAACGGAAAACCGCTTTTCCATCCAAAGCGCAACAAACAGAATGATAATCAGGGTAAGGCCGAAGACAGCTGCCAGGGTTTCAACAGAGGAAAAGTGAGGCTCAGCAAAGAGCGGGGAGAGGAAATAGAGCAGCGTGAACGCAATCGCCAGGGTGAATACTGAAATCAGAAGCAGGTTGACTATCAGTTGGAAACGTACTGAGCCTCCCCTCAACCCATTCATTTCACAGCACCGTCTCTGAAAAGAGGGCTGGAAACAACAATCTCAGGCCGTGCCGCCACATAGAACAGGCGTGCGCCGGCGAATCGCCTTTGTCCGCAAAAAATCAACATACTGAAGACGGCCCCCAAAACATATCACTTCCAAAATACGGCTGCCCCGGCGAGTCACTTCCCTGATGTATGTGTTGGTGGCTACACGCTCTGTGGCGCACTTGTCACGCTCATTCGCCTCATTACCGGAACCAGCCCGCATACTGTAACCTGAAACAGCTTGATCATCATCAAAAAAACAACCTTTCTTTAACGACAACTCTTTGATATATCAATATTTGGATCAAATTTATCATTGCAGCAGCGGCGGCCAGAGGCAGCGCATGCTGAAGTAAAACGCACTCATGAATCATCTGTCCCCATCACAGCCCCTCGCACCATCTTGATATGGATACGCAAGTCATAGAGCTGACCGGCAAAAGAGAGAGGGACATCAATCTTCATCACCTCCTCCCTGAGATCAAGCAACGCCTTCAACAGGGCCTCTTCTTGCTCTGGAGTCAGCGACTTACGACTCATGCCGTCAAGCACTTCCAGCTGACTGTACCAGCGATAGATACGAGCCCGCATGCGCCAGTTATAGATCGGCGGCATGAGTTTGAAGAGCGGCAACAGAACCATAACCAGGGGCAGCAACATGATTTTCAGACGATCCACCAGGGTTGCCGCCCAAAATGGCAGATAGCGCTGTAGAAAAGGCGCTCCATGCTTGTAGAAACGGCCAGCCTCATCGCTGAGAGGAAACTCCAGAAACTCGGAGGTGGGGAAATCTCCCCGCGATCCAAACCAGCCACCATCACCGTGCACCTCATCCATCGCCTGCAGCAGCAGGTCCGCCAGAGCCGGATGCAGTGAATCGTTCATCACAAGATTGGCGACCGGGGCCAGCAGGCTGACGGATTCCGGAGGGATATTCGTCTGCAGATCCATAGCGCCTTCCGGCAGATTAACACTGGAGAGAAAATGGTGCCGACGCGCATAGGCATCCACCCGACGGAAGTTCATCAGATGGATCCCAGGCTGCTCGAGTAGCGTTCGAACCAGCGGAGCGGTGGGTGAGACTACGAATACTGCCATCTCCACATCACCCTTCACCAAGGCCTCCAGCGCCTGCCGTCCACCCAGTGAGACCGTTTCAATCGCCTGCTCATCCACACCATTGTCACGCAACAGAAAAATCGTCAGCGCCTTTGTTCCACTGCCATCAGCACCCACTGCGACCCTTTTTCCAACCACATCAGTGAGCTGCCGAAGCGGTTGATCCCCACGATAGAAGACCCACATGGGTTCATACTCGATACCACCCAGGGAGCGCAACTCGTCCGTTGTCCGAACAGAACCCGTACCACCCTGCACAAACCCTATTTGAGCATCGTGCCGTCCCAACAGTCCCAGATTTTCAATGGATCCCGCAGTCTCGAGAATGTCCAGCCGCACCTTCTCTCTTGCCAGAATCTTCTTATAGCGCAGGGCAAACTGATAGTAAGCCCCTTCAGGGCTGCCCGCAGCAATCGTCAGGTGGTCAGGCGGTGGGGGTACAACGAACTGATAGGCTACGCCGAAAGCGAGCAGCGCCAGCACCAGCGCAGGCCAATAGGTGGAAAAAAGATGTTTTTGTTCTTTTACAGTCTGTTTCGGCATCATATTCACCCGCTTTGGAGCAAGCTCATTTCACCTGAACAAAGTACAGCAAATAGCGGTAAGATCAATCCCCACTCAACTGATCCTCTGAATCCAATAGATGCATACAGGCCGCCTCGTACTGACCCCGGAAGATGCTTTTTATGTTCCGGCTGATATAGCGGCTCTGCTTGCGAGATTGCGTGACATCGATTTTATCGGCGCACACATCCTCCCGGAGAACGAGGCCGATTATCTGCTGGGAGAGCGCTTCATGCAGTTGGTCACGTTCATGGGGTGCTCACCTTACATACAGCTGAAACCCACAGAGGATAACCAGCCTTTCTGTCATCTGAAGATAGACGGCCCCTACACTGATCCGGTATTTCTAGCGGGCAAAAACAGCAATGCGCCCAACTGTAAAGCATGCCGTAAACGCATCCCGCAATGGGAGGCTCTGATAAGGGCCTGGTCAAAACAACCGAAGCGTTATCGCGCGACATGCCCGCATTGCGGCAATCTGCAGAACCCGGCAACCTATAACTGGCGACAGGCGGCAGGCACAGGCCGTTTCTTTCTGTTCGTGGAGAATATCTTTCCCCAGGAGGCGCAGCCTTCAAAAGCACTGCTCAAGGCACTACAGGGAGATGATGACAAGGCTTGGTGCTATTTTTATATTCAGGATGACTGACCCGCTCATTGGGTAGTCGACAGTGATGAGGCTCAGGCCACTTCGCAGCAGTTTTTCCCTTTACCCTTGGCCGTGTAGAGCGCCTTGTCAGCGCGATCGAATACAGCCTCGACCGTGTCACCCTCCCCAAAACAGCTGATGCCGCAGGAGATGGATACCTGGACTGCTTTGCTGCCTGAATGAAATCCGCTCGCGCCGACCGCCTCGCGCATCTCTTCCGCCACGCTCAGTGCCTTGTCCTGATCTGTGCCGCAAAGCAGGGTGACGAACTCCTCTCCACCATAGCGGGCGATAAAATCCGTTTCGCGAAGCCTGTTCTGGAGCGTTTTCGCAATAATTCTCAGGGCGCTGTCTCCCGCCTGATGGCCATAACGATCATTGATTTTCTTGAAGTCATCCACATCCCAGACAAGCATGGAGAGCGGCTCTCCAAACCTTTTCCAGCGCGCAAACTCCTGGCTGACCCGCTCGTCATAGGCCAACCGGTTAGGCAACTCTGTGGCCGCGTCCTGCAGCGCAAGATGATGCGCCTCCACCATGCGAAAACGGATATCATCCGATTCCTGCTCCATCTCCCGCAAACGTTCCCGCAGGGCACGCTCCTCGGTTTCAGCAGTTTGGTAACGCTGCTCTTCATCCACGAGAAACTGATCCATACTCAACTGGATATGGTCCAGACGCTCCGCAACAGTCCGCTTCAACTGCCCCAGATCCGTCGCTTCCCGCACTGAGGATTGGATACCATCCACATCGGAGGCAACTGCCACGTTGAGCCGGCGCCCACTCTTTATCGCTGCTTCCCGACTATCATGGCCATTTCGAAGATGGGTATCGAGTTCCTGCAACCGTTGGGTCAACTCTTCGAGAAAACTTTCCGTCTCCTGAATCTCTGTCTGGGCATCACCATAGAAGCGGGAGGTCAACTCCAACAGATCCCGTAACACCCTGACCCACTCATCCGTTGCAGGTTTATCCGCCAACCGGCTTTGAAAACCGGAGATGTCGGTACCCCAGTGTCCAGGCCAACTGGCGCGATCCAACAACTCCATCAGCATATGGTTAGGCGTATCCCCCTCACCGCCGTGCCTCTTTCCGCTGCCAAGAAGACGCCCAAACAGACCGTCCTTAGGCGGGGTTCCTTCAGAAACTGCGTGATTCAACAGCACTGCCAAGCGGTCCAATTCGGTTTCCGCCACATGCGCGGGGTCGCTCAACAGATGACTAAAAAGCCTTGAAGCCTCGGACACTTCGCGCTTCGGCAGCTGAAGACGCGAGATCAACTGATCACAGATCTCCAGTGGCTCAGGTCCAGCAAAATCATCGCTGTCCGACTGATGAACCAGACTGTCCGAAAGGGCATTCAGCCGCTCATTCAGGGTGGGTTTGACACCGTTGCGAACAGCGTCACGAATACTTTTCAGATGAGGGTCAAGATTAGGATCCATCCCGCTGGTGGCGACTGTCAAACGGGTAATGGTACGCACCAGAAGACCTTCGGTTTCGGCACGGGAATCCAGCGACTGCTCATGTTGCAGCAGCAACTCCTGGTATGCCTGTTTCCAGTCCTTTTCGTCGGCCATGATGAAATACTTCGGTTGTAATCCAGAGTCCGCAACAAGACTCTCGTCAAGCAACTTATCAATAACCCATTGCATGCAGGATGCGGTTCACAAGTTCGCCAACACCCTACGCCCAGTTGTTCCTGCCTGGCTGCGATATACCTGCCGGCACTCTTTTTCCTAGATTATCAGCGCTGCAAAGAAAAGCAACGTATCAATCAGGCTGCTTTGGCAAGCCTTACGTTCGCCGGCAATTCGATCTCCAGACTGATCGGCAAATGATCAGAGTGGGCGTAGTCCAACACCTCGGCCTTGGCTACACGCAGACTTGGAGAGGCCAAAATATGATCCAGCTTGCGATTGGGTCGCCAGCTCGGAAAGGTTTTGAGATCACAGGAGGTTCCCTGCAGATCGGTATTGTCCATCAGGAAACGGAACTCCTGGGATCCACAGCCACAGTTAAAATCCCCCATCAGGATCAGGTGGGAGTAGTGGGACACCAGCTCACTGATATAGGAGAATTGCCGCAACCGCGCACGCCGACCTAGGGCCAGATGCATAATGCAGACACCCAGCGGTTTTTCGCTGGTGGCAAACTCCATCAACATCGCGCCTCGACCTGGAAGCCCTGGCAGACGATGTTCCACAATGGTGCTGGGATGCACCCGGCTAAGGACGCCGTTGCTGTGTTGGGCCAGTTTCCCCAGGCTACGGTTTATCTGTTTATACCAATAGGGGAAACCCGCCTGCTGGGCAAGATATTCCGTCTGATCCAGAAAGCCACTGCGCAGACTGCCTGAGTCCACCTCCTGCAGTCCCACCAGATCGAAATCTTTGAGCAGGCGGGCAATACGATTCAGATTTGCCAATCGGTCGCGATGGGGCAGAAGATGCTTCCAGCTATGGGTGACATACTCCCGATAGCGACGGGTATCAACACCCGTCTGAATATTATAACTGAGCAGACGCAAGCGATGAGCGTCCGTCTTGCCCACACCGTGTCTCTCTATCTGTCTCTGCATCTATTATTACCCCATGCCATGCCCCGTCAACCGGGATATGTTCCGCCCTATCTTTAATATTACGGCATCTAGTGGAAAAAACTTGAATCTGGGTCGAAAACCACGAAAAAAGGCGGCCGAAGCCGCCTTTTCCACCATTCGTGTCATGAATTTACTTATTCAGGCCCTGAATATACTGAGCCACTGCTGCAATCTCTGCATCAGTCATGCGGGCAATGACACCTTGCATCATTTGGCTGGTATCGTTGGTGCGGGCGGCAGAGCGGAAATCTTTCAACGCCTTTTCAGTGTAAATGGCATGCTGTCCAGCGAGTGCAGGGAAGTTTGCATCCGGGTTGCCGGCGCCTGAAGGACCGTGGCATGCCATGCAGGCCGAAACGCCGGTTCCAGCGTTGCCGGCACGATAGAGGGACTCACCCAACTCCGCTTTATCTGCGGCTGCGGTACCCATGGTCTTTTTCTGGCTGCTGAAGTAAGCCGCGAGATCAGCGATATCCTGATCAGCCAGGGGCGCGGCCTGAGCCGTCATCAGGGGATCTTTGCGAGCGCCTGACTTGAAATCCCTGATCTGTTTTTCAATGTACTTGGGGTGCTGACCCGCCAGTTTTGGCCACTGCGCATTTAGACTGTTACCATCAGGACCGTGACATGCCATGCAGGCGGTTGATTTCCCCTTGCCGGCCTCGGCATCACCCGCAGATTGGGCGCCGCTTGCGGCAAACACAAGTGCGATGGAAACAGTTACTAGCCATTTATTCATCTTCAGTCCCGCTGTTTTCGTGCCTGGATTCAGTTCTCAACAGATCCCAACCGGAAACACCACAGTTTGTGGTTTGACTCCAATCGAACCCGATAACCATAAAAAAGCTGCAAAACTATACCAGAATCTTCTAATGAAGGTCAAAATATCGGGGCTTACCTAATGGTGCTTGTCCTTGGGACTGTTAACACTATTCGGATACCCATCGACAGGCCCTAGCATGGAGCGGAGCCACAGCGTATGTTTGGACAGCTATTTCGAGGAACCCACATGCAGCAAGATCCTGATGCCCGCATCGTAAACAACTGTTTTGCCATTGTTTTCACGCCGAGCCGGCGCCGTAATCGTTTTCCTGAAAACTGTGTCGATGTCGTGACATCCGCTGAGGAGGCGATGGATCGGGCAGATGCAGCCAGCAATACCTATGCGGCCCAGGTAGTTGGGCCATCCCGGTCTTCTGAGGGAGTCCGGCTCTACTATCTGGAGCAGTGGCTCGACAGAGGGTAACCCGGAACCTCATTTACAGGCTAAAGCTGTAGCTTCGCCAACTCAGCGTCGATGACAGCAGCATCAAAATTGTCATAGTCCGCCCGATTGGTTGTCGTTACGCCACCAGCCATTTCATACCAGGCATAACCGGTAGTCCAGGGGGCGTGTTCATAACACCCCTGTTTTCTGCGGGGCAGGCAGTAGAGGCAACCGGGGCGGTAGATTAGATTGTAACTAATGCCTTCCCGGTGTAATTCGTTCAGGTAGGCCCAAGCCTCAGGCGCGGAGCCAAAGTGCAGGCAGTCCACCGGATAAGGAGTCTCCCCTCCGCTGTGCTCCCACTGTTCCGCTTCCAAAGGAAGTGACTGTTCCCGCACAAACATCTGGAAGTGCAGATGATTGACAGAAGCGAAGGCACCATAACTGTTATAGCCGAAACCGACCCCCGGCAGGCATCCGCCCAGCTCTTCGGTCAGATTCCAGATATAGAGATGATAGAGATGTGAAAGATACTGCGGCTCCCGCTCCCTCCGCTCCGGCACCAGCAGGCCGTGAAATTGGGCGAATGGAAACTTGTTGTAGAGCAGTTCGACCTCCAACCCGTGCAACTCCCCCTCCCAAAACACCTCTTTACGCAAAAAAGGTTTGTTGAAATGGAAGCCCCGGGGATCGAAGGGACGATGGATCCCGGTAACCTTTTCTCCTGTCATCCGCGCCGGACGGAAGGCCCGGATATGATTGAACTGCAGTTCCCACTCGTCTGTCCGACGGAACTCTGTCAACGCCACCCCGTCAAAACCAATCGCCATCAATTTAAGGAACACCACCAGATCATCCGGGGCCGTGGGAACCTCCCGTCCCCCGGAAAGGCTCTCCCGGCAAATCTCCGCTAGCTGATCGAAACGATATTGGAGGGGCGATTTTAGTGCTGCATGGATCTCGGGGTCGAAAGTCGCATTGGCGAGACCCAGGATAAAAACACCGAACCCTGGCTGCTCAAGGAGATCCTCGAGCCCAGCAAGAAAAGCCTGACGAAAAGTCTCGATGGATAAAAAAGGGCTATTCGACATATCGGATCCGGCACTAACCAACTGAGTCGGAGGAGTCTAGGAGGCTGTTAACACTACATGTGCTGCATTTTCTTCATGTGCATACGAATCTTGCGCACAGGCACTTGCATGGCCTTGGTGGAGCCATCCTCAAACAACAGTGTGACCGGTACATTCTCTCCCGACTTCAGTTTTTGTTTCAGGCCGATAAGCATGAGATGCAGCCCGCCAGGCTGTAGTTTGACCTCCTGGCCCGCCGGCAGATCGACCTGCTTCACGGGACGCATGCGCATCATGCCGCCCTCCATGGTGTGAGTGTGCAACTCCACCACCTTGGCGATAGGACTCTGCGCCCCCACCAAGGCATGCCCCTGCTGATCACGGTTAGTCAGTCCCATGAAGGCGGCTGTATTGGGCTGCCCCGGCGGCACCCCGCGCACATATGGGTCATCGACATCGACCATACCACCGACATCTCCCGCGGAAACCTGCGCCCCAACGGCAAGCAGAAGTGCACCAGCCAACACACCAAACAGATTCAATCTCATCACTCTCTCCAATAATATTCGTCGGCTTGTTTGAACATGACACCGCCCCTTCGTTCCCCAATAACTTCTTGGATCATCCTTCTACTTTGTCACATCTCCACAGACAAAAAAACAGGGGGTGGCAGTTTCCACCGCCACCCCCTGTTTCCAACGCTATGCAGTGGCATCAAACACTACACCACCGTCATAAGGCGTATCCTGCGATTACAGGGTACTCAGCCACTCGGCAATCGCTTTCATCTCATCGTCGGAGACCATTGCCATGATGCCCTTCATCGCAGCAGTCTGCCCATTGTTGCGGGCACCGCTCTTGATGTCCTTCATCTGATTGAGCGCGTAGTCGGCACTCTGTCCGGCCAGTTTGGGGTACATCGGCATGATCGGAGTGTTGGCGTCTTGACCATGGCAGGAGAAGCAGGTCTTTGACTTGAAGAGTGCGGCGCCATCGGCAGCAGCAGCGGAACCAATCATTCCCAGGGACAGGACGGCAGCGCTGGCGGACAGCACCAAAGTTTTCATCTGCATAATGAGTCAACCTCTAGTTTTGAGTTGGAAAAACTTTTTTACCTGAATCCTTGGAAACAGGTTGTAACCTTTGTCGGTGTAAATCTTACCCCGCACATTGACGCGATTGGAGGGTATATTACCATCGAGTAAATGGTCCATACAAAGGACATTTTTCAATCATATAGCCTCTCAGCGGAATAGGCTATGCCCCTGTCAATGGCTGCCTCCCTTATCCGCCATGTGGGAGAGGTAGAGCGCCAGCCCGAGCAGCGCGATGCCACCGGCAAACTGCAACAAATCCATGGGGGTAGTGAAATCCATTCCCAGGGCAAACTCGAAATAGCGCACCACCAGAATCATCATCACCACCTTGGCCAGGCGGCTTTTAAGGTCGTCCAGGCTGGTGATCATCAGCACCTTGGAGGCCCCTTCACTGTTCTCCGCCTGGTCGATCTTGCTGATGAAGAGCTCATAGAGGCCTAGAGAGAAGATCAGCAACACCGTTGCCAACAGATAGCCATCCACGATCTCCACCACATGGGTCACAGTGGAGGAGCGCAGTTCGGTCCGGGCTTCAGCTGTCAGATCGGGCGAGGCATAGTGCGCCAGATGCCCGATCATATAGACCGCATCCACCGACGCCATATAGAACATGGCCAAGGCCGCAGCCAGACTTGCCACCACTGCGGACAGCACCACCAGGCGACTGTTCCAAAGGAAGTTCTCAAACATTTTTTCCAAGGTTTTTTTACTCCAAAAAATCAACGCCCTATTATTCAGGCATCTCCCGCAGACTCAAGTCCATCTTTCCAAAAGACTGGCAAATTGTGTCTGCCCGGCAACCGCTTACTTTCGCCTTTCCCCCTCTGCCTTGTAGAATACCCCGCTTTTCCACTCTCAAGACCCTAGCTTAAATGATCGAATTCATTCCAGGCCAACGCTGGATCAGTGATACCGAGTCTGAACTCGGCCTTGGCACCGTGCTGAAAATAGAGGGCCGCACCGTCACACTGCTCTTCATGGCAGCAGGAGAGACGCGCGCCTACGCGATGCAGAATGCCCCACTGACGCGAGTGCAGTTCCATATCGGCGACAGCGTGGAGAGCCATGAGGGCTGGGTACTGCGCATCTCCAGGGTGACTGAATCCAACGATCTGCTCACCTATTGCGGAGTACGTGAGGATGGCAGCGAAGCAGAACTGGCCGAGGGAGAACTGAGCAATTTCACCCGTTTCAACAAACCGCAGGACCGCCTGCTGGCGGGACAGATCGATCCGATGAACTGGTTCGACCTGCGCTACCACACCCTAAAAAAGCTCGGGCAGCAGGAGAAATCCCCCACCTACGGCCTGGGCGGTGCGCGCATCGACCTGATCCCCCACCAGCTCTACATCGCCCATGATGTGGCCAACCGACCTGCACCCCGGGTACTGCTTGCCGACGAGGTGGGACTGGGCAAGACCATCGAGGCCTGCCTTGTCCTGCACCATCAACTACTCACCGGTCGCGCCAGCCGAGCACTGATCCTGGTGCCCGACCCTCTGGTTCACCAGTGGCTGGTTGAGTTGATGCGCCGCTTCAATCTGAGATTCAGCATCCTTGATGAGGAGCGTTGCCAAGCCATCAGTGAGTCGGGACAGGGAGACAACCCATTCCACGCCGAGCAGCTGGTACTTTGCAGTCTCAACCTCTTCAACCAAAATCCCGACCGGCTCTCCCAAGCGCTGGAGGGAAGCTGGGATCTGCTGATCGTGGACGAGGCTCACCACCTCGTCTGGTCGGAGGATAATCCCAGCGCCGAATACCTTCTGGTGGAATCCCTCGCCCTCAACACGCCGGGCATACTCCTGCTCACCGCCACCCCTGAGCAGCTTGGGCGGGAGGGCCATTTCGCCCGCCTGCGCCTGCTCGACCCCGACCGCTACTTCGATCTGGCTGCGTTTCTCGAAGAGGAGCAGAGCTACCAGCCAGTCGCCAACGCGGTCGAAACCCTGCTGACGGATGGAGACCTCTCGGCGGAGTCCGGCGATCTGTTGCTCAATGTGTTGGACGATGAGGAGGGGGCAGCACTATTGCAGCAGCTCCAAGACCCCGCCACCGGCAGCGACCACAAGACGCAGGCGCGAGAGGCCCTGGTAGAACTGCTGCTGGACCGCCACGGCACCGGCAGGGTTCTGTTCCGCAATACCCGTACCCGCATCGAAGGTTTTCCCGAAAGGGAGCTGCACGCCTATCCCCTGCCGCTGCCGGAGCCCTATGAACTCCCCCTGGCTGAGCCACTGTCTGCGGCCCAACGACTCACGCCGGAACGCCTCTATCGCGGCACGAGCACCAAAGTCTGGTGGCGAATCGACCCGCGGGTCGACTGGATTCTCCGTTTCCTACAGGAGAACCCCACCGAGAAGGTACTGCTCATCTGTGCCCATGCCGAAACAACCATCGACCTACAGGAGGCACTGCGGCAAAAGGCGGGCATCGGGGCAGCGCTTTTTCACGAGGGGATGTCCATTCTGGATCGCGACCGGGGTGCGGCATGGTTTGCCGATTCAGAAAACGGCGCCCGCATTCTACTCTGCTCCGAGATCGGCAGCGAAGGGCGAAACTTCCAGTTTGCCCACCACCTGATCCTGTTCGACCTACCCCTCGACCCGGATCTGCTGGAGCAACGCATCGGCCGGCTCGACCGGATCGGGCAGACAGAGACGGTTAAGATCCACGTCCCCTACCTCGATCCCGGCCCACAAACCGTGCTGCTGCGCTGGTATCACGAAGGTCTCGACGCCTTCCGCCACAATGTGCCGGGTGCCCACGGCGTTCTCTCCCAGCTGCGTCCTGCAGTGACCCAGGCACTGGAAGAGGATGACGAAACCGAGGCTCAGGAGCTGCTGTTGGAGACAACCCGTAAGCCCGGGAAGGGACATTGGAAAGATTGCAACAGGGACGCGACCATCTACTCGAACTCGGCGGTTGCCGTGAGCCGATGGCAAGTGAGCTGGTGGCAACCCTGCACAGCCAGGATCAGGCACCGGATCTGCAGAACCATATGAACCGGCTGTTTAACAGCTATGGCCTGGAGAGTGAGGAACTGGGACTCGACAGCATGATCATCCGCCCGGGAGAGCAGGTCCTGGCCGGCGGTTTTCCAGGTCTACCGGAAGAGGGCTTGACCCTCACCTACAGCCGCGCCACTGCGCTGGCCCACGAAGACCGGCAATTCTTCACTTGGGAACATCCGCTGGTGAACAGCGCCATGGAGATGGTGATCGACCAGGAGACAGGCAACAGCTCAGCGGTCGGTTACAAAGATAGCCGGGTCGCAGCCGGTCAACTGCTGCTCGAAGCCCTCTACGTGGTCGAATGCATCGCCCCCCGCAGCCTGCAATCCGGGCGCTTTCTGCCACCCACCCTGATCCGCGTACTGGTCAATGACAAAGGGGAGAGACTCGACCATCAGATCAGCTGCAATGAACTGACCGACCAGGGCAAACTTTTGGGCGCCCGCACAGCCTCACCGGTAATCCGGCAGTTTCGCAACGCCATCCAAAAGCTGGTGAAATTATCTGAGCAGAAGGCACAGCAGCAAGTACCCGAACTGATCGACCAGGCTGCAAGCGAGATGATGGAGAGTTATACCAGCGAGATCCAGCGCATGGTGGCGCTCAAACAGTACAATCCCAACGTGCGCGACGAGGAGATCGAAGCGCTGCAGGCTCAAGGACTGGCGCTGCATCAGCATCTGCAGGATTCGCGACTGAAGTTGGACGCGGTCAGGTTAGTGGTTACGTTATAAAAGACAGGATAAAGGTTAAAGGTTAAAGGTTAAAGGAGATTTTGCCACAGGATAGGCCGATCGCTGTCGTTATTACTACCGCGCGCTGGACTTCTGATTCTGGCAAAACTTCGATTTAATAATCTTTTCCTGTAGGCCTGATCAAGCGTAGCGGATCGGGCATTTGACCGATTGAGGTTGCCGGTTCCGCTGCGCTTGAACCGGCCTACAGCCCTTCAGCCACCAACGGCAGTAGCGACAGCGTTCGACTTACCCGGTGGCACGGCCACCTTTAGCCTTTTGCCTTTTGCCTTTTGCCTTTCACCTTTTTCCTTCAACAACTCATCCAAAGGAAAGGGGCTCCTGATCCCATACCCCTGGGCATAATCGACCCCGATTGCCTGTAACTTTTCCAGAATCTCATCGGTTTCGACAAACTCCGCGATTGTCCGCAGCCCCATGATGTGACCGATATTGTTGATCGCCTCTACCATGGAATAGTCGATCGGATCATCAGCCATATCCTTAACGAAGGCGCCGTCGATCTTCAGATAGTCTACCGGCAGATGTTTCAGATAACTGAAGGAGGAGAGGCCACTGCCGAAGTCATCGAGTGCAAACTCGCAACCATAATTCTGCAAGGTGCGAATAAAATGTTCTGCAGATGAGAGGTTGGCGATCGCCGCCATTTCGGTAACCTCAAAGCAGAGCATGCTCTGATCCAGATCCAATCTCCCAAGCTGTTCGAGTATGCAATCCAGTGTCTCATCCCCATTGAGGGAACTGCCGGAGAGATTGATAAAAAAGCGGGTTTTCCGGGTAAAGAAAGTCTCCCGATGGAGATCGATCAGTGCAGTAATCCTGCGTACAACCCAGCGGTCGATCGCAGGCATCAGATCGTAGCGTTCCGCGGCGGGGATAAAAGCGCCCGGCATGACCAGATCACCGGACTCATCCAGCATACGGATCAACACCTCAAGGTGTTCTTCCCCATCTGCTTTAACAGCTGTAGGACGGATCGGCTGCACGTAGAGCACAAAACGATCATCCTCGAGGGCGCTGCGAATCCTTGTCACCCACCGCACTTCGCCATGCCGCTGGGCGGCAACGCTTTCGTCAGGACGATAGACATGCACCTGATTGCGCCCGGCATCCTTGGCGGCATAACAGGCAGTGTCGGCCAGACTCAGGATTTGTTCCACACCCTCACTCTCATGATTGATGCTCACCAACCCGATACTGACCCCCAAATTGAAGTACTTGTCTCCCCAGGCAAATCGAAAATCCTGTATCGAAAGGCGAACCTGATTGGCAATCTTCTCTGCCGCATTAATGGGGCAGTTTCCCAAAAGAATCCCGAACTCATCGCCACCCAACCGGGCAAGGATGTCGTTGCCACGGATCGATTGTTTGATCACCGTGGTGATCTGGCGCAATAGCTCATCTCCGGCAATATGCCCACAGGTATCATTGACCACCTTGAAACGGTCAAGGTCAAGATAGAGCAGGCCGTGCTCTGTCTGCTCATGACTGGCCAGCTCCAACAGGCGGCCCAACTGGCTGTCGAAAGCGATACGATTATAGAGGCCGGTCAGGGCATCATGGCTGGCCTGCCAACTCAGTTGGGCGGCGAGTTTGCGCGACCTGCTGACATCTCTGAATACAATAACCATGCCCTGCATCTCGCCGTGCTCATCCCGCACGTTTGCCAACGACTTTTCTATCGGGAAGCATAGGCCGTCCCGATGCTTCAGCATCAGCCCCTTGCTTGAGGTGGTTATCAGCTTTTGGAGTGGAAGATAGACCTGCTGCGGATCGACCGAACCACTCCCCTCACACTCCTCGTAGACCCGAAAAACCTCATCCAGTGGCTTACCCTGTGCCAGATCACCGGAGTAACCGATCATGCCTTCGGCAACCAGGTTGATAAATTCCACCCGCCCCGCTTTATCCGTCGCGATTACGGCATCGGCTATGGAAGAGAGCATGGCACGGGTTCTCAGCTCACGTTCGCGAAGCTGGATTGTCTGCTCCCGCAACATCTGATCCCGTGAAACAGCGGAAGTGACGTCGAATATCTGCACCAGACAGAAACGGCTCTCCAGCGTCAATGGTTTCACTTTGATCATCTGGCTGATGCGGATATCCGCAGCCCGGTCATCCGGCGTCTTATAGAGGGGGAGGATATGTGGATGAAACTTCTGAGACAGGACACCCGGCATACCTTGTTCCAATGCAGTCTTCACCACTGCCTGTAACCGGGAACCTGCAAGTTCAGGGAACAACCGATCCATCTTTTTGCCGGCAGCAGCCGCGAAGGAGACTCCAGAGACCACTTCCAGCCAGCGATTCCAGGCAACGATTTTTCTGTCGGCATCCAGGACGAACATGCCGACATCACTCGCTTCGAGCACCTCATGCAGCAAGAGGGCGGGCAGGATTTGATCATCTGCCAACAAGCTATGGTTCTGGCGGTTCGCGCTGTATCCCATATCCTGACCTTGCCCGCTCATTCAGAACCCCAGCGAGCTCACGCCATTTCCTGCATAAACTGTTCAATTTGGGCAATGAAAGCCTGTACTGAGTCAACATCCATCATAAGCGTAAGAAACCCTCCCACATTCGTCTTCTGAAGCGTGAAATCCATGCGCAGAATCAATACGGAGCCGCCACCTTTATCGTCAGCCAGGATCATGCCACAGGCACCATGGGCAAACTCTGGCATCTCGTAGTGCAACTCATCACCAAAGATATTTGCCAGACTGCCCAGGCAGGCATTGAGGATGATGTTACCCACCTCGGTCAGCGCCTCCTGTTCCATTTCGGAGAGCATCTCCAGCGTCATCTCCTCTTTCAACAACGCCCGTACCAATTCCACGCTGTTGCCCTCAGGAAAAAGGAGCATGGCATCGCCCCAGAAGGAACCGGTGAAATGTTCACGTACCGCCGATACCTGGTCATCTTTGCCCAGCCCTATCGCCTGCGCCGCCTCTGATCGGGGCACGATAGTCACACTGGGGACTGAAAGCATCACCTCTTCCCCCACCATCTGACTCAAAGCCGACGCAGCAGTCCCCATGCCGATATTGAGCAATTCAGATATAGCATCTTCCTGTAGTTCAGAGAGTTCCATTATGGGCATCCACAAACGCAGCAATCTTATCTTCGGTGATCGGTTTCTGAATAAAACCAACACCTGCAGACTCCGCACGCTGGCGTATGGTGTCCTGAATATTAGCCGTCAGCAAAGCGATGGACGCATCGGGAAAACGTTGGCGCATATGCTCCGCCAGAATCAGTCCATCCATCCCGGGCATGTTGTAATCCAGGGTCATGATGTCCACCGTTTCAGCCTCGCTTTTTACCAGGGCATCCTCACCGTTTTCTGCTTCGATGATGTTCCAGTTACCTTGGACCTGCTTTACGATGGCACGGACCATCATGCGGGAGAGTTTACTGTCATCAACGATCAGCATTGTTGCTTCTGACATTGGAGGTCTTCCTCATTTTTGTATTGGGGTGAAGCCATGCAATCGCATGTGTCGTTGCCTCTCCCATATAAGCGGCCGGAAAACAGGAATGCTTTAGGAAAAAAAGGCGCTTTTACCGGAAAGTACCCCTTCAATCCCCATGGAAACCGGTCTATCGAGTCACCACCTCAATCTCTTGCGGTGAGAGGCGCCGATAGGCGCCCGGCACCAAATTTTCATCCAGTTCAAGGTTGCCGATAGAAACCCGGTGCAGGCCAATCACCCGGTTACCCACTGCGGCAAACATGCGTTTGACCTGATGGTAACGTCCTTCGGTGATAGTCAGGAGACAGATTCTCTCAGCGAGAATTTCGAGCATCGCCAGTTGGGTGGGTTGCGACTCGTTGCGCAGCAACACGCCCTGCCGCAGTTTCACCGCATCTGAAACCGTCAATGGGTCAGCAAGGGTGACGCGATAGCACTTACGGCACTTACGGCCCGGTGCAACGATACGGTGGGACCATTGGCCGTCACTGGTAATCAGCACCAGACCAGTGGCATCAATATCAAGCCGCCCCGCAAAATGAAGGTCGCCGGTTATTACCTCATCCAGCAGATCAAGCGCAGTGGGGTGCTGGGGATCCCCGGTGGAGCAGACATAGCCTTGCGGTTTGTGCAGCATGAAGTAACGAGGACCAGGTTGGCCCGTCTCGTTACCATCCAGGACTACCTGTGTTTCCGGCACAACGCTCCGAGACGTGCTTTTTTCTGTCTCTCCGTCGACCATCACCCTTCCCGCACGTATCGCTTTTTGTGCCTGCGAACGGGAAAGCCGGGTTACGCTGCTTAAATATTTATCGAGTCTCATGTGAGGTGGCAGTTGGGTCGATAGCCATGTAAATCTCAGTGGCACAAAATAAAACTTTAACCTGAAACTATTGTATTACTCCGTAGCCTATCCTGCTCATCGCCCCCCGAAGTTAACAATCGACTCTGTCGTCCGGTTGATGTAGTATCCGCGCTTCTGATGCACTTCGGTCTGCATCCTTTCTGTGTGATTACACTCCGTAATCCGATTTTTCCAAAGATCATCCCTGGACCGTAGCAAGGCTCAAAGCCCTGTTTGTGATGATCCGGAGCTTTTCCCAATCATGTCTTTTGATACTCTCGGCCTGTCGGCCGAACTGCTGCGTGCCGTGTCTGAATCCGGTTACAGCGAACCCACCCCCATCCAACGTCAGGCAATTCCCGTTATTCTTGAAGGCCGCGACATTATGGGCGGCGCCCAGACGGGTACCGGCAAGACCGCCGGTTTCACCCTGCCGATGTTGCAACTCTTGAACCAGCATGCTCAGGGCAAGGGGCAGCGCCCGGTACGCGCCCTGGTGTTGACGCCAACCCGTGAGCTTGCCGCTCAGGTAGGCGAGAGCGTGGCGACCTACGGCAGACACCTGCCGTTAAAATCCACCGTCATCTTCGGTGGCGTAAAAATAGGTCCTCAGATCAATACGCTGCGCCATGGTGTCGACATTCTAGTCGCAACCCCGGGCCGCCTGCTCGACCATGTGCAGCAGAAGACCCTGGATCTTTCAAAGGTTGAAATCCTGGTGTTGGACGAGGCGGATCGGATGCTCGACATGGGCTTCATCCACGACATCCGCAAGGTGCTGGCACTGCTGCCCAACCGCCGGCAGAACCTGCTCTTCTCCGCCACCTTCTCGGGAGAGATCAAAACCCTTGCCGACAGCCTGTTGAATTCACCAACGCTGATCGAGGTGGCACGACGTAACACCGCCGCCGAGACAGTGGCCCAGATCGTCTATCCGGTAGACAAAAAGCGCAAGCGCGAACTGCTCTCCTACCTGATCGGCTCCCGCAACTGGCGGCAGGTATTGGTCTTCACCCGCACCAAACACGGCGCCAACCGGCTGGCCCAGCAGTTGGAGAAGGATGGCCTCAGCGCCGCCGCGATCCATGGCAACAAGAGCCAGGGGGCGCGCACCCGGGCGCTGGCCGGTTTCAAAGCAGGCGATGTCCGGGTGCTGGTGGCGACTGACATTGCTGCCCGTGGTCTAGACATCGACCAGTTGCCACATGTGGTCAATTTCGAACTGCCCAACGTGTCGGAAGACTACGTGCACCGTATCGGTCGCACCGGACGGGCGGGCAACGAAGGCGAGGCGGCATCTCTGGTCTGCGTCGATGAGCACAAGCTGCTGAAGGATATCGAGCGTCTGCTGAAGCGTTCGATCCCACAGGAAGTATTGCCGGGTTACGAACCGGACCCAAGCATCAAGGCCGAGCCGATCCGCAATGGCCGCAACAGCACCCGTCACACCCATGGCAGGGCCGACAAGCCACGCCGCAAAGAGGGGCGTCCCGGTCGGAGTAAAAGGGCTTCCGGCAACAAGCAGGAGAGCAATGCCCAGCAGGAGCGGAAAAGCGGAAACCGGTCTGACAGTAGCAGCAAGCCGAGCAGTTCCCGGCCAGCCAACGCCAGGCAGCGCCCCACAAACAAGCCCGCCAGACGAAGCGGCAAGCGCAGACAGGGTGGAGAGACGCCTTCGCTGCTGGGCTAACGTAAAGCCGGGACCACCTAACTGGTGATCCCGAACAGTAACCCACATCCTGGTTGACGGTCTGAACTGTCAACCAGGATGTGGTCAGGGCCGGCAAGACCTGGATGCATCAGGAACACACGCCGATATCTGTCATGCTACCCGCAAACTTGCTGCAGGATTGCCTTGATATCCAGGAATTCTATTTTCTTCGTTTGGTTTCGGATAATTCCGTCATTCTGAAGTTTGGTCAGTGTCCGGCTGAGGGATTCAGGCCGCAAACCCAGATAACTGGCGATGTCCCCCTTTGACATGGGCAGCTGCACACTGCCTGTGTTGTCGCTCTTCTCAATGATCTTCTTTTCGCACAGCATCTGCAGAAAAGACAACAACCGCTTTTCAGCGCTCATATAGCGCCCATGCACAATGGTATCGTTCGTGTAGCGGATCTTCTGCCCCAGGATAATCATCAACTTCCGTTGCAACCTCGGTACGAACGAACAAAGCGACTCGAGATGGTCAAAAGGGAGTTCACAAACCAGGGTCCGTTCCAATGCGATGGCATCATGGCCGTATTGATGGGCACCGATCGACTCCAGTCCTACAAGGTCACCCCGGAAAAAGAAACCGTCTACCAGCTTGGTGCCCTCGAAAGAGGCGGTTTCGATCTTGACGGCACCCGACTGAATGACAAACAGGGACTTGAATTTGTCCTCTACCCTGAAGATGTTCTCTCCTGGCTTAAAAGGCCCGAGAGTACGGGTAATCTTCCGCAATCCCTGCATCTGCTCTTCACCAAGCCCCTCCCTCAGACAACGGCCCTTCGCTCCACACTCAGAACAATCCTGCTCAGATTGATCTTCAGAGGACTCTCCTTGCGGTGATAGCACCTGATTTTCCTCGTCTATTTCGCTGGTCATTGTGTTTTTTCATTTCCCTGAGAATGAAAAATAGGGACTGGAGTCAAACCGGATAACCCGCGCCACCTGTCCATAAATCAGCAGCAGGATTTGACCCAGACCCATTGGTGGATCAAATCTCCTTGTAGATCTCCGCACCCTTCTTTAGAAACTCCTGCGACTTCTCATTCATGCCCTGCTTCAGGGCCTCGATCTCTGAGATCCCCTTTTCGGCGGCGAATTCCCGCACCTCCTGACTGATCTTCATGGAGCAGAAGTGGGGGCCGCACATGGAGCAGAAATGGGCCACCTTGTGGGAGTCGTGGGGCATGGTCTCATCGTGGAAGTCACGGGCCTTCTCCGGATCGAGACCGAGGGCGAACTGGTCTTCCCAGCGAAACTCGAAGCGGGCCTTGGACATGGCGTTGTCCTGCAGTTGAGCGCCTGGAAAACCCTTGGCCAGATCGGCAGCGTGGGCCGCTACTTTGTAAGTGATGATGCCTTCCCGTACATCTTCCTTATTGGGTAGACCAAGATGCTCCTTGGGGGTGACGTAGCAGAGCATGGCAGTGCCGTACCAGCCGATCTGCGCCGCACCGATGCCGGAGCTGAAGTGGTCATAGCCGGGGGAGATATCGGTGACCAGCGGGCCGAGGGTGTAGAAAGGCGCCTCGAAGCAGTCGGTCAGCTCCTTATCCATATTCTCCTTGATCATCTGCATCGGCACATGGCCGGGGCCTTCGATCATCACCTGCACATCGTGCTCCCAGGCGATTTTGGTGAGTTCGCCCAAGGCTTCCAGTTCACCGAACTGGGCTGCGTCATTTGCATCGGCCAAACAGCCGGGGCGCAAACCGTCACCCAGAGAGAAGGCGACATCGTAGGCCTTCATGATCTCGCAGATATCCTCGAAGTGGGTATAGAGAAAATTCTCTTCATGATGGGCCAGACACCATTTGGCGAGGATGGAACCACCCCGGGAGACGATACCGGTAACACGATCAGCCGTCAGCGGCACATGACGCAACAGCACACCAGCATGGATGGTGAAGTAGTCGACGCCCTGCTCCGCCTGCTCGATGAGGGTGTCGCGCATGATCTCCCAAGTAAGATCCTCTGACTTGCCGTTGACCTTCTCCAACGCCTGATAAATGGGCACCGTGCCGATCGGCACGGGAGAGTTACGCAGGATCCACTCGCGAGTCTCATGGATGTTCTTGCCGGTGGAGAGATCCATCAATGTATCGCCACCCCAGCGGGCCGACCAAGCCATCTTTTCAACCTCCTCGTCGATGGAGGAGCTGATGGCGCTGTTGCCTATATTCGTATTGATCTTCACCCGGAAGTTACGGCCGATAATCACCGGCTCCATCTCCGGGTGGTTGATGTTGGCGGGGATGATGGCGCGTCCTGCAGCGATCTCGGCACGCACGAATTCCGGGGTGATCTCATCCGGGATATTGGCCCCCATCGGCTCACCGGCATGCTGGCGCAGCAGCTTGGCGTAACGCGGGTCGACCCTCATCTCCTGCAGACGGCAGTTCTCGCGGATCGCCACGAATTCCATCTCAGGGGTAATGATACCTTTGCGCGCATAGTGCATCTGAGTGACGTTTTTACCCGACCTGGCGCGGCGAGGGGCGCGAATATGCTCAAAGCGCAGATTGGCCAGTTCCGCGTCGCCCTGACGAATACGACCATAGTCGGAGCTGGGGCCTTCGAGCTGCTCGGTATCATCCCGCTCCTTGATCCAGCCGGAACGCAGGTCGGGCATACCCTTCATCAGGTCGATCTTCTGCTCAGGGTCGGTGAAGGGGCCTGAGGTATCGTAAACCGTGATCGGCGGGTTCTCTTCTGCGCCAAAGCTGGCTGCTGTGGGATCCTGTTCGATCTCGCGCATCGGCACCCGAATATCCGCGCGTGAGCCCTCGACGTAGATCTTCTTCGATTTAAGAAAGGGACGAGTCACCTCTTCTGAGAGGCTGGCGGTCTTTTTGATGAAATCTTCTGGGATGGCGCTCATGGTGGCTGCTCTCTAACTATTTCGGAGGAAAGCGAGCGCGGAGGGCGTTCAGCTTTCCTACGCCGGTATTAATCGGATCAGGTTCGAAGGGTCTCTCTCAGCCTGAGTTCGTCAGGCGCCCCTAGCTGGCTTTACGTTGAGAACAGTATAAAGGAGGGACAAACGAATGCAATTGATCCCATCAGCAAAATACCAACCCTGTGGGCAAGGTAGGCCAGACCGCCCAACCAGCAGGCAATGAGAAGCACGCATCTGCCCCATCTGATCCCTTGCCTGCAGAGAGTAAAATACGTAGGCTAGTTCTTTAATACGTATTTTCATGCACTCTTAAAGGGGATCTACCAATGGTGGAGAACGGTTTTGAGCTGGCCCGTTTCAACATGGTCGAGCAGCAGATCAGGCCTTGGGATGTTTTCGATCCACAGGTTCTGGGACAGTTTCTGACCCTGCCCCGGGATGCCTTCGTACCCAATGCCTATAAGGGCTTGGCCTATGCCGACATCGAGATTCCTCTGGCACACGGCCAGTCGATGATGTTTCCCCGCATGGAAGCAAAACTGACCCAGGCACTGGCGATCCAGCCAGGGGATCAGGTTCTTGAGGTCGGCACCGGCAGCGGTTTTCTCAGCGCATGCCTGGCCAAACTCGCCAACCACGTCGTCAGCATCGATATCCATAAAGATTTTACCGATATGGCGGGGCGCAACCTGGATGCCCTGGAGATTCGCAACGTGCTGCTACGCACCAGCGACGCCATGGCCGCACCCAGTCCGGAAGGTCCATTCGATGCCATTGCAGTAACCGGCTCCGTGCCGACAAACGCCCAGGCTGAGATATTCCGTCAGCAGCTCAAACCCGGCGGCAGACTTTTTATCATCATAGGCACAGCACCGGTCATGGAGGCATGGCTGATCACCCGTGAATCTGAGACGACGTTCCGGGAAGAGATAATCCTGGAAACCGAGCAGGTGCCTCTGGAGAGTACAACACAACCGGAAGCTTTTGAATTTTAGTAGTCCTTCGATAAATAAAATTAGGATTTGTAGGGTGTGCCATGCGCACCATAACAAGCCGTAATCACGGCATGTACGCTAAATCATGGTGCGCACAGCGCACCCTACATCCTGGCTGAATCGTAATTATTACGTTGAAGGAGCACTAGAAGTCTGTCGAATTTAACACCGTTTCACTGAACAGTTGGGCAACTATATCCCTCAGCCGCTGCATGGCGCCGCGATTCTGTTCCACCAGATCGCGGCCCCTCTCCCCAACCAGGCTCCGCTCGCTGGCATCACTTAGCCAACGGGCAGAGACCTCTGCCAACGTCTCGGCAGTCACCACCTCCCGGGCTGCACCCCGGTCGAGAAACAGGCGGCTGATCTCAGCAAAATTGAACATATGAGGGCCAAACACCACCGGCACGCCCTGCGCCGCCGCTTCGAGAATGTTGTGCCCACCGTGGGGCACCAGGCTACCCCCGATAAACGCCATGTCAGCAGCTCCGAGGAACATGGCCAGTTCACCCATACTGTCACCGAGAAACACCGCTGTCTCTGAGCGACAGGGACACTGCTCGGACCGGCGCACCAGATCGAACCCTGCACTAATTGCCAGTTCAGCCACCCGGTCGAAACGTTCGGGGTGACGCGGCACCAAAACCAGCAGACTCTCCGGCAAGGTCTCGCGCACCTTCGCATGCGCCGCCAGCACCAGCTCATCCTCCCCCTCATGGGTACTGGCAGCCACCCAAACCGGACGCGCCTGCCCCCAGTCCCGACGTATCACATCCGCCTGCTCCCGCAGGCTGGCCGGCAGCTTAATATCGAACTTGATGCTGCCGGTCACCTCCACCTGTCCAGGCCGGGCACCCAACACTTGAAAATGGTCTGCATCTGATTGGCCTTGAGCGGCGATCAGCGAAATATTCTGCAGGGTCTCCCGTGTCAGCCCGGCCAGATGGCGATATCGAAGTGCCGAACGGGTCGACATGCGGGCGTTGGCCAGTAGTGATGGAATGTTCCTTTGCCGACACTCATGCAACAGATTGGGCCATATCTCCGTCTCTATCAGGATCAGCAACCGAGGCTGTAGTCTGTCGAAGAAGGTTTTTACCACCCATGGCGCATCGTAGGGCGCATAGTGGTGGAACACGTCCTGGCCGAACAACGATTCAACCTGCTTCGCCCCGGTCGGGGTCGTTGTGGTGATCACCAGCGGTAATCCTGGATAGTCGGCAAGAAGCCGCCTCACCAGCTGGGCTGCCGCCTGTACCTCACCCACTGAGACCGCGTGCAGCCAGATACAGCCGTCACTGACAGGCGAGTCAAACCACCCAAACCGCTCCAGCCAGCGCTCCCGATAAGCGGGGCTCTTGAGGCTGCGCCAGTAGAGGCGCACCACTACCAGCGGCATAATCAGGTAGAGCAGCAGGGAGTAGATGTGTCGCATCAGGTCTCGCCCAATACTGCTTCAAGTGCGGCTACATTGGAGCGAAGATGTGCCGGATTGATGGTGCCGGCAATCATGCTGCTCACCCCGGGCTGGGAGAAGATGAATTCCATGGAGCGAGACACACCTTCCGCACCTTTAACGTGACCACTCATCAGCCCCTTCTTCACCAACACGCCTTTGTTGGCCTTGGCCGCTGCTTCCAGCACCGGCAACTCGTCATTGTAATCCGGGTTGCAGGTGGCCATCACCAGGTCGCACTCCTGCACCACCAGCAGTCCCCCCTCCACCGTCTTGCTCGACATGCCGATGGCGCGCACCAGCCCCCGGCGCTGCAGATCACGCAGGGTCTCCAGCACATCCTCCTGCTGCAGTATCTCCAGATCTCCGCCGTGGGAGTGGATCAGCACCACATCCAGATAATCCGTTCGCAGAGACCGCAGACTCTGTTCGATACTCTCGCGGGTGGCGCTGGCGGAAAAATCAAAACTGGAATGACCTTTTTCAAAGGTCTCGCCGACCTTGGTCACAATGACCCATTCATCCCTCGATCCCGGCAGCAGCCGCCCCAATCGTTGTTCACTATTGCCATAGGCGGGGGCGGGATCTATCAGGTTGATACCAAGTTCATGGCTTAGAGCAAGAAGGTCCCGCACCGCATTGTCGTCCGGAATCTCGAATGAACTGGGGTACTTGACCTGCTCGTTGCGGCCAAATTTCACCGTTCCCAAGCCTAGTGGACTGACCTGGATACCGGTACTGCCGAGGGGCCTCAAAACCATTGTCGTTCCTGCTCCCAAGGTAACCTTGTCACCGGCGGCCGGGGCCAGCCTTCGGGAATCTTCAGTTCGCCCTTTGAAGGGATTATCCCATCCTGTTGCATTCGATCGATAACCTGCTGCGCCAGACGCGGGGCAAACGCCAGCTTGGTCGGCCAGGCCACCATCACATCATGCAGCTGTTCGAGATAACTGTTGTCCGGCCGTTTGCCGCCTGGTTGGCGAGGCTCCGCCCGATCAACCTCTAGTGTCGACCATTCGACGGCAGAAAGATCCACCCAGGGCATCAGTGCCTGTAACTCACGTTTTGCAGCACTAACCTGTGCCTGCGCGGAACGATCAACTCCCTCTTCGGCAATATCTCCTCCCAGGTACCAGACGTGATCACCATCGGCCAGTGGATAGCTGGTGATGGTAAGGCGCGGGTTGGCGCCTGCTCCGAGACAGTGAGCGAAAAGTGGCGGCAGTTTTCCCCGCAGCATTACCATCTGCAGTGGCCGACGCTGCATGGCGGGCTGATTCAGTCCCAACCGCCGCAGGAGCGCTTCATTCCCGGCACCTGCTGTCAGCAGCGTTCTGCGGCTCCTGATCTGCAGCTTTTCACCCTTGTCTCCCAACAGCACCAGTTGATTGGCTACATCGAATTTGATGCCATCAGGCCAGTCGACCTGCAGCGTATATCTACCATACTGACGAAACAGTTCCTCCACCAGCGAGGCTACGTCCAACACCGGCTCCTCCAGCCGATAGACATGGCCTTTGAAGGCCGTATCCTGAAACAGCCTTGGACGGTTTTCCCCTTCGACCTCACCAATACGACTCTGCATCACCTTGCCGGCAAAGAAGCCGGCCATGCGGGAGACCAGCCCTGCGGTGGACCAGAGATACTGGTGATCAGAGAGGATACGCACTGCCGAAAGGTCGAGTTCCCCATGACCCGCCAGTGCGTCACGCCAGATACCGGGCATCGCCCGGATCGCCTGGGATGATCCGGTCAGCTTGCCGGTCAGGGCATACTTGGTGCCGCCGTGAATGATCCCTTGGGAGGCGGGTGTCTGAACCCCGCCGATGCAGCCGGATTCAAGCAGCAGGCAGCGGTAGCCCGCCTGGTGCAGACGGCCCAGGGTCCAGAGTCCGGCGATGCCGCCGCCGAAGATTAATATGTCGGTTTCGAGGATTTTCACGTTTTTCATTTCGTGTCGCTACGCGACGGTTTTATTTAAACGGGCTTAGATATGGCACATCCATGTGCCATACCCTTCGGGCAGCTAGAGCTGTCAAATGGGCATCATGCCCATTTTGTCGCGCCCCTACGGCAGGTTACTTTTCTTTCGGGAAAAGTAACCAAAACCATTGCTCCATCACGCCACCCTACCGGGTGGCCCTGCGCTACTCGCAAAACAGGGGAGCCGCAGAACTCGCTGCGCTCAAACAACTGCGGCTCTTATCCCTGTTTTACTGCGTTGCTCGGTGGCGTGAAAGTCGCCCAACCGCTAGCCAATTCCGAAACACCTGCTAGTGGGTAATCCCGTTTCTGTCACGAGCGAGAAGCGCAGAAAAAGTCGGGAGAAGGGACCGGCTGTTTGAGCGCAGCGAGTTCCGGTCCCGCCGACTTTTACGAGCATCGTAGCGGCCCGTAGGGCGTGACAGCCGGGCGTGCTTTCTTTTGTTCAGCACATCCTTGTGCTTCACCCCTTCGGGGCTGACGCTATAATTTGCTCCAGACAAATTATTGGTTACTTTTCTTTTCACGAAAAAGAAAAGTGACTCGTCCAGCAGGACGAGAAACACGCTTGAATGAACAAGTAGGCAACAACGACAGCGTAAAGGAAGCTATGTTAAGAAAAATCATCGCGAAGCAGCACAAAACCCTACTGCCGCCGAATCGACTCCACAATCTTCGTCGTCGATATCCCATCCACATAGGTCAATACTCTTACCTCGCCACCCGCTTCGCGAGTACAGGCCGCTCCCGGAATTTTATCTGGGTCATTGTCCCCTCCCTTCACCAGAAAATCGGGCTTCAGACGACAGATGAGCCGCTCCGGTGTCTCTTCACTAAAGGGCACCACCCAGTCGACACAGGCGAGCGCCGCCAACACATGCATACGATGATCCAACCCGTTGACCGGCCTGCCGTCACCTTTCAACTGACGCACGGTTTCATCCACATTTACCGCAACCACAAGGCGGTCTCCAAGACGGCTCGCCTCTTCCAGATAGGTGACATGGCCAGGATGCAGAATATCGAAACAGCCGTTGGTGACGACAATCTTCTCTCCCTGCATGCGGGCGATACGCATCAACCGCACCAATTGATCTTCACCCACCACACCGCGATGGGTGACGTGGTGCTCCATCAGGGCCATCTTCAGCTCATCTTCGGTAACCGAAGCGGTACCCAGCTTTCCAACCACCACACCGGCAGCCACATTGGAGAGGTGTGTTGCAGTGTCGAGGGCAAGCCCTGCCGCCAAGCCTGCGGCCAGCACAGAGATGACTGTGTCACCGGCGCCGGTCACATCGAAAACCTCACGGGCGTGGGTCGGCATGTGGCGCGGCTCCAACCCCTGCTGCAACAGGGTCATGCCCTGCTCGCCACGGGTAATCAACAGTGCATCGAGTTCATAGCGTTGCAGCAGATCATGACCACGCGCGACCAATTCATCCTGATCCTCGCACTTGCCCACCACGGCTTCAAATTCGGAGAGATTCGGCGTGACCAAAGCCACGCCGCGATAGAGCTCATAATCCTCTTTTTTTGGATCGACCAACACCGGCTTTCCGGCTTCCCTTGCCAGCGCGATCAATTCGCGAATATTGTGTAGTGTCCCTTTGTTGTAGTCGGAGAGCACGAGCAGATCAACGTCAGCAATCAGTCGGCGACAGCTCTCCAGCAGCACCTCGCTGCCGGTTGCAGCAAAGCCATCTTCAAAATCAAGCCGGATGAGTTGTTGATGCCGACTGATCACCCGCAGTTTGGTGATCGTCGGAAACCCATCCAAAGGTTCAAAACAGCAGGTTACACCGGCAGCATCGAGGATATCCGTCAACGCCCGCCCCGGCTCGTCGTCTCCGATCAACCCGGCCAGCACTGCACTCCCGCCCAAAGCTGCGATATTGAGCGCCACATTGCCGGCACCACCTGGGCGCTGTTCCTCTTCACCGACACGCACCACAGGGACAGGCGCTTCGGGTGAGATACGGGCAGTATCGCCGTGCCAGTAGCGGTCGAGCATCACGTCCCCCACCACCAGAATACGGGCCTGATCAAACGCTGGAATATCTATGGACATGGGGCTGAAACCGAGTTGAGTAAACAGGCGCATCATAACATAGCACTATCGCCGTTCTGGCGATTAACCGGTCCGGCGGGTAAAATCAGCCACTTACCAACCATACCTTTTTTCATACCGTCCGCAGAAGGTTCTCCTGCGGCTGTTTTCAGGAGACCCGATGACCGGCAACAAGCTCTATTTCAGGCTGTTGAGCTATGTGAAGCCCTACCGCCGGATCTTCGTCCTGGCCATCTTCTTCACTATTCTGCTGGCACTCACTGAGCCGCTGCTGCCGGCACTGCTGAAACCCCTGCTCGACGGCAGTTTCGTGGAGAAGGATCTGGATACCATCAAGCTGATGCCCTTCGCTTTGATCGGCCTGTTTGTGGTGCGCGGCTTCACCTCTTACGCCAGTACCATGGCCATGACTGCGGTCTCCACCCGGGTCGTGATGGATCTGCGCAACGAAATGTTCCGCAAACTGCTGGTACTGCCCAACCGTTACTACGACAACAACCCCACCGGCGTAGTGTTGTCGAAGGTTACCTATAACGTGGAGCAGGTCGCCGCCGCCTCCACCGAAGTGCTGGTGGTACTGGTGAGGGATTCGGTGTCTATCCTTGGACTGCTGGGGCTGATGCTCTACCTGAATTGGCAACTGACGCTGTTCGTCTCCGTGCTGGTGCCGATTATCGCACTGATTGTGAAATTTATCGGCAAACGCATACGCGACATCAACCGCTCCATTCAACAGACGATGGGGGAGATGACCCATGTCCTTGAAGAGGCGATACAGGGCAACAAGGTGGTAAGACTTTTTGGCGGCCAAATCTATGAGTACGACCGCTTCCAACAGATCAGCAACTGGCTACGGCGCTATAACGTGAAACACCAGGCCACCGCCGCCCTCAGTTCGCCTGTGGGACAGTTCATTCTGGTGCTTGGTCTGGCTGCGGTAGTCTATTTTGCAGCCCTGCAATCCCTGGAGGATAAGGTCACCGTTGGATCTTTCGTCTCCTTTATCGCAGCAATGGCAATGTTGCTCTCTCCACTGAAAAAACTCATCGGCATCAACAGCGTCCTTCAACGGGGACTGGCTGCTGCGGAAAGCATGTTCGAGCTGGTGGATGAAACGCCCGAAGAGGACAAAGGCACGACCAAGGTCAAACAACTTAGCGGCAGAGTTGACTTCGACCACGTCACCTTCACTTATGAAGGCAGCGACCGAAAGGCCCTGGACGACATCTGCCTGACCATCGAACCTGGAGAGAACATCGCCTTGGTCGGCCCATCAGGGGGCGGCAAGAGCACCCTGGCAAACCTGATTCCCCGTTTCTATCACCTCGACAGAGGCCGCATCCTTTTGGATGGAGAGGATATCCAGGCGGTCACCCTTGCTTCCCTGCGCAGCAACATCGCCCTGGTCAGTCAGGATGTCACCCTGTTCAACGATACCGTTGAGGCGAACATCGCCTATGGCGAGATGCGCGGTACCGATCGGGAATCGGTGGTTAGCGCAGCGATTAACGCCCACGCCATCGAGTTCATTGAGGAGATGCCCCAGGGACTCGACACCCTGATCGGCGAAAACGGTGTACGTCTTTCAGGGGGACAGCGCCAGCGACTGGCCATCGCCCGGGCTTTGCTCAAGGACGCCCCTATCCTGATCCTCGATGAAGCAACCTCAGCCCTGGACAATGAATCGGAGCGGTTCATTCAGGAGGCACTTGCCACCCTTACCCGCAACCGCACCACGCTGACCATCGCCCATCGTCTCTCCACCATCGAACACGCCGACCGAATCCTGGTGCTTAGCGAGGGACGCATCGTAGAGTCAGGAACCCATCAGAAACTGATGGCGATGGGAGGAACCTATAAAAAACTCTACGACACACAGTTCTCCATTGCCGGCGGTACTTTCTGAGCAATACCGTACAAACAATCGAGAAAAAGACAACTCAGGTCGACTGACCCTCGACTCTGTTTTTGCCCATAGTTTCAGATTATTCCTACAAGGTGCGCAGATTTTCCTGATAGGTGTTCCCAGTACTCGGTAGTATATTAATTCCCAACAAGGACGACCGATGAACTTCGGAGGGGGCATGGAAGTCCCGCCTTGTTTTAAGGTTACAGACAGGGATGTGATCTGTTGACCAGGCACAAAGGAAGGTGTCGACCTCGAAAGCCCGCTCCAGGGATTGGTGCGGGCTTTCTTCTTTTATAATCCATGAACGCGCAGAGGTGCGTAAACAGCCCTGCACCGGAAAATAAGAGAAAAATTTGGAGCCGGCGAGAGGAGTCGAACCCCCGACAAGCTGATTACAAGTCAGCTGCTCTACCAACTGAGCTACGCCGGCGTTGGATCGGGGATTCTATTCTTTTATGCCGGATGTGGCAACGTTTCCACAATCAATCACGTTGCGCTCGATTCCCGGGAAAGCTTGCGTGAGGCTCCCCCACTTATCGTCCGAAATAGGGGGAGTATTCTTATAGCTATATTCAAGTCTATAAGAGGACTGTTTTCTCACTCTTGGTCGCACCTCAACATTAAAACCCTTATCTGCGATCAGCTTTTTCCTGGCCTCAGCCCGGTCTTCATTTCGAAAGAGTCCCAGAGAGATGGCATGGGCAAGTTCACCGCTGGTAAATCGCCAGAGATCCGTAACACCGGCACCTTTCAATCTTTTTACTGTGGCTACAGCGGCTGCACGATCTTTCTGTGGGGGAACCACCACCCAATAGCCGGCCTGCTCTTTCACAGACTCTGTCTTCAACCGTGTTTTTACGTCCATAGCCAATAGCCTGATGGACAGTGTATCCACCATGGCACGCTTGGGTAGTGGGCCAATACTTACACAGGTAGTGGTATCGACGAGGGCTTTCTCAGGCTCATCCGTAGTGACTATCTCCTCTACTGGAAGAATAATTGGCTTCGCAATCTGGGGTTCCAAAACCGCCACAGCAGGAAGTTCAGCCTCCTGTTTCTCCTCTTCCGAACCTTTCTCCAGGACAGGTTCAGGCGTCACTTCCCCATATGTCTCCCCGCTATCAGCCACTATTGTCTGAGCAGGCTCAGGCCTTGGAGTTAAGCTCTCCTCAGAAGCGGAGGGCGCTGCAGGTTCTTCTGTTACCTCAACCGGCAAATCGTTCAGGATTTCGAACTTCTGCTCAGATTGAGGCTCAACCTCAACCGGCACCTCACTCAGCAAGATCAAGGTTGCAACCCCATCAGAGCTCAGGTGGCCGTTACGGGAAACCGGCTGCTGTGGATAGGCCCAGATGAAAACACCGATATTGGCAAGTAGAAGCAGGAAAAACAGCCATTTCATGCGTTGTCCCTCAGCCCGGCAACTATCGCCACGCCATTTAGAACAAGATTTGGTTCATGCCGTTTTGGCAACAGCACCCCATCCAGCAGTTGGCCTGCTGCACCCCCGGTCAAAAGAGAGAGAACCGGCTGATCCAGTTTTTTACTCAATCTATCTCTCATTTCATTTATCAGTGACTTTGTTGCGTTGATCCCACCGGAAAGAATAGCCGATGCGGTATCGGTCGCAACAAAGTCTATCGACTCAGCGTCTTCAAGTTCCAAAATCGCCGTACCGCCCAGAAGGCTTTCTTTCATCATCTCGAGACCAGGAATGATCAGGCCACCAAGATGCCTGCCCTCAGCGTCTATTGCATCTATTGTGGTTGCCGTTCCACAGTCTACGATAAGGCAGGGCTGATGAGAAATCGCTCTGCCGGCCAATAGAGCCATCCAGCGATCCACCCCGAGTTGTTCCGGCTGACGATATCCATTCACCACACCTGCCTGGGCGCGTCTTGATACAACAAATTCCGATTCGATCAGCCAATTGCGGCGTACCCAGCGGGAAACCTCCGTGTCAACCTTCTCACCTGCAACACTCGAAATCCATACTGATGCAGGCTGCTCTATATTTTGCCAGCATCGATCCAACCAGACACCTATATCAGCGCCATAGGCTTCACGAAATATTTCACCTTTTCGCAGCCCTTCATAACTACACCATTTAAGGTAGCTGTTTCCAACATCCAGAAGAAGATTCACTGTTCTTCCAGCTCCCCGTGCCTGAGGGAAACCTCTCCGGCGTAAAAACGCCGCAACTTTCCGTCAATTTCGAGCAGCAATGCACCTGTTTCATCAATACCCCGATGTCGGCCTTCATACTCCTGGGAGGCACTGCACAAGCTGATAGTTTCTCCTGTCAGCAGATCATGACGTTGCCATTCATCGATAAAGGCAGCAAGTCCTGAGCGCCGGTAGGTCAGTATCACATCAACAAGATTGTCGATGAGCTTGGCAACAATCCGGTTACGAGGAATTTCAGTTTCATCCGAAATGGAAACCAGGTCCACCCACGGCTGATCGATGGCGTCGCCGTGTTCGCCAATGCGCGTGTTCAACCCTATCCCTATGACCACCTGAGAGGGGCCTTCAGCTTCGCCAACCACTTCGAGCAACAGTCCAGCAAGTTTACGCCCTTGCCACAAAACATCATTGGGCCATTTTAACCCGACACCCTGATAGCCCAACCCCTGCAAGGTGCGAATAATTGCAATGCCCGCAGCCAGACTGAGCCCACCGAGTCCCATCGGCCCAGTCTCAAAACGCCACAGCAATGAAAGATAGATGTTGCTGCCAAATGGGGAGATCCACTGCCTGCCATGACGCCCCTTGCCAGCCGACTGCTGTTCAGAGAGGCAGACAGTGCCGGAAACCGCACCATCGGCACCTTTCTGCATGAGCCAAGTATTGGTTGAATCTATCGCATTGTGTATGTGAATCGTATTGATATGGCGAGATGAAAACTCTGCCATTGACTGGGCAATTTGCCCCGAATCAAGAAGCTCAATGGGATGAGAAAGACGGTAACCTTTTCCTCGCACAGAATGGATATTCTGCCCCAGCAGGTCACCTAGAGAGTGGATATGTTTCCAAACTGCCGCACGGCTGATACCCAATGCGCCCGCCAGGGTTTCACCGGAGTGAAACCGTCCATCGGACATGGCACGTATCAATCTAGTTTTCGTATCCATTCGATATCAGCCATTCGGACTGGCGCAGCTGATGCTCTTTCGGCAGGTCAACAGGAAGACAAAAGACGCAGGTATCGGCTGGGGCAGGCATTGGTTGGAGTTCAAACTCCATCATTTCATCACGTCGAAAAGCATGCACGGTTACGGATTTTCCAAGCGCACAGTCTGAGATTGCTTTTTCGAGTTTTTGCCCACTAACCTTTAAATGATCAACCGCGATGATAATATCACCTGCAGACAGACCGGCAGCCTGCGCTGCGCCGCCATCAAAAACCTGAAGCAACTTTGCCTCCACAGCCTGGGGCGAAAGACGCGCACCGATCACCGGTTTTGCCGCCTCGCTAGCTGGCATTTCATCGACGACACGCCCATTGTCTGAAGAGGATTGAGCAGGCAGCAAGCGCATCTCCACGCCAAACTTTTCCAGCAGATCAGCTACCGGCAGATCGGCCGTTGAACGAGCACCCTGATCAAATAAGTCCGAAAGATCTAGACCAGACACTTCGGTGGCAACCGTTTCAAAACCACCCTCTGGCACCCCCTGCCCTGTTGCTCCATGCCTGCGCCACATCTCACGCATAACATGATCCAATGATTTCTCTCCATCCGTCTGCAAACGGATGTGCAGATCAATCACTAGCGCAAAGATCGCCCCTTTTGTGTAGTAACTGACAATCGCATTAGGGGCGTTTTCGTCCTGCTTGTAGAATTTGGTCCAGGCATCGAAACTGGATTCCTCAAGCGTTTGTTTAAACCTGCCACTGGCCCGCATAACACGGGTAACCGTTTCTGCGAGTAGTTCAAAGTAGGATTTCCTATCGATGCATCCACTCCGAATCAATGCCAGTTCATCGTAATAAGAGGTAATACCTTCAAATACCCACAATTGGCGAGTGTATACCTCCTGCGTAACACCTTCCTCCTGAAACACCGCAGGCATAATCCTTTTGATGTTCCACAGATGAAAATATTCGTGGCTGCAGAGGCCAAGAAGGCGTCGATAGCCTTTGGGCATCTCCCGCATACCCTTCAACGGAAGATCGTCCCTGCTTGTCAGCAGACTGGTTGAATTTCGGTGTTCAAGACCACCATAACCATCACCAACAACTGTGAGAAGAAACAGATAATCGCGGACCGGTAACTCTCCAAACAAACCAACATGTTGGCTACAAATTCTCTCAAGATCGGAACACAATCGCTTAAGATCACATCTTTGTCGACCGCTGATCGCGATGCAGTGGGGCACATCTGAAACTGTAAAATCCGCCTCTGTGACGTCTCCAATTTCGACTGGATGATCCAGCAACTCCTCATAATTTAAAGCGTGATATTGGCCAAACCCCCGTTTATCAACCTCAACCTTTTCCATTGAGGTCGCCACTTTCCAGTCATCGAACTGTTGACCTACCGAGCTAAGAATCGTCAACAGGCAAGTTACCTCATCCTGATTACTGACTCCAAGCAGCAAGCTGGATCCGTTGAAATAGGCATGTGTGGTATCGAGGTGGGCGGCTCTAACGGAGAGGTCCCAAGCATAAACTGTGTAGATTAGCGTAATGGGACCAGATGCAGGTGCACAGCGCCAACTCTGCTTATCCAGTTTCTCAACCTGAATAGATCCCATCTCATCTGAGGCTTCAATCGTGATGATATGGCGGGAAAAATCCCTGATCATGTAACTGCCACGGATCCATGCTGGAAGATAGAAGGTCTGCCCAAGCTTGTCAGGCTTTCGGACTCTCAAAGTCACCTCAAAAAGGTGGGCTTCGGGCGACTTCATCACTACCTGATATTCAATCATTGCGACATCCACACTGAAACAGCATTCTCAGCCTGAGCATTTACAGGTCTGGCAACCAGCCCAGAGACAGAGGCAGTAACTAGATATTCGGCACCATCTGCCAACGGCATGTAGACCGAACTACCAAAATATGTATCTATCAAACCTGACATATCAACCAGTTGATTGGATAGATTCAGCAGAAGGCC
Organism: endosymbiont of Escarpia spicata; assembly: GCA_003349915.1. GTDB lineage: Bacteria > Pseudomonadota > Gammaproteobacteria > Chromatiales > Chromatiaceae > QGON01. The sequence continues at coordinate 119,895 of QFXE01000013.1, forward strand.
GCCACCGGCAGAGAACTCATAGATATTCTTGACAGCTTTATTGGTGTCATTATGTCTTCCAGAAAATCTTTCCAAGCGAACCAAAGGTTCGTTACCAAACATTATCGTCCAAGGCTTAAATTTCACAAAGCGTGCATCCAGTTGCCATTGATTGGCAAAGAGAATAAATTTTTCATTGTCCGCATGACTATGTTCTATCCTCACCTGGAAACCCGTTTCTGTTTTCTGACTGGTAATCCTCGCAACCTCCATTTCATGCGTGAGTTTCTGATAGGTATAGAGGTTTGTAGCAAGGAGTAGCAGTAAGAATCCAAAAAGCACAAGAGGAAAACCAATCAGGCCCGTCACTACTCCGGTCAACAGTCTTCTTTTAAAAAGCGCACGAAGCCCAAACAAAAGCACGCTTAGACCCGCTATCAATAATATGAGTGAAATGATCATCAATTTACATTGTATGTCTGATTCCGTTTCAAATATTTTGTTTCATACAATAAAAAAACCCCGAACCATAAAATGATCCGGGGTTTAGAATAAAAGCCTGGCAGTGACCTACTTTCACATGGGGAGACCCCACACTATCATCGGCGCTAAGTCGTTTCACTTCCGAGTTCGGGATGGGATCGGGTGGTACCAACTCGCTATGGCCGCCAGGCAAACTGGCTCGAAAGGATGAGTTCTCATCCCTTCAAATTTGGTTAGATCGCTTGTAGCGTTGGATATGCACTCAACCAGCACCCAAAACACTTGGGTGTTATATGGTCAAGCCTCACGGTCAATTAGTACGGGTTAGCTTCACACATCACTATGCTTCCACACCCAGCCTATCAACGTCATAGTCTTTAACGGACCTACAGGGAACTCAAGGTTCCAGCGAGATCTTATCTTGGGAGGGGCTTCCCGCTTAGATGCTTTCAGCGGTTATCCTGTCCGTACGTAGCTACCCGGCAATGCCACTGGCGTGACAACCGGAACACCAGGGGTACGTCCACTCCGGTCCTCTCGTACTAGGAGCAGCTTCCCTCAAATCTCGAACGCCCACGGCAGATAGGGACCGAACTGTCTCACGACGTTCTAAACCCAGCTCGCGTACCACTTTAAATGGCGAACAGCCATACCCTTGGGACCGACTTCAGCCCCAGGATGTGATGAGCCGACATCGAGGTGCCAAACACCGCCGTCGATATGAACTCTTGGGCGGTATCAGCCTGTTATCCCCGGAGTACCTTTTATCCGTTGAGCGATGGCCCTTCCATACAGAACCACCGGATCACTAAGACCTACTTTCGTACCTGCTCGACTTGTCTGTCTCACAGTCAAGCACCCTTATGCCTTTGCACTCATTGCGCGATGTCCGACCGCGCTGAGGGTACCTTCGTGCTCCTCCGTTACTCTTTGGGAGGAGACCGCCCCAGTCAAACTACCCACCATACACTGTCCCCAACCCGGATAACGGGTCTAGGTTAGAACTTCAAACATACCAGGGTGGTATTTCAAGGTTAGCTCCACCGAAACTAGCGTCTCGGTTTCAAAGCCTCCCACCTATCCTACACAAATAGGTTCAAAGTCCAGTGCAAAGCTGTAGTAAAGGTTCACGGGGTCTTTCCGTCTAGCCGCGGGTACGCTGCATCTTAACAGCGATTTCAATTTCACTGAGTCTCTGGTGGAGACAGTGTGGCCATCATTACGCCATTCGTGCAGGTCGGAACTTACCCGACAAGGAATTTCGCTACCTTAGGACCGTTATAGTTACGGCCGCCGTTTACCGGGGCTTCGATCAAGAGCTTCGTCCGAAGACTAACCCCATCAATTAACCTTCCGGCACCGGGCAGGCGTCACACCCTATACTTCCTCTTTCGAGTTTGCAGAGTGCTATGTTTTTAATAAACAGTTGCAGCCACCATTTTATTGCAACCCCCTTCTGCTCCGAGAGCAAGTCTCTTCACATACCAGGGGCGTACCTTCTCCCGAAGTTACGGTACAATTTTGCCTAGTTCCTTCACCAGAGTTCTCTCAAGCGCCTTAGAATTTTCATCCCACCCACCTGTGTCGGTTTGGGGTACGGTTACTTATTACCTGAAGCTTAGAGGTTTTTCCTGGGAGTATGGCATCAATCACTTCGTCTCAAAAGAGACTCGTCATCACGTCTCAGAATTGCCAGTCCGGATTTACCTAAACTGACTCCCTACACGCTTAAACCGGGTAAACCAACACCCGGATGATCTAGCCTGCTCCGTCACCCCATCGCAGTAATAAGTAGTTCAGGAATATTAACCTGATTCCCATCGATTACGCATTTCTGCCTCACCTTAGGGGCCGACTAACCCTGCACCGATTAGCGTTGTGCAGGAAACCTTGGGTTTTCGGCGAGGGGGCCTCTCACCCCCTTTATCGTTACTCATGTCAGCATTCGCACTTCTGATACCTCCAGCATGCTTTACAACACACCTTCACAGGCTTACAGAACGCTCCTCTACCATGCGTGTAAACACGCATCCGCAGCTTCGGTACATGGCTTAAGCCCCGTTAAATCTTCCGCGCGGGCCGACTCGACTAGTGAGCTATTACGCTTTCTTTAAAGGATGGCTGCTTCTAAGCCAACCTCCTAG
>QFXE01000013.1:127500-313559 GCA_003349915.1 endosymbiont of Escarpia spicata
CTCCAGCGCCGAATTAACGTCCGTCATCAATCTTTCCCCAAAAGTCATCAATGGGCGCACACTCTACTAAAAGCTCCCGAAAAAATTAACTATTGCCTGTCGGGAACCACAAGAGCGCTTGCTTATCTATACTTAATGTTTAGTATTTTTGTGGAATTCCCTACCGGCAGCAGTTGAGCCCAAAACCCGATGCAAGACTTTAAATCTTATTCACTGGATAGAAAACCCTCACGTTTCCGTCAGCTATTGCGCGGCGGGCTGGTCATTCTATTGATTCTGGCTATTGCTGCCGCAGGTGTACTGTACCTGGATAACAGAAAAGATAGCCCGGCCACCGCACCGATTCACCTTCCGGCCAAAGCTGAACCCTCCCAGGAAAACGGGCGGATAGTCGTGCCACTTGCGCTACCGGGGCAGCCTCGCGAAGAGAGCCGCTCTGAACCTCAGGCCAGCCCACCTCCCCTCGCAATGGAGCCTGTTCCATCAACCATCGATCCTCCCGTAAAACCTGGGAGTGTGCCATCAGAGCCAGATCTGGAGTCCCAGGCGACTGCATCCAAGTCCCAATGGATCTCCCGGAAGATTCGTAGCGGGGACTCTATCTCCAGCATCTTTAAAGAGAATGGGCTGAGCGCCAATCTACTACACCGCATCGTTAATTCCAGCGAGATGGCGAAAGAGCTGACCCGTATAAAACCCGGTGAGACACTGCGCCTGCAACTGGACGACAGCGGCAGCTTGCTTGCCTTGGCGCTTGACCACAATCGGGTGCAGAGCCTGCATATCAAATCCAATGGCGATTCCTTTCTCGCCAATGAAGAAAACAAACCCATCGAACACCGCACCGGGCATACGAGTGCAACCATCACCAACTCCCTCTTTCTCAGCGCCCAGGACGCAGGACTTGCTGATGCCCTGATCATGGAGCTGGCAAATATCTTCGGCTGGGATATCGACTTCGCCCTGGAGATCCGCAGCGGCGATCGTTTCAGCGTCATCTACCAGGAGGATTACCTTGAGGGAGATAAACTGAAAAACGGTCCCATCCTGGCTGCCGAATTCATCAATCAGGGACGCAGCTACCGTGCACTGAGATACACGGATGAGACTGGCCACAGTGACTACTTCACCCCTGAAGGGCGCAGCATGCGCAAGGCCTTTCTGCGTGCTCCGGTCGATTTTCGGCGCATATCCTCCCGCTTCACCGGCGAACGTTGGCACCCCGTGTTAGGTAAGAAACGTCCACACCGTGGGGTCGACTACGCGGCAAAGACCGGCACACCGATCAAGGCAGCCGGGGATGGCAAGATCATACACAGAGGTAAGAAGGGAGGTTATGGCCGTACAGTTATCGTGCAGCACGGCCAACGCTACACAACCCTCTACGCCCACCTCTCCCGCTACAATAAGAAGGCAAAAAAAGGCAGCAAGGTCCACCAGGGGCAGACTATTGGTTACGTCGGCAAGAGCGGTCTTGCCACCGGCCCCCATCTCCATTATGAGTTCCGGGTCAACGGCGTGCACCGCAACCCCCTGACCGTCAAACTTCCTGCCGCCCAGCCCATCGCAAAAAAATACGAGGCGGACTTTCAACTGAAGACTCAGCCACTGGTTTCCCAACTCGACACTCTGAACCGCACACTGCTCGCCAATGCCCGCTAAGCAGGCCAACTATTATATAGGCCTCATGTCCGGCACCAGCATGGATGGGATCGACGCAGCCCTGGTTGAGTTGACACCTGAAAGCGACCCCAGACTGATTGGCCACTACAGCCACCCATATCCTCCGGAACTCCGCCGGAATCTATCATCCCTCTGCCAACCCGGCGATAATGAGATCGACCGCCTCGGGGAGCTGGATATCCAGGTCGGCGAGGCCTTTGCCAAGGCAGCATTGCAGTTAATCGAGAAGAATGACTGCCACCGGGAGCAGATCAGAGCCATCGGCAGCCATGGACAGACACTGCGACACCGTCCCGGGGTCCAGCACCCCTTTTCACTGCAGATCGGCGATGCCAACACCATCGCACAGCGCACAGGCATCACTACTGTAGCCGACTTCCGGCGCCGTGACATGTCGGTTGGAGGGCAAGGCGCTCCACTCGTGCCTGCCTTTCATCAGGCGATATTCCAGAGCGGGGATAAGAATCGGGTCATCCTCAATATCGGCGGTATTGCCAACATCACCTGGTTACCCTGCAATACGGCCGAACCGGTCACTGGATTCGACACAGGACCCGGCAACACTCTGCTGGATCACTGGATTGCCAGACACAGGCAACTCGATTTTGACCGCGATGGCGCCTGGGGTGAAACGGGCAAACTTATCCCGTCATTGCTGAACAAAATGATGACAGACACCTATTTTTCCCGATCTGCGCCCAAAAGCACCGGCACTGAATATTTCAATCTTGACTGGATGGATTCGATGCTCGGGCATGATGCTGAGCCAGCCAACTGTGACGTGCAAGCCTCGCTGACAGAACTCACTGCTCTCAGCATAACGCGCGCTATTGACCAACACTACCCGACGGCGGAGCAACTGCTCGTTTGTGGCGGCGGGGTACATAACGGCTATCTGATGGCCCGACTCGCTGCTAACCTGCCTTCGGCCGAGGTTTTCAGCACAGCAAAGCTCTCCGTCGACCCGGACTGGGTCGAGGCAATGGCATTTGCCTGGCTGGCGCAAAGAACACTGGAAGGACTGCCGGGCAACCTGCCTTCGGTCACCGGCGCAAGGAAATCTGTGGTGTTGGGGGGGATCTATCCTGCCGGGCTTTCCAGATAGCGGAAAGCAGAACCAGCAGTCGGGCTATCCTAATTCAGCGGCGTTTACCTCCACGTCCTCTTCTCGGCCGGTCGGGGCCGACACGGATCATGCTACCGTTGAATTCACTGCCATCAAGTGCTGCCATAGCGGCGCGGGCCTCGTGCCCTTCCATATCGATAGTGGCAAAGCCCTTACAATCACCTGAGAAGAGATCCTTTACCAGTTTAAGAGAACGTACCACGCCGTACTCCGAAAAGAGTGCTGTCAGGCTCTCTTCTGTGGTCGACCTGGGAAGACTACGGACTGAAAGGGTAATCAATGTTTTTGACCTTCTGTAATGTGTCGACGAATAAGCCCGCGCACCCTACGCTTGTCTTTCAAGATGCATCTGTGAGGAAACAACAAATGTAGGGCGTTTTCAGGTGGGACTAGGATCACGCGAGCGAGGCAAGATATATCACCCCAGACTGAAATGCAAACCAGCGCGAAGTCAGCTTACCCCACCTTCCACGAGCAACTCCCAGAATCCAATCAGGGCCTGTTACTACAAAAAAGGCACCGAAATACCGTTTTCAAGCCCTGTTATCTGTTAAGAATCAAACAGAAAAGGATGATCCACAACCGCAGGTAGTACTGGCGTTCGGGTTGCGGATGACGAACTGGGAACCTTGCAAACCCTCTGTGTAATCGATCTCAGCACCACCCAGATACTGCATACTCATGGGATCGACCAGCAATGTCACGCCATCGGTTACGACCTTGGTGTCACCATCATTCTCGTTCTCATCGAAAGAGAACCCATACTGAAAACCGGAACAGCCGCCGCCCTGAATATAGACTCGCAGCATCAGATCAGGCTTTCCCTCCTCCTCAATCAGAGCTGCAACCTTGGTTGCCGCAGACTGTGTAAATACAAGGGGGGACTCGGTGGTAGCTTCTGCCGTACTCATGATAAAAAACCTGTTTGGTGGGTCAAAAAGAATCAGACCATGCACAATATAAGCAAAAGTATGCTTTTACCCAGAGTTTTAGTCAAGTATTCCCGGCGCGACGAGGATCAGCCAGTCTGCTCTGACTCAACCCCGGCATCAACACCATTGTCACCATCAAAACCCAATTTACGCTGCTCTATATCCTGCGCATGCACGAGCTGCCCATTGACCTCGGCACCCATCGCCATCTCCAGCAGGTCGTAACAGACCGTTCCCGTGACCCGGGATTTAGGCGCCAACTCCACCCGGTGGCCTGCATAGACATCTCCAATCACATTACCGTTCAGCATGACATTGGCGACCCGCACATCCCCTTCGATGGAGCCATCTTCACTCAGGGTCAAGGTTGCCCTGTCATCTCCTTCTGCGGAGGAGACATTACCCTTGATCGCGCCATCAACATGCAGCCCACCGGAAAATAGAATATCTCCCCGAATCTGGGTCTCCTTGCCGATAACTGTTGTGATCTTCGGCGCGCGGAATCGCTTCTTTCTCATGCCAATCCTCATCTGCTTTGTTTCCTGTCAGGCCTGCGGTAACCATTCGTAAGTTTCAGTCACCGGCGCCAGTTTCTTGTTGGTCGGTTTGACTTCAATAGTCAAACTGGCGGGTTTAAAGTCGTCAGGAAGTTTCAATTTACCTTCCACATTCTGAAAATAGCGAAAACGCATCTTGATGCTCGGTGTCTTGTCTTCCGTCAGTTCTTCGAGACCAATAGTCTTTGCCTTCCCGTCCGGCTGCAGGCCTTCAACACGAATATGAATCCGTCCCTTGGCCACCGGGCCACTCTTCAACACCTGACTGACAGAAAACTTAACCAGAAACTGTCCGCTTTCAAGGCCGGGTTCCAGTTTGTAATTCTGGATCCTCAAACCCTCTTTTTTTGTATCTGTTGAGACAATGCCCCGAAGAAAGACCAGTTCCTCCTCCATCTTCAGACGCTCGTCCTGAAATTGCTTGATCTGCTCCCTGACCGCGTGCATCGCCTCACGATCCACCTTCGCAACCTGCTCCGCCATGGCCAGCTTGCGGCGCAGTTCACCCCTTTCGACCTTCAACTCATTCAAAGAATCATTCAGACCGGCGCGATCAATGGCCTGGATGCCTTTCGGCCGCGCCTGCCCCTGCTGAAATCCCAGCCAGGCCGCCGCCAATACCAGCAGCAGAACAAAGAACAGGCGCAACCATCGTCCACGCCCGCCAGGAACGACGATCTTGGGGACCTGGTATCGTTTAAGTGAAATCATTCAGCACTCTGTTCTCAAGGCGATAGGGCCACTTGGTCCAGCGCAGTATTCTCGGCCAGCCCGAACATCAGATTCATATTCTGCACCGCCTGGCCGGCAGCACCCTTCACCAGATTATCGATGACCGAGGTCACTACCACCACATCACCATCCAGCGGCCGGTGCACCGCGACCCGACAGTGGTTGATGCCGCGCACACTACGGGTCTCCGGATGTGAACCTGCAGGCATGACATCCACGAACGGTTCATCACGATAGCGATTTTCAAACAGCGCCTGCAGGTCCCTGTCTGTCGATTTCAGCCGGGCATAGAGTGTCGCCTCGATACCCCTAATCATTGGCACCAGGTGGGGTACGAAAGTCAGACCGACATCCCGCTCGGCCGCCCGGGCAAGTGTCTGGCGAATCTCCGGCTGGTGACGATGCCCTGGAATGGCATACGCCTTGAAGCTCTCACCTGTCTCACCCATCAGGGCAGGCACACTCGCTTTACGGCCCGCACCACTGACACCGGACTTGGTATCCGCAACCAGATAATCCAGGTCGATCAATCCCTGCTCGACCAAAGGCAGGAAACCCAATGCCACCGCAGTAGGATAGCAGCCGGGATTCGCAACCAGGCGTGCCTGCTTCACAGCTTCGCGATTGATCTCCGGCAGACCATACACAGCTTCAGGCAGACGCTCGGGGCAGGCGTGATCCATGCCGTACCAGTGTTCCCATACCGACTGATCGGTGATCCGGAAGTCCGCGGCCAGATCAATCACCTTGACCCCCGCATCCAGCAGTTCCGGCACCTGACGCATGGCAATACCGTTGGGCGTAGCAAAAAAGACCAGATCACAACCCTTCAGGGTAGCAGGGTCCGGTTCAACAAAGACAAGGTCTACATGTTCGCGCAGACTGGGAAACATATCCGCCACCGGACGCCCCGCCTCGGAACGGGAGGTAATAGTCACCAGGTCGCACTCTGGATGTTTCGCCAACAGACGCAGCAGTTCCACGCCCGTGTAGCCGGTACCACCGACGATTCCCACTCTGATCATCTCTCTCGAATCCTTAGCACTTCATTTTCAAAACGAACGATCAATAATACGGACAGAATCTGGAAAGCGGAAGTGAAACGTCCCGTGAAAGACGGAAAACGCCAAAAAGGTAAAAATCACACAAACGGACTGGAAACTGTCAGCAATGACCCTAATATATAGTGGAAGCAAGCATTAAGGATAAGCTATGGATACCGTCGAAACACTGGCCCTGACGCTCGGGGCAGGCTGGGCCGCTGGCCTCAATCTCTATGCAGCCGTCTTCATGCTGGGTTATATGGGCGCCACCGGAAATGTCGATCTCCCACCGGGGCTGGAGATACTCTCCGACCCGATGGTGATGACGGCTGCGGGCATCATGTACTGCGTCGAATTCTTTGCCGACAAAACCCCCGGTGTCGATACGGGCTGGGACGCTATCCATACATTCATCCGAATTCCGGCAGGTGCGATGCTGGCTGCCGGCGCAGTCAGTGGCCTGGGGGTCAGCGAGGCCGCCGAGTTTGCTGCATTTCTGGTCGGGGGCACTATGGCTGCCAGCAGTCATCTCACCAAAACGGGTTCCCGCATCCTGATCAACACATCCCCGGAACCTGTAACGAACTGGACCGCATCCGTGGCTGAGGATGTTGCAGTCATCGGCGGACTATGGGCAGCGCTGCACTACCCTATCGCCTTTCTTGTTTTATTGGGGGTCTTCCTGCTGCTGGTTATCTGGCTGCTGCCGAAGATCTGGCGTGCACTGAAACGTCTGCTTCACCGCATTAGAACGTTTTTCAGTGGCAGAAAAAACGCATCACCGCCAGCTGGCGGCAGCCGCAAAGACATCCTGAAGTCGCTCTATCACGACGCCGGGGGGAAACCGAAAGAGTAGCTCAAGCGGGAAAAAGCCTGCCAAACTCCGTTGCAGATCGCACCAGGCTATCTTCGATGGAGACGCCACTGAACCAGTTGCCGGTCAGCGCCAGCGGCTGGTTCAGCAGTATCCGGTCGATTGATGTAACGCGCTCCCCATGCCCCAGCCTGAGTGCGGGCAGGCGATTGGTTTTGGAAATTGTTGCCAACAGGTCCTGCTCAGCAAGCCCAAGCACGGCCCGGATACGCTCAAGCTGCCCAGCCTCGTCGAGCCGTCCGGGGCGAAAGTGGAAGGTAAAGCCTCGATAACGGGTATCTGGCACTGGATCGCGGGATAACGCCGAATAGAAATCATCATCCTGACCAATGATGCCCGATACCGGCTCCAACGACAGCTTCTCAGCCTCGCAAAATACGGAGACGCTTTCGATATCCACCACGCCGACCTGGGACAACAACGCCGCAAGCTCAGAATTTACCGATTGAAGCAGGGTTGCCGCGATATCCGGCGCCACAGCCAGGACCAGACGCTGCGCCTCTATCTCGCTGCCATCGCTTAATTTAAGCAGATAACCACTTTCGAGCCGATCCAACCCCACAACCGATATTCCCGTGCGGATCTCAAGACCGGATTGAGCGGCGATAACGTCAGCAAACTGCTGAACGCCTCCGGCGACGGTATAGCTGCGCAGGATCTCCTTGCGTCGTGGCTTTTTGCGAAATAGCGCCTCAGCGGGAAACTCCGCCGAGGGCTGACAGGTAACCGCATCCAGGGCCGGGCCAATCACCTTCTGGAAATTTTGCTCGCCAATGATTCCGCCAAAATACTCCTTAACCGTGTGGCCTGCCTTTTCCGACCTGAACAACCGGGGCAGCACACCCAACAACTCGGTCAATTTCAGCTGCGAGGGGATACTTTTCAGGCCAGCGGGCGTCAGCAGACGATAGGGGAGTTTCTCTTTTTTAAGCAGTGACTCAAGCTGGCCGGTATCCTCCAGCATCTGCAGCAGGTTTCCGTAGCTGTTATAGCAAGTGTGGGCGCCGAGTTCCGTCCAGAATTCTCCTTCCGGCGTATCAAAGCAGTGACTGCGCAGGCAGCCGCCGACCTGTTCCGACGTCTCCAGCACGAGAGGCTTAATACCCCGTTTGAGGGACATATGTGCAAAACCAAGGCCGCTGATACCCGCACCAACCACGGCCAGTTCAACCCCTTTTTGATTCATGTCAGATCCACCTCAGCACCTTAGCAATAGTTTCTTGCCCACTGCGACTCAACCTGGCAGGCACAAAAAACCGCGGAGTGGCAACACCATCCGCGGTTATTTGGATTCTCGAAAAGGGGTCGAATCAGCCGCAGCCGCCACCCTGGGAGGAACCGCAGGTACCACAACCCCCACCACCGTCAACCGGCTGGAGATTGTTGAACACGAAGCTGGCATTGCCGTCGCCACGATCCACGAAGTCGATCTCAACACCACGCAGATACTGCATGGTGCCGTCATCGACAATCACTTTAAAACCTTCACAGGCGAGTATGCCATCGTTGGCATTGATCGCATCGCTGAAAGTCATGCCGAAGCTGACGCCACTGCAACCACCCGGGGTTGCAAACACCCGTACGCCTTCAATATTGTCTTCAACCTGCTGAAACAGCTCAACCATTTTAGTCTGGGCCATCTCGGTCAGGGTCAGGTCACTCTCGGTCAGTGCAGTACCACTCATCCCGATTTCTCCAATAAATCATCTGATAAAGATTACGTATGTTAGCAAAAGATTATACAAAGAACCACTAAACCCAGCTTTTTAGAAGGTATTACGGAATAGATCTCCCGCCACTGAATCCCCGGTTGGCTGGATTCAGCTAGGAAAACGGATTATAGATCGAGCTGATTGCGGGCCTTGAGCTCGTAGAGATGCCGCTCGGCATCCACCAAGTGCTGCCCCCAATGCAGATGGTAGCCCTTTCGCCACCCTTCGATGGCCTGATCCGGCTCCCCCTCCATCACCTTCAGGCCATGCTTGAGTTCACAATAGATGTCGGTCAGATCATCTGCGAGGCTGCCACTCATGCTTTGGCCATCCTCCGCCACATCAAACTCCATCCAATAGCCATCGCGTTCACCCAGCAGCTGGCGCAGAAAGGAGTAGAGCTCAAAACGGGCATCCAGATCGGCAAAAACTATAGTGTCCATCGTCTTCATCCGGCTGCTCTATCGATGAAACCGCAGCGTGCAGACGGGGCAGGAGACTTGCGACCTCATGCAGCCATTTCTCATCGCCATCCTGCAGACGATCGACCAACTCGCAAAAATTGCGGGCTACGTCTGTCATATTTTGCTGATGTGGACTCATGAACCTTCTCCGATTGCTGTGACCTGATGCTCCGGGTCCCACTACCTACACCCGGTCTCAACGCTTCGTCGGCGGGATACCGTAACAGACAGTTTAGCAGGCAAACCGACCAATCCTAGTAAAAACCCTGCATTGGTCAGCTTGCAATGACAATTCCAGGGTAATCCATTACCGAAAAGGAAAAAAAACGTACAATCGCCCTATATGAAACCCTCATCCCGCAAACTACCGGTCGTACTCGCCATTGGTGGCCACGATCCCGGTGGTGGCGCCGGCATACAGGCCGATATCGAGGCAGTCGGCGCGAATGGTTGCCACTGCTCCACTGCAATCACCTGCCTGACACTGCAGGACAGCTGCAACGTGCAGGCAGTGATGCCACTTCCCGCCGAGCAGGTCATCGCCCAAGCAGAGACCGTTCTAAAGGACTGCCAGGTCTCAGTCATCAAGATAGGCCTGCTGGGAGACGCAGTCATCGCCCATGCTATAGCCGATCTGTTGCAGGAGCATGAAAACATTCCAGTGGTTCTCGATCCTGTGCTGGCGGCTGGCGGCGGCACCCCGCTGGCCACGGAGAGCCTATTGTCGGCCATCCGGCAACAGCTGCTGCCGTTATGTACTTTGATCACCCCGAACAGCCCTGAGGCTCGTCGCCTGGCACCCCATGAGGAGACACTTGAACAGTGCGCCCACGCTCTGCTCAAATCCGGCACTGAACATGTTCTGATCACCGGTACCCATGAGCAGAGTGACCGCGTAACCAACCGCCTCTACGACAAGACTGGGTTGCTCAATCAAGCCGATTGGCAGCGCCTGCCCGGCGAGTACCACGGCTCAGGCTGCACCCTGGCTGCCGCCATCGCAGCCAATATGGCAAGTGGAAAAGATCTAATCGAAGCGGTCAATAGTGCCCAGCAATACACCTGGAAGAGTCTACGGGACGGCTTTCGCAGCGGTCGTTGCCAATCCCTGCCGGACAGGCTGCAGCGCCACAGCAACCAACCCGAAACATGAACCGAGTTACCCGGCTGCATGGCCTCTACGCCATCACTGACACGGCACTTGCACAGAACCAAAACCTGACTGAACAAGTCGCCCAAGCCCTGCTGGGAGGCGCGCACATCATCCAGTACCGGGACAAAAGTGGCGACAGATCACGCCGACAGGCCGAGGCAGAATGCCTGCTCAAACTCTGTCGGGAGCACCATGCGCTGCTGCTGATCAACGACGATCTGGAACTGGCGAAAAGCATCGGTGCCGACGGTATCCACCTGGGCCGTGACGACGCCTCCCTGCCACAGGCAAGAGCAGTGCTGGGACCGGAGGCGATCATCGGCGTCTCCTGCTACAACCAGCTTGAACTGGCCCGCGAGGCGAGCCGCGCTGGAGCGGACTATATCGCCTTCGGACGCTTCTTCACCTCACAGACAAAACCCGACGCGGTACAGGCCGATCCCGAACTGCTGCGCCAGGCAAGCCGTGAACTGCCTCAGCCATTGGTTGCCATCGGCGGCATTACGCCGGAGAATGGCGGCCCATTAATAGATGCGGGCGCCGATATGCTGGCTGTCATCGATGCGATTTTCAACCAGACAGACATTCGCCTCGCCGCTGCAAGATTCAACAAACTATTCCAACCAGAGGATTTACCACGATGAGCCGTTCTCACGACCTTTTCGCCCATGCACAGCAACATATTCCCGGCGGCGTGAATTCGCCGGTGCGGGCCTTCAAGGGTGTCGGCGGTGATCCGGTATTCATCGACTGCGCCGCCGGACCCTACATCTTCGACCCGGACGGCACCCGTTATATCGACTATGTCGGCTCCTGGGGGCCGATGATTCTGGGACACGCCCATCACGAGGTGATCGAGGCAGTCGCATCTGTTATCGACAAAGGATTGAGTTTCGGTGCCCCCACCGAACTTGAGAGCCTGATGGCGGACAAGGTCTGCGAACTGGTGCCGAGCATGGACATGGTGCGCATGGTCAGCTCCGGCACCGAGGCCACCATGTCGGCGATCCGCCTTGCCCGTGGTTACACCGGCCGGGACAATATCGTTAAATTCGAAGGCTGTTACCATGGCCACTCCGACTCCCTGCTGGTGAAGGCAGGCTCCGGCATGTTGACCCTGGGAGAACCCTCTTCCCCCGGCGTACCCGCCTCATTGGCGGAGCACACCATCACCCTCAACTACAACGATGCGGAGCAGGTCAAAGAGACTTTCGCCAAGATCGGTAGCAAGATCGCATGCATCATCGTCGAGCCGGTAGCGGGGAACATGAACTGCATCCCTCCGGTCCCCGGTTTTCTGGAGACCCTGCGCGAAGTCTGCGACCAGCACGGCAGTGTGTTGATCTTCGATGAGGTGATGACCGGCTTTCGCGTCGCTTTGGGCGGCGTACAAGGCTACTACGGCATCAAACCTGACCTCACCACCCTGGGCAAAGTGATCGGCGGCGGCATGCCGGTTGGCGCCTTCGGTGGCAAACAGGAGATCATGGAGAAGATCGCCCCGCTGGGTCCCGTCTACCAAGCCGGGACACTCTCCGGCAATCCGGTGGCCATGACCGCCGGACTTCAGACCCTCGAGTTGATCTCCGTACCAGGCTTCTTCGACACCCTCTCCGCCAAGGTAGAGACCCTGGTCGCCGGTATCATGGAAAAGGCCAAAGCGGCAGGCATCCCGATGGCTGAAAACCACATAGGCGGCATGTTCGGCCTCTTCTTCACGGACGCCGACAAGGTCACCGATTTTGCCGGCGCCACCGCCTGCAACCCGGAGCGCTTCAAGCAGTTTTTCCACGCCATGCTGGATCGCGGCGTCTACCTCGCTCCCTCATCCTACGAGGCAGGTTTCGTCTCCGCCGCCCACTCCGATGCAGACCTACAGGCGACCATTGATGCAGCGGGAGAGGTGTTCAAGGAAATAAGGTGACAGCAGGATTCTCGCCTAATCTGTTGGCAGTCAAGCCTCCAGCTTAAAGAAATAAGGGGACAAATTTAAAAAATTTGTCCCCTTATTCTTTTTTTTCGCTTTTTCGCAAGACTTAGAATTTGTAGGAGACGCCTAGCGAGACCACAGGATAGTACTTGAAGTTCTCGAGATCGCTTTCCATACTCTGTTCTTCGGCTGCCAAATCGTCGGCATCCACAATGCCGGCATCGGCGCCAAACGGCGTCAAGCTGACCTCGGGTGACCCCTGAAACAAGACTCCCACATCGAGATTAAAGCCCCAGCCCTTGTCAGCGCTTACAGCATTGCCCCAGCCGATACCAAGATAGGGGGCAGTGGAATTAAACCCGATTAGTGCATCGAGCCCTACATCGTAGTCGGTACCGCCAATATTCAAAGAACCGCCGACAGGCAGCGCACGGCCAGTTAGCTCGTTATTGTTGGACATCATGCCGGCACTGAAGCGGAAGCCGGAATCGAACGGGTGCCAGTCGGCCAGCAGCGAAATCGTCTGAAGATCCATCGTCAGGTCGTAATCTGTGTCATCCTGCGTATATGAGTAATCGTAATTAAAAGCGTTGAAACCCAAGCGCGCGTTCAGCGACTCAGTTATTCCCAAGGTGCCTTCCAGGCCCAATCCCAGAGAGCCTGCCTTACCGGTCAATGCAAAGCCTTCAGCCATCGCATTATTTCCAAGCAGTCCCATTCCGAGCAATGCCACCATAAGATCAAGCTTTTTTTTCATCCATTTCTCCCCAACCAATCAACGGCGTTCCGACCAATGTTATTTCTTTTGTTGCATTCGTGAATGCGATGAGGTCACAGAACGAGGAGATTACCGAAGGTAAAAAGGGGACAGATGTATTTTCAGGCGAATCGTTCCCTACACAGGCGGAAAGGACGAAAGCCCGCACCAATCCCTGGCACGGGCATCCGGTTCGACACCATCCTTTGTGTCGGGTTAGCAGAACGTCCCTGTCACTAACCATGATACAAGGCGGGACTTCCCTGCCCCCTCCGAAATTCATCGGCCGCCCTTGCCGGGAATTAATATACTACTCGCGATCCGGTACACCTATCAGGAAAATCTTCGCCCATTGTAGGAATTATCTGAAAACATTGGCGCTTCTCAGGGAAGAGAGAATTTGTTCTCTGAACCGGTCACAATTGTTTTCAAATTCAATCTGGACAATAATCAGCTGACTATAAAATTACCCATGAATGGAAGGGAGTTCGATCGAGGAGATATCCACTTGTATCCTACCGTTCGCCACTTCGTCCTCACCTGCCTGCTCTGTCTCACTATATCTCCAGCTTACAGCGACTCCTTGACGTGGGTTGGTTGCGGCATCACTAAAAAGGCATTCATGGCTGAGTTGAGCCTCGCCTACCAACGTGAGACAAAGACAGAGATCCTGCTCTCCGGTGGTGGAGCCACGAAGGGCATACGTCAGGTCGCAGCCAACAAAGTTGACATTGGCGGCAGTTGCCGTAACAAACTGTGGAATGATCCCGCAGAGAAATCGGTTCAATTTCACCCCGTTGCCTGGGATGCGCTGGTGGTCATCACCCATAAGAAGAATCCGATAAACAACATCTCGCTGCAGGATCTGAAAGCGGTCTACACGGGCAAAATCACCAACTGGACTCAGTTGGGCGGGAATGACCAACCAATCGACTTACTGATTCGCAAGGGTAAGATTTCAGGTGTTGGCCACACCATCCGGGAATATCTTTTTGCTGCACCTGGCATGGACTTCGCCTCTGACATCATTTTTCCCTCATCAGGCCCGCTGGAACAGGAGACTGAAAGCAACCTCAACAGCTTGGCAATCACCGGGGTCAGTAGCGCCCGAAAGCGCAATGTCAAAATCCTTAAACTTGAAGGCAAGGCCCCTACCTATGAAAACATCAAATCCGGGACCTATCTGCTCTATCGACCACTCTATCTGGTTAGTAATTTCAGGAGCAGCAACCGAAGTGAGGTGATGAAGTTCATCCGTTTTGCCAACAGCCCACTAGGCCGGGAGGTCATCCGGCACAACGGAGTCGTTCCCTACATGGATGGACTCCATCTGGTCAACAAGCTAAACCAGCAGCGACGAATCAGTCGCAAGATGCGACTCGAGAGGAGGAGATCCAACAAGGATTAAACGTGGCATTTTAACTAACCTCAACCCCACCTTCTTATCCAGCCGTTCGCCTTGCTGCGAAGATCCACTGGACCTTCGATGGTGACTCTAAGGAAATCTTTCCTCGCCATCCCTGGCGTAACCTCAGCATTCTAAATCAACCCCGGCCCGGACATCCTGTCCGGTCGTTCGCCTTGCTGCGAAGGTTCACTGGACCTTCGGTCAAGGCTCACCCTTTTGCCTTTTACCTTTTACCTTTATCCTTCACCCGTGACCGACCTTCTCAACCTACTATTGGAATGGATCTCGAACCACACGCTATGGGCAGGTGTTGTGGTGTTTCTGGTCGCCTTTTCCGAGTCGGTGGCCGTTGTCGGACTTCTTGTACCAGGCGTGGTAATGATGTTTGGTTTCGGCGCCCTGGTCGCCACCGGCACCCTGGCGTTCTGGCCGGTCTTCTGGTGGGCGGTCGGAGGCGCTATCGCCGGGGACGGACTCAGCTTCTGGCTTGGCAGACACTACAAGGATCGGCTGCACAATCTCTGGCCCTTCAGCCGCCATCCGGAAACCCTGCAGCGCGGCACTGAATTCTTTAGAAAATATGGCGGCAAGAGTGTCGCTATCGGCCGTTTTTTCGGCCCGGTGCGGGCGATCATTCCGCTGGTTGCCGGTATGTTGGAGATGTCGGCCTGGCGCTTCTTTTTCGCCAATTCTCTCTCTGCCCTGATCTGGGCGCCTGCCTACCTGCTGCCCGGCATCGTCTTCGGAGCCTCCCTCGAACTCGCTGCTGAAGTCGCTTTCCGGCTGGTAGCGGTTCTGCTCTTGGGCGTGGGGGGAATCTGGCTGATTTTCTCCGTCTCCCGGCGACTGTTCCGGCTGATTCGACCTCACGCCACCCGGATCGTCCAGACCATCACCAATTGGGGCGCGAGACACCCTTTTCTGGGCGAGATCTCCAGCGCCCTGGGTAATCCCGCCCATCCGGAAGCCAGGGGATTCGGCATCCTGGCAACCCTGCTGCTGCTGGGCACCTTTCTGTTCGGGCTGCTCGCGGCAATGGTGTTGGAAGGAACGCTGATCAGCCAGCCCGATCACTGGGT
Source organism: endosymbiont of Escarpia spicata (assembly GCA_003349915.1). Lineage (GTDB taxonomy): Bacteria > Pseudomonadota > Gammaproteobacteria > Chromatiales > Chromatiaceae > QGON01. The sequence continues at coordinate 142,951 of QFXE01000013.1, forward strand.
CTTCAACGGACTGCAGAGTCTGCGCAATCCCTGGTCAGACAACCTGATGCTCCATCTCAGCCGTTTTGCCGACCTCTCAACGATCAGCGTGGTGACTCTTGCAGTGGGAATCTTCCTGATCCGGGAGCACCACCTTCCGGCACTGCAACACTGGCTGGCTGCTGTGCTCTTTGGACTGCTTACTCCGCTACTGCTGAAATATAGCTTGCAGATTCCCCGTCCGATGGAGGGTATCGAAGGGTTGGGTCCTTGGGCGTTTCCCAGCGCCCATGTCCTACGCGCTACCGTGACCTACGGCTTTCTTGCCATCCTTATCGCCAGGACACTATCGTTGAATCTGCGCTGGCTGCCCTATAGTCTGGCCAGCTCCATTATCGCAGGCGTAGCGCTCTCCCGGCTCTACCTAGGCGCACACTGGTTGAGCGATGTAGTCGCCAGTCTACTACTGGGCACTGCCTGGATCGCAGCCCTGGGCATGGCCTGGTATCGGCATGCCGAGTTGGAACGTCACTGGTTGGGGCTCACGCTTAGCGCACTGCTCGCCGCCGGTTTCGCCACCGCTCTGGGAAGCCACCTCTATCAGACAGAGGATTTCCAGCGCTACCGCCCTGCCCCACCGACCCAGACGATCAGCCTGCAAGCCTGGCAACAGGGCGCAGCTGCCTCGCTGCCCCGCCATCGGCACGATATACGTGAACGATTGGATCACCCATTCAACGTTCAGCTTGCCGGACCGCCACAGCCGCTGATCGACACCCTGGGGAGCCGGGGGTGGCAACGGGCAGAGATGCTGGGGTGGCACAATCTGCTACGCATGCTCTCACCTTCTCTGGCGCTGCGGGAACTTCCCCTTTTGCCCCAGGTTCACGACGGCAGTTACGAAAGCATCACACTGGTAAAACACCCCGATGCAGGTGAACAGTTGGTATTACGCCTCTGGTCCACACCCGTGATTTTACGGCCATTACAACAACCTGTCTGGATCGGCAACGTCTCCCGCCAGAGCCAGGCAGACCTGCTCGGTCTGTTGACCTATCCCATCACGGAGAGCGATTTTCAGACGCCGCTGGAGATTCTTAAAAGAGACACGGCAGATTTTATCCACATAGAGAAGAGCGATTTAAACGCCCCCCTTTTTCTTGGGCCTGTTGACGCAGGCTGAATCGTTTGCCGGTGTCGCAACAAGACGGACACTCGTTGGCTGGGCAAACCACATAACCACTTAATAAATAAGCTTTTGCCCCCCCGGCAGGATGCGGCACTGCTGATTTGTTATCATCCGCGCAACCACCCATCGGACGAAAATCTGATTATCCCCTATATTTCACAACTGGAATCCATAATGAATACAACGACCAAGCTTCTCGCTCCCCTGGCTGCGGCGGCACTGCTCACCGGCTGTGGCGCCAGCGAGTACAGCCCCTCCATCACCACCACCCCGGCAGAGATGTTCGCCGACGGCTGTCAGTCCTGTCACGGGGAAAAAGGCACCGGCAAGTTCGGCCTGCTATTACGCATCGCCGGATCAGATGAGCCGATTGAGGAGATTTTAGAGAAGATCGAAAAGGGCGGCACGGTGATGCCCAGCTTCCCCGGCATCAATACAGCACAACGCCTCGCTCTGGCGACCTATATAAAAACCCTGTAAGCGTTTTCATTCCTCATAAAAACAGGCTTGTCACTGTTCATGGCGCAGGCCCGATCAAAGGTACCGGATCGGGCATTTTCGAATTGTCACGACACATGGGTTGCCGGTTCCGCTACGTTTGAACCGGCCTACCCTGACAGCCTGAAATTACCCGCCCCAGCGTGGCAAAAGCGCATTTTCCACGCCCAGATGATCCAACACACGGGCAACCATGAAATCAACAATATCATCGACCGATTCCGGGTTGTTGTAGAAACCGGGGTTGGCCGGCAGTATCACCGCCCCCATTCGCGCCAGTTTCAACATATTCTCCAGATGGATCTCCGAGAAGGGGGTCTCCCTGACCACCAGAATCAGCTTGCGCCGCTCCTTCAGCATCACATCGGCGGATCGCTCGATCAGGTCATTACTGGCGCCGCAGGCGATGGCGGAGAGAGAACCCGTGGTGCAGGGACAGACAACCATCGCAGCCGGCGGGTTGGAACCACTGGCCACCGGCGCCATCCACTGCTGCCGTCCAAAAACCTGCAACTGGCCCTCTGCCGCATTGAAGCGTTGTGCCACTATTTTCTGCGCCTCAGCGGGCTGAGCGGGCAACTCCAGATCCGATTCCATCTTGAGCACGATCTGCCCGGCCTGTGAAATCATCAGATAGACGTTCCGCCCCGCACCAATGAGGCACTCCAGCAGGCGTAGCGCGTAGGCACTGCCGGAGGCACCGGTAATGGCAAGCGAAATGGGGCCGTCTTTTGGTTCCATATTTACCCTCTGTCTTTCCCAAGCACATCCAGCAGACGCTGATGAATGCCCTCAAAACCGCCGTTGCTCATCACCAGGAGGTGATCACCCGGCTCCACCATTTCTGCAATTCTATCGATAATGGCCTGCACCTCATCGAATACCGCTACCGTCCCACCCAAAGGACGCAGCACTGCTGCCGCATCCCAGGCAAGATCATCCGGCGCAAAGAGCAAAACCCGGTCTGCGGCCTTCAGCGCCCCAGCCAGCTGGTCGGCGTGCACGCCCCGTTTCATGGTGTTCGATCTGGGCTCCAGTACCGCAATAATCCGGGCATCCCCCACCTGATCCCTTAACCCCTGGAGGGTAGTCTCGATGGCGGTCGGATGGTGGGCAAAGTCATCATAGACCCTGACTCCCCCGGCCTCTCCCCGCAGCTCCATGCGCCGTTTCACATTGCGAAAATCACTCAACGCCTCGATTGCTGTCTTCGGCGGCACACCGGCATGACGCGCTGCCGCCAGCGCAGCCAGTGCATTGGAGACGTTGTGACGACCGATCAGATCCCAGCTCACCCGCCCCACCCGCTCCCCATCACACACCACATCGAAGCGACTGCCGTCCCGACTGCTGTTTTCAGCATGCCAGTAGGCTTCGAGTTCGGGATCAAAATACTCCACCGGGGTCCAACACCCCCTGTCGAGCACCTCGCCCAGGTTACCGTCATAGAGCGGCGTTATGATCAGCCCACTACCGGGTACCGTGCGCACAAGATGGTGAAATTGGCGCTGAATCATCTCCAGGTCGTCGAAGATGTCGGCATGATCGAACTCCAGATTGTTCATCACCAGGGTGCGGGGACGGTAGTGAACAAACTTGGAGCGCTTATCGAAAAATGCGGTGTCGTACTCGTCCGCCTCAACGATAAAGAAAGGGGTATCTCCCAGGCGGGCCGACACGCCAAAATTTTCCGGCACACCGCCGATCAGAAACCCCGGCGCCAACCCGGCATACTCCAGGATCCAGGCCAGCAGACTGGCGGTGCTGGTTTTGCCGTGGGTGCCCGCCACCGCCAGCACCCAACGCCCCTGCAATACATGCTCTGCAAGCCACTGGGGGCCGGACGTATAAGGAATCCCCTGATCGAGCATCGCCTCAACCGCTGGATTACCGCGGGACATGGCATTGCCCACCACTACCTGATCCGGCACCGGTTGCAAGTGCTCGGGTTTATAACCCTCCTGGAGCCGGATGCCTGCCGCCTCGAGTTGTGTACTCATGGGTGGATAGACATTGGCATCAGAACCACTGACCGTATGACCAAGTGAACGCGCCAACAGCGCAATGCCGCCCATGAAAGTGCCGCAGATACCGAGGATATGGATGTGCATCAGGTTACCGGGAAGAGTCTGGCTACCATCGACCAGGCAAGCATTGTATAGAGCACCCCCAAGGCCACACCGATATTCAGGGTCAGACCAAAGGTGTGGCGAATGATGTGTCCCAGCACCACGATGCTCCAGATAATCAGCAACAGGCCCGCTTCGGTGGATTCACTGCGGTGACTCCAGGCTACCAAGGGCAGGGCCAGCAGGCCGAGCAGCAGCCCACTGCCCATCAGGGCGGTGGCCGACTGTTGAAATCGTCCTCTCAGACGGCGGGTTCGCAACGCCAGATAGAGAACAGTCAGCATCAGGAAAGTCTCGAAGAGGCTTTCAATCAGCGCCAGGCCTGGGCCGTGCCTCGCGTCAACGATCATCAGCAGACTGACCAGGATATTCAGCAGAAATGTCCCTGCCAGAATAACGCCGGACGCCGGCAGGTCCTGTGGCGCAGCACGCAACAGACAGAGATCGACAAAAAAGTTGAGCAACGCCTTCATTCGGCTCCCGCCTGAATTCATCCAGGGACGCATCATACCATCAGCCCGGGAACGATCTATTCTTCTGCATCTAGCCGAACAGATTGGCCATCCTTCATCTCCGCATCAGGCACTGAAACAACCCGCTGCCCTCCACTGAGTCCTTCCACTATTTCCAACTGGCGGTCATTCCGCAGACCCAATTTCACGACACGGCGTTTGAGCCTATTGCCCTTGATGAGAAATACATAATGAGACCCATCCGCAGCCTGCAGCACGCTGAAACGGGGCAGGATCAACGTGTTCTGGCTGCTGCCGGTGTGGAAACGTGCCTGTAACCGGTAACCAACCCCTATCTTGTCAGGATGCTCAGACAGGCCAACCACTACATTGACCCGCTGCTGCTCCACCCCGAGGGAGGAGCGTTTGGTAAAACCCGCCGGCTCAATCCGCTTCACTATGCCTTGGAGGCGCATATCACCCGCAGTCAATTCAACGGAAGTCCCAACACTGAGCCGCATGGCATCACGGGTCAGCAGATCACTCACCACCTCAAGATCGGCAGGATCCCCGATTTCCAGCAACAACTGACCAACTGGAAGACTCCCCTCCCCTTCACTATAACGGTGCAGCACCACACCACTCACCGGGGCGCGGAGCTGCGCCAGATCAAGCTGATACTCTGCCCGCGCCAACCGGGTGCGTGCTTGGGCCAACTGCTGCAGGTTCACCTCACGCTCAAGCTGTTTTCGGCCCAGCCACTGCTCAACATACTTTGGTCCCAGCTTGATCGCGGTAAAGAGGGTATTCAGCGCTGCCTGGATAAACTCTTCCTGCTTGAGTGAGATCTGTGCCGTTTGCGCCGCCAGTACCGCATTTTCCAGGTCCTGCTGTGAAACACTGCCCTCCTTCGCAAGCTGGGTGTTCCGCTCCCTCACCTTTTCAGCCCAGGCAACCCGCACCTTCTCTGCATCGACTTGGGCATCCGCCGCACGCAGTGCATCCCGGGTGGCCTCCACCGTTGCGGTCATCTCGATTGCCAGGGTCTTTTCGATCTCATCATAGGCATTGATACGCAACTGTTGCTCCATCTCTGACACCACCGCCTGCGCCTCCTCGACGCGCTGCTCAAAAGGGAAACGGTCAATCATCGCCAGCGGCTGCCCGACCTCGACCCTGTCCCCCGGCAGCAGGTCGACATGGCCGATGCGCCCTTCCACCGGCATGGTCACACGATAGGTACGGGCCAACCGGGTCCGGGCCGGTTCAGTGAACATGCTGGAGATCCCGCCTTGCACCGGCGTCACTGCCACCACTTCCAACTGCTGGCCACAACCCGACAACAGCAACAGGCTGAACGTAACGAAACTTCCGATGACAACAGCTGGCTTAGACATGGTTACTCCTTGACCTTGAGGCTTTCCAGCCAGTCGAGCCGGGACAGGATACGAAAAACGAGCCACTGCGCCAGCAGGACGAACAACAGCATCAGCAGCGCGCTGACCACCAGAGAACCTGGCAAAATCACTGCGGGAAACCGGTAGAGTTCAGTGCTGTAGAGCAGCGACAGCCCTTCACTCAACTTTACCCCGGCGTAGAGCCCCAGCAGAATTCCTATCCCGTTCAAAAGCAGGCTCTCTCCGGCAAACAGGCTGGTGACCTGCAGAGGGGTATACCCCAATACCCGCAGGGTGCCTACCTCCCGTTCCCGTTCACTCAATGAGACCAACGCGGTATTGAGCACACTGCCGAAGGCGATCATGCCAGCGAAGACCACCATCACCACAATCATGCTGCCCATGGTCTCGCCGAAGGTGGCGTCAAGCTGTGCCAACGCATGCCGACGTTCACTCAACCCCAGAATCGCCGGGCGCTCTCTAATCCGGGAGAGCAGTTTTTCACTCATCTCCCCGCCCACGCTGTTGGCAAGAAAACGGTTTGCCACCTGCTCTTCCCCCAGCAGGCGGCTCAGATAACCGATATCGGCATAAGCGGCGAGACCGAGAAAGCTCTCGACCACCGCACTCACCTCAGCCACCACCTGTTCACGGCGCCCTGTAAGCGGCCTCAGGGTCACACTGTCACCCGGCTTCAGATCGAGAATCTCGGCAAGCTTGCGGGTCAACACCAGTCCCTGTGAAGGCACATCAACCCTTCTCCCGAACTGGTCCAGGGGTGTATGCAGGCGATTGTCCGCCGGCAGACCTGTAATGGCGATACGCTTCTGGCGCGCCCCGTTAGTCAGGTCGCAGGCAACCAGCAGCTCCGGCTGGGCCAGGGTAATCCCGGGCAGGCTTTCGATCTCCGTCAAAGTCTGCAAACCAACGGGTTCGCGCAGACCGATACTCAGATCCTGATGAGAAACCCGCTCGAACTCATAACCCATCAGGTAGTCCAGTGCATCGACCATGCTGAAAGTCGCGAACACCAGCGCAGTGGCGATCAGGCTGGCAAACAGACTCACCAGCGAACGGAAGGGGTTGCGAAACACCGAGCGCAGAATCGAGCGCCAGCGAAAATTCAGTCGCCCCCAAAGAAACCCCAGACGCTCCAGCAGAATGTGGCCACCTGCCTGAGGGGCCGGAGGGCGCATCGCTTCCGCAGGCTGCAAGCGGGTCGCCCGCCAGACACCATAACCACTACCGGCAAGGGCAAACAGCAGGCTGATCAACAGTCCGGCCAGGGCAATATCTCCATAGAAGTGATAGACCAGTCCCGGCAGTTCGTAAAACTCTCGATAGATCGCCACCATCTCCGACTGCAACCAGACACCAAGCGCTATGCCCAACAGGCCACCGGTACAACCCACCACCACACCATAGGAGAGATAGTGCCGGATCAGGCTGAAACGGTCGTACCCCAGAGCACGCAAGGTCCCAATGATCGATCGCTGTTGGTTCACCAGACGACCAATCAACACATTGAGCACCAAGGCGCCTACGCCGAGAAAGATCATCGGAAGAATTCTCGACTGTACCTCAAGCCCGGCCAGTTCATCCTGCAGGAAACGGAACGAGGCCTGCTCGGAGACCGGCGTGGTCAGGGTCACACCGAAGGGGTCGAGCCGCAGTGCTATAGTCAACAGGACGTTCTTCACCTGCGTGGCGTGCCGACTGCTGAGCCGACCGAGTAGCTGGTTGTATGCCCCGTCCAAGTCGCTTCTCGCCTGCAGATAGCGTTCACCAAGATAGATCACTCCAAAACGAGCCGGATCGGGTGCCAACCCACCACTGGCCGGGATCAGGTAGACAAACTCGGGTGACTGGGCAGTCCCAACCACCAGCAACTCCTGCCGGCTTTCGAGCAGCAGTACGCCGATCCGGTCTCCCGGTTTCAATCCGTGGGCCACTGCGAAGGCATGATTGAGAATAACTTCAGCCTCCCCGGGAGCGGAGATGGTGCTACCGGTGCGCATCAAAAGATCATTGAACCGGGGGCTTGCATAATCCGGCAGAGATAGCGCAACCCCCTCAATCGGCCGCACGACGCCAGGCAGATCGATCATCACCGATTGTGAAATCCGCCCCTCGATACTCACCACCCCGTCGAGTATTGCGATCTCCTCCACCGCCCATGAAGGGGCACGCTTCAGATTCACCACAAAGTCGCTCAGGCGACAATCCCGATAGTAGGCATCTCTGGCGCCACCCATATCGCGCCAGACACCCGCCATCCCGACATAAGCACCGACACCAATCGCAATCACCGCAAACAGGGTCAGAAGCTGCCCCTTGCGCCGCCAGAGGTCGCGTATCAATTTATGGCGCAACACCCGGCTCACCAGGTGACCTCGTCCACCGGAACCGGTCTTGCATTTTCCTGCAGCGAATGTATGCCCCCGTCCCGGATGGTGGCGATCCGGTCACCGATGCCGGCAATCGCGCTATTGTGAGTGATCAGCACCAGGGTCTTGCCCAACTCCTCTTTCAGACGTACCAGCAGCGCCAGAACCTGACGACTGGTGGCCAGATCCAGCGCACCAGTCGGCTCATCACAGAGCAGCAGTTTTGGGTTGCCCGCCAGGGCGCGGGCAATGGCGACGCGCTGCTGCTCCCCGCCACTCATCTGCGAGGGGAAGTGATTTTCGTATCCAGCCAGCCCCACAAGCGCCAGCGCTTCCCCAGGATCAAGCGGATCGCTGGCTATCTCCGTGGCAACCTGGACATTCTCAAGCGCCGTCAACATCGGCGCCAGGTTGTAGAATTGAAAGACAAAACCGACCTGGTGCCGCCGGTATTCAGTCAACGCCTGGTCCGTCGCCTGCGCCAGATCTATCCCTTCGTACAGCACTCTCCCGCTGGTGGGATGATCCATGCCGCCGATAAGGTTGAGCAGGGTGCTCTTACCCGAACCACTCGGGCCGATGATGACCATGAACTCGCCATCGAGAATATCGAGAGAAGCATCCCGCAGCGCCGGAACCTCCACCTCTCCCATGCGAAAGATACGACTGGCGTTTCTTACGGATAACAAAACCTTCCGTTCCATTGGCATCCATATTTTGCGGGGTGGTCAGCTCAAATTATAGGCCACGAAGCCCCATGCAGGCATGCCCAAGCGCTGCGGATCAGGCACAAGTGTTGGCTCTGACATTGATGCTTGCCGGTTCCGCAACGCTTGAACCGGCCTGCCAGGGATCTATATTTCAAACAATAAAAAAGGCCGGCAGAGACTGCCGGCCTTAAGTGAGGCTGTTACACCTCAAGGGGGTTTATGGTTATTCAGTCGGCGGCAACAGCCTCTGGGTCACTCTGACCTACAAAGAAGCTGGCGATGTAGAGCACCAACCCGATCAGGAATACCACACCGGCAATCTCACGCAGCCAGTAGAACAGTGCAATCTGATCCTGCACCGCCATGAACGACTGCGGGTTCTCGCCCATGCGCTGCAGGTAGGACTGCAGGATACCGGCGCCTGTCAGGAACAGGGTAATGAACACCATAGACACGGTCATCAACCAGAAAGACCACATCTCCATGATCTGCGACTTCGGCGGATTCGCAGCATTGCGGCCCCGTAGCAACGGCATAGCATAGGAGATGATCGTCAGGTTGATCATCACGTAGGCACCGTAGAATGCCATGTGACCATGAGCCGCAGTGATCTGCGTACCGTGAGTGTAGTAGTTCACCGGTGACAGGGTATGCAGGAAACCCCACACGCCAGCACCCAGGAATGCCATTACAGCGGTGCCCAGTGCCCACAGGATCGCAACCTTGTTGGGGTGTTCGCGGCGGCGCTTGTTCACCATGTTAAAGGCAAACACGGTCATCATGAAGAAGGGGATCGGCTCCATTGCGGAGAAGATCGAGCCCCACCACTGCCAGTACTCGGGGGTACCAATCCAGAAGAAGTGGTGACCGGTACCGATGATGCCGGTGATCAGGGTCATGGCGATGATGATGTAGAGCCACTTCTCGATAACTTCGCGGTCGACGCCGGTGGTCTTGATCAGCACGAAGGCGAGGATGGCACCGAGAATCAACTCCCAGACGCCCTCAACCCACAGATGCACGGTCCACCACCAGAAGAACTTGTCCATCACCAAATTGGTGGGGTTGTAGAAGGCGAACAGGAAGAACACGGCCAGACCCACCAGGCCCAACAGCATTACCAGGTTCACCACGGTCTTGCGACCCTTGAGGATGGTCATGCCGATGTTGAACAGGAACGCCAAAGCGACTATCACTATGCCCAGCTTGGTAATGGTCGGTTGTTCCAGGAACTCACGGCCCATGGTGGGCCACAACTCGTTCATGGTCAGCTCTGCCAGGGTAGCGTAGGGCACCAGCAGGTAGCCCGCCACGGTAAGACCCGCAGCCACCAGGAAGATCCAGAACATCAATGTTGCCAGCCAGGGTGCGAAGAGCTCAGTCTCCGCCTCTTCCGGTATCAGATAGTAGGCGGCACCCATAAAGGCCATCAGCATCCACACGATAAGTGTGTTGGTGTGGACCATACGGGCCACGTTGAATGGAATCTCTGGGAACAGAAAATCCCCTACTACATACTGCAGACCCATGATCAGGCCAAACAGGATCTGCGCCGCAAACAGGGCGATGGCCGCGATAAAGTATAGCTTCGCAACCGATTGTGATTGATATTTCATTATTAACTTCTCCCCTTAACCCTGGATGTTCGGCGGCCAGCCAGCGGTGTTGATCTCTGAAACATACTTCAGAAACTCGGCAATCGCGGTCAGTTCTTCATCATTGAAGTTGAACTGAGGCATACTGCGGCGACCGGGTATACCATCCTTAGGGCGACTCAAAATAAAACCCTTGATCGCATCGGTCGAATTGCCAAAACGCTTGTAGACATTGCCCAGCTCAGGCGCGAAGTAGGCACCTTCTCCCAGCAGCGTGTGGCAGCCAATGCAGTCATTGTTCTCCCAAAGCGCCTTGCCTTGAGCGATCACCGGACCCAGCTCCCCCTCCAAGGCCGCCCGGTTATCACGATTTGGAAGCTGCCCCATGGTGTCGAACGTAAGGGCGAGAAAAAGTAGAAAGAAAAAAGCGCTACCACCATAAAAGATGTTGCGCGCCATCGATTTAGTAAAGGCCTCGGCCATGTGATTACTCCTTTGCATGCAGACTTGCGACGTAAATTAGAAAATATTAATAGATGACAAGGCTTTGACCTTGATCAAGTTATGGTTTTGGAGGGCTATTTGCACCACGCCCCCTGTTCGATCCAGCGCATCAGCAGACTGGTATTCGGGTGGTCACTCTCCTCGCCCGGATTGATACCAGGCGGCATACGATTCTCCGTCAGACGCTGGTAGAGCCGACTTTTTTCTGCCTCGTGTGGAATAACAATGGGGATACCCGGCCTGCCTTGTTTTTTGTTGGTTCGGGAGAAGGCCCCCGTCATGATTGCCTCATGACTGCTCAGGTTGACCTCATTGAAGTTGGGCGGATCCCGGAATCCCGCATGGCAGGAGATACAAGCGATATCGGAGCCAAATGCCGTGGGCTCGGCAAAGAGCGGCAGTACGCTGGTCTTGAAAAACTCGTCATCAGCCGCCCCGCTGTCGATCCACTTTTTGACCTTTTGGATACTTTCAGTATCAGTCGGGTGCAGGAAAGAGACACCCAACGGCATACGGTTGTTTCGGAGTTTATGCACCAGACGGCTATCCATTGGCTTGCCCGGTGAGATGACCGGTCTGGCCGGAGCTTCAGTGGAGCCTCGCAGAATACCTTCACAGCTGGAGAGGTCCAGTCCCCGGTAACTCCGTGACGGGTCATTGGAGCTGTGGCAAACGATGCAGGCCGGTCCATTGCCAAAGGCGTTAGGAGTCCGCATCAACGTGGCAATATAATCATAGGTGATAGGGATATTTCCCTGCAGAACCAGGGCCTTGACCGCATCGTGGTCCCCTTCAATCTTGAGTTCACCCAAGCGGATCTTGCGCCACATCTGATGGGTAACGCTGGCTGGATTCGCTACATCATCCGCAGCCGACAGAGCCACTGAAAAAAACGACGATGAACAGCCAACGATCAGAGCAGTAATAAAATAGAGTGTGCCTCTATGCTTTTTCGAATCGCCAAACACATCTTTCTCCTGATTTGGCTCAACGACTCTCGCCAAGCCGATTGCAACAAAGGTCACTGCCGGGCAATATGACTGAAACCGAATGCCTTGTCCATCGACGTAAAACCGGAGCAGATAGTTGATTTTACCCAGACTCTTTTTTGTCGTGCTGGCCACGCTGATATCGTTCTCATCAACCTGCGCCAGCGAAGAGAGGGAAATATATCTGCAGCTCCCTCCCGCCTCTTTGGCACAGTGGTATAAACCGGCCAATAAACGCCACGTCTGGCTACACAACATGTTCAAACTGCGGCGTGAGATGCTGGCGGTCTCCGACTATTTAGCACTGGAAGATCAGGTGCGGCTCAATAAGTGGACCACACGCCTGGCGCAGCACTACCGCAAGATTGGCGAAATGGTGCCGGAGTGGCGGGATGAACTGGAACTCGAACAGATGGACGCACTACAAAAGGCGACGGAACAGGGCGATTACAAACAGGCTGCCGCTACACTGAGAAAAATTGGTCTCAGCTGCCGTTCCTGCCATCGGGACTATCGTGCCGTAGCTGCTGCACTCTATCGCAGTCCGGACTTCAGTATAGTCAAGGTCGAAGATACTGAAACATTGGAGGAGGAGTCCTATAAAAGGGTAATGGAGCGTCTCACCCTGTTGCTCAACCGGATCAAGATCGCCAGTGAGGATGAGAGAAAACAGACGGCACTCGATAGCCTGGGCGATCTTCGCCAGCGGTTTGAAGACCTTGGACAAAGTTGTAAATCCTGCCACAAGGACAAATCCCAAAAAGCAAGAATCCTCGGCGCTGAAACAGAGAAATCCCTGGCGGCACTTGAACTGGCGATCAAAGCAGGAGAGATAAAGCAGACAGGACGTCACCTGGGAACACTGGCCGTCCAGAGCTGTGCACGCTGCCACAGCGTGCATCGCACCCTGTATGACATCAAAAAGGTGCTTGCACCTTAAGCGAGACTCAAACGGCCCCTCCCCATTGATGTATATCATGATTTTTTCGAATAAAAACGGGTAGACTCCAACCTTGGTGTAATGCAGGTATATTTACACTCCGCATAGGTCCGCAGAGATCTGTCGTTGTCAGCGCCGCTGATTGGTGTTTACAAGGGGACATCGTCACGATGATCAACCATTATCCTCCGGCCTCCAAGCGCCGGATGTATTGCTTTAATTACATATCTCTTAGCTTCTCTATCCTGATTCTGACACTTGGCTGGGTAACAACAACCCTGGCCTCTTCAGATCCAAAAATCGAAATGGGCATCTCCGAATATACAAAAACGGATGAACGCCATGCGATTATCAAACCCAAAAAAGAGAGCAAGGCAACCACTGATCATACAAAACTGAAGGAGCTTCAAGGCCCGTTTTTTAGTGGCCCTGAAGTAACCAAAGCCTGCCTGGAGTGTCACAACACCGCAGGTCATCAGTTCATGAAAAATAAGCACTGGACCTGGGACTACAAGCATCCTAAGACTGGCCAGCACCTCGGCAAGAGTGTATTGATCAATAACTTCTGTACCAATGCCAGAGGCAATGAGGGCATGTGCGCCCAGTGTCATGCCGGGTATAACATGGACAGTCCGGATTTTGATTTCACAAACCAGGAGAATATGGATTGCCTGGTCTGCCACGAATCCACTGGCACCTACTACAAAACACCCACATCAAAAGGCAACAAGGCCTGCTCCGTCATGTTTGAGAGCAAGCCTGCCATCGACTGGGCGGCGGTTGCCAAAAGCGTTGAGATGCCGACTCGCAACAACTGCGGCAAGTGCCACTTCTATGGCGGCGGCGGCGACAATGTGAAACACGGCGACCTCTCATCTGTACTGTTCGACCCACCCAAAGACGTCGATGTACACATGAGTGAAGCCGGTGAAGGCTTTTCATGTGTTACCTGCCATGTGGGCGAAGGTCACGAGTGGGCCGGCAGCCGGTACGAGATGCTGGTCAACGACGAGACTGGCACCGGCAAACCTGGCATGCCACGCGATGTTGCTTCATGCGAAAGCTGTCACAGTGCATCACCCCATCCCATCACATCGGTCCAGGGGATCAAGCTCAACAGCCATACTCAAACGGTTGCCTGCGAAACCTGCCACATTCCGGCCATTGCCCGGGGCGGCGTCGCTACAGAGGTCGATTGGGACTGGCGCACCATGGGCAAACTGAAAGATGGCGAGGGCTTCAAGCTGAAGGAGTACACCCAAGGGGATGGCCATCACCGCGCCACCTACAAGTCGATCAAGGGCACCTTCACCTATGCTGAAGACCTTGAGCCAATGTATGCTTGGTTTGACGGCACCATGAACTACACCACGATTGCCACCAAATTTGATCCATCAAAAGGCCCGATCGACATCAACAGTTTTTCCGGTTCACATGATGACCCTGGTTCACGCATCTACCCGTTCAAACGCATGCATACCACTCAACCCTACGACAAGGGCAACAACACACTGCCCTATATGCATCTTTGGGGGAATGATGATAGTGCACTCTGGGGCAACTACGATTTCGGCAAGGCCATTGAGGCCGGAATGAAGAAAAACGGCATCCCCTACAGCGGCGAATGGGGGTTTATAGAAACCTACTCCTACTGGCCCATCAACCACATGGTGGCGCCCAAAGACGACGCACTGAGTTGTTCCAGCTGTCATTCACATGACGGCAGACTCGATCATCTTAAGGGTTTCTATATGCCGGGTAGAGGCAAGAATGAAATGCTCGATCTTATCGGTTTGTTGGCAGTTCTCGGCACCCTGGGTGGGGTACTTGGACACGGCGCGTTGCGCATGATCGCCACCCGCAGGAGGAAAGTCTGATGACGATGCATAAGATTCTGGTCTTCAAGCGGTTTGAACGACTCTGGCACTGGAGCCAGATGGCGCTCATCTCCACCCTGCTGTTCACGGGTTTTGCGGTACACGGCACACACAGCCTGATCAGTTTTGGGGATGCCGTCACCGTCCACACATGGGCTGCAATTATATTGCTGGTGATCTGGGCATTCGCCATCTTCTGGCTCTTCACAACCGGCCAGTGGCGGCACTATCTCCCAACCACCGAGCACTTCATCACGGTTGCGCGTTTCTACGCCTTCGGCATTTTCAAAGGGGAGCACCACCCCTATCGCAAGACCTACCGGCGTAAACACAACCCGCTTCAGGCGCTGACCTATCTTATGGTCAAGATCGCGATCTTTCCTGCAATCTGGATATCCGGCATCGCCTACCTGCTGATCAGTTTCGGGCAGGGGGAATTATTTGAATGGATAGGAATTGGGCCCATTGCGCTGATCCATACCATCGCAGCACTCGCTATCCTGCTGTTTGTCATCGCCCACGTCTATCTGCTCACAACAGGCCATTCATTTATCGATCATGTGAAACCGATGATCACCGGCTACGATGACGTTGAACTGTCGGATGAAGAGCTGGCCTATCTGAAGGCAGATGAACCCGGGGTGATTAAAGAGGGCGATTAGCAAACCGCTGAAAACAGAAGACCCAGCGCAAGATCAGGCGTTGGGTCTTCTGTTGATTTAAGAGGACTCTAACTGCAGTGCACCGCTATATCCTGGCAATCTCCCTGACGTTCTTCTATCTCTACCAGGTCTATGTCTATCCAATCGAGGAGATTCTTTGAGCAATGACCAAAATGGCTCTCACTTAATCCCTGCTTTCAATCAAAAGCTCTGAACCCATTTACTGAGTATTAGGAACTGTTTTTGTCAGGCAGATTTTCCGCCCCGGCAGTCTGTTCAGTGAACAGGTGAACATCCCGCTGCGGAAATGGGATGGAGATCTCTTCCGCATCGAAACGCTCCTTCACCGCCCTGGTGACATCCCAGTAGTTCTCTGCCCGGATCCAGGGGCGGCAGACAAAATTCACCGAGGAATCTGCCAGCTCATGAAGCCGGACCACAGGCTTGGGATCTTTGAGCACCAACTCATGGGATGAGAGGATATCCTCCATGATCCGTTGCGCCTTGCCGATATCGTCCTGATAGCCGATACCGAAAACCATGTCCACGCGCCGCTTGTTCGTCGCTGTGGCGTTGGTTATCACATTGCCCCAGATGGCGTTATTGGAAATGATAACGGACTTGTTGTCGGGTGTTTTAATATGGGTAGAGAGAAGATTCATCGAAGACACCTTACCCAATACACCCGAGACCTCGACCAGGTCTCCTACATCAAAGGGCCGGTAGAGCAGGATGAGTATGCCACTGGCAAAATTACCCAGGGAGCTCTGCAGGGCAAAAGCTACAACAAAGCCCAATGCGCCGATCACTGCGAGGACCGGGCCGATATTCACCTCAAGCGCCGCCAGGCCGATAAGAACACCTAGCACGATAATTCCCCGGCTTATTGCTTTCGTAAGGAAGTCAGACAACAGTGCAGAAGTGTGACGCGAAGCTTTGAACCCTCGATCTGCTGCCCGCCCAACGATGACGGAAAGGAAGTAAAACGCCAGCACCGTAACAACGAAAATAGCGATATTTTTACCCCAGCGCAGGCCACCCTCCTTAGATATAAGCCAGCCTTTGAGGGCAGCCAATGTAGCGTCAAGATCGGAGACATCGACCTTAAGGCCTGATACGGCTTTGATGTACTGCCTGTATTCCGTGATCGGCTCCTCAGCCGCCCCCTTCTCTTCAAATGCGTTGATCACCAGATTGGCGCGATCGATCAACGCGGTCCTTTCCGCATATAACTGGTTGACGTGCTCAAGCAGCGATTTCCGGATCTCCGATTTCGAATCCGCCAACTGAACCGCTGCGTCCGTTACCTTTTTCAATGTCTCCTGATCCTGAAGTTCCTTTGTGTCAATCTTGTCCAGTTGTTTAGTGGCGGACTTTTCATCCTGGAGTATCTGTTTTCCCGATTTACTGTCGACTCCGGCCTCTGTTTCACTTTTTTCGAGGACCTCCTTGGTGATACTGGAATCCACCGCATCCTCTGTCTCCTCCTGATCCCCAATGACCTCTTTTATCTGTTTGTGAGCCTCGGCAACCGCCGTCTCTGTCTCCTCCAGGCCGGCAGCTGTCGACTCAGACTCCCCCTTTGTAGCCTCAGGAACCTCCTCCATAGCCTCCTTGGCATCTTCCAGGGCGTCCAACGCCTCCTCGACCGCCTTCATTTCGGTTTTCTTGTGTTTGGCAACCAGCTCCTCGCCGCTTATCTCCTGGACTTTGCTCTTCAACAACGTCATCCATCCCTTTGCCTCCTCGGCAAGTTCACAGCGAACCAGAGGTTTAAGGCGTATTTCAAGTTCATCCAAGGGGATCTGTGAGTCTTTCGTGGTCAGTGCTTCAGTGTTGGGAGGACATTCGAGTGGATTGGCCATGCCAGCGCTTGCAGCCATGAGAAAAAGGCTGATCATTGCTACTTGCTGTAACCACAAACCACTCTGTATTTTCATCGAGCAACTCTCCATAGAGTTGGAACCAAATCCACGCCCTTTCAAATTTCTAATCGGTAACAGATGACGTTTAGATTATGGTCCCTTTTATTTCGATTTTCATCAGGCGGGTGAATTTTCCGGGCTGACACTCAGCGGGGGGCGCAGTCCAGCCCTCTCCCTGCAATCCCTGCAATCCCTGCGGGTTTATTCAACGCTTTACAAAGCTGGTGTCAAGTTGATACCCATCCGTCAGTGTCTGCATGAAGGCAACAATGGCATCTATCTCGTCATTGGCCAGGCCCAGATTACCCAGTTCCTTTGTATTGACGTTTTCTGCCACCTCCGGTTTTCCCCAGTCGGAACGAATATCCCGGGTGCTGTAGAACACCACGACTTCACGCAGGGTTTTCAGTTTTCCATTATGCATATAGGGTGGCGTCAGCGCGATATTGCGTAGCGTGGAGACCTTGAATTTCCCCCTGTCCACATCGCGACCCGTGGTCTTCGCCAGACCAATATCGATCACTTCGGCCCCTTTGGAAGTGAAGCGGGCAGGTTGGGTGTAGAAAGGGTTCTCGTCATTACGCAGTACGCCCAGGTTGTCATATGTGAAATCGGGAAACAGGGGTGGTTGACCATTCTCACCCACCTGACTCGTGTGGCAGGCGGCACAGTTACCCTTATCCTCGGCAGCAAACAGTTCCAATCCACGCTTCTCTTGCTGGGTCAGTTCAGCCTTGCCGGCAAGATAGTAGTCATATTTTGAGGTAAAGGGATGGAATAGCTCGCTGCGTTCAAAGGCAGCGATGGCTGTGGCTATATGATCATAGGCCTGCTTCACTACCTTGAGGCTTCCCTTGCCAAATAAACGATCAAATTCTTTGGCGTAAGAGGCCCGCCGTACCTTCTCAACGACTGCGGCAGAATCCGCATTGGCCATTTCAACCGGGTTCAAGAAGGGACCCTTGGCCTGTTCTTCCAATGTGGCGGCTCGACCGTCCCAGAATTGACCACCGACGTACAGTCCCTGATTTTCGTCAAAGTGGAAAGCGGGACTATAGAGCGCATAAGCCGCCGTAGGCGTGTTGCGGTCACCGAAACGGTCGGGGTGCACCCCACGGGAAACCGGCAGTTCGCGGTCAGGGTCAGCAAAACCGGCGCCCGGCAAGTGGCAGCTGGCACAGGACTGTCCGGGCGGATCGGAAAGATTGGCATCGAAAAAAAGCTTCTCGCCCAGAGAAGCAGCTGTTGGAGATAAGTCTGCCTGCGCTAAAGGCACAAAGAGCAAAACCATGGAGGCAATGAAGAATAATTTCTGCTTGGTCATAATTTTCTACAGCTAGGTAAAAGGTTAATCGGTTTAATTATCCGGGATCTCCCTTCAACGCGCATCGTAAAATATCAATCTGAATGATAGGGGTTTCCCATTTGGCATCCTTGCTGCTCAAGCCGGTAGAGAGCTATTCGCCCAGCCTTCCCCAATGTTTTGCAATCTCACGGCACTCTCCCCACAAGCCACGCTTCTGGTCAAACGCCTCTCCCTCCATCTTCTTCAACCGATCCCGATACGCACTGTCCAGCGGATAACGATTAAGCACCACCGCATAACCATCAGCCACCATCTTCTCATTCAGGCTGTTGCCCTGGTCGTCCAGCACCACCAGGGAAATACGCCCATATTTATCACGGCGATTCAGGTTTCCACTCAACAACACCTGCTGGCCTGGGGACACAAGACTCTTGAGATGAGAGGTGGACGCATCGCCTATCGACAACAAAACATCCTCACTCAAACCGGTACGCTGGGCGTCTCGTTGCAACTTGGGATTAGGGGTATCTTCCGGCGCATCGATTCCAGCCAGCTGTATACGCTCAGTGCCGCTGGTTAGTTCCACGACCAGCGTGTCACCATCCTCTATCTTCTGTAACTTATAACGCTGATCTTCCGCAGCTGCAGCGGTCATGCTGAGACAACCGGCACCTAGCAGTAGAACAAATTTTCTTAGCGAGATATTCATAAAAACCCCGTTGACCTATCTTGGTAACCAAAAGATAAAAAACAGACAGAAGATGGTCAATGCAATAAAAAGCAGAACAAATTTTTTCCGCGCCCCGGCACGATAGCCTTTTTTCTGAAAATGGGAAACTGCGCCGCAGTGAGGACACTCGGCAATATCTTCCGCTATCTTTTTACCGCAATAGAGACAGTTTACTTCGCCCAATCGGTTATCCCTCTATTTTTAAGCAATCATGGTGCGCAGGTTACATCCTACGGTCGTCACATTTAGAGAAGCCACACCCCATGCCAAGCACCACCGCGAACTCTGAAACTTGAGTTATAATACCGCCCTGCCATTAGTACCAGGACACTCTACTTGTGATTATAAAGACCAAATGCCTATTTCTCACCCTACTCACCAGCATGCTTTTTGTCGGCTGTAGCGCGCATCCCGGTTCGGGGATTTGGATGCCCGCAGAGGGAAGTGAGTCGCCTTACTCCAGGATCGAAGTGCTTTTCGAGGGACGGGCCGAGCTCTTCGTTGCTGGCCGGGAAGAGCATCTCTTCCGCTGTTTCTGGGGTGGGACAACCGCAGACAGCATTCACATGGATTGCATCTCGGCGGATGACGAGACCCAAAAACCTGTCTTCACCCTGCAGGTCTCCGCTGACGGAACCGCCAGACTCTCCGAGGCGGGAAAAAATCTAGGCATTTTTCAGCGCACCGAGCAGATACCCACACGAAAAGAGTAACATCCGATCAATGACTGGTTCCGCGAGAGCGGGTCAGTTTGTTGTGAACGTTGTATTTACCTGAAGGCTTTTTCATCGGCAGACGTTTGACCTCCTCAAGCGTCTTGGCGTCGTAGATCACCAGCGCACCATCGAGATCCCAGATGCTGACCAGGGCATAGCGGCCATCCTTGGTGAACTCGACATGGGCAGAGGTCTTGCCGGGCACCGGTTTCAGCGTCTTTACTATCTCCAGAGTCTGCTTGTCGATCACATGCATCAGATCCCTGTTGGGACCGAAGAAGACATCGACCCAGGCGTAGGGACTCTTCTCATGACTGCGCATGAAGAACCCTGGCCCCTGGGTGGGAATACGTTTGATCACCTCCCAGGTTTCGGTGTCGACAATGGTGACCTCCGGTTTTTTGATATTTGGCGTGGCCAACACGTTTCTGCCCTGATACTGCCAGGTAATGGCGGAACTCAGATGCGGCATGCCGGGCAGCGTCACCTGAGCCACGGCTCTCTTCAGGTCGAGATCGACAACCTGCCCCGCACTTCCTTCCAGCCCCTTATCCAAACCCCGTGACGTGCCGATCACCCGGTCATACTCCTGGGTGAGGAAGAAGTCATCCAGATACCCCTCCACCTGGATGCGGCGTACCGGAAACCGTTCCTCTTTATGGGCATCCCCGGACTCTTCCCGGTAGTCATGGACCCAACCGGAAAAACCCGCCGGCGGCTCATCCATATAACCGATCTCCCAGACCTCCGGAATATCCTTCAGCGCGGCGATAAAACTCTCCCGCGGATCCGCCGTATAGACCGCGCTGACCCTTGAGGAGCTGCCGCTTCCGTCGACCACATCGATCACCTTCAGCGGTGAAAGGTCGCGGGCATCCAACACTACCAGGGAATGGGGCAGGTAGTTGGCGGCAATCACATATCGTCCATCGTGGGAGACTGCCAGATTACGGGTGTTGATACCGACCCGCACCTCGGCGGCATAGGTCAGGTTGAAGACATCGAATTTGCTGATCCAGCCATCCTGGGAGGCGAAGTAGATATAGCGGCCGCCTTCGGCCCACTTTGGCCCTCCGTGCAGTGCGAAGCGGGTCGGCAGCCGGTGAATCGGTTCAAAGGTATCCCCATTCAACAGGGTGGCGTGGTGATCCCCAAGTTCGACTACCATGAAGAGGTTGTCGATATCCGCCTCGAATTTAGGGCTGTCCGGTAGTTTTCCCGGTTTATGGTAGACCAGCTGACTCCCTTTGATTTCATCCATACCCCACTTGGGCATAACCTTCAGTGGCGTGTAGATCAGCTCCACCAGCGACTCTATCTCCGCCTTGTTGAGCTTCTCCTTGAAGGGCGGCATCTGTACAGCCGGACGGCTGCTTTCGATCATTTGAAAGGCAGACTTCTTGCGCAGCCGCTTCAGGTTTTGCGGCAACAACGCAGGACCGATGATCCCCAGTCGACCAGGACCGTGACATTCTGCACAGTGCGTTTTATAGAGTGCCTTGGCATCAACTGCGGCAAGACTCTGGCCCGCATTAAAAAGACCAGACAGGCCAAAGAGGGCCAACAGCAGGGTACGAATCTTCATGGTCTACCTACCCGGTAAGCACTTGATCTACCGGCGTTTCATCTTCTGTGGTGGAGGAGATACCGATCTCTTCGTCGGTGAGATAACAGGCGGGATCCTCGCTCCAGGCATCGCCGGTGAGCTGCATCGCCCGCACCCGGGTATTGCCACCGCAGATATCGAAATGGCGGCAGACGCCGCAACGCCCGCCGACAGTGCGGGGACTCGCCTTGAGACCGGCCATGATGGGATCTGATGTATCCATCCAGATCTTTGAGAAAGGCCGCTCTTTTACGTTACCCAGATCGTAGTTCCACCACATGGTGTCTGGATGGACACGACCCTGATTGTCGATGTTGGCGATATTGACACCGGAGCTGTTGCCACCCCACTGGATCAGTTTCGCCCTGATGTGATCCGCCTGCTCTGGAAAGAGTCGCTCCACCCAATGGAGCAGATAGACACCGTCCGCATCATTGTTACCGGTGACAAACTCCGTGCCCCGCCCCTTGGCCGCATCCTCCAGCGCACGATCGAACAGCAGATCCATGGCCCAGCGGGTAGTGTTGAGGAAGACGTCATCCTCACGGTTTTTGTTGCCACGTCCCGCGTAGTTGAGGTGGGAGAAATAGAACTTGTTAATGCGCTCCTCAACCATCAGATCCAGCAGTTGGGGCAACTCCTCCGCATTGTCCTGAGTCATGGTGAAACGCAGACCCACCTTGATGCCCGCATCCCGACAGAGACGCAGCCCGTGCATCGACTCGTCGTAGGCGCCCTCCTTGCGGCGGAATTGGTCATGAGTCTCACGGATGCCGTCGATGCTGATGCCCAGATAGTCGAAACCCACCTCGGCGATCTTATCTATATTCTGCTCATCAATCAGGGTGCCGTTGGTTGAGAGGGCCGTATAGAAACCCATCGCCTTGGCATGATGGGCGATCTCAAAGATATCCGGCCGCAACAGGGGTTCGCCCCCGGAGAGGATCAACACCGGCACCCGGAACCGCTTCAGATCGTCCATTACATCGAAGACCTGAGCGGTATTCAGCTCATTCGGAAAATCGGTATCCGCCGAAATAGAGTAGCAATGCTTGCACATCAGATTGCAGCGCCGCACCAGGTTCCAGATCACCACCGGCCCCGGCGGGTTGCGTTTTGGCCCCAAGGGTTTGGGATCCAGTATTTCCTGCATGAATTGTGAGATTCTAAACATAGTCTTCTTGATAATAGGTAAAAGGCTAAAGGTGAAAGGTTAAAGAGGTAGCAAAGTATTGCCGTCGCGTCCGACTTGTCCTTTTACCTTTAACCTTTTGCCCTTAACCTTTAATTCTCATCCCGGTTTTTTTCAATATCCGGCTGCTGAACAGGACCTCATGGCCCCGGTTATCCTCGCCTAAAAGCTCCACGATGATGTTGGTCTTCTCCATCACCTCGTCCCGATCTCTGCCATGCACCATAGCGAATAGATTGTAGTGCCACTCAGGCAGATGACGGGGGCGGTGGTAAGCATGGCTGACAAAATCCAGGGCACCTAATCTTGCGGCCATACTCCTGCACCTTGTCGTCCGGCACATCCCAAACGGTCATACCATTGCCCTTGAAGCCGAGAGTATAGTGGTTGGGTACGGCTCCAATGCGACGGATGATGCCGGATTCAAGCATCCTGCGCATACGCCGCATTACCTCATCGGCGGTGCTATCCAACTCCTGGGCAACCTGCTCATAGGGTTTCGGCACCAGTGGCAATCCACCCTGGGTCGCCACCACAATGCGACGATCCAGGTGGTCCAACGGCTGCTTTGCTACACCCTTATCCAATATCATCTCTCTCAGATCCAGGGTTACTCCGACCCTTTGGGATCTATCTTGAGATCCGGAAGACTGACGCTACCGATCACCTGCAGCACGATGCCACAGCAAACAAAAAAGAATACCGAAGCCGCCAGGCTGGCGAATATGGGATTGTCCGTACCAACCGTGTAGGCTCGATAACCGGCGGTAAACAGTGTAATGACCGCAGCGATATAACAGATATATGCCACAACCAGAGATACCCTCTGGGCAGGTTTTCGTGTCTTCAAAAGTGGAGCCTCTTAATTATCTATAGCTTATTCTGAAATTTCAGACCGGATGTTACACCATAAGGGCATCATATCCGCAGTATGGGGACGAAATTCAAACCTCGAATTTCAGTCCGACGAAGAACTCCTCTTTTTTCGGCATATTGTAGACTTGATATCCTGTCACATCCTCAATCTCAGCAAGCACCGACTCGATGCGCGCCGGGGTCTCTGTCGCCAGCACGAACCACATATTCAAACGGTGGTCTCGCGCATAGTTGTGGGCGACCTCGGAAAACGCATTGACCTGCTCGGCCACACGCTCGAAATCCTCTTCAGGAATACTCATGGCACAAAGACTGAGCCCACCACCCAGACGTTCCGCATTGTAGAGTGGGCCAAAACGGGAGAGCTGTCTCTTCTCCAGCATCTGCTCCAGACGCTGAATCAGTTCCGCCTCGCTGATACCAAGATGATCCGCCGCCTCCCGGTAGGGATGATCGGAGACCGGGAAGCCCCCCTGCAGGCGATTGATGATAGCGCGGTCGACACTATCCATCATTGATAACGTGCACCACGCTGTTTAAAGCGGCGCCCACTGAACAACACTTTGTGGGGAATGCCTTCGAGGCCACAGGATTCAATGATTGCATCGATGTAGTTGAGTACCCGCTGGCGATCCTTACCATGGATCATACTGAAGAGGTTATAGGGCCACTCGGGCAGACGCCGTGGACGCTGATAACAGAGAGTGACGCAGGACTCACTGCCCAATTTCCCCCCGACCTCGTCCAGTTGTTCATCAGGCACGTCCCAGACCACCATCGCGTTAGCAGTATAACCCAGCTCATGGTGACGCACCACGATACCCAGGCGCTTGATGATACCTTCATCCTGCAACCTGGTAATGCGCTCGATCACCTCCTGCTCCTCCATGCCGATACGCTCACCCACTACGGCATAGGGTGACTTGAAAGCGGCAACCCGCCCTGGATTTCGGCAACCAGGCTACGATCTGCGTCACTTAGCACCACAGAGGAAACCCCAGATTGATATGGAACTCTTTTCGTAATGGCAGATTGAGAATGGGGAACCCTGTCTCAGACTCCATCCTGTCCAGCACTGCCGCCAAATGAGCTTCAGAGGGCGCGGTTACCACAAACCAGAGGTTGTGTTCATCTTCACGTTCGTAATTGTGATTCACTTCGGGATAGGCACTGACCTTTGCGGCAACCGCCTCGAGTCGCTCTTCCGGAACCGCCATAGCCGCCAGAGTACTGGCACCGATCTTCTTGGGCTTGAATACCGGACCAACCCGACTGATGACCCCCGCATCCTGCAATCGTTGCAGAATCTTCAAGACCAACGCCTCGCTGGTGCCGACCCTGGCAGCCATATCCGCATAGGGCGTCGGTGTGAGCGG
This sequence comes from endosymbiont of Escarpia spicata, assembly GCA_003349915.1. GTDB lineage: Bacteria > Pseudomonadota > Gammaproteobacteria > Chromatiales > Chromatiaceae > QGON01. The sequence goes on from QFXE01000013.1 coordinate 167,986, forward strand.
CAACCCATTCTGATATTCGTTGAGCAGTCTCTTTTCCAAGTCGTTCAACTCCACCTTGCCTGGGTTCAGCGTACGTGGATGGGCCTGTCTGAAAAGCGATGCAGGGTTAGCCATGTCACAATCCTGTCTGGTGGGCACGGGAGGTAAAGAAGATGCCGCTGGGTTTATCCACCGGCAGCCTGTGGGTCAGTTCCTGGGTGCGGGTAGCGTAGACCTGCACCTCGTCTTTGTCGCGAACCGATATCCAGACGGATTCGCCACGGGGGCTGAACTCCATGTGCAGCGTGCCCTTGCCGGGCTTCAGGGTATTGATGATCTCCAGGGTTTCGGTATCGATAACCTGGATGGTGTCGTTGTGGGGGAAAGCGAAGTTGACCCAGATCTGGCGACCGTCCGGGCGGGCCATGACAAACACCGGCTGACCATGCACAGGAATCTGCTTGATCTCTTTCCAATCTTTGCTGTCAACAACCAACACCGCGTGCTGTCCCACTGCCGGCAGAAAGGCGCGGTCATCCGCCATCGCCCAGCCTTCGAGATGCGGCATCTTGTAGACCGGAAGTTTTTTCTGGCCGCGGCCGTAGTCATCGAGGATCAGGCGGGTTCCCTTCTCCGGATGCCATAGATCGAGCAGCGACAGACCGTCCTGTCCGAAGAGACCGGCAATATAGTAGCGTCCATTCGGCGTAACCAGCCCGTCATAGGGCAGGCTGCCGATATTCTCGAAGCGCTGAATAGCCGGTTTGGCCGGATCACTCATATCGATAATCCAGCTCTCACCGGAATCGTAGAGGCTGACCACGAAACGCTGATCCGGCGCGTCCACCAACCCCACCGTTTTTGAGCCTTTTTTATTACCATCCCGGTCAGTGACAGTGGTGGCTGGGATATCGGCAATCAGGGAGAGGTCGTCGGCGGAGAAGATCTTCACGCCACCGGGTTTATAGTTGGAGACTGCGATCAGGCTGCCATCCTGGGAGATAGCGCCCCCGATGCTGTTGCCGCCCTGAATGATACGTTTGACGATTCTGCCGCAGAGTATATCCACCTTGGTGAGTCCACCGTCACGGCCGAACACATAGACGTAACGCTCATCACGGGAGTATACAGCCGAGGCGTGGGAGAGATCGCCCAGCCCCTCGACCTGAAACAACGTGTTGTGGTGGGTGGTGTCCACAACTTTCAGGCTACCTGCCGCTCGCTCGACGATAACGCCCATATCGCCGGTGCCACGGATCAGACAGTCGGACAGGGAGATGCCGGGCAACAGAAGCACCGTAAAAAACAGTATAGACAGAGATTTCATCACCGACGGACACCCTGTTTCAGTTGTTGCGCCAGCCATAGGGCTTCACTGTCGGTGAAAAATGGACGCCAGGGCGGCATCGGCGTGCCTGGGCGACCATGCAGGATGGTGACCGCCAACTGCTCCGCTTGCCAGGACTGCAGGCGCGTCGGTGTCAGAGCAGGACCGAGTCCACCCTCCAACCGCATGCCATGGCAGGAGCCGCAGTCATGTTTCAACAGGTAGAGCAGCTCAGCCTGACGCGGGGAGACGATTTCCGCCTGCACGGCAGTACCTGTCATAACGACAGGCATGACCAACAGCAGGATGGAAAGGGACTTCATCAGGTTAATACTTCTCTTTCGCGTAAATAAGGCATTACTTAAATAGTAAGATATCACCTGGGTTTCGGGAGTGGCTTTGACTTCTGTCAACCTCCCTATTCGACGTGTACCACACCCGTCATTTTGGGATGTGGACCACAGCGATAGGGAAAACTTCCGACCTGATCGAAGCTGCGTTCATAGGTATCATCGGGAAACAGATAATCAGGCTCTGGATCCCCCGCCTGCTCAAACCAGACGCTGTGGTACTGGCGCTTCTCCCTGTTGATCCAGCGCAGCCGCTGCCCGGCCTTGATGGTAATCTCCTGTGGCTCAAATTTAAATTTGATGATGTCTATCTCAGCGACCGGTGTCTGCACACCACCCGCCCACAGAGACGAGGCAGATAGGACGAAAACCAGAACCAACAGGCTCCGATGAACGTTTATCAAGCTGGTCGTCTTGCTCATCATCACTGTGCAGTTGCGTTGATCTCGGCCTTGTTGTTATCGAATCCCAGTTTGTAACCCAGGGAGACGTGGTGAAAACGCGCGTCACTGAAGTCGCCATGGATGGCGAAACCAAAATTGTAGATCTGGTCTTTTGCCAGCGGCAGATCACCCGCCTTGCCGGTCTCAAGCTGACGCTTCATCACCAGGGTCCAGATACCACCCTCCAATGATGCGGTCATCTCTGCCGCCTCGCCGCCGTTCATGGTGCGCTGCTCCAGGATATGGCCATCCTCGACCTCACTCTTGCCGGATTTATAGCGGACCAACTCCATATATTTGTGGGCGTCCATCTCTGCCTGCAGTTCATCCGCACTCTTCAACTTGTCCCAACCACCGCGCTTCTTGCCACGGCGACCCTTGACCTCAATCTTAGTACGGCTCTCCTCAATGTACTTGGTCAGGCCCTGGGAAAGGTCAAGCTGCTGAGCTACCGGGCTGCCATTTGCAGTCTCTGCATCCGGAACATGGGGCATGGAGCGAAGATCGTGGTGACAGGTGCCCCAGCAACCGGACCGATCAGCGTACTTCACCTTGTCGGTGGCAAACATCACCGCCAGTTTCATGGGATTCTCCGGGCCCATCTTGCCGCCTTCAACGAAGGGTACAGGCGCATGTTCGGAATCCTCCCAACTGAAGCGGAGATAGAGGTTCTCTCCGTCATGGGTCGACTCGACATTGACCGGAATGCTGCCACGCTTGCCGGGAATGGGGGTCTTCTCCGCCTTCTGACCTGTGACCATCTTCTCGCCCATGGCGGCGGTCTCCTTATCATGGCAGGTAGTACAACGATCTCCCGCTTTGATAAAGGGACGGGCTCCGCCGTGATCCTTGCCGGTCAGCATCCACTCCATGGAGGTCTGCCCGGGGTAGAAGATGGTAATCTCGCGACTGGCTGCCTTGCTCCAGTCCACATCAATACCACTGGCTGCAGGTACTGCCGCAGTTGGTACCGCCGCTGCAGCAGCCGCCTCACGTTCCACTGCATTGATCTCGATCTTGGGATCTTCGTTGTCGAAACCGATCTTGTATCCAAGGGAGACATGGTGAAAACGGGCATCGGTATGGTCGTCATGGATGGCAAAACCCAGATTGTAGACCTGATCCAGTGCCAGACTCAGGTCACCGGGTTTATCGGATTTGAGCTTGCGCTTCATGACAACGATCCAGGTGTTGCCTTCCTTACGGGCATCCACCTCGAAACCCTGTCCACCGCTCATCAGGCGCTGTGCCAGGATATCTCCATCCTCGGTCTCGCCCTTGCCGGATTTATAACGCAGCAGATCCATGTATTTATGGGCATCCATCTCCGCTTTCAGCTCATCCTCGCTCTTCAGCTTGTCCCAGCCACCACGTTTCTTGCCGCGGCGCCCTTTGACTTCGACCTTGGTACGGCTCTCTTCAATATACTTGGTCAGCCCCTGAGACAGATCAAGTTCTTGTGCAACCGGACTGCCCTTCGCAGTATCCGCATCCGGAGCATGCGGCATGGAGCGCAAATCATGGTGACAGGTTCCCCAGCAGCCGGAGCGGTCCGCATATTTCACCTTGTCGGTGGCAAACATAACGGCCAGTTTCATGGGGTTTTCCGGATCCATCTTGCCGCCTTCAACGAAGGGAACCGGCACATGGTCCGTATCTTCCCACTCAAAGCGCAGATAGAGATTATCCGTATCGTGGGCCGCCTGTACGTTGACAGGGATGCTGCCACGCTTGCCTGGGATGGGTGTCGGTTCCGCCTTCTGGCCGGTGACCATCTTCTCACCCATGGCTGCGGCTTCCCTGTCGTGACAGGTGGTGCAACGATCGCCTGCCTTGATGAATGGACGTGCGCCACCGTGGTCCTTGCCGGTCAACATCCACTCCATGGAGGTCTGCCCCGGATAGAAGACAGTGATGTTACGCGTTGGCACATCGCCCCAGTCGATACCGAAACCGGCAACCGGGCCTGCTGCGGCAGCGGCCGCAGGCACTTCACCCATCTGCTGCGCCTTGTAGGCAGACAGCGCATCGGTTACCGCTTTATCCAGGCGTGCTTTCTCGGCTTTCTTGGCTGCCACCTTGGTCTCACGGGCCTTCTTCTTCGCAGCCTGCTCCGCTTCAGCCTCGGCAGCCTCTTTGGCTTCGACCCTTTTCAGGCCTTCGAGAAACATCTCGGGCACTTGCCGGATAAACGAGGGCTCTGGCGCCTCCATCTCCTCCAGCTCCTCATCGGAAAGCAGGTCACGCACGTGCTTGTGTGCAATGCCCTTGTGGCAGTCGATACAGGTCTGGCCGGTTTTAAAGGCATTCAGATGCTGATTTCTCGCCCGGGGTTTCTGGAACTCCGGATTCATGGATTCAAAATTGTGACAGTTGCGGCACTCGCGGGAGTCGGTGCTCTTCATCGTATCCCAGACCCGCTTCGCCATGGTCAGGCGGTGCTCGTCGAACTTCTCAGGGGTATCCACGGTCCCCAAAATCTTGTGGTAAATCTCGTTACTGGCCTGAATCTTCCGCACCATCTTGTGTACCCAGGGATCAGGGACATGGCAATCAGAGCAGGCCGCCCTGACTCCGGTGCGATTGGAATAGTGAATACTCGGTTTGTACTCCTCGTAGACATTCTCCTCCATCTCGTGGCAACTGATGCAGAATTCGAGGGTGTTGGTCGCCTCCATTGCGGTGTTAAAGCCACCCCAGAAGATGATGCCACCGATAAAAAACAGCAGTGCGCCACCCACGGTTGTGCCAAGAATGAATCGACGGGATGCCAAGCTGGGTTTTTTAATCTGATCTGCCATTTGCTTACCGTTTTACACGAGGAGAAAAAAGGCGAAAAAACGCGGGCATGGAGTGCCTCCATGCCCGCTTTCGGTGTTACCCGAAGTTATGCAACCCTGATCAGGTTACGTGGTTAACGCGGTTGTAGACGTTAAACTTACCGGTCGGAGCGTAGAGACCCTTGATGCGTGCCTTCTCCTTGAGAGTCTTGGCATCGAAGATGATGATCTGACCATTGGGCTCCTTGCTGTCCTTGCGGTTCCAGACAGAGGTCCAGACCTCAGATCCGTCCTTGTTGAACTCGATATGAACGGCTGCATAGCCTTCAACCTCGGTCAGACGAATGGTCTTGACAATCTCACGAGTCTTCTTTGAGATTACCTGGATCGACTGCTGAACTTCCGGCTCAGGATGTTTGGTCTGATCCGCCCAGTAGTAGTCAGACTTCGGATGGGTACGAATGAATACGCCAGCACCGTCGGTCTCGACCTCGTAGCAGATCTTCCAGGCCTGATCGGGGTGACCCTTGGGATCGTTGCCCCAAGCGGTAACCTTGCCTACACCCAGATGGGTGGTACCGCCTACAGGACCACACTTGGGGTCGATCCAGTTGGCGCCAGGACCAGGATGAGGTTTCTTGTCCACATCGATCATTGCTTCCAGCTTGCGGGTCTTGGTGTCAATCACCACCATCTTGTCGGATGCATTGGCAGCGATCTGGAAGTAACGATTGCTTGGATCGTAGAAACCGTCGTGCAGGTACTTGGCAGAGTCGATCTTGGTGATCTACAGGTTGTCGAGGTCACTGTAGTCGACCTGCCACATCTGCCCCAGCTCCTTCATTGAGACCAGCCAGCTGGGTGCCATCGGGGTGTCATAAACAGCAGCAACACGGGACTCGTTGACGTACTCACCTTCGACGTTGACACCACGGGCTGAAACAACTTTCAGCGGCGCCATGGTCTTGGCATCAAGGATAACGAAGTGAGACGGCCAGTAACCACCACCGATGACATATTTGCCGTCACCGGACACGGCCACATCGCGGGCGTCATAAGCAACCTGTACCTGAGCCACTTTCATCTTGTCAGGCATGGCCCAGAGATCGACCTTGGTCATCATGCCGTCACGACCCATGATGTACCAGAAGCGGCCGGGATCTTTTGCATGAAGGGTATTGTGGTGCTCTACCGCTTTCAGTACATGTACTGCATAGCCAGTCGGAATGTGTGCAACAATTTCTTTCGTGTCACCGTCGATGATCGCAATCTTGCCTACATCACGCTCGATAACCAGGAAGAAGTTCTTCCAGTTGCGGCCGTGCATCGGCTTGGTGGGATAATCCTTGGGTTCGACGTAAACCTTGTGACGTTCCTTCATCAGGGCAAGAGACATCTCGGGCGGGATCGGCGGTTCCTGCTGGATGTACTTGGCCATCAGGCTGATCTCTGCCTTCGACATGATGTCATCGAAGTTGTTCATACCACCTTCTGTACCGTAGGTGATAATCTTTTCAAGACGCGTCTGTCCCAGCTTTATGGTGTTCTTCGGCTCAAGGCTCTTGCCGGTAGCACCCTTACGCAGGGTGCCGTGGCAACCCGCGCAACGTTGGAAATACATCGTCTTCCCTTTTTCAAAGTCTGCTTCCGACATGGTCGGCGCTGCCGCAGTCGCGTTTACAGCGAAACCTGACGTAACGACACCAAGGGCAAAGCCCAGGGCTGAAAGTGTAAATGTGGTTTTCTTCATCTAGTTGAGTCTCCATCAAGGCCATCGATTCTGAAGATTTTGGCAAAACCCCGTACTTTCGTGGGTTTAGTCACGGGCAGACGATAACGCCGGGAAGGAATACCACTCTTTGACATGAATCAAACGCGTTTTTTTTTACTGGGTGGCAATCAGATTTTCAAATGTGAAAAAAAGTGGACCGCTCACGGGAAATCTCAATCCTTTTCTTATAAAAACCACCGTATCTCAGTATATTAGCAATGGTTAATTCATTTACTACAACTCAAGCCATCGATCTTCAGTGTGTAAATTTCTGATAATTGTCAGACAACGCAAGAAATCCTAATTCTTATTGACCTGCGTCAATAAAAACTGGTGTTTTTTTGCAACCCATTGGCCGTCTGCTCTCCCCTCCCCAAGTTGAGAATAGCTTTTTCCAACGAAAAACCTGCCAATTTAACCCGCATCACGCCGATGGGTTTCTGAAATATCACAAAGTGGCCTAGAATGTAGGCTGATTTCACGAACAATAATCGATCAAGCTGGAAATTAAGGCATGAAAAAATTAAAAACACTGTTGTTAGTCGCCATCATCGGTCTCCTGGTGGTTGCTGCAGGACTGGGATTCCTGTTTGGATTCGACAACCCGGTTGCATGGATATTGATCGGCATGGTGATTCTGATCCCCTTCATCTATAACTGGAAGGTTCGCTCGGACCAGCTGGTGTGGAAAGATTCATACAGCGTCGGCATTGCACAACTGGACGATGACCACAGGAAACTGATCGAACTGTTGAACAAATTCCAGACAGCGTACGAGTATCACACCGGCGAAGAGTTCGAGCGCAAGGCGCTGGAAGAGCTGGTGGACTACACCAAATATCACTTCGATCATGAAGAGAAGTTGCTGCAGGACAACAACTATCCGGACTTCGCCGCACACAAGGATCAGCATGTAGCAATGATTGCCGAAGTTGAGCGTTTCGTGGAGGACTACCAGGTACGGGGACATGAAGCACTGGAAGGTGTCGCCCAGTATCTCCAGGGCTGGCTGATCAACCACATCAACGGCACTGACAAACAGTACACCTCTCACCTTCAGGAGAAAGGGCTCAACTGAGCCGCGCCATGCAGATCTGGGTCGATGCCGACGCCTGCCCGAAGGTCATCAAGGAGATTCTCTATCGGGCCTCCGAACGGGTGCAGATACCGCTGATCCTGGTGGCCAACCAGCCACTCAGCACGCCGTCGTCCCGCTACATCAAGACCATCCGGGTCGGATCGGGGTTCGACGTGGCTGACAACGAGATCGTCAAGCGTCTGCTGCCGGGTGACCTGGTGATCACGGCCGACATTCCTCTGGCAGCCGAGGTCATCGAGAAAGGCGGCAATGCGATCAATCCCAGGGGAGAACGCTATACCGAAAGCAACATCAAACAGCGGCTGAGCATGCGCAATTTCATGGACGAACTGCGCGGCAGCGGCGTGGACACCGGCGGCCCGCCGTCATTCAACCACGGTGACCGGCAGGCATTCGCCAATCAGCTTGACAGGTTTCTCAAACAGGCGCTATAGCGCCCTCTTCTTCGACACTGCCCGCTTTTTTTCTTTTCCTTCCCTGGATAAACTGCTAGCGAAACAAAGTGATGATAACCTGGTTGTTTTTTTCTTCAGCAAGCTGTTGGGCGGTTTTACCCATATCATTTTCTAGTGTTTTATCGGCGCCATTGGCCAGTAGGTACGAGACAATTTCAGTATTACCTGCTTTTACCGCATAGATGAGAGGTGTAGAGAGGTCCGCATCCTGTAAATTGACATTGGCACGGCGCTCGACAAGATACTTTACTACCTCAAGATTATTGCTTTCAGCAGCATAGTGAAGGGCGCCAGCGCCAAAGTTATCCTGGAAATTGCTATTTTTGATCCTGGGCAGCAGTAATTCTATGCTTTCACTCTGTCGTTTATTAATTGCAACCATCAGTGGCGTAAGACCCGCATTATTAGGTACACAGGGGGTAACCTGGCGGCTATATCTAAACAGGGTTTTAACGACATCGGTGTGCCCCGCGTTTATCGCATGCATCAAGGCTGAATTGCCTTTTCGGTCAGATGAACGAACATCTGCTCCAAATTCCAGCAGCTGGGCGACGATGATGTCGTCCCCCTTTTTTGACGCAATCATCAGTGAATTGAGCCCCGACCGGTTGCGATCATGTACGTTTGCACCTAACTCGATCAGCAATGCAGTTATTTGTGGATGACCATTTTCAGCGGCAAAAATGAGTGCCGTGGAACCTGATTTGGTTCTGGCGTTAACTTCTGCGCCATGAGAAAGCAAGGTTGCGACAATATCTGTATTGCCGGATTCCGCAGCAAACATAAGTGGTCTCTTCCCATATTTACCCGGTGCATCTATATTTGCGCCTTTTCTGATCAACGAGCTAAGCTGCTCTGCTGTTCCCCCTGACGCAACATCACGAAGTTGTTGGTCCAGCAAGCTGTCAGCCCATGCTGTTGAGCATATGAAGAGGTATAAAATAAGTGCGGTTAACAATTTTGTCTGGTTTAGCATGCTGATGCCTCTGGATATTGTACTGCTGTGTGTCATTGTTCTTGCTTCGCCTTGGGAGCTGTTCTAAAGCCAGATCTGAAATCCGGGTTTCTCCAATCCAGATGATCGGCAAGTAATTCTTTATCTGGTGTCAGGCGGGAAACATAATCAGCAATTGCTGCCAGATCAGAATGACTAAAGATTTTAAATTGTTCCACCATTTTTTCGTCCGCATTTCTGCGCTTGCCAATTTTCACCCATTGCAATTGCCGTAGCAGGTACTTGAAATGCTGCCCATGAATACGTGGGTAAAACTCTTTTGCATCACCTTCACCATTGTCCCCGTGACACTTTTTACAGTTTTCAATATATAGTTCTTTGCCTTCTTCAAGGCGCATACCGAAACCAATGCTGTTATTGGGAACCATCGGCAACTGCTCAATATAGGCTGATATATCAGCCAATGCCTGCGTGCCTTTGGCAAACAGGGGTTTTGTAAAAGGCATCATGGTGGGATTATCACGATTACCCTTATGGATATCAGCAAGCTGTTTCAGTATCACGCTTTGATGTTGCCCGGCAATCTGCGGAAAATACCCGGATGGCGAACCCCAGCCCTCCGGTGTGTGGCAAACCGCACAGTTGAAGTACAGCCTTTTGCCTTTTTCAACATCAGGTGTCGCATCGAGGGCTTTTTGAACTGCCTCATCAACTTTTTTTGCCTCTGATTCAGCACTGGCAACGCCGGAAGCAAGGAAAGCCAGACTCAAACTGAACACCAGCAAAAGATGAAACGCTGATTTTGCTATATTAGCGATTGAAGATAATGAATAGATCATAGCGAATTATATCTTTGTACATTAATAACACTGATTCAGGACTACTTCAGCAGCGCTAAGCAGTTACCATATCTACGGGACTCCGACAGCCCTGCACATGCTGCTTATATATCCAATCATGACCGGTGTCAACAAGACCAAACTCCGCAAGGGTGAGACTGGATTCGCGCTCTGCCATCCCAAACTGCCCAACTGTTGACAATGCTATTGCGGAGAAGCCGCACAGAGCAAACATCTCCGAACCTGTTGACCTTGCCTGTATTGTAGAGAAGAATACGCAAACATAAAAATAGAGTGGATATTCCCCTTGCAGCATTAGGATTTATCCGCACCCGGACAGACTCGCCGTTTGCCGGGAGCAATTCAGACAGCCTCCTGCAGTGCCCGCGAGCAACCGGGCCAGGGGCTTCGTTTGTGGCAGATCAATCAAAATCAGAAGGGGCGCCGGGGGAGATAATGAGGAGAATAAATAAGGTCTGGTCAGTGATGTTGGCGGCCCTGCTTGGGCTATCTGCCTTTACTGCTATTGCTGCAATGGAACAGGCTTCAACGCCTGCATCTGAAAAAGCAGGCAAGCCACTCACTCCAAACAAAAAATGCACCAAGTGCCATGCCGATGATGATGAAGATGAGCAGATCTGGGAGTATGAAGATGGCACAACGAAGTTCATCTACGTTGACCCGGACAAGTTCGAGAACAGCGTCCATGGGAAGCAATACTGTGTCGGCTGTCATACCAACGTCACCCTGACTAAAGGGGAACATGACGAAAGGTTGCCCATTACCGTCGGTTGTGTGCAGTGCCACCAGGAAAATTTGGAAGAGCAGGAAGACAGCCCCGACCCAAAGCACAAACGGCTGAAGGTGGTATTGGAGCAGGTCGACAGCTACATGCATTCGGTCCACGCCCGTCCCAGTCTTGCTGACCAGTCCAGAACCAATGCCTCCTGCCACGATTGCCACGACGCCCATAACATTGGCACCTTGGGCAGTGAGCAGCGGGCTGAACATCGTCTGAAGAATCCTGATGTGTGCGGTAAGTGCCATGAGGAGCAGAAACAGGCCTACCTGACATCCATCCACGGCAAGGAAGTGGCGGAGAAAAAGAACAGCGATGCTGCTGTCTGCTCGGATTGCCATACCACGCACAACATTGAATCGCCGGAAGCCGATTCAATGAAACTGACCATCACTCAGAACTGTGGTAGCTGCCATGAGGACTCACTGAAGACCTATCTCGCTTCCTACCATGGCCAGGTCAACCGACTGGGTTATACCAATACCGCAAAATGTTACGATTGCCATGGTGGTCACGAGCTGAAGAAGATCGATGACCCGACTTCCAGCATACATATCGATAATCGCCTGGAGACCTGCCAGCAGTGCCATGAGGATGCCCCTGAAGGGTTCCTGGGTTTCCATGCTCATGGTAATGCCGATGATTTCGAGCGTTATCCCGGTATCTGGATAACCGCAAAATTCATGGAGGCGCTGATTATCGGCGTGTTCCTCTTCTTCTGGACCCATGTCCTGCTCTGGTTCTACAGGGAGTTTCGTGATCGCCAGCAGGGCAAGGGATACATCCCCCCCGCGGGAGAAGAGACGGTCTATTTCCGTCGTTTCAGTGTTGCCTGGCGCATCATCCACCTGCTGTTCGCCATGAGCACCATGACACTGGTATTGACCGGCTCCACCCTGCTCTTCTCTCATACCGATTGGGCGCCATTCGTAATCAACATACTCGGCGGGCCACAGATTGAGGCCATCATTCACCGTACTGCGGCGACCATTTGGTTGTCGGTGTTCCTGGTGCACGTCGCCATCGCCAGTTACAACGTCTTCATCGCTGAGCGCAAGACGTTCCGCTGGTTCGGACCCACTTCGATGATACCCAACTGGCAGGACTGGCACGATCTGAAAGCGATGTTCCGCTGGTTCTTCGGCAAGGCGGAGCGGCCCAGCTTTGACCGCTGGTCCTACTGGCAGAAGTTTGATTACTGGGCACCCTTCTGGGGTGCAGGCGTTATCGGCTTGAGTGGCCTGATGCTCTTCTTGCCGACCAAGACAGCAATAATACTGCCAGGCTTTGTCTTTAATATTGCGACAATCGTCCATGCGGAAGAGGCCCTGTTGGCCACCATATTCCTGTTCTCGGTGCACTTCTTCAATGCCCACTTCCGCCCGGACAAATTCCCGATGAGCACCTCCATTTTTACCGGGGCTGTGCCGCTTGATGAGTTCAAGCATGAGCATAAGCGGGAGTACGAGCGCCTGGAAGCAAGTGGGGAGCTGGAGAAGTATCTGGTGAACAAGCCGTCGAAGGGAATGCAGAGAGGCTCCGATATCATTGGCACGATTCTGATCTTCTTTGGATTGACGCTACTGACACTGGTTGCGATTGGCTTTGCGACCATAACCTAAGAGACTGTCGGACTTAGCACTGTTTGGCAGCGCCCCAAGGCGCTGCCTTTCAACAAGCTACCGCTGCAAACAGATGGGGTATTTCAAACGTCGGAGGAAGTAGGGTGCGCTGTGCGCACCAGAAGAAGCAGTTACAACAATCATGGTGCGCACAGCGCACCCTACCAAGTGAATTAAACTCCAAAACGTGAGTTATAAAGAACGCCCCTCCTTCTGATACTCCCGCTCTACGGCCTCCAGCAGGTCTGTTTTTTGCAGAATATCGGATTGGCGGGAGAGCGTCTGCAGTAAAGCATACTGCATGATATTGGCGATATTGGAGCCGGTCAGTTCATAGCGCCGGCACAGCGCCCGCATATCCAACCCATGCTCCAACCGGACCTGGCCCGGAAGCAGACGCCGCCAGATCTGATAGCGCTCTTCCGGACCCGGCGCAGGGAAATGAACCACCGACTGAAAGCGCCGCATAAATGCTGTGTCGATGTTGCTTTTCAGGTTTGAAGCAAGAATCACCAGCCCGGAAAACTGCTCGATCCGCTGCAACAGATAGGAGACCTCCTGATTCGCATAACGGTCGTGGACGTCCCGCACCCCGGTGCGCTTGCCGAACAGGGCATCGGCCTCATCGAAAAAGAGGATCCAGTCACGATGCTCGGCGCGGGAGAAGACCTTCTCCAGGTTTTTTTCCGTCTCACCGATATATTTGGAGATCACCATCGACAGATCGATACGAAACAGATCCCGTCCGGTCACCTTGCCAAGCAGGGTCGCAGTGAAGGTCTTGCCGGTTCCCGGCGACCCATGAAACAGCGCCCGGTATCCGGGGCGAAAGACCCGTCCCATGCCCCACTCGTTCAACAGATGATGCCGGTGGGTCAACCAGTTGCGCAGTTCCGCCAGTTGATCCCGCGTCGCCGGACGCAAAACCAGCTCATCCCACTCTCGATCCGTCGTAAGGTGCTGGGCTGGAAAGTCGATACCGAACCTGGGTCCCTCAGCCACCCCGCTCGTCAGCAGAGTGACGATTTCACTGGGCATACTCAGACGGCCGCTAAGGGTCGGCTCACCCGGCGGGGCCGGATCCAGATACAGCAACCCCTTCCGGCTGAACAGGTGGCTCTCTTCAAACAGCTGTTTGAGATACAAACGCTGTTTCAGGTCCCTCCCGGCCAGCAGAAACATCAACGTCTCTCCCGTGGGTATAAATCCCCGGAACTGTGTCCCACGGAGCCCCCCCAACGAAGGGTAATCACCATTTTGCGGCAGCACTTCGCCAAAGATCCGGTCAAAAAAATCGGATTGCAGATGTGGTGCCAAGACAGTGATCAGCGCCAGGTTTTCCTCAAACGGAAGGCGTTGACCCGGCAGCAGTTCAAGTCCGGCCAGACGGGACTGAACCGCTTCCACCTCAATAATCTTATGCTCCTGCCCCAGCAATTCCGCAAGCCTGTAGCGGACCCACTGCTCCAGTGCAGCCAGACCCTCACTCAGATTTTTCAGCCTTGTTTCCACGTGACGTTTTTCCCCTGTTTCATGACCGTATTCACAACACTTCCACTGGGGCCTGACAATCATTTACTTCACCAGATTCGTGGTCTACTCTAACAGAAGAGAGAGGAGATCAGCATCGGATCTGGTGCTGAAACAATAGCCCCGATCCAAGGGCAAAGACAGTCTAGGGAAGATGATTAAAACCGCATTGGAATTGTTGGTTACCCAACTCAATCTTCACCTCGGTGACGCCGGCAGCAAGCCCGTCACCCTGGGCAATATCGCGCAACTGGAAAATCAGGACAGCCTCCCCACGGAAGCCTCTATCAAGGACAAGGTCGTACTCAGTCTGGTCAACCTCGAAGAGGAGAAGACCATGAAGAACGGCCCGATACATAAATTGCACAACGGTCGAAAGGAGCTTGCGGAGCGCCCCGTCCACCTCAATATGTTTCTGCTCTTCAGCGCCAACCTGACCCACTACGACCTGGCGCTGGAGCGACTCTCCCAGATCCTGCTTTTTTTCCAGTCCCATCGCGGCTTCGATTTTCATCGCCACAACCAACCGGAAAAACAGCTACCCGAGGCATTCAATATTCAACTCGATCTGCATACGCTCAGTTTTCAGGAGATCAACGATCTGTGGGGCAGTCTCGGCGGCAAGCAGGTGCCATTCGTGATGTACAAGGCACGGTTACTGCGCCTGGAGGCGGAGAGCAGCGGAGAGCCGGCACAACCGATCACGGCCATCGATCTCATTCACGGACAGCGGAACTAGGGCCATGAGCGAGACGGTAGGCATCGAATATCGTCCGCTCTGCACCGTCCGCTTTCGCCACGGTTACTACTTTGATCGCGGCCAGAAGTGCTTTGAATCTCTCGACCCGAATGCACAACAGAAAATCCTGGATCAGACTGATATCCATCAGGATCTGGAGATCCAACCCACCGCCGACTGCTGATCAACCGTTACCGGTTGGTCTACCGCCAGACCGTAGACGGCTTTCTCGTCGCCGCACCGGTCAGCCGGGATCCCGACAGCGGTGAGCCGGTTTTCGCAGCGGGACTGGAAGCGGGCTTCAAACTGCGTTTCTCCCTGCGACTGAGAAACCCCCATTTCCTCGACATCACCAACCTGCCCCTCGACAAACTGCAGGGGGGGATCTACCACTTCTCAAACAATGCCGATAACCTGGAACAGAACAGCCTGCACCTGTCCCATTCGTTGCAGGGTTTCAGTGATGCCGTTCAGTACCAGCCGGGTGACCTGCTGATTGACGACCCACTCGATCCGCAACAGCGGCTCAGCGCGCCCGACAAGATCGAAGCCGGTGATACTTTCGACATCGAAGACTGGCAGACTTCCCCCCCCTATAAGATCTATGAGAGTGGTCCAATCCCGGCGGGCGAAGTGGCCACGGGAGATCACGTTATCCACAACGGCAGCGTCTACGAGTCACAAATCGACGATCCCAGCGGCAATTTTTCCAACCCGGCTCACTGGTTACGCCAGTACAGCCCCCTGCTGCAGGGCGTCAGCCGCGACGACTGGCTACCGCTCTACCCCAACCACTTCTCCATTGCCCTGGACAATCCACAGCACTACCTGAAACTACGGGTATTCGACCTCGACGCACAGATGCTGTTAGAGGAAACCTGCGATGGAGAGAGCGAACAAAACGAAATTTCCGTCGACCTGGCCGGCCTCAAATCCGGCCGCTACCGCCTGCAGCTTTTCGGCGCCGACGGTTTGCCATTGGCAGACAGTGAGCGGTTCTTCTATCTGGATAGTGATCTTGCCGGCAGCCGCCTGTTCGGCCTGATCGAACTGGAAGCCACCGCCGATGATTATCGATTACTGGATGGCGACGGGGTTCTGCAGTCACCCGAATACCTCATTAACTTCATCAACCGCGCCACCTACTGGCGCTACCAGTTCCCCCAACCGCTGAGTGATGATCTGATTGCGACTTCCGGTGATGGCCTCACCGTGGAAGCAGGCGCAACGCCCAGCCGGTTGATCACCAGTAACGCACAACCTCTGACCAGGGGGTTCATCCCCCTGCTCCGTAACGACACCAGTCAGTATCTGCCTAATCCCACTGACACCCATTCGATCCATCCAGAAGACGGCAGAGTCTTTTCGGACATTTTTTTGACCAGTTAGGGAGACCACCATGGCACTCGTAGTCAAAACCCCCGGCGTCTACACCGAAGAGATATCTCTCTTCCCACCCTCTGTCGCACAGGTGGAAACCGCTGTTCCCGCCTTTATCGGCTACACGCAGATGGCGGAAAAGCGGGGTGAATCCCTGCGTGACAAACCCGAACTCATCCGCTCACTGGCCGACTTTGAGGAACTGTTCGGCGGGGCCCCCGATGTCACGGTTGACCAGGTGAACCTGGACGCCAACAACAGCATCACCAGCGCCAGCCTCACAGCCACCTTTCTACTCTACGACAGCATGCGGCTCTTCTTCGCCAACGGCGGCAGCAAGTGCTACATCGTCTCGGTCGGCGACTACAACGACACCATCAATAAGGATCGTCTCAGCGCCGGGCTCGCCGCCGTCGCCCGCGAGGATGAACCGACCCTTCTGGTAATACCCGATGCGGTGCAACTGAAGGACGACAAGTTCTACACCCTGCAGCAGGAGGCGCTGAAACAGAGCGGCAACCTGAAGGACCGTTTCGCCATTCTCGATCTGCTGCAGAAGAACGGTGTCAGTATGGATCTACGCGACAGCATCGCCGACTTCCGCAACAAGGTCGGCATGCAGAATCTCAAGTATGGCGCCGCCTACGGACCCTGGCTGAAGACCAACCTGAGCAAGACGGTAAAAGTCCGTCAGTTGACGGGCCATCTATTCAAGCTCGGCAATCCCGTCAGCCTCAGCAACCTGACCGAGGACGGAGACACCGAGCAGGCTATCAGCCGTCTGACCCGCGCCTCTGCCGACACAGATCGCCTGCTCGACGATGCCACTGCCGGATTAAAGAAATTTCTCGCCGACAACACCACCGATGCAGAATCAGTGGATGCCGGCTATCAGGCAAAATACAATGACTTCCGCAATGCACTCGCCTCCTTTAACGCTGACACAGCAGCCAACCCGATCGGTCCGGTACAGGATGCCTATCAGGCGCTGTTCGACTACATCTACAATCTGGTGGACGCCATGCTGGATGAGGTCGCCAAGGCCGACACCGATTTCAGCCAGCGCGTGGCAGCAGATCCAGGCGACCCTGATGCCCCCTTCGACCCGGACGGCACCACCTTCCTTACGGACTACGCACAGACGCTGATTAAAAACAGCCTCTTTTACCAAATGCAGACGCTCAATAACTACACCAGAGGCGCCGGTCTGTTCATCGCCACAGGCGAGGATGCCGACGCAGACGGCAATGTCGACGAGCATGAAGACTACTTCGCAGCCCACAGTGCCGGGATGACTGCTGCCGCATGGACTCAGGGTGGAGACAACGCCTTTACCAAAGCTGATCTGCCGGCCTTTGAACTCACCTCCATCTACCCGGAAGGTGCCGCCGGACCGGCTGTCGATGAAGATGCGAATAAAAAGCGCTCCAAAAACATGGAGAACGGCGCACGCCTGGTGAGTAAGGTGTTCACATCGGTGGATGAAGCGGTATCCGGTATCAAGGCCGAGGCCCGCGCCCTGGAAAACAGCTATCACGAAACCCTGGTGGACGGCTTTCCGTTACTGCGCAACCTGATCAACCGAGTCTCCAACGCAGTTACCGAGCTACCTCCAAGCGCAGCTATTGCCGGTGCCTATGCGGCGGTGGATGCCAATCGCGGTGTACACAAAGCTCCTGCCAACGTCAGCCTCTCCAGCGTCAAGGGCGTCTCCGAGGTCGTCACCCATGCGGAGCAGGCCGACTACAACGTGGACACGGTAGCCGGCAAATCGGTCAACATCATCCGCCCCTTCATCGGCAAGGGGATCCTGGTCTGGGGCGCCCGCACCCTCGACGGCAACAGCAACGAATGGCGTTACGTCAATGTACGACGCTTCTTCAACATGGTCGAGGAGTCGGTCAAGAAGGCCTCATCCCGTTTCGTCTTTGAGCCCAATGACAAGAACACCTGGGTCAAGGTCAGGGGCATGATCGAGAACTTTCTGTTGATTCAGTGGCGTAATGGTGCCCTCGCCGGGGCGGTGCCCGACGACGCCTTCTTCGTCAACGTAGGGCTGGGACAGACCATGACCGCGCAGGATATCAATGAAGGCAAATTGATCGTTGAGATCGGCATGGCAGTGGTTCGGCCCGCAGAGTTCATCATCCTGCGTTTCTCCCACAAGATGCAGGTCTCCTGACAAATGATTTTTTACAGGGAAACAGAGATGCGCAGGCCCGCAGCCTGCGCCCGCTAACGGATACGAGGTACAGTCATGGCAAATTATCCTCTCGCAAAATTCCACTTCGTGGTCGAGTGGGGCGGTTCCAGCGTCGGTTTCAGCGAGGTCTCCGGCCTTGAGGTCGAGACAGAGATGATCGAATACCGGCACGGCATGAGTCCTGAATTCAGCAAGATCCGCATGCCGGGTCTGAAAAAGTACAGCAACATCACCCTGAAAAGGGGCACCTTCGCCAGTGACAACGAGTTCTTCAACTGGTGGAAAGAGACCGCCAAGTTGCAGACCGTGGAGCGTCGGGATCTGGTGATCAGCCTGCTCAACGAAAACCATGAACCTGTGGTGGTGTGGAAGGTGAAGAACGCCTGGCCATCCAAGGTGACGGCCACCGACCTGAAGGCTGACGGCAACGAAGTGGCGATCGAAACCATGGAACTTGTCCACGAAGGGCTGGTGATCGAGAACGAGTAATCCGGGACAGACCAATATGTCGGAGTACGACTTTTATCCCGGATTCCACTTCCAGGTCGAATTCATTAGTGCTGATTTCGGCACCAATGACAGCCGATTCCAAACCATCGGTGGCCTGGAGGTCAGCATGGAGACGGAGACCATCAAAGAGGGCGGTGAAAACCGCTTCGAGTACATCCTGCCCACCAAGACCAGCTACGGCACGCTGAGTCTGAAACGGGGCATGATGCGTAATTCTGATCTCATCGACTGGTGCAACCGGACCATGCAGACCCTGGAGATCAAGCCGGTCGACATACTGATCACCCTGCTCAACGAAAAACACGAGGCGGTGATGAGCTGGAACATCTTCCACGCCTGGCCAAAGAAATGGTCCGTCTCGGATTTCAACGCCATGAACAATGAACTGACCATCGAGACACTGGATCTCCAGTATCTCTATTTTACGAGAGACTGATGCCGGTAGAGATCAGAGAACTGGTAATTCGTGCCGAAGTCGGCGGACAGGAGCCGCGCCGGGAGGGCAACAGTAGCGACACCCGGCCAGCCCCTGAGGATAAGGAGGCACTGATCGCCGAGTGCATCGAACGGATCATGCAAATACTGCAGGAACGGGAGGAGCGTTAGAGAATGCCCGGGCAACTGGAAAAAATGCGTCTCATCGCCTACAGCGATCCGCAATTCTCGGAAGAGGTGGCGGACGGCACCTTTGTGGTGCAGATCAACCCGGAGAGCTACTCCTTCAAATACAAGATCGAGCGCGACGAGCAGCAGGCCTCGGGTACCAGCGCCACTCCCCCCCGTTTCAACAAGATTCTGCCGGAGGAGATGGATTTTGAGTTTCTCTTCGACAGCACCGGAGCCATTCCGAGCAGCCTCTCTGAGTCTTTCAGCAACCGTTACCTGAAGGGCGACGGCGTGGTGGATGCGATCGAACACTTCAAGGAAGTGGTACTCAACTACGACGGCGACACCCACCAACCACGCCACATCAAACTCAGCTGGGGCACCCTGCTCTTCAAGGGAAGCCTCAGTGAGATGGAGATCACCTTCAAACTGTTCAAACCCGACGGCACGCCGATCCGCGCCGTGGCAAGGGCAAAGTTCAAAGGTTTCGTGGAGGACGACCTGCGGGCCGCCCGGGAGAATGCCCAATCCCCCGACCTCACCCATCTGCGCATCGTTCGTGACGGCGACACTCTGCCCCGCCTCTGCCACGAAATCTATGGAGATTCCAGCCTCTACCTGGAGGTGGCCGATGCCAACAACCTGGTTGACTTCCGGCAACTGCAGACCGGCCAGCGACTGCGATTCCCGAAGCTGGAGAGATAACCGATGCCCCGTGAACGACAACTGCCTCTGCCCCGCGCATCAGATCTGGTCACCACTACCGTAAAAGCAGGCGGTGAGGTTTTGCCGCGTCAATTTCAGGTGCTCTCCATCCTGGTCAGCAGCGAGATCAACCGCATCCCCACGGCGCGCATCACCCTGGTGGATGGCGACCCGGCCAGCGAGACCTTCGCCATCAGTGAGTCAGAGCACTTCGTTCCCGGCCAGACCATCGAGATCCAACTCGGCTACCGTTCCGAACAGGAGAGCGTATTCCAGGGGATCGTGGTGAAACATTCGATCCGCGGCCGCACCAACGGCGGCAGCAATCTGATCCTGGAGTGCCGTGATGCCACCATCCGCATGACCCTGGAGCGGCGCAGCCGTTATTTCGACGAGATGAGCGACAGCGATGTTGCCGCCGAGTTGCTGGGGGATCACGACATCGAGTCCAATATCGAGACGACCAGTATCACCCATCCCCATCTTGTGCAGTATCAGGCCACCGACTGGGATTTTCTGCTCAGCCGCATGGAGGCCAACGGCCTGCTCTGTACGCTTGAAGCAGGAACACTCACGGCGGCCAAACCTGCGCTGACAGGCTCCCCCGAGACAGGGCTCCTTTTCGGCGCCACGCTGTTGGATTTCGATGCGGAGATCGACGCCCGCGAACAGGCCACCGAGGTCACTGCCACAGGCTGGGACGCCGCTGCTCAGGAGCGCCTTGAGGTCACCAGCGCATCGACCAGTTTCACCGAACCCGGAAACCTCAGCGGCGATGAACTGGCTGGAGTCCTTGAGCAGGGCCGCCACAACGAACACAGCGGCGCCTTGAGTCAGGAAGAGCTGCAGGCCTTCAGCGACGCCCGTCTGCTGCGCCACCGGTTGGCCAAGATCCGGGGCCGGGCAAGCTGCCAGGGACACGCCCAGGTAAAACCTGCAGCACTCATCGACCTGCAGGGATTGGGGGCAAGATTCAACGGCCCCGTATTTGTCTCGGGGGTACGCCACCGGGTGAGCGAAGGCAGCTGGATCACCGACTTCCAGTTCGGCCTCGACAGCCGGGCCTTCAGCGAAGCCTTCGAAATGGATGCCCCTCCCGCAGCAGGACTGATGCCGGCGGTCAGCGGTCTGCAGATCGGCGTAGTCTCACAAATCGCCGATGACCCACTCGGAGAGCACCGCATTCAGGTGCGGCTGCCGGTCATGGACGGCCAGGCAGACGGCGTCTGGGCGCGTCAGGCCACCCTGGATGCAGGTGATAGCCGCGGCACCTTTTTTCGTCCCGAGGTCGATGACGAGGTACTGGTGGGATTTCTCAACGACGACCCGCGGCACCCAGTGATTCTCGGCATGCTCCACTCCAGTGCCAAGCCCCCTTCCGAAGAGGCAGAGGAGGAGAATAGTCTCAAGGGCTACCACTCCGACGAAAACGGCGCTATCGAGATCGTCGATGAAAGCAACAACAAAACAACCTTCAGCAGCGACGGCATCCTGCTCGAATCCGCCAGTGATATTCAGATCAAGGCCTCCGGTGACATCACCCTGGAAGGTACAAACATCAATATCAAAGCCAGTGCGGCACTCACGGCCGAAGGTAGTGCCAGTGCCGAACTGAGCAGCAGTGGAACCGCCACGGTGAAGGGTTCAATGGTCATGATCAATTAAACAGTGTGTAGGTCGGGTTAGCGCAGCGTAACCCGACCTACGTTGAGGTGAAGTTACCCAATGCCCCCAGCCGCAAGAGTCAGCGATATGCACGTCTGTCCCCTGGTAACCGGGACCGTGCCACATGTCGGCGGCCCCATCCTGCCGGCGGGGGCGCCCACCGTGATGATCGCGGGTTTACCGGCAGCACGGGTGGGAGACATGGCAGTATGCATTGGGCCGCCGGATACCATCGCCGCAGGCTCGGCCACGGTGTTTATCGGCGGCGCTCCAGCGGCACGTCAGGGCGACTCCACCGCCCACGGCGGCAGCATTGTGTTGGGCGCACCAACAGTGATGATCGGATAGGACACACACAATGGACGACGACAGGGATTTTCTGGGCAGAGGCTGGGGCTTCCCACCCTCCTTCGGGGAGGGAGGCAAGACCCTGCACATGCTGAGTGACGAGGCGGACATCGAGAGCAGTCTTGAAGTCCTGCTCTCCACACGTCCCGGCGAGCGGCTGCTGCGTCCCGATTTTGGCTGCAACCTGGATCGCATGCTCTTCGAGCCTCTCGATACCGGACTGAAAACCTTTATGACCGATCTGATCGCGACGGCAATCCTCTACCACGAACCCCGCATCGATGTGGAGCGCATCTCACTCGCAGGCTCCGACGACAACGAGGGACTGGTGTTGATCGAGATCGAGTTCCGCGTCCGCGCCACCAATGCCCGCCGAAATATGGTCTATCCCTTCTACAAACAGGAGGGGACTGACCTGCGATGAAGCACCCGTTTCAGAAACCCTATCCCCTGGAGCATTCAGGCACCAGCCAGTCGGAACGGCAGGCTCCGGCACTGCCGCCGCACAAGTTGGCCATCGATGGCCGGGACCGCGATCAGCTCATCGCGTTCGGCCGCCGTCTCGCGGCGCATATCCGTTTCGCCACCCCTTTCGGGAATGAGGGTAATTGGTCACCACTCTTCGAACTACTGAAAAATCCTGACAGCTTCGCCGAGCAACACGATGCGCCACCCCAGGCGGCGCTCTTTCTGGCTTTCCTCAAACTCTTTGAAAAGGCTCAGGGCGAGTTGAATCGTCTGAGTAAAAGCCACCTCGATTACTACTACCGGGAACTGTTGCAACTTGCCCCCAAGCCGGCTCAGGCCGACCATGTCAACCTGATCTTCGAGGCCAGGCCTAAACGGGACCAGGTAACTGTGGCTGCAGGCACTGTGTTCACAGCGGGGGATCTGCGCTACGCCACGGACCGTAATGTCTAGATCAACCGCACAACCATCGAACACCTCTGCTCGCTCTATCGGGAGCCGGCGTCCGGCCAGCTCCACTTCGCACTGCAGAGCAACTCGCAGGACGGCTTGGGGGCCGCCCTGCCCAAAGAGCAACCCGCCTGGCCAGCCTTCGGCCACACCGGCATACCCAAAGCCACAGTGGGATTTGCCCTGGCCTCAGCCCTTTTACAGCTCAGTTCCGGCAAGCGAACGATCACCGCCTCACTCCGACTGGAGCTTGGCGATGAAGATCCGCCTCTCAACGAAGCGGCCAAGTCACTGCTGATTGAATTCAGTGGCGAAAAGGGCTGGCTGGGACCTTTCTCTCCGCAAAGTGTGGAGATCACCGAATCCAGCGACAACTGGCTGTTGCAGTTCGTGGTGGTACTGGACGCAGAAACAGAGGCGGTAACCGCCTACGACGCAGAAGTCCTCGACGGCGGATTTGTCACTACCCTGCCGTTGATGAAAGTAAGCGTCAGCCCCGAGACTCCGACACTGCGGGAGTGGCTCGAACAGCACGATCTCGTCGACATGCAACTCCAGACAAAGGTGGAAAATGCCGGGGAACTGGTGGCGGAAAACGATCTCGGGAGAATCGATACCGGCAAGCCATTCCTGCCTTTCGGGCCACAGCCCAAAACCGGCAGTACTTTTGCCGTCGCCAGCCCCGAGATGCTCAACAAGCAGGTGACGAGTTTCTCCCTGAACCTCAACTGGAAGGGTGTCCCGGCAAAACGGCTGTCTGACCACTACAGCGCCTACCGTTTCAATAGCAGTGGGCAACCCTGTGGTGCGGATGACTGCATTCAGCAGATCAACAGCAATAATGCCTTCAGTGCGCAGATGATCCTGGAGCGGGAAGACAGCAGCCGTATCGAACGTAAGGTAAAACTCTTCGACAACTCCGATGCAACCCGGCCACAAACCCTCACCAGCGATGAGCCACCCGCCAGGCTCATCCCACTGACAGGGCTAACCTATTTCTACATGCCGCTTCAGACCCGCAGCTCCTTCAGTGCCCTCCCGTGGGCCGGTTTCAACATGATCAGCAGCTTCTCGCTGCTACCACTGAACCTAATTGCCAGGCAGGCGGCAATGCCCATTATCAAAGCGTTGCAGGGCGTCAACCGTCCCGGTTATATCAAACTGCGCCTCGACCGGGATTTTCTACACCAGGACTACCCCATCGTGCTGGCGAAAAGCATGGCGACGGATTCCGGGATGGCCATCCCCAGCCCACCCTATACCCCGGAACTGGAATCGGTCCAACTCACCTACGAGGCACAAACCGGCTGGGTCGATCCAACCGATGAAAATGCCACTGCCTATATCGGCACCGAGATCCGGCTCTATCAGACCACGCCGTTCGGGCAGCGGGAGGTCCACGGCTTTCTGAAATCACAGCTTGACGACACCATCGAAGACAAGATTCGTCTGTTGCCGGATTCAAGCCCGGAAGGACAACTCTTCATCGGCCTCAAGGAGCAGCCGGACGCCGCCTTTCTGGATCTGCTGATTCAGGTGGACGAGGGCAGCGCAAACCCGCTGAAAGAGATCGAAACCGTTACCTGGAGTCTTCTGGAGTCGGATCACTGGCGTGACCTGACAGAGGAGGAGATCCTCTTTGACGAAAGCAACGGTCTGCTCACCTCGGGTATCCTGCGTGTCAATATTCCTGCCACCCCCCCACAGACAAGCCACTGGATGCCGCAGGGTCTGACCTGGCTGCGAGCCAGGGTGGAAAACAACAGCGATGCGGTCTGCCACCTGATCGATCTGCACCCGCAGGCTGCCTCTGCACACCTGCTGGATGCAGGGAAAAATCCTCCACATCTGACTTCATCACTGCCTCCGAAGTCGATCGGCAAACCCGTAAAATCTCTGGACGGCATCAAAGGGGCCAGCCAACCCTATGCTTCGATCTGCGGCCAGGCGAAGGAGAGCGACCAAACCTTCTATACCCGGGTCAGTGAACGCCTGCGCCACAAACAGCGGGCAGTCACACTCTGGGACTATGAGCGACTTGTACTGCAGGCATTTCCCGAACTCTATCGGGTAAAATGCCTGCCCCACCTGCCGGGTCCAGGGCATGTCTCTCTGGTGGTCATTCCCGACATCCGTCAGCGTAAGGCTTACGACCCGCTGCAACCTCGTATCGACAAGGACACTGAAAGCAGAATCGACCAACTGCTGGCGGCACTCAACAGCCCCTTTGCCAGCGCCAAGGTTTTTAATCCGGACTACGAAAAAATTCGTCTCGACGTCGCGGTCGCCTTCAAACCGGAGTACCCGTTTGGCGCTGCCAGTCAGGCACTGCAGAAAGCGCTGCAACAGCACCTTGCCCCTTGGACCGGCGACGAAACGACGATGCCCGCGTTTGGCGGCCGCATCCACAAAAGCATGCTGCTGGCCTTCATCATGGACCAGACATCCGTCGATTATGTGCAGCAGCTGAAGCTCTACCACCTGCCCACCGAAGAGACTCCCGAGATCGATCGGGATGAGGTGGTTTCGCAGAATCCGAAGGCGATACTGACCAGCCATCACCAACACACCATCCGCGAGGCGGCCAGCGGGGGAAGCACATGAAAGAGTCCCTCACCATTCGCCGCGATCCGAACAGGGCAGAAGCACTCGATTATGCCCAGCTGCGCCAGTCAGGCCTGGAGCATATCGAGGCGCTGAGCCACGATTTGTGGACCGACTACAATGCCCACGACCCTGGCATCACTATCCTGGAACTGCTCTGCTACGCCATCACAGACCTGAGCTATCGCACCCGCCTGCCGATGGCCGATCTGCTGGCAGTCCCGGCTGATGCCGACGCCGAAACGCAGAGGAGACATCAGGCCCTGCAGCATGCTCTCTGCACTGGAGATCCTGCCCACTGAACCTGTCAGCACCATCGATCTGCGCAAACTGATCATCGACCAGGTGCCGATGGTGCGCAATGTCTGGATCGAGCAGGACAACAGCGTCAATTACTTCGTTGACTGCAGCAGGGGCACCCAGTCGACAATTGCGCCACCGGAGGATCACAACCAGAGCGAGTACAGACTCAACGGCCTCTACCGACTGCGCGTGGAACCGCACGAACGCATCACCAAGAAACTGACGAAACAGATCACCACCGACGTCGCAAAAGTCTTCCACCAGCACCGCAACCTTTGCGAAGACCTGGCAGGGATCGATTTGATCCGCGAGCAGGCTATCAGGGTCTGCGCCGACATCGAACTAGCCGAAGAGGCCGATATCGATCTGACCTGCGCCCGCATCATCCACGCCATGCAGCAGCGTCTGTCACCGCCGGTTCCCCGCTACACCCTGCAGCAGTTGCTGAAAAAGGGTTTGGCACCGGATGAGATCTACTCCGGCCCACAACTCGACCACGGTTTCCTGCTGGATGAAGATCTGCAACAGGCCGAGTTGCCGACCCAGGTCAATGCCGCCGACCTTATCGATGCAATAGTCAAAACAGAGGGCGTGACGGCGGTGCGTAAGCTGGTCCTACAATCGGGCGCAGCCACCAAGACATCCGGCGATCCCTGGAATCTCGAGCTTGAGAGTGACCGCAGACCGGTTTTCGACATCGAACAGAGTGCCCTGCACTTCTTCAAGGATCTGCTGCCCTACCGGGTGGATCCGGACGAAGTCGCAATGGCACTGCAGCAGCTACAGCAAGAGGCCAGGCAACACCTGGCCACAACCAGCGATTTGCCGACCCCGGACAGCCGTTCCGTCGCGGTGGAGAGCTATCTCTCCATCCAACACGAACTGCCGCCGGCTTACGGCGTCGAGCCCACCGGACTGCCGAGTCACGCCACCAAGACCCGGCAGAGTCAGGCCCGCCAGTTGCAGGGATTCCTGCTGCTCTTCGATCAGCTATTGGCCAACTATCTCACTCAGTTGCGCCAGATCGGCAGCCTCTTCTCCGCCGACCCTGCATTGCGCTATACCTACTTTTCCCAGGTAGTCCCCGGCGTCGGCGAGGTGAGTGAACTGGTCGATCCCAAGAGCCACGGTGATTATGCGGCATTGCTGGAGGCGCTGGACCGGCAGTCAGAGCCGGACAGCAGACGCCGCAACCAGTTCCTTGACCATCTGCTGGCCCGTTTTGGAGAGCGCTTTACTGAATACGCCATGCAGATGCAGCGTCTGCGGTTGGAGAACAACGGCCTGCGGCTGATCCAGGAGAAGGCGCGTTTCCTGCAAGAATATGCGCTGTTGAGCCGCCGGCGCGGCAGCGCTTTCGACATCACCGACCGGGATCAGATCTGGGGCAGCTGCACGAATATCCCCGGGATACAGCATCGGGTGGGGCGCCTGCTCGGCTTCCGCAGCATCCGTCGCCGCAATCTTTCCCTGCTCGACACAGACCTCTACGAACAGATCGATCAGGATAGTGACAACGACTTCCGCTTCCGCATAAAGGACAACCTGAGCAACAAGATTCTGCTCAGCAGCAGCACCAAATACAAGACACTGGAAGATGCCGTCAGAGAGCTTCGCATCGCGCTGGACTTCGGCCGATTCGAAGAGTCCTACCAGCCAGAGACTGCAAAAAACGGCAGCCACTATTTCAATCTGGTGGATGACAAACAGGAGATCATCGCCCGGCGCATCGAGTATTTCGACACAACGGAGTCGCGGGACGCCGCCCTTGCCGGGACGAGAGAGGCGATCAACCGGGTCTACGACGCAGAAGGCATGCACGTCGTCGAAAATCTGCTGTTGCGCCCGCGCAAATTCAGAACACCGGCTGATTCGGCCCTGGTCGGGGACAACTTCATCTCCGTCTGCCCCGACAGCGATTGCGGGACAGCGGGAGAACCGATCGACCCCTACTCCTGTCAGGTCCAGGTTTTAGTCCCGGCCTATGCGCCGCGCATGCACGATATCGACTTCCGCCACTTCGTCGAACGCACCATTCGCATGGAGATGCCCGCCCACATCCTGCCGCGCATCTGTTTCGTGGACGCCGAGCAGATGGCCAATTTCGAAGAGCATTACCGCGCCTGGCTCGACTATCGGGCGCGCCACCCCGCCGGAGAGGTGAAAAGCAGCCGGCATCTGAACAGATTAATCGCAGTCCTGCAGCAGATACACAGCGTCTACCCGACCGGTGAACTGCACGACTGCCAGGAAGATGAGGGTGAAAGGCCGATCCTCCTGAACCGGACCCATCTGGGCAATGAACCAGGGAACTAGCTACAGGTAGCTGCCATGAACGACAAAATCGAACTCACTTCATTGAATGAACCTGTGCCGGACTTCGACTACTTTGCCGACAACCAGGTACTCACCGCCGGCCAACTCAACCGGGCAGTCGATTTTCTCGATGGCCAGCATCGACTCACCCGCGCCCGTTTGCTGGGCCAGGGCATTGTCTGTGGACTCACATTCCAGGCTACGGCAAACCGGGTGGCGCTTGAAGCGGGAGTCGGCGTTACCAGCGAGGGGGATCTGCTGCAGATACCCGAGACGCAACGTTTTACCCACTATCGGATCTTCACAGACGATTCAGCAAAATACCCACCCTTCCACGGCAGAAGGATCGTCAGGAAAAAAGCGGTGGTAAGCGGCAGTCGACTGCTGGTGCAACCGCGCCTGGAAGTTCAGCCACTCAGACCCGGCATCCAACCGATCGAACCGATTCTGGATATTCAGCCGCTCAGGCCCGGTAACCAACTGATCGAACTGTTGCAGGATGGAAGTGAGACGGATGCACAACCACTGAGCCTGACAAAGGCTCAGCTCGCACAACTGGTATTGGTGCTCTATCAGGAGACCTATATCAAGGAGAACGATCTCTGTAACGCCAGTGACTGCGACAACCGTGGCCCGACCCGCACTGCCAACCTCAAACTGTTGCTGGCGCCTAAGGACCTGCTGCCGAAGCTCCCACTGACACCAAAGGATGAGTACCTGGCAATGAATGAGGTGGACGCCCCCCGCCTCGATCTCGACATCGGCACGATCAATCAATACGACGGCAACAACGGTCTGGCCAAGCGTTACATCACCGCCATCGACAAGATGAAGCTCGATCTGGGCAAAGCGTTTGATGACGCACCCACCAGTGGCCTATTCACCTCGACCATGCAGCAACTCTACAGCAGCGGCAAGTGGAGTCTGCGCCTGAACCAGGCACGTTTCCAGGTCACCACCAACAGCCAGGGCATCCAGTATGTCTTCAGCTTCTTCAAGGATCTGATCGAAGCCTATCACGAGTGCAGAGAGGCGCTGTTCGAACTGGACGACAACTGCATGGGCGACCCCGCCAGTTTCTCCAAGCACCTGGTGCTTGGCCTGGCCCACAAAAGGGGGGAGGTGGATGATGCCTATCGCTACCGCTTCCAGGCA
Source organism: endosymbiont of Escarpia spicata (assembly GCA_003349915.1). Lineage (GTDB taxonomy): Bacteria > Pseudomonadota > Gammaproteobacteria > Chromatiales > Chromatiaceae > QGON01. The sequence goes on from QFXE01000013.1 coordinate 197,387, forward strand.
ACCCCAATACTGCGTGCCGAAGATGAAAAAAAGGGACGATTCGTGTTTCTGCTGCGCCGCATAGACGCCATGCTGCGCCACTTCAAAAAACCGTCTGGCGAAATCCGTCTCTCACCCTCGCAAAAAGCCATTGCCCCGCTGGGAGAACGTGCCATTCCCGGCTATGGCATGAGCGACTACAGCAACCACACCCACGACTCGTTCTACCGGCAATCCATTGATGATTACGACTTCATCCGCATCGAGGGGCATCAGGGTAAGAAGGTCAAGGATGTACAGACTGAGTTGGAAACCATGGCCCGCAGACACAATCTGGCCTTCAAGGTGGAGGCCATCCAGCTGGAAGATGCCGACCCAATATTCATTCGCCCGTTTCACTTTCCCGACATCGATATTCTGTTCAATCTGCAGAAGGCGGATATCCGCCACACCCTCAAACAGGCCGGACAGTTCGGCACCGATCTGCAACAGACTGTTTTGCAGGATAGCCGCGTCGATGAACTGGAGCCGACCACTCCCAAAACACTTTTCTCCGCGCCCCGACAGAGGGCCGGCCAGTTACAGCTAAAGGTCGCCGAAGCCATCCCCTTCATGCCGAAGAAACTGGTGGATGCAGAGTTCAACAAAGCGAAGGTCACGGCGTTTCACGATAAAGTGAATATCTGCGCTGTTCAGGCCAAAGCGGTGAGTACCGATATCAAAAAGGTCGCCCGGCCGATCCTTCCCACACCGGCAGGATCACTGCTGGATGGAAGCAAATTTCTCAACCTCGAAAAACTTCTGGATCTTTGGGAAAGACGCAAAAAGAAGGTAAGAAAGGAGTCGATCTTCGACCGTTTTCTGAAACACCACCCGGGCCTGGAACATCAGGGCGGCGTACCCAGAGGCGGAACGTTTGTGCTGGTCTACGATGCATCCGGCAGTCGGGTGCTGGCGGATTTCTGTCTCCCCTATTTCAGCTACTTCGATCCATCGATCCTGGAACCCGAGGAGGAGACGGCACCGGAAATAGACCTCCCGGTCTTCAAACCGCCGGTCTGGTGGATAGACAAGATAGACATGCCCATCTTCACCATCCAGGGCATTCAGCTCAAGGACACGCTGAACCTGGTGGATACACGGATAACCACCGCGAAGGAAGATCTTCAAATGGAGATTTCCTACCAAACCCAGATCATCGAATCTCAGTTCACCGGTTTTAATGTCGGCAGTGGTTTCTACGCCGCTGCACAAACCCCTGATTACGGTTCGTGGGGGCAGACGCCCGGAATTGCAGGACAATATGGTTTCGATCGCGAACAGACGCTGGTGATGGCAGAGATACTCAGGGCGCAAAGAGAGAAAGGTGCCATCGAAGAACGTATGGATAAGGGCCTCGCTGTTAGCGGTGACGAGGAAAAATTCATGGACACGGAGCAACGTCTCGCGGAACTGATCGTAAAGGCTTCAAAAACCTCCCGTGTCAATGACACAAACGCCACACCCACCGCTGCCGACAAGCAGTTCATGAGTAGTGTGCGTGATGCCGCCCTCGATCTGTCGGGTTCTGAAGCACGCCAGATGGTCGGCGAGGAATTTTCGACCATCCAAGAGGGTACAGGTACCAGTGAGATGAATACTATGATGAAAGGAAAACTGGGCCAGATATCCGGTGCCTTTTAGCCGGATTGAAAACAGACCATGGCCAGGCATCAGGTGCAGAAACAGACCTTCGAAATCCGGGTTCCCCGCCAGGAGGATGCCCGGGGTCTGCAGGACCGCCTCTCCACCTTTGGCAATCACAAGCTGCCGCTCATCCTCGACGAGGTTTTTGAGAAACAGACAGCGGGTACGGACCGTGTCTGGCGCATCGACCGTCTGGAGATCGACCTCGGCCATCTCTCGGAAAAGGCGCTGGAGTCCCAACTCACTGAGGGCATACGTCTCAAGCTGGCAAAGGCACTTGAAAAACATCGACTATCCCATGAGAGATCCGGCCAGAAGAGCGACCAGTCAACAGACAAACTCTCTTTCCGGCAGCGTACCCTTGAAAGCCTGCAATACTATCTAAAACACGGTGTCCTGCCCTGGTGGTCTGAAAAACCACCGCCCTGGATGGAGTCTCAACATCTGACACAACTGCTGCAGAGACCGGAAATTTTGATCAAGACACTCTCAGTCGTGATCAATGGAAGCCCACTCTCGCTCGAACGGCTGATGCAGCACATCCCGCCTGCACTGATCACCGGGATCATCGAACATGGGATCCCCGCAGGAGAGACTCAATCCATCCGAAAACTGGCAGCAAAAGCGGCCTGGGAAAGCGGCGAGACTGAGAAATTGCTTTTCCTCCTTGCAGTCAACCATGCAGAGGACAATGACAAAATAGCAGCAATTATCACCCGGCACTTTACCCGCCAGACCCTGCTTCTTCTGCATGAAACGCTCAGCAGGCAAATCGGTAGACGGACGACAGAAACAATACCTCGCTGGCAGCGTTCACTGGCCACACTTCTGCCACGGGCAGCCGCTAGCCAGAGTGATACCGGCAGACCCAAACCGCCAGTACCTGAAGCAAACGCCGAAAAGCGCAGCAAAGCCGGTCACAAGCGGAGTGAATCCCCCGCTGATTTCAAACTGCGGAGGGAACCCAAAACCTCAGCTGAGTCTGAAGCGGCCGAGTTAATCCAACAGACAGACCGCATTGATGAGACCACCCAGGAGAGTGGCGACACAGATAAAGCCAGCGTCACTCAAGTCTATATCGAGAGCGCAGGAATCATCCTGCTGTCGCCTTTCCTGCTGCCACTATTCGAGGGCACCGGACTGGTCATCGATAAATCCTTTGTCAACGCTCAAGCCCGTCATCAGGCGGTCTATCTGCTGGAGTATCTTGTCTGGGAAGAAAACCAACACGTCGAGTACGATCTGGCACTGGAAAAATGCCTTTGCGGCATTCCCACTGAAGTACCACTGATTTCCTATTCGCCCACCGATGAACAAAAGAGTGAGTGCAACACCTTACTCAAGGCCGTTATCGATCACTGGAAGGCCTTGAAATCCACCAGTCCGGACGGCCTGCGTGAGGCCTTTCTGCAGCGTAAAGGCCGCCTGGAACCCAATCGAATGCCCCCCAGACTCAGGGTCAACCCGATGCCCCAGGATATGCTGCTGCAACGTCTGCCATGGAGCTACAGCATCATCAAACTGCCCTGGATGGATCAGCGTCTGCACGTGGAGTGGGGCTGAGTCATGTCGAACCACGCCGACAAACAGCAGCGGTCAAACCGAATCAGTCGGCAACCCTTCTTTAACCACCAGGGTGCAAAACCGGAAAAAAGCTTTATCTCCACCAATCCGGTGCAGGCAAAACTCAAGGTCAGCAAACCCAACGATCCCCACGAGGTTGAGGCAGAGGCGATGGCGGATCATGTTGTTGCCCGGCTGGCCACCCCCGCCTTCTTTCATAGCGAGCAGGCTCACGGCAGCCAGCTGAATCGTCAACCGGAGGCCGAGGAGGAAGAAGCACTTCAGACACTCCAACGCCAACCTCTCGAGGAGGAGGAAGAAGAGCTTCAGCCTCTCATGCGCCAGCCCCTCGAAGAGGAGGAGGAGCTACAAACACTCCGGCGGCAACCCGAAGAGGAAGAAGAGGAGCTACAGACACTCCGGCGGCAACCCGAAGAGGAAGAAGAGGAGCTGCAGACACTCCGACGGCAACCCGAAGAGGAAGAAGAGGAGTTGCAGACACTCCAGCGGCAGCCCGAAGAGGAAGAGGAGGAGTTGCAGACGCTCCGGCGGCAACCCGAAGAGGAAGAGGAGGAGTTGCAGGCACAGCCTGAAGAAGGTGAAGAGGCCGTGGACCGCACTCCCAAACACTATCGTTACCGGTCCGGCGTGCCGCCACCCTTCTCAAGGGCATCCCACACATTCGGTGGCAATCCTATCCACAGATTCCGCCAAACGCCGGTAAGGATTTACCGATCCGCTGGATTGGCAGTTAACCGCCAGCGACGTTGCCAGTCGCCCAGACGTACCCTGCATCGATCAGCGGCGGCCCGTGGCCCACCGGAACCCAGTCCGGGTTTTCGCTCGCACCTGCAAAACTCAAAGGGTGCCGGACACCCGATGCCATCGACCTTGCGCCAACCGATGGAGTCCGCCTTCCAGGCAGACTTCAGCCGTGTGCGTCTGCATACCGGCCAGCGCGCCGCATCGATGAGCGGACAGATCAATGCCCAGGCATTCACCCACGGTAACCACATCTACTTTGGACAGGGTCGGTATGCGCCGGAATCGAGCGCAGGCAAACATCTGCTCGCCCATGAGCTGACCCACGTCGTGCAGCAGGGCGGTGCGGTACAACGTCGTCCGGCGACTCCAGGCATTCAGAGAAAGGCGACGCGCTCCGGCGACAGAATCACCCGTGCACCACCTTCCATCCAACGTCTGCCCGACTTCATCGGCAGACGGCTCAACAGCTACGCCCGCTACATCCCCGGATATACCCTGCTTACCGTCCTCATCGGCTATAACCCGCTACTTGGCCAACTGGTTGCCCGCACGCCACGAAACCTGCTGCAAGGTTTCATGGGGCTGGCCTCCGTACTCGGCACCCGGCTCTTCGACAAACTGACTGAACTTGGCATCGTCGATGATGCATTCAACTGGGTCAATGCCCGTCTGCAGGCACTCAGGCTCAATATAGATCGGGTGGAAGGACTGATCCGGCAGGCCTACGACCGGATGGATTTTCTCCGTCTCGACCCCATTGCCTATAACCGGCGCGTGCTGGTCAACACATTCTCTCCCCTGGTCAGTGACGTCCGCCGTTTCGCCGGACAGTTGGTCGACAAGGTGGTGGAACTGATCAAAAACGCCCTGCTCAGCACCCTGCGCAGTCTCGCCTCGGCGCTGCCCGGCTATCGGCTGATAACCATGATCATCGGCAGCGACCCGTTAACCGATGCACCGGTAATAGCCACAACGGTGCAGATCATCGCCGAATTCCTGACGCTGATCGGCGCCACCCAGGAGCTGGAAAAGATGCGGGAGCACGGTGCGCTGGAACGCACCGCAGCCTGGATCGACCTGCAGTTGGCCCTGCTCAACTTCAACATCGCCGAGATCTCCGCACTCTTTACCACTGCCTGGAACAGCTTTTCGATCCGGGATGTATTCAATCCGGTGGCCGCCTTCAACCGCGTACTCAATATCTTCGCACCGTTCATCAGCCGGGCATTCCGCTTTGCCCGCAATGTTGCCACGACAGTCCTGAGCTTCATCAAGGATGCCCTGCTCGACTGGCTTTCACGTCACGCCGGCAGCGTGCCCGGATTCCATCTGTTTACGGTAATCATCGGCCGTAATCCATTCACACAGCAGCCGGTACCGCGTACTGCCAGCAACTTCATCCGCGGGTTCCTCAGTTTCGTGCCGGGCGGTGAGGAGAAGTTCCGGAATCTGCAGCAGTCCGGCGCCATCGAACGGGCCATGGCCTGGCTCAATGTGCAGATCGCGCGGCTTAATCTGACCTGGACCATGATCCGTGCGCTCTTCACGCAGGCCTGGAACAGCTTTTCCATTACCGACCTGCTCGACCCGGTGGCGGCATTCCAACGCATCGTGGCGCTGTTCCGGGCACCGGTGAGACGCATCATCCGCTTTGCCGCAGCCGTGGCGGAGAAGATTCTCGAATTTATCTTTGAAGGGGTGATAGGGGCCGGAGGTTCACGTGTGCTGGAGATCCTCAAGCGTGGCCGTGATACCTTCATGACCATCATCAACGATCCGGTGGCCTTTATCCGCAACCTGATCCAATCGATGGTACGGGGCTTCCGTCAGTTTGCAGGCAACATCCTGACCCATCTGCGCAACGGACTGGTGGGTTGGCTGCTGGGGGCACTGGAGGGCACTGGAGGGCGCTGGTCTGCAACTGCCCCAGACCTTCAATCTGCAAGGCATCATCTCTCTGGTGCTGCAGATTCTAGGCATCACCTATGCCCGCATTCGCCCACGACTGGTGCGACTGTTAGGTGAGACCAACGTCTCACGGCTGGAGACCCTCTTCGGCTTCCTGCGCACCCTGGTCACCCAGGGACCTGGGGCAGCCTGGCAGCAGATCGTGGAGTTCATCCAGGGCAATCTGCGTGAAATCGTAATGGGCGCCATCCGCAACTGGGTAATCACCCGTGTGGTCACCGCCGCCATCACCCGTCTGGCCACCATGTTCAATCCGGCCGGGGCGGTAATCCAGGCGATCCTGGCTATCTACAACACCATCATGTTCCTGATCGAGAGAATCAACCAGATCATGGCGGTGGTGAACTCCGTAATCGACTCGGTCAGCAACATCGCCGCCGGACGCCTTGATCAGGCAGCCAACTACGTCGAACAGACCATGGCACGCACTATCCCGGTGGTGATCAGTTTCCTCGCCCGCCTGATGGGACTCGGCGGCATTGCAGGCCGCATCCGCTCGATTATCCAACGCATCCAGGCCAGGGTGGACAGTGCCATCGACCGGGTGGTGGACTGGATCGCCCGGCAGGGGCGGCGACTGCTGGCCGGGGGACGCGCAGTGGCGGGACGAGCACGGGCGGCAGTTGCCGGTGTGATCAACTGGACTGGATTCCGGCGCAGATTCAGCGCGGATGGGGCGAGCCACTCAGTCTACTTCCGGCGCCAGGGCAGCCAGCAGCAGTTGATAATCGCCAGCGTCCCACGACCTGCCATGCAATTTTTGAACGAATACAAGGCGGCGCGGAACAATCTTTCGGGAACCGGGCAGCAGACCAAACTGCAGAAGTGGAACCAGGCACGCGATCATGTGCAAAACAATATCGTGCCACTGGCAAGAGAGATCCAGCAGGCGCAACGGAACAACTCCACCGCCGCACAAAAGGAACAGCTCAGACAACGGATGATGCAGCAGGAAGCCCAGTTGACCAACCTGCTGCGGCAACTGCTCTCCGGTGAGAGAAACTGGGGCAGGGTGCGGGAAAAATACCGGCTCGAAGGCATGGTCGGCACCTATGCCTCCATGCCCAGGGCCGTGAGTGACCGGATTACCCCGGATCACCAGCCGCAGAACACCGTATTCACCCACGCGGCCTCGCTGCCCTGTTTCAGGACGAACCTGAATCCGAACTCCTCCGGTGCGCAGAATATGCAGCGCCATGCCGCCGGCCGAACGGCTCAGGGCTATGCCATCAACCTGCACCACTATCGGCATGTGCGCGGTCGGACCTATGGACGCTCCCCGACAGGTTTTATCAACAATGTCAGATCGCAGCTGAACAATACCCAGCCCGCCGATCTGCAACGCAGAATCGTCGTCAATCTGATTCGGGGGGAACTCAATGCCGATGTGCAGCAGATCAGACGCGAGGTGGGTTCACCCAGCAACGATTCGATCTGGCGGGATATCTATCAGGAACCCCAATACGGCACCCAGCAGGAGCGGGATCAGCTGATTCAACAGACACGAGGCCAGATCCGGTCGGGACAGGGGCGTATCGCCAACCAGGATCTAGAACGATTCAAACCCTGATAAACAGTGGCTGTCGGGTTACGCTGCGCTAACCCGACCTACCCATTACCCGCCACACCTGATCCAGCCGTAGGTCGGATTAGCTTGTCGGGTTACGCTGCGCTAACCCGACCCACCCATTACCCGCCACACCTGATCCAGCCGTAGGTCGGATTAGCTTGTCGGGTTACGCTGTGCTAACCCGACCTACCCATTACCCGCCGCACTTGATCCAGCCGTAGGTCGGATTAGCGCAGCGTAATCCGACAGACACCTTTCACTCACGGCCAATGCCTCTAAAATCCATACCACAGCCGCCCCAGTCGACGGGATAGATTCCAGCATCAACGTAGCGATGGAAACTGCTGTATGGCCATTTCCTGGCAGCACTCACATATCCATGTTTTACAGGGTTGTAATGGATGTATTCAACGTGCCGGTTGAAGTCGTTCTGGTCACGTAGCACATGTTCCCAGAAGCGGTGCTGCCATATCGCTTGTCGCCTGGCTCTCTCCGGTGGTGCATACAGAGCATCCCGGCAATGTTTGGTGAACCAGGTCTTTATCAGCCGCCAGCGGGTGGAGAAATCCCCATCACCGGATGGCAGCGTCCAGATGCAATGCAGATGATCCGGCATGATCACAATGGCTTCGATATCGAAAGGACGTTGTGCTTTTACGTCGCGGAACGCCTGCCGCAGGATACCCACGTTTTTTTCATCATGGAATATGGGGCGCCTCTTGTCCGTTACCAGGGTAAAGAAGAAAGAGCCACCAGGGATAAAAGCGCGTCGATACTCCATGTCGTCATCCTTGACCATTGCGATGCGTATAATTTCGGGGTTCTGTCGGGTTACGCTGCGCTAACCCGACCTACGCATTATTACATTCAGACAGAAAACAGATAATCCAGCATCAGTCCCAAAAACACCAACAACCCGAAGTTGTTGTTGTTGAGAAAAGCATCGAAGCAGGCCTTGGGTTTCCGCTCGCGGGTAAGCAGTTGTTGATGGACAAACAGGACGGCGCCTGCCGACAGGCCAAGATAGTAGAGCAAACCGCGTTCGACCAATACACCCACCCAGACCATCAGCCCCAGCATTATCAACTGTAGGATACCGATAATCAGAATATCGTGGCGACCAAACAGGATCGCGGTGGATTTCACGCCGATCTTGAGATCGTCATCCCGGTCAACCATGGCGTATTGGGTATCGTAGACCAGCGCCCATAAGAGGGTGGCGGCAAACAGCACCCAGGAGACCAGGGGCAGAGACTCGCCCACCGCCATGAACGACATCGGCACCGCCCAGCCAAAAGCAGCACCCAACACCACTTGGGGTAAATGGGTGTAGCGCTTCATGAAAGGGTAGACAGCGGCGAGAATCACCGCTCCCACCGAGAGCAGTTTGGTCTGCCAGTTGAGAAAGAAGAGCAGCAGAAAGGCGATCAGACAGAGGACGACAAATACCCCCAGCGCCTCTTTGGGAGTGACCAGTCCCGCCGCGATCGGTCTTAGTCGGGTACGCTCCACAAGGCCATCGATATGGCGGTCGGCATAGTCGTTGATGGCGCAGCCGGCAGAACGCATCAGCGCCACGCCGCAGATAAAAACCAGCACGATCTGCCAGGGGGGCTGGCCGTCGCCCGCCACCCAGAGCGCCCAGAGCGTCGGCCAGAGCAGCAGCAGGATGCCGATGGGTCGATTGAGACGGATCAGCAGCGCGTATCGACGCAGCCGCTCCTGCCAGGAGACCGGACCGGATTGCAACGATTCCAGTTTGACTTCTGGCCCACTCATCGACCTTCATCCCGAGGAATATCCGGCAGGAATATCTCATTCACCAACAACGGACGCCCGGCGATATAGAACAAGGTCCGTCGCCCCCAGAGTTCGACCGGTAGGCGCGACAGGTGCGGGGTAGCGGCGGCAAACAGGGGATGACGGGGCTGCAACCGGGCAACCTGAGTGATCCCCCGGTGCACATGAGGATCTGAAAACAGCACCGCCCCAAGCGGCTTGTCTCCGAGCAGGGTCAGACGTCTGGCCGGGCCCCTAAGACTGGTCGCGGGAATCAGGGTTCTGGCAAAAACCCAGGGGGTTTCATCGCAAAGCAGTTCGACCTCCCGCACCAGCGTGATCTCCCCCCGCCGCAATCTGAGCACCTGTCCCTCGCTGTAGAGCGGCGCTCCCCAACCCTGGTGTAATACCCGCACCCGGAAGTCACCGGCGCAGGCCTGTATCACCCGCCGCGTCAGGGAACCCTCATCCCGCAACCAGCCGAGCACGTCCTTCGGAACGGACGAAAAGCGCAACCGCTTCCAACTGGACCAGTTGGGTTCCAACACTGACTTTTCCGGAGCCTGTTTCTGCAAGACCTGCGACCCGTAAAAAAAGAGGGGATTATCGCATAGCTTGGGCGGTTTTCTCACCAGCTTCAGAAATAAGACTGTAAGGTGCGCGCAGCGCACCCTACCCTGCTGTTTGCGATGCACCAGACCGTAGGGTGTGCCATGCGCACCTGACCCGCTACCACATCAGGTCGTCGGGCACCTTATAGTCAGCATAGAGATCATCCTCTTCACTGCTCTTCTGCGACTCGTTGATGAGGATTATGCTTACCTCATCCCTGAGCCGTATCTTCTCTGCCACCACTGCGGGTACCAGTTCATAGGTCTCACCAAGCCGGACGATTGCCAGTAGCCCACGACTCAGCTGTCCGTGTTGGGTATCGGTCACGTAGATCTTTTTGATCCTGGTCTCTTCGGTGAAGTTGTAGGGAACCTCAGCCTTGTCCCTTGGCAGACGGTTCATCTCGATCAACTGTTTCACCTGAGCGGCAATCGCCCGTTGCTCAGCCTGCGATTTCTGCTGCCTATTGAGTTCCCGGTCCCGCGCTGTTTTTTTCGCCTGGGCCTCTTGCACCCGCAGCTTGTTCTCATCGACGATCTTTTCTTTGCTGTTGCGCTGCTGTTTACTCTTTTTACGGACGTTTTTTTTAGCCTTGTTCGCCTGCTGTTTGTCCACCAGGCCCGTTTTCAGGAACTGATCCTGCAGTGAATTACCCATCGATGTTTCCCAAATCGTTAAATCCGGGACAAATCATGCCGCCAATTTGCCTGGTTGTGCAACTCTTGTGAGCAATCATGGTGCGTACAGCGCACCCTACCGATTGAATCGGGACACCGGTTCCACTGCTCCTATCCCACAAGCGTGTCCATCAAATCTATCATAAACTCAACATCCTCCTCTTCCACCGCTTCCCAGCTCTTGTAACCCAAACTGTCGAGTACACCCTGTCCACGAGATGTCTGCGGCATCTCCTGTAATCTTTGCAGCAGCGTTTCGGTCAGATGCTGCATACGCGGACCAATCATCAAGGCGTGGTGAACGACCTGTATCTGGCTCTGTACCAGTGGGCGAAGTTGCCGCCGCGTGATTTTGCTGAGTCCGTAAAATGCCTCAGCCAGGAACAATCCGACCTCACTTTGAACAGAAAGCAGCTCCTTGGCGACCAAGACATAACTGCTGCAGGTGCGGCGTTCTATGTTGTCGGCATTGATATTCGCCGGTTCCAACATGATCATGCCCATCATGTGCACATCGGGATCGTCAGTGGAGGCAAGCCGCATCCCCGCTTCCAACTCCTCCACAGTGCTTGCCGGATGATCGCCTCGCACTGCAATCACAACCTCATCGGAGCACCCCCCCGGGCGGGCCAGGCAGTGGAAACCCTTTTCCCGAACCAGCATGGAAGCATCGTAGGGATTGGCGAAGATCAAATCGATAGCGTCATTCCTGATCGCCTGTCGCTGTGATGCGAAATCCTGATAGATATCCAGATGAATCCGGGTATCAAGGGATCGCTGCAACCAGGTATTAAAGATATGCCAACCAGCCAGTGAGGTGGGCGCGAAATCCGGGCTGACGGTAAACTGAAATGGCTTGTGCTTCATGATGCATCAAAACAGGGTGGGATAGAGTGCCTCACACTCCTCGATCCTGAGTCGTGAGGGCTTGCGGCGTACCGATGTATAGCCGATGAGCTTGCCGCGACGCAAGTTTGGGATCACCGTTGCGTAGACCCAGTAGAAACGTCCGTCCTTACGCAGATTTTTTACATACCCTTGCCAGCGGTTACCCGCTTTGATGGCATCCCACAAGCCTTTGAACGCGGCCGGCGGCATATCGGGATGCCGCAGAATATGGTGGGGCGTGCCGAGCAACTCCGCCTCGGAATAACCGGACATGTCGACAAAAGACTGGTTGACATGAGTGATGATGCCGTCCGGATCCGTGCGCGAAACGATCAAACGCCCATCGGGATAGGGCTCCTCGACATCGACGACCGGCACGTCGCGGGAACTGCCGTCAAAAAAGTGCAGGGTAAAAGTGCGGCCGCCACTCTGGGCGGCTTCCAGGTTTTGACTATTCATAACCCAAGGTACCTTGGGTTTTGACTATTCATAACCCAAGGTACCTTGCATGCTCAGGTTCTCACAAATCATAAAGAGACTGACGGGCATTCTCACTACCCAAACTTTAACCGTCAATCATTAACCCAATAAAAAAGCAGGTATTTGCAATAAGTTACAAATGCACATGGAGGGCAGGCAAATCAGCCCAACAGCGCAACTGTCTTGACCTGCACATAGACCGGTTTTCCCGGTTCGAGGGCAAGAATAGTTGCTGACTTGCGGGTGATACGGGAGAGAATCGGCACGCCCCCGGCATCCAGGCGTACCATCAACTGGGCAGGATTTTCATCGGCCAGGGTTTCAACCTTTGCCGGGAAGATATTCAGGATGCTGGTGCCCTCGTGCCGTTCGAGGCTCAAACTGACATCCCGGGCGAGCAGACGCAGCCGCACCGGCTGCCCCAGGGGCAGATCCTTTCTCGCCACGGTGAAACGACCACCGGGAAACTCAAGATGGGCGAGATGGAACGCCTCATCATGCTCTGCGACCGTCGCCTCGACGATCGCCTCTGCCTCGTCACCATGAGCAAGCGGCAGGTCAACACGGGTCAACATCTCACCAATCGGGCCGGAGGCCCTTACCCGGCCCTGTTCCAACAACACCAGTTGATCGGCAAGCCGGGCCACTTCGTCCGGCGCATGACTGACATAGAGTACCGGAATCGACAGCTCTTCATGCAGCCGCTCGAGGAAGGGCAGGATTTCTGTCTTGCTCTGTCGGTCAAGCGCCGCCAGTGGCTCATCCATCAACAACAGACGGGGACTGGTGAGCAATGCCCGGGCAATCGCCACCCGCTGGCGTTCGCCGCCGGAGAGCCCTTCGGGACGACGGGCCAGCAGGGGAGCGATACCAAGCAGGGTGACCGCCTGGTCGAAATCGACCCGCCGCGCCTCCGGCGGGAGCCTTTTGTAGCCATACTTGAGATTCCCCAGCACCGAAAGATGTGGAAAAAGGCTCGCCTCCTGAAAGACATAACCCAGGGGCCGCTGATGGGGGGGCAAAAAACGCTCACCATCCTGCCAGACCTCTCCGGCTATCTTCAGATAACCTCTGGCCGGCTGCTCAAGGCCTGCAATGGCTCGCAACAGGGTCGTTTTTCCGCAACCAGAGGCCCCGAAAATTGCGCTGATCCCCTGCGCGGGCACTGTAAAATCAGCGTCCAGGGTAAAGTCGTCCCGTTTGATCAGAAAGCGGGCCTCGATCGTCACAGTCACACAACCTTGAAGCGGCGATTCAGGACATACACCGCCAACAACAACAGAAAGAATAACAGTAGCAGGCCTCCGGCCAGCCAGTGGGCATGACCATACTCCAGCGCTTCGACATGGTCGTAGATCGCAATGGAGAGTACCTGGGTCTCACCGGGGATGTTTCCGCCGATCATCAACACCACGCCGAACTCGCCTACAGTATGGGCAAAACCAAGTACCGTCGCAGTGAGGAAACCAGGACGGGCAAGCGGCACCGCAACCGTAAAGAACCGATCCAGGGGTGAGGCGCCAAGGGTAGCGGCGACCTCCATCGGCCTGCGTCCAATGGCGGCAAATGCCCCCTGCAGGGGCTGCACCACAAAAGGGAGTGAGTAAAAAACAGAACCGATCACCAGACCGGCAAAGGTGAAAGCAAGTGGCTCCCCCCCCAGCGTCATCATCAGACCACCCACCGGTCCGTTGGGTCCCAAAGCCACCAGCAGATAGAATCCCAACACCGTTGGCGGCAACACCAGCGGCAGCGCCACCACAGCCTCAACCACCGCTTTGAAACGCCGCTGGGTTTTGGACAACCACCAGGCGAGCGGCGTACCGAGCAACAGCAGAATCACCACGGTCAACCCCGCCAATCGCAGCGTTATCCAGAGTGCGGCGAGATCGCTCTCATCCAACATCAGCCATCGCTCTCTGTTCCATAACCATAGCCTCTGATGATTGCTACCGCCTCATCTCCCCTGACGAATTCCAGCAAGGCTCTGGCAGCAAGCCTGTCCCGCAACAATACCGCCTGTTGTTCGATGGGCTGATAGAGCGACCGGGGTACTTCCCAGAGCGATCCGGAAGGCTCACTATGCGGCTGTTTTATCTGGGAGTAGGCAACGAATCCCAGTTCTGCATTACCGCTCTTCACGAATTGAAAGGCCTGGCCGATGTTCTCACCCCGCACCATACGCCCACGCAGCTTTTTCCATTGACCGCGGGTCTGCAGCACCTCCTTTGCCGCTCTGCCGTAGGGGGCAAGCTTTGGATTTGCGACAGCAAGGAAACGAAAATCACCTTGCTCAAGTACCAGCCCTTGCTTATCCACATAACCCGCTTTGGGACTCCACAATACGACCCGCCCGACGGCATAGGTGAAACGGCTGCCGGAAATAATCAGACCTGATTCATCCAGCAGTTTGGGGCGACGGGTGTCCGCTGCAAAAAAAAGGTCAAAAGGGGCACCGTTGCGGATCTGCGCATAGTGCTTGCCGGTGGAACCAACACTCAGGATCACCTTGTGACCGGATTGGACCTCGAACCGCTGAGCGATCTCCTTGATTGTCCCACTGAAGTTCGAGGCGACCGCCACCCGGATCTCATCTGCCTGGGCGACAAGAGGAAACAGACTCAATGCCGTGATCAGCAACAGTAGCCGAATGGTTGATCTTGGGAAGTTCATCCTTATTCTCTTACTTCAGCACAAAACGACGTAGGTCGGATTAGTCGCGCAATCGCAGTAAAGCAGGGGTCTGGCACAATGTTTATGCGCGACGTAATCCGACAGAACAGCGTCGGGTTACGATGTGCGGTAAATCATGTGGCAAAATAAATACTTGGCGCACGCGCATCTAACCCGACCTACTGAAAAACCCTTAAACTTTACCATACTCGGCCCGCTCACCCAGCCAGCGCCGCACCAATGCCGCCGCATTTTCGGGATGATATGCCAGCATCAGATCGGCGGCCTCCCGCACGTCGTCCAGCAGATCCTGGTCCCGCACCAGGTCGGCGATACGCAACTGCATCTCCCCGGTCTGCCGGGTACCCAGTACCTCACCGGGGCCACGCATCTCCAGATCCTTATTGGCGATCACAAAACCGTCATTGGAATCACGCAGAATAGCCAACCGCTGCCTGGCATTCTGCGACAGGGGCGCATGATACATCAGCACACAGTGACTCTCCGTGCTACCCCGTCCGATTCGCCCCCGCAGCTGATGCAGTTGGGCCAGACCCAGTCGCTCCGGATTTTCGACAATCATCAGGCTGGCGTTGGGCACATCCACCCCCACCTCGATCACCGTTGTCGCCACCAGCAGATCCAACTCACCTGTTTTGAAGCGGGCCATGACCGCCTCCTTCCCCTCCTGCTTCACCCGGCCATGCACCAGACCCACCTGCAGTTCCGGCAGCACCTCCACCAGCAGGCGCTCGGTATCTTCCGCCGCCTGACACTGCAGCACATCCGACTCCTCGATCAGGGTGCAGACCCAATAGGCCTGACGGCCTTCGGCGCAGGCGGCCCGAACACGCGCCACCACCTCGTCGCGGCGGTTGTCCGGGATGGCAACCGTGGTCACCGGTTTTCTACCCGGCGGCAACTCATCGATGATGGAGATATCGAGATCGGCGTAGGCGGTCATCGCCAGGGTTCTGGGAATGGGGGTGGCTGTCATGATCAGCTGGTGTGGCCAGCGCCCCTGCTTTATCCCCTTCTCCCGCAGAGCCAGACGCTGGTGGACACCGAATCTGTGCTGTTCATCGATGATCACCAAACCCAGGTCGAAGAAACTCACATCCCCCTGAAAGAGCGCGTGGGTCCCCACCACAACCTTGGCACTACCATCTGCCACCCGCGCCAGAGCCTGCTCCCGCTGCTTGCCCTTCAGACGGCCGGTGAGCCAGGCCGTCTCCACCCCCAGCGGGGTCAGCCAGTCGGCAAAGTTACGCAGGTGCTGCTCCGCCAGCAGCTCGGTGGGGGCCATCAGGACAACCTGATAGCCGGACTCCACCGCCTGCAGCGCAGCCAATGCACTGACGATGGTTTTGCCGGAACCCACATCTCCCTGCACCAGTCGCTGCATCGGGTGGGGCCGGGCGAGATCCGATGCTATCTCCGCCACCACCCGCTGTTGCGCGCTTGTCAGCTGGAAGGGCAGTCTATCCAATAAGCTGTCACGCAGATGTCCATCCCCCGGCAGGGTTGGTGCCAACGTCTGTTGATGGCGCTGTCGCAGTTCTCGCAGGCTGATCTGATGGGCCAGCAACTCCTCAAATGTCAGTCTCTGTTGGGCAGGGTGGATACCCTCCGCCAACTGATGCTGGGGTGCATCCGGTGGCGGCCGATGCAGATAACGAACGGCTGCTGCCAGGTCGGGCAGTCTAAACCGCTGCAGCAGTTGCTCCGGCAACAATTCCTGCAGCGTGGAAGGCGCCTCTTCGAGCCAGGCCAACGCCTGGTCACTGAGGTTCCGCAAGGTGCGTTGATGCACCCCTTCAGTGGTCGGATAGATCGGTGTCAGGAACTCATCCACCGCCAATGGCGTTTCGGCATTAACCTGTTGGTATTCAGGATGCACCATCTCCAGACTGTTCGGGCCGTTACGCACTTCGCCGAAGCAGCGTAGACGGACACCCCGGCTCAGATTGCTCTTCTGGGCATTGCTGAAATAGAAGAAGCGCAGGAGAAGAGAGCCGGTCCCATCCGATATCTGCACCAGCAATGAACGCCGACGGCCAAACTTGATATCGGCCAGCTCCACCTCCCCTTCGATGACCGCCTGATCCCCATGGCGCAACGAGCCGATGGATTGCACCCGGGTACGATCCTGGTATCGCATCGGCAGATGGAAGAGCTGATCCTGAATGGTGTGGATACGCAGGCGCGCCAGCTTTTCGGCAACCTTCGGTCCCACCCGCTTGAGGGAAGTGATGGGGCAGGATTCCAGGTTTATCGGTGAGTGATCCTTTTTCAATCGCGGTGGGTTCCAGTTACACTTCGGCCCATAGCATGCCAGATAGTATGAGGAATAAAAAATGGTGGTACAGGAGACGATACAGATCGAAACCCGGGGACGCAGCACCTATGACATATCCAGCCAGGTTCACGATATCGTCCGGCAATCCGCTATCAAAACCGGCATCTGCCAGCTATTCATTCAACACACCAGCGCCTCCTTGGTTCTCTGTGAAAATGCAGACCCGGATGTTCGATCTGATCTGGAAAAATTCATGTCGCGCCTAGTGGTGGACGGCGACCCGATGTTCGACCACAGGGATGAAGGGCCTGATGACATGTCGGCCCATATCCGCTCTATCCTGACCAACATGGACATGAGCTTTCCGGTTACCGATGGACGTCCGGGATTGGGCGTCTGGCAGGGCATCTATCTTTGGGAGCATCGCACCCATCCTCATCGGCGACGGGTTACGGTGACGATCTATGGGGAGTGAAGGTTTCACCATGTAGGCCCGATCAAGCGTAGCGGATCGGGCATCCGGGCTTTGGCAGAACGATTTAGGTTGCCGGTTCCGCTGCGCTTGAACCGGCCTACAGCCACAGCGGCATCAACGACGGAGTCTGGCCTATCCATTGGCACGGCCACCTTTTGCCTCTAAGAGAGTCTTTCCCTGCCATCCTTGGCGCAACTTAAGTCATTCCGATTCACCCCCGGCCCGGACTTCCTGTCCGGTCGTTCGCCATGCTGCGAAGGTCCACTGGACCTTCGATCATAGCTCACCCTTTAACCTTCCTTTCCCCCACCCCCGTTGGCTTCCCATCCAGACTGACACTGTTGCGCTTCTGCCAATACTCCCTGATCCCCTCTTCACCTTTTTTGTTCGCCCACTCTTTCAAAGTATCCCGGTCACCCTGATATTCGAACAGGGGAACCCCGAATCCGCAGGACGTCTGCGCCAGATCCACGTCCATCACCACGATCTGACGCGCCCCCGGCAGACTGGGAAATCGTCCGATATGGGCATCCCACTCAGCACTTCCCTCATGATGAACCGCTGCATGACCATACAACCGCAGGATCTTCGGATCAGCGTCAAAGGCACAAAACATCAGGGTCATGCGGTCACTCTCCAGCAGGTGGGCTGCTGTTTCGTTGCCACTGCCGGTCAGATTGAGCCAAACCACCTGATTCGGACTGACCACACGCAGACTGTCCATCCCCTTGGGTGATAGATTGATGCGTCCATCAACCGCTGCGGTAGCGACAAAAAAGATCTGCTGCCGAATAATGAAGTCCACCAGCTTGTCATTGATCGAATCGTATTGTTTACCCATGTTTTTCCCGACTGATTTTAGTGCGTCTCGCAATCAACTTTTGGTCCAAAAACGGCCACCGAAAAAACGCCCGGTCAGACCGCCTTTGTTCTCCTGCAACCAATCATCCCGCTCATTGAAAATATGCTGGGTCAAGGTTACCACTGCTCTGACACTCTTGGTCGCAGCAATATCCATACGCAGATCACTCTGGGCACTATGGGACGACCAGGGTCCACCTTCGTGACTGCGAATGAACTGGCGTATCTGGGAATAGAGCGTGTTGCGCAATTCCACAACCACTTCCTCCTCGGCAACCTTTGGATCCTTACCGAGAAACCTTCTGGTCATCTTTTTGGCCTGCCCCGGCGTGATCAGTTTCAGCGTGACACACTCGTTTTTGAGCAAGGTGTCCATGCCTGCCCGGCGGTCGGCAAGTTTTTCGGGCATCGATTTAGCTTCAGGAACGTAGCCACTCTCTTTCCTCACGCTCTTTTGAGGCGAGTCACCATCCTTTACCACTTGATTTGCCTGTTCTTCGCGAGCACCACTCTCGCGGTCCAGCTCCGCTTCCAACCACGCGACCTGTTCATCCAGCAGTTTATTGAATGCCAATGGAGAGGAATCGCCACTTATGCCCGCCTCTATCGCCTGTCTGATCACATCACCGTAGTACTGGAGTATCGACGGATCGGTAATCCCACGGGAACTACAGGTGACGAACACCCGCCCCTTGGCATTGACTTCGATAAGTTGTTGTAAGTCTCTATCCACTCTATATCTATCTGTTATTTGACCTGTTTGCCCAATGATAGCTGATTTGCAGCTTAATTCAGGCAGCTTATCGATCTTGGGCTTTTCTGAAATACTGCAGCCAGATTCCGCTCAGGAACCAGGCATAAGCGTAGGTGCCAACAATGATAAGCATGAAGACGAGAACGATATCCGTGGCACTACCATCCAGAGAAAATGCCGGCACATAACCAAACAGAAAAGGCGCCAGATAGAGAAACTTGGCGAACCTGAATGCGGTGAATGCAGTCTTCCACATGTTGGCCTTGGCGATAGTGGCGCCGGCGAACGCGGCGATGCAGACCGGCGGTGTGATATTGGAGTCCTGAGAGAGCCAGTAGACGATCATATGGGCTGCAAGCTCATTCACCCCCAGGTGCGTCAACGCAGGCACTGCCACCACCGCAGTAATCAGATAGGCCGCCGTCACCGGCACGCCCATACCCAACACCAGCGAAGCCAGGGCAATCAGCAGAATGGTGAGAAACAGTTTTCCATCCGCCAGCTCGATGACTATGTCGGCAAAGGTAAGCACCAGTCCACTATAAGTCAGCACACCAATGATAATGCCGATAACACCCACCGCGGCGCCGATCTTGAGACTGTTCTCCGCTCCGGCTCGCGCCGCCGTCACAAAACCCTTTGGCCCGATGCGGGTCTCCTTCCTGAACCAGCTGATGGCAATAGAGGTAACGATACCGAGAATCGCCGCATAACCCGGAGAATAACCCATCAGCATCAGGACAGTGATCACTGCCAGAGGCAGTATATAGAACCACTCCTTCTTGAGAATCTCCATCGCGCTCTCGGCGGAACGCTCACCCACGATGTTGTACTTCTTCGCTTCATAGTGAACCATGACAAAGACACTGAAGAAGTACATCATGGCGGGAAACAGGGCCACCAGCATGATCTGCGAATAGGGCAGGCCTGTCATCTCAGCCATGATAAAACCGCCCGCGCCCATGATGGGCGGCATGAACATTCCGCCGATGGAGGCAGCGGGTTCTATCGCCCCCGCCACATGGGGTTTAAAACCCGCCTTCTTCATCATCGGGATAGTGAAGGCACCGGTGGATACCGTGTTGGCGATGGCGCTGCCGGAGATGGACCCGAACAGACCGCTGGCAATGACCGACACCTTGGCGGGTCCACCCAGTTTATGGCCCACTGCAGCCAGGGGGAAATCGATGAAGAAACGCTGTGCGCCGCTCTTCTCCAGAAAGGCGCCGAACACCACGAACAGCAGGATATAGGTGGCCAGAACGTTGGCCATGATGCCGAAAACACCGTCGCTCTTATAGAACATACTGGTACAGAGATCGGGAAACGTGTCTCCGGCATGGGAGATGAGATCCGGCATATAGTCACCATAGACGCCGTACAACAGCATGATGCTGCCGATGATGACGAAGACATTGCCCACCACCCTGCGTGCCAACTCGACGCCCAGCAGCACACCGGCCATTGCGATTATTTTATCGAGTTCCGTCTCCGCACCTGCACGATAATTGATCGCTTCGAAGTTGAACATCCAGTAGCCGATAGTGGCAATGGATAGAATGATCAACAGATAGTCGATACCCCTGCCGATCCGGCTCTTCGATTGATAGAGCAGAAACACCAGGACATAGGTAATAATAATATAGATACCACGGTGATACTGAGTGGCCGCCGGATCCAATACTGCAGAGTAGGAGTAGAAAAGCACCAGAAAAACAGCCAGGATATCGAACAGCCATTGCTCAATCTTGTGCAGTTTTTCGAACATATCGGTACTTCTTCCGTAAATGGGTCGGTGTAGGTTGGGTTAGCGCAGCGTAACCCAACAAAATCGCAAACCTGTCGGGTTACGCTATCGCTAACCCGACCTACACGCTGGCATTTACAGCATGCCCTTATCTTTCCAGAACTTCTCTGCCCCCGGATGCATCGGTGTGACGATACCGTTGACGCCGGTAGAGATGCTCATCTCCTTGAAGGTTTTTTTCTGACTCCGCATGTGTGCCAGCCCCTCATCGGTATAGACCTTTGACAGCATGTCATACACGACATCTTCCGGCACCTTGGCATTGGCTACCCAAAGCGATGAATCCTGAAAGGAGGGTGTCTCGTAATCCACCCCTTTGTAGGTACCCGCAGGCACCGAGAGTTCAGAAAAGTAGGGATAACGTTTGAAGAAACCGCTCGAATTCGCATCGGCTCTGAGATCAATGAGATCGATGTCATTGGTTTGTGCCGCCATGATCACCGCACCACTGGGAAAAGCAGTAAAGAGCCAGAAGGCATCCAGCTGATTATTGCCAAACGCCGAAGCGGCATCATTATAACCCATGGCGTTTCGTTCGACCTTATCCCACACTCCCAGATGGCTGAAAAAGAGTTCGCAGTTGGCGAATGCGCCTGAGCCCGCATTACCCACGCCCACCTTCTTGCCCTCAAGGTCCTTGATGCTTTTGATGCCGGAACCCTTACGCACCACCAACTGGGCAGGGGCACCATAAAGATAGGAGAGTGCCAGGACGTCTTCATACTTATTTTTGTCATTCTTCAGCCGGCCTTCACGACCAAGGTAGACATGGCCTGAATAGACCACGCCAAAGTGCGCCCGTCCTTTATTCACCTTGCGAAGATTCTCCACTGAACCTGCGGAGGACTGAGCCTTGACCTTGTAGGCCTTGTTGTTTTTTACCGGACCGTAGACCTGAACCGCGTTGGCAACCACCTGAAATGTGCCGCCTGCAGGCCCCCCGCTGAACACATAACGTTTTGCTGCGCTCACAGGCGCAGAAAGGCCCAGAGAGAAAACCAATGCGGCAATGCCGCTCTTGATAAATAACCGACGAATCTTCATTAGTGCTATCTCCTGTGCAATTGACTGGCTATTGTCTTTTCTAACGATCACTAAGTTACCGCAGCGGGCCGGTTCAAGCATAGTGGAACCGGCAACCCTGCAAATTTCATCATGGCGAGAATGCACGATTCCCTGCGCTTGATCGCACCCACATCCTGAACGTTTACAGCTCCATCACCGCATCCATCTCCACAGCGGCATCCTTCGGCAGGGCGGCAACACCAATGGCGGCACGCGCTGGATAGGGTTCACTGAAATACTCAGCCATCACCTGATTCACCACGGGAAAATGGCTGAGATCCGTGAGAAAAACATTCAATTTTGCCACGTCGGCAAGCGTGCCGCCTGCAGCGCGCGCCACCGCCTGCAGATTATCAAATACCCGGCGGATCTGCATTTCGACATCCCCACCCACCATCTCCATGGTTTCAGGCACCAGCGGAATCTGTCCAGAGAGGTAGACCGTAGTACCGCACTTCACTGCCTGCGAATAGGTTCCGATAGCCTGGGATGCCTGATCGGTGCGAATAATCTCTCGACTCATTGGAAAAACTCCTGACAAGGTTGGATAAGGTTCTAAATATATAACGATTCAGAGCGATTGGCCTCTGTTCCCGTCCAGGCACGCAGAAACCCTATAACGCTCCTAACAAAGGCAAGGTGGATAGTTACCTAAATACTCTGTCTCGATATCTTCAATACGGAGGGAATAACCCGAAGACTGCGCATGATTTTGGCCAGATGTACCCGGTCTTTCACTGTAATGACAAAGACCAGCGTGGAGAAGAGGCCATCCCGCTCCTGGGAAGTCACATTTTCTATATTGGATCCCTGTTCCGAAATCGTCGCGGCCACCGTACCCAGCACACCCCGGCGATTGCCCGCCTCAACCCGGATCTCCGTGGCAAACTCGGCCTCAATATCCGACTCCCACTGTGCCTCGATCCAATTGTGGCCCTGTTTGTTGAATTCACCCAGATTTCGACACCCATGCCTGTGGATAACAATACCCTTACCCGGATTGAATACCCCCATTACAGGATCGCCGGGGATCGGCCGGCAACAATTGGCAAAGCTGACCACCATGCCTTCGGTGCCCTTGATGGAAAGCCCCCCAGCCGACTCCGCTCCTGGAGTACCGGCCGTTTCAACCGGCGTTGCCAAATCCTCCCCTGTCAGACGTCTTGCTATCAGCAAAGGCATGCGGTTACCCAGGGCGATCTCCGCCAACAGATCATCCTGACTCTCCAGGCGGTACTCTTCCAGCACCTGCTGTATCTTCTCTTCTCCCAGCGCATCCAGGCTGATCTGGAACCGTTTAAGCTCTCTTTCAAGTAGTCGCCGCCCCAGATCAACCGCAACCTGGCCCTGAAGATTCTTCAGAAATGCCCGGATATTGGCCCTGGCTTTGCCTGTCACCACATAGTTGAGCCAGGCAGGACTCGGGGTGGCATTCTCGGCATTGATGATCTCGACAGTCTGACCATTGCGCAGCCGGGTACGCAGCGGAACCAGACGCCGGTCGACCCGCGCGGCTACGCAGGTATTACCTACATCCGTATGAACTGTATAGGCAAAGTCGACCACCGTAGCGCCTTTCGGCAATACCAAAATACGGCCACGAGGGGTGAAGACATAGACTTCATCCGGGAATAGATCTACCTTGACATGCTCAAGAAACTCCACCGAATCACCGACACCCTGCTGCATCTCAAGCAGGTTCTGCAACCAGTCTGACGCACGGGTACTCATCGCAATGCCACCGGAGTCCCCTGACTTATACATCCAGTGGGCAGCAATGCCCGACTCTGAAAGCCGGTCCATCTCTTCGGTACGGATCTGTATCTCGATGGGAATGCCCTGCGGCCCAAACAACACGGTGTGCAACGACTGGTAGCCATTGGCCTTGGGGATGGCAATATAATCCTTGAAGCGGCCCGGCATCGGTTTGTAGAGATTGTGTATGGCGCCAAGAACACGATAGCAGGTATCGAGCCGGTCGACGATGATGCGAAAAGCGAAGACATCCACCACATCGGAGAAGGTGATGTTTTTCTCCTGCATCTTGCGGTAGATGCTATAGAGATGTTTTTGCCGCCCGTAGACATGCCCATCCATCCCTTCCTGCTCAAGACGGTTGAGCAGCGCAGCCTCCACATTCGCGACCAACTCCTTATGCTGCCCGCGCGATTCGCTCACCGCCTGCCTGAGCGCCCTGTAGCGCATCGGCCAGTACGCGGCAAACCCCAAATCCTCAAGCTCCAGACGGACGCTGTTGATGCCCAAACGGTTGGCGATAGGCGCATAGATATCCAGGGTTTCGCGCGCGATACGGCGCGCCTTCTCCGGACGCATCACCCCCAGGGTGCGCATATTGTGCAAACGGTCCGCGAGCTTGATCATGATGACCCGGATATCCTTGGTCATCGCCAGCAGCATCTTACGCAGACTGGCGGCCTGCGCCTCGGCCTGGGATTGAAAATCGATCTTGGAAAGCTTGCTGACACCGTCCACCAGCTCGGCAATCTCCACACCGAAGGTACCGGCTAACTGCTCTTTTGCGGTGGGGGTATCCTCAATGACATCATGCAGAATCGCCGCCATCAGACAGTTGTGATCCATACGCATCTCAGCGAGTATGCGCGCCACGGCGACCGGGTGATAGATATAGGGCTCACCGGTTTTGCGGTGTTGGCCGGAGTGGGCTTCGGCACCGAACAGATAGGCGCGATAGACCTCGCGCACCTGATCGGAATCGAGATAACTTTCCAGATAGGCGCAGAGATCACTGATCAGAAAACGGGGTTTTTCCTGATCAGCGTCCAGCCGGTGGCCGGTTTGATTAAGCAGGTTGCTCATTCAGCACTCCATCATACCTATGATGGATTCTGTGCCGATTTCCCACCGATATGCAAGATCAAATCCAATGAGGATTTGGCCTGCGGTGTAAACTAGGGAGAGTTATACACCAGGCTGTACCATTGGAGAGGCATCGAACGCAGCCCCGTCATCAACCACGACATCCTGTTTCGCCTTATTTGCGGCATCCACGTCCTGGTGGGTGATCAGACCATCGCCAATTTCCCGCAGCGCCACCACCGTCGGTTTGTCATTTTCCCAAGGTATCAGCGGCTCCACGCCATTGACCAGCTGCCGGGCACGCTTGGTCGCCAGCAGGACCAGATCAAACCGGTTATCCACGTAATCGAGACAATCTTCAACGGTAACGCGAGCCATCTTTTCTTTCACTCCGGGTAACAAAGCGGGCTGAGCCGCACAGGGAACTTTTCATGATATACGAACCAGCCTCAAACTTCCACGCTGGCAGCCTGCCGCCTGGACCGCATGGGGCGTGACTTCATCCAACTGCCGCGAACGCAGGGGGCAACCCGCGCACCATGATTGCTGCTTTTTCTGGTGCGCATGGCACACCCTACCAGATAAATTAAACTGCTTTTTCTACCAGGTAAATTGAACGCCGAAATCCGAGTTAGAACAACACATCATCCACGGCCTCCGTGAAAGCAACCTCCCGGTTGCTCTTGGAAGGCGCTACAGCAATACCCAAATACTGCTCCACTTGTTCGATAAGAGAGGCAACCTCACTGGAGAGTGCATCGATTTGCCGGAAAAGAGACTCTGCCTCCTCTCTTCTTCCCTGGCCCTTGAGCTTGACGACCTCGGTTATCGCTTGATGAAGTTCTTCATGCGGCCTGTCAATAGCCACCATTTCCGGGATATTCATGTATTCGCGGGCATCAGCAGAGTGGTACCACTTCCCGAAGTCACAACGGAGATGGGAAACCACTTCATCCTGAGTCAGTGTGGAGGTGCCGTCCAGAAAACCTCTTATGCGGGTCTTCCATGCGAGGTGGGCGTACTTGGCGGCCTGAAGTTTGCTGTGGGTCTGCCCGCTGACAGTGTACTCGCTGACAAACATCTGCAGCTCTCCCACCGCATCACCCAACTGCACGCTTGAGTCACGGGTTTGATCCGCGCTCATGGACGAGATCTGGGAGAACTGCAGGATGTTGGACTGCATGTTCTGCGACAAAGTGGAAAAGACTGTGACCTGCCCCTCTGTAGACTCTGCAATCAAGGCATTGATGTCTGTAATGGCGTTGACCGATTCAGTGATAGCATTCAATGCCACACCGGTTTCATCAGCCCGGGAAACACTCTCCACGGCCTGTTCACTGCTCCGCTTCATAACCACTACCGCCTCGTCCGTTGAGCCTTTGAGCCGGTCGATAATACTTTCGATCTCCTGGGTGGACTCCTGCGTGCGCTGGGCAAGATTCCGCACCTCATCCGCAACAACGGCGAAGCCCCGCCCGGAATCACCTGCTCTGGCCGCTTCAATCGCTGCATTCAGGGCCAACAGGTTGGTCTGCTCGGCGATACCGCGAATCACCGCCACGATACCGCCGATCTCCTGATTATGGCTTTCCAGCTGGTGCATCACTCTTTCAGCCTGTTGAATATCTTTGGCCAGCGCATTGATTGCCGAGATGCTGTCCTGGGTTACGCCCATACCTTCCGTCGCCTGTTGCCTGGCTTGATTGGCCAACCCGGAAGCCTGATTTGAATTCGCCGCCACCTCCCTGATACTGACCACCATCTGGTCAATATTGCCAGTAACCTCTCCTGTTTCGAGCTGCTGTATTTGAATGCCGTTTTGGGTCTGTTTGGCACGTCCCCCATCTTTGTGGCGGCATTCGCAACTGAGACAGCCGCACTCATCGATTGAGTGACGAGTGTTTCAATCTGTGCCGAAAGCTGATTGTATGCCTCGGCCATATGCCCCAGCTCATCCACCGTGCCCGCAGGTAGCCGCAGGGTCAGATCTTTAGTCTCGATTCCACTTACAAAGGTTGATTCAAAGTGTTCAATCCGGCGGGATATTGAAAGTACACCGGCTATTCCAGACACTGCGAGCAGCAACCCCATCAATAAAAGAGCCGAGGTCAGCCAAAGCTGGGCTTCTGAATGGCGATTTGCGAATCCCAGCCCTGAGGCAGCCAAACGACTGACGGCCCGATTCAGATCAAGTACGGTATCTATGGCCTGGGTGGAGGCCTTTAGCCACTCTTGAGGGGTAACCGGATACTCGCCCGTCTTCCGCTGTGCAACTATCTGCTCTCTGAATTGTTGATAACCACCGAGAAAGACGGTTTTCACCTTTTGCAACGCAGTGGAAACACCATCCGAGGCCTGCTGATCGATCTCCCCCATCTGATACAACAGCAGTTCGATATCTTCATCCAACAAACTGAGATGTTCATCGACGATGGCACGATTGGCACTAAGGACCGCAAGCTCGTTCTCTGAAAGAGGCTGGCGATGGGACGTGGCCCTGCCAAGCTGCGCCCGCTCCAAACCCGCATGCTTTGAAATCAACCAGATTGAGTGTTTGATCGATCGATTGATCTGTACGGCCGCCTCTTCCGGCGTTTGTGCCAAAAAAGCATCAAGCCGCAACCTGGCGCCCGAACGGATATACTCCGTCATCACCTCAATCCAGCGGGAGGAATCAATCCCTGCACCGGTTCCAGACAACATGGCGTCGACAGCGGATCTGGCTTTATTGGCCGCAGCCTGGTCAGCACGAAACGCTGAAAGTTGCCTCAGAAATGAGTCACTGACCCAATCCTCCTGACTGATCGAGTCGGCCAATCCCAGGGCCACCTGCGCCTCCTTCCCAGCTCGCTCCCGCTGCGCCTGGACTTTACCCATCAGTGCGGAGTCAATACTTCCCGTGAGGTTGAATTGCGCAATGAGGGTGTTGGTAAGTCCACGCTCAAGCGCCTGATGAGAGGCTGCTCCCAGGATATGATCAGCGAATTGGTTGGCTATCTCCAGGCCCTGACTATGCCGGTTATCGACCATGGCCGGCACAAACCCCCAGTAGAGACCGGTGGCACTTAAAGCCGCTACCAACAGCCCAACTATCCCCAATAGTTTCTGCTTGATGGAAAAAGTCACGTCCCCCCCACTCCTTAAAAAGCATCATTTCCACAGGTACATCCAAGAATTCCCCCTCTTGCATGAGACTATCGGCAGATATCAACGACTCTTTAACCTTGGCAATATACCCATATCCAATGGTCTGATTCACAAACTGCCGCATCAACGCCAACCCCCTTCCAGCAGGAAGAAGGTTGAGGAATATCAGTAAAATACAACATCGCCACATTCTGATGACTGTTGCCCAAAGCCAGCTGTGCTTCTATTATTTTTAGATGACTAAGGACAACATATTGTAAGCAATGAAGCTTCAGTCAAAACTACTATTCGCTTTCGGTTCGGTGCTGATCGCCACCTTTACCCTGGTGGAGATCATCGGCTACCGCCAGACCCATGAGCAGATGCTGGCAAATCTGCGCCAGGAAGCGTTGGAGATCCGAGGGGTCCTGATGGCCACCCGCCGGATCTATCACCATCAATTCATCAACAGCGGCCTCCCGCTGAACAAGAAAACCCTCGGTTTTCTGCCGGCCCATGCCATGAACCGGATCTCCAACGACTTCCTGAACTGGAGCAACAGCGGACTGAGCTTCAACAACGTCTCCGAACGCCCCCGTAACCCTGACAATCAGGCGGATGAAATCGAACTGGAGGCGATGATTTGGTTTCGCGCCAACCCCAAGGAGAAAGAACGCCTGGTCCCCTTCAAGAACTCACAGGGCCAATCCTATTTCCACTTCTCGAGCCCCATCTGGACCGAGGCGTACTGTCTGAAGTGCCATGGTAAACGTGACGAGGCGCCACAAACCATCCGCGAAACATACGCCGCATCGTATGACTACCAGCTGGGTGATTTGCGCGGTCTGATGAGTATCAAGCTACCCGCCCATTTCATCGAGGACGAGGTGTTGGCCCAACGCATTACTGAAATGTGGGGTCACCTGTTCGCCTTTGTCATCGCCTTTGCCTTCGGCGCCTGGCTGCTGCGCAGATGGGTCACCCGCCGGCTGACTCTGATCCAGTCAGTGGCGGGCGATCTGGCCAGGGGTGATTACGATGCCCGGGTGCCGGTTCAGGGACAAGATGAGTTGTGTGACCTCGCCTCAGCCTTCAACGACATGGCGGAACAGCGCCGGACAGCCGAGTCGTCGCGCCGGGAGAGTGAGCAGCAAGTGCGGGATCTGCTCGATTCCACCGCTGAGGCGATCTATGGCCTGGATGCAAAAGGGCGCTGCACTATTGTCAATCCGGCCTGCCTTCGTATGCTGGGTTATCAGCATGCCGGCGAATTGGTCGGCAAAGAGATGCATCCCATGATGCATCATACCAAGGCGGACGGCACAGCCCATTCACTGGATGAGTGTCTCATCGCCAGTGCCTGGCGAGATGGTCAGGCGACCCTCACAGCCAAAGATATTTTCTGGCGCCGGGATGGCAGCAGTTTTCCGGTGGAGTTCTCCGCCTATCCGATCCGGCGAGACGGTGAAGTCGTGGGAGCAGTTGCGACTTTCCTCGATATCACCGAACGGCTGAAGAGCGAAGAGAGCCTGCAGCGGGCGCAAAAGATGGAGGCGGTGGGCCAGCTCACCGGCGGCATCGCCCACGACTTCAACAACCTGCTGGGCATCATGCTCGGCAATCTCGACTTTCTACAGCAGCTGGTAGCGGATAATAAAAAGGCCAGTGAACGGGTGCAGACCACCACCAAGGCAGCCATGCGGGCGACAGATCTGACCAAACAACTGCTCGGTTTCTCCAGGCGCGAGTCGAAAAACATCGCCGCCACAGATCTGAACCAGGTCATCCGGGGAATGGAGAGCCTGATCGCCCGTTCGGTCACCCCGGAGGTAGAGGTAGAGTTGCAGTTGGCGGAGGGACTCTGGCTGACCGAGATCGACCTTGGCGACTTGCAGGATGCCCTGCTGAACCTGGTCCTCAACGCCCGGGACGCCATGCCCAACGGTGGCAGCCTGACTATCGAAACCGCCAACCGGGTACTCGATGCCATCTATGAAGAGCAAAACCCCATCGCCGATAAGGGCGACTATGTCCAACTGGCTGTAAGCGACAGCGGCAGCGGCATCCCCGCCGAGGCGCTGGAGCACATCTTCGAGCCCTTCTTCACCACTAAACCCGAGGGCAGAGGCACCGGCTTGGGCTTGAGCATGGTGTATGGTTTTGTGCAGCGCTCCAAGGGTTATATCAAGGCCTACTCCGAGCCCGGTATCGGCACCACTATTCATCTCTACCTCGCCCGCTCAGAAGAGCAGTCTCAGAAGTCAGCCCACTCGACCGGCAACGAAGCAATATTACCCAGGGGAACTGAAAGCATCCTGGTGGTGGATGATGAGGTGGATCTGGTAGAAATAGCCAGCAATCATCTGGAATCACTCGGTTACCAAACAGCCGTTGCGGCAAGTGGCCAACAAGCGCTGCAAATACTGAACGGAACCAGGCAGATAGACTTGCTTTTCAGTGACGTGGTGATGCCGGGCATGAGCGGTTATGAACTGGCCCAGCAGGCAACCGCCAAAAACCCAAAACTTAAGGTGCTGCTTGCATCAGGTTTCACCAAAAAAGCAGTGGCGCAAAACGGTCAGGCACGCTTCTCCGCTTCCCTGCTAAGCAAGCCCTATGGCAAAGCTGAATTGGCCCGGCGGGTACGGGTGGAATTTGATGATTGATACGTTCATTCATAATACAAACCCTGGCATCGCAGGAACCATACAGAAATGACGACAACAGGCAGTTCACCGCTACGCGTGATAGTCATCGTGACCCTGGCCGTGATGGCCGCTATGACCATCCTCATCTCATCTTCAGGCATTGCGCTCAGAATCGCCAAGCAGAGCGCACCCCTGATCGATGCTACCATGGAGGTCAAGTATGAATTGAGTCTCTACCACCTCTGGTTCGAGGAGCTGGTGCAGCAAGACCCAACGGTGGACCGGGAGCAAGTTTGGCAGCATCTCAACCAGGCACGCTGGTACGCCAACGCAATGCTGGAGGGGGGAGAAAATCGGGAAGGGCGATTTCAGGCGCTCGATGATCCCATCCCCCGCGCCATGATCCTCAAGACACTGGATCACATGGATCGTTTTGAAAGTGTCGGACTAAATCGTCTTGAAACAGCCCAAAGCAGTCTCGCCGACTCGGGAGAGGATCAGCGCTTCGACGAGGTTTTCGCCGAGGTCATCACTATCGCCGATGAGGCCGAAACAGCCGTTCAACAGAACATGGCTGTTCAAGTCAGGCAGTTTGAGCGTCTGGTTTACATCCTGGGAGCGGTGGTAATACTGATTGGACTGGCGGGGGGGACTCTGTTTTTCCTCTTCGAGCGACGGCGCAACACTCAATACGATTTGCTGTTGGAGAGCAGGGAACAGCTTGACCGTGAGCAGAAGCTGCTGAAAGAAGCCCAGGCATTTGCCCACATAGGAAACTGGACGCTCGATGCCGGCACAATGAAGGCAGTCTGGTCGGATGAGATCTTTCGCATCTTTGGCATTGATGCCACCGATGATGTTGGCCCGGAATTTCTCTCCGGCCTGCTCCATCCGGAAGACCGGGATCCAGTGCTCTCATCCCTGCAATGCGCGGTAGAGGATGGTCGTGCACACGACATGGAATACCGCATTGCCCGTCCTGATGGTGAAATCCGTTGGATCAACTGTCTGGCCAGGCAGATACAGGACGAAAGCGGGAAAGTATTGGGGCTAAGTGGAGTCACCCAGGACATTACGAAACGCAAGCTCGATGAGTTCCAAATGCAGGAAAGCAACGAACGATTGAGCCGCCTGTTCGAACATACCGATGCAATAGCCGTGCAGGGTTGCGACAAAAACCGCCGCATAATCTACTGGAATCCTGCCAGCGAATCCCTCTATGGTTATTCGGAAGATGAAGCCATCGGCCAGCAACTGGAAGACCTCATTATTCCAGACGAAATGCGTGAGCAGGTAATTTCGGCCATCGATGCCTGGGTGGAAGAGGAGAAAGAGATCCCCTCCTCGGAACTGACCCTTCGCAGGGCTGACGGTTCGCAGGTAGAGGTTTTTTCAAGCCACGTTATGTTCCGCAACAAATATAATGAACCGGAGATGTATAGTATCGATGTAGACCTTACCGAGCTCAAACAGGCCGAAGCCAAAGTGCGTAAGGGCGAACTGGTATTGAATTCCGTGTTCCAGGCCCTGCCGGACCTGTTCTTCCTGATGGACAAGGACGGCACTATACGAGACTACCGCGCTCAACAAACATCTGCCCTATACGTACCGCCGGAGACCTTCCTCGGCAAACGCATGCAGGATGTCCTTCCTCCACCGAGAGCCGCCCAGTTCAACGAAAACAAGGCCATGGTGAACGAGCACGGGGGACTGGCCACATACGAATATAGTCTTGAAGTGCCACAAGGCCCCAGACAGTACGAAGCCCGCCTCAGCAGGTTACCCGACAGCCCACAGTTCATCGCCGTTGTGCGGGATATTACAGGACGCAAACAGGCTGAGGTGGCCCTGAAAAACAGCGAAGAGCGTTACCGCACCATCTTTGAAGGTGCGCCTGAAGGCGTTTGGTTGATTGGGCCTGACCACCAGACTCTGGAAGTGAATCAGCGCTTGTGCGAGATGCTGGGTTATCAGACAGATGAAATGATAGGAAGATCCCCCCTGGATTTCGCTGATGAAGAGAACCAGAAAATTTTCCGCACGCAAATGGAACGGATAGATACAACCAGCAGACGCAACTATGAGGTCGAGCTGCGCCACAGTGACGGCCACAACATCCCGGTCTATTTCAACGCTATCACATTGCACACAGATAAAGGCACAACTTTGGCGGCAGTCGCATTTGTGACCGACCTGACCGGCCAGAAAGCAGCTGAACAAGTCTTGCGTCGCGCCCAGAAGATGGACGCCATCGGTCAGCTCACCGGCGGCATCGCCCACGACTTCAACAATCTGCTGGGCATCATTATCGGCAACCTCGACTTTCTCAAACGTCTGGTTGAAGACAGCGACAAATCTCTCAAGCGGGTGGACTCCGCATCAAAGGCTGCCCTGCGCGCCGCCGATCTGACCCGGCAACTGCTGGGATTTTCCCGCAAGCAGTCACAGGAGACACGTCCCACCGACATAAACCAGGTGATACGGGACATGGAGAGTTTGATCGCCCGTTCGTTGACCCCGGAAGTGGAGGTGGAACTGCAGCTGACCGATGCCCCCTGGCTGACCCATATCGACCCCGGCGATCTCGAGGACGCCCTGCTGAACCTGATCATCAACGCCCGGGATGCCATGCCACAGGGTGGAAAACTCACTATTGAGACCGCCAACAGGCAGCTGGACACGGCCTATACCGAGCTGAATCCCACCATTGCCCCCGGTGACTATCTGCAATTGGCGGTGAGCGATAACGGCAGCGGTATCCCGGTGGAGATCATGGAGCAAATCTTCGACCCCTTCTTTACCACCAAACCACCAGATAAAGGGACTGGCCTGGGACTGAGCATGGTGTACGGATTTGCCCAGCGATCCTACGGTTATGTCAAAGCATATTCGGAGGCCGGGATCGGCACCACCATCCGGCTCTATCTGCCTCGTACTATTGAAGCGGCGAAGCAGGCTCCACAGGCAAGCACTGAGGAGATCCTGCCCTCTCAAGGCCATGAGACAATCCTGGTGGTCGACGACGAAAACGACTTACTGGATCTGGCCAGAGACTACCTGGAAGAGGCAGGTTATAGAATTTATACTGCGACCAGAGGGCCGGAAGCCCTTGCGATCCTCAAATCCAAAGACGATATCAAGCTGCTGTTCAGCGATGTGGTGATGCCAGGCGGAATGAACGGTTATGAACTGGCGGAACAGGCCAATGAACTCAACCCCGGCCTCAAGGTATTGTTCACATCAGGCTTCACCAAAAAGGCGGCCGCCAGAAATTATCAGGCACGCGTCGCCACCAATCTCCTGACAAAACCCTATAGCAGAGATGATCTGATGAAACGCATTCGAGAGACCCTGGATGGAGAAGAGTCGTGAGCAAACCACGCCTGATTGTCGTTGATGACGATCCGGAAATGGCCGCACTGATCGCGGATGTCGGCGAGATGACCGGCTTTGAGTCAGAAGTATCAACCAGCGCAAAAGCACTTCTGGAAGCAGAAAGCCAATCCCATCATGATGTAATCGTGATCGATCTGTTCATGCCGGATACCGATGGATTTGAGTTGATCAACACACTGGCCGACCAGGGCTGCAAAGCCGCCATCATTATGGTCAGCGGTTATGACAAGGCCTTGCTCAGAGGCGCTGGCCAGATCGCCACAGCACACGGACTCAATCTACTGGGCACAATCACCAAACCTTTTCGCCTGGAGGAGGTTGAGGCGCTGCTGCGTAAAGCAATAGGCCACACAAATCATGGCTGACAAGAGAAAATTGCTGGTAATCGATGATGAACCGGATATCGGCGTGTTTGTGCGTGACGTTGCGCTGGATTTAGGTTATGAGGCGATCTCCATTCACCGCCCGGACAGCTTCGAAGCATTCTTCTCGGACGACATTGACCTGGTCGTACTCGACCTGATCATGCCTGGACGTGATGGAGTGGAACTCCTGCGCACTATGGCTGAGCGGTCTTCAACTGCCTCTATCATACTGATCAGTGGCTATGACACCGGCGTGCTCCACTCCGCACAGAAACTCGCCTCCGAACAGGGCCTCCACGTCGTTGGTACATTGACCAAGCCGATTCGCTACAGAGAACTGGAGGATATGCTCAACGCGATTGTTTACCCACCTAAAAACAGACCACGCGATGCAATCGAATTCCTTGAGTTTCCCTCTGAGCAGGAGCTGCAACAGGCGATCGACAATGGTGAGCTTGAACCCTATTTTCAACCACAAGTGAATTTTTCTGATAATTCACTGGTTGGCGTGGAGGCTCTGATTCGCTAGCGCCACCCGGCCCACGGACTGCTTATGCCGGATATCATCATCCCGCTGGCGGAACAATCGGGATTGATGGACAAGCTCTCGGCAGAGGTGCTTCAGCAAGCATTCAGACAAGTCAGCGAGTGGATGGCTACGGGACTGAAGACACGTGTCGCCATCAACATGGCGCCCTGTAATTTCAAAGACCTCAATCTGCCGGAGTTGATTGACGTGAAGATTGGGCAATATGGCCTGGGGCCTGACCAGGTCACCCTTGAGGTGACTGAAACCACCCTCATGCAGGAACTGATCAAATCCCTCGACATTCTAACCCGCCTGAGAATGAAACAGATCAAACTCTCAATCGATGATTTTGGTACGGGTTACTCATCTCTGCAGCAGTTACACCGTATCCCATTTTCCGAAATGAAGATCGACAAGTCCTTTGTCATACGAGCCACATCCGACAAGGAGGCGCTGGCCATTGTGAAGATGACTATCCTGCTGGGACACGAACTGGGTATGAAGGTGGTTGCCGAAGGCATAGAGAACCGGGAGACATGGGATCTTCTGTCAGACCTCGGCTGCGATGTTGCTCAAGGTTACTTCATTGCAAAACCAATGCCGGGCGGACAATTGCCTGAATGGGTTAGAAACCACCTACAATGAGCCTCGACGAATGGAAAGCTATTCGTCACTCTTCTTATACGTAAAATAAAGCCATAAAAAACCTGAAACCCCAGCCAGTGCCGAGGCAAACAGAATCCCGGTTTTCGCCATCAATAGATCTTCAGCATGGTGAGCAAAACCCAGTTCTGCAATGAATATCGACATGGTAAAACCTATGCCCCCCATCAGCGCTACACCCACAATGTGCTTGAAGTTCAAGCCGTGGGGAAGCGAGGTCAAACCGAGTCTCACGGCAACCCAGGAGAAACCTGCAATGCCAATCAACTTTCCCAGAACCAGACCAGCAGCTATGCCCACAGAAACCGGGTGAGTAACGATGCTGCCCAAAGAGGACCAGTCGATTGGGATACCTGCATTGGCCAGAGAAAAGATGGGGATCACCAGATAGGCGGACGGCAGGTGCATCTTACGCTCCAGAATCTGCGCAGGCGCCTGCATCAGCAGCACGCCCTCTCCCAAGGCCCGAACCCGTGACCGCATTTCGTCATTGATGACGATATTCTCTTCCCGCCGGTAGGCCCGTTTGATCTGGTCGACCATCCCATTGATCTGCGACAGAAAACGCTCCGGATCGTACTTTGGGCGCATGGGAATGGTGAAGGCCAGAAAGATGCCCGCGAGGGTTGCATGGACACCACTCTTCAGCATCGCTATCCAGAGTACGACACCCAGCAGGATGTAAGGTAAAGGGCGGCGTATTCCACCCAGGTTCAGTGAAACCAGCAGTCCCAGCATGGCAGCGGCAATGGCCAGAGCAGGAATATTTATTGTCTCAGTATAGAACAGCGCAATGACCAAAACGGCGCCCAAATCGTCGACAATCGCCAGTGCCACCAGAAATGTCAGAAGATTCTTGGGAACCCGCTTGCCCAGCAATGCCAAGGCGCCCAGAGCAAAAGCAATATCGGTGGCCATCGGCACACCCCAGCCATTTAACGTGTGCCCCTCCGGATTGAAGATTATGTAGAAAAAAACCGGCACCAGCATGCCGCCAATGGCCGCAACTATCGGCAGCACCGCCTGTTTCGGGTCAGCAAGCTCCCCCACCAGGATCTCACGTTTGAGTTCCAGCCCGACCACAAAAAAGAACATCGCCATCAAACCATCATTGATCCAATGATGCAGTGATTTGGACAGCTGAAACCCCTGCACGCCGATTGTAAACGGCAGTTCCAACAGGTGATGGTAGGCCTCATTCCATTGGCTGTTGGCGACATAGAGTGCCACAACCGCACACAGCATCAGCAGAACGCCACTGGTAGTCTGGCGGTGAATAAACTCTTCCAGAGGAGTCAATACCCGATCAAAGGCCTTTTCCCAGGGAGCGACAAACTCTTTTTTGGTGGTTTTATTCATCAAAAAACTCAACTAGAGAACATTGAAAATCCTGTCAAACGCCATAACCCTGTAGCACTACTCAAACACAGTGAGAAATCTTTTACCTCAAAACCTGGCTATGCGCTTTGTAGTTTGAGATCTCTCCCTAAGGTCGAGATGACAGTAACGCAATTAATCAGCGCTTCCTTAGATCCTCGATATGTTCAGCAAAACCAGCGCCTGCTTCAGTGTAGATATTGAAAACAGCGGTCGCACCAGACTGCCGCAACACTTTTTCCTCATCTGAAAATCTTGCCGTTGCAGAAATACGTCCGGAGAAAGGTATCTCCTGCAGTTGCTCAAGGGCATCCAGATTAGCCTGAAGATTCGGCAGCGCCAGCATGACGAGTTCGATACTATGCCCTTGCTCTATTTTATCCCAGAAGTCCGCATCGCTTGGGTCGCCATGTAGCACTTTGCGTCCCATCGATTGGTGTCCCTTGACCAAATCGGCATCGAAATCGATACCGACGACAGTTTCACCATGAAGTACACGCATCTTATCGTATGCACCACAGCCTACCCTACCCATGCCGAAGATGGCTATGGTTGCACCGAGCGTATCCAGAATCGTGTCATCCGGAAGCCTCTCCTTGCTTTGAAACTTCCGCCAAAAACCTCTGAATGCACTGTAGATTTTGTCATCCCTGCTGTTTAATGGGGCCGCGACGACATACGAAAGAGAGAGTGCAATGGCGATAACAACCAGCCACTCTCCATCCATCCAACCATTCGTTACGCCAATCGCCGCAACGATCAAGCCGAATTCACTGTAGTTGGTCAGGTTAAGCGTTGCCAACAGGGAGGTCCGCGCCCGCAGTTTGAAACGGGTCATCAGCGCAAAAAAGATCGCGGATTTAACGAAAACAAAAGGCACCAATAGGGCTCCAATGATCAACGCCTCCAACGAAAGCTGGCCTGACATGCCGATGGAAAGAAAGAAACCCACCAGAAACAGGTCCTTGAAACCCAGCATCGACTTGGCCATCTCCACCGATTTGGGGTGGGCTGAAATCAACACCCCCACGATAAGCGCTCCCAGATCATCCTTCACTCCAGCCAACTCAAAGACTTCAGCCCCACCCAATGCCAGCACCAGACCATACAGAATCAGCAGTTCACCATGCCCCGTTTTCTGTAACAGATGGAGCAACAACGGTCGTAGCGGGATAAGCAGGAACAGCGACAGTGCCCAGAGTGACGGGAGCTTCCCTGTGGATGCTGCCAGAAAGATGACTGCAGCCAGATCCTGCATCACCAGGATGCCGATAGCGATCCGGCCATGCAGGGACTTCATCTCCCCTTTCTCCTCCAGCACCTTGACGACGAATACAGTACTGGAAAAACTCAATGCAAATGCAAGCATCAACGAAAGCTTGAGATCCAGACCGGAGAAGAGCGGCGCGCTCATCAAGGCAAGTGCAAATATTGCCGCCCCAAAGAGAACAATAATGAGGGTGATATGCAGGAGTGTCACGGACCAGACCTGCGGCCTTATCAAGACCTTGAGATTCAGCTTAAGGCCAACAGTGAACAGCAGCAGGGTGATGCCAATATCCGCAAGTTTCTGTAGCATCTCGCCACTTACGATGCCCAGGTAATTGAGCACGAAACCTGTCGCCAGAAACCCAACCAGCGGCGGCAGTCCAACCTGTCTTGCCAGAAAACCCAGACAAAAGGCCAATGAGATCCAGGCAACATCTCCCAGCGCAACGGCGACACATTCAAAATCCATGATAACTATTCAGATTGCAAGAAAAAAAGTGATTTCCAATGATTCCTGAAACAACCTTGTCTTTCCTCGATCGTCACCGAAACACTGAGAATCCCATCCTCGATTGCTACATTATGACACCACTCAATACAGAGAACAGTAGGTTATCAACGACAAAAAACCCGGCATAAAGCGGGCCAGTCGATTATCTGGATGGCATCGAACCGCTTGAGTTGACATTTTTCTGAATCGCTTTGACCAGAACGTCCACATCGATGGGCTTTGTCACATGTTCCACCATCCCACTGGCCAGGCAGCGTTTTTTTTCTTCAGCCAAGGCATGGGCCGTCAATCCGATGACGGGTAACTCAGGGGCTATTTCATGTATCCGCTGTGTTGCGATATGGCCATCCATCACCGGCATCTGCACATCCATGAGTACGACATCAAAAGCGCGTTCTCCTGCCTCCTCAACGTGCCGCAGCGCCTGCTCTCCATTTTCCGCGAAGACAGGCTGGGCGCCCTCGTGCATCAACAAGTCTTCAAGGATCAGGCGATTAATTTCAACATCATCTGCTGCCAACACGCGCAGGCCGGTAAGTCGAGGCCCTGCCTGATCGTATCCCGTTTCTTCTTCGATAGGCGGTGGTTTTGTTGCTGGAAATGGTAGATTCAAGGTAAAGACACTACCTTTACCAAGCTGACTCTCCACACTGACATCTCCCCCCATAAGGTTGGCGAGATTAAGGCTGATAGCCAATCCCAGGCCCGAGCCACCGTATTCTCGTGTAGTGGAACTGTCAGCCTGCTCAAAAGGGCTGAATAGCTTTGAGATATCCACGTCACTGATGCCAATCCCGCTATCAACCACTTGGAAATAGGTCATGTTGCCATCACCTGAAACGGATAAGGAGACCTTACCTTCCGAGGTAAACTTTACAGCATTGGACAGGAGATTAAGCAGAATCTGTTGCAAACGCAGGGCGTCTCCCAGCACCCATACAGGCAAATCCTCCTCATAGCTAACAGACAACGCCAGATTTTTTGTTTCGGCCCGTTCAGCAACTATATTGGTTACCTCCTCCACACAGGCAATAAGTTGAAACGGTCTCGTATCGATAGTGAGCTTGCCCGCCTCCATCCTGGAGAAGTCTAGAATATCGTTGATCACTCCCAGCAGGTGCCGACCTGAACTGATGATATGACCAAAACTATCCTGGCACTTGTGGCCTTCGCTCTCGCGTAAGCCGATTGCTGCCATGCCCAATACGGCATTCATCGGTGTACGGATCTCATGGCTCATATTGGCAAGGAAATCGGTTTTGGCACGAGCCATTGCCTCCGCAGCATCCTTCGCCCCGCGCAGTGCCTGCTCGGTCTGCTCGCGCAGAGTGATATCACGCAAGATCAGATTGCCGCATAGTCATGCGCCAACAAGTGGCGGACCAAGTCCGATTCCATGGCCGCCAGGATCATATTCTGGTTGCGCACGAAGTCATTCCGGGCTTGCTGCAATTGCAATGGCATCCACAGTGCGAACATCACCAGTAGATAGGCAAGGAAGGCCACCAGTGCAACCAGCAGTAGTTTGAGCCGAATATTCACCTGTGAATCATCAGATGTTATTTGCTCTTGACATAAAATCGTTCCAGCCTAAGCTCGCGCAGCGGCTCGTAGTCAGCCATGCTCGCCTTACCGATCTCACTGATCGGCACCTTTGCCATCAGAGCCCTGCCTGCTTCACTCTTGCCTAGCTGCAGCATGGCCTGCCTGACCCGCTCAGCCTGCTCAACGGGTACGCGCGGATGCACCGAAAACGGGTGCGGCGCGACGGGTTTTGTGGTGTGGATCACGCTCAGGTTATCGCGAATCTGCGGTGGCTGGCTGGCAAGTGTTTTCTGGACACCACCGCCGGCATCAGCCTCGCCGAGCAGCACGTTGAGGTAGACTGAGTCATGGGTCTTCACATAGCGTGCAGAAAAATCAGTACCGAAACGATCGACCAGTTCCTGGCGCATCTGCAGAGAGGCAGCGAGCGCATTGGGTGCGGGAAAGGCCAGTGTCTTGCCCTGCAGATCTTTGACCGAGTGGATCGGCCCACCCTTACGCGTCACCAGCACACCGTAGAGTGTCTTGCCTACGTCGCGCACCAGCGGCCGATAGCCCTGAGCGTCAGAACCCAGCATCACGTGGTAAGGATTCATGTAGGCGAAATCGAATTTACCCTCAAGAAACTCTGCCTCGAAGGCGGGAATCGTCGGTGAACCGACCAGCTCCAGCCGGTAGCCTGTCTGCTGCTCGATATGATTCAGGATCGGGCGCCACACCTGGTGCAGACGTCGCGCCTCGAATTGCGGCACTATGCCGACTTTAAACACTTCTTGCACCTGTCCAGCGCTCAGCGAACCTGCAACGCACATCAACAACAAAGTCAACAGGTTGCGAATCATCACCCATTCCTCATTTTCAATTCTTACACCAGCTATGGCATGCCGCCAGAGCCTGGAATCACAGCCGACAGTCTCCTAGCCAATTTATCACCGACTGAAATATCTGATAGTGCCATATTTCAAACAGAGAATTTTGACGCCATCTTTTGAAGCTCCATAGCCAATCGCGTCTGCTCCTGGCTGGCAGAAGCCGTATGTTTCGCGCCTTCAGCAGTTTGAGAAGCGAGGTTACTGATGGAATCCACGCTCTGATTAATCTCCTCAGCAACTGCACCTTGTTGTTCAACAGCGGTGGCAATATGCACATTCATCTCTTTGATCTTTTCCACGGCCAGGATGATCTCGGTTAATGTGCGACCGGCATTTTCCACTTTGTCCAGGCTGTCTTTGGACTTTTCCTGTCCTTGATCCATTACAACAACCGCGTTCTTGGCCTCTTTCTGAAGTCTTTCAATAATTTTTTGAATCTCCTCGGTCGACTCCTGTGTTCGACCCGCGAGTGTTCGTACCTCATCCGCAACAACAGCAAATCCACGGCCTTGTTCACCTGCCCTGGCCGCCTCGATGGCGGCATTTAGCGCAAGCAGATTTGTCTGCTCGGCAATACCACGAATCACATCCACAACTGTTCCGATGGCATCGCTTTCCTCTTCCAGTTTATGGATGACAGAAGAGACATTCCGTACTTCACCGGCCATATCTGATGTAGCAGCCACAGCCTCTTTTACTACCAAGTGTCCTTTCGCTGCTTCGTTATTGGCGAGCTGGGCCACTTGCTCGGCTTCAGCCGCATTTCTCGCAACATCCTGCACGCTGACAGACATTTCAGTCATGGCCGTTGCAACTTGTGCGGTTTCATTCTGCTGTCTCTCCATTCCCTGATTGGTTTGTGTTGACACAATAGAGAGGCCTTCAGCGCCTGAAGTTAGATTGTTGCTGGAGCTGTGGATGTCAGCGATTAGGCTGCCGATTTTTTCCGCCAATTCATTAAAGTCATTGGCCAATGCTGCAAACTCATCTTTACCTTGGTACTCCATGCGATTTGACAGGTCGCCTTCAGCAAAGCTGCGCATGGCCCGAGTGGCCATGGCGAGAGGACGGTTTACCCGCCTTAAAGCGATCACGCTGAAAAACAATAAAACTATCAATGCCGTTACGGCAGTAATCAACTGGATACTACGGCTCTGGTTGAATACCTGGGTTGCCTCTGCTTCAGCCGCCGTATAAATCCGATCAACCGCATTGACCACAGCTTTAATCGCTTCATTCATGGCATCACTGCTGGATTGCACATCTATTAACAGCGCTTGCATCTCATCCGATAACTTAATGCTCTCTCTCTGAAGATTCAGAATAGAGTGGTCTCCATACATCATCTCTTTCAATGAACTGAATTCGCGGTACAAATCATCAATCGGTTGTTTCAACTCAGCATTATCGGCGATTTTCGCTTTTATCTTTCCCATAGAGCTCGTAACGGACTGAAAAACCTGGGCAAGCTGATTATCCTTGATGCTGTTCAATGTATCTGGAGATTGCGCCAACATCATTCGCTGCCCTAATGAGGCCGTCATTGCAACGCCGGTGCGGATATTCTCGCTCTCCTTCTGAAGATTGGATGTACGACTTAATAGATGCTCTCCAACCTGGTCGCGAAAACGCCAGATGATCTGCGGATCATCCATATCATCTATGTACTCAATACCCTTAATTTTCTTATACAGCTTACGAATCCGGCAGGTTGCACGTTTTTTCTCGAAGGTGATTTTTCCCGCAATGGCCTCCGATGACTCTTGAATATTTTTTGTTACCGCTTCCATCTCCACAGCGTACTTTGCCTGCTCCTCATCGATATGAAGAATCGCCTTCTTTTTCTCAAATAGCGCCGTATCCACGCTTAGAAAATTGATGAAGGCCTCGTTGAGTGTCACAAGTGGTTGCTTGATGCTTTCATCGTTCCCCGCTACCTCTTGCGCCCGGTTCATCGCTGCGGCGAATGTCTGCTCCAACCCTTCCCGGGTATTCAGGTCTTTGAGCTTGCCGGTTGAATCCGCGCTGATAGTGCCGGTTTGACGAGCCAGAATTCCCATGATGCTCTGTTTGAATTCACGGTTTGCCGCCTGGAGAGGCAAAGCCTTATCAGAAACGGCCTGCTGATTCTCAGAGATATTCTGATAGGAATTCAGAGAGATGATGACCTGAATCAAAACAGCCGTTACCGCAGTCGCGACCCATACGATCAATAACCCTTTGATTGTAATATTGATTTTATTCATTATCCTTTGCCTTGATGCTTCCAACAATCAACAACGGTTGTAGGGGAGGGTTCCCCCTCCCGTTTTTCCAGCTTTAGATCTCAGACCAGTTAAAGGCGACGAACTTGCCCTGTTTCAACATGGTCGGCCATAACTTGTGGCTTGCCTGGTGCTCTGTTTTGCTGAATCCCACCTTGGTCCCGATATCAACATTGGGGGAGCTCAAAGACTCCAGTGCATCAATGAGGCTCTCCCGATTTGGCGATGCACCCGCTTTCTTCAGGCCTTCCACGAACAACTTGGCGACCAGATAGCCTTCGAGGGAGACAAAGCCGGGTTCGGCAGTGGCATCATAGGATTTGAGCGCTTCCTGGTACTCTTTCACGGTTGCGTGGTCAACCTCGAAGTGGGGTACCACCTGGGTCACGATCACACCTTCGCCCTTGTCACCCAAGGCCTTGGCCAGTGCAGTACTGCCGACAAAGGAGACATTTAGAAACTTGGTGTCCGGCAAGTCCTCCTTGGCCATCTTAATGAACTTGGCGCAAGGACCATAGGCACCCACCATGATCACAGCTTTAGGCTCGACTTCCGCATCCAGGATGGTGCCCAGGCCATCTTCCACATTCAGTGTATTGCGGGTATAGCGGCCATGGGCCAGCTTTTCCGGATTTGCCACACCCTTCGCCTTTAATGCCTTCATGGCACCTTTGTAACCAGCATCGCCATAGCCGTCATTCTGAGTGAAGAAGGCAACCTCTTCAGGCTTGATGCCTGAGCTGAGAAGACCATCGATCATGGCTGCTGTCTCTTCAGCGTAGCTCGCACGGTAATTGATGATGTATCGATCAGGCGGGGTTTGGCGTAGTACACCCGCGCCGGTGAAGGCACCAAACAGCGGGGTCTTTTTCTCGTTGGCAATGGGTACACTGACGATGGCAGTAGGTGTTCCCACATTGCCCATGACGGCAAGTACCTTTTCCTCATCAATCAGTTTACGCATATTGGGCGCTGCCCTGGCCGGTTCATAACCATCATCCAGCGCCACCAGCTTCAATGTATTTCCATTGATTCCAGATTGATTGACCTTGCTAAAATAGGCTTCGACGCCCATTTTCATCCCCTGACCCAAGGCCTGTGCAGGGCCACTCAAGGCAGTGGACATGCCCACTTTTATCTCGGCGGCCTGAACACTGGTCATGCCCAAGGCACAGGCCAACATTGTAAAAATCGTGGTTTTTTTAAGCGAAAAATTTCTTTTGCAGTTCATAACTACTTCCTTAAAGATTAAGTATTTTTGTTGTCCGATAACTTGAGCGCAGTTGATAAAGATCA
The DNA here is from genome assembly GCA_003349915.1 of endosymbiont of Escarpia spicata. GTDB lineage: Bacteria > Pseudomonadota > Gammaproteobacteria > Chromatiales > Chromatiaceae > QGON01. Next base: position 241,987 of record QFXE01000013.1, read on the forward strand.
GCCTCAACTCTAGATTGGGGCAATGGCACAAATACGCTACTGCCTAGACTTGTCGGCAATAAGATAAAAAACTTTACATAAGCATTTACAGAAACTCTTAACCTGATGTATTTAATAGTTTTTTCAGGTGAGATTGCTTCAGTGTGGGCACAGACGAGGAGGCTTGTTCAAAGAAAGGTTGGTTTTGCTCCAACATTTCACTCAATTTTCATGGAGGTCCGCAAAGCGGCAGATCGATGACAACGGATTGCTCTCACACTCTCGCAAGCACCAAATTCACCACAAAAAAACTCAAGATTTTGGATCACTGGTCGATCTGACATAAGAAGCCATATTCCAAGGAAACTACCATGTCGACGGTTTGGGAAGAGATCTCAACCAAGGTCAAACTTATCTCATTGCCGGGCGTCTATCTTCGACTGAAAGAGGTATTGGACGACCCGAATTACACTATGGGAGGTGTGGCCGAGGTAATAACCCACGATCCCGCTATCACCATCCGCCTGCTCCGAATTGTGAATAGCGCCTATTTCGGTTTGGCCACACAGATCGATTCTGTCAACCGCGCGGTCAACCTGCTGGGAACCCAGGGGGTTCATGATCTGGTTCTCGCTGCATCGGTGGCACAGAGTTTTGAGGGCATGTCCAACGAAGTGATGGACATGGAGCGATTCTGGCGTAAAAGCGTGGTCTGTGCCATTACCAGCCGCGAACTCGCTTCTCTCTGCAATGTGTTGGACGGAGAACGACTGTTCGTGTGCGGGCTGCTGCACGATATCGGCCACCTTGTCATCTACCAGATGGCGCCTGGAAAGGCACAACAGGCGATCGAACAAACCAATGCGCACCAGGGGAGCCTGCATCAAGCCGAGCGCACCCTGCTGGGCGTCGATTATGCCGAAGTCGGCGCCGCAGTGATGCGACACTGGAAACTGCCACAGAGCTTGTGGGAGCCTACCGAGTACCAGATAGAGCCTGAGAAAGCCGAGGAGTCCCAACTTTCCGCCAGCCTGGTACATATTGCCGCCTTGATGACCGAGGCCGCCGATCGGGGTGAACAACTCGATGACGCACTCATCAGAGTTTCGCCACTGGCCTGGCAGGTGACCGGTCTATCTGCCGACCATTGCCTGGAAGCTTCCCATAAAGTCGATGCACAGGTAAGTGGTGTCATGCAGCTGATCTTTCCCTCCAACTGATCTTCCCTTCTCAGAAGCATGGTAGGGTGCGCTGCGCGCACCATGATTGCTGCTTATTCTGGTGCGCACGGCACACCCTACGCTCTTTTTCTGGTGCGCACGGCGCACCCTACGTTATGCAAACAGGGTATTAAATTGCAGCTTACTGGTTGAGTAGCCACATCCCATCGTTATCGGGCTCCGGCTCATCCTCAGATTTATTTCTATCCAGCACCTTCTCCAGATTTTTTCTGCACGCCGTTCATCTTTATTAAGCATCTCTTCATGCCGACTGGTCCGATCCATCTTCTCAACGACCCATTTATCCTGACGAAAATCCACAATCTGAGGCGTAATCAAAACCACGATCTCGGTGGAAGTCAGGCTCTTGGCGCGATTGGAGAAAGCAGAGCCCACGATGGGAAGATCACCCAGGACGGGAACACCTTCACGGGTTTCATTGGTATTGCGCTTGATCAAACCACCGAGAAAAACCGTCTGCCCATCGGGTACCAGCATACGCGTGGATAACTGGGTCGTGGTCTTCGATGGAATACCATCATCCGACACAGAACCGTCGCTCACCTCAGGATGAATATCCAGCAGGACTCTACCCTGTTGATCTACCGAGGGGGTTACCTTGAGAATGATACCGGTTTCAAGGAATTCAATGCTTTCGGAGGTCACAAGGTTGATCGTCGTTGTGACACGATAACCGAGACGGGTACCCACCACTGTCTCTGCGGTGTTACCCTCCATCGCCAACAACTTTGGGGTCGACAAGGTACGCAGCCGCCCCCGCTCTTTCAGTGCGTCCAGAGCAAGCTCCAGATTCGGGCCTACAAATTGAAAAATCAGTCCGGGAGTACCAGGATTTGACAGGCTTTGCGTTCCGAAGTTACCGGACCCACCCTGGCTGGTGAAAAACTTGGTCCAGTCCACACCAAAGGAATCCCTGTCTGTCAGGGTCACCTCAAGAACCTTTGCCTCGATCAGGATCTGCTTTGGCTCAGTATCGATCGCTGCCAGCAACCTCTCAATCTTATCCTGAAAAGAGGGCAGATCCTCCACAACCAACATCTTCCGATCAGTAAGCGAGGTGATCTTGCCGTAACTTGAGAGGTGCTTTTTAAGAATACTCTCTACCTCTGAAAGTTTTGTGTATTGCACCTTGAATGAGCGTATCTCGGTGATTCCGGATTCACTGTATTTTCCCACCTCTCCACGCTCAACAATGAAATAGTTTCCGTTGCGTTTTTCTACCGCAAAACCAGCAGCCCAACTAATGGAGTGAATGGCATCATCCAGATCCATATCGTAAAGGTTGATTGATACTTTTCCATCCACCCCCTCCGCCAGCACGATATTCATCCGTTGTTGCTGCGACAACATCTTCATCACCTCATGGATTTCGATGTCCTGCAACGAGATGGTGATCTTCTGATTTCCCGCATGCAGTGAAGTGCAGAAGTAAACCAGCAGCAGCGAAACCAATATCCGTAAAACCGGGCCAATTTTTCTATCTAACTGATATGTCCTGACCATCATTCTGATTCCAATCCACTGCCTTCGAGCTTCAATGTGTATCTTTTACCCAGCTTCTCAAATACCGCCTGCCCCTCTTCCACCGAGAGCAGGCGGTAGCCATTAATATCACCACCCACACCCAACATCTCTTCATCAACAATCACCATAGGTACGGCATCAGACATCAGGGTCGCACGAAGTTTGGGCATAACCTCCTGTTCCACAGCCTGGATCTCTTTTTTTCTTTCCACCTTCGGCGGCGTAGCCAGAACCTCCGGTTTGTTAAAAGGATTAAATACCAACGTGTCGGAGACATCTCCGGCATATGCAAGAGAGGCAATACTCATCGCGAGTCCAAGCACCACAAATCTCATGCTTAAATTAACGATCATTGCTTCACCACGCGATAAGAGACCATGGTCAGGGCAATTTTCAAATCAGGATCAGACAACTCAGACCCCAGTGGCTGAATACCGTACTTCTTGATTACGATGAACCCCAAGTCCCGGCCGATAGTCTGTAACCACTTGAAGAAATCGAAATAACCGGCATTGAGTTCCACTTCAAACAGACTTTCCTGAAACATCTGCACCGTCTGACCATCACCCGGCTTCACACTTACCAGCTCGACATTCGTCTCCCAGGAGACCTTCTGCAGACGTCCGATGATGTAAGACTCCATCTGCTGAGCAGGCAGACCCGCCATATCTCCATGCAGCTGATGACTCAGCGACTGGACTGCAGCCTCGGTCTTCGTCAGTTGCTGCTCGAGACCATCACTGCTGCTAACAGCGCGCATCAGAAGATTGTGACTCTCATTGATCTCCCTGAAATCCTTGAATTGAGGCCACAATAGGTACATCACTTCTGCCGCTAAGATCAGCAACACGATGGCTGCCAGCATCAAGACAATTCTTTTTGGTTCGATATGCTCCAGAAATTCCGACATCAGCCCGTCGTCCCACCTGCTGAAACGACTACCTCCAGACTGAACTCCACCAGCTTGTTCCGGTTATGCCGGGCCAGTTCAGAACGCACTACACGCACACTCTTGATCTCCGGCTGCTCAATCAGGCTGGAGACAAAATGAGAGAGCGCTGCATAATCCAGGGCGCCTCCATCAATGGTCATGTGTGTCTCAATCTTCCAGGTCTCTTCCCTGCTGCTCTTGCCATTGGGGATCACCACAAAATAACCCGTACTCACCTCATTTCGGGTTTTCTCCGCCGGGGTGCCGGCACGCCGGAAGCGCCAGTTGGTAAACCAGACATCACCGCTGGCCAAGGCACGGTCGATAGTGGTAAAAATCTGCTCTGCAGCCACACCACTACGCAAGCCGGCGAGCAGATCCAATTGTTGTTTCAAATCCTTCTTGCGGCTGTTTAGCTTTTCCAAGTCGCTCCGTTGCTGTGTGGAAATCGCCTTTTGCGACTGCAGCTCTTTCAGCTGAAAATCCACCTTTGCGGTCTCTTCACGTAACCAGGCAAAAGCTCCCAACACCAGCAGTGTCAGTACGGTCAGGGTAATACCCCACTGCTTCAGCCAATGATTGAACAGCAGGCGTTTACGGAAAACGCCGGGAACCAGATCAACATCACCCATTGTCCATCAACCCTCGCAATGCCAACCCCGTGGCCACCGCCAGCTCAGGTACCTGATCAGACCAGCGACTGCCAGGTTCGGATTGATCCTCGAAAATATTGTCAAAGCTGTCTTTGATCGAAGACAGGGGGATATTGATCAACTCACGCAGCATTGCGTCCGAACCCGGCCAACGCGCCAGGCCGCCCAGCAGGATGATCTGACTGACGGGACGGCCGTGGGTTTCCGAAGCGGTGAATATCATTACCCGGTTGATCTCCTCAACCATTTTGAGAAACGCCGGCTTGAGGATTTCAAGAATGGCTTGGGAATAACCTGAATCCTGCATCATATCCAATCCCATCGAACCTTCAGATGGAGGCTTCATGCCGTGACGAAACACCAGCTCCCGGCACACACCCTGCGGTAACTCCAACGCCTTGGAAAGATCCTGCAGTAACGCATGTTCACCAAATGCAATCGGTTGATCGAACAGCAGACGGCGGCCGGAGATCACCGTTAGATAGGTAGTGTCAATACCGGCATTGATCACCAAAATGGTGTCAGCCGGCTCATCGACATACAGGCTCGAAATCAGGCGTCTCAATGCAGCCGGACCAACATCCAGGGCCTCCACTATAAAACCTGCCTGGGTCAATGCCTGCAAGTACTCCATGACGTCATTACGTCTTGCGATGGTTGCCAAAGCCAGATGTTCATCATCGTGTGCGTTGGAGCGCACCGGAAGGTAATCGATGATGTAATCCTCAATATCCCCCTCCAGCCGGCCACCGAGCATCTTCAGTATTTCCTGTCCGGCGTCCGCCACATTCGACTTATAGGTGACAGGCGTTATCTTGAGCTTGTCCGGCGGCATTACCGCCACCACCTTTCTGTTACTGAAACCCTTCTTTTCCATCCCCTGCGCCAACAGTTTTTTCAGGCGTTTGGGTGATGTTAGAAGCTCGCTGCGGGCTTCACCAAATGGGATACTGGCCTTCGCCAATACGGAATAACCATGTTCCGACCTCTGCTTCAACTGGCACAGATTGATCGATGAGGCACCGATATCCATACCGATCGGCCCCACCTTTGCCCTTGCCGGTTTTAGTGCAAGCATCTTGTCCAATGTGCTGCGAACCGCCAGCATGCCTCAGCTCTCCAGCACCGCTGCCACCAGAGAGCATTGTTGTGCTTCCCTGTCTTTACAGGCTTTGGCCTGATACAGCGCCTTGTCTGCCGCGCGATAGGCATCCTGCAAGGTCACCTCTGTCTCAGCAGGTATTGACAGGAGACCCACGCTGACATTTGCCTGTGTATCTGCACTGGCGGAAAAAAGCTGCGGGTCGGTGCGCAACGCCCTGGCTCCCTGGTCAACCAGATCAACCGGCGCGTCATCCGCCATCACCAGCAGAAACTCATCGCCACCCATGCGGATCAGATGCTCTCTGCCCGAGAAAAGCGCCAGATAATCCGTCACCAGGCGGCGCAGGACCAGATCGCCATAGTCATGGCCCTGGTTATCATTCAGCGCCTTGAAGTTGTCAATGTCGATCAACGCGAGACGCATACCATTACCCGCTTTCTGATACGAGGATTTGATCTCGGAAAATTTCTCTTCCAGAAAACGCCGGTTCCACGCCCCTGTCAATGGATCCTTGAGTGACAACAGCGTCATCCTGTCGTGTGCTTTCACCAGTTCGAAACGCGCCTTGATATCATCCCGGCGGACCAGAATACTGCGCCCGATCACAATCAGAGTGGTGCCACCGGCAGCAATCATCGAAAACTGCAACATCCACAGGGTTTCTTGGTCAAAACGCCCCTGCACACTCAGGGTTGAAAGGGTGAATACGGCATACACCAGCAAGACAATCAGCATGGCCTCACGCAATCCCCATGGCACCAGCGGCATCAACAGAAACAGCAGGATCACACTCGCAAAAAGGGCGGCATTGAACGAGCCTGTATGGTGCGCCAGCAACACAAAGGCCACACCATTGACCACCAGTAGCGTCATTCCCAGCAGGTAGAGGACACGAATCTCCTGAACCGAGCGCGCCGAAACAGAGACATGGAATGCCAAGGCCGCCAGTACAACGCAGGAATAGATATAGATGGTGTCATAACCCAGCAGTGCATACACAGACGCCGAGGCAGCCAGCAGAAACATCGAGACCAGGCCCAGAATAACGATCCCTTTGCGGGTGTCATGGAACATCATAGATTCGGCAAAATCCGACAGCTCCGCGCCATCGAATCTTGTCAGCGACCATAGTTCGGTCAAACCTGTAATTATATTTTCGTTAGATGCCATCTCTATCCAGGAATCCGTAAACTTAATCTGTCTACAGAGCTATCGGCAGAGGTATTGGGTTCTTTAGAATTGGTGGTGCGCACAGCACACCCTACGGTTCAACGGGTATAGCCTCCAGTGATTTACATTGAATCTGGATATTATCGAACCACACGTTGTCATCTCTGCCCATGTCAGGTGAGCTGAGCAGCCGTATTGCGGTATTGGTGGAGATATAGTTGCTGATATCCTTTTTATAGGGCTGATACGAATCATCATTCGAGGTGCCGATTCGATCCAATTCGGTCCAGGGTCCAGCCGTACCGTTGGAAGAGAGATAAACAGCAACGTAGTCATTGATGTTTTCATCCAGATCCACGCGGCGATAGTCGAAGCTCAGGAGCGCCGTTGTTGCCCCGCTCAGATCAGCAACGCGCTCCACTCCCTCACCGCCGTTGTCACTGTCGCGGATGCGTAGTTGATAATCGCTCTGATCGGTATCAACACGAACGTCACCTCTGGTCGGACCATCGCTCTCCCCCACCTCCTGCCAATCACCAGCCCATGACAGAGTACCGTCGTGACCGGCAAAATCTCTTGAATCGAACCAATCAAGAAAAGTGCCGTTGCAGCTACCCACAATCTCCACTGGTTCTTTTATGGTTACGCCTCCGCCACCGGCCTCATCAACGATATCGGTAATATCAGTGGCATCCAACACTCGATCATAGATACGCACGTCGTCCAGGATGCCCTTGAACTCTTCGTTGAGAAAACGGCTTGCACCTATGATGATGCCTTCGTTATTTACCAGAGGAATATCGGTGGTGGTGAAGGTTTCATACTTGCCGTCCACATAAAGGCGCACGGTATCGGTGGCATCTTCGAAACTCGCAGCAATATGGTGCCACCTGTCTGGACTAAGGGTCAGACCGCTGGTATTGAACTGTATATAAGTGCCCCCGATATCAAAACCGAAATTGACCGTGTTATTTTCAACGCCCAGCCAGTAGTTTTCCGGCGCCATGCTGTCGCCCTTGGTTAACACCATGTGGTACCCGATCAAACTACTGCTATACATCCTGGCCATCAGAGTCAGTTCTGAAACCAGGCTCAACTGGTCGTCATGGGCAACACCCAAGCGGTCATTGACGCCGTCGAAGGCAAGACCCCCGTCCAATTGTCCCGGGACCCACTGCGGCCCGTTGAGCAGAGTCGCGTCGTGTCCGCCTTCTGAATCGATAGCGATGGTGCCGCTGGTTTCATCCAGTTTCCAGTGGGCCACCTGTCCGGTTGGTGGGCTCTCCGCAGATGGGCAGAAAGTCACCCGTAACTTTGGCGCTCCCGAAGGCAACCCGTCGAAGCTCTCCGGGATTCGTGTACCTGTGCCTCTGATAAGCATAACCAGTGCATTGCCGCTCGACCATCCACCCCGATTGACTATCTCCTGTACGACACTCGCTATGTCGGGGGTTGTTTGCACTTCACCCACCTTATCCCACGACGGAACGTCATCCCATGCCACCGACGCGCTGGTGGTCGGACGATCGATAATATTGTGGTAAGTCCAGGCAAACTCAACAGCATTATCTGCGGCTTCGCCATTGATGGTGAGATTGGTGCTTCCACTCGTTTTTTCATCCACGGTGAAATCGATAAATGCTTCGGTGATTTCAGAACCTCGGGGGATGGTTATATTCTGGAATCGGATACCGACCACTTGATCCCCATCCGAGGTGTTGGCCAGCTCCAGGTCGTCGCTTGCGAGTACCGGCTGATCGGCGCTCAACGGTTCCTCCCCGTCGTCGTGGCTTGCGATTACCGGGATCTCAAGCGTCTGCTCGTCACTGCAGATGCCAGCGCCGCCCGTGCCCCATTGAATCGCCCGCTGCACAATCAACCGGCCATTGTTGTTGAGATAGTTCCAGTTGAAGTTTGACGTACTGTCTCTGCCTATGGGCAGCATCACCCGCCGTCCCGGAGCGGTGGAACTGCCATCTGACAGTATCCCGCCTGTTTCGACGAAGGCGAGACCCGGCGTACCGCCCCAATCGGCAAGGTTCTGGAGACCAGCAGCAAAAGTACCCGCCGCACTCATCCCGTCCATCTCCGCACTGTAGACCGGCATGGAACTTAAGGAAAAGAGTTCCGTGATGAAGTGGCTGTTGTCGAGAATAGTGAGGTTTCTGCCCACTGAGTGGTTTCTACTTGTGGAGGTACCGAGATTGTCCGTGATATCACCCTCCTCGTTGACCACGCCAATGGTCGCTGTATTGAGTTTATCGCCCAGCGTCCAACCACTGACTGTCTCTGAGACATAGACCACATCGTTGCTGGCGAATGCCGTGTCGAAAGCGGCCTGATCTTCATCGTCATCGATCAGCGAGAGCGTATAACCCCAGTCTTCGAATAGTAAGCGCTTGTACACATCATCAAGGTCGACGGTCCCTGTGTCGCCCACCACCAGGAGAACCTTGCCCGAGCCCTGAGGCGCCAGGCAGGCGACACCACACTCGCAGGTGTAGGTGATGGTAAGTTTGGGATGGGTAGTGGGGTCCGTGGCGTCACTGCTATCGAACTCAGCCCCCTGATAGTCGACTGTGGGCGCCAGCAAAAGACCGTAATTAGGGGTTTCGCCGGAGACCCAGTCATTCACCAGGCCCGTTATATCCCATATCACCCAACCCACATCCCCACTGGTTACCGCACTGGCAGCGGAGCGGGTCTCGAAATCACCACCTGCTGCACTCCAAGCTACAGCAGAATCCCGTTCTGTCCAGTTGGCCCCAGGGCCTATACCACCGGTTTCACCTCCTTCCACCCACTCGTTGTTCAGGCGGTGTACGTCGATGGTGGTACTGGCCCAGGACGTGGCATTGGAATAGAGTTCCAGGTTGGCTGAGGTCACTCTTGCCCCGGCAGGAATAGCGCCAATATTGAATCTGAGCAGCGAGTGACGCACGGCATTCGCCTGATGGGCCGCAACCAGATTTACATGCGCACCATAATTCCAGTCCGACTGCCACTGATAGATATAGGCGTCCTTCCCCTCTGTGGCATCAAGTTGGAGTTCGAGCGTATTGGGCGTCGCCTGGTAGAGCACCAGGCTTTCCCGCGTCACACTACGGGTCACCCCATTGGCGAGAGTGCCCTGTACGATAATGTCTGCGCGGTTGGAGAGTGAGCCGTCGGTGATCTTCACCTCAAGTAGTGGACGCTGATCAATGTTGCCGTACTCCTTGCTGGTGAATTGGGCCAGATCAAGTATCGATGTGGTCTTGAGCATGATGCCCTGATTGGCTGTAGTGCCGTTGACCCAGCCCTGCACCAGGGAGGTGATATTGACCGACACATACTCTCCCACCGGCGATCCCGAGGGAATGGAGCCCAGGGATGTGCTGTCGTGACTGGTATTGATGTTGTCCCAGTTGACGGCTGCCTCAGTCCAGTCTGCGGTTATCTGGTGGGCCGTTACAGCCGTCGAATCATTGCTGTCAACGACAAATATCTTTGCCACGGCAGATACCACCATCGCGCCGGCCGGGATGCCAGCGTTTTCGATATCGAAGCGATAGAGGGTGCGCTGAGTAGAGCTGGGAAAGATACTGAAATAGGTACTGAGTTGGGTATCGTCGCGGTAGTTCTGGGCGGGGGTATCGCTCTTGATCATGGCATCGGCGATAACCGGCACGTTGTAGGCAGTGATCGTTCCACCGGCATTGTTGGGCGTAATGGTGGCAGAGTAACTGTGATTGCCAAAGGATTGTCCGGCAAGATCCGAAAAGGGTCCACAACCGGCCTGTTCAAGCTGCCAGCGGGCATGGTTCAGTCCGGCTTCTGCGAGGTAACGGGCCTGGTCTGACTCCAACTCACTGCCGACGACGTTGGTTTCGGTGGCGCTCTCATAGTTCATGGTGAAAGCGATCGCCGCCACCAGGGTAATGGCAAGCATTACCGGCAGCAGGATATACCCGCTTTGCCGTGCCATGCGGGTCATATCGTTACCATTGGGAGGTTATGGTGCGCACGGCGCACCCTACGGTGGACGCATTGCGTAGGGTGCGCCATGAAATACAGCAAACACATTGCGTAGGGTGTGCCGCGCGCACCCTACCCATCACAATGCCCCCCACCCGAACCCGGGTTTGCAAGCTAATGGTTTCACCGCTGGCTGGAGCGGTGAGTTCCAATGTCAGATCGACAAGCTGATATAGATCACCCCCTTGGGGAATCCGTTCAATACGAAAATACGTGACGTTTTCGGCCAGGTCAGAGGTAATAAAGTCGGCGCCTGTCACCTGGCTGTCACTGTTAGCGTCCCAGGGAACGGGGTTTCGCTCCTTCAGTACGCCATTATCTAAGTAGAAGACCAGCGAGTCGTACCAGTCCTCATCCACCTGACCATCTTCGTCATCATCATTTTTATTGTCTTCGTCGACGGAACCACTCAAATCATCGTCAACACCGATCACACCGGACTCGCCATCTCCACTGACATCCGCTGAGAGATCTTCGTCGATGCTGCCATCACCATCGTCATCCAATGCGTTCAGGGTCTCCTCGATCGCCACTCCGTCTTCATCATTGTCTGACGGCGGGTCGGCATCGGCCGAATCATCCAGTACACCGTTTCCATTGTCGTCGATCAGATAGATACCTGGAGCTGCATCGAAATTGTTATCCGCGCCAATATCTTCGTCTATCTGCCCATCGCCATCATTATCAGCATCGGGGATGCCGTTGTTATCCAAGTCCTGATAGGCAGGCAGGGTAACGGCAAGCACAGCGGTAGCCAGGGTGCTGTCACCAACCGGCGGTGAAGCCGGCACCGTCTGCTCACGAATATTCTCCGGCCAGTTGCTGTTGGGATTGTCATTCAAAGGCAGCAGCAGTGATCGTGTGTGACTCACCACCCGCACCATACGTTGCATGGCGAGACGCGCCTGGCGGGTCAGGTCGTTCTTTTCATGCACCAGGTCCCCTGTCTGCAACGCATTTCCAACCACGCCGGACAAGCCAAGTACCAGCATGCCGGCCAGGACGACGGCCAGCATCAGTTCGACATAGGTGTAACCCTGATTGTGGTTGGTAACAGCAGTCATCCGGGTACATCGTAGGGGGCGCTGTGCGCACCGGAAATAATTGAGGTGCGCTCAGCGCACCCTTATTTAGGTTAGCGGCGGGAGTGTTGATTTATTGACCGATCAGGCTTTCCAGTGCCTGATTTTCTCCCTCGATCTGCACCTTTACCCATAGCAGGCCCGCGTCAACATCAGTGAAGGGGTTGTTATCGGCATCGATATGTCGCCGTCGTAGCGCGCCAGATAGACCAGACGACGGCTTGCAGTGCCTGCCGTGTCGGAATAGGCGTCAACAATCACTGCGGGGCCTCCGGCCGCATCGGCTTCCTGTTCGAGTGAGGAGAAGGACTTGGCCAGGATCTCTTCCATTTTTCCTGTGAGCCGATGATGGTGGTTCGCGTGAGCACTGTGGATGCCGCTGCCCAATACACCGCTGTGCAGGGATTCAAGTGCGGGTATCAGGGTGATGGCGACAAGTACCTCCGTGTAGCTGAAGCCGGTTGCTTGGTGCGCATGGCACACCCTACGGTTTGGGGAGATGAGAGTAGGGTGCGCTGTGCGCACCATAAAGCGGCTCCAGTTCACTGCACCATCACCCGGCCCGTGACGGGTTGAATGATTATGGTTATATCCTGACCACCGTAGGTCAATTGGATGTCACCGCCCGTGAACCGGCTGAGTACGCTGTCCTCCAACCAAACCGGCGCACCCTGTGCGGTGAAGAAGAGGTTTTTTTGACTTCCAGAAACACCTTCGAAGGAGAAGGGCATTGCGCTGCTAGCGAATTTCACACCACTCGTCGTTGAGGATTGCTCCAGAAAAAAATCGTAGGGCTGTTTGCTGACCGGGTGAGTGAGCTTGGCGAGTATACCGAAGGGACTGGCGCTGAGATCTGGTTCGAAAACCGTAATGTCTTTTCCGAGGGGTTCCCCATCGTCAGTATCGACCAGCACACCCCGAATCCCGCCCGTGCGTATCGCATCGCGCTTGGCATACCGGATGGCCTCGGCCACCCTATTCGCAGCCAGTTCGAGTTTTTGCGGATCTATAGAAGAAAAATCGGGGATCACCACAAGCGCGGTGATCCCCAGTATCGCAACAATGACAGTCAATTCAATCAGGCTGAAACCGGTCTGCTTCCTCATAGCTACAGCCGGAATTTCCATGCCTGCTGAAGTGCATCCGACAGAACATCAATGCTTATCGTAAGATACCGCAGCGCCTAAACCATCCGGGTCGGTGGTGTCATTGGCGATGAACTTCCCTACCTCAACATCATACTTCCAACCGCCATTGGGCCCGGTACCGGACATCAGGATATCACCATCGGCAATCACTTCCAGTGTGGCGACACCAGTGATCGGGTTTCCAGGCAGGGTGTTTTTCTTCAGATAGGGGCCGTACTTGAAGTTGGTATCCTTGACACTGCAGGCACCACCGGCATCATCCGTGAACATACTGAGCTGGTCGAGGAACGCCTGGACACCTTGCGCACCTGCACCACCCGTACCTGTGCCATCGGTAGCGGTACAAGCCAGATCTTCTGCGGTATTCTTGCCGGGGTACTCACCATGCTGCTGATAATAGAGATCGATCGACGCACGCATATTGGAGAGCGTGGTATCGAGTGACGAGAGCTTGGCATCATCAGTGGAAGAGGCAAACTGCGGCACCACGATGGCAGCCAACAGGGCCAGGATAATTACCACAATCAGGAGTTCAATCAGGGTAAAACCTTTTTGTCCTGTTCTGATTTCGCGTTTCATTCGTTCACACCTCAAAGTCGATAAACTTGTTCAATCGCCGTCTCCAGCATATTTTGGGTATCGGCTGTGGCTCTGGTTTCTTTAGTCCTGATTGGGATTAATTCATCCAACCGCTCTGGACAACTTGAATATGGGCAGAATCAACGAACTGACCAACACCCCGACCACCACCCCCATGACCAGCAGCATCACCGGCTCGGCAAGGCGGGAGACGGTTTCCAGACGCGCTGACAGCTCACCTTCATAGAAATCAGCAAGCCTGGACATGACCTTGGGCAGGCTGCCGGTCTCTTCACCGGTTTTGATCATCTGCTGCACCATCGGTGGGATGAAGCCAGCATCCTTGAAACCTGCCGCAATGCCGTCACCACCCTCGACTCGCTGTTCCACACCATCGATGAATTGGTGAAACAGCCGGTTGCGCACCACATCACGGCTGGCGTGCAGCGCATCCAAAATGCCCACACCATTGCTTAGCGACAGGCTCAGTACGCGCATCGATTGCATCAGGTAGAGTCTGACAAAGATGCCACGCAGTCCCGGCAGATGCAGTTTTGACCAGTCGAGCCACTGACGTCCGTTATTGCTGGCGGCCCAGTATCTAAGCCCGATCAACAGCAGGGCCAAGCCGGTCAGCAGGTAGGCCCACTGCTCACGGAACAGGTGACTTGCCGCCATCAGGAACAGGGTGGTTCCCGGAAGCTGATCCTGAATACTGCTGAACATATCGGCAAACTTGGGAAAGACCACGACCAGCACGAACACCACCACCCCCAAGGCAAACAACAGCAGGAAAACGGGATATGAGAGCGCAGAGAACATAGTGCGCTGCAGCTTCTCACGTTTTTCCTCCATCTCCAGCAACTGCTCCAGCACCTCGTGCATGAAACCGCCCTCTTCACTGGCGCCGATCAGGTTGATATAGGTTTGGGAAAAGACGTCCGGGTGCTTCGCAAGTGCTTGCGAAAACTGCTTGCCCTCGCCAACATCCTCGATCAACTGTTCGACCAGCGCCTGCATGCCCGGATTTTCCAGCTGCCCCTCCAGTGCCTGCAGGCTGATGTGCAGATTGGTGCCGGTCGACAGCATCAAAGCCATTCGCTCAGTAAAGAAACGCCGATCCTTGTCACTGATGCGGCGCTTGGGTGCCAACCCGGAGAAAAACTCACCCAGGTTGATTTCTTTTTTGTTCGCTTTCCTGGCAGGTTTGTTAAGTTCGATAGCCATGGCAGTTATATTCACTCAGGCGCATATGGTGCGCATGGCGCACCCTACATTTGTCACATTTAGCTTGGTACGCATGGCGCACCCTACGCTTGTTAGGTTTAGCTCGATTAATCGCAGACGCATCTGGTAGGGTGTGCTGTGCGCACCAGAATAATCGGCATTTGTCGTATTTAGCAAAGCCACGGTTCTGCATTCAGATATTGACCACCCGCGAGATCTCTTCAATTGTGGTCTTACCTTCGAGCACGCGCCCCAGACCATCGTTGAACAGTGTCCTGATCCTGTGCTCATGCATAAATTCCGTGAGCTGGTCGCGCGATGGATTGGTGATAATCAGTCGCTGCAGTTCACTGTCTGTTTCGACGATCTCATGCACACCCATGCGGCCCTTATAACCGGAGTCATAACATTCCGGGCAACCGCGTCCCCTGGAGAGCCGCACCTTGCCGTGTTCCTGCCAGTTGTAACGCTCAATCATTTCAGGCGAGGCGAGGAAGTCGGTTTTACATGATGGGCAGATACCCCGTACCAGACGCTGCGCAACAACACCGATAAGCGCGGACGACAGCAGATAGGGTTCGACCCCCATATCGATCATGCGCGTTACCGCACCGACGCTGTCATTGGTATGCAGCGTGGACAGCACCAAATGTCCGGTGAGCGCCGCCTGAACCGCTATTTCGGCGGTTTCACGCTCACGGATCTCTCCCACCATGACCACGTCCGGATCCTGGCGCAATACATGCTTGAGCATCTTTGCGAAGGTCAGGCCTATCTGTTCCTTGACAGGATTTTGATTGACGATATCCAGTTGGTACTCCACCGGGTCTTCAATGGTGACGATGTTCTTTTCAATGCTGTTGAGATAGTTGATCGCCGAATAGAGTGTTGTTGTCTTGCCGCTCCCGGTCGGGCCGGTAACAAGTACCAGACCAAAGCTGCGATCCAACAGGCGCTTGAAACCATTGAGGTTGTCGTCGACCATGCCCAGTTTGGAGACATTGAGAATCGCCTGATTCTTATCAAGCACCCGTAGCACGATCTTTTCGCCATACAGACCGAGAAGTGAACTGAAACGCAGATCGATCGGGCGACCCTGTGTATGCACCTGAATGCGCCCATCCTGCGGCAGACGTCTCTCAGCGATATCCAGATTTGCCATGACCTTAAGGCGGGACACAATTGCGGGATGCAGTTCCTGGCGCGGCGTCATGACTTCATACAGCAAACCGTCGATACGGAAGCGCACACGGGATATTTTCCGTGATGGCTCGATATGAATATCACTGGCGCCATCATGCACCGCGCGCTGAATAATCGAGTTGACCATGTTGATGACCGGACTGCCCGCCGCCAGGTCATCGATTGTCGAGTAGTCATCAGATAACTTGTTTTCAACAAGCTCGAAATCTTCCTCCAGCGCCTCCATCATTTCGGCGCCGTAACTGTTGTCGGAGTGGGCCTCGCAGATGGCCTTGATGATATCTTCCTTGCGCGCCAATACAGGCTGAACCCGCAAACCGGTGCGCTCCTCCACCTCGCCAAAACTCGGCACCGCCTGAGGATCCGGGGTGGCAAGATAGAGTACGCCGCGCAAGCGGAATAACGGCAACATTTTCAAACGCCGCGCCACTTCGACATCCAGCAGATCTACGATCTCTGGATCGTAAAGCCCAACACGCAGATTGGAGAAGGGTATCCCGAGCTGCTGACTCAAAACCTCCAGCAGGGCCTTCTCAGTCACCCAACCCTTGTCGACAATAATCTGTCCCAGCCGCTGACCGGTTTTCTTCTGCTGGACAAGCGCCTCATTCACACGCTCACCAGTGAGCAGTCCCATCTCCACCAGGAGATCTCCGAAGCGGATCTTTTCTGCCGTCGGAGCAAGTGCAGGCACAACCGTTTTTTCCTGACCCGCCTCAATCACTGCAATAGCTTTGCACAAGCCAGTGATGGTAAATATTTCCCGAATCAGTGCGCCTGCATTCGAGACCTTTAACCAACCACCTGTCTTGGCCAGTTTCTCCTGTGCATCCAGCAGGGTTTCCAATGCCCTGCTGTGAACCAATGGCACCGAAGACAGATCTATAACGACTTGGGTTTCCCACTGTTGCAGGCAGGTCTCTATTGCTTCACGCAGCGGCTGCAGCTCTTCATCACTGGAAAGAATCCCTTTTGGCGCCAGGTAGGTCATAACGCCCATTCGGGTACGCATCACGGCATTTGCCACCGGAGCATCTTCAATTTCGATAGCTGTCACCGATGCGGTAGACATTTCACCCTTACCCGTTAGCCACTTGTTTTTCACGCACAATATCTTCAAAGCATGCTTGCAGTGGTTTCGGTTTTTCCAGTGCGTAACCCTGGCCGAAATCCACTCCGATATCGCACAGTTTCAGGCTTATCGTCTCATTCTCGACATACTCAGCTATCGTGAGCAATCCCATGGCGTGTCCTACCTGATTGATTGCGGACACCATGATTTCAGACACTGGATCTACATCTATCTTGCGTACAAAAGAGCCATCTATCTTGAGGTAGTCAACATCCAAATTCCGCAAATAGGCAAAGGAGCTGAGGCCGGTACCAAAGTCATCCAGGGAAAACATGCAACCCAGGGATTTAACCTTGGCCATAAAATGCTTTGCCTCATCCAGGTTTGCTATGGCTGCTGATTCCGTCACTTCGAAACAGATGAGATTTGTATATGAACCCAACCGTTTAAGCTGTTCGCAGACAAAGTCTGCAAAGTCTTCATCACTCATCGACTGGCCGGACAGATTTACTGACAGGTGGCAGGGGAACGCATGCAAACCGCCTGACATCGACAGTATCTGATCAAAAGTCTGTTGGACAACCCAGCGATCGATATTTGTCATCAGATGATAGTGTTCTGCTGCAGGTAGAAATTCCCCAGGCGGAATCAACTCTCCCTGCTCATCAAACATGCGCAGCAACACCTCGTAATGCCGCTCGTCATGGTGGCTATCCAGACCCTGGATCAGCTGACCATACAACTGGAAGCGGTTTTCACGCAGCGCTGCCTGGATACGACCAACCCACTGCATCTCATCCCGGCGCCGCTGAAGATCTGTATCACCCTGTTCATAGACCTGGATACGGTTTTTTCCTCGCTCCTTTGCCGCATTGCGCGCAACCTCTACAGAACTCAATATCGCAGCAATCGACTCGCTCTGTACTGAAATTGCAGCGACCCCAATACAGGCGCTGAGTTCGTGTGTGAATTCTCCCCAGGAAAAGTCGATCAATGCGATCTCCTGGCTGATGCGTCCCGCCAACCTCTCTGCTGTCTCCAGCGGACAGTTTTCCAGCAGCACACCAAACTCATCACCGCTTAAACGTGCTACTGAATCTTCTGTGCGCACCGTTTTTTCAATACTTTCCGCCACCAGGCAAATCGCAGCATCACCCGCTTCACGACCCCCGATATCATTAATCACCCCGATACGATCAATATCAATATTCAGGACGGCATGTTTCACGCCATGGCTCCTGGATTTGGCAAGTAGCCCCGTGACACTGGATTCAAAGCTATGTGTGTTTTCCAGACCGGTCAAACTATCGTAGTTGACCTGAATGATCTTGGTCACCTTTTTCGACATGACGCCAAGCAGATTACGGTCGCTGTTACTGAAGTCACGCCTGCGCTCAGAGTTAATAATCGCCAGCATGCCAATCACGCTCCCGTTCCCACCCTCTACTGGACTGAGCAGGAACTTACAGGGCAAACTGCTGGTTAACCGATGCTTAACGGCATCCTGGGAACTATTGATCACGATCGAAGTCTCCAGTGTCTTCACCCGCGCGTAATACTCATCTTTTAGAGTGGCATGCACTCTTGGAGTACCAATGGAGGCATTACCTTCGTCGTATTCATAAATACAGATGTTCTTGCCTGGAAGTAACAGAACCGACATGCCCACAGCAAGCGCCCCGGTACACTCAGCCACCAAAAGGCGCAAGGATTCCTTTGCATGGTAGAGTCCGATAGAATGTGTATCCGACTGATAAACGAGATTCAACTCTTCATAGCGGATACTGAGCTCATCCGCCATGGATTCGAGTTCCATGTTAAGATCACGCTCATTACATATACACTCACCCAACGCAGCCAACCTTTCGCGAATAGTATTGACTGCTGCGCCGCCCCAGGCTCCATCAGCCCGCGTGAGCACAATCAGGTTCAGCGGACAATCATCCACCTCATCTTTCAGACAAAGTGAAAAAACCGTTTCGCCACCTTCAAGTTGCTGCCATCTGAAATCACCGGAACTCTTTTCGTGCAATTCACCAGAATGACTCATTGCATGACTCTCAAGCTTCAAGCCATCTTCACTCTGCATATCACCACTGGACCAGACGCATTGCCCTTCACGTTCAAACAGGCTCAGCACAATAATTTCCGGAGACAAGCTCTGAAGCAACCGGAAATAATTTTCAAACTTGATCAGGCTGAGTGAATGATTCATCAGACCAGGCCGCTCCCGCCTGCTTTCTCATAACTGAAGTACTCATCCAAAGTTGCAATCAGTTTGCGGACGCTTATGGGCTTCTCAAGAAATCTCAGGTTATCGATACCGGCCGACCATTCCCGGTGCTCGATCTCCGTTCGGGAAGTCAACACAAAAATAAGAAAGTCCCTTTGCGGCATCTCTTCCACTATCTGTGCACACAATTCTTGTCCCGTCATACGCGGCATCTGGATATCGGTAATCAACACATCAGGCATCTGTTCACGCAGTTTTTCGATAGCCTCCAGGCCATTTCGAGCCCCTTCGACCTGATAGCCTGCGCGCTCGAGCGACTGCCTGAGTATTCGAATAGCATGAGGTTCGTCATCAGCAATCAGTATTTTTTTCATACGGCACCTGCCTGCAGTCGTGTTGCCATATCCTTTTCCAACCGTATTGTGAAGGTACTGCCCTTTTTGCGTTCACTCTCCACGCTCAGTTTTCCATGATGAAAGTGCACAATCTGCTGCACCAGGGACGACCCTAAACCATGTCCAGTCTGCTCTCTGACTTTATCGTCATCGGCGCGGTAGAATTTATCGAATATCTTCTGCTGGTCGTCTGGACTGATACCCACGCCGGTATCGCTCACGCTGATTTCAATGGCATCATCAAACTCTTGTGCTGTTAGAGTAACGGTGCCGTTTGACTTGTTATATTTGATCGCATTGGTAAGCAGATTGTTGACCGCAATGCGTAACAACTCCTTATCAACATTAAGTGCATTCATCTCGCGTGGCAGGTCGATTTCATATTCAAGATCCCTGTCACGCCCACTCTGGGTGATATTATTGTAAGCATCCTCAAGAAGCTCTCCGATGCGCACACGTTGCCGATTCATCTGGATACCGCCAAGTTCGAACCGGCTGATGGCAAGCATATTGTTGATCAGTGTAGAGAGTCGGTCGACCTCATCATGGATAATATTCAGTCCTTCAATACGAAAGGATTCGGAGTTACCGTCCTCTCCAAGCAACGCCTCGCTGTACATGGCCAGCACATTGAGTGGGGTCTTCAGTTCATGAGATACCTGGGCTATAAATTCACCACGATTTTGATTGGCGAGCTGTTCCTCAGTACAGTCCCGGATCACTACCATATTACCTAACAGATGAGAGCCGTCTTTTGGCGAGAATAGTGGATAGGCTTTTACTTCGAGTAGTTTTTCCGGATCATGCTGCGGTGCGATACGAATCGAATCAGAGATATAGCCAACCTGCCCGCCACTGGCACCATAGCCTGACAAATAGGTAATGAGACCAGGATCTTTACACCACTCCTGTGGCTTTTTGCCAATAATTGATTCCTGTGTTTTTCCGAGAAGACCAGCCGTCTTGTCATTGGCATAATTCACGCAACCGCCTTCATCGATAACCAGAATTGCATCCGGGAGTGCCTTTAAAATCGATTCAATCCTGGCATGCCGGTAGGACAGCAACTTACCGGATGTCAGCATCCCGCTCTGCTCACTTTCCAGCGTCTGGATTCTATTCTGGGCGGAGTCGATTAATTTGTTAAAACTCTGAATGAAATCTCCCAGTTCCCCGCTGGGGTGCAATTCCACACGTTTTTCCACCCCTCCTTCGATCAGGTCTTCGAGGTTTTCATTCATCTGACGCAGGGGCCGGATTTCACGCCGCAGCAGGAAGTAAAACAGCGGTGTCAGCAGGAATACCGGCAGAGTAAACATCGCAAAGAACGGCAGATCTTCATACTGCAAACCTGCTTCAGGCTGAAAATAGCCAAGGCGAACATAACCGCGTATATCACCCTCATCGAAGACTGGCGCGTGAAATTCGAGGAAGTTACGACCGTCCGACGTTGAATCTATTTTCCGCTCACCCAACCAGGCGAGAGGGTCATTGGGGATTGGCTGGTTGGGAATGATAATACCCGGCGCGGAACTCTCATTTGCGGCTTTTCCCTGAATATCCACAACCGCTGCATAGGCAAAATCCGGGTTGCTCTGTCCCTGACGCAGGGCCTGTAGTACACCCTGCCTGCCATGCTCAGGCACCAACTCGTTCCAAGCCATCCCGCTCAACACCCTGGCAAGCCCTACACCTTGGCTTCTGGCCTGTTTCAGGCGTGTATCCAGTTGATAGTCGAACAAGAGGAAAACAATCAGGCCCATTACAACCAATGAGGCCACGATCATTATTAATCCCAGGCGCTGATTACGCCACATTTTGAGATCCAGACAATTCCACTGCGATATCCCCAAGCAATAAGGAAGACTATTTGTCTCCGAGATTTATGGCGGCCGGGGGGGGGGATATCTTTAACTCACAGGCTGGAGACACACTCTCTGAGCAATCATGGTGCGCGCGGCGCACCCTACGCTCATCCGGCAAAACACCTCAACACAGCTGGTAGGATGTGCCATGCGCACCGGAATATGCAATCATGGTGCGTGCAGCTCACCCTACAGAGCATTTCAACACAATGATTTTATGAGAATTTTTAGCGTTTCCGAGTTCCATGCGGCGGATTTATACAGGTTCTAGAAAAAATATCTCACCCGTAACTCAATGCGATTTTCAACCAGCTTTTCTCCAAATTCAGAGTGAGGAGCACCCTGATTCAGGGCTGCACGGAGGCGTAATTCGATGTTATTAAATCCCGTATAATTCACTCCCGGGACGAGGGAGTAGCTGTGATCCTGAAGGTTTATAATCGAGGTAATATCTGCACTGAGATAGACGATATCGAGGGGTTCTTTCTGGGATACTCTCAGGTGTAGATAATCCCGCATGTAGTTGGGTGTAAAAAAATCTGCCTGGCCAGCAATATTTCGTGCCTTTTCAAACGCTGCAACCTCACCTGTCGATCCTGCTGAATCAAGCAGATTAAAAAATCGTTCGGCCTCATTTTTACTCAAGCCGGAGCCGTTGTGATAATACTCAAGGATATAGGTCGTATCCTGGGCGGATAGATAGCGTATCCCCAACAGATAACTCGTATTATCTTGCCTGCCTATATTTATTGCTTCCCCCTCACCCAGTATGAATCTTGCCTGATCATGGATCCAGGCCAGTTCACCGTGTATTTCAAGGTTCGTCGCCAGGTTGCGGGAAAAATCCAGCCCGATCCGCCCACTACGGCTACCGTCGGTCAAGAAAAGAAGATCGATATCCGTATCACGATAGAGAAGGTAGAGCCTACCTGCCAGATTAACATCTCCTTCAGGTGAAAAATCCTCATTGATGCTATTGGTGACAGGCAATAGTACCGGAGTGAAAGCAATCGCCTTCAAAGGAGCATCGAAGCTTTTCACATAGTCTATCGAGGCAATGACAAAACCTTCACGACTCAACTCTGAATCACTGGGATCTTTGACTCTTGGATGAAACCCACCGGGCTCCACGCGTAACCCGTACCCCATTTCAGTGCTCGCTTGCCGAGTTCAAAGGTCAGCGTGTCGGTAGAATGGCGGTAATAGAGCTGAAAAACATCCGCATTACCACTACCGCCGTAGATATCATGCTGCGCTGTGGCCTGGGCATGGAAATTAAGAGAAGAAGCTCCGGATCGGTAGAGGCCTTCCAGTTCCAGTACACCTCTATACCGGTCATCTGAGGAGGGCTGCTCATCTGCTGTCGGGAAGTTAAGCCGGTAGAGCGTGCTATCCTGGTCGAAGTATCGGTACTCCGGCTTTATCTCCAGATGCCCGCTAAACTCGAACGGCTTCTTCTCATACCGGGAGATGTCGAAATCAAACTCTTCCGCCTGAACCGGCATCAAGAGCGGAATGAGGAGCAGTCCCGTAAGCCATCGACTCATTCCCGCAGTTCGCCCGCCTTCGACATAAAACTGAGGCTGAATACCTCATCTGAAAGGTCGCGCGGTCTAACGCCTGAAAACAGCATTACCGATTTATAACCTTTGTGAAGAGGGCTGTCGGTCTCCAGCATCGCAGGTCGGACGATGCCGTTGCCAAAATCTTTTACCTTGCTGTAATTTAGAGTCTTGATCAGCAACCCGCTGGCGGCATAGGCCTCTATCCTGATCGGTACAAGAGCCTCTTGATCCACCCACATCCTGAGGCGGTCATAGGCGACGCTATTGCTCTTTGCCTTGAGCTCTAGCAGGTACGCTCCACCTTCTCTTTTCACCGATTCTGCATGGTATTCGGCACTGAAGTCGAGCCGCATGATATCGGAGTTGTTGAACACGCCACCAACCACCGACTGCAGGCTGGTGATACGCAGCGGCCTGCCGACATCGGGAATATAGAGCCACATATTATCAGCCAGCCGCAAGGTGGCGCGTCCCTTCTCGCTGGGCGGATCGAGAAACAGGGCAAGCATCTTGTCATTACCCTTCTTAACGGTATAGAGCACGAAAGCCTTCTTATCGCCATTGGGTTCGATATTGATCAGCTTGCGGTAGGCGGTGGCATGATCGAGATTTGCGGTGGGTTCATCCGCCAATATCAACTTGGCATGTGTGGCCAAAGCACGCGCGATGGCCACCCGCTGCTTTTGCCCACCGGAAAGCTCAGAGGGCAACTTGTATGCCTGATCGGTCATATCCACGGCTTCCAACATCTCATTCACACGCTTTCTGCGTTTCCCGGCCGGCCACTTTTGCACCATGATGAGAGGGTATTCAATATTCTCGAATACGGTCAGCACCGGGATGAGATTGAAGTCCTGAAAGATGAAACCTATATGCTTGGCGCGAAAGGCAGCACCTCGTTTTCGATCCAGTGTGGTTACATCCGTATCGAGCACCCTGAGTTTTCCTCCGCTGGGCCGGTCCAGACAGCCGATCATATTCAGCAGCGTACTCTTACCACTGCCCGAAGGGCCGACAAAGGAGACAAAGGCGCTGGAATCGATGTTGAAGTCTGCCCTCGTGATGGCTGTAACTTCGTTCTCACCGGCGCTGTAGGTCTTTTCCAGGTTTTCAGCAACAATCAATCTCATAAAAAGGTCACTATATGGAGAGCCCAGTATCGGACTTGTTTTTCATCAATCACTATAGTCTGGTTTCTGAGAAGTTCCTCTCTCAAACCGCTCCATTATGACACCGCTCAAAACCGAGAACAGCAAGATATTAACCACATAAATCCAGTATAGAGGGTACCGAAGTAGTGCACCATCAAGGGCAGCATGGGGATCTTCACTGCCCGGCTATAGAGGAATGCAGCGAGCAAAGACGACCGCATGCCATGGGCTTTGAGATCGTGAAGCAGAGGCTAAGTATCGTAATGGGAATTTCATTTTGGGCGCAAAGAGGATTAGTCACATGGGGGTTTTTAAATCCTGTTGAACTTTGCTTTCATTTGGAAGGATTGAAAATCTGAGAATCCTGACAGGTGTTTTCGGATACATGCGAAAATAGTAATCTCCCGGCTCTTCAATACGAACCGGAATATTCATCCTTCGATCAGTTGATAGAAAGCAATCCTCCAGCGCCATTTCAAACTCCCCGGATATGAGGTGTGTGATTACCTTTGCATCTCTCTCAAGCTCCAGTTCAATACGATAATGCCCCGGAGCAAAGTAACCGACAGGGATGAAGTAGTTCCTCTCCATCAAAGTCGTAAATTTATCAAAAATAGCTCTATTCCAGACCCTCTTTAAAGGTATAAGAGTCTGTGTCGGGTAATAGGCACATTTTCCTTTCATGTAGTTGAGAATATCGAACAGCTCTTTTTGTAGCCATTGCTTCCCGGATGCCTGCCCGTAGTGCCTCAGGACATGACTGGTTGATTTCTCAAAGGACTCGTCGAAACTCAATCGACCGCTACATTGAGCTTCATGGCATTTTGCGCAGATAGTGTTGAATATAACCACGGATTCGGTGAATGCCTCACCCTCTGCGGTGAATGCAGACGGTAAAAACACAAGAAGGCCCAGAAATCCAAAAGACCTGATGACAGATTTCCATTTCATAGACACCACCCCATCAGCCTGTTACAAGATATCAAAATTTCCACCCCGCCCATCAGGCTTACTCTTTAGTATCTACAAATACCACAGTAAAATACTATGACAGTTATCAATCCAAACAAGATTTAATCTTATCTTGATGCAGACAGGTCCATCAGGAAACCCCACTAAGGACGGCTACACATGACGTTAAACGAAAAAATCAAATTGGATGGCGCTCCCATCCTGCTCTTTGCCCTGATCGTCGGGAGTAAGACTTATAGCCTCTGGAGCTATCTGGCTGACAAACCGAATCTTTGGGTGATGCTGAAAAACATTAGCAGCATGGGGCAGGATGGCGCCTATTATCTTACTAACGAGTTAACCTATATCCTCTACTTTATCACGGCCCTAGCCTTTGATTTTCTTGCATTTTACAGTTTTATTGTACGCGAAAAGGCCAAAAGCAAACCCCAGGGGTTTTGGGAAAACCTGTTTCCACTATTGACCGTATTCGTCCCCGTCATTGGCTTCACACTTTTATTTTTTCCACAAGTCCGGCAATTTGTGCCCGGTTATTCACCGGAAACACTGGAGGTTTTCAGAAGCATCACACCACTGTTCAGTTTCTATTTCAGCATGACAGGTTTCATAACAGGTCTCTTTGGGGCTGCTTTCAGCATATGGGCGATCAGCTACCTGAAACGCTCCTTTGGTCTGCGTGCCGCCGTCCGCACACTAGTAACTACAGGCCCATATGCCAGAATACGACATCCCCTCTATTTTGGTGAGATCGTACACATCTTTGGGATCGCCATCCTGTCAGGAACGCCAGTTGGACTCTATCTCTTTGTGGGTGCGGTCTTGTTACAGATCATACGAGCCAAGATTGAAGAGCGTAAGTTTATGAGAACCCTGGCGGAATACGAAGACTACAGGAGAAGGACCGGATTCCTGTGGCCCAAGCTGGTAAGAGTCTGATCATTTTCACTGCATCCCTGCATACTCAAGTTTATGGCATAAGAGATAATTGGGATTATCTCAAGCAACATGAAATCCGCTTCACAGGCAAGCCGCTGGGTCTAACAAAAAAGTGGGCAAAGGAAAACCGGGATGAGTAAAAGCGATTGAAGGCTCAGCAAGCGGCGGACAACTTGCTGAGCCGGCTTATGCAGCATTCTTGAAGAATGAGCAGCTCATGCGAGCTATTGATCTTCCGGATCAGAAAATGCAGCTGCGATTATAGCGCGAAACGATCAGTCATCTTCCGCAGTTCGGCCCCCAATGAGATAAGTCTTCCGTTTGCTGCCTGTACTTCATCAGAGCTAGCTTTTGTTCGCTCAGACAATTGATTGATGTTCGCAACCTTCTCATTTACATTTTCAGCAACCGCGCCTTGCTGCTCAGCAGCACTGGCGATCTGCATGCTCATGTCACGGATTTTTTCAACAGAAGAAGTAATCATCTCCAGAGATTCACCACCTTTCTTTGATCGAACTGTGGTTTGCTGCACGTGCTCACCACTCCTCTCCATCGCATCCACTGCGTCTTGAGCACCATTTTGGAGGCGTTCGATCATAGTCTGAATCTCTTCCGTGGACTCTTGCGTGCGTCCTGCCAGTGTACGAACCTCATCTGCAACAACTGCAAATCCGCGACCCTGCTCACCCGCGCGGGCAGCTTCAATTGCTGCATTCAGCGCCAGCAGGTTGGTCTGTTCGGCGATACCCCGGATAACATCCAATACGCCACCAATATCAGTGCTTTGCTGTCGCAATTGAACGATGACGGTAGTTGCCTGTCCGATTTCCCGAGAAAGCCCTTCTATCGACCCTATAGTTTCGGTAACGACGCTCTGACCCTCCTTCGCCTCATTATCCACCTCAGTAGCGGACCCCGCGGCGTCACTGGTCGTCAGCGCAATGCCTCGAATTGTCGCTGTCATCTGATTCATCGCGGTAGCGACCTGCTCTGTTTCTATACGCTGCGTCGTCATATTTTCATTGGATGCATCTATAGCAGAGGAGATCTGAGTTACCGTGGAATTCAACTCCTGAGTAGAGCTTATCAAGTTCGATATCATGCCGTTTAACTGCTTGGAAGTGCTGTTTGCGGCTCGTTGCAGCTCTGCCACTTCGTCGTTCCCTTTGGGATTGGCAAGTACGGTAAAGTCTCCGCCAGCCATCTTATTCAATAGCATTAATAGCTCTCGAATTGGACGAATAATGTTACGCGATGTGGTACCCAGTAGCGCAATTATCGCTCCCAGCGCGACTAACAGGGTAATGACTATAGTTACCAAAAATTTATTTAAAAATGCAGCTGACTGCTGCTTTAAATCAACTTCTGTATTGACGAGGCTCTCGGATACCGAAAGGACTAAAGCACCTTCTTCTTTTTCCAGACCGACAATCTGTTGAAAATTGTCATAAAGCATTTCATCTAACTTGACGGAGAATCCAAGATATCCAACAGGTGTCTCTACATCAAAGATCGGGGCATAGGCGATCATCATATTTGCAGCAACCAGATGGCTAACAACACCTTGCTTAAGACTGTTAACCTCTATTTCTTCAGTCAGTTCAGCAGGCATATTGTCAGCTGATGAATACAGCTGCTTACCGCTCAAGTCAGTGACGTAAATTGCATCCAATCCCATGCCGGACACTTGTTTGACCAAATCCTCCGCCAACGACTTGTCATCGGCTTCCAAACCAAGAATGGCATCATAGGGTGCCTGGCCAGCAGTCACGAGAATCAGCCCGTTAGCCAGTGTCGCCTTCTCGCTGTTCAACAAACGGGTTATTGCATCACTCGTTTGCTGCTCGGTTTCGGTAATTATTACCCATGAGAATATGGAACCCATTACAAAGAACGTTAACGCTAAGATAGCAATGGGAATCCATAATGTCTTTGTGATCAGTTTCATTTTTTAAACCCCTGATACCACGACTCACTGGAGAACGGATATTCTCCATTTTCAGAGAGCCGATAGCCTGAATAACTTACTTGAAGTGCTTCTTTGCCTGGTCTGTTTTCAGATAGGCAATGACTTTGCCAAGCTCGCTATCCGGGTTGCCTTTGGTGATGACACACAGGGGGCGGGAAATCTCACCGGTTTTTACCACATTTACCTTATCCGGATTGGCATCCACAAAACCTTGGGAGACAGCACCTATTCCACCTTTGAACTTGGAAACCAAATCAACTTCCTTCCGAGTCGATTTGACTTCGCGAGCCCCTTTTAGATAGGGCTGTTTCTTCATCACGAGCTTTTGAAATACCGAGCGGGTGGCCGATCCCTTACTGGAGGTGATAACAACGATCTTCATATCCGGGCCACCAACATCTTTCCAATTGGTTATCTTGCCGGTATTGATGTCTGACAACTGCTGAAAGGTCAACTCAGATACTGAGTTCGCGGGATGGACTATCGGCACGATGACATCGCGGGTGATTACGTGTTCCTGATAGGCTCCAGCGTCTTCCACTTTGTATTTACTGAGTAAGCTGGCCAACGGGCTTGAGGCAATTGATGCCATGGTCTTGCCGTCGAGAATCTCTTTAAACCCCTTACCGGAAGAGGTGCCACGTACACGAACCTTGACCCCGGTCGCTGCCTGGATGGCTCCAGCCGCCGGCTCGAGCACGCGTTTCTGGACAGTGGTGGAGCCGGAGAGCGTTATATCGGCAGCCATTGCCGGATGGATTCCTGTGGTCAACAGGGCAGTAATGAATCCGAAACGGAGAATAGATTTAATCATTAGATTCTTCCTTAAATTTACGATATTTTGATTTGAAATTATTTATTCACAAAACAACTGTCGACTGACGAGCTGTAAACTTTAGAAAAAGGTGGGGAATTTATGATTCATGCTCACTGCTGACTGAACAGGAAGGAATTTAAATCGCGGACCGTATCGAGCGCCATTTCCGCTCTAAACCCCTGGTTCAAGGTGTCTTTATTTGATCGCGCCCGGCATTTTTTGCTGCATACATGGCAGCGTCCGCCGCTCCCAATAAATTCTGCCAGGATTGACCATGTACCGGAAAGGCAGCAACACCTATGCTGGCAGTCAGCTTGATTTTTTTGTCCGTCTCAAGTGGAACAGAATGCTCTGCAATACTGTTCCGCAGTCGTTCCGCCAGTCCCATGGCTTCTTCAAGTGGGGTTTCCGGCAGGACAACGATAAATTCCTCGCCGCCATAACGGGCCACATAATCCGTTTTGCGAATCGAATCTTCCAAAACTTTTGCCAGGCATTGGAGTACTGAATCCCCAGACTGATGGCCGTGTGTATCGTTGATAGATTTAAAATGATCTATATCCAGCAGGAATACCGAAAGATCACGGTTATACCGAGCCGCTCTTTGCAGCTCCTCTTCTATTCGATTCTCCAGTGCCTTGCGGTTATACAACCCGGTTAATGCGTCGTGGGTTGCCAGGTGTTCAAGTTCCCGCTGCGTGGCATGCAGATGATTAAGCATGGTTTGGAAGGCATTTGCCATCTGACCCAGTTCGTCCCGGCGACCAATGGCTGGAATGTTTACCTCATCACCTTTGGCAATTCTGTCAGCCGCGATAGTGAGCTGGTTGATCGGTCTTGTCAGACGCCGGGCAAGCAGGGCCATCCCTATACTGATGAGAAAAACTGTTATCACCACGCCAAACGTCAAACGCCGCCCATACCCTTGCGAAAGTTTATTGATCACTTCGTGAGACACAAGGGCCGCTATCATAACTTGCTGTGTCTGATCCAGCGGATTGTAACGCAGATGGGTCTCGATCAAGCTTGCCGATTGTTCCGCAATATCCTGGAATTCATAACCTTCGTGGAAACACAGCATCTGTTTGAATGTTGAATAGTCCTTCTCTAGTCCGGGACTGCCGCCCAGTGCATGGCTAAACTGCCGATCCTTGTCAGGATGAAGGAGATAGTCACCCTTCTGATCCGCCATGATGAAAGAGACATTGGCTGGAGGTGAATCAAAAGGACTGGCCAAGGCATTAAAATCTGCGTTGATGACCACCACACCAAAAACAGTGCCGCTCTTTGTATGGATGGGCGCAGCTGCCCGCATCACCGGCTGCAGTGGAAAGACGACACTGTCATGCTCCTTGTTCAGCTCCACCCTGGAGAGATACTGTTGGCTCGGTTGTAAATGGATCGTTTTCCTTACATAACCACGCTGGCCTTTGCGCTGGAGATCCTCACCGGGAACGGCAATGATGTTACCGTCCACCCGCTCCACGCGAACGATCTCCCGCCCCCTGTCGGCGATGCCGATATATCGAACCTGTAGATAGTCCTGGCGCTGCTCCATCAGCAGTTTGAAGTCGATCGCCAGACGCTGTTTCCAGAGCGCCTGCGTCATGTTGCGCTCATCATCATAGCCACCGCCTGCTACCGCCCGATGGTAGCCGATGACGGGGTCGGAGGTCGCAACGCGCTGCACGTCCCGGCGCATACGGTCGATGTTTTCCTGAAAACGGCCGCTGAGCCGCAGCAGCTCCCCCGCCATGCGCTCGATACTCTGCTGGTGCAGCAGGGCGCCGGCATCCTGGTAACTATAGGCCGAGATACCGAGGATGCCGATACCTGCGATCACAAAAGCCAACAGTGCAAATCTTGCGGTGAGTGAGAAGAACC
The DNA here is from genome assembly GCA_003349915.1 of endosymbiont of Escarpia spicata. Classification (GTDB taxonomy): domain Bacteria; phylum Pseudomonadota; class Gammaproteobacteria; order Chromatiales; family Chromatiaceae; genus QGON01. Next base: position 272,705 of record QFXE01000013.1, read on the forward strand.
TCACGCCTGCCCACCTTCCATGTGCAGAAGACTCCTCAGCGCAGCGGATATACCTTCAAGAACCTGTAAAACATGGGCTGGCACCTTGTTTTTTTGAGCCTGCATCCGGTCGGGAACATCCGAAATATCAAGAAAGACCTTGAATTCTGTCAGCTCTGTATCGATCAGGCGAACCTGGTTGAACACGTCTGATGGGGTGACCGTCTCACCGGTGGAGACGGCAATGTTACGCCCCCCGAACATGCCAGCCCGCCGTTTGGCCATCGCGATCAAATCCACCACCTCCCTGGCTTTATTCAGTACATCACGGGGCTCCGTGCCTGATTTGAAGCCTGGTACGCGCCAGGTCTCTGGCGGGATGGTTTCACCCAAGGCCCGGGCAATTAACTGCACATCCTGTTTCGTGACCAGCACTTCACGATAAACATCGTTGGGGGTAAAACCTTCCGAACCGAGGATTGTGTCCAGCAAGTTCGAGATCCGCTGCATAATGTGGAACACATCGCTGGGCTGTTTATTTTCATATTCAAGCACTTGGGTAGACGTCACCCACAGCTCCGCTTCGCCACCACCCCGTCGATGGATAAGTGCCAGTTCGTTGTCCAGGCGCAGGGCCAGATCAAAGACCTCGGAGGGTGTGATGGTCCTCAACGGGTAGCGCGGCACGGCCATCGGACCCAGGTTCTGACGCTGCCGCAGCACATCCACTTTCTCCATGATCTCCAATGCCTTGCCATAGACATGCTGTGACTTGAGGCCTGGGATCATCCGGGCCTTGCGCGGTGGCGTCTGAATACCCCGCAGGCGACGGTACTGCATGAGTTTTCTCAGGATATGTTCGCCGACGGAAAAAACCTGGTTGGGGGTCTTTCGCAGTGTCGACCGGTCATACTGCTGCAGGGGTCTACCCAGATTGAACTCAGGAAGTAACGCGGCGGCCCAGCGGGCATTCTGTATGACGTCATCCGGTGTCTTGCCTTGTTGCGGTTCCGGATCAGGGAACTGTCGTTCCAGCCCCAGGCGGAACTGGATGCGCTGCAGTTCCGCCATGGATACCCCCATGGCGTCAAAGACATCACTTGGCGCAATCACACGTCTGGGCTGCTGCGTCAGAGTGAGCGGTTTCATCCAGAGATTCCGCTCGGCATGCTGAATCCTGGCCAGCAGATCGTTTACAGATTTCAACGCATGATTGGGCAGCTTCCCCTGGCCACGGGGCGGTTTAGCCACTTCCATCGGCAGGCCTTGGCTCCTGCGCAGAAACAGGGCAAGCTCAACGACCTGCAGGCTACGCATATAGACCTCGGAGGGGGTGATGCTGCGTAATCCAAGAGTCTCTTCCAGGGCAATGGAGATCTCGGACAATGCCGCGTAGACATGACTTGATGTCTTGTTTGCGAGACGCTGCTCTTCCTGCATCTGATGCTTCAGCAGCAGGGTTAATTCCTGGCGCAGGCGGACGACCGTACTAAAAACCTCGTTGGGAGTGATATCCCGTCCGTGAAAGCGTGGAACAGTGATTGCCCCGGTCTTGGCAATATTGGCCCGATATCTGCTAATCTTGCCCAGGATCTCCAGCGCCTTCTGAAATACATGCCTGGGAGTCCGAACGGCTTCCGCATCATCCACATAGGGCCAAGGTGTAGTGATGTTGTTTTCTCTACGCAACTGGCGTACCGCATCGGTCAGTAGTCGCACCTGATGATAGACATCGCCTGGAGTCTTCTCCGCAGTTTGCGCAACAGAGGACGGAGAGAAAACAACCAACCAGAAAATCAGCAGCGCAACTGTTACAGCAGAAGTGGGCAGGCGCGCGGAGTGCCTATGTTGATCCTGGAAAGATCTATCGCAGATCGTTCTTGGAATGGGCATCATCATCTTGTCCGAATGTAACATCAGGTTTAGGGATTAAAATACTTCGGCTGCATCCCCGTTAGCGGCACATTCCTTGCCAACCTTTAGTTGGCTGCAGGATGCGATGCATCCGGCGGATGATTCTCAAGGAATATCCGGTTGAAAATATTAATCTCTCCTTGACTATAGCCTTGAATATATCTACCAGTTAACAAAATATAAGTCAGCAAGGGATTGAAAATAATAGTAAAATAAGAGAATCCAATAATTCAGATCTCAGTATCAATCGACAAGAAGCAGGTGCGTGGGATTTATAGATATCCACCCGCTTTATTATTTTATAACCGTCTGAAATATCGACTGATAACTCTAACTTCCGAGTTTTAGTCATATTAAAAAGATGTAGCGGAACGCAGTTTGGGGTCAGATGCCAGTAGTGATTTATAACTGACTGATATTCTAAAGATTTATTACAGATAGGCTCGTAATTCAAAGTATTGCTGCATCACTATTTTGATGCTGTCAATCACCCTGAAGCGGCCATTACCATCGACGGCCAGATAGACAGGAAGGTACCAGGAGCAAACTTTGGTGGAATGTCGACGAACTACCCAATAGCGCCAATTGCAATCAAGACACCAAGAATTATATTCCCTTGATAGACATGAATCCTTTGTCGTTCGATAATTATGGCACATCACAAGTAACGGGGAACGGTGGTCGTTTTGGAATTAGATAAAAACTCGTTTATCCACTCGGAACAGGTCCGAATTATCTATGGGAATGCGGTACCATCTGCCATTGGAATCATTTTCATTGCAGTAGCCGTTTGGCTGGGATTTTTTAAAGTCGTAGATCCCCTACTTCTGAGTGGATGGTCTGCATGGATGCTCTCTGTTGCCATATCACGGCTCATTCTCAAAAAGCAGTTTGACTCATCATATATCCCTGAAAATGCTCCTGCCTGGGCCAGGAAACTTCTTATTAACACAACAATCGCCGGCATCGGCTGGGGCATGCTGTGCCTTTTATATCTTGCTGTTAATGACCTTGCCTATCAGACTGCGATTGTATTGATTATATTGGGCGTACTGGGCACTGCAGTCCCTATACTTTCTTCATATTTACCTGCATTTGTATCTTCCAGCCTACCTTCGGCTGTCATATTGCCGGGAGTTCTTTATACGCAACTCGACGAAACCGCTCCCCTACTGACATCCGCAGTGATTCTTTTTATTGTTCTCATTTACTACATAAGCATAAAGACCTATAAAAATCTCGAAAACACATTTCTGTTAGAGCACGAAAATAAAAACCTGGTCACCACACTGTACGGCGAAGCGAAAGAACGCAAGAAAACTCAAGTTCTGCTTGAGCATCACCGACAACATCTGGAAGAGGTTGTAGATGAAAGAACAAAGCAGCTACAAAAGAGTAATCAAGAGCTAACGAACGAAATAGAGGGACGAAAAAAAGCTCAAGATGCATTAAAACGCAATGAGTGGTTTCTCAACGCAATTGTTGAAAATATTCCTAACATGGTCTTTGTCAAGGATGCGGAGAATTTGCGTTTTGTACGCTTCAACAAAGCAGGCGAAGAGATGCTGGGCTATTCGAGAGACGAGCTGGCATCGAAAAACGATTATGATTTTTTCCCCAAAGAGGAGGCAGACTTTTTCGTCGCTAAAGACAGGGAGGTATTGAACAGCGGAAGACTCCTGGATATTCCAGAGGAGCCCATCGAAACCCGTGAGCACGGCACCCGCATGCTACATACCAAGAAAATCCCGATACAAGACGAGTCCGGCGAACCAGTCTACCTGCTGGGTATTTCGGAAGACATTACAGCACGCAAAAAAGCAGAGTCTTTTACTAAAAGGAATGCTGAGGTTGTTGAGATGATTGCAAAAGGAGAACCCGCATCTAACATCTATGATGCGATTGCATTGATGTATGAGGAACGCCATCCTGGAATGCGATGCTCAATGCTTGAATTACATGGCAATAAACTCATGCACGGTGGAGCGCCAAGCCTACCGAAGGAATATTGTGACGCGGTGAACGGTCTGGAAAACGGTCCCGACATTGGATCGTGCGGAACATCCACATATACCGGAACGCGAGTTCTTGTTGAGAATATTGAGACGGACTATAAATGGGCAACAATCAAAGATGCGGCCCTGCCTCATGGTATGCGCTGCTGCTGGTCTGAGCCCATCAAAGACCCCTCAGGCAAAGTATTAGGTGCTTTCGGCATGTATTACGATCATACTGCGCTACCCAATGAAGAGGAATTAACTGATCTTCAATCAGCGGCAAGGCTTGCCGGCATTATCATGGAGCGGGTGCGGTCGGAAAACGAACTCAATCAACACAGACAAAATCTCGAAAACCTAGTTGCTGATCGCACCTTAGAACTTGAAGAGGCCAAGAAGGAAGCAGAAGAAGCCAACCAGGCTAAAAGTTTGTTTCTTGCCAACATGAGTCACGAAATCCGCACCCCGATGAACGCAGTCATCGGCATGACCCATCTAGCGTTGCAAAGCGAGTTAGATGACAAACAGCGCAACTACCTTACTAAAGCCCACACTTCTGCCGAGAACCTGCTTCGCATACTCAATGACATCCTTGACTTTTCCAAGATCGAGGCTGGCAAGCTGGAATTAGAAGAAATCGATTTTCAGCTCAAGGATGTCATCAACAACATGGTCAGTCTGATCAAACTAGAGGCCGAGGAAAAAGGCATTCAGCTTGCCGTCAGTATTGATCAAGACGTCCCTGAATACCTGGTTGGCGACTCCCTGCGCCTGAGCCAGACACTGGTTAACCTGAGCGGTAATGCGGTGAAGTTCAGTGAACCGGGCGACACGGCATCGTTAAAAGTTGCCTTAAAAGAAGAGAGTGGTCTGGAAGCAGTATTGGAGTTTTCAGTTCAGGACACGGGTATCGGCATATCCAAAGTGCAACGGGAAGAACTGTTTCAACCCTTTAGTCAGGCTGACAGCTCCATAACCCGCGAGCATGGGGGCAGCGGGCTTGGCTTGATTATCTCCAGGAATATCGTCCAGATGATGGATGGCGATATGTGTGTGGAGAGCGAGCCCGATGTCGGTAGCACCTTCAGCTTCACGGTACGCCTACAGAAACAACAGGGTGAACCTTCACAACCGGGTACATCAATCCGTCAAACTGATGCGGAGGTTGCTGTAGCCACGACACAATTGCATGGTGCAAAAATACTGTTGGTCGAAGACAACGAGATCAATCAGGAACTCATGCTAGAGCTACTGACAGCAAATGAGATCATGGTCGAGACAGCTAAAGATGGACAGGAGGCACTCGACCTGTTGGACAGGGAGGATTTTGACGGCGTACTGATGGACTGTCAGATGCCGGTCATGGATGGTTATGAAGCGACCCGCCAAATACGTGAACAAGATAAATACAACAATCTACCTATTCTGGCCTTGACCGCCAATGCGATGAAAGGTGATCGGGAAAAGGTTTTGGCAGCAGGTATGAATGATCATATACCCAAACCGATCAATCCTGGCGCCATGTTTATGGCAATCGCTAAATGGATAAGCCCTGCCGGAACAGCTACCGAAGAAGCCATCCAACCACCTCCCGTGGAGGGAAGCACCAAGAAAACGGAAGGACTGCCTGATCTGCCAGGCATCGACACCAAAGCCGGCCTGGCCATCGTTCGGGGAAAGCTTGCGCTATACCGCAAACTGTTGTCGAAGTTTCGAGATAGCGAGCGAGACTTCGAACAGCATTTCCGCGCCGCCCTGGCCGACGACAAGGACCCGCAGGCCGCAAAACGTGCGGCACATTCGCTCAAGGGGGTTGCTGGCACTATCGGGGCACATGGTGTACAGGAAGCAGCCCATTCACTCGAGATAGCCTGCAGTGAAGGCACGGAAACCATCGATGAATTACTGACAGCAGTTGTTGCCGAACTGCAGCCAGTCATTGCCGGACTCGAAGCCCTTGTGTCTTCAACGCATGTTGACGACGCAACGTAAGCGTTTAATCTACGGCGCTATTCTGCAAATAGATCTTTGAGTGGAGCGGGCCTTGCCATACCGTTCCTCCCTGAACAGTTTTTGGAAATATCCATAGCTACCATGCTACCCCTTAAGTCTCTTTGAAGAATAGGTACACTGGTACCTGATTCTCGGCCACATCAAAAGCGGATATAATCCAGTATCATTCACAACTCCTTATCCCCAATCAGCAGCGCCCCATGATTACAAGATTCCCAACAACACCCGCCATCACACTCTACGATCCCTTGGCTGATCTGCTTGGTGCCGGGGACGGACATTTTCACTACACCTTCGATGATGTGGTGAAACTCTCCGGTCACGCCTGTCCTACGGTAGCGGGTGCATTTCTGATGGCGACCCATGCCATTGAGGCACTGTATGGAGAAGAGACCCCACAGCGTGGAGAGATCCGTGTCACTATCGCTGGCACAGAAGACCAAGGGGTGAATGGCCCCATCAGCCAAGTATTCACTCTATTGACCGGTGCCGCCGGGCGTAACGGCTTTCATGGGCTTGGAGACCGATATGTTCGTCGGGGGTTGATGGATTTCTCCGCCGATTCAACTGGCAGCTTTATCTTCACCCGTGTAGATAGCGGTGACTCCGTCAGCGTCTCTTATGACCCGGCCAGCATCCCACCCAACCCCGACATGTTCCCCTTGCTGCAACAGATTCTTCAAGGCCAGGCGGAACCATCCACCCGTCAACAGTTTCGCGAGATGTGGCGGGATCGGGTGATTCGCATCCTCGTGGATGACGGTCAGCAGACCATCACATCGAGTGGTCGGTAAAAACTCTAAGGGTGTATGGTACTTGGGAACAGTATACCTATTTATCTTTTGCTGAAGCGGGGTTGCTTCCTGGTTTTCTTCCTGCATGATGTGGGCACTCAGGCAACCCTTCCCAGACCGTTCCTCCCTGAACAGTCTTTGAAAATTCCATGATTACAGTACTACCTCATCAGTGCCTTCTGGGAATAGGTATACTGTCCCCGTAATTTTAAGACTTCACCAACTAATGGCTTTGTATTTTGGATCGAAAAGGAATTCACTCACCAGATCAGGATTACCCAGTTTTGTACCATCGATAAGATCTGATGCTTCGATACCGTGCATTTTTGCACACATCTTGCAAACAATAACGACTGCTCCATTCTTTATCAGACCCTGCATCATCTCGGGTACAGTTTTGCCAGCCATAGGAAATTTTCCATGTGGCGCACTCTTACTGGCGAACAATACGGCACCTTTATTCAAAAACAACGTAACAGGGTGACCCCGTTTCATCATCTTACCCGCAAAATGCATGGCATGGCCTGCCGGACCCTTGTCAATTTCCGTCAGGTTGATGTAAAGCCCCATGGACTTATCCTCTACTGCCTGACTCTGTAGGGGAAAAAGGATAACCGCGAGAAATATACTCATGAACAATGCTTTCTTACTACGCATGACTGTGCTCCTTGATGCTTATTCGGGTTTGTAAAACAGGAAGAGACGCAATACTGCAGCTATTTCCCTGACCAAGGGTAGGCCAATTGCTCTAATGAAATCATTGATTATCGGCAATCATGGACCCATTGTTGCGTGTTGCCATGATGTGGGCAAACGGGCAATCCTTGCCATACCGCTCCTCGCTGAACAGTCAGTGAAAAATCAGTGACTACCATGCTACCCCATCAGTGCCTTCGGAGAATAATAGGTATACTGTCCCCAGAATTCCTTATCCACATATAGCGGTAACTCCGTCAGCGTCTCTTATGACCCGGCCAGCATTCCATCCAACCCCAACATGCTCCCCTTGCTGCAGCAGATTCTACAAGGCCGGGCGGAACCATCCACCCAGCAGCAGTTCCGGGAGATGTGGCGGGATCGGGTGATTCGCATCCTCGAGGATGGCGGTCAGCAGACCGTCACACTGAGCGGTCGGTGATATCATTCAGCAAACAATTTATTCCTCTTCATTTTTCGCTGCCCCGATTATCGATGCGACTTCATATCGCGCCCTATATGTTTCTAACTAGGTGGTTTGCGTGGATAATTTTTTAAATGCACAGATATAACTCATTGAAAACTCATAGCAACAATAAGGCAATCCATTGATTCATAAGGCTAGGAAAAGGTTTGGCCAAGACCTATTCCCACTATGGACTCTCCACGTTTCTCAATAAGTTAGGCGCTTGAACAACTCTATCAATGCCGTTTTTTGCGACAGTTGTTAGACACAGGAGAAAAAACCCTGAAGCAGACACTCAATAGCTTGGCGCAAGTGTCTGCATTCGGCCAGTAGCGGTCAACCATTGCGAGATGGCGAGCTTCCGAAAAACGAGCCAAAACGGACGTCTACTGAACTAGAAGCGCTCCAAAAAAAGCGTCAATACAATAGACGGCAGCTAAATAGCCTGTCGAAACCAAAACAGGGCAATGGATAGATGCCCTGCTTTTTGTCATCCTGGAAAAGGATTAAAAATCGATTACGCGGTCGGGACGACGGCTCAAGGTATCCTGCGACTCAGAACACCTGTTTGATTTTTATCCGATAGATGGCGTCATCGTAACTATCGAGATCGTCCTTGATCGTCTCTCCATAGCTGAATTCGAGATTAGTACCCCTTGGGAGAGTTGCGCCTATAGTAAACCCAACCCCTATGACCTCAACGTCGTCGCTCGCCGCTACGCCATCGAGTGTTGTCGCCCCGCCAGCTGAGTAAACCGCGTCAAAGGCTCCCCAGAACATCCGGTTGAAATCATGCGTGACATGCATCTCCAAACCGTACAGGGGATCTTGTTCCAGTACGTTTCCACCGTTCGGATCCTCATTATCACCATAGATCGAAACCATCGGCGTCAGCTCCAGTGAAGTCACCTCTCCGGGCCGCATACTGTCTCCGAACTGCCACGATAGCGCCGTCCCAAGCTGAAGCGACCAGCGATTGGTGCCAATATTGATGGCCTTGCTGGAATCGTACTCTCCGGTTGGTAGTGCCAATTTCCCTACGATGCCAAACCCAAAGCCGGGCTTGTACGCCCCAAACTCCTTGGGGTTCAAGGCTGGAGAACCGATCAGTCCGACTACTCCGCCGACGATGACGTCGCCAAGTCCTTCGCTGGACGGTTGCCTTGCCCCATTGAGCAGGGTTCCATCAGCACCGGCAAACGGAAGCACCGCGAACAACCCAGCCGCATTGCCGCCAACATCAATCACCCGGGTGTACTGAAAAGCCATTGCAGTCACCTCGACGCGAGCTGCCGGTGAGGTCGGGCTGCCGTCGAGATTGTAGTTGGAATTCTGGCGGACACCAATCACCGTCACCACTTCCGTGCCAACCGGGGCCAACTGGTAGGCACGGGGGCCATCGCCGACTCCTGCGTTCGCATTGCCTGCTGAGAGAATGCCTGCGACAAGGACAGGTCCCAGCAACAGGTTAACTATGCCGGTAGATTGTCGGGTGGCGTGTCCGGCCATCGTGTTGTTTGCTGTGATCATGACTGGGGCCCGTACCAGATGGGTGACGAATAGGCGCGTTCCTGCAGTGAGGTCGGTGCACCTTCGGGTGTGTCGATACCGAAGCGGTGGGCATCGTAGGTAGTCCAACGCGGTGTCGGAATCTCCAGCACGCGGGCGTAATAGAAGGCCCGTTCGGCAGGGTCAAAATCCGGGTCTGTCCAAAGGGTACCGAGTTCCGATGCACCGATGGTGTTGCTCCAGGTGGCGTTGACCACATCCACCGTGTTGCCCACGGACGGCAACTTTCCGTCCTTTTCCAGGGAACGCTCGCCGGACCAGGCCACGTCATACACCTTCTCGTGCGTCTTGCCATCCTTGTCGAGCCAACCCTTCACAATTTGAACGCGATCCAGGTTGGCGCCAACGGGGTCACGCAGTGCGTACACCAGGAACGATGGTGCCGATGCACCTTCCGGGCGTCTGCGCAAATCACTACCCATGGGCACCCCTTTCTCGTAGCCGATCCTTGCCAGTAGACGCGAGTTGATATCCTGCGGCTCGAAATCCCAACCACCGAACAGGCGCACGGTCATGCGCGGGCCGGTAGTCGCATAGACCTCCTTGCGCAGCATCGCGTCGAATATCGCTTCGCGGGTATTTTCCGTCGCCCACACAGCAGTCAGGCCGGATGCTGAGTTCTGCCAGCTGTTAAGAGGCGTGCCTCCGACCTTCTTCAATGCGTAAGACATGCGTTCCGGGCTCGGCTCATCGACCGAGTTTTTGCCGAAGAAATTATCTTCCCCGGCAGTCGCCAGCGAGGTATGGCTGTCTGTTGAACCGATCAGCCCGAACTTGTAGGGGTTGGCACCAAGGCGGCCCTCAATGGCCAGTCCCCGCTTCAATCCCTCCCGCGCGTACTCACCGGCCAACATGTTGTTTGTTTTGACTTCGGTGCCATCGAGGTTGCCCAGATCCCAGAGTTCAAAATCAGCGAATTCGTCATCGGGCGACAGGTAAGGATGGGATTCACCATCGCCCTTCACCTGCGTGGTCTCATACAATGGCTCATAGCGGGCACGATCCGTCGCATAGGCCTCGTCCAGCTTGAAGCCATCCCAGCGTTCTGCCAGCGGGAACATGATGCCGTTGGAGAGATTGCCGTTGTGCGGGATCGCGAGAATCTCCCCACCGGTCTTTTCCTCGTAGTTTTTCATCCACTTCCACAGGTCACGTGGGTCCGGGCTGCCTTGCGGCGGAGTCGTGGTCATCGGCACCACCTGGCTGGCACGCATGGGGCCGTCACGCATGATCACCACCCGGTGCAGGTTGTTACCATTCACCAGGGCGGTCCACTCGAAGCCGATCAGGGTACTGAAACGCCCTGGTTCGTTGTAATCCTCGGCATCCGCGATCACGCCTTCCCACACTCGCTTGAACTTTCTGGAACCAGGTGAATACATGGCAACCAGATGCGGCTCCACTTTGCCGGCAGAAAACGTCTTGACCAGGTCGTTCTTGGTATCGATTGCCGCCTGGCCACCTTCCGTCATGCCCTTGCTCCACTTGGCTGCCTGCTCGAACGCCATGACATCGGGGTCGCCCGCAAGCATGTCCCCGATCATGCTGATGCCATCCGAGTGGTCCGCAATGACCAGCCAATCCAGCGGGCGCGACAGGCGTGCAGGGTGACCGAACGAGGAGGTCACCTCTTCGCCACGGGCGAACCGGTACGCCGTGGCAGGCGACAGACGATTGCCTGCCAGCCCGGCATCGGTCGACAGGTTGGTGTGCACGTGGGTATCACCCCAAAGTGGGGTTCGGGGGTAGCTGCGCAAGGCGTAAGGCGTAAGGCGAATAGGTCTTGTTCTGGTAAGTCTTGGAAAGCATCGTTTCCGAGGGCGTCTCACCCATCTCCTGCGCGAATGCTGATGGCATCGATACCAGGGTGGTGATGGCAATGACGAGGGGTGCTATTCGCATGACGTCAGACTCCTTAATTTTTGGCATTTATCTGAAGAGGGAGGGCCAACCAGGATTTTTTTTGAGCCATTGAAACTTTCCTTGCTGAGCTGAATACAACGGGCACGACGCTGCGGTAAAAACCAGTAACGGGGAACAGGGATGGCGTGGTAGAAACTGTCGTTCTGGACGGCAGTGGATCATCCCTGTACTGCACTTATCGCGGTTTCCTGCGAAAAATGGCATCCTGTCGGGGGTTGTTGATTTCAACGCGTTGCTCGACACGCCTGATTATGCCTAATTCGCATTGGATAGTCTTTTTTTTTGGATTCTTCGTTGATGTCGTTTAAAGAACCCCTACTGCATTTCCTGATACTCGGTGCCCTGATTTTCTGGTTTTACGATGCCGGCCGCCAGGATGCTTCAAAAAACAACGAGATCGTCGTTACCGAAGGCTTGCAGAGACATCTCGCGACGGTGTTCCAGCGCACTTGGCTGCGTTCACCCACCCAAGAGGAACTGGCGGGGATCGTCGACGACTGGATCCTCAGCGAAATTGCCTACCGGGAAGGACTCGAAATGGGGCTGGACCAGGACGACACGATCATCCGTCGACGCCTGAGACAGAAACTGGAGGTCGTTGCAGACGAAGTGGTCTCTTTGCCCGCACCGTCGCGGGAAGTCCTTGAGCAATACCTGGCTGATCACCAGGCCGACTACACGGCAGAGCAGCGTTACTCACTCCGACAGGTGTTTTTCAGCCGGGAACGCAGCGGTACCGCCGTTGAGGATGCCGTCCAGGCAGCCCTTGCCAGGTTAGGGTCCGCCGTCAACGACACGGACCCGGCAACCCTGGGCGACCCACTAGCTTTACCCCACCGTTTCGAATCCGAACGGGAGAGCTTTTTCAGGAAAAATTTTGGCGAGGCCTTCGCCTCATCCCTGAACCCGATAACGCCCGGGCGCTGGCACGGACCTGTTCCCTCAGCGTACGGTCTCCACCTCGTGCTGATCGAAGACAAGGTAGCAGGGAGAGCTAAAAAATTCTCAGAAGCAGAAAGTGAACTGCGTCGCGACTGGGTTCATGTGCAACGCAACCAAGCAATCAAAGCTATGTACAACCGGCTGCGCGCAAAGTACAAAGTTACCGTTGAATCGCCCACGGATGGTAGCGAGGCCAGCTCATGAGATGGCTGTGGCCCGCTCTAGGCGTACTGCTGCTGACTCTCGTCACCCAGGCGGTCGGTCATGAGTTTCGTCCTGGGTTCCTGCGCATTCAGCAGGTCAGCCCCAATACCTACGACATGCTTTGGCGGGTGCCCGCCCGTGGCAATCTGCGGCTGGCGCTTGATATACACCTGCCCGACTCATGCACAACGCTGGGAGACAGGTTGCGCGCCCACCAGGGAACCGCCTTCGTCGACCGCTGGACTGTCACCTGTTCCGGGGGGCTTGCAGGCAACATACTGGCTGTCGATGGACTGTCATCAGTCGCCACTGATGTGCTGGTCCGCTACGAACGGCTTGACGCAACCACTCAGGTTGGGCGACTGACTCCCTGGCAGGACAGCTTGACTATTTCCAATGCAGCGAGTGCATCTGCGGTCGCGGCGGCATATTTCCGGCTCGGTCTGGAACATATTCTGCTGGGCATAGACCACCTTCTATTCGTCCTGACCCTGCTCATGATCGTATCAGGCTGGCGAAAACTGGTCGCCACTATCACCGCGTTCACCATGGCACACAGCGTGACCCTGGCCGCAGCCACCCAGGGCTGGGTGCATGTACCCCAGTCGCCCGTTGAAGCCGTGATCGCACTGAGCATTCTATTCGTTACCACCGAGATCATTCGCTGGCGCCAGGGAGACGAGCCGCTGACCCGGCGCCGCCCCTGGCTGGTCGCCTTTCTGTTCGGACTGCTGCACGGCTTTGGCTTTGCCGGTGCCTTGGCCGAGATCGGCCTGCCTGAACACGCCATCCCCCTGGCCCTGCTGTTCTTCAACCTGGGCGTTGAAGCCGGACAGCTATGTTTTGTCGCGGTGATGCTCATTGCCATCAAACACCTGCTGGTGAGGGTTCCCTGGCCGCTGTGGGCTTGGCGCTTACCTGTATACGGGATTGGCACCATCGCAGCGTACTGGACGATTTCACGGATAGCCGCTTTCTAGCAGACCACTGCCAAGTGAGTATAGGAAGGAGAAAAAACATTTTTCATCCCAACAGTGTTCTACTCTCGGACTCATATCGTCATAGCTGAATCAACGCCGGTCTTTGTCATCGCCATCAAGTGCCTTTCCGGCACCCAACCCATGCCGTATCAGCAATCCAATCGATCAAACAGGTGCAAGTGGGGTGGCGCCCGGGTTGGAGGCAATGCGGAATCCGGATGCAGCTAGGCCTGTGGCGCATCCAGGTGGGTGAGTATCTTCTCGATGGCATCGGGATCAACGATGCATGCAACAATCATCACCGCGTGCCGGACAGGTCTCGATGTCTATGTTGAGTATCGGCTTATGCGGGGTATCTTATTGTACGCTTATCGCCGATTACGGCCGGTAATTATGCTGATCCTAATGTCCATACATTGGTCGCATTGCAGTCATCTTGCCGGAATTAGCAGATGTCAGCCTTGGACACGTTTCTACCTGACATACCAATCTTTTGAGTGTCCGCTAACAGGCTCAATTTTTCAACGAAACCCATGCAGACAGTTCAACTAAGATTCCTTCCCAGCATGGGTCTTCCTGAAATATCACAAAGTTATATTGGCAGCGCCAGCTGACCGATGCGGGGATAGATGACACCCAATCATCTATTGGTGGATCAATGCATTTCTGAAAAGTACCGATGCGATTTTCGATGCGAGTTGTAATCGCACCACATGAATACCTAACGTGGTGATATCATTGGGTATATTCAATTAAATTTCTAACTGACTGAACAATCGAATAGACGCATGGGCAATCCACCAGCACACAGGGCCAGAAAAAGGTTCGGCCAAAACTTCCTTCACGACACCTCTGTCATCCACCGAATCGTGCGCGCTGTTGATCCCAAAAAAGGCGACAATCTGGTGGAGATCGGGCCTGGACAGGGCGCGATCACGCTTGAACTTCTGCCGATCATTGGAACGATGCAGGTGGTCGAATTGGACCGGGATCTGATCGAACCGCTGGCACGTCGCTGCGGCCTGGTTGGTGAAATCAGGATCCACAATGCAGATGCCCTGAAGTTTGACTTTGGGTCGCTAGCCCTACCGGATCGCCCACTACGGATAGTCGGCAACCTGCCCTACAACATCTCAACGCCGATCCTTTTCCACCTGCTGAAATATGCCGACGACATCAAGGACCTGCACTTCATGCTGCAGAAAGAGGTGGTGGATCGCATGGCCGCTGGACCCGGCTCAAAAACCTACGGCAGACTGTCGATCATGCTGCAGGCGAAATGCGAAATCACCCGGCTGTTTCACATCGGCCCCGGTGCCTTCAATCCGCCGCCAAAGGTCGGCTCTGCTTTTGTACGCCTGATTCCTCATGTTAAACCACCAGTACAGATCGATGATGAAACTCTGTTTGCACAACTGGTGACCCAGGCCTTCTCCCAGCGACGCAAGACCCTGCGCAACAGCCTTTCAAAAATCGTCACACCGGAGATCATACAAGACGCCGGCATCGATCCCTCCATTCGCCCTGAACAGTTGCCACTGGCGGCCTTTGCAGAACTGGCAAACTTGGCTTGCAAAGCCCTGGACTAATCCCTATATATTGATACTCCAGAAACACAAAAATGCTGAAAAAATAAATTAAGGCGAACGGATATGAGTGAGGAAGGAAAACATCCTGATAAGGACGAACCTACAAGTGAAAACTCTCTGACCCGCTCAAACGAGGTCATGCCCAGTGTCATTCACCTGCTGCCTGTCACCGCCCGTCCTTTCTTTCCCGGCCAGGTCGTTCCCCTGCTGATGGAGTCGCAGAGCTGGGTCAGCACCATGGAAGCGGTGGGAGATACAGATCAGAAGATGCTTGGCGTCGTACTCACCCACTCCAAGTCAGCAGAATCCGCTCTACCCAACGAATTCATGAAAATCGGCACTGTTTGCCGGGTACACCGGGTCCAGCAGTCGGACGACCGCCTGCAAGTCCTTGTGGAGTGTCTACAACGGTTCCGCATCGTGCGGATGATCGGTGACACACCGCCATTCACCGCCCAAATCGAATATCTGCCCGAGCCCAGCCGCAAGCAGGCCGATGAGATCAAGGCCTATGCCATTGCGGTGATCAACACCATCAAAGAGCTATTGCCACTCAACCCGCTCTATGCTGAAGAGCTGCGCATGTTTCTCGACCGGTTTGGACCAGAGGATCCCTCGCACCTGACCGATTTTGCCGCCAGCCTGACCACCTCCGACAAAGTTCAGTTACAGGCCGTGCTTGAAACCCTCAACCTTCTGCCACGCATGGAGAAGGTGCTGGAACTGCTGCACAAGGAGTTGGAACTGGCCAAGGCACAGGCATCGATCCGAAAAAGTGTCGAAGAGAAGATGGATGGCCAGCAGCGTGAGTTTTTTCTGCGTGAACAGCTGAAGGCGATACAGCAGGAACTCGGCATCGAAAAAGATGACCGTACCGCTAAACTGGAGAGATTCCACGAGCGCCTCAACGGACTGACCCTGACAGAACAGGCACAGAACCGCATCGATGAGGAGATGGAAAAACTCGCCATGCTGGAAACCGGCTCTCCGGAGTATTCCGTCACTCGCAACTATCTCGATTGGATCACCCTGCTGCCCTGGGGTGTTGATTCAGAAGACAAGCTTGATCTCGAATTTGCCCGCAAGGCCCTGGACAAAGACCACTATGGGCTGGAGGACGTCAAGGAGCGCATCCTCGAATTCCTTGCCGTCGGCATTATGAAAGGGCAGATTGCCGGTTCCATCATTCTGCTGGTAGGCCCGCCAGGCGTAGGCAAGACCTCCATCGGGCACTCCATCGCGGAGGCGCTGGGACGGGAGTTTTTCCGCTTCTCCGTCGGTGGAATCCGTGACGAAGCGGAGATCAAGGGGCACCGTCGCACCTATATCGGCGCCATGCCGGGTAAATTCATCCAGACAATGAAAGAGGTTGGCACAGAGAACCCGGTAATCATGCTCGATGAGATCGACAAAGTCGGCGCCTCTTACCACGGCGACCCGGCATCCGCGCTGCTAGAGGTACTCGACCCGGAGCAGAACAGCGACTTTCTCGACCACTATCTCGACCTGCGATTCGACCTCTCCAAGGTGCTTTTCATCTGTACCGCCAATCAGTTGGATACGATTCCCGCGCCACTACTCGACCGTATGGAGATGATCCATCTTTCCGGATATATCGCCAGCGAGAAACTACAGATTGCACGTAAGTACTTACTTCCTCGCCAGCTCAATAAAGCCGGACTTAAACGCCGCGACATCAAACTCAACAGCCCCAGCCTTCGTGCCATTATCGAAGGATATGCACGGGATCCAGGCGTGCGCCGACTGGAGAAACAGATCGGCAAGATCGTGCGCAAATCTGTAGTCAAGATCCTTGGCGGAGAAGAAACCCCCATCGATGTGCCACCCGAGGTTTTGAAGGATTATCTCGGTGGTCCGGTTTTCCGTGACGAACGAAATATGAGCGGTCCGGGCCTGGTAACCGGACTGGCATGGACCGCCATGGGTGGCGCCACCCTTAGTATAGAAGCTGTACGCACCCACACCTTCAATCGAGGCTTTAAGCTGACCGGCCAGTTAGGCGATGTCATGCAGGAGTCAGCAGAGATCGCCTACGGTTATATCCTCAGTCACGCAGAGGCCTTCGGCGCCGATCTCGGTTTTTTTAAAAGAGCCTTCATCCACCTGCATGTGCCGGCTGGCGCCACGCCTAAAGACGGCCCCTCCGCCGGCATCACCATGGCATCCGCCCTGCTCTCTCTGGCTCTCGACAAACCGGTGCGGCATCTCGCCATGACCGGGGAACTCACCCTTACCGGCCAGGTCTTCCCCATTGGCGGCATCCGCGAAAAGTTGATCGCCGCCCGGCGCGCCGGCATTCGTGAACTTATTCTGCCGTATGAAGAGGTGCCTGACAATATCCGCAAAGGGCTGAAAGTCCATTTTGTCTGCAGCTTCAAGGATGTGTTGCCGCTGCTGTTTCGTGGCTAGTGCTCTATCAACGTGATAGAGCACTAGGTGTAAAGTGTAGGCTGGTTCAAGCGCAGCGGAACCGGCAACCGCATCCGTTCAGCCAACTCAGTTGCGACCGATTCGCTACGCTTGATCACGCCTACGTACATAACGGCTGAACACCCACACAAATCAGAAACCCCATTAATGGCCGCTTGATAATCGTCAATGTCAGCCTATAGTGCGCCATTTATGCTTCGGCTTTTGAAAATCGACAGGCATCATGGCAGTTATTCAACTCGGCGAACGTCCGCCAACACCAGACAATAGCAACAGCTTCGCCCCATTTGCACTCGGATTCCGACCATTTTTTATCCTCGCCGGCCTTGGCGCCGTGCTCATCCTTGGCACTTGGCTCGGAATCTGGACAGGCCACATTCCGGCCCCCGACTACTATGGGATGATCGGCTGGCACAGTCATGAAATGCTGTTCGGCTATACCAGTGCAGTCATCGCAGGTTTCCTGCTGACCGCTGTACGCAACTGGACCGGCATCGACACGCTAATCGGCAAACCCCTTGCCATGCTCGCTCTTGTCTGGCTTGCCGGACGGCTTGCGCCTTTCATCCCCATTCTGCCCGATCCCGTGATTGCGATTAGTGATCTCATGTTTTTGCCGCTCTTTGCCTTGGCGCTCTACGGCCCCTTGATGCGGGCACAAAACAAGATCAACCGTGTCTTTCTGCCAATGATCAGCGTCATGGCTCTGGCTAATCTGTTGGTACACGCCCAGTCACTTCATCTCTTTGACACAGCAATCCAGGGCAATGACCTGATGCTGAACACGGTGCTGCTGTTGTTGATTCTGGTCAGCGGACGGGTGCTCCCCTTCTTCACAGAGAAGGCCGTAACTGGCTCCCAACCCCGATTCAATCGCAACCGGGAACGCCTGGCGTTCGGCGCCATCATCCTCTGGACACTTGCCGAGCTGCTTTTCCCCAATCCCTGGCTGCTCGGCATCCTGGCGCTCACCGTCGCCTTTTCACAGCTCTGGCGTCTTATCGATTGGTATCACCCCGGCATCTGGCAGGTACCGATTCTCTGGGTGCTGTTTACCGGCCTTGCCTGGTTTGCCCTGGGCTTCCTGTTGAATTCGCTGGCCAGCCTGGAACTGTTCCCGGCGAACCTTGCCACTCACGCACTCACCACCGGCGCTGTCGGGATATTGACCCTTGGCATGATGTCCAGGGTAGCGCTGGGGCACACGGGGCGTTCACTGCAGCCACCCAGACTGGTGGAACTCAGTTTCATTGCAATCAACCTTGCGGTTGCGCTGCGTGTTTTCGCTCCCTATGTTGCCCCGAACCAATACGGCCTCTGGATACAGCTCTCAGGGGGGCTGTGGGTGCTCTGCTTCCTGCTCTTCATCCTCTTCTATCTGCCGGTACTTTTGAAGTCTCGGATAGATGGTCGTCCGGGTTAGCCGACAAGAATTATAGCTAAATACTATCTAGTCACATATTCGATAGAAACATTTACTGTTGACTATTTAATAAATTACTAATATTCTTTTGTACCAGAAGGCAGCAGCACCGCTTTCAAAAGGTTTTCAAACAAACATCCATGAGGATTAAAAAAATGTCTAAGATTGTTAAAGCCGCAGCAGCTGCTGCTCTGATCGTTGCTTCCGCTTCTGCTTCTGCCTGGTGGGGCGGTCCTTGGGGTAACCGTGGTTGGGACAACAATGGTTTCGGTGACGGCTGGGGCGACGGTTCTGGTGACTTCAGCTTCGGTATGAGCGGAAGTGCTCGTGGTTCTGGCTATGGCCGCGGCTACAACCGTTACAATAACAACTACGGTTACGGTCCTTACGGTTACGGCGCACCTTACGGCTACGCTCCTTACGGCGCTCCTGTTGCACCTGCTGCTCCTGTTGCACCTGCTGCTCCTGTAGCACCTGCCGCTCCTGCCAAGTAATCACCCTTTGGTGATCGCTGACAGTTAGCGAAGGCACATAATTTGTGCCAATCCACTCAGGCGGACATTTTGTCCGCCTGAGTGCGTTTTGGGCCTCTATTTTCCACCACCCTGCAATAGATCCAAACCGACATCTTCCTCAGGTCGCGCCCCAGGAATCCATAGTGAATGCTGACCAGCTGACTGCCATACGCCTGCAATCCTTCCCCAGAATCACTCATCGAATCTTCAAACAGCCATAATAGGCCCTCCCTTTTCAACCAGTACGTTATTTTTCAGCGTCAACTGGAAATTGCACACCAAAGCCCCCACCTACACGATCCAGCTAATTCCCGGAAGGACCTTCTTGCCAATGAACTTTTTAGTCACTGGATAAGGTGCCCATACAGGCACACCGAAGCGAAGGAGGGTTTGATCAAGATACCAAACAGGGGTACGTTGTTACTGTATGAGATTGCAGCCAAGGCTCCTGAATAGATCCCACCTTTTTGGCGGAAGTTAAAATAACGGCAACACTGCACAGCAAACTACGGGGCAATGTAAGTGGGTCTTGAGACAATAATCTCCGATATAATGTCAAAGTCAGACTTTGGTTGTAAGCAATCCAATTCAGGGTTGTTAAAAACCACACCTGCAACGGACTGTGGCATTCACGATAATTGATGATTATATAAATTGGGGTACTAGCATGTACGGAACCACCGGCTTACTTTCCAGTCTGTTGGGCGCTTATAAAATGTCTGAGATGTCGATGCGTTACAGCCGATTCATTCCTCGCTTTTATAATTTGGCAAAATCACTGGGGTTCGAGCGCGGAAAGATCATGCCGTCCCGGGCCTTCTGCTCCGATGAGAGCCAAGGGTATCCGATAATACTGATTGCAAAACATTTCGGTTCCTTCCCATTTAATCACGGCCTGGTAGGTGGCATTGTTGCCACTGACAGACATGCCTCCCATGCACATCACGGCAAAGACCTGGTTATCATTCAAGCCAGCCATGTGGGTTATGACCCTGAAAATGGAAGATTTGGGGTTTACCGCAGACTACAGACAGAAAAGGCAAGCGAGACGTCTAACTGCGGAAAAATCTGTGGCGCATTGGATTGGTACCTACGCGAGTATGAGTTCGCAAGTAACAATATTTTTCTCTTCCTGGAGAACGGTAAACACAAAGTTATTGTAGACAACCAAATGTTGCATGCAGATCGCAACGAGGGCCTGTTGCTCAAGTTGGATAAAATCGTGAAAGTTGACTCTCAAGGTCATCCAATACCGGAAATGTCAAAAAGCACCGCAAAGGTATTTTCCGCATCGCCGACTTTGCTGGAATACCTGGAAGATTATGAATGGAAACAGGGCCGTGGTGAATCGATCGGTGATCGTCTGCATTCCGACCTCTTCTTTTATAAACGCGAAATCAGCCAGCATAGTGAGGGACGGGATCATCTGGAGAAAAACCTTATCGACGTCATGCCCTATATTGTTACGTCAGAATGGCCTGCCCTCACGGCTGCACAGGCTAACACCCAGGTGGAGTTTAACCGGGCCTTTCGAACCATCTTGCAGGAACCTACCTACAGAAATAAAAAGATCTTGTTCATATCGGGGCTGAATGTAGACATCTCACCTCAGGAAGGACAGGTATTCCCCCTCACAAAGTTCATTCCATGGGCTGCTTACGTCCAGGACGAACATGGAAATCATCAGACCTGGGAACAGGCTGAGCTCTATGAACAACTGCAGGCGCAGGCACCTGAGAACCCGGATCAGGTTGACCTGGAGACAGCTATCGAAATCATGGAGAGCGCAAAAGAGATACAGTTACCGTTCTAAAGCTCTGAGATTCCAGCTCCCCATGAAAGATTCGAGACTGAATAAAAAACAGCCCGCAATTTGCGGGCTGTTGTAGGTCTGTTGCCAGTTTAGATCGTTGGCACCCTAGAACGGAATATCGTCATCAAAATCATTATCGGGCATCGGTGCAGGTGCAGGCGCAGATGCTTGCGGCTGCGACGGAGCCGACCGCTGTGGCGCAGGTGCGCTATCGAAAGAGGCACTGCCACCACCTCGACTGTCGAGCATCTGCATCTCGCTGGTCACTATCTCTGTGGTATAGCGATCCTGACCATCCTGCCCCTGCCACTTACGGGTACGCAGACTGCCTTCGATATAGACCTTGGAGCCCTTTTTCAGATACTCGCCCATGATCTCGCCAAGGCGGTTGAAGCCTACGACGCGATGCCACTCGGTTCTCTCCTGCTGCTGGCCTGTGTTCTTGTCTTTCCAGCTTTCAGACGTTGCCACTGTGACATTGGTAACCGCTCCACCACTCGGCATGTAACGGGTCTCGGGGTCTTTACCCAAATTGCCGATCAGGATTACTTTGTTGATTCCTCTTGCCATTTTTCCTCCTTAGACTCCAAGATTTGCAGCTTCCCTGCCTGTGGAGCGCTGTATAAATTTGATTGGTTCAACTCCCCTGCTCCAAAAAAGACAGGGGGGGAGTCTAGAATAACTGATTTATGCCTCAGAGACACAATAGGGATCCAGCGCTGCTTCATCAAATAAGGCCAAATCCACTTTCAGATAGGCGATACCATCCTCGACGATGACAACTGCCTGAGACACTCCATCAACCTCGGTCAGCTTTCCTTCGAGCAGGCTGGCCTGTTGTAGATCCATACTGCCGACTGGCAGGAGGAAGTTGCTGAGCTGCTTCGGGTCGCTCATGCCCCGCGCGACCAATAGCCAGAGCAGGGCAACCCCACCACAGAAGAGGAAGACCCCTTCAATACCGAACCGGGCATGTACCCAACCACCCAGCAAGCCTCCGCCGAAAGCGCCGATGAACTGCGAACTGGAGTAGACACCCATCGCCGTGCCTTTGCGCTCTCCCGGCGCCATCTTGGCGATAAGAGATGGCAGCGTCGCCTCCAACAGATTGAACGCGGTAAAGAAGACCAGTAGCCCCACTGCCATGCCGATCAGACTGCTCTTGAACACATAGAGTCCGAACAAGGACAGCATCAGCGCCGCAACGGCACCGATGAATACAGATTTCATCCGCTGCTTGCTCTCTGCGGCAATGATAAAGGGGACCATCGCCCCCATGGCCAGCAACATCACCGGCAGATAGATTATCCAGTGACTCTCACTGACCAACCCAAGATCGCGCAGAACCAGCGGATAGGCCAGGAACAGCGCGGTAAGAATCATATGGAGGGCAAAGATACCAAAATCGAGCCGTAACAGTTCCGGCTCCGCCAGCACCTTGCCAAACTGCCCTGGCACGGCCTCTGCATCGCGATGAAAAACACTTTTTTCTGGTGTCGGCACCACAAACAGCACGACCACAATCCCGCTCAGAGCAAGTCCAGCAGTCAGCCTGAAGATACCGGGGACGCCGATCCAGCTATTGAGCACGGGTCCCAACACCAGGGATACCGCAAAGGCGAAACCGATGCTCATGCCGATGATCGCCATGATACGCAGGCGCCGCTGCTCACGGCTGAGATCAGCGGCCAGCGCCATGATAACCGCTGCTATCGCCCCACCACCCTGCAGGGCGCGTCCAAGAATGATGCCCCATATATCATCGGCAGATGCAGCCACCACGCTACCAAACGCGAATATCAGCAGGCCGGCGATGATCACAGGTTTACGCCCGACGCGGTCGGAAAGCATGCCGAAGGGAATCTGCAATACAGCCTGGGTCAGACCATAAACACCAATGGCCAGACCAATCAGCAAGGGCGTCACATCTGCCAAACCTTCGGCGTAGAGGGCAAAAACCGGCAGAATCAAAAACAGACCCAGCATGCGCAGGGAAAATATTCCTGCCAGTGAAAAGGCTGCACGCCGTTCAACCGGGTTCAGGCCCGATGCACCATCCCCTGCTTTTGTCATAACTGATCCACTTTGCCACTCACTAAAAAGAGCGCGTATAGTAGCAGGTTCGCCCAAATAGATGCACACCGCTGAAAATGCGGTTTTACGGGCCACAGAGCCGCAAAACAAAAGATGGAAACAATCCGAATTCGTGGGGCCCGTACCCACAACCTGCAGAATATCGACCTCGATCTGCCACGTGACAAGCTGATCGTCATTACCGGTTTGTCTGGTTCCGGTAAATCATCCCTGGCCTTCGATACCATCTACGCCGAGGGCCAACGCCGTTATGTGGAATCACTCTCGGCCTACGCACGGCAATTTCTATCGCTGATGGAAAAGCCCGATGTGGACCATATTGAAGGGCTTTCACCGGCCATCTCCATCGAGCAGAAGACCACCTCCCACAACCCGCGCTCCACCGTCGGAACCATTACCGAGATCTACGACTACCTGCGTCTGCTGTTCGCCCGCGCTGGCACCCCACGCTGCCCGCAACACGATAGCGTGCTCGAAGCACAGACCGTCAGCCAGATGGTGGATCAGGCGCTTTCCCTGCCCGAAGGCAGCCGTCTGTTGTTGTTGGCTCCGGTAATTTCCGAGCGCAAGGGGGAACACCACAAGCTGCTGCAGGAGATGCATGCCCAGGGTTTTATCCGTGCCCGTATCGATGGCGAGATCTTTGAGCTTGATGAACCACCGGTGCTGGAGCTCAACAAGAAACACAGCATCGAAATCGTAGTGGATCGCTTCAAAGTGCGCCCCGATCTGGCAAACCGGCTTGCAGAGTCCTTTGAGACAGCACTCCATCTCTCCGACGGCCTTGCCCGGATCGCCTGGATGGATGAGAGCGGTGAAGAACTGGTCTTCTCCTCCCGCTTCGCCTGCCCGCAGTGCGGCTATAGCCTGCCGGAACTGGAGCCCCGCCTCTTCTCCTTCAACAACCCGGTGGGGGCATGTCCCACCTGCGACGGCCTGGGAGTAGAGCAGTTTTTTGACCCGGAGAAGGCGGTCGCCCACCCCGAACTCCCGCTGGCTGGCGGTGCCGTGCGGGGCTGGGATCGCCGCAACGCCTACTACTTCCAGATGATCACCTCTCTCGGCCGCCACTACGATTTCGATCCCGAAACACCCTGGGAGGAGCTGCCGGAAAAGACACGCAAAGTCATTCTCTACGGCAGCAAGCGGGAGTCCATCAAGTTCAGCTACTTCAATGAACGTGGCCGCTCCACCACCAAGACCCACCCCTTCGAAGGGATTATCCGCAATATGGAACGCCGCTATCGGGAGACCGAATCCAACGCGGTGCGCGAGGAGCTTGCACGCTATATATCAAGCCAATCCTGCCCTGAGTGTGGCGGTACGCGTCTCAATGAAGCAGCCCGTCACATCTTTATCCTGGATCATAATCTGCCGACATTGACAGCATTGCCCATCGGCAAGGCCCTCGGTTTCTTCTCTTCACTGGAACTTCCCGGCAAGCGAGGCGAGATCGCCTCCAGGATAGTGAGTGAAATAGAGCAACGACTCAGTTTTCTGGCCAATGTGGGCCTCGACTATCTGACCCTCGACCGTAGCGCAGAGACGCTCTCCGGCGGAGAAGCACAACGCATCCGGCTCGCCAGCCAGATCGGTGCAGGCCTCGTCGGTGTCATGTATGTTTTGGATGAACCCTCTATCGGTTTACATCAGCGGGACAACGAACGACTGCTAAAAACGCTCATCTACCTGCGGGATCTGGGCAACACTGTAATCGTCGTTGAACATGACGAAGAGGCGATCCACATGGCCGATCATGTGGTAGACATAGGACCCGGCGCGGGGGTGCATGGAGGCCGAATCATTGCCGAAGGCACGGCAGCGCAGATCACAGAAAACACCGAGTCACTTACCGGCCAGTATCTTGCCGGTGTCATGTCGATAGCAATCCCTGACACACGCACACCCTGCGATCCCGAACGGCAACTTCGGGTTATCGGTGCACGCAGCAATAACCTGAAGTCGATCGATCTCTCCATTCCGGTCGGCACCTTTTGTTGCGTCACCGGGGTTTCCGGCTCCGGCAAGTCGACCCTGATCAACGACACCCTATACCCTGTCTGCGCTGCCGTTCTAAACGGGGCCAACACATCCCCGGTACCACACGACGAAGTACTTGGCCTCGACCTCTTCGACAAAGTGGTGGATATCGATCAGAGCCCTATTGGGCGCACTCCCCGCTCTAATCCGGCCACCTACACCGGCCTCTTCACCCCGATCCGTGAACTCTTTGCCGGCACTCCTGAATCCCGCGCACGCGGCTATTCACCAGGGCGTTTCAGTTTCAACGTCAAAGGAGGTCGCTGTGAAGCCTGCAGAGGCGACGGCGTCACTAAGGTGGAGATGCACTTTCTGCCCGATATCTATGTGCAGTGTGATATCTGCAAAGGCAAGCGGTACAACCGTGAGACCCTTGAAGTCAAATACAAGGGAAAGACTATCGACCAAGTGTTGAACATGACTGTGGAGATGGCGCTTGAGTTCTTCGACGCAGTCCCGTCCCTCAAGAGGAAATTGCAGACCCTGATGGATGTCGGCCTCTCTTATATCTCATTGGGACAAAACGCCACCACACTCTCCGGCGGTGAGGCACAACGGGTCAAGCTCTCCCGTGAGCTATCGAAACGCGATACCGGCAATACGCTCTACATCCTTGATGAGCCGACAACCGGGCTCCATTTTCATGACGTTAAACACCTGCTGGAAGTGCTCCACCGCCTGCGTGACCACGGCAACACCGTAATTGTCATCGAACATAATCTCGACGTCATCAAGACTGCCGACTGGGTTATCGACTTGGGACCGGAAGGGGGGGATAAAGGTGGTGAGATCATTGCGGCCGGAACCCCGGAAGCCGTGGCGAATATAGCCGCATCCCATACCGGTCGCTATCTGAAACCACTGCTTGAGCGAAAACGGTAGGCCGGTTCAAGTGCAACTTTCGCCCGATCCGCTACGCTTAATCAGGCCTACCAAGGCCTGTGACTGCTATCGGATCACCAAGTCCTGCATTAAAGCGCTCCTGGGCACTACCCTGATTGACCGCAATCTCAATTAATCCCATGGAATTTACATACCAGAACGGATCTCCCGGCGGGCATTCACTAAAGATCAATCCAGCGTTGATTCTCTGATTTTCCAGCACAATAACTGAAGTGTCGTCGACAGCAGCAGCACGCATGCCGGTAATCAAGTTACCGAAGTCATCAATATAGATAATTTTTAGCAGGTCGTCCGGAAGCCCGCAACCCATTATCTGTGTATTCGTCAGGAAGTCTCCCTGAACTGATTCACCATCGGCAATTTTCGCAGCCACTGGCGCAAAGAGGTCTCTGCCATGGAAACTATTGGAGAGTACCTTTGGCCGCCAGGTTATCGACCTGATTCTGCATTGGGATGCCCTGCGCACAACCAGCGCAAGCAGGCCATTATCCGGCCCCACATACCATTTGCCATCTGCCTCCACCATGAGCGGCAGACGACTACCCCCTACTCCTGGATCGACTACACAAACAAACACCGTTGCTACGGGAAAGTGATCCGTTAAACCTGGGATGAGATAAGCTGAAAGCTCAGGAGTGAATCGTGGCAGATCGGAAATCAGATCGACAACGCGGGATTGCTCAGAATGCTGCAGGATTGCGGCAAGCATCTGTCCGGTATAGGGACCGGTCACACCGAAGTCGGTAAGTGTGGCAATCAGTTTAGGCACTGTGAGACAGCAGGCAATAAAAAAGCCGGGTTAAACCCGGCTTTTTTATTAATCTTCGCTTTCGCTCGATTCTTCTTCGATTGGCCTGTCGACAAGCTCGACAAATGCCATCGGCGCTTTGTCACCATCGCGATAGCCACATTTAAGGATACGCAGATAACCACCAGGACGATCCTTGTAACGCGGACCAAGGTCAGTGAACAGTTTGCCGACCGCGGCATTGTCACGCAGGCGCGCGAATGCCAGACGGCGTTTGGCAACGCTATCACTCTTGGACATGGTGATAAGAGGCTCGGCTACACGGCGCAATTCTTTTGCCTTGGGCAGAGTGGTTTTGATCAATTCTTGGTTGATCAATGAAACAGTCATGTTGCGAAACATCGCCTGGCGATGACTGCTGTTACGGTTCAATTGCCGTCCGGATTTGCGATGACGCATGGATCGACTTCCCTAAAATCTAATAGTTAATGAATTCGGTGTTAGCTGATCAGTGTATAAACTGATCGTCGATGCCTTCCGGCGGCCAACGTTCGAGGCGCATGCCAAGAGAGAGTCCGCGGCGGGCAAGGACATCCTTGATCTCTGTAAGAGACTTTTTGCCAAGATTAGGCGTCTTGAGAAGCTCAACTTCCGTGCGCTGAATCAGATCGCCGATCAGGAAGATATTCTCAGCCTTCAGACAGTTTGCCGAACGAACGGTGAGTTCGAGATCATCCACCGGACGCAGCAGGATCGGATCGATTGCAGGCTCTTCAGGTTCGGCAGTTGCCTCGGCAGCTTCGGCCTGCAGGTCAACAAACACAGAAAGCTGGTCGCGCAAGATGTTTGCTGAACGACGAATCGCCTCTTCCGGATCAATTGTACCGTTGGTTTCCAGCTCGATAACAAGTCGATCCAGATTGGTACGCTGCTCTACACGTGCTGCTTCAACTGAATAGGCCACACTGCGCACAGGACTGAATGAGGCATCAACCTGCAACATGCCGATAGGGCGATCATCTCCAGCGGCACCCTGACGGGTGGCGGCGGGCTGGTAGCCACGACCACGCTTAACCTGCAGTGTCATGTTGATCTCGCCCGACTTGGTCAGGTTTGCAATCACATGATCCGGATTTGAAATCTCAACATCATGGTCAAGCGTAATGTCGCTTGCCAACACAGGTCCAGGCCCTTTTTTCTGAAGTTTCAGGGTAGCCTCTTCACGCGTGTGCATCACCAGGGCAACCTGCTTAAGATTCAGAAGGATATCCAGCACATCTTCCTGCACACCTTCAATCGTGGTGTACTCATGCAGAACCTCCTGGATCTCAACATCTGTAATCGCAGAACCCGGCATAGAGGAGAGCAGGATCCGGCGCAGCGCATTACCCAAAGTATGGCCGAACCCTCTTTCCAAGGGCTCCAAAGTCACTTTTGCATGGGTCTCGCTGATCGGCTGCACATTCACAATGCGCGGCTTGAGAAACTCCGTAACGCTTTCAGTCATGAACCTTCCTCTCTACAGACCTTACTTGGAGTACAATTCAACGACGAGTTGCTCGTTGATTTCTGCAGACAGATCTGCGCGGTCAGGCACTCGTTTGAAAGTTCCCTTCATCCCTTTCGGATCGACCTCAACCCAGTCAGCAAAACCATACTGCTCCGCTAATGCGAGTGCACCCTGGATGCGTACCTGTTTTTTGGCTTTTTCACGAATCGTGATCTCATCGTCGGCAGCTACCTGGTAGGACGCGACATTAACGATCCTGCCATTAACCTCGATCGCTTTATGGCTGACGAGCTGACGCGCTTCGGAGCGAGTTGAGCCGAAACCCATGCGATAGATGACGTTATCGAGACGACACTCTAGAAGTTGCAGCAGGTTCTCACCGGTTGCACCCTTCTGCTGCGCAGCAGCCTTATAATAGTTGCGAAACTGACGCTCCATCACACCGTAGATGCGACGTACTTTCTGTTTTTCGCGCAATTGCAGACCGTAGTCAGAGACGCGACGACGACGGTCGCCACTCTGGCCCGGAACCTTCTCCATGTTACACTTGGAGTCTAGGGAACGGACGCGGCTCTTCAGGAACAGATCTATTCCTTCGCGGCGACTCAATTTACATTTGGGACCAATGTACCTTGCCATGATACGACTCCAGAATCAGACCCGGCGCTTCTTAGGAGGCCGGCAACCGTTATGCGGTATAGGGGTTACGTCGGAGATGCTGGTAATCTTGAATCCAGCATTGTTCAAAGCACGCACGGCAGACTCGCGACCAGGACCAGGACCTTTGACGTTGACGTCAAGATTTTTTAACCCAAATTCCTTGACCATCTGACCTGCACGATCTGCTGCAACCTGCGCAGCAAATGGAGTGCTCTTGCGTGAACCACGAAAACCGGAACCGCCGGCAGTGGCCCAACCCAGGGCATTGCCCTGACGATCGGTAATGGTAATGATGGTGTTGTTAAACGACGCATGTACATGCGCGATGCCATCAGTAACGGTCTTTTTGACCTTCTTCTTGGAACGGCCAGTTGGTTTTGCCATTATCTGTTCCTGCGAACTCGTTTATGCGTAAATCTTAACGCTTGATCGGACGACGTGGACCTTTGCGGGTCCGCGCATTGGTCTTGGTACGCTGACCACGCAGCGGTAAACCACGACGATGACGAATGCCGCGATTACAACCGAGATCCATCAGACGCTTGATATTCATCGAAACCTCACGACGCAGATCACCTTCAACAGTGATCTTGCCGATGATGGCACGAATTGCATCAACCTGATCCTCGCTCAACTCCTGGATCCTGATGGAAGGCTCAATACCAACCTCTTTACAGATCTCTGCGGCGCGAGTGCGACCAATGCCATAGATCGATGTCAGCGCGATAGCTGCGTGTTTCCGATCTGGGATGTTGACTCCTGCGATTCGAGCCATTCTCTATTCTCCTGAACTTCTCAAGCGACTTTCGTTGAGCGTAAGCGGTTAATAGTACCCACCCACACCAAATAAATCAAGCGGGAAATACCAAAATACCTTGCGATTTTAGCCTTGGCGCTGCTTGTGGCGGCCTTCTTTGCAGATGACCCGCACGACGCCTTTACGGCGAACGATCTTGCAATTACGGCAGATCTTTTTTACCGACGCACGTACTTTCATGAACCTGTCTCCAAAATCCCATTAGTGCAGGCCGGGAAAATCAAGCTGCACATGCCTGGCGGGGCTAACCTGCCAATTTAAACAAACTGTAACCACCGTCACCAATCGCTGACAGATAGTTATGTAATCAATAATGTCAGCGGACCAAACCGCCGCCACTACCTTTGAGGTTGGCTTTTTTCATCAAACCTTCGTATTGATGAGACATCAAGTGCGCTTGTACCTGCGCCATGAAATCCATTACCACCACCACGATAATCAACAAAGATGTACCACCGAAATAGAAAGGCACATTCCAACCAACGATCAGAAACTCAGGCAACAGACAGACTGATGTAATATAAATCGCCCCTGCCAGGGTCAAGCGCGACATCACGCCATCAATGTATTTTGCAGTCTGCTCGCCTGGACGAATGCCGGGAATGAAGGCACCGGATCGCTTCAGGTTGTCCGCTGTCTCTCTGGAGTTAAAAACCAGAGCCGTATAGAAGAAGCAGAAGAAAATTATCGCTGCCGCATAAGCCATGACATAGACCGGCTCACCAGGGGAAAGCTTGGAAAAAATATCCTGGATCCAACGCGTGTCTTCACTATTGCCAAACCACTGCCCGAGCGTTGCCGGGAACAGGATGATACTGGAGGCGAAAATCGGCGGAATAACGCCTGCCATATTGAGCTTTAGTGGCAAGTGCGTACTTTGCGCAGCCATCAAACGCCGACCCTGCTGACGTTTCGCGTAGTTGACTGTAATCCTGCGCTGGCCACGCTCAACAAAGACGACAAAACCCGTCACTGCGATTGCCAGAACGAACAGGAAAAGAATCGTCAGCGCATTCAACTCACCGGTACGGGCCAATTCAAGCGTACCACCTATCGCCGAAGGCAAGCCCGCAACGATACCGGCAAAAATGATCATGGAGATACCATTACCGATACCACGCTCCGTGATCTGCTCACCCAGCCACATCAGAAACATCGTTCCGGTGACCAGAGAGACTGCTGCAGTAACGATAAAGCCCAAGCCCTGCTGGGCAACGACGGATTCTCCGCCAACCGTCTGGCTCTGCAGTGCGATTGAGATACCAACTGCTTGAAATGTTGCCAGCACTACAGTGCCGTAGCGCGTGTACTGGGTAATCTTGCGACGCCCCGCCTCACCCTCTTTCTTCAACTGCTCAAGCGTGGGGATAACAGCCGACATCAACTGCATAATAATAGAGGCAGAGATGTAGGGCATGATACCAAGCGCAAAGAGACTCGCACGTTCAAGCGCACCACCAGAGAACATGTTGAACATGTCCAGGATCGAACCCTGGGCCTGCTCAAACAGTGCAGCAAGCGCAACAGGATTTACGCCAGGCACGGGAATGAACGTGCCAATACGAAAAACCAGTAACGCACCAGCAACAAAAAGCAGTCGCTGTCGCAACTCCGTCAGGCGACCCATGCCGCCCAACGAGTTCATCATGGAAGCGCCTTGACCAGCCATTTAGTCCTCGACCTTGCCGCCAGCCGCTTCGATAGCGGCACGAGCACCCTTGGTTACACCAATGCCTTTCACGGTGACGGCGCGTTCGATAGAGCCGGAAGCAACAATCTTGGCACGTCGAATCACCTTGGTGATAACACCGGCCTTCTTCAGCGCCTCCAGATCCACAGATTCGCCCTCGATCTTGGCCAGCTCGCTCAAACGCACTTCGGCGGTTACCATGCCGATCCTGGAGCGAAATCCAACCTTCGGAAGCCGACGCTGCAGTGGCATCTGACCACCTTCGAATCCAACCTTGTGGAAACCGCCATTACGGGATTTCTGTCCCTTGTGGCCACGACCACAGGTCTTGCCGAGACCACTGCCAATACCGCGCCCAACGCGTTTTTTGGCAGACTTACTGCCTTCAGCAGGCTGTAAACCATTAAGTCGCATTTCAGGACTCCTCGACCTTAACCATGTAGGAAACCTTGTTCACCATACCGCGGGTACAAGGCGTGTCTTCAACTTCGACCGTCTGGTGCATACGGCGCAATCCCAAGCCACGTACACAAGCCTTGTGGCTGGCCAGTCGTCCGTTCATGCTTCGCACCAAAGTGACCTGCATCATTTTCTTGTCAGACATGAGTTACCCCAGAATCTCTTCGACAGTCTTGCCGCGCTTGGCTGCAGCCGATTCAGCATCAGCCATCTCTTTCAGACCATTGATCGTCGCGCGGACTACATTCATCGGATTGTTCGTGCCGATACATTTCGCCAACACATTTTGCACACCAACCACCTCGAAGACAGCACGCATGGCGCCGCCAGCGATGATACCTGTACCTTCAGATGCAGGCTGCATATAGACCTTGGCGGCGCCATGGCGGCCGACTATCGGATACTGCAGCGTGTTGCTGTTCATCTTGACGGAAACCATGTTCTTGCGAGCAGTTTCCATCGCTTTTTGGATGGCGATCGGCACTTCACGGGCCTTGCCGGTACCAAACCCAACACACCCCTCTCCGTCGCCGACCACAGTCAGAGCAGAGAAGCCGAACTGACGGCCACCTTTGACAACCTTGGCGACACGGTTGACGTTAATAAGCTTTTCAAGCAGATCATCGCCTTCCGGCTTTGCATTATAATTTGCCATAACCTCGAACCCTTAAAATTGCAGACCGGCTTCGCGCGCCGCATCAGCCAAGGCCTTTACGCGACCGTGATAACGAAAACCCGAGCGATCAAATGCAACCTGCTCGATACCTGCCTCTTTCGCCCTTTCAGCGATATATTTACCAACTACAGAGGCAGCCGCCGCATTACCGCTCGCGCCTGAGAGCTCACCTCGAACACCCTTATCCAGAGTGGAAGCGCTCACCAGAACTTCAGCGCCAGTAGGTGCAATGACCTGCGCATAGATATGCTTTGGCGTACGGTGAATGGCCAGACGATGGACGCCCAGTTCACGAATCTTTGCGCGAGTCCGACGACTACGACGTAGACGAGATTGTTTCTTATCCATCGTTTAACCCTATTTCTTCTTGGCTTCTTTACGAACCACATGTTCGTCAGAGTAACGGACGCCTTTGCCTTTGTAAGGCTCCGGCGGGCGGTACGCGCGAACTTCAGCCGCAACCTGACCAACCAGCTGTTTATCTGTACCCGAAACAACAATCTCAGTTTGTGAGGGTGTTGCTATTTCAATACCCTCCGGCACCGGATATTCCACAGGATGGGAAAAACCGAGACTCAGATTGAGCACTTTACCCTTGGCCTGAGCACGATAACCAACACCAACGAGCTCAAGCTTACGCTCAAACCCTTGAGTAACACCGGTAACAAGATTGTTAATGAGCGCGCGCATCGTGCCGGCCATCGCCCAAGAAGACTTGTCTTCCTGCTTGGGAGCGACGCTGACAACGCCATCATCCTGACTGATTGCCACCAGGTCGTTCACGAGCAACTCCATCGAGCCTTTAGGGCCCTTGACAGAGACACTCTGACCATCCAGCTTGACCTCAACACCCGACGGTAGTGAAATTGGACTTTTTGCTATACGAGACATCTTCTTACACCCCTTACGCGACGATAGCGATGACTTCACCGCCCTGTCCCGCAGCGCGGGCAGCACGATCAGTCATTATGCCTTTCGAGGTGGAGATGATTGCGATACCCAAACCGTTACGCACTTTGGGAAGATCACCACAGCCTTTATATATGCGCAGACCAGGACGACTTATCCGTTTAATCAGGTCGATAACAGGCCGCCCTTCAAAATATCGCAGATCCACAACCATGGTCGGCTTGGATGCACTCTCGTCCATCTTGACATCCTGCACGTAACCTTCGTCTTTCAGGAGGTTGGCGATTGCAATTTTCTGCTTGGATGCCGGCAGTCTGACTGAAGTCTTATTTGCCGATTGTCCGTTACGGACACGGGTGAGCAAATCCGCAATGGGATCTGACATACTCATTTCGAGCTCCTGGGGTCAGTCCGTCTTTGCGACGCGATACCCAAATATAGTTAATCCCGGCAGAAATGCCCGGAGAAAGCGGCGTATTCTACCAGCTTGCCTTCACAAGTCCAGGAACATCTCCGCGCATGGCCGCTTCCCGCAGCTTGTTGCGGCCAAGACCGAACTTACGATAGAAACCATGGGGTCGACCAGTGACCCGGCAGCGATTGTGTTTGCGGGAAACACTGGCATCGCGAGGCATCTTCTGCAGCTTGAGAACGGCTGCTTCAACCTCTTCATAGGTACTGTCAGCATTCTTTATGACAGCCTTCAGCGCTTCACGCCTGACTGCATACTTGGCTACGGTGCGGGCACGCTTTTTCTCGCGTGCAATCATGCTCTTTTTTGCCATAACGAAACTCAGTTCTTAAAGGGAAACTTAAAGGCTTCCAGCAGTGCACGTCCCTCTTCGTCGGTACGTGCAGTGGTGGTAATCGTAATATCGAGTCCACGCAGCTTATCGATTTTATCGTAATCGATCTCCGGGAACATGATCTGCTCTGCCACGCCCATGCTGTAGTTTCCACGACCATCGAAGGATTTTCCGTTCATACCACGGAAATCCCGAATACGCGGAATTGCTACGTTGATCAGGCGATCAAGAAACTCATACATGCGCTCTTTGCGCAGAGTCACCTTACACCCAATCGGCCAGCCTTCACGGACCTTGAAACCTGCGATGGATTTACGGGCATAAGTGATAATCGCTTTCTGGCCGGCAATTTTTTCCATATCGTTCACTGCGAACTCAAGGATCTTTTTATCGCCGATGGCCTCACCAACACCCATATTAAGGGTAATCTTGGTGATGCGCGGTACCTGCATAATGCTCTGGAACTGAAACTTGTCCATCAACTGCTGGACAACAGTGTCAGTGTACTGTTGCTGTAATCTTGCCATTGCCGGACTTGCCTCAGATATCTACGACTTCGCCGCTGGATTTGAACACTCGAACCTTTTTGCCGTCTTCAAGCGTCTTGAAGCCAGCACGGTCACCTTTTCCGCTCGCGGGATTGAACAGGGCAACGTTGGAGATATGCAAAGGCATCTCCTTATCGAGAATGCCACCAGGCTCTCCCTTATTAGGGTTTGGCTTGGTGTGCTTCTTCGCCATGTTGATATTTTCGACAACAATACGCTCGTTTTCCATCATACGAATGACGGTCCCGCGCTTACCCTTGTCTTTACCCGCAACGACGATAACCTCGTCGCCCTTCTTAATCTTGTTTGCCATGTCTGCCGCCTCACAAAACCTCTGGTGCAAGCGAAATGATCTTCATAAATCGCTCGCTCCGTAATTCACGGGTAACGGGGCCGAAGATACGAGTACCAATCGGCTGCAACTGAGCATTCAGCAGTACAGCAGAATTGGTATCAAATCGAATCACGGAACCGTCTGGACGACGCACACCTTTTTTCGTGCGCACGACAACTGCATTGTAGACGTCGCCTTTCTTAACCTTGCCGCGAGGGATCGCATCCTTCACGCTAACCTTTATGATATCGCCAATTCCGGCGTATCGACGGTGCGAACCGCCCAGTACCTTTATGCACTGAACCCGCTTTGCGCCGCTGTTATCGGCAACATTCAGGCTTGTCTGCATCTGAATCATGGTTCTGCCCTAAATAGTATTAATCTCTGTCGGCAAAATATTTTGCCTACCGATCAGCTGGCGCGCTCGATAACCTTTACCAGCCGCCACTTCTTTGTCTTAGACAAGGGTCGGCACTGCTCGACAATCACCGTATCACCCTGGTTGCATTCGTTGCTCTCGTCGTGCGCGTGCACTTTCGTGGAACGACGTATGTATTTTCCGTAGAGCGGATGTTTCACCTGACGCTCGACTGAAACGGTAATGGATTTATCCATTGCACTGCTGACGACCTGGCCAACTAGAGTGCGGTTACTGGCTGCCTGTTCGTTCATGATGCGCTGCCCGATTTCTGTTCATTCATAACTGTTTTAACACGCGCGATATCCTTACGAACCGTATTCATACGATCGGGACGCGCCAACTGACCGGTGCCCTTCTGCATACGCAGGTTGAACTGCTCTTTCTGCAATTCTTCAAGAGCAACGTTCAACTCCTCAGTGGACTTTTCACGCAATTCGTTCGCATTCATCACATCACCGTCCGTTTCACGAATGTAGTGGGGACCGGCAGCTTGGCTGATGCCAACGCAAACGCCTCACGAGCCAGCTCTTCCGAAATACCTTCGATTTCATAGAGCATGCGGCCGGGCTGGATCTGCGCCACCCAGTACTCCACATTACCTTTACCTTTACCCTGACGAACTTCCAAAGGTTTCTTTGTAATTGGTTTGTCAGGAAACACCCGTATCCACATATTTCCGCCACGCTTTACATGACGGGTAATGGCTCGACGCGCTGCCTCTATCTGGCGAGCGGTAATACGACCGCGCCCGGTTGATTTCAGGCCGAACTCACCAAAAGAGACGCTGCTACCGGTGACCGCAAGGCCACGGTTTCGACCCTTGTGCTGTTTGCGGAATTTTGTTCGTTTTGGCTGCAACATCGATTACGACCTCTTCGCGCCGGGTTTTGTTTTTGGTGCAGCTTCAGCAAGTTCGCCGTCACCAAAAATTTCTCCCTTAAAAATCCATACCTTGACACCGATGATACCGTAGGTGGTATTCGCCTCAGCGAAACCGTAGTCGATATCTGCGCGCAATGTGTGTAGCGGAACGCGGCCTTCGCGGTACCACTCACTACGGGCAATTTCTGCACCATTCAGGCGCCCACCGATGTTTATCTTGATACCTTCGGCGCCGAGTCGCATGGCATTTTGAACCGAACGCTTCATTGCCCGACGGAACATGACGCGGCGCTCCAACTGCTGTGCAACGCCCTCGGCGACCAACTGAGCATCGAGTTCCGGCTTGCGGATCTCTTCGATGCTGATATGCACCGGAATGCCCATCATGTCGGATACCACAGCACGCAGCTTATCGATATCCTCACCTTTCTTACCGATCACAAGACCAGGACGCGCTGTGTGAACGGTAATGTGGGCATTCTTGGCTGGCCGATCGACCTGGATCCTGCTGACTGAAGACTGCGCCAGGCGTTTCTTCAGGAATGCACGAACCTTAAGATCCATGTTCAGCAGATCAGGGAACTGCTTTGAATCCGCGTACCATTTGGAAGTCCAGTCCTTAACGATGCCCAGACGTATTCCGGTAGGATGTACTTTCTGACCCATATCGGCCTCTCTAACCTGTTACTTGTCGGCGACAGTCACGGTAATGTGACTGGTGCGTTTTAGAATCCGGGAGGCACGGCCTTTCGCCCGTGCTCTGATGCGTTTCATGGTTGGACCTTCGTCCACACCAATCACTGCAACCTTGAGCTCGTCGATATCCGCCCCTTCATTGTGCTCTGCGTTGGCGATAGCGGATTCGAGAACCTTCTTCACCAGGACGGCACCTTTCTTCTTGCTGAAAGCAAGAATGTTCAGCGCCTGCTCGACTGGGAGCCCTCGAACCTGATCTGCAACCAGACGCCCCTTCTGGGCCGACATACGTGCATGACGCAATTTTGCTGTTGCCTGCATTATGAATCCCTCTTACCTGGACTTCTTATCGGCAGTATGACCCCGATAAGTACGGGTCAGCGCGAACTCACCGAGCTTATGTCCAACCATGTTCTCGGAAATGATGACCGGAACATGTTGACGACCATTGTGTATTGCTATGGTAAGCCCCACCATCTCAGGCAAAACCATGGACCTGCGGGACCAGGTTTTGATTGGGCGCTTATTATTCTGCGCTACTGCCTCTTCCACCTTTTTCGCCAGGTGATGATCGACAAACGGGCCTTTGC
The DNA here is from genome assembly GCA_003349915.1 of endosymbiont of Escarpia spicata. GTDB lineage: Bacteria > Pseudomonadota > Gammaproteobacteria > Chromatiales > Chromatiaceae > QGON01. The sequence continues at coordinate 310,756 of QFXE01000013.1, forward strand.
GAATTGAACGTGGCACGACACTAACCCCTAATTTAATTACTTACGGTTCCGACGACGAACAATCATCTTGTCGGTACGCTTGTTGGTTCGGGTTTTATAACCCTTCGTCGGCATACCCCAGGGTGAAACCGGATGACGGCCACCTGATGTACGACCCTCACCACCACCATGCGGGTGATCCACAGGATTCATCACAACACCGCGAACGGTGGGACGAACACCTCTCCAGCGCGTCGCGCCGGCCTTTCCGAGTGAACGGAGACTATGCTCAGGATTGGAGACTTCACCCATCACTGCCCGACAGTCAGCGGGAACCTTTCGCATCTCACCGGAGCGGAGACGAAGGGTCGCATAATCACCTTCACGAGCAATCAACTGAACTGAAGCACCGGCAGAACGTGCCATCTGCGCACCCTTGCCCGGCTTCATCTCAATACAATGCACCACCGAACCCATCGGCATGTTGCGCAGCGGCAGGCAGTTTCCTACACCGATCGGCGCATCAGCACCGGAACGCACTTCGTCACCTGCCTTAAGACCGTGGGGTGCGATGATATATGAACGCTGACCATCCACATAGCGAATCAAAGCGATATGCGCGGTACGATTCGGATCATACTCAAGGCGCTCAACGACGGCGGAAACACCCTCTTTATTGCGCTTGAAATCGATAATACGATAGCGCTGCTTATGGCCACCACCACGATGACGCGTAGTGATGCGACCGTTATTGTTACGACCGCCAGTCTTGCTCTTCTTTGCGAGCAACGGGCTATAGGGAGCGCCTTTATGCAGCTCCGTATTGACCACTTTTACAACAAAGCGGCGACCTGGTGAGGTCGGTTTTGTTTTAACGATTGCCATTATTCCAATCCCGTTTAATTAACTCAGGCGCCGCCGGCGAAGTCTATATCACTGCCGGGCTTGAGCTTAACGTAGGCCTTCTTCCAATCGGAACGGCGACCCTGCATAGCACCAAATCGCTTGGCCTTACCTTTTACATTAACCACCTGGACCCGCTCGACTTCGACATCAAACATCTTCTCAACCGCCTTGGCGATTTCACGTTTGGTCGCATCAGTGGCAACCTGGAAGGTAAACTGGCGATTTGCATCCGCCGCGTTTGCACTCTTCTCAGAAACCAGTGGACTCAGCAAAACCTTCATAAGACGTTCATTGTTCATGCCAGGCGCTCCTCAATCTTTTTCACTGCACCTTCAGTCATCAGAACCTTTTCATAGGCGACTAGACTGACCGGGTCGATCTCATTCACATCACGAACATCGACACCATAAAGGTTGCGCGCAGCCAGATAGAGATTCTCATCAGGATTCTCTGCAACAACCAGTACATCTTTCAGATTCATCTCTTTCAGTTTGCCGGCAAGCTCTTTAGTCTTGGGCGCCGAAACAGCGAACTCATTGACGGCAACGAAGCGCTCCTGGCGCACCAGTTCGGACAAAATAGAGCGAATCGCACCGCGATACATCTTACGGTTGACCTTCTGCGCAAAATTGCGCGGGGAGGCTGCAAACGTCACACCACCGGAGCGCCAGATGGGGCTGCGAATAGTGCCGCTTCGAGCACGACCCGTACCTTTCTGACGCCAGGGTTTGGCACCGCCGCCACGAACTGCCGCGCGATTTTTCTGCGCCTTGGTTCCAGCCCTAGCCGCAGCCATGTGGGCAGTGACAACCTGGTGAACCAGGCCCTCGTTATACGCAGCACCGAATACATCATCGGATACCTGGATCGTCTGCGCGTCGCCGCCAGCAGAAGTTACATTCAGATCCATCAGATTCACCCTTTGTTCTTCATCTTCACCGCAGGCACGATGACAACGTCACCACCTTTGGAGCCGGGCACGGAACCCTTCACCAACAGCAGGTTGCGCTCGCCATCGACCCGAACGACTTCCAGGTTCTGCTGGCAACGCTGCTTGTCACCCATGTGGCCCGCCATCTTCTTTCCTTTGAAGACACGGCCGGGGGTTTGGCATTGGCCAATGGAACCCGGCGCACGATGCGAGATCGAGTTACCGTGCGTGGCATCCTGCATATGGAAGTGATGCCGCTTAACCCCACCCTGAAAACCTTTACCCTGAGTGCGACCACGTACATCGACCAGCTGTCCGGCCTCAAAGATGTCGGCCTTGATCTCAGAACCGATCTCGATGCCTTCGCCTTCGCCATCTTCCAGGCAAAATTCCCAGAAACCACGACCGCCTTCTAAACCAGCCTTAGATAAATGACCAGCCACCGGCTTGCTCACGCGAGAAGCCTTGCGGCTACCCGTAGTTACCTGAACAGCACGATAACCATCAGTATCTTTCGTTTTAAGCTGAGCAACCCGATTGGGCTCAACCTCGATGACGGTCACAGGAACTGACACGCCCTCTTCGGTGAACACCCGAGTCATTCCGGCCTTACGGCCGACTACTCCAATCGCCATTGTTCTTAACCTCAGTTCAACTTGATCTGGACATCAACGCCAGCAGCCAGATCGAGCTTCATCAATGCGTCAACCGTCTTATCGGTTGGATCGACGATGTCCATCAAACGCTTATGGGTGCGAATTTCGTACTGGTCACGTGCATCTTTATTGACGTGCGGTGAAATCAGCACAGTAAACCGCTCTTTCTTCGTCGGCAGCGGAATCGGTCCCAGCACCTGCGCACCAGTGCGCTTTGCTGTCTCCACGATTTCGCTGGCAGACTGATCAATCAGTCGGTGATCAAACGCCTTCAGACGGATACGAATTCTCTGGTTAGCCATTATCTTTTACTCGATGACCTTGGATACAAC